>CAVSOS010000054.1:0-90518 GCA_963729395.1 uncultured Pseudomonadota bacterium | reverse complement strand
AGGGCCTGTCCTCAATTGAGCCAAATGACTGCGGCGGCCAAATGGATGCCGGCGAGGAAGTTTCTGGCGGTCTTGTCATATCGGGTCGCGATCGCTCGGTACTGCTTGAGCTTGCAGTAGAAGTTTTCCATGAGGTGACGTGCCTTGTACATTTCCTTGTCATAGGGGCGTTGGACCTTTCGATTGCTTTTGGGCGGAATGACGAGCTTTTTGCCTGCCGCGATCAGAGGCTCAATGACGCGCTCATCGGCATCGAAAGCCTTGTCGGCCAACAAAGTGTCGGCCTGCATCTGGGGCAGAAGCGCGTCGGCACCTTCCAGATCATGGGCTTGCCCGGCCGTCAGGAAGAAGGCCAGCGGATTGCCAAGGGCATCGACCATGGCATGGATTTTCGTGCTCAATCCGCCTTTGCTGCGCCCGATCGCCTGGTCTTCGCCGTCTTTTTTTGAGCGCCGGCGCTGTGTTGGTGCGCGCGTACGATGGTGCTGTCGATCATCGCGTACTCGTTGTCCGCATCGGCCGCCAGCATTTCGAAGATCTTCTTCCAGACGCCGCTCTTGGCCCAGCGCGAAAACCGCGTGTGGATCTTGATCGGATCGCCAAAACGCTCCGGCAGGTCCCGCCAGGGTATACCGGCGCGATAACGGTAAAGCACCGCCTCGACAAACAGCCGATTGTCCTTGGCGGTGACGCCCACATGCCCCTCACGGCCGGGCAGAACATCCTTGATCCTGTCCCATTGATCGTCCCGAAGGGCGTAGCGGCGCATCTGTCAGCTCCGAATCAGCTGACATCCCATGAATCACGCCACTGTATTCTTGGGAATCGCATAATTGAGGACAGGCTCTAGCACTACAGTTGCCTTTTATGCAGATTTCTGAATCCATGGGCAACCATAATTCGAAGATCGTGGACGCGACCAGCGTCGATTGAAGAGACGCTTGCGCTGTGGGCGGCGTCGCTTCGTGAGATCAAGAAGCGGATACGTCCGTTGTTCAATCAAGATCGTGTTGCGAGGAATGCAGGCTTGTTTCTGGAAAGCCTGCTCGGAGATGAGCAACGCAAGACCGGTTGGATGCGCGCGGAGGCCGCTGGCGATCCCGGTCCTTGGCGGCAACAGGCGATCCTGGGTCGCAGGGATTGGGATGCTGATGGTCTGCGCGATATCGTCCGCGATTATGTCATCGAGCATTTGGCGGATGACGATGCGGTGCTCGTGATCGACGAGACCGGCTTTCTCAAGCAAGGCAAGGCGTCGTGCGGGGTGGCGCGGCAATACACTGGTTCCGCCGGCAAGATCACGAACTGCCAGATCGGCGTCTTCGCCGCCTACGTGTCGCGCCACGGTCATGCGTTCATCGATCAGAAATCTGCATAAAAGGCAACTGTAGTGCTAGGTCTGGCGTTGCATTTTACGCAAACGGACCCCGGGTCCTCCGCCATTTTCTGCGATAAACTCAATCCCAGCCTTTTCGAGGGCCCCCTGCACATCTTCAAGCGTACGCGGATATGGCTGCCTTGCTCCGCGTTCAAAGTCCGCAATTGTCTTCGTGGCTGTTTTGCTTGCCTCTGAAAGATCCGACTGAGACCATCCCAACAGGCCACGCGCGCCACGGCACTGCGCAGAGTTAATAGACATTTTTCATGTAACCTTACATTTTTATGGTTGACTCTGATTTCATGCAACATTACATTAATTAGGTAATCTGAAAACTAAATTCAGGAGCGAAAATGACAAACAACACCAATTTGGTGAACGGCGGAGCCATGCCCAGGAATGGCAGCAGTGCCTTAAAGCAGGACCGCAAGAACTTCATCGGCGGCTCCGACGCCCGGGTCATCATGGGCAAGGACGAGAAGGCCTTATTGCGGCTTTGGCGGGAAAAGCGTGGCGAGGAGGCTCCTGCGGACCTTTCGAGCGTCCTGATCGTTCAGCTTGGCCTGGTTACCGAGGACCTCAACCGTCGCTGGTATGAACAAAACTCCGGCCACCGCATCTCTGACATCCAGCGCCACGCGATCCACCGGACGTTACCCTGGATGGCGGCTACGCTCGATGGATTGGTCAAGGAAACCGGCGCCGTGTTCGAGGCCAAATTCATGCTGCCGTGGTCGTTCTCGGAGGAAGGTGCAGCGGAGAAGCACATGGCTCAGCTCCAGCATAATATGCTGGTCGCCGGCACCACGAAATCCGTGCTCTCCATCATCAACGGTGGCGGCAAGTGGGTTGAGCTATCGATCGAGGCCGACCCGATCTACCAGACCATCCTGATTGCTGCCGAAAAGGCCTTTTGGCGGGCGGTCAAAACCGGCGAAACCCCTGCCTTGTTCGATTGCGAACCGCCAAAGCCACGGATCGAAGCGGTCCGAATCGTGGACATGAACGCCTCCAACTCCTGGGCCGAATTTGCAGACCTGTTTTGTGAAACCCGAGCGGCCCATACCGACCACGAGCGCGCCAAGAGCGAGCTCAAGGGGCTGATGCCCGAAGATGCCAAGGAGGCCATGGGTCATGGCATCCGTGCCAAACGCTCTAAATCCGGCGCGGTCAGCTTCGATCTGGTCGAGATGGAGGCCAGCCATGCATCGGTCCAGTGAGAACGTCGCCGCCATTGCCACAGCGCTGGCGAAAGCCCAGACCGAGCTCTCCAATCCCGAGAAGGCGATGATCGGGACCGTCTACAATGCCCGCTCAGACAGCTCACAAAGCTTCCGCTACGCCTCGCTTTCCAGTGGCCTCGACATCATCAGAAAGGCCCTGGGCGGCCAGCAGATCGCCATTGCGCAGACCACCGACATCGACCGGGCCAACGGCACGGTCAATCTCACCACGCTCCTGCTGCACACCTCAGGGGAGTGGATCTCCTCGGACTGGCCGGTCTGCCAGTTATCGGAGACCTCTGCACCCCGCCGGATGGGCGCAGCCCTGACCTATGCCCGCCGCTACGCCCTGTTTACGATGGTGGGGATCGCCGGCGAAGACGATCTCGACGCCGAACCGCCCCAACAAGACAAGCCGGCAGAAGTTGGCGTTACGTCCGACCCTCAGCCGGCGTCCGCCCGTTCAAGCCCATTCCGAACCGTGAACCCGGCCACCCCGCCGGTCCGGGAAAAGCTCGGTGCCGAGGAGTCCGCCACCGTCAGGGCGCAATTGATCCACGAGATCCAAATCCTGCCAGAAGATGACCTGCAGCCCCGCGCCATAGCCATCCTGAAGGCCAAGAACCGCCTGTCAGCGGAGGATGCCAAACTTGTCGAGGAAGCCTTCGCCGCCAGGATGGTCGTGCAAGACGCATCGTTAGATGCTCTGACGACGGACGAACCTAAGTCCGCGCCAATCGATCCGAGTCCGCTCCAACCGCCCTTGGCATCAACGGACGCCGTCAGGCGGCCGAGGGGGCGCCCCAGAAAGCTCAATGCCGCGGCTGAACAGGTTGCTGCGTCGCAAGCATCGTCGAAGCCAACCATCGACGAAAGTACCACGCCACCTTCAGCGCACCTTCAAACCGACGCCGCTCCAACCAAAATCGAAAAAAGCGAGCTTGCGATCAGCGAGCCGCGCCGCCATCGCGACAAGGCGCACCTCAAATTCGTGGCATCGCAGCCGTGCCTTGTCTGTGGAAGAAGCCCCGCTGACGCCCACCATCTCAGGTTCACACAGCTCCGCGCAATGGGACGCAAGGTGAGCGACGAGTTCACGGTACCCCTGTGCAGAACCCATCACCGCGATAATCACAGCTTCGGCGACGAAGTCACCTGGTGGGAGAGAAGAGCTATCGATCCTATTGCGACATCTCGGATGCTCTGGATTTCCACCCGGCGTATCGGGTGAGGCAACGTGCCGATTTGAAGCGACCCGGCATAAACGCCGTTCCGGGAACCGCCCATCCGCCCGTGGAGGCTTCCACGGCCGCCAACCCGGCCGCTGCGGGGCGGTGCCGACGGGCGCTCGACGGAACGGATAACTCAATATGCCTAATCGTGACCAAGGGCTGCAACTAAAATCCCAGACGAGCACGTCGCCTCGAGTTTCAGCGTCGTTTCCTCAGAGCACCGATCGTGGGTGTTCCGCACGTTGCTCCATCGGGCGGGGCGAGATACCGACACCAGCGTTTCGCTGACCTCGCAGTTCACGCGGCAGTCTTCCAGCGCCCATCGGATGGAACCGCAGACTGTTCCGCATCGCCCCGGAGTGCCTTGTGGTCCTTGTAGGTCGGCCTGCCAGCGAGCGATCATCGCATCGCCAATGATTTCCATTTTGATCCTCCCCCCCCCCCCCGCGATTTACTCGGGCAATTGTAGAAGATGTGCCGCAACACAAAAGCCGCCGGCAAAGGTAGCCGACGGGCAGATAACGGGATGAAGCAGCGGTCAATGTTTCAGCCGCCTCGCGTGGCCGGCGATCCGTTGCCGGTTACGCTGACCGATCGTCGCCGGCGCATCATGGCTGGTGGCTCTCCACCCGGAATCCGGGCTTCAACTTCACGAGCGATAATCATAGAATGTGCGGCTTTCGATCAAACGGAGCTGAAGGATAAAAAGCCAAATGAGCATCGTTCCGAAAATTGCGATGCTGGGTCTGGTGGCAACTCTCAGTTCGCCGGTCCCTCGACACCAAACTGACTTCAGTGTGCCCGGCCCCGATAGCCAACGCATTAATCAGCTTTGGCTCGTTACCTACCTCAACGAGGCGGGTCTGGAAGTTGCGGCCCAGGCAAAACCTACGACCGGGGATTACGCGCCGTTGATCGCCGCCGATCCTGCTCGGCTGGAAAGCATGATGCCGGCTGCTCGTGATCTAGCAACAGCGCGCAACATAAAAATGCGTTTGATCAAACTCACCAATCGCGTGGATATCGAAGATATCGTGCCATGACCGCCGATGGCAAAGACACGCATTATTAGGGCACGCGAAAGTTGAGGCGGGATGAGAATAAAAGCGTCGAGCCGATGCCGCCGGTAGCGCGGCGGTGCCGAGCAACACAAAGCATTTTCCGAAATCGTGTATTTTTATTTATAGCGACGTTGCTCGGCGGCCGGAGTATCCAAATAATGTTCCAAATGGCACGGGGTTGATGACCCAATTCTAGCCTTCATCGCGGCTAGTTCGCGATCCTCACCGTTTTGCGGGCCGCGTAACTTTCCTCCGCCAGCGGGATCGTGCGACGCGACGAACAAGTCGCCCGCCAAGTCGCAGCGGCCTAGTCCAGCGCCAGGATGAGGATGAGTAAATCTCCTTCAAGCTACTTTCCAATTGCTGAATGCGCACCAAATGTTCGTCGCGCGCGGACTCGCATTCCGTGAGCTTTACATTCAATTGCACTTTCTCGGCCTCGACGCGCGACATCTCTCGTGCACGGACGGCAGCTTCGTCGTCGAAGTTTTGCAAGTATTGATTTTTCGATATGCCGTTTCAGCTCATCAGAAAATAGCAACGCGCCGACTTGGACGGCAGGCTGTGCCATGATCCCGACAATTGGATCAACAACGTCGGACCTGACGCCACTGAGCGCGCGACGGTAGGGGGCGATCTTCTCGTTCAACAGCTTCTCGATAACAACGACCAGAGTCGTAAAAAGTGATGCTGGCAAATGAGCGTCTGAACTGCTGAAGCTCTGGGACTTCGACCCCCTCGACATTTTGGAAGTGATCAGCGTTCAGCGCGTCTACCAGGTTTTTGAAGAATTCGATCGCCGAGGTACCAAGCCTGTAACCGCCTTCGTGGCTCGCCCAGTAGCTCGCATGCATATCCTCGATGATATGCTTGCCGCCCGGCGCGAGCCTATCGACAAGTAATCGGAAGGTAGCGATGACGTCGCTCGAAATATGAGATCCATCATCGATGATCACATCAAACTGTCTGTCGCCAAGGGCGTCCTTAAGCTTAGAGCTGTCGGTAGCGTCCACAACGAATGCAGAGACCGCCCCTTCGAAAGTGAGACTTCCTACCTTTGGGTCAACATCGACGCCGACGATCTCCGAACCTTCGGGTAGGTATTTGAGCCAAAGCTCCAGTGACCCACCGTTCTGTACCCCAATTTCAAGCAGGCGAACCGGTCGCTTTGACTTTAGAAAAGGCGCGAACTCCCGCGAATAGATCGCAAAATAGTGCTCCCATTTGTCGATTGTTTTACCGCGATGTTCAAAGAAGAGGTCTGCCAATTGATTGCTAGTTGCTGCCATTTTGGGTCGGTTTGCTGGGGAGGCGCGACCTTGGTCTCGCATAGTGGACGCTCTAGCGCAATCTGAGAAATTAAAAAATGCGTTCTACTTTCCCAGAAAGTGCATTCTTCGTCAACGCACAGCGATATTGCGGCGGACGTCACCGGCCTTTCAGACGATCCCACGCGGTTTGTTTGCGCTGCAACGTTTGGGAGCAGTGCTCCGCGAGTTCGATCGGTCGGGCCAATCATCACTCCAATAATGGCACGTAAGACGTCCATTGGCTAGTTGCGCAAGACGCCGCGGTTCACCGCGCAGCTTGAACATGATCCGGCCCCACCGTTCGCCCATGATCGCTAGCCTGAAATGTATCCGGCCCTTCTCGACGCGCGACAACCTTGTTGGATGGTAATGAACGTCCCTAAGTGTCTGTCCGAAGAGTTCTTGAATCATATGAATCATCTGTGATTTAAGAGTGGTGGCCTGATTCGAGGAGGGGTCACCGATGTGGACGAGCAAGAACCGCGCCCGTTACGACCGCAGCAAGTTGCGATATCCGAGCGATTTGACCGACGGCGAATGGAGACTGGTCGAACCGCTGATCCCGCCGGGCAAAACTGGTGGTGGCAAGCGCACGGTGATCATGCGGGAGGTGGTGAACGGCCTCATGTACATTCTCTCTACCGGCTGTCAGTGGCGCGCGATCCCGAAAGATCTGCCGCCGAAAAGCTCGGTCTACGGCTACTTCGATCTGTGGACATATGACGGCACATTGGAACGAATCCACTACGCGCTCTATGAACAGTGTCGCGAACGAGAGCAGCGGGAAGCCAGTCCGACCGCCGCCATCATCGACAGCCAGAGCGTGAAAAGCGCGGAAAAAGGGGGGCGTGCATTGATCCGCACGGGTACGATGCGGGCAAGAAGATCAAAGGCAAGAAGCGGCACATTCTTGTCGATACAGTAGGCCTCCTGCTCCACGCCATCGTTCATCCGGCCGACATTCAAGATCGCGATGGAGGCGTTCTCGTCATGGCGACACTGTTCGGCATGTTTCCATTTTTGAAGACGCTCTTCGCCGACAGCGGATATCAAGGACCGAAATTTGCGAAAGCGCTTGCAAAGGTTCTGCCGCATCTCGACATTGAAATCGTCAAACGTTCCGATCAGGCCAGCGGATTTGTGGTCTTGCCCAAACGCTGGATCGTCGAGCGTACCATTGCCTGGCTCAATCGCTGCCGAAGGCTTGCCAAGGATTGGGAGAATCTCAACCGAAAGGCTCTGGCGTTCTTGCGCCTCGCATCAATCCGCCTCATGCTCAGAAAACTCTGCAATCCGGCCTAAAGTCTCCGGACGGAACTCTGAGAGTTCCGAACTCATAATGTTTTAGGGTGCTGATCATGCTCTGGCGAGACTACGCGAGAGCAACTTGACGCTGGCGATCATAAGCCACGCTTCGGCGCTTGCAATCGTTGCCTCGAAGTCTTTTGCAAGACGACGGTTGCGGTTGAGCCAGGCGATGGTTCGTTCGACGACCCAGCGGCGTGGCAACAATTTGAAGCCTTTGGCGGCATCGGATCGTTTGACGATCTCGATGGTCCAGCGGCCGATTGAGGCAAGCGCCTTTTTGAGTTTCGGACCGGCATAGCCACCATCGGCGAAGACATGACGCAACCACGGGAAAGCACTTCGGATCAACTGGAGAAGCGCGGGTGCGCCGTCGCGATCTTGTACGCTGGCTTCATGCACGATGCCTGCGATCAGAAAGCCTGCGGTGTCAGTGAGAAGGTGCCGTTTGCGTCCTTTGATCTTCTTGCCGGCATCGAACCCGCGCGGACCACCAGCCTCGGTGGTTTTAACCGACTGGCTGTCGATCACTCCTGCGGTGGGACTTGCCTCCCGGCCATCAGCCTCACGCGCCATCATGACAAGATGGTGGTTGATCTTCTGCCAGGTGCCGTCGTCGCGCCACCGATAGAAGTACCGCTGCACCGTCGTATAAGGCGGAAACTCCTTCGGTAACAACCGCCACTGGCAACCGCTCTGAGCGATGAAAAAGATCGAATTCACCAATGCCCGCATCGCCGTCACACCTGGCCGGCCGCGACAATTCTTGCAGGGCATGTGGGGAGCGATCATCGCCCACTCTTCGTCGGTCGTATCGCTTGCATAACGCAGCCCATCTCGACAATATTTCGCTCGGGTGATTTCAGTCCAAACCATCTTGTGCCTCCGTCGTAGCTCGCAACCACGACTGAAATCACAAACGACTGAAATCACTCAACTTAATTTCGGGTCAGCCTCTTAAGAAAATTGCTAACAGTACGTAAGCGGCCGACCGCGATGAGGCATCGTTGCCGTGGCCGATGCAATTCGTGATGGTGGTCACGGCATAGCGGCACGGTGAATTTGTCGCTGACTTTTCTTCCAAGAGCTTGTGGTTGGGTAAATTTGAGATGGTGCGCGTCACAGGGCGAACGCTGGCAGACCAGGCACGGTTGCGAAGCTACAAAGACTAAATGGGCCTTGTTGCGCTTACGTGACGGCTTGGTCAAAGGCAACACGGTGTAAGCCTCGGTCGTCGCAGGTTGGGTCTGATTTACTTCTGACATTGTTATGACGTCTGTCATTTTTGACGTTGCTAGCGCTGCGGCAGGGGGGTGTCTGCTTGATCGAGTTCGTGGTCGCGGCAGATCTCCAGGATTTTATGGCCGGCGGCGTCGATGATGCGGGCATCATCCGCCGTCAATGTGTTTTTGGAAGGCAGACGTCGATGCGCCCACAAGGCGAGCGCTTCGCCATCTTTGAGGTCGGCCATCTCCCCAAGCAGTTGATCGCGCAAGCTTGCTAATTGCGCAGACGGAAGAACCGGCTTGGGATGTCGTAGGCGATGGATGGTGCCGTTGGTGGGTGCGGAATGGTTTGGCCGTCTTCGGCAGCGCCCGGCTGCGTGTCGATAGCGGCAGATGGCTCTGCGAGAAGATCGGGTGCATCAAGATCGTCTTCCCCGGCAATCCCGACCAGTGCGAACAGCGCATAGCGGCGGGCATAGCTAACCGCGGAGAACCTAAAAAGTTGGCCGGTCGTGAAATTGTTCTGCTGGATGCAGAACCCGCAGTGCTGCCGAGCAGCCCGAAAGATCGCCGATGCGAAAGGCCCCTTGCGCGGATCTTGCTTTGGGACGCCAAGATTGAGGTCCCAAAGAACTGGTTGCAGGAAAGATCATGTGGAGAACTCCGTACCAAGCCTTTCGCGCGACAGGAATTCCTTCAATCTGACTTGGTTTCAAGGAGTACAGTCCGATGCCAACACTTGCCAAGGCGCAATTGACCGAAGCCGAATCGCCATGGTTGGAAATCTGGCATCGTATGTATGACCATTTGTGCCTTAAATAGGGCACCGATTTTGACCATGCTTGGATTTTACGCCGAGCATGACTTGCCCGCGCCGGCAGCAGGTTCGGTCGACGGCCCTACGAAAGACGAAGCGGCCGAATTGCAGCGAATAGCGACCGCTCTGACGCTTGCCGCGGTAGCCTCCGAAGCTATGGCAACCGGAGTTCTCATTGCCACACTGAAAGAGATTTCGAAAAATCCGTCCTTGTTTTTTTCAGGTAAACTCCCTGGATATGTCTACTGGATAATCGCCGGTAACTACCAACGCAGCGATGAAAAGCCAGCCACACATTGGTACGATGTTTGGGGCGATCAGTCAGGTCGGGTTGAGCCTCCGACGGAGGCTGCTATTGCAAGAGCCGCGACCTCTGCTATCGGCCGACTTCAAAACGCGCGGAAACCGGGCCGTCCATATAACTCCGCGAATCGGATTCTTGCTGACGATCTGGGTGAAATTTTTAGGCCAAGTGGTCAGCCGATCGCCCGTCGCCGCGAGCCGCGGATGCGATTTAATAAAGTAATTTTCGTCGAGAGCGGTCCCTTTTACGATTTCCTCGATCTAGTGTTGCCTCCGCTACAAAGACACCTTCGGGAACGCGCACTGTCACCCGTGACCGTGGATACTATCGTCCGGCTTGTAACCGAGGATTTTCCTCAATCGCGGCAAGTTGCACGTTAGGGCTACCCAATTTCTCCCAATCGGGACACTCTTCCAAAATCCGTCCGAATCCCCTTTTCTTCGAGCGACCCGACATCCCGTGCGGCCTTGCGGCTCGGTCGTGTCCAAGCACGCTCGGTGGTTGCTTTTTGAAAAGGATAGACAGATGACGACGGTTTATACCTCAAAATACCTTCAACAGAATCTGGACGTGCCGGATGTGATCCTGCCGTTTGCGCTGGCCACGCCTCGTTTGCTTCCGGGTGAAACGGATGACGATTATTACCGCTTGTTCGAAATGATGGCGACGGAACTCTTGCCGGACACCGATCTTCAATGGCTCTGGGTGATCGATCTGACGTGGCTATGGTTTGACATCGTGCGCTACCGGCGTTGGAAGAGCGCGATAATTCTGACTAGCCGCAGAGCGGCACTTGAATTCGCGTTGGCCAAAACCGACCCTGAATCATTGCAGATCAGTGGAATGAACCCCATGATTCGTGCGCAAGCACGCGTCGATGCTGAGGTGCTGCGGGTCGACAAAAATAACCGGAATGCGTTAAGCGTGCGGCTCGAAGCTCATGGCTACGATGCCGATGCAGTTAACGCGAGCGCATTTGTTGAAGGCCGTGAGTCCCTCGCCACGATTGAAAAATTTCTTACCTCTGCTCGGCACCAGGTTGCCGCAATGGTGCGAGAAATAAGGCTGGATTGCGAATTTGTGCGGCGGGCTAGGGAAGCGATTGATCGCAACTTGGCAAAAAATGAAATTGGCGGATCAGGCGAGCGCCGAATCGAAACCTGAGTTACATGAAAAAGGAAAACAATCAGCTTAGCGGTAGCTTCTTTGGTTTCGGATCGTAAGCTTAAAGCTAACAAGCGCAATGCCTCCCAGAGTACCGGACCCCGGACTTTGGGAGGCAAAAGGCGTTCGCGAAATAATGCGCTACGTCACGGTCTGGCAATGCGAATTGATGTTGACCTGACTGTGGCGCAAAACATCGAACGTCTTGCACGAATCCTAGCTCGGTTCAGCGATGGGTTTTTTGCCAATGAGCATGCGCGAACGATTGCAGAGTGCTATTTCGACATGCAACGTATCCATGCAGCCCGCACGGCGGTTCTGCAAAGGATAGGAAAACTGGAATCCGCTAATATTAACGAGCACGCGCTCGGTACCCGCGCTATCGAGAAGATCAATCGCTACGAGCGGAGAGTTTTTTCCAGACGCCGGAAGGCATTTCAAGCGCTACATAATCCGTCGTCGGAAGGGTTGTAAGCGATGGGCACGAGCGACCTATGGATTCTACAAATTCGCGTCGGAAAAATAAGGAAAAGGCGTTCGCCTGCTTATTCCATTTGGCAGAACGAACCCACGCAATTGATCGATGCTTTTTGACAAAACGACGCCACCGAGCTCTGGAGATCAGTGATTTGGCAGAACGAACCCAATCAAGCCGTTGCAACCTTTATCGAGCGTTGGTGAATATCCGGACTGCGGCGCTTTTGATCGAGGGAGGGGCGTCGAACAGGTCGGACGCGATTTGCTCGATAGCGTCTCGGTGGGCTAAGAATTGCGCTTGCCTGGCGGTACTCAAGGTACTCCTCACGCCGGCAAGTTCATCCATCGCGGCCTCACTGATTTGACATTCAATCGTTTCGCTGTCGCTAAGCATCGAAAACCTAAACGCCAATCGTTCGAGGTCGTATCCCAGGATTTTGCCTCGCGTCAGCGGCATCGAAATATCCCTTAACGCCTTGTCTGACCGTGGAGCCACCGCTTCCGCCGTTTGAAACTTTCCAGGTTCTTGAAGCTCTTGCGCTGGTCGCCGGCGCCGCCGAGATAGAACTCCTTGACGTCCTCGTTGTCATGCAACTCCGAGGCTGAGCCGTCGAGCACCACCTTGCCCTGTTCCATGATGTAACCGTGGCTCGCGACCGATAATGCGGCGCGCGCGTTCTGCTCCACCAGCAGGATGGTGACCCCGAGATCCCGGTTGATTTTCCGGATGATCGCGAACACTTCCTTACCGCGCGAATTCAAAGCGTCCATCCGCAGACCAACCCGCTTTACAGCCGTCTGATCGGCGAGTTCGCTAAGGCGAGTTCGGTGCCCATGCTGATTAACACCAGCCTCAATATCAACGAGCAACCGATGGTAAACTCGCCCCTCGAGGCCCTGCACACCTATTTCTGTTCCGGTCTCAATGTGCTTTTCCTCGGCCCTTACCGGTTGTGGAATCGAACTGACACAAGGCGGCCGACGGAACGGCATCGGCACCACCCCGGGTGCGAAGGTTGACGTTCATTGCGTGAACGAGCTAAAAGGCCGGTCAAGTGTATCTTTTCGCAATTAATTTCAGCGGATACGTGATTTCGGGCAGCGATCCGGCTGCAAGCGGTTAGCCGTCGAACTTCAACACCAACCCAGATCGTGGCAGGCGCGCTCGTGTGCGGGATATTCGGCCTCATCAACAAGATTGGCCCTGCCGATGCCGATCTGGTTGGACGGTTGACGGATCTGGTCGCTCACCGGGGTCCGGACGGTCGCGGCGTTAGGGTAAGCGGCAATGTGGGTCTAGGCCACCGACGACTGGCGATTATTGACTTGAGTGAAGACGGCGCCCAGCCGATGCGCGATACGCGCCATCCAATCTGGATCACCTATAACGGCGAGATCTACAACTATCTTGAATTGCGCGCCGAACTGGAGACTTTGGGTTTTGTCTTCAGAACTTCCTCGGATACTGAAGTTCTGTTGGCCGCCTATGTCTGCTGGGGAGAAAAATGTCTCGAGCGTTTCAATGGTATGTGGTCGTTCGCCATTCACGATGAGCGGGACAACACGCTGTTCTGCGCGCGCGATCGCTTTGGCGTAAAGCCGTTTTATTATATCGATGCGCCGACAGAATTTGCGTTCGGCTCCGAGATTCGCCAGCTTCTGCCATTCATGGAGCGCGTCATCGCGGAGGACGATCTGGTCAGCGATTTTCTGGTTTGCGGTCTGACCGATCACACCGATCGTACGTTTTTCAAGGGCATCAAAAAACTGTCGCCGGGGCATTTGCTTCGTGCCAACCTGTCGACCGGTCGGATCGAGGTCGAGCGTTATTATTCGCTCGCTCCCGGCTCGAATGAGGGCGACGAAAGAACTGCGCCTGATCTGCTTCGGGACCTGCTTGAGGACGCCACGCGGCTGCGCCTGCGCTCCGACGTTCGCGTCGGGACCTGCTTGTCGGGTGGGCTGGACAGTTCCAGCGTTGCGACGCTGGCAGCGAAACGTCATGCGCTGAGCTCCACTGAGGCCTTCTTTGCGATCACCGCCGTGAGTCAGCAGGCGAGCAACAATGAGGAGCAATATGCAGCGGAAGTCGTGGAAAAATCCCAACTCAATTGGCTACGCACTCAGCCGACATATGAAGAGTTTGCCGCGACGGCGGAAACATTGATTGACGTTCAGGAAGAGCCGTTCGCGGGCCCTTCGATCATGATGCAGTACGACGTCATGAAAACCGCGCGCTCGAATGGTGTGATCGTCTTGCTGGACGGTCAGGGTGGTGACGAAACGTTGCTCGGATATGAGCGTTATTATGCCGCGTGGCTGCTGGATCATTTTCGCCAGGACGGCATAGCGGGATTTTTATCGGCTTTCCGTTCAGCGACGACGGTGAATGCGAATGTTCCTCCTCGAAGATTGGCAATGTATTTTTTCGGAGCCAGTTTTGCGCCACTTCGCGCTTTGGCCTATCGATGGCGGTACAGCTTTCTGAAGAGGCCCTCTCTGCCGGAATCTCTTCGGCGTTTTGCACGCCATACGCGGGACGCTCGCGCGATGCAGGTGCTGGAAATTACCGAAACCAACCTGCCGATGCTGTTGAGGTTCGAAGACAAGAATTCGATGCGTTTTGGGATTGAGACCCGCTTGCCATTTCTGGATTACCGGCTTGTGGAATTTGCGCTGGGTCTGCCCGCTCGCGTCAAGCTGAATGGCGGTTGGACGAAATGGCCGTTGCGGGCTGCGATGCAAAACGTCCTTCCCGCAAATATTTGCTGGCGAAAGGACAAAATCGGTTTCGCGGCACCCGATCAATTATGGCTGAGCCGGCATACACCCATCATGCATGCAAAGGTCATCGATAGCCCTTTGATTGCCGGCTACGTTGATATGAAGATGCTCAAAAAGCGGTTTGGGCGGCTGGATTTGGGAATGCGCTGGAGACTGTATTGCATGGCGCTCTGGGGTGAACGCTTTCAGGTTGGCGTCTCATGAGAGTGTGCATGCCGTCCAGCGCTCACCCGGCCGATGACATTGGCATCGTGGAAAAGGAGACGCGTGGCCTTTCAGGGCCGGGTTACCATGCCATGCCGAGAAGGATTCTTGCTAAGCTCAAGCCGGGAAGGATTTTCGCCAGGCGCAAGAAACATGATGGTGAAATTTTCTCCCAGCGGGCAAATGCATGAACATCTGGCTGTTGCATCCATTTGCGGGAGGGCCGGGGGGACTTGGGCGCCATTGGCGGCCATATTGGCTGGCTGACGCCTGGACCCGGATGGGTCACCGGCCGCTGGTGGTGAGTGCAAGATTTCACCACCTTCACAGAGAACCTCAAGCTGCCGGACCCCGGCGCATCGGTAATGTCGATTTCTGGTTTCTTGAAACTCCGCGCTACGGTGATGGCAGCCTTGGCCGGTTATGGAACAATCTTTCTTTCGGACCGCGCTTTCGCCGGGATGCGACGGCTATCGCGGAGCAATTCGGCAAACCGGATCTCATTATCGCTTCAACGCCACACCTGTTCTTCATTTCGGCGGCGCAGCGGGTGGCGCGGCAATTCAATGCAAAATTCTGGGTCGAAGTCCGCGATCTCTGGCCGGAGAGCATCGTGGCGCTCGGTCTTGCTTCATCGGGGCATCCTCTGATGAAGGTGATCGGCTGGAAGGAGCAACAAGCCTATCGTGGCGCGGATCGGGTGATCTCCTTGTTGGCAGGTGCGGAAGCTCACATGATTTCGCATGGATTGCCCAGTGGCCGGTTCGTCTGGGTGCCCAACGGAGTTTCGGATGAGGATATACGCAACGCACTCGTGCCCCAGAACATAATCCATCCGATGATCGAGCGGATCAGTCGGTTAAGGGAGCAGGGGAAACGAGTTGTACTTTATGCCGGTGCGATGGGGCCTCCCAATGCAATGGAAGTCGTTGTCGATGCCGCGACCGCGCTTGCTGCAACCAACCCTGAAATCCATTTTGTGTTGTTCGGTTCGGGCATCTCCCGCGCGCAGCTTGAACGGCGTGCCGCCAATCTACCAAATGTGGAATTTCAGAACGAAGTCGAGCGTCCAATCGTTCACGCTATTCTTCGCGCTTCAGATTGCGCTGTGGTGTCCTTTCACAAGAACGCGCTGTACGAGCATGGCATCAGTCCGAACAAGCTTTTCGACTATTGCCTGTTCGCGCCTCGCATCGTGATCGCTTGCGAACAGAACGTACTGACCGGACTCGAAGATCTGGTGACATTGCGATGCGCGCCCGACAATCCGGCCACGTTGGCGCAGGCTCTGCTAAACTCGCTGCAAAGCCCGGAACGACCGCTGAACCAGCGTATCGCCGCTGTTGAGCGCTTCAGCTATTCGGAACTCGCCGCTCGTTATTTGGCGTGAGCGCTGACGTTTCACTTTGCCCTTGCGTTAACAATAATTCTATTCGCGAGCGATTGCCGAACAGGTTCGAAGCGAGCAGTCGAACGGCAGTGCAAATGGTTGATCAAAATAATATTGCAATTTCAAGATATTATAGTTGTTCACGAAATGAACGTTACACTTGACGTTCACGTGGTGAACACGATAGAAGTCGGTCCAGCTAGAAGGGCGCCATGAAAGACACTTCGCCGACCGATGGTAGCAACGACCGCATTGTTCTCGGTCTGCTTACATCCGTTGATAACAACGGGTCGCGCTCGCAGCGTCACATCGCGGCCGAATTGGATATCGCGCTCGGTCTTGTAAACGCTTATCTCAAACGCTCGATCAAGAAGGGGCTGGTCAAGGTCAGCCAGGCGCCAGCGAGGCGCTACGCGTACTATCTCACCCCCCAGGGATTTTCAGAGAAGTCGCGGTTGACGGTCAAATACCTATCGTCGTCGTTCTCCCTGTTCCGCAAGGCAAAGGAAGATTTCGCAAAGGTTTTTGATCTCGCACATGCGCGAGGCATGGAGCGAATCGTCCTGGCTGGAAAATCCGATCTCTGCGAAATCGCGATTCTGTGCGCTGTCGATAGGCCGATATCGATTGTAGCTGTGGTCGATCCGGGTGCGGACGTATCGCGTTTCATCAGCGTTAAGGTGGTGCGCTGCTATGCAGACCTCGCTGAGGCTTTCGATGGCGTCGTCGTCACCGATTTGACCCGGGCGAAAGATGTGTTCGACGAGGCCATCGCAACATACGGAGCTCAAAGAGTGCTAGCGCCCGGTCTGCTCGGATTGCGAGCGCCACCGGAACAAGGCATAAAGCCGTGACAACAGAATCCGACCCGCGCTGGTACGTCGTGCAAACGCACATCAACGGCGAAGCGAAGGCCGCAAGTAACCTGGTGCGACAGGGATTCGGGGTTTATTTCCCGCGCTATCTCAAGCGCCGCAGTCATGCCAGAAAAGTCGATATGGTGGCTCGTCCATTGTTTCCGGGCTATTTGTTTGTCGCGATCGACCTTGCAACGCAAAGGTGGCGGTCGATACAATCAACGATCGGTGTTTCGCATCTCGTCTCCTGGGGTGGTAGCCCGGCATCCGTTAATGACGGCGTGATTGGCGCGCTGAAGCAGCGCGAAGACGATGGCGGCTTCATCAGGCTCGATCGCCGCCTTAGTTTCTCGCCCGGAGACAAAGTGCGCGTGCTTGATGGCGCGTTTATCGACAGCCTTGCACTGGTTGAAGGCACGAACGATCGCGACCGTGTTGCAATCTTGCTTGATTTCCTGGGCCGCAAGGTGCGCGTGATGGTGGGCCCGGATCTGATCGCTGCGGCCTGACAGCAGGGCAGTCTGCGCCTCCTATGGCAGACAGGGACAACATTCGACTCCGGAAATGACGATCAAGTCACCCAGAGTGCGGTAGCATGCTTGAAGCTTGCTCCGGGTATTCTTCTCGAAATCAAAGCGGAATGAAAATGGACATCCGAGGTAAGCGATTTGTTGTGATCGGTGGCGCCGGGCTGATCGGCTCTCATGCGATCGACCAGCTTGTTCAGGCTGACGTCGGCGAGATCGTTATCTACGACAATTTTGTCCGTGGGACGCATGAAAACCTGGCCGGCGCGCTGCGCGATCCGCGGGTCAAGATCTTTGAAGCCGGCGGTGACATTACCCAAACCGATATTCTCGACGCCGCCCTGAAAGGTGCCGACGGCGTGTTTCAATTTGCGGCATTGTGGCTTCTGCAATGCCATGAATTCCCGCGCACGGCTTTCGACGTGAATGTGAAGGGCATGTTCAATGTACTCGATTCCTGCGTGCGCAATGGCGTCAAACGGCTGATATGGTCGTCGTCGGCATCCGTTTATGGTGATGCTGTCGAAGAGCCGATGACGGAAGATCATCCGTTCAACAACAAGAACTTCTACGGAGCGACAAAGATTTGTGGCGAGGCCATGGCTCGTGCCTATCATTTCCGCTACGGACTGGACTATGTCGGCCTGCGTTACATGAACGTATATGGTCCGCGGCAGGACTATCGGGGCGCATATATTGCCGTAATCATGAAAATGCTCGATGCGATTGACAAGGGGCAAGGCCCCACCATCCTGGGAGATGGGTCGGAAGCTTTCGATTTTGTCGCCGTGGAAGATTGCGCTCAAGCCAATCTCTGCGCAATGAAGGCCTCTGCCACCGATCGCTTTTACAATGTCGGCACCGGCAAGCGAACGTCGCTGAAGGAAGTGGCAGAGAAGCTTCTAAATCTGACGGGCTCGAATCAGCCGATCAATTATGCACCACGAAGTCAGGCGACGCTGGTGCGCAACCGGATTGGCTCGCCGAAGCGAGCGCAGGAGGAAATCGGATTCAAGGCGGGCATTGATCTTGATGAAGGTCTTCGCCGGCTGATCGAATGGCGCAAGTCGCACATTGATCAGGTCGATCAGCGTCGCGCCAAGGCTCAAGTCTGAAAAAACTCAGGTTTGAACCACTTAACGTCGCATCTCGAAGAGATTGAGTAGCTCGCAATGTGCGGCATAGCCGGTGTTCTCCATCGCGACGGGCGTCCCGCATCGGTCACGTCACTAAAGGCGATGACTGATATCATCGCGCATCGGGGGCCTGACGGTGAGGGTCATTATTGCGACGGACCGGTTGGCCTTGGCCACCGGCGTCTGTCGATCATTGATCTGACCGATGCGGCACGCCAGCCGATGGAAACGCGCGACGGACGATATGTGCTTACCTACAACGGGGAAATCTACAACTACCAGGAGCTGAAGCTGGAGCTGTCGGCGCGGGGCCACACATTCAACTCGTCGGGCGACAGTGAAGTGTTGCTGCAGGCATTTGCCGAGTGGGGCCTCCATGCCCTGCTTAAGTTCAACGGCATGTTCGCTTTCGCCATCTGGGATACCAAGGAAAAGAGGCTCACTGTTGCTCGCGACCGTTTCGGCGTGAAGCCCGTCTACTACGCCGAGGTCAATGGGACGTTTATTTTTGCCTCTGAACACAAGGCGTTCCGCGCGTTTCCAGGATACGCGTCGCGGCTGGATGTCGAAGGGCTGGCCGAATATCTCTCGTTCCAGAACTTCTTTACGGATCGCACACTTTTTTCCGGGGTCAAGCTTTTGCCCGCCGGCTGCTACATGCAGCTCACTCTGGGCAACAAACCGACCGAACCGGTTCAATACTGGGATTTCCATTTCGAAGAGCCTGAGGGCGACCTCGACGAGGCGGATGCGCTCGATGAACTCGACAGGTTGTTTCAGCAGGCGGTCAATCGACAGCTCGTCAGCGATGTCGAGATCGGATCGTACCTTTCCGGAGGCATGGATTCAGGATCGATCACCGCCTTGGCTGCTGCGCAACTGCCATTCATGCGGACATTTACCGTCGGCTTTGATCTCAGTTCGGCTTCGGGCGTCGAACTCGGTTACGACGAGCGGTCAAAAGCCGAATACATGTCGTATCGCTTCAAGACCGAGCATTATGAAATGGTGCTGAAAGCCGGTGACATGGAGCGCGCGCTGCCGAGCCTTGCATGGCATCTTGAAGAACCGCGGGTCGGCCAATCTTACCCGAATTTTTATGCCGCTAAGTTGGCGTCGAAGTTCGGCAAGGTGGTTCTGAGCGGTACCGGAGGCG
Organism: uncultured Pseudomonadota bacterium; assembly: GCA_963729395.1. Classification (GTDB taxonomy): domain Bacteria; phylum Pseudomonadota; class Alphaproteobacteria; order Rhizobiales; family Xanthobacteraceae; genus Bradyrhizobium. The sequence goes on along the minus strand of CAVSOS010000054.1, from coordinate 70,967 downwards.
ATGAACTGTTCGGTGGCTATCCCTGGCGATACTACAGGGCCGTCGTGAACGACGACTTCGACCACTATGTCGAAAAATATTTTGGATTTTGGCAACGCATGATTCCAAGCGGAACGCTGCCGCAGTTGATGGCCCCGGTTTGGACCGATGCGAGCCGCACTTCGCCAGTTGACATCTTTCGCAGCGTTTTCAAGGATCATGCGTCGCAACTGACGCGTCCCGAGGATTACGTCAATCACTCGCTCTACTTTGAGGCCAAGACGTTCCTCAATGGACTGCTCGTCGTTGATGACAAGCTCGCGATGGCCCACAGCCTGGAAAGCAGGGTGCCGTTTCTCGACAACGATCTTGTCGACTTCGCGATGCGGCTGCCGGCCAGAATGAAATTGGGAAACCTTTCCGAGGTCGTTCGTCTCAACGAAAACGAGCCGGGCGGCAAGGCGCAGCGCTATTACGAGCGCACCAAGGACGGCAAGCTGATCCTGCGCAAGATGATGGGACGTCATATTCCGGACGAAGTGGCGGAGCGGGAGAAGCAGGGATTTTCTGCGCCCGATGCGAGCTGGTTCAAAGGCGAGAGCATCGATTATGTGAGACGGCGGCTGTTTAACAAGAAGGCGCGGCTTTACGATATCCTCGATCAGCGCGCCGTTCACGCGCTGATCGATGACCATTTGCAGGGCCGGGAAAATCGCCGGCTGCTGATTTGGTCACTGCTCAATATCGAGCAGCTGATGGAAAGCTATTTTTGATATCACGTAAGAGACAGAAGAATAGCCGGGTATCCAGGAAATGAAGCGGGTTCTTTTAGTAGCGAGATCTACGGGGACAGGGCTTTCGCCTTCGCGCAATGCCCGAGCACTGTGGGACACCTTTCTACAAATTTATAAATATCGAGAACTCCTGAGTGAAATGGTTCACCGCGAACTAAGCGCCGCGCACGCACGGCATGGCTTCGGCGGTATTTGGGTCTATGCACATCCGCTCGTTATCGTCGGAACCTATCTTCTGATCTTTGGCTTTGTTTTAGGGAACAAGATAGCAATCACTGGTGAATTTCCGGGTGATTACCCTGGTTACATTCTCGCAGGCCTCGTTCCCTGGTTAATGATGCAAGCGGCCATTCTTCGCGGGCCAGGCGCGCTGATCTCAAGCGCCAACCTTGTGAAACAAGTGGTCTTTCCCATAGAAGTATTGCCAATCTCCAGCGTGATCGCTGCGACTATTCCTCATCTGCCGTCGTTGGGTCTTGTGATAGCTTATAAGCTGTTCGTCGGCGGCTTGGGCTGGATCGTGATACTTTTGCCCACTGTCTTTGTGACGCATTTCATTTTGGCGATCGGATTAAGCTTTGCTCTCGCTGCTATTACACCTTTCTTTCGCGATCTACGTGAAATCGTGACAGTGTTCACGTCGGTCGCGATGTACATGATGCCGACAGTTTACCTGCCCGACTGGGTGCCGCACTTGCTTCGGCCGCTGATCTATCTGAATCCTTTCAGCTACGTCGTCTGGGTCTACCAGGATGTCTTGTTTTTCGGCACCTTTAGGCATCCGTACGCGTGGCTTGTCATGTTGCTAGCTGCGCTGCTGGCGCTAGGCCTCGGGTATCGGACTTTTGAGAAGTTGAAACCCTATTATGGCAATGCTCTCTGAAGAAGCGATTGGCGCAGAACTGGCGTCTCAGTCAAACGCATTGGACCGGCAATGCGCGATCCGTGTGACGCAGCTCGGCAAAGCTTATCGGCGCTACGCGCGACAGCTGGACTTCTTCCGGGAAATTATCACGGGGACGCCGAGGCACGTCGAGCATTGGGCATTGGCCGATGTTTCGTTCGAGGTTGGGCGAGGGCGTGTCGTCGGGATAATTGGACCGAATGGCGCGGGAAAGAGCACGCTTCTTAAAATCATCGCCGGTCTTCTCGATGCGACGACGGGGCGGGCGGAGATATTTGGCCGGTTGTCCGCCATCCTGGAATTGGGCACGGGGTTCCATCCGGATGTATCGGGGCGCGACAACATCATTTTGGGCGGGATGTGCCTTGGAATGACCCGGGCCGAAGTTGAGGCGAAGGTCCCGTGGATCATCGGTTTCAGCGAGCTTGGTGAAGTCATTGACCAACCCTTTCGAACTTATTCCAGCGGAATGCAAGCACGATTGACGTTCGCTACGGCCATCAGCGTGGATCCGGAGATATTCATCGTCGATGAGGCGCTCGCGGCTGGAGACGCCTCCTTTGTGAACAAGTGCATGAAGCGGGTGCGCGAAATCTGCGAGAGTGGCGCGACCGTTTTGTTTGTCTCGCATTCAAGCGGACTGATCGGCGAACTCTGCGACGAGGCGATCTGGATCGACAAGGGTCGCGTTCTCATGCACGGAAATGCTCAGCGCGTGAGCAAGGCTTATGAGCAAAGTGTGTGGGATCAACAGGAAGCGCTCAATCTCTCGGAAACACGGAAACTCAGCGAAGCAATTCAGCGCACCGCGGAAACCGGAAAATATGAAACGGGAGGCGAGGGAATAAGAATATCGTCGGTCGATATCGTCGGTGCGAACGGCGAATTGGTGGGTGTCGTAAAGAACGGCGAGCCTTTGCGAATCCGGATTTCCTGGGAAGGCAGGACGGAGCATCGACAGATCTATGCCAGTATGCGGATTGATGGTCCGCGGCTTCAGGCTGTCACTGGTATCGAAGGCTACGATGCGGGTATTTTCCTCGATGCGGAAGGCCCGATGAGCGAAGCCGGAAGCATCACGTACGAAATTCCGGAGTTGGCGTTGGGGGAGGGAACGTACTGGGTCTCCGCCTCCCTCTGCCGCCACCTGATTCCAAAGGGCCCGGATGCGAGATTACACTACATTGAAAAAGCCGCGCAGTTCTCGGTGGCACGAAACTCGTTGTGGCACTTTTCCCTTATTTACGATCCGAAGTTCAAGTGGCATGTGGATCAAGGCAAATGACTATCGTCGGTCGGTATGACGAACGAGAAGAACGCCTTTTGTCCCCTGTTTTGGATTAACATGCGTCTTGGAATTTTGTCGGATGCTCACGGCAATGTCGAAGCGTTTCGGCTAGGTCTCCAGATTCTGGCCGAAGCCCATGCAGAGGCGATTTACTTTCTGGGGGATGCAGTGGGATACATTCCTGATGGAGGAGTGGTTAGCCTGCTTCAAAAAAGCAATATCCGGTCGGTACGGGGCAATCACGACGACATGCTTGTTCATGAGAGCGCAACGGCGGAACAGGATGCCGTCTATCGGCATCGTGAGACTTTCGCCACTCTCGCTACAGCAGAGCGCCAATTCCTCGCGACACTTCCTCTGAAGCAGGAATTTCGCGGCGCAGGCGTTACCGGCGTTTTTGTTCATGGCAGCCCGGCAAATCCACTAACCGGCTACGTTTATCCCGATAGCGATTTGTCCGAATTTTCGAAAATTGATGCTGACGTCATTTTCATGGGGCACACCCACCATCCATTTGTTCGCGAGCTTGACCGAAAGCTGTTCGTCAATGTCGGGAGCTGCGGTCTTCCGCGGGGGCAGGATCTGCGCGGGTCGGTGTGTATCTTTGACGTGGCCGACAGGCGTGCGCAAATAATCAGGTTTGATATCTCGAAATGCTGCCAGCGTATCCTTTTGCGGTATTCACTTTCGCCGCCCGTGACGTCGTTGTTGAGCCGCTGTGCGCAGTATACCGGGAGTAGCGGTCTTGAAGAATGAAGCGGTAAGAGTTCTTGTCACGGGAGTTGGAGGCGGGGGGCACGGCGAGCAGATTCTGAAAGCGCTCCGTCTCGGCGAACTGAAATACAACATTATCGGGACCGACATCACCGACGCATGCGCGAACCGAAACAAGGTTGACACCTTCGTGAAGTTGCCGCGGGCAACCGATCCAGGATACCTCGACGAACTGAGCGCTCTGGCGAAAGCTCATAAGTGCGTGGCCATTTTCCATGGGTCAGAACCCGAAATGATGGTGTTGAGCCGATCCAGATCCATACTCGAGGGCGAAGGAATCTACACTCCCGTCAATCCCCCCTCTGTGCTTGATGTTTGTCAGGACAAGGCGAGAACGATGGCGCATTTGGCGCGTCACGGGTTTCGTACGCCGAAATTTCTGGAAGTGCGGGACCTGGCCCATCTTAAATCATGGGATACGTTGCCCGCGATTCTTAAGCCGTCCGTCGGTGGCGGCGGTTCGGCAAATGTCTTTATTGTTCAATCGCGAGAGGAGCTTTTGACTTTTTCGAAGTATTTGCTCGGGGTATGTGAATGTTTCATTTTGCAGGAATATCTCGGTACGCCTGACGAAGAATACACGGTCGGCGTGCTGTTCGGCGGGGACGGCGCGCTCATTAACTCGATTGCGATCAAGCGTGTCATCAACAGCGCACTGACCATCCGGACTCAGGTCCCGAACAAGACGGGACGTCCCGAATTCGGCTCCCGTCTGATCATTTCGACGGGCATCTCTCAGGGGCATGTTGCAGATTGGCCGCAAGTACGCAGTGCATGTGAAAAAATCGCTACATCCCTTTCGCCCATTGCGCCGGTGAATATCCAATGCCGGGTTGTCGATGGTGATGTGATTTCCTTCGAGATCAATCCGCGCTTTTCGGGAACGACCTCGCTGCGGGCGATGGCCGGCTACAATGAGCCGGACACGCTCGTGCGCAGGGATGTGTTTGGTCAGGAGATCGCCCCACATTTTCCGTATCGGGAAATGATGATCTTGCGCGGTCTCGAGGAACACTGTCTCGGTTGAGCCGACCTTATAATCAATGGAACGATCCGCAGGAGATCAAATGGCCCAAGTTCGCTGTCCATGTTGTGAATTTGATCAGCTAAAAGGCATCTATCCCTCGTTTACCGGAACGTGCATTACGTCCGATATGATGGTCCTTCGGGACGCATCATTGGACAATCAGATGTGTTCTGCTTGCGGACTTATATTCAACGCGAGGGGCACCCGCGGATGGACGGAATTGTTTTACAAAGACAGCTACAGCTTGATGATGAAGAGCCCGGATGCATCCCTTCAAAGCTTTTCCGGACCTGCACCGGTTTCACAAGCAGAACGCACCCATCAGATTTTGCGGGAGATGACTGACCTGCCGGCTCGTGGTTCAATTTTGGAGGCCGGTGCCGGAAAGGGCGATTTTTTGGGGCACTTTCTGCAACAGTCGGGTGAATGGCGTGCCGCAGCTTTTGAACCTAGTTCGGCTTTCAGCATCCTGGAACAACGATTTCCGGGAGCCCTGACCACTCGGTGTGATTACGGAAGTTTCCAAGCTGATGCCGAAAAATTCGATTTGGTTGTTGCGCTCGGGGTATTGGAGCATGTCGAGAATCCCCTGGACATGCTTCGATGGGCCCACGAGCTCCTGAAAGAAGCAGGACTATTCTACATCCGCGTGCCAAATTTTTCGCGCAACCCAAACGATCTGTTTTGCGCCGACCATCTTTCGAAGCTCACAATTCATACAATAACAGCGATTGCGAAGGCTGCGGGTTTCGATGTTGTTGCATCGAAGGAAGCAGGTGTGCCGATATTTGTTCTCCTGAGGAAGAACAACGCGCCAAAACCGCTTGTGAACGTGGCCGCCGACAATCAGAGCATTGTCGATCAAAATGTTCTCGTTGCCAAGGGTGCGACGGAAGCGATGCGTCAAGCCCACGAGGCGTCGCGTGCATCCAGCGAGCCGCTCGCCATTTTTGGGTTGGGGCCATCGGGCCTGTTTGCGCCATTCTATTTGGGGTTCGACGTATCGGAAATCGCAGCATACCTGGACGAAAATCGCTCGACATGGGGAAGCGGCGTTCACGGCCGTATCGTAGGCGGACTGGATACCATCGAAAGCTTGGGAATTCGCCACGTCGCGCTCGCGATAAGCCCGGTGTATTTCGATCAGGTGAAGGCGAAGTTGGCTCCTTTCAAAGTGAATGTGTATTCAGCCTGAGGGCGTGTCAGGGTTGCCTTGAAATTTGGCGACGTGCCGGCTTGTCCATGCGAGAGCCACGCGAGCATTGGCCGCCCAGCTTAACGGCCTTTGATATCGTCCTTTGCGACTATTCGGCGCCTTGGGAATGACAACTATGATGAATATCACAGAGCCTAGTTTTGACGAGAGCGAGATCGCATTGCTGCGCGAATGCTTGAACTCAAAATGGGTCACGCAAGGCCCCCTGACGGAGCGATTCGAGAAGCTTATTGCTGACAAGCAAGGCGTTCGCCACGCTCTGGCCTGCACCTCGTGCACCGCAGCGCTCCATCTAGCGACGCTGGCGCTAAAGTTGGGGCCAGGCGATGAAGTCATCGTGCCGGCGTTCACGTGGGTTACCAGCGCCCATTGTGCCGAATATGTCGGCGCCAAACCAGTCTTTGTGGATATCGATCTTACCACTTTCAATATTGATCCTCACGCCTTGGATGCGGCGATCACTCCCCGGACGAAGGCTATCGTAGCAGTGCATCTGTTCGGTCTTGCGGCGCCGATGGACGAAATCAACGCGATTGCGAAGAAGCACAACATTGCCGTGATCGAGGATGCCGCGTGCGCTATCGGCACGACCTATAAAGGGACTGCGGTTGGTGGCATTGGCGATGTCGGGTGTTTTTCATTCCATCCCAGGAAGGCGGTAACGACGGGAGAGGGGGGCGCCGTCACGTCAAATCGTGACGACATTGCTGCGATGGTCCGATCCCAGCGAAACCATGGTGCCACAGGATTGCCAGACCCTGGCTTGGAAGCTCACGGACCGTGGACGATGGCCACGTTCAATAACCTCGGCTTTAATTTGCGTTTGTCTGACATCCAGGCCGCGGTCGGCGTAGCCCAGATGGCAAAGCTCGACAGGTTGTTGGCGGAGAGGCGTCGGCTCGGCCGGCGATACTCCGAACTGCTGGCTGCCGTGAACTCGATAGCAAAGCCTACTGGCGGCGATACCGAAGGTCATGCCTACCAGTCCTACGTGATTCGGATTCTTGAGGGAGGCCGCAAGCACCGTAATGATGTGATGGCGGCGCTTGCCGAAAAGCAGATCCAGACACGGCCTGGTACTCATGCGGTGCATCGCCTAGGTTATTATGCAAAAAAATATGCGTTGCGACCAAGCGAATTTCCAAATGCAGCGATCGCCGAAGATACCACGATAACCTTGCCGATATTTCCTGGCATGACCGAAAACGATCAGCAGCGAGTTGTGCAAATCATACAAGCGAAAAGCGGACCATGAGTTCAATCCTGCGCAAGTGGGCGCTCAGGCGGGCGCTCCGAAGTTGCGCTTTGCCGCTCGAAGCTCGATGGAGGCTCGCCAAGCAGCCGCAGATGCCTCGTGATGAATGGCATAGTTTTGATCGCGCACCCTGGAATCATCCATGGATGACCGCCAGTAATATTCGTGAGTTTTCGGATTATAGCCGCCGCGAAATCGAACGACTTTCGAATCTGGTTGAAAGAGCGCCTTCAAGAGTTCGGACGGTATGCGTTTGCCGGAAATATGGCCAATGTGAACTATACTCGGGCTGCGCCGTTGCGGCGCCGGGGAATGAATATCGACCTTATTCTGCATCCGACTGATGACTTTATCTTTGCGCAGCCGGGCTGGGAAGATTTCGACGGAAGCATTGCGGAGCTGGGCGCCACCCCGGCAGCCTCGCTGGCGAAGCGCGGTCTTCCGTCCTGGGTGCTTCGCCATGGCCTGGACAACAACTGGCCGGAAAACATCGGGCGTTACAAAGTCGCCACGCCGGAGCGGATTTTGACGTGGCTTGACTACATGCCCTATCTTCCGACGTTCGAGGCGCTGTCCCGATATGATGCGTTGCTGGTGTCCCAATTCCCTTATCTTGGGCTGCTTTCCGGTCGTCCATATCTCTTTGGGCAGACCGGTGGGGAAATCTGGTTTCAAGCGTCGCGCAATGATGATGTTGGAATCATTACGCGACGCGGCATCGAAAATGCCTATGCGATCCTAGTTTCGAACCCTATCACGCTGGCGCATGCCCGTCGTTATGGGATGCGGAATTTGCTTTACGTCCCGTGGACCCTCGACGAAGAAACCTATCAGCCTGGCGACGCGCAAGCGATCCGAGCGGAATGGGAGCGGGAGATCGGTGGTGATTTCTTTGTATTGACCTCCATGCGAATAGACAAGGAGTGGAAGGGTGCGCATCACGCGCTCGATGGCTTTGCGAAATTTGCGGAGAAAGTTCCGGGCGCACGATTGGTAGTACTCAGTTGGGGCGATGATCTAGAAGCGGCGAAAGCGAGGCTAGAAGAACGGAATATCTCCGACCGTGTGCTAGCCGTCCCGATTGTGGGAAAACGCAGGTTATTGAAGTATTTGCAGGCAGCGGATGTCGTCGTCGAGCAGTTTGTGCTCGGATACTATGGCGGATCCGGATTAGAAGCTATGGCATGTGGAAAGCCAGTAATCATGCGCCTGGAGCGCGACCAATACGATGCCCTGGTCGAGTCGGGCGCGCCTCCTACGCTTGATGCCGAGAATGCGGATGGCGTTGAACGAGAGCTGGCCCGCTTGTATCGCGACAGGAAATTTGCGGAGAGTATCGGTAAGCGCACCCGTGAATGGTTTCTTGGGGCACAATCGTCGCTGCGATGGTCGAGTGTCTATAATGTGCTGTTGCGTGCAATGGCGCTTGGGATTCCGTTATCGACTGTGGGGTCGCCGTTGCTCGCGCCGTTGTCGAGTGCGGAAATTGACTACCATTCGGCTCAATTAAACCAGGCACCGCTATTTCCCAACTACACCGGGCCTCCCGTTTCTTAGACTTCCGCCAGTTTTCTAACCTATGCGACGCCGGCGCGGGATCTCTGCCCAGTTCCCGATGGAGTGACAATTAACCTTACAGAACAAAGTTTCGACGAGACCGAAATCGAAATGCTTCGAGCTTGCCTTTCCAGCAAGTGGGTTACCCAGGGCCCGCTGACTGAGCGGTTTGAAAAGCTGATTGCCGAGCGTCATCAGGTCAAGCACGCGCTGGCATGCACGTCATGCACGGCGGCGCTTCATTTGGCGACACTCGCATTGAAGCTTGGTCCCGGAGATGAAGTCATCGTTCCGGCTTTTACTTGGATAACAAGTGCCCACTCGGCGGAATATGTTGGTGCAAAGGCGCTCTTCGCCGATATTGATCTCGCAACCTATAATATTGATCCAGCCGCACTCGAGGCGAGCATCACGCCTAGAACTAAAGCTGTTGTCGCAGTCCACCTGTTCGGGCTTGCAGCGCCCATGGACGAGATCCGTTCCATCGCGAAAAGGCACGATCTGGCGGTAATTGAAGACGCAGCTTGCGCGATCGGAACGACTTACAAAAACACCCTCGTGGGCGGTATCGGCGACATCGGCTGTTTCTCGTTTCACCCGCGCAAGGCGGTGACGACCGGCGAAGGCGGAGCCGTCACTACAAACCGCGACGATCTAGCTGCACTCGTTCGTTCGCAGCGCAATCATGGTGCGACGGGACTACCCGACGCGAGCGGCGAGGATCACGGTCCCTGGACGATGGCGACGTTCGACAATTTGGGATTCAATTTGCGATTATCCGACATTCAGGCTGCAGTCGGAGTAGTGCAAATGGCGAAGCTGGATCGCCTCTTGGCGGAACGTCGTCGTCTCGGTCGTCGCTATTCGGAGCTGATGGCTGGCAATAACACCATTGGGCTTCCGACTGGCGGCGATTTGGCAGGGTATAGCTTTCAATCCTATGTCATCCGCATCCTGGACGGTGGCCGGGCTCGACGTAACCGGGTTATGGCAACTCTTGCGGCTAAAGGAGTCCAGACCCGGCCTGGAACACATGCCGTTCATCGACTTGGCTATTATCGCAATAAGTATGGACTTATGCCCGAGCAATTCCCTAACGCCGCTACAGCCGAAGACACTACGATCACGTTGCCGGTATTTACCGGTATGACCGAGGATGATCAACAACGCGTTGTTGAACTAGTTGGTTCGTCAATATCCTGACTGTCAAGTTCAAAAAAAGCTGCAGGTTCATAAAAACGAATGATTCTTTCCTATATCATGCGAGTCATGACTCTCTGAGGAACTAACTTAAGCTCAACAAGGTTTCCTTCCGGGAATATCCGTGAACTCATTATTTAACGACGCCACCGATCCAAACGCGGATCTCGTCGCAGACCTGGCATTCATCGAACAATTTCAGAAGGCCGCTGGGCGGCCGCTGCGCGTCCTGCATATCGGTAACATCGCGAACAACGCCTACAACAATGCGCTGATCCAGCGTCGCTATGGTATTGCTGCCGACACGATTTGTTATGATTATTATCATGTGATGGGATGCCCGGAATGGGAAGCTGCGACCTTCTCTAGGGTTACCGATAATTTTTTCCCCGATTGGTGGGCGACCGAGTTGGGCGGCTGGCAGCGGCCGGACTGGTTCGTGCAGGGGCCGCTAACAATTTGCCTCGGATATCTGCGCGCAAGGAATACCGGCGACCATGATGCCGCCCGATATTTCTGGAAATTGCTGCAGGCCAAATACTGGGATCTGCTGGATGACGTAGCCTTTGCCAACGACCGGACAAGACCGGAAATGCCGGACGATCTAAGCGATGCGTTAATGATCTTTGATGAGCATTCCTTCCGAACGGCTAAACAGAGGCCCGTTGATAGCAAATGGCGCATTACGGGAATCTTGAGAGATCTGGCGGTTTCAAAATATCATTCCTTTCTCACAAAAAGAGTATTCCCTCGTTTGCAGGGGGAAACTGAAGCGGGTCTCGCCTCCAATTTCTACCTCAGCGTCTTCGTGTGGCAACAGTTGCGGCGTGCGCGCGGTCTGCCGGCACACCGGGAAGATCTACCCAAGGTGACACACCGGGTACGTGTTAAGAGAGGTGTTAACTTATCCAAATCTGAGTTGAGCAGGCCAGAGTTTTCATTTCTGAATCGGTTCATATCGGAGTGCGATCATCGGAGTGAGGAACGCGATGCCATTATCGGAGCATTGCGACTGCGGTATGAGAAATTTCCGGTTCAGGTTCTTGATGTTGTCGAGCACTTTGCGCGAAATTTTGCCAGCCAGTTCGCTGACGTGCTACCATACTACGATGTGATACAGGGTTATGCGACGGATGGATTCATTCCCTACGTGAACGGCTTTGAGAAGTTTGTCTGCTATGAGCACGGAACCTTGCGGGATATTCCGTTCGAGGAAAGTTACAATGCAATATTATGCATGGCGTCGTACAAGAATGCCAAGTGTTCCTTTGTGACGAACTCGGACGTCCTGCCGTCCGCTGCGCGGATGGGATTGGAAAAGACCCGTACAATTTGTCTGCCCCATGCCTATGATGATCAAAAAATCGTAAAATTCCAGGCAGAATTTATTCCGAAGGAGAGAGCCGCCGATGACATCGTGACGCTGTTCTGTCCGACGCGGCATCACTGGTTTTCCGAGCCGGCTTCGATGCGAAAGGGGAATGAGGTTTTTATTGCTGGAGCCGCCGATGCGGCCAGGACCAATCGCAACTTCCGGATCGTATTTGTGGAATGGGGCGTCGATGTCGATGAAAGCAGGAATCTCATTAGATCGTTAGGGATCGAAGACCTGGTTTCATGGATTCCGACGCTGAACAAGAGTGAATTGCGACAGGCGTATTGCAACCACCACGCCGTCATTGATCAATTCCTGACGCCTGCGATGGGTGGCGTCACTTTCGAGGCCATGGCGTTAGGGTGCAGGGTGATGACCCGAATTGACATTGAGCAGACGACTCTCTTTTTGGGGAGACGCCGCCTTGCTTGACCGCAGACTTGGTCGAGGCCTGTTCAGCGCGGATTTTGCAAGTCGTGAATGACCCCGATGACAAGGCAGGGATCGGCCAGGCGTCGGCTACCTGGTTTCAGACCTATCATTCAGCCAAGCGAACGGTAGCGTTGCAGGCAAAGGCCTATAAGTCGGTTCTGGCGGATCGCTTTCCGCAAGTTAGAAGCCCCGTTGACGGTTCCATCGAAGGCGTCTGCCAGCAGCGGATGATGGATCGAAGTGAGCGCTAACAATTGAGTTTACATGTCCAAGACCAGCGTGCTCGAGTTTTTGCGCGCAAGGGCAGGCGGATATTGCGTGCATGGAAAACCGCGCTGCTGCAATTCTTGCTGGACATCGTCGTCCAGCGAGCCCGCAATGCGACGGAGCGGAGGATCGCCAAAGGGACAGTTCGCACCCTTTGGGCTTCAACGCCGATTTTGACTTTGCCGATCCTTGCGGAATGCGATAGATTGCTCGGTCTTCGTTCGTCGTCGCTCGTGTTCAACACCTATTACATCACTCGATCTTTCGACATTAATCTGTTTGTCTTTGAAGCCGCGGCCAGGCTGACGCGAAGCGGATTCGGACTGCGAAATTTTCGTCGCATCGCTCTGGCATGGGCATTGTTGAAGTTCGATGTGTTTAATTATTTCTACGACCGGGGTCTGATGATAAGCGACGGGCGTTACGGCATTAATCCCGAAGAGCTCCAACTGCTATTCGACTCCGGAAAGAGACTTTACACCTATGCATATGGAGCCGATGTAAGATCGCAAGAAATCACGTTGCGGCTCGGCGAGCCTAATGTTTGCCAGGCATGCCCTCAACCCGGGCGGTACTGCATTTGCAAAACTGAGGATCTGAATTCGTCCCTGAAGCGGCTTGACGGACGCGTGACGGCGCGCATCGCCATGGGCGACATGGTTTCCTACGTGCCGGGTTGCCGCGACTTGCATTACTGGCCGCTTGATATGAAAAAGTTCAAGGCGGAATCCATGGCGTATCGGCCAGGGGATACCTTGCGGGTGGCGCACGCGCCGAACCACGGACATTTCAAGGGGACCGCTCGCCTGATGGAGGCGATCGAAAAGCTTCGTCTTGAAGGGCAACCGATAGAGCTTGTATCGGTTCAGGGGGTTCCCAACGAAAGAGTCCTTGAGCTTTTCAAGTCGTCTCATCTGGTAGCCGATCAATTCGTGGCCGGCTTTCATGGCTACACAGCCCTTGAGGCGATGGCGCTCGGACGACCAGTGCTCTGCTTCCTCCGCAACGACGACATGATGATTGATCCGGCGACCTGCCCAATCGTCAACGTCAAGCCCGAGCAGATCTACGACGTGCTGAAGCAATGTCTAGAAGGGGGGGTGGATCTGGAGAGTTCTGGGGAAGCGGGGCAGGGCATACATCGATCGCTACTACAGCGTTGAGGCTGTTGCTGCGCGACTTGGGCGATTGTACATCGACACTGCCGGCTTTCCCGAAGCAGTGAATGACAGATTGCGATCCAGGATCGAGCAACTCGACCGGAATTGCGCTGCAAACCGGCAAGCTGCAGCTTGACTTCAATTTTACCGCAAAACGGCCAGTCCGCATCTGCCAATATCTCGGCGAGTGCTGAAGCGCGCGCGGAAGTGTTCGACTGGTATCACAACTGGCGAACCAAGCGGGGGCGACCGCTTCGGGTTCTCCACCTTGGTAACATCGCGAACAACGCCTTCAACAATGCGCGTATTCAGCGCCAGTATGGCATCGACGCATATGTCATTGCCTATGAGAACTATCACATCATGGCCTGCCCCGAATGGGAGGAAGCGACGTTTGAAGGCGATCTCGGTGATCCCTTCTTTCCGGACTGGCGCAAGGTCGATCTGGCGGGCTACGAGCGGCCGCGCTGGTTTGCCTCGGGACCTCTCCATCTTTGTTGCAAAATGATTGAAGCCGAAGTCCTTGGAAAGTCCGAGGCTGACGAATTGCGGCTTGAGCTGAAGACGGTTCGCGAGGCGGTTTGCTCGCAAACGTACCGGTCCTTCTTGATCCGTCAGGGCCGCAGATTACGCCGCAGGCTGATAAGGCTTTCCGGTGAACTGCATGAGACCGGAGACGTCATACTCAGCGCAGTGCTTCTGAAACCCAAAAAATCTGACCCGGACCATTTGAGGCTGATCGAGATCTGGAAGCGGGCCCATACTTCACATCGATCGGTACCCACTGCGAGAGATTTTTCCGGTTATCGGGCTCGTTTGCACCACCTAAAGGGCCTCTTTCGATATTTCGACGTCATTCAGGCATATTCGACGGATGGCGCGTGGCCTCTGCTGGCCGAACAACCCTATATTGCCTATGAGCATGGCACCTTGCGCGCGATCCCGTTCGTGAACGACATAACGGGAAGGCTGGCGGCAACCGTTTTTCTGGGTGCCGACCATGTATTTGTCACCAATCTGGATTGCATGGAGGCAGCAGGGCGTCTCGGCATCCCGGCAGATCGATTCTCGGCTCTTCCTCACGCATTCGACGAAAAGCGGCTTGTCGAGTTTCGGCATAGCCATCGCGAACTTCAGCCACCTGACGATCAAGTCATCTTTTTTCATCCTGCCCGGCAAGACTGGCTGCTTGCCGACCCCAGCATGATCAAGGGAAATGATCGCCTCATTCGAGCCTTTGCGAGAATTAGTCGGACACATTCATCTGCACGCCTTGTGATGATCGCCTGGGGCCGCGATCTTGAGGCCACGCGTGACTTGATCAAAAGCCTTGGTATTGAAGGGAAGATACAATGGCTCGATCCCATGCGAAAACAGGACCTCTGGAGAACATACCTTTCGAGCCATGCCGTGCTGGATCAATTCGTGCTGCCGTCGTTCGGCGGAGTCACCTTTGAAGCGCTGGCGTTGGGATGTCGCGTCATAACCAACGTCGACTTCGGGGCTGCGGAGCGGTTCTTTTCCAAGGTGCCTCCGGTCTATTCTGCATCTTCGGAGACTGAAATTTACGAGATGCTTGAGAGAATCATTCTCGATCGGAATGACCTTGCAGAAGTTGGCGATGCGGGGGCCGAGTGGATCAAGCAGTATCATTCCGCCGAGAGGATTGTCGAGCTCCAGTTGGAAATCTATCGGAAGTTTCCGGGCGTAACGACTTCGGAACTGCAGTTCGCGAGTGAGGTCTGGGTTTGATGAAAATTCTGCATGGTCCGGTGAATGTGGGCAATCAGCCGTGGGCACTTTCGCGCGCGGAACGGCGTCTTGGAATTTCCAGCGATCTGGTGGTCAGAAGTGGTACATGGCTCAACTATCCTGCCGACAGAACCCTCTCGCGAGACGGTTCCAGCCTCTCTGAGATAGCTGTACGGAGCGTCTTGTTTGGGCTGGCGGTAACCTGGAAATACGATGTATTGCACTTTTACTTTGGACAGACATTTCTTTCTCCCGGACGTTCTTTTTTTAAGAAGCCTCTTTTCGAGAGAATTTACGACCATTTCTCAACTATCGATCTGAGGGTTGCAAAGCTGCTCGGCCGGAAGAGGTTCATGACGTTGCAAGGATGCGACGCCCGGCTGGCCGGCGAGGGAAACTTGCGAAACGATTGGACCATGTGCGCGACGGGCCGTTGTTCGTTGTATCAGAACTGCGTTGATGTGCTGGATGCGCGCCGGCATCACCTGATAAACGACGTGCTGCCGTTGTTCGACTGCGTGTTCTATCTCAATCCGGAACTCGGGCACGTCGTTCCCAGCGGTCAATTCTTGCCCTACGCCAATGTGGAGATCGAGAAGTTTACGCCGCAGTTTCCCTCGATCGAAGGCAAACCAAGAATTGTGCATGCGCCGAGCGATGGGAGCATCAAGGGAACGCGGATGATTCTCGATGCACTCGAACAGCTAAGGACACGATATGACTTTGATTTGATCCTGGTGGAGAAGAAAACCCATGAAGAAGCGCTGGCGCTCTACCGCTCGGCGGACATTGCAATCGATCAGGTTCTGGCAGGCTGGTACGGTGGATTCGCCGTCGAGATGATGGCGATGGGCAAGCCCGTCGCCTGCTACATCAGGGAACAAGACATGAAGTTTGTGCCCCAAGCCATCAGAGACGATATGCCGATCCTGAAGATCAATCCCGGTCGAATTGTCGAAGATCTTGCAGCGATTCTCGAGCGACGCGCCGAGTGGCAGGAAGCAGGCAAGCGGTCACGTCGCTATGTCGAGCGCTGGCACAATCCCGATCATATCGCCAAAGCGATGCTGGACGCCTATCAAAGTCCAGATAGCAGCTTTGTACTGGCACCGGCTGCCGCAAACTAATTCGCCGGGAATAGCCGCCTTGGAAGCTAAACCAGCTGTGCGGAATTGCCGGTCTTTTGCATTTCGGAAGCGGCGCGCGGGATCGCGTAGATACCTTTTCGTTTAGGTCAAAGCGGGACACCGTCAGCGAAATGGCCCTTGGCGTTCGGAGCTAGATGTTGCAACGAGAAGTTCTCTTCAGCGCTTTAAAGGGTTTTGTGAAGGCGAGACCGCGCCTTCGGGCGTTTCTCCGGATGTTGTATGCCGGCCTCATTGGCATTGGAGATAGCGTCCGCGGTTCGTATGATGCCCTTTATTTCCTTGTGGCTTGGTTCCATCCTAGCAACAGGGGCATTGCCGGGGAAGCGAATGGGTCGACAATCGTCATGCTGTCGGTTTCCGACATGCGTATCGACCCTAGAATTGAACGTGAAGCACGCGCGCTGGCGCAAGCTGGATTTGAAGTGCTCATCATCTGGCCGTCGGTTTCTCGCTCAGACAACAGGATCGGCGGGATAGATTGGGGTCCCGGGATTGCGTTCAAGCGGCTGCCTTACGTTGCTGGCCACTTCGTGCGCCGGTTTCCAGGATATTGCGGCAGGGAGATGCTGTTGGCCGCACTCCAGTTCAAGCCGTTCGCGTTTCATGGCCACGACCTTACGTCTGCCTTAGTTGCACTCACCGCAGCGAAGAAGACCGGCGCTTATGCGATCGTCGATTTTCACGAATGGTTTTCCGAAAACGTTGGCTGGCGGGAAATGCAGAAGGTCTGGCGGCCGCACGGAGTTCCTCAAAAGTGGGCCTATCAATGGCTTGAGCAGCAGGTATTTCGGCACGCCTCAGAGATCGTCACGGTTTGCAATTCCATCGCCGATGAAATGAGCACGCAATACAGTGACGGTCGTCGAAAGGTGTCCGTGGTTCGCAATATACCGGACTTGGCGCGCCGGCCGACGCGGGCTTACCCTGATATAAGGGACGAATTGAATTTACCCAAAGACAGCTTCGTGGTACTATGGCAAGGCGGTGTCGGGCTGACGCGAATGATTGAACCGATCATCGATGCCTTGGCACGATTGTCCGACTGGGTCTTCGTCATCCGGGGCCCGGGACTTGAGGATTATGCTGAGGCCTATCGGCGGCGTGCGGAAGCTGAAGGACAATCCAGTCGATTGTTCTTCATGCCGCTTGTTCCATCCAGAGACGTGGTCGCGGCTGCGATAAGCGCGGATGCCGGTATCTGGACTCTCCCTAATCTTTGTAAAAATTTCTACTATGCCCTGCCTAACAAGATATTCGAATATCTTGCGGCTGGATTGCCTGTTTTGGCCGCGGATTTTCCGGAAGCCAGGCGCTTGATCGAAGATAACCGCGTAGGGTTGTGCTTTGATCCTTATGATCCAGTATCGATCGCAAATGCGATTGCCACATTTTCAAGGGATCGCACTGCACTTGCTGCCTGCAAGGCCCGCATTCCAGAACTGATGGCGTCTGTTTCAGCTCAGGATGAGTGGCAGAAGATCGTTGGCATCTACCGAAATTTGCAACGCGATGAGTAATTTTTGGATCACCGCGCGTCGCCCGGCAACCTGCCTGAAGATATCCTTGTGATCCTTGATCGGCATGCAATGGCATGTCAAGGGCGGATATCGCGCGGTTACGTTTGGCGATGGCACAACCCCGACACCATCGCGAAAGCGATGCTGGCTGCATATCGCAGCCCGGACGGCATGTTCGAGCTGAATCCAGACGATCCTTCCCGAGAAACCGTTTCAGAGTGTCAGGGCTAACGGCGTCAAGATGTGCGGAATCGCAGGGCTGTTGCATTTCGGGAGTTGTCCCGACGCCAACGAACGCATCCGGCGCATGACCGCCAGCATCGTTCATCGCGGTCCTGACAATGATGGATTTCACATCACGCCTGACATTTCCCTGGGTTTTCGCCGTCTCTCGATCGTGGATCTGGCGACCGGCAATCAGCCGATGCGCAACGAGGACGCAACTGTCTGGGTGGTCTTCAACGGTGAAATTTATAACCACCGGGAACTAAGGAAGGAACTTGAGGCCGCAGGCCACCGGTTCATGACCGACCACTCGGATACCGAAGTGTTGGTTCATGGCTGGGAACAGTGGGGCGAGCAGCTGTTTGGACGTCTCAACGGCATGTTTGCCTGTGCAATCTGGGACCAGTCGCTACGGGAACTGATCATTGCGCGCGACCGGTATGGAATTAAGCCGGTCTATGTCGCAGACCTGCCTGGCAACAGCGTCGTGTTTGGTTCAGAGGTCCGCTGCCTGCATGCCAGCGGCTTGATACCGAAAGCCTTCAATGCGGCCGCCGTACTTGAATACTTTACCCTGATGAACAACTGGAACGGCCGCACGCCGTTTCAGAACGTCAGACTGGTGCAGCCCGGGACCATCGAGCGCCACTCGATCACTGGCTGCTCCCGGAAAACCTACTGGTCGTTTTCCTACAAGCGCCAACGTGCTCCCTCCATGGCGCAGGCATCCGGAGAGTTTCGCGAGATTTTGCAGGGCGCAATTCACAGGCAGTTGGCCGCGGACGTTCCCGTCATGACATACCTCTCGGGAGGAATTGACAGCTCCGCTGTTACCGCCGCTGCTCATCGTATCAATCCGGGGATGCGCGCCTATTCGTGCATCTTTGATCTCGAGAATGTCGGCCTTGACAAGCTAGTCGATGAGCGTGAATTCTCGCGGGCCGTTGCGGAATATCTGAAGATCGATCGGGTAGAGATGACGATTCCGCAAATGGCGCTCGCCGCCAATCTGAATGCGACCGTTGCCGCGATCGAATATCCGCGAATGGGAATGGCTTACGTGAATTATCTGATCGCGGGGCGTGTCGCACAGGATGCCAAGGTTGTCTTGTCGGGTACCGGGGGCGATGAGGTCACCGGCGGGTACGTGGGCAGGTATGCGATCGTCCCTCGATCGCGCCCTGCCTCGTTATCGCAGCGAGCAATGGGTTTTCTCCGGCAGCTAAGACAGGGGAAGTTTCTGTCTGCGTCGGCCGACCCGTTTGCGCTATATCGGCGCGGCCTGAATGTTCCTGTGTCTGCGGAACTGATTCCGATCGCATTTACGCCCGAGTTCTTGCGAGCCGCGGGTGGGTTTGATCCGCTTGCCGTCATTGGTGATGCGATTGCTTCGGCTCCATCGCGGGATCCGTGGGATGTCGTGATGCACGTCGATGTGACGACCTATTTGCCCGGCCTGCTGTCCATCGAAGACAAGCTGTCGATGACGCATTCATTGGAGACGAGGGTACCGCTTCTGGATAACGAGGTGGTCGATCATCTTCTCGACATCGACTGGAGCCTTTTGTCGGACGGCGAGACGGGCAAGATCCTCTTCCGTGAGGCGGTTCGACCGCTCGTTCCTGACGAAATCTACCGAAAACCAAAGATGGGATTTGGCCCCCCGGATGCTTCTTGGTACAGGGGTGTCCTGCGTCCCTGGATCGAACAGCAACTTTCTGAAATCCGGATCAAACGGCGATGCGTGCTCCAATATGACTTCGTGCGCCGGATCCTGGATGAGCACTTCGAGGAAAAGGCCAATCATGTTGCCCTGATCTGGTGCATGTTGAGTTTTGAAATCCTGGTGCGAACAACATGGCGCCTATGGCGGAGCGGCTTGAGGAAGGGCATTGCCTTCTGGTTCGTCGGTCGGCCAAGAGTGAGGTTTTTTATGAGACTTCGGAACGGTTCATTGCTTCAGCCTCTTGGACAGAAGCTTCAGCCGGAGATTTTCTCCGACGATGGCGGGCATGCTATCGAAGGCGTGCTTCGAACGTCGAATCCCGCCGTCTGGTACCCCATCCTGCAAGGTGTGCCGTCGTTTCTAACGGGGCCGATGCAGCCCGATTTGAAGGAGTTTTGCGCGCGCCATGGTCTTGAGAAGCCGGCGACCGCGCCGACGCGGCCGGAATCCGGTGAGCAGGCAAAAACCAATGAGACATTTTCCGACAAGTGGCGGCGTTTCAAGCAATATGGTCTGGAGATGGAACATAAGGGGTTTTTGTTCGGCTGGTATTGCAAGAAGCTGGGTGTGCCGGATCTCGACGCATTGAAGGCGTTTTATGCCGGCAAGAAGCGAGTGCTCGAAGTGGGCCCGGGATCCGGCTTCAATACGAGATTTATTGCCGAAAATTGCCCGGGAGATGTGTTCGCGCTCGACGTCTCGGATGCGGCATTCACGACCTTCGAAAATACCCGTCAGCTGGAGAATTGCTGTGTCGTTCAGGCGGATCTGATGGACGCCCCGTTCCCTGATGAAACTTTCGATTTCATCATCGCCGACGGAGTGCTTCATCATACGCCGAACACCCGCGCCGCGGTCGAAGCGTTGTACAAAAAAGTGCGACCTGGCGGTCAGTTCTTCTTCTATGTCTACCGCAAGATGGGCGCCGTGCGAGTCTTTTCCGACAACCACGTTCGCGAGAACTTTATGCCGCTTTCGGCCGAAGATTGTTACACTGCATGTGAGGGAATAACCGAACTTGGCCGCGAGTTGTCCCGGCTCAATGTTTCGATAACGCTTGAAAAGCCAATTCCGGTTCTTGGAATTCCGGCCGGCACCCACAATGTCCAGCGTTTGTTATATTACAATTTTCTAAAGTGCTTCTGGAACGAGGCGTTTGACTACGAAACCAACAATATGGTCAATTTCGACTGGTATCATCCGCACAATGCTTGGCAGCATACCGAGGAAGAGGTCGAGGGATGGCTGAAAGATCTCGGTGTTCAGATTTACAAATTCAATGATTCTAATCCCAATGGAATCTCCGTTTTACTGACCAAGCCAGCTGACTAGCCCGATCATGCGCATTCTGATCACGGGCGGCACCGGCTTTATCGGCTCTGCGCTTGGACCCAGGCTCGCTGCGGCCCGACACGAGCTGTTTTGTGTCTGCCGCACGGGGTCTTCGGCCTCGTTTGGAGAAACGGTGGTATGGGACGCCGAAAGCCCCCTTGGAACCTCGAAATTGCCGGCCGCCGTCGACGCCGTCATCCATCTTGCGCAATCACGCAGCTATCGGCACTTTCCGACCGATTCTCGCGAAATGTTCGACGTCAACGTCGGCATGACGATGTCGTTGTTGCAATGGGCTGCGCGGTCGGGGGTTAAGCAGTTCTGCCTTGTGTCATCCGGTGCGGTGTACGAGCCATTCACCGGTTTGCTGCGTGAGGACGCCGCCGTGGCTCCGCGCGACTTTTTGGGTGCGAGCAAGCTTGCTTCTGAAATTATTGCGCGGCCCTTCTCCAGTTTGTTCAGACTAAACACCCTTCGGTTGTTCTTTCCTTACGGCCCTGGCCAGGGCGATCGTCTCATTCCCGATCTGATCCGACGAATTCGCTGCGGCGAAGCCGTTCAAGTGACTGCGAATGGTGAAGGGATGCGGTTGGTTCCGACATTTGTGGAAGATATTGCTGATGTATTTGTTGCGAGTATCGAGTTCGTCGTGGACGGGCACCGTGAACGTGGCGACGCCCGAGGCGCTATCGATACGCAGGATTGCGGAATTGATCGGCCAGCAACTCGGCATCGAACCGAAGCTGGAAATCGTGGAAAGAACGCCAATTGACATCGTGCCCGATCTGGATCGGCTGGCGGACCGCTTCGACCTGCGTCGCTTTACGCGGTTTGAGGAAGGCCTTCGCAAAACAATCGGCGCACATCCAGGCGAAGCTGCAAACTGACGGAAAATCATGCCTCGCATTTCCCTCCAACGGTGAGATTGTATAGGTGGCCTTGAAAATCCTCACCATCGTCGGTGCCCGTCCGCAATTCATCAAGGCGGCCGCAGTGAGCCGGGCGATCCGGGAGACCGATGGGCTCTCCGAGGTGATGGTGCATACCGGCCAGCACTTCGACAAGGGCATGTCGGATGTATTTTTTGATGAACTAAATATACCGGCGCCGAAGCATTATCTCGACATCCATGGGGGCAGTCATGGAGAGATGACGGGGAGGATGTTGATCGCGATCGAACCTGTCATGATGAAGGAAAAGCCCGATTGGGTCATCGTCTATGGCGATACCAATTCCACGCTGGCTGGCTCCCTGGCGGCAGCAAAGCTTCACATCCCGGTTGCCCATGTGGAAGCAGGCCTGCGGTCTTTCAATCGGCGAATGCCGGAAGAGATCAACCGTGTTCTGACTGATCATCTAGCCACGTTGCATCTATGTCCGACAAGAAATGCAGTCAAAAATCTAGCGAACGAGAGTGTCACCAAAGGCGTGCATCATGTCGGAGACGTGATGTTCGACGCGACTGTTTTCGCCGCTCAACAGGCGGGCCGCCGATCCAGCATCCTGGCTGATATGTCGCTGACGGCAGGAAACTACGCGGTCGCGACCATCCATCGCGCCGAAAATACCGATGAGCCGCGGCAGCTTCATGCCGTCATCGACTATCTCAAGTCTTGCGCGGCGCGGTTGCCGGTCGTGTTGCCTCTGCATCCGAGAACAGAACAGGCCGCTCGATGGCTCGGGATAGATCTTGGGGGGTTGACCGTGATTGCGCCGGTTGGCTACCTCGATATGACGAAACTGCTGAGCAGCGCGAGCGAGGTCTATACAAACTCCGGCGGTCTGCAGAAGGAAGCCTATTTTCATCGCGTGCCGTGCACGACGTTGCGCGACGAGACGGAATGGACGGAGACCGTGACGCATGGCTGGAACAGGCTCTGGAAAGGGCCGCAATACACCGAGCGCCGGGTGATCGACGAATATGGCCAAGGCCGCGCCGCCTTTCGGGTCGCGGAACTTCTCAAGGCGTCGTCTTAAGGATGGGCTGGAATTTGAGCCGGAAAGGACTGAATTTTGGGTTGTAGGCCCGATTTCCTAAGGGTATGTCATGAACGCGCCTCGCTTACGGGTCGTCTCGGCAGGGACCCATTCCGGCTCTCCCTTCTTCCGCAACAAACAAGCATGAAGCGACGTGAGATCCGATCGGGTGGCGCGCCATTGCGCAGAGACTTACAGGTATTCGAATGAATTCAAAACTGATCGAGAAGCTCGACCGCAAGACGGCAACGATAGGAACTGTGGGGCTCGGCTATGGCGGCCTGCCGCTGATGCTTCGCTATTGCGAGGTCGGATACAAGGTTGTCGGTTTCGATATCGATCAGGTCAAGGTCGACGCGCTTCGGGCGGGAAAGTCCTACATCGAACATATTTCGCCGGCGAGCGTCCAGACCGCTATCGGCCGCGGCTTTGATCCCACCACCGACTTCTCCCGCGCGGCCGAAGTCGACGCGCTTATTCTCTGTGTCCCTACGCCGCTCAACAAATACCGCGAGCCCGATCTGAGTTTCGTTCTCAATACCGTCGAATCGCTGCTGCCGCATCTGCACGATGGGATGATGCTGTCGCTGGAAAGCACGACCTATCCAGGCACGACCGAAGAGGAGTTGAAACCGCGCATCGAGAAGCGCGGATTGAAGGTTGGCAGCGATTTCTTTCTGGTGTTTTCACCCGAGCGTGAAGATCCCGGCAACCCGAATTTCACCACGCGATCGATCCCGAAAATCTGCGGCGGCTGCACCGCGGCATGTCTCGAGGCGGGCCTCGCCCTCTATCGGCAGGTGATCGACAAGGTTGTCCCGGTCAGTTCGACCCAGGCTGCCGAACTGACGAAGCTGCTGGAGAATATCCATCGCTCGGTGAACATCGGTCTCGTCAATGAGATGAAAATGGTTGCCGACAAGATGGGCATCGATATTCACGAGGTGATCCGGGCTGCGGCAACCAAGCCCTTCGGTTTCGTGCCGTATTATCCCGGTCCCGGGATCGGTGGCCACTGTATTCCGATCGACCCGTTTTACCTGACCTGGAAAGCGCGGGAATACGGCATGCACACGCGCTTCATCGAGCTCGCGGGCGAGATCAATTCGTCGATGCCGGACTACGTCGTATCCAAGGTTACGGGAGCCCTTAACGGAAAGGGTAAATCCATCAAGGGAAGCAACATCCTCGTTCTCGGCATTGCCTACAAAAAGAATGTCGATGACGTGCGCGAGTCGCCGTCGGTGTACCTGATGGAAAAGCTCCGCGATCTCGGTGCAAAACTGGCTTACAGCGATCCGCACGTTCCGGCGTTTCCGAGGATGCGCGAACATCACTTTGACCTGTCGAGCACGGCGCTCACGCCGGAAAACGTCGCGAAGTTCGACTGCGTGCTGCTGGCGACCGATCACGACAAGTTCGACTACGAAATGCTGCGAACGCAGTCGCTGCTTTTGATCGATTGTCGCGGCAGGTTTCTCGCGCCCGCCGACAACATCGTCCGGGCCTGATGCCTGCTGCTTCGGGCAGCGATCCGGAACGGAGGGCTGACAATCGGCACGTCGGCTGCCGCCGTGTTTCCGGACCCATCGGGCCTGGCCGGCCGTCCTTGACGATTGCGACGCGGACGGGCTAGGAAAATCCAACTGCCGCTAGCCCGTTGGGGCTGTCGGGCGCCAGTTTTTGCAAATCGGGGACAGCTTTGACATCCTATGCTCTTATCGGCGCCGCCGGTTACATTGCGCCCCGTCACATGCGCGCGATCGCGGAAACGGGCGGAAATCTCGCTGTCGCCTATGATCCAAACGACTCCGTCGGCATTCTGGACAGCCATTTTCCCGACGCGCATTTCTTTGTCGGATTCGAGGAGTTCGATCGCCATCTTGATCAGCTTCGCCGCCGTGGCGAGAAAATCGACTACGCCGCGATCTGCTCGCCGAATCACCTTCACGACGCCCATTGCAGCTATGCGATGCGCGCCGGCGCCGACGCCATCTGCGAAAAGCCGCTGGCCCTCAACCCCCGGGACATCGACGGCCTGGCGGAGATCGAGCGTGACACCGGTCGCAGGATATCCACCATCCTGCAGCTGCGGTTGCATCCGGCGATCATCGCGTTGCGCGATCGGTTCGCAAAGAGCAACAAGCGGCACAAAGTCGAACTCACTTACATCGCCTCGCGCGGCCAGTGGTATCACACCTCCTGGAAGGGCGACGACCGCAAGTCGGGTGGCGTGGCGACCAATATCGGCGTCCATTTTTTCGACATGCTGGGATTCATTTTCGGGAGCGTCAGCCGCAACGAGGCCCATCTCCGGGAGCCGGAACGGGCCGCGGGCTCGCTCGAATGCGAGCGCGCCGATGTCAGCTGGTTTCTCTCGATCGATCGCAACGATCTGCCCGAAAGTGTAAGGGGCAAGAAGTCGACGTTTCGTTCCATCACCGTCGACGGCGAGGCGGTCGAATTTTCGGAAGGCTTCACCGACCTGCACACCCGCAGTTACGAGGAAATTATCGCCGGCCGTGGCTTTGGGCTCGACGAAGTGCGCACCTCGATCGATATCGTTTCGAAATTCCGCGACCTGCCGGTTATCAAAGCCAATGGCGTTCATCCATTTGCGATCAAGGCGAATCGCGCATGAGCGAAATGAGGGAAGACCCGAGGTTTCCCGGCGCGCTCATTCACGTTTCCAGTTATGTCGATGACGGCGCGGTGGTCGGTCACGGCACCAAGATCTGGCATTTTTGCCATATCCTGTCCCGCACGGTGATCGGTGCAAATTGCTCGATCGGACAGAACGTCATGATTGGCCCCAATGTTCGGGTCGGCAATGGATGCAAGATCCAGAACAATGTCGCGATCTATGATGGCGTCGAACTGGCCGACGACGTGTTTTGCGGACCGAGCTGCGTGTTTACCAACGTGAACAATCCGCGCGCCAATGTCTCGCGCAAGGATGAATTTCGGGCTACTCCGATCGGCCAGGGGGCATCAATCGGAGCCAATGCGACGGTGGTATGCGGCCATTCGCTCGGTATGTTCTGCTTCATCGGCGCCGGCGCCGTTGTCACCCGGGATGTCGCGGATTTCGCGCTGATGGTGGGAAATCCGGCGCGGCGGATTGGATGGATGAGCCGAGCGGGTGAGCGCCTCGGGGACGATCTGATTTGCCCGCGCACGCAGCAGAAGCACGTGATCCGGAACGGCGTCCTGCTCGAAGCGTGATCGGCCTTCACGGCGAACCGCCGCCTATCTCGTTGTCATTTTAGACAGCGTGCGCTGCTTTCCCTTCAGGCGAAGGGGCACGTGTTCGGTCGCCACCACCAAACATGGCGCGCGGCGTGACGTACCACAACAGGAAGAGCACAGCGGCTCCATTTGACAACAAGGTCGTTGAGAATGGCACGTTCAGGAAGATCTGCGGAAGCAGAGCTCCGGACAACAACACAAACCTCGGCGGCAGGCCAGACGAAAGCCGGTTGCTCAAGCCTGTCACCAGTCCGCACACCAGTACGGAAAGCGGAGCCAGTGCAAGTCCAACGGAGGCGATCCCTTCCGTTGCGAAAAGCGACGCATTGAAGTTGCCGAACGTATAGGCGCTATTCATAACGACCGACAGCGGTTGGCTGTACGGACAGCTGATGAATGGCTTGACAACATTGATCTGGCAAAAATGAGTGAGATCGTGTGTCGAAAAGAAATTGTTGTACACCTCCAGTGCAATGGAGGGCGTGGCAATCATCCTGACATTGATGATGCTGACGTAATGCTGCATCAGCGGGGACGATATCGAGCCGGATTGGCTCACAAGCATCCATGCAACGCCAAGCAGGATGGGCAGGAGCAGGGACAGAATGACCGACGTTCTTGCCTCTGCCAGTCTGGACACCAACAGCAGAAACAGCAGCCAGCACGGTGTGAACAGGGTCAGCTTGGTCAGCGTGATCGGGTAGAGCAGCAGGATCAACAGCAGGGCGATTGCGGCCCGCCAGCGATTTCCGCGTTCGACAAAGCATGCGAAAGCGAACGGTAACAACGCGCCGGTTGTCACGCCGATTGAATATCTCAGTGGCGCGGGGAACTCGAGACCGGCGCGAAATTTGTAGATATCGGAGAGGTTGGCGAGCTTGAAATTATACAGAGCACCAAAGGTGATGGTTGCCGTCGCCAGAAACAGGATCAGGAATAACAGCGCTTCGAAGCCGCGGGCCGTCAAGGTAAATCGTTGATTGATCGGGGATGTTATAAACAAGGCAGGCGCAAGAAACGCCAGCGCGGAAAGGTAAATTGAAACAATCGCCAGAGGGTGATCATAGGAAGTTTTCGAAAATTCGATGAGCCACAGATATCCCAGGATCATGGTGTAGAAATAGAATCCCAGGAAATAGCCGAAGCTAAATGGGGCGATTGTGAAAAGAATTGCGACGACGCTGAAGGGTATGATGATCAGTATGGCAGCGAACAGGTGGCGGCTGTCGAATGCGACAACATCCGGGTAAGATGATGCGACGAACGCCAGCGACACGCAGCACGTCACGATGTGCAAGCATAGAAGCGGTATGAGGCCGAGTTCGAAATTGTGATTGCGCGGAAACGCGCTTCGAACCGACGGCGGATAAGTCGTTCATGCCTGTTTTTGAGTCCAGAGTGGCGGAATAGGTCCCGGAATAACTATCCCATAAGTGTTCAAATTAGCGCAAATATCATCCTAAGTTGCGACGTTGTATCAGATACGCCCTGGCTCGCAAGGCATCTCCGTTGTGGAGTTTTAGCTAATGAGCGGTTCTTGGCATAACGGAAATTGCTCTTTCATTTATTTCGGAATGTGTTTTGTGAATATGCGGACCGCGGCGCTTTTGATCGTGGGGCCGGCATCGTACAGGTCGGACGCGATTTTCTCGATGGCGTCTCGATGGGCCAGGAACTGCGCTTGCCTGGCGGTACTCAAGGTGCCCCTCACGCCGGCAAGTTCGTCCATCGCGGCGTCACTGATCTGACATTCAACCGTTTCGCCGTCGTTAAGCATCGAAAACCTAAACGCCAATCGTTCGAGGTCGTATCCCAGGACTTTGCCTCGCGTCAGCGGCATCGAAATTTCCCTCAACCCTTCGTCTGACCGTGCTTCTCCTTGATAGTTTTGTCGAGAAAGTGGCTTGCGTGATCCGAAATTCCGCGCTCAGAGCCACCGCTTCCTTCGCTTGAAGCTCTTCAGATTCTTGAAGCTCTTGCGCTGATCGCCGGCGCCGCCGAGATAGAACTCCTTGACGTCCTCATTGTCGCGCAACTCGGAGGCTGAGCCGTCGAGCACCACCTTGCCTTGTTCCATGATGTAACCGTGGCTCGCGACCGACAACGCGGCGCGGGCGTTCTGTTCCACCAGCAGGATGGTGACCCCGAGATCCCGGTTGATTTTCCGGATGATCGCGAACACTTCCTTGACCAGCAGCGGCGATAATCCCATCGACGGCTCGTCCATCAGGATCATCTTCGGGCGCGCCATCAGCGCGCGGCCGATCGCCAGCATCTGCTGCTCGCCGCCGGAGAGATAACCGGCGAGGCCGGTGCGTTCCTTCAGACGCGGAAAATAGTTGTAGACCATGTCGATGTCGGCGTTGACCCCGCTGTCGCTGCGGGTGAAGGCGCCGAGCCGGAGGTTTTCCAGCGACGTCATGTCGGCGACGATACGCCGGCCCTCCATCACCTGAAAGATGCCGCGGCGAACGATCTTGTCGGGGTCGATGCCGTTGATGCGCTCGCCATTGAAGACGATTTCACCGCGGGTGACTTCGCCGTCTTCGGTCTTGAGCAATCCGGAGATCGCCTTCAGCGTCGTTGACTTGCCGGCACCATTGGCGCCGAGCAGGGCCACGATCGCGCCTTGCGGCACTTCGAGGCTCAGGCCGCGCAACACCAGGATGACGTCGTCATAGACCACCTCGATGTTGCGCACGCTGAGCAGCGGCGCCGTTGTGGGCGCCGATGCTGTCGGTGGACGATCGATTTCGGTGGTTTCGGTCATGCTGTGATTTGTCGTCTGTCGGCCAATTTCGTCATGCCCGGGCTTGTCACCGGGTATCCAGTCTTTTGTCGCGCGACGTAAGTCATACTGGATCCGCCGGGACAATGCCCGGCCATGACGCCCCTAGAAGCTATCTTACCACCCGAACCATTCCGGCTTGCGCGGCAGCTCGACGGTCTTGACCTTCTCGAGCTTGATGGTGCCTTTCTTGATGAGCTCGTTCAGGTCGCCGTCGGTCGCGCCGGATATCCTGGAGCGATAGAGATCGACCTTGAGCGTGCCGCGATGGTCCTTGTCGGTCCAGGTGGAAGGATTACAGACGCCTTCCATGCCGGCCGGCACCCAATTGGCCTTCTGGTAGAAGCCCTTGGCGACGTTGTCGCCGGTCGGGCCACCGTTCTTGACGGCCCAGTCGATGGCTTCCTTCATATAGAGCGCGGTGCAGACAGCGGCGATGTAGTGCACCGGGCGATAGACGTTGCCGGTCGGATCGGACATTTTCGAAATTTCCATCACCGTCTTCATGCCGGGTGCATTGCCGCCCCAGCCCACCGCCGTGCGCAACGGGAAGACCACGCCATCGGCGGCGTCGCCCGCGGCCTTGGCGGCGTTTTCATCCATGCCCCAGACGTTGCCCATGAATTGCACGTCGACGCCGGCGGCCTTGCAGGCCTTCAGCACCGAAATGTTGGAGGCCGCGGTATTGCCGAGATAGGCGTAGTTGGCGCCGGCGCTCTTCAGGCTCAGGCATTGCGCGCTGTAGTCACCGGGCGTGAGAGCGAACACCAGCGATGGCAGCACTTCGAACCCCAATTCGGTGGCAAGCGCTTCGCCGGCTGCCTTTGGTGCGTTGGGAAACGGATGGTTGGCGCCCATATGCACAAATTTCGGCTTGCCCGTTTTGCCCTTGGCCTTCCAGTCTTCCGCAGCCCAGGTCAGTTCGGCGCGTAGCGCATCCGAATAGGTCGGCCCGTAGAAGAAATTGTAGGGCGCGGCCTTGGCCTTTCCACTGACGCCGGTCGGATCCGAGAGGGCGGCGGCATAGGAGCCCGAAATGTCCGGGATCTTGTCCTGGGTTACGAAGCCCGTGAGCGCTTCGGTGTCGGCAGTGCCCCAGCCCATGATCGCGGCCACCTTGGTGTCGGGGCTCGACCATTTTTTATACAGCGCGACCGCCTTGGGCACCTGGTAGCCATAGTCGACGGTATCGACGTTGACCGGTTTGCCGCCGATCCCGCCGTTCTTGTTGACCCACGCAAATGCATCCGCGACACCTTGCCCATAGGGCGTGCCAACGTCCGACGTTCCGCCGGAATAATCGGCGAGCTGACCGATTGCGATCTGGGCCTGCGCCGTTACTGCTGTGCCGCTCAGCAGCAGTGCGAGCGAAACCGAGCTCAATAAGGATTTAATCGTCATAGGGTTTTCCTCCGTTTCTATCTGTTGAAATCGATTGTAGCCGGTCCCGTCGCAACCTCAATGTGAAAACGGGTAGAGTTTCCAGTACGTCTTGATCTGTCGCCAGCGATGCGCGAGCCCATCCGGCTCGAACATCAGAAAGGCGATGATGATCAGCCCGATCGAGATCTCGCGCAGGAAGGTGATGTTGTTGTTGAGCGACAACGCCCGGTCGATCGCGCTGCCTTTCAGGCTGGCGCTGATCCACTCCATCGATTCCGGCAGCACCACCACGAAGGCCGTGCCCATCAGCGTGCCCATGATCGAGCCGGTGCCGCCGATGATGACCATGGCGAGAAACAGGATGGAGCGTTCGATGCCAAAGCCTTCGTTGGAGACGACCAGTTGATAATGCGCATAAAGCGCGCCGGCGATCCCGGCAAAGAACGCCGCCAGTCCGAACGACAGCGTGCGGTATTTCGTTAGATTGATGCCCATGATCTCCGCGGAGAGGTAATGGTCGCGGATCGCCACCAGCGCGCGGCCATCGCGCGTGCGCATCAGGTTGGTCACCAGCAGATAGCTCGCCAGCACATAGGCCAGCACCACGTAGAAATATTGCCGGTCGCCGCGGAAGGTGTAGCCGAAGATCGAGAATGGATTGGCGCTGGCCGGCACCGAGCCGCCTGAGAACCAGTCGGCGCGCGAGAAGAAGTCGAGCAGGATGTACTGCGCCGCCAGCGTTGCGATGACGAGATAGAGCCCCTTGAGCCGCGCCGCCGGCACGCCGAAGATCAGGCCGACCATGGCCGTGACGAGACCCGCCAGGGGAATCGCAAAGAATACCGGGATCGGCCAGGTGTTCGAGATATAGGCGGAGGTGAATGCGCCGAACAGGAAAAACGCAGCGTGACCGATCGAGATCTGTCCGGTAAAGCCGACCAGAACGTTCAGGCCGAGGGCTGCGATGGAAAAGATGCCGATCTGGATCAGGATAGCCAGCGAATATCCGTTAAGCACCAGCGGCGCAAAGCAAACCAGCACGATGCTGGCAATCGCCACGTTGCGGCTGGTCGTGGTCGGAAAGATCGTGGTGTCGGCCGCATAGGAAGTGCGGTAGTCGCCGGCCGGGATCAGGGAAGGGCTTGCCATGGGCTCTATTGCTCCCGCCGCGTTTCGGCGATCATGCTCATATCCGCTCGATGTCCTTGGTGCCGAACAGGCCATAGGGCTTGATCATCAGGATGATGATCAGCACGTAGAATGGCGCGATTTCATATAGATTGCCCCAATGCAGATATTCGCTGTCGACATATTGGGCGATGTTTTCCAATAGGCCGATGATAATGCCGCCGAGCACGGCGCCGCCGATCGAGTCCAGCCCGCCGAGGATCGCCGCCGGAAAAACCTTGATGCCGTAGTCCGACAAGCCCGACGACACGCCGTTGACGACGGCTACCACCACGCCCGCCACCGCCGAGACGGTCGCCGAGATTGCCCAGGCCATCGCGAACACGCTTTTGACTGAAATGCCGAGCGACTGCGCCACCTGCTGGTTGAAGGCAGTGGCGCGCATCGCAAGGCCATACTTCGAGGCCCGGAAGAACCAGGCCATTCCAACCATCATCGCCAGCGAGACGACGAGGCTCATCACATAGACGGTCTGGATCTGCAGGCCGAGGAAGTTCAGGGACTGGCTGGTGAAGACGCGGGGGAACGGCTGGGGATTGACGCCGAAAATCCATTTCAGCGAGGCCTGAAACACCTCCGACAGTCCGATGGTGACCATGATCACCGAAATGATCGGTTCGCCGATCATCGGGCGCAGGATCACGATCTGGATCGCGATGCCGAACAGGAACATGAACACCAGCGTCAGCGGCATTCCGATCCAGAACGGCACCTGATATTTGGTGAGCAGTGCCCAGCACACCCAGGCGCCGATCAGCAGCAATTCGCCCTGCGCGAAGTTCACCACCTGGGTCGCCTTGTAGATCAGCACGAACGACATCGCGACCACGCCGTAGAGCGTGCCGACCACAAGGCCGTTGACCAGAAGCTGGATCAGGAACTGGATGTTCATGCCGTTCGGCTGAGGTGAGTTGCGGGTTTCTTCCCCTCTCCCCTTGTGGGAGAGGGTGGCTTCGCGGAGCGAAGACGGGTGAGGGGTTGCCGCACCGCAAGGTTGGAGTCAGCGCCCCTCACCCGGCTGAGTTCGGGTCGACCAGCTGTGATGCCCTCTCCCACAAGGGGAGAGGGCACTGTCATCGGCATCGCGAACTGCTTTCCGAGTTCAGGTGTCTTCCTCATTCCGCCGCCTCCGCGAGTGGCGCTTCGCGCGCCAGGTCGACCACCGCCAGCGAGGTGCGGATGCGCTGCGTGGTGCCGTCCTGGAACCGGATCACGGTGTCGATGGGGATGTTGCGCTCGCCGCTATAGATCGCGTCGATGATGGTGGCGTATTTCTCGTTGATGACGCTGCGGCGGACTTTTCGGGTGCGGGTAAGTTCGCCGTCGTCGGCGTCGAGTTCCTTGTAGAGCAGCAGGAATCTCGAAATGCGCTGCGCCGGCGGCAGCGTGGCATTGACGCTTTCGACCTCCTTGCGCAGCAGCGCGTACACTTCCGGCCGCGAGGCGAGGTCGGTGTAAGTGGTGAACGAGATCCGGTTCTTTTCCGCCCATTTCGAGATGATCGAGAACCGGATGCAGATCATCGCCGCCAGCGCGTCGCGGCCGGCGCCCAGCACCACGGTCTCGGCAATGTAGGGCGAGAATTTCAGCTTGTTCTCGATGTATTGCGGCGAGAACCGTTCGCCGCGCGCGGTTTCGGCCAGATCCTTGATGCGGTCGATCACCACGAGTTGCTTGTTGTCATTGAAATAGCCGGCATCGCCGGACCGCATCCAGCCATCCTTCATATCGGCGGCGGAGGCCTCCGGGTTCTTGTAGTAGCCGAGGAACATGTTGGGGTGGCGCACCACGATCTCGCCGACGCCGTGGATATCGGGATTGTCGATGCGGATTTCGATATTGTCGGCCATCGGCACGCCGGTGGTATCGGGATCGACCTGACCGAACGGATGCAGCGTGTAGGCGCCGAGCAGTTCGGTCTGGCCGTACAGCGTGCGCAGCGGCACGCCCATGGCCTGAAAGAACTTGAAGGTGTCCGGACCGAGCGCCGCACCACCGGTCGCTGCCGAACGCAGCCGCGTAAATCCGAGGCGGTCGCGCAACGCGCGAAACAACAGTCCGTCCGCGATCATCGAATGCTTGCCGCGGGCCAGCGCCGACAATCCGGTCTTCATGCCGAGGTCGTAAAGGCTTTGCTTGAGCGGGGAGGAGTCCATCACGCCGGCGCGCACATCGGCGGCGATGGATTCCCAGACCCGCGGCGCGAACAACACGAAGGTCGGGGCGATCTCGCGGAAATCATTCATCATGGTGTCGGGCTGTTCGACGAAATTGACCTTCATCCGGCACAGCAGGCCTTTGCCGAGCACGTAGACCTGCTCCATGATCCAGGGCAGCGGCAGCACCGAGACGTATTCGTCATCCGGCCCCTTCGGATCGAACGCCAGGTAAGTCGCGCAATGCCGCAGCACCCGACCCGCGGCGAGCATCGCCAGTTTCGGATGGGCCGTGGTGCCGGAGGTGGTGCACAGGATCGCCACGTCGTCGCCCTTGGTGGCGTCCACCAGCCGGTCGTAGAGATCGGGCTCGCGCGCGGCGCGGTCGCGTCCCAACGCGGCGAGATTGTCGGCTTCCATCAGGCGCGGATCGTCATATTTCCGCATCCCGCGCGGATCGGAATAGACGATATGCTTGAGATTAGGCACGCGCCCGGCGAGCGTCAGCAGCTTGTCGACCTGCTCTTCGTCCTCGGCGAATACCAGTTTGGCTTCGCCGTAGCTCAGCAGATAGGCGGCTTCCTCGTCGAGCACGTCGCGATAGAGCCCGAGACTCATGGCGCCGATCGCGTGGGTGGCGATCTCGGCCGACACCCAGTCCGGCCGGTTGTCGCCGATAATGCCGATCACGTCGCCGCGGCCGAGGCCGAGTTCGACCAGGCCGAGCGCGAAGTCGCGCACCCGCGTCTGATAGTCATTCCAGGAGAATCCGCGCCAGAGCCCTAAATCCTTTTCGCGCAGCGCGATTTCCTCGCCATGCTCGCGCACGTTAAGGCGCAGCAGCTTTGGATAGGTGTCAGCCTGCGCGACCCGGCCGGCATAGTCCATCATGCCGCGCTCTCCGCGGCTGCCGGCGGGTCGTCAGGATCGACCAGAAGTTCGTCTTCCTCGCCCAGATAGGCGCGTTTCACGTGAGGATCGGCCAGCACCGCGGCTGGATCGCCCTCGGCGATCTTGCGGCCGAAATCCAGCACCATCACCCGGTGCGAGATATCCATCACCACACCCATGTCGTGCTCGATCATCATCACCGTCATGCCGTATTCTTCGTTGAGGTCGACGATGTAGCGCGCCATGTCCTCCTTTTCCTCGAAGTTCATGCCGGCCATCGGTTCGTCAAGCAGGATCAGCCGCGGTTCGAGCGCCATGGCGCGGGCGAGTTCGACGCGCTTGCGCAGGCCGTAAGGAAGGGTGCCCGCGGTGGCCTTGCGCACCGACTGCAGGTCGAGGAAGTCGATGATCTCCTCGACCTTGCGGCGATGCTCCAGCTCTTCGCGCCGGGCGCCGGTCAGCCAGTACAGCGACCCCGTGATGAAATTGTTTTTCAGCAGGTGATGGCGCCCGACCATGATGTTGTCGAGTACGCTCATATGATGGAACAGCGCGAGGTTCTGGAAGGTGCGGCCAATGCCGAGCCGCGGCCGCGCGTTGGGATTGAGCGCGGTGATATCCTGCCCGCGATAGAACAATTGGCCTTCGGTCGGCCGGTAGCGGCCCGAGATGCAGTTGACGATCGAGGTCTTGCCGGCACCGTTGGGGCCGATAATCGAGAACAACTCGCCATCGTTGACGCCGAAACTGACCTCGGTGAGCGCGCGAACGCCACCAAAGCGCAGTGACACCCCGCGCACTTCCAAAGCGTAAGCCACTCATCCCTCCGGGAAACGGCGCTTGACGCGCTCTTTTCCATCAATTTCGATCACGGGACCGATCCTATATCGGCCATCCCTGATAGGCCATCCGACTAACGGCGCCTTGCTCCACAGACACCGGGACGCATTTGCCGGCATCGGCATTCGGTGCACCCGCCGTCGTGCCGGGTACCCGCAATGCCATGCCCAATCTTTCATCCGATCCAGTGGTTCCGTGGCGCCAATCGACCGACGTTATGCGTGGCCCTCCATAGGATAAAGCGATACTTTGAAATGTCTTGAGCCTGACAATTCGTCGGCAAATTTCTCGGACCTGCCAGGCTTCGTTCCCTCCCGCGGAGCGAACGGGGTGGGGCGCCAACGGGCTTTGTTGCGACGCAATATCCTGATGGCTGGGGTTGAGCAAGGGGTAACGGTCGACGAGGATGATTGCTGCGGATTACCTGAAGCGCATCGCGGCCTGGTCGCGCGAACTGGACGAGCGTGAGATCGAAATCGCCCGGGCCGGCATCGTTGAGAAATCATATCGGCGCGAATGAATTCATCTGTATGCGTGGCGATCACTTCGACTACTGGACCGGGGTCGTCT
This sequence comes from uncultured Pseudomonadota bacterium, assembly GCA_963729395.1. Taxonomy (GTDB): domain Bacteria; phylum Pseudomonadota; class Alphaproteobacteria; order Rhizobiales; family Xanthobacteraceae; genus Bradyrhizobium. The sequence continues at coordinate 34,997 of CAVSOS010000054.1, read as the reverse complement.
CCGGTCTCGCCAGGATGGGTATCGTGTCCCGGGGCGGCAAGTCCGCCAGTTTTGCCGGACTGACCGCCGGCGCCTGGTTTGGCGAAGGTACCGTGCTCAAGAACGAAGCGCGGCGCTACGATGTGGTGGCCTTGCGCGATACCCGCCTGGCGATGATGGACCGCAGCACCTTCTTCCGGCTGTTCGAGAACAGCGTCGGGTTCAATCGCTTTCTGGTGGGACAGCTCAACGAACGTCTCGGCCAGTTCATCGCCTTGCTCGAATATGGCCGCACACTGGATGCGACGGCTCGCCTCGCCCGCTGCATCGCGACGCTGTTCAATCCCATTCTGTACCCGGACCTGACACCTCACCTGGAAATCACCCAGGAGGAAATCGGCGCGCTGTCCGGGATCTCCCGGCAAAACGCCAACCAGTGCCTGAAGCGACTGGAGAAGCAAGGGTTGCTGCGCCTCGAATATGGCGGCGTGACCGTCATCGACCTCGAGCGGTTACGCAGCTATGGCGAATAGCCCGAATCCACAACCGCCGGCCTTCGCCTTGCGGATGTCGCCAGTCCCTCCAACACCCTGATTCCAATCGACTTTGGTGTTAGACTTCGCTCGCCTCGAATGTTATGGCCTGCCGCCGGCGTAAAGCCTGGCGCCTGCTCGATTGGGCCGGTCGATCGGGCTGTTTGGGCAGTCTTCCCAGGCCGTATGGGCGCGTTGTTGGAGTGGACATGGCGGTTGCGGATTCGAAACGGCGCGTCGCGCTCCTTACCGGCGTCACCGGGCAGGACGGCGCCTATCTCGCCGAATTTCTGCTCGGCCTCGGCTACACGGTGCATGGCGTCAAGCGGCGGTCCTCCTCCTTCAACACCGCGCGCATCGACCACCTGTATGAGGATCCGCACACCCGCAACACGCCGTTCCTGTTGCACTATGGCGATATGACGGATTCCACCAACCTGATCCGGCTGATGCAGCAGATCCGGCCGACCGAGATTTACAACCTGGCGGCGCAGAGCCATGTCGGCGTCAGTTTCGAAAGCCCGGAATATACCGCCAACGCCGATGCCATCGGCGTGCTGCGGCTGCTGGAGGCGATCCGGATCCTCGGCATGGAAAAGGAAACGCGGTTCTACCAGGCGTCCACCTCGGAGCTGTACGGCCTAGTTCAGGAGATTCCGCAGAAGGAGACCACGCCGTTCTATCCGCGCTCGCCCTATGCGGTGGCCAAGCTCTACGGCTACTGGATCACGGTGAACTACCGCGAGGCCTACGGCATGTACGCCTCCAACGGCATCCTGTTCAACCACGAGAGCCCGATCCGCGGCGAGACCTTCGTGACGCGCAAGATCACGCGCAGCGTCGCCCGCATCGAGACCGGTCTCGAACACGCGCTGTATCTCGGCAACCTCGAGGCCAAGCGCGACTGGGGCCACGCCCGGGACTACGTCGAAGGCATGCACAAGATCCTGCAGGCGGACGCGCCCGACGATTTCGTGCTGGCGACCGGCGAAACCCGGTCGGTGCGCGAATTCGTCGAGATCGCGTTCGCGGAAACCGGCCGCCACATCGAGTGGCGCGGCAAGGGGATCGAGGAAACCGGCATCGACGGCAAAACCGGCAACACGCTCGTTCGCATCGATCCGGTCTATTTCCGCCCGACCGAGGTCGATGAGCTGATTGGCGACGCCAGCAAGGCGCGCCAGCAGCTCGGCTGGAAGCCGAAGACGACGTTTGCCCAACTCGTCAAGGAGATGGTGGCGAGCGATCTCGATATCGCCAGGCGGGAGGCCGCCAATGGCAAGAACCCCGTTTGAGCTGAAAGGCAAAACGGTCTTCGTTGCCGGGCATGGCGGGATGGTCGGCATCGGCGCTGGTGCGCAGGCTCGCTCGGGAAGATGTCGAACTGCAGACGGCCACGCGGAGGGAGGTCGATTTGCGCGACCAGGCCGCCGTGTTCGACTGGTTTGCCGGCAAACGTCCGCAGGTGGTGTTTCTGGCCGCGGCAAAGGTTGGCGGCATCGCCGCCAACGACACGCTGCGCGGCGAATTCCTCTACGACAATCTTGCCATCGCAGCCAATGTGATCCACGCCGCCCATATCAATGGCGCGGAGAAGCTGATGTTTCTCGGCTCCTCCTGCATCTATCCCAAGCTCGCGCCGCAGCCGCTTGCGTGAGGATTCGGTGCTGACGGGGCCGCTGGAGCCGACCAACGAACCCTATGCGATCGCCAAGATCGCCGGGATCAAGATGGTCGAAGCCTATCGCAGCCAGTACGGCGTCCGATTTCATCAGCGTGATGCCGACCAATCTTTACGGCCCCGGCGACAATTATCACCCCGAATACAGCCACGTCGTCGCCGCATTGATCCGCCGCTTTCACGAGGCCAAGCTGTCCGGCGCCTCCAGTGTCGTGGTCTGGGGTACTGGAACGCCGCGGCGGGAGTTTCTCTATGTCGCCGATCTCGCCGACGCCTGCGTTCATCTGATGAAGAATTATTCCAGCGACCGGCTGGTCAATATCGGCACCGGTGAAGACATCACCATCGCCGAATTCGCCCGCGTGGTCGCCGCAGTTGTCGGCTATGGCGGCGAGATCCGCTTCGATCCCTCGCGGCCCGATGGCACGCCGCGCAAATGGCTCGATGTCAGCCGCCTGGCCGCACTGGGCTGGCGCGCGCGCACCTCGCTCAAGGATGGGATCAAGCTGGCGTATCAGGCGTATCTGGCCGAGCATTCTCTTTCGTCATTCCGGGGCGCGCGAAGCGCGAGCCCGAAATCCATAACCACGACAGGGCGTATGGATTCCGGGCCTGCGCCAAGTGGCGCATCCCGGAATGACGGCAATTAATTAAGCCTTCGCGCCGCGCGGCGGAGTTTTCCCGAGGGCCGCCGCCATCGCCGAAATCAGCGGCTTCATGAAGTAGGCGTCGTTGGCCGGCGAGATGTCGGGGCGCAGGCCGTGGGATTTGAGTTCGTCGGAAACCACCGGCCCCACCGACGCAATCGGCGTGCGCGTCAGGCCCTCGCGCAACCGCGTTTCACAGCCATGTGCCTGCGCAACCTCGATCAGGCGGCGAACCTGGCCCGAACTGGTCAGGGCAATCGCGTCGATGGCGCCGCGCGCCATCTCGTCGATCGCGGCGATGATATTGGTCTCGGCGGCCTGCGCGTCGTAGACATAGGGCAGCACCCCATCGACGTCAGCGCCCTGTGCGAAGATCGCGCCGATCAGCGCGCTGTGATCCTTGTCCGGATAAAGTTGCAGGCCGAGGCGATGTCCGCTGAGGTCGACGCGCGCCAGCATTTCGGCGATGCCTTCGGATGTCGGCTTGTCGGTCGTCACCTGCGGCTCCAGCCCGATCTCGCGCAGCGCCCGGCCGGGCTTGGGTCCGCGGGCAAATTTTCGCATCCGGCCGAGCGCGGCGATGAAGTCCTGATCGGCGCCGATCCGCCGTGCGACCTTCATCAGCCGCCGCAGGCCTTCGCCGGTCATCAGCACCAGGTCGTCGCAGGGCTCGGCGATGGCGCGCCGGATCCAGGCCTCGATCGGCGCAGGATTCGGCGCATCGTGGATGGTGAACATCGGGCATTGCAGCACATCGGCGCCCTGTTCCGCCAGCAGGCGGGAAAACTGGGCTTCCTCGCGGGTTTCCAGAATGAGAATGCGATAGCCGTTCAGTCTGTCAGTCATGATTTTGCTCTAACGCCGATCGCCTTCCATTTGTTCATCATGATCCTTCCAGCGGGATTGGCGCAAGGGCGTCACGGGTGATAGAGCAGGGCCGCAAATGCGCAGTTCCAGTCCTCCGAACAGCAGCCAAGTCCGTTCCATGCCCGATCATCAATTCGTGTTGACGCTATCCTGTCCGGATCGTCCCGGGATCGTATCCGCGGTGTCGACATTTCTGGCTCATAATGGGCAGAACATTCTCGACGCCCAGCAGTTCGACGACGTCGAGACCGGTCATTTCTTCATGCGAGTGGTGTTCAACGCCGCCGATCTGGCGGTCGATCTTCCGTCTCTGCAAACCGGATTCACCGCGATTGCCGAACGCTTCCGCATGGACTGGCAGATGCGCGACCGCGCCACCCGCCGCCGGGTCATGCTGCTGGTCTCGAAGTCCGATCACTGCCTCGCCGATATTCTCTATCGCTGGCGGACCGGCGAACTCGAGATGATCCCGACCGCGATCGTCTCCAACCACCCGCGAGAGACCTATGGCAGTCTCGATTTCGGTGACGTTCCGTTTCACTATCTGCCAGTGACCAGGGAGACCAAGCAGGCGCAGGAGACCGCGATCGGGGATCTGGTCGGTCAAACCCGGACCGACCTCGTCGTGCTGGCGCGCTATATGCAAATCCTGTCGGACGAGATGACGGCGAAGCTGTCGGGGCGCTGCATCAATATCCATCACTCGTTTCTGCCGGGCTTCAAGGGCGCGCGGCCCTATCACCAGGCCCATGAGCGCGGCGTCAAATTGATCGGCGCCACCGCCCATTACGTGACCAGCGCGCTCGATGAGGGGCCGATCATCGATCAGGACGTCGAGCGCATCAGCCATCGCGACACGCCGGAAGATCTGGTGCGCAAGGGCCGTGACATCGAACGCCGCGTGCTGGCGCGCGCGATGCGCCATCACCTTGAAGATCGCGTGATCCTCAACGGCCGCAAGACCGTGGTGTTTATGGATTGAGACGCGTTTAGGGATTGAGCCTTGCCGTCACGGCCATGACGGTTTCAATGAACCGGCGCCAGCCCCGCGGAGGGTGATTGGGTTTGGGCCGGATCCTCTTTCGGCGGCGCCGGCGTGAGACGCTTGCGCTCCTGTTCCTTCATGTACTCATCATATTTTGCGGTGCCGGGACGGGGCGGCACATCCGGCGGCATGCCGCCCAGCCACTGGGGAAGCGCCTCACCTGTTCCGGCCAAAGAGCTGTTGATCGTGCTGCAGCCGCTCAGGACGCAGGCGAGCATGACGGCGAGCACGATGGCGAGTTGGCGTGTGTTGATGGGCATTGGCGAAGCGTCGGAGCCTTTAGGTTGTCGGGTGGCCTGGATTGGCCGGGTACCTTGTCCCGGCGGATGACGGCATCGGCCGCGACGCCGTCAGGCGAATATACGGCAGATAGTCATACGGCCGTTAAACCAAGGTTTACGGTATTAATATACCATTACTATTTGTTGGGGCTGCCTCCCTGCTGCGGCCGACCGGGGCAATAGGGCATTGCTCTAGAACGGCAGCCCGACATAGTTTTCGGCCAGCGAGCGCAGCGCGGCCTCGGACGAGAACAGGTAGGCCATCTCCGTGTCCTGCAGCTTGTCGTCGTAGGGGATGCTGTCGGGGAAGCGGTGCAGCAGCATGGTCATCCACCAGGAGAAGCGCTGCGCCTTCCAGACCCGCGCCAGCGCCTTTTGCGAATAGCCGTCAAGCCCGGTGTCGTCGCCCTGCTTGTAGTGATCGACCATGCGCGTGATAGAGGTAGTAGATGTCGGAGGCCGCGCTGTTGAGCCCGCGCGCGCCGGTCGGCGGCACGATATGCGCGGCGTCGCCGGCCAGGAACAGGCGGCCATAGCGCATCGGCTCGGCGACGAAGCTGCGCAGCGGCGCGATGCTCTTCTCGATCGACGGACCGGTGATCAGCCGCGCCGCCACCTCTGCCGGCAGGCGGCGCTTCAGCTCGGCCCAGAAGGCGTCGTCCGGACCAATCTTCGAGTCGTGTCCGTCAGCGGCACCTGGATGTAGTAGCGGCTCAGCATCTGCGAGCGCAGCGAGCACAGCGCGAAGCCCGCGCTCGTGCTTGGCATAGATCAGTTCGGGCGAAACCGGCTTGGTGCGCGACAGCACGCCCAGCCAGCCGAACGGATAGACCCGCTCATATTCGCGCAGCACGTCCTTCGGGATCGACTTGCGGCTGACGCCGTGAAAGCCGTCGGCGCCGATCACGTAGTCGCAATCGATGCGGATGATCTGGTCGCCGTCGCGATAGGTGACGTAGGGCGCGTCGGACTTGAGGTCGTGCGGCGTCACGTCCTCGGCGTTGTGAACGACGTTGCCGCCTCATCCGGTCGCGCGCCTCGTAGAGGTCGCGCGTCAGCTCGGTCTGGCCGTAGACGACGCACCGAATTGCCGCCGGAATATTTGTGCAGATCGACGCGGTCCATCACGCCGTCATGGGCGATGTAGAAGCCCTTGTGGATCTCGCCTTCGCGGTCCATCCGCTCGCCGCACTGCGCCTCGCGCATCAGCTTGGCGAAGCCGTGCTCCAGCACGCCGGCGCGGATTCGCGCCAGCACGTATTCGCGGCTGTACTTTTCCAGCACGACGTCTCGATGCCTTGCAGATGCAGGAGCTGCGACAGCAACAGCCCCGACGGCCCGCCGCCGATGATGCAGACCTGGACTTTCATCTTTACGCCCTCCCTTGATTTCGGGACATATCTACTGGATTTTTGGCTGCCGAGAATGGATGGAGTGATCGGCCTTTGTCTTGGACAATTCCGAACATGGCCGAGACGCCGGCGAACCGAGCCATTCAGCACCTACAACCTGTTCGGCGAGGCCGGCGATCTGCCCGACGTCGTGCATTGCGAAACCATCGCGGCGCGTTCGGTGCTGCACGAATGGGAATTCGCGCCCACCGGCATGCGCGGCTGCATCAGTTTCTGCTGATCGAGCGCGGCGGCGGACAAAGCGACGCTTGAGGGACGGCTCATGCGCTGCGGCCGATGCACGTCGTCAACGTGCCGGTCGGCGATGTCCATGGCTTCACTTTCAAACCGGGAACGCAGGGCTGGGTCTCACTGTCGCCGCCAGAAATGCTGGATGAGGTGCTGGCGCCATCGGAAGGCCTGCGGCGCGTTCTGGCGCATGCCGCCGTGGTGCGCGGAACGCCGCAAATGCGCGTCACCATGGAGCAGATATTCGCCGAATTCGCCGGGCGGCATTTCGGCCAGCGCGCATATCCTGCGCGCCTTGTCGGCCAGCGCCGATCGGCCTTGTGGCGCGCGAGCTCGTCAGCTCGCAGCAGAGCCAGGCGGCGCGGTCGAATTCCGACCTGTTCCGGCGCTTCGAGGCGCTGCTTGAACAGCATCTTCTGGCACGCTGGACGCGTATCCGATTATGCCTCCGCGCTGTCGGTCACCTCAACGCATCTAAACCGCGTAACACGTGCGGCGACCGGAGACACCGCCTCGCATCTCATCCTCAATCGGATGATCCGCGAGGCGCGGCGCAATCTCGTCTATACCAATATGCCGATCGCGACGATCGCCTATGCGCTCGGCTTTGACGACCCGGCATATTTCAGCCGGGTATATGCCGCGGCGACGGGACTATCGCCGCGCGGTTTTCGCACCCAGCTTCACGTCGACGAAGCGTAACGCGCTCACACGTCAAAGAATACCGTTTCGTCTTGTCCCTGCAGGTTGATGGTGAAGGTATACACGACCCTTCCGCTGCGCTCGCTGCGTTTGGCGATCAGGGTCGATCGCCGACGTGGCTGTTCGATCAGGTTCAGCACCGGATCGGTGGCGTTCGTGGCCTCCTCGTCCGAGAAATAAATCCGCGTGTTCAGGCCGATATTAATGCCGCGCGCGACGATCCAGACATTGATGTGGGGCGCGCATTTCCGCCCCGCGTTGTCGTTGGTGGCGCCCGGCTTGATGGTCTCGAACGTGACCAGTCCGGATTCGAAGTCGGATCCAGCGCGGCCCCAGCCGCGAAAATCCTCGTCAAGGACGCCGGCGGACCGGTCGGCGGGATGATTATAGCGGCCTGCCGCATTGGCTTGCCAGATCTCAAGCAGCACATCGCGCAACGGCGTGCCGGTACCGTCGAACACGTGTCCTTCGAGAGTGATGCGCTCTCCCTTGGTGTTCGGGCCGACCAGGAGATTGGTGAAATTCTTTTCGAATATGTCGAAACCCGCCATACCCGGGATCAGGCCGATATGGACGTAGGGCCCGGCGGTCTGCGAGGCGGTTTCCTTCAGATAGGTGAGCTGCTGCACCATGGCTCAGTTTCCCTCGGGGCGGTTTTCGAAATAAGTCGATCGGCGGCCGCGCAGCACGATGTCGAACCGGTAGGTGAGCAAATCGAACGGCGCAGACGCATTGAGATCCAGCGGCGCGACGAGGCGGCTGAGCGCCTCGGGATCCGGCACTGTGGTCAGGATCGGGCAGACCGGAATCAGCGGATCGCCTTCGAAATACATCTGCGTGATCAGCCGCTGCGCAAAGCCTGAACCGAACACCGAGAAATGGATGTGCGCCGGCCGCCAGCTGTTGAGGTAATTGCGCCAGGGATAGGGTCCGGGCTTCACGGTGCGGAAGAAATAGTAGCCGTCAATATCCGTCAGCGCCCGGCCACAGCCGCCGAAATTCGGATCGATCGGCGCGAGATAGGTGTCCTTCTTGTGCCGGTAGCGCCCGCCGGCGTTGGCTTGCCAGAATTCGACCAGCGAAGTCGGCACGCCGCGTCCGGTCTCGTCGAGCACGCGGCCATGCACCACGATACGCTCGCCGATCGGGTCGCCGTCCTTGGCGTAGTTGCGGATCAGGTCGTTGTCGAGCGGACCGATGTCGTTATGCCCGAACACCGGCCCGGTGATTTCGGAGATCGAGTTCTCCAGCGACAAAAGCGCGTTGCGCGGCGAGCGAAGCACCGAGGATTTATAGCCAGGCGCATGAGCGGGCGGGTGGACCGAGCGGTCGCGCTGAAAAAAGCCGCCATCGCCCATTGGCGGCAACAACGGCTCCGGTCGGTTGATACGGACGGCTTGGTGCGACGTGTCCATCCTGGCGGCCTGAGCGCCCATCGGCGTTGTCTCCCTTATTGATTTGCCGCGTCAGACGCGGGTTGCTGCAAACAAGGATGACGCCGGCTATTCTCAAAATAAATGGATGATTTATAATGAATTGCATGAAGGAAAACGATCATTTGGCGCTCAACGGCCACGCGCTGACCCTCTTTCTCACGGTGCTTGAGGAGGGCTCGGTAACCGGTGCCGCGACGCGGCTCGGCCTGACCCAATCGGCCGTCAGCCACGGGCTGCAAAAGCTCCGGCGAATTGTCGGCGATCCGCTGTTCGCGAAATCGGGGCGCGGAATCGTCGCGACCGCCCAAGCTCACGCCTTGGCCGAAAAGGCGCGCGCGCTGATCGACGGGATGCGCAGTTTCGCCGACGGCACGACCTTCGAACCCGCCATCGCGCAGTTGTCGCTGACCATCGCCGCGAACGATTTCCAGCGCGACCTGCTGCTGCCCGGCTTCTTTCGAAAGGTGTCAGGCCAGGTGCGCAGCCTCAACTTCCGCGTCATACCGTCGCAATCGCCCTCGCCTGCGATGCTGCGCGAGAACCGCTGCGACCTCCTGATCACGCCGTTGCCTCCCTCGGGAGTGGACATCATGCAAAAGCGGCTGCTGCAGGATCGCTATGTCTGCTACTACGATGCAAAATCGCGATCGGCGCCAACCACTCGCGCTGCCTATCTCGCAGCTCGGCATATCACCGTCGTCTATACCGACAATCGAGCGACTCGACTTTGATCGCCGGCTAGCGGCTTCCGGATTCCACCGCGATATCGCCATCACCGTGCCGAGCTTCAGCGGCGTTTCCGTCTTCCTGCGCGGCTCGGACATGCTGGCCAGCATGCCTAGCCTGCTGGCGGAAGGCCTGATGCGGGATTTCGCGCGGGCCCGCATCCCCCTGACCAGCCAGGCGCAAACCATCGTCGTCCTGCCGATGTTCATGGTTTGGCACCAACGCTACCAGAAGGATCCCGCGCACCGCTGGATCCGTCAGCAACTTGAGGCGATCGCGGCCGACCTTGCGTCATAGCCACCCGCCTGGTTTCCCGATGTTTGAATCGTGCAAAAAAAAGCTTGAATTATCCATCCACTCCGGTGGCTTGTTTCCTGCACCATCACAGGTGTGGCGGTTCCCAAGGTTCGTAACGGTGGATGGTGTAGAGGCCCGAAGGCGAAGTTGCCTATTTTTGGCGATGCGCCACAGCGCGACAGTTTGATCACGTCTGCGACAAGTCACCCGTCCGGTGGCGGCGCCAGTTGATCGACATGTAGCCGTCATGATACGGACAGAACGGCTGACACAATCATTGCCTGCAGTCGAATTGGCCCCGATAAGGGTCCATTGATCGGCAGCATTATCAAAAAGACCAGAGCCACTTCAAGTGGTCCCACAGCAGGATAAGAGGAGGAATAACGTGCCAACACTGATTTCACTTGGTCGCGCCGCCGCGTTTGGCATGCTTGGCGCCATGGCGCTGTTTACGGCGCCCGCGCAGGCGCAGGAGACCGTGAAGATCGGCCTGATCCTGCCGATGACCGGCGGCCAGGCATCAACGGGCAAGCAGATCGATAACGCCGTCAAGCTGTACATGCAGCAGAACGGCGACACCGTCGCCGGCAAGAAGATCGAGATCATCCTGAAGGATGATGCCGCACTTCCCGACAACACCAAGCGTCTCGCCCAGGAACTGATCATCAACGACAAGGTCAGTTTCATTGCTGGATTCGGCATCACCCCGGCGGCGCTGGCAGCGGCACCGCTGGCGACCCAGGCGAAGATACCGGAAGTCGTGATGGCGGCCGGCACCTCGATCATTACCGAGCGTTCGCCCTACATCGTGCGCACCAGCTTCACGCTGGCGCAGTCCTCCACCATCATCGGCGACTGGGCCGTCAAGAACGGCATCAAGAAGGTCGCGACATTGACGTCGGACTACGCCCCCGGCAACGACGCTCTGAAATTCTTCAAGGAGCATTTTACTGCCGGCGGCGGCGAGATCGTCGAGGAGGTCAAGGTACCGCTGGCCAATCCGGATTTCGCGCCGTTCCTGCAGCGGATGAAGGATGCCAAGCCCGACGCCATGTTCGTGTTCGTTCCGGCGGGGCAGGGCGGCAACTTCATGAAGCAATATGCCGAGCGCGGGCTCGACAAATCAGGCATCAAGGTGATCGGACCCGGCGACGTCATGGACGACGATCTGCTCAACGCGATGGGGGACGCTGCGATCGGCGCCGTCACCGCGCATTTGTACTCGGCGGCCCATCCCTCGGCGATGAACAAGGAATTCGTCGCCGCCTACAAGAAGGCCTATGGCAGCCGCCCGGGCTTCATGGCGGTCAGCGGCTATGACGGCATTCACCTGATCTATGCGGCGTTGAAAAAGACCGGCGGCAAGACCGACGGCGATGCGCTGATCGGGGCGATGAAGGGGATGAAGTGGGAAAGCCCGCGCGGCCCGATCTCGATCGATCCGGAAACCCGCGACATCGTGCAGAATATCTATATCCGCAAGGTCGAAAAGGTCGACGGCGAGCTCTACAACGTCGAATTCGAGACCTTCGAGGCCGTCAAGGACCCCGGCAAGACGAAGAAATAGATGCGGCTAAACCTTCGTCCGATTTCGGCTTGTTCGTTTCAACTCGTCATGTCCGGGCTCGTCCCGGGCATCCACGTCTTTCTTTAACCTCGATGTGAAGGAAGACGTGGATGACCGGGACAAGCCCGGCATGGCGTCGTAGGTACTGCGCGTAACTATTCAAAACCCTGTAACCTCGGCTAAACCAATCCAACATGACCACGCTGTTTACCATCCTGTTCGACGGCGTCGCTTACGGCATGTTGCTGTTCGTGCTGGCCTGCGGTCTGGCCGTCACGCTCGGGCTGATGAATTTCGTCAACCTCGCCCATGGCGCGTTTGCCATGACGGGGGGATATGTCTGCGCGGTGCTGGTCAACCAGTCCGGCTGGCCGTTCTTCGCAGCACTGCCGCTGGCATTTGTCGCCAGCGCCCTGGTCGGCGTGGTGCTGGAGCGCTCGCTCTATCGCCATCTTTATAATCGCAGCCACCTCGATCAGGTGCTGTTCAGCGTCGGCCTCGTCTTCATGTCGGTGGCGGCGGTCGATTACATCATGGGGTCGTCGCGGATTTTCATCAAGCTTCCGGCCGCACTCGAGGGACAGATCGATTTCTTCGGCGTCGGCATCGGCCGCTACCGGCTGATGATCATCGTGATCTGCGGATTGCTGACGGCAGGGCTTCAACTGGTGCTGGCGCGGACCCGGTTCGGCAGCCGGCTGCGGGCGGCGGTAGACGATCCGCGCGCCGCCAGCGGGCTCGGCATCAACGTGCCGCAGGTGTTTGCGTTCACCTTTGCGTTCGGATGCGGTCTTGCCGGATTGGGCGGCGCGCTGAGCGCGGAGATCCTCGGGCTCGATCCGTATTTTCCGCTAAAATTCATGATCTACTTCTTGATCGTGGTGACGGTCGGCGGCTCCTCCAGCATCACCGGGCCGTTCCTCGCCTCATTGCTGCTCGGCATCGGCGACGTCGCCGGCAAATACTACGTGCCGAAGCTCGGACCGTTCGTGATCTACACCATCATGATCGTCATTCTGATCTGGCGTCCGAACGGCCTGTTCGGCCGCGTCGCCTCGCGTTGACGCCGACATGACCGCGCCAGCCGACGTCGGATATTATGCCCAGCAGCACGCGCGCTGGCGCTGGAGCGAGATCGCGTTCTGGATTCTCGTGCTCGCCTGCGCGTTTTTGTTTCCCTCCCGCTATCTCATCATGACCGAAATCCTGCGGCTCGCTCTGTTCGCGCTGTCGCTCGACCTGATCCTGGGCTATGCCGGTATCGTATCGCTCGGCCATGCCGCGTTCTTCGGCATCGGCGCCTATGGCGCCGGATTGCTCGCCTTGCACGGCATCGTCAACGAGCCGGTGGTGGCGCTGGTGGTGGCCGGGCTTGCCGCCGCTGTGGTCGGATTTCTGACGAGCTTCCTGGTCATTCGAGGCGTCGATCTCACCCGCCTGATGGTGACGCTCGGGATCGCTCTGCTGCTGGAAGCGCTGGCGGAACGTTTTTCGGATATCACCGGCGGCACCGACGGGCTGCAGGGCATCGCGATGCAGCCGATCCTGGGCCTGTTCGCGTTCGACATGTTCGGCAAGGTCGGCTTCTTCTACAGCCTTGTTGTGCTGTTTTTGCTGTTCCTGCTGGCGAGGCGCATCGTGCACTCGCCGTTCGGCCTGTCGCTGCGGGCGATCCGCAACAACCCGCTGCGCGCGGCCGCGATCGGCATTCCCGTCAACCGGCGCCTGATCGCGGTCTACACGCTGGCGGCGTTTTACGCCGGTATCGCCGGCGCGCTGTTCACCCAGACCACGGCGCTGGCGTCGCTCGACGTGTTCTCGTTCGAGCGCTCGGCCGACCTGATGCTGGTGCTGGTGATCGGCGGCGCCGGCTATCTCTATGGCGGGTTGATCGGCGCCGTCGTGTTCAGGATGCTGCAGGAATTCTTTTCCAATCTCACGCCGCAATATTGGCAGTTCTGGATCGGCCTCGTGCTGGTGGTGATCGTGCTGATCGGACGCGAGCGCCTACACCGCGGGGCGCTGTGGGCGCCGAACCTGGTCATTCGGCTGTTTGGCGGCGGCAAGACCGTCGCCGCCGTCGGCGGGAGCGACGCGCCATGACATTCGCTCTGGAAACCCACGGGCTCGAAAAGCAGTTCGGCGGGCTTAGAGTCACCCGCGACCTTTCGCTGAAGATCGAAGCCGGTGCGCGCCACGCCGTGATCGGCCCGAACGGTGCCGGCAAGACCACCGTCATTAATCTCCTGACCGGCGTGCTCAAGCCCAATGCCGGACGCATCCTGCTCGAAGGCAATGACATCACCGATTTGCCGGTTCATACCAGGGTGCGGCGCGGCCTGTCGCGCACCTTCCAGATCAATCAGCTCTATGCCGATTTGACGCCGCTCGAGACCATCGGGCTGGTGGTGTCGGAACGGCTCGGCCGCGGCGGCGACTGGTGGCGCCGGATGGGCACGCGCGACGATGTCAATATTGAGATCGCCGAGAATCTCCAACGCTTCCATTTGCTCGATGTGATGAACGAGCTGACGGCGACGTTGCCCTATGGCAAGCAGCGCCTGCTCGAGATCGCCGTTGCGATTGCGAGCAAGCCGCGGGTGTTGCTGCTCGATGAACCGGCCGCCGGCGTTCCGGAAGGCGAGCGCCACGATATCCTCACCGCGGTTGCGGCCTTGCCGCGCGACGTCACCGTGCTCTTGATCGAGCACGATATGGATCTGGTATTTAGCTTTGCCGACCGCATTTCGGTGCTGGTCGGTGGCGCGCTGCTGGTCGAGGGACCGCCCGGCGAGGTGGCGCGCGATCCGCAGGTCAAGGCGGTCTATCTCGGCGAGGGCGCCAATGCCTGATCTTTTGAGGATCGAGGGCCTGCGCGCCGGTTACGGTGAAGCGGTGGTGCTGCCGAAACTGTCGCTTGGTCTGGCCGAGAGCCAGGTGCTGGCGCTGCTCGGTCGCAACGGCGCCGGCAAGACCACGCTGATCAATTCGATTGTCGGAAACACCCGTCGTTTTGGCGGCACCATCGCGGTCGGCGGGCTGGACGTTACCAACATGCGTCCCGACCAGCGGGCGCGGGCGGGCATCGGTTGGGTGCCGCAGGAGCGTAACATCTTTCGCTCGCTGACGGTGGAGGAAAACATGACCGCGGTGGCACAGCCTGGACCGTGGACGGTGGCAAAAGTGTACGAGATGTTTCCGCGGCTCAAGGAACGCCGCAACAATTTCGGCAACCAGCTCTCCGGCGGCGAGCAGCAGATGCTGGCGATCGGCCGCGCCCTGACGCTCAACCCGAAGGTGCTGCTGCTGGACGAGCCGACCGAGGGGCTGGCCCCGATCATTGTCGAGGAGCTCTTGGCCGCGCTCGGCACCATCACCCGCGCCGGCGGAACCTGCTCGATCATTGTCGAGCAGAATGCGCAAAAGATTCTGGGGCTGGCCGATCGTGTTGTGATATTGGAGCGCGGGGCGATCGTCCATGACGCGGCCAGCGCCGCCCTGAAATCAGATCCCGCGATGCTCGAACGCTATCTCGGCGTTTCCGGCGCTGCGGCACATTAAACTGGTTGGGAGAAAAACCATGCAAAGAACCAAAGCCCCGTTCCGTGCCGACGAGGTCGGCAGCCTGTTGCGGCCGCCGCGCATCAAGGAAGCGCGCGCCAGGCTGGAGAAGGGCGAAATCTCGGCCGACGATCTGCGCAAGGTCGAGGACATGGAGATCGAAAAGGTCGTGCACAAGCAGGCCTCGACCGGGCTGAAGCTCGCCACCGACGGCGAGTTCCGTCGCTCGTGGTGGCATTTCGATTTTCTTAAAAGTCTGACCGGCTGCGAACTGTTTCACCCCGACACCGGTATCCAGTTTGCCGGCGTCCAGACCCGGCACGACGCCATCCGCGTGATCGGCAAGCTCGATTTCCCGGCCGATCATCCGATGCTGGATCACTTTCGCTTCCTGAAAAAGCATGCCGACACCGCCCATGTGACCGCCAAGATGACGATCCCGTCGCCGGCGGTGCTGCATTTCCGCGGCGGCCGCAAGTCGATCTCGAACCAGGTCTATCCCGATCTCGATGCGTTCTATGAGGATCTCGGCAAGACCTATCGCAAGGCGGTCAAGGCGTTCTACGACGCCGGCTGCCGTTACCTGCAATTTGACGATACGGTCTGGGCCTATCTCTGCTCGCAGGATGAATTGAAGAAGGCGCGCGAGCGCGGCGACAATCCCGACGGCCTGCAGGAAATCTATGCCCGCGTGATCAACTACGCGATCGCCGAGCGGCCGGCCGACATGACGATCACGACGCATGTCTGCCGCGGCAATTTCCGCTCGACCTGGATTTCGTCGGGCGGCTACGAGCCGGTGGCCGAGACCATGCTGGCCGGCACCAATTACGACGGCTATTTCCTCGAATATGATTCCGAGCGCGCCGGCGGCTTCGAGCCGCTGCGGTATCTGCCGAAGGGCAACAAGATCGTGGTGGTCGGCGTCATCACCTCCAAGAGCGGCGAACTGGAGAAAAAAGACGACATCAAGCGGCGGCTGGAAGAGGCGGCCAAATTCGTGCCGCTCGATCAGCTCGCGCTCTCGCCGCAATGCGGCTTCGCCTCCACCGAAGAGGGCAATATCCTCACCGAGGACGAGCAGTGGGCCAAGCTGAAGCTCACGGTCGATGTCGCCAACGAGGTGTGGGGCAAGTAAGAACATCCGCCGGTGAGGGTATATTGCCGAATCCCGAAGCGATCATTGTGGGGGCTGGCCCGGCGGGGCTGGCCTCCGCTATGGCCATGCGCGCCGCCGGGCTCGAGGTAACGGTATTCGAAAAGGCGGATAAAGTCGGCGCGGTCTGGCGGCGTCATTTATGACCGCCTTCACCACGTCGGAGGTACAGCAATGATCCGCGCCACGGTACTCCGTGCGCTTGTACTGGCGGCGGCTTTTGCCGCGGGGTTGACGCCGGTCACGTGCCTTGGCGAAAACAGCAATCGGTTGCCGACCAAGGCAACAAGGGAGCTACCGCCCGAGCTACTCTCGCTGCTCCGACAAAAGAAGATGCCAAAATATTCACCTATCGTTGTGCGCCTTTTCAAGGAAGAGGCGGAGCTCGAAGTCTGGAAACAGGACACCACCGGCCATTTCCAGATCCTCAAGATCTATCCGATCTGTCGGTGGTCGGGCGATCTTGGGCCGAAATTGCAGGAGGGCGACCGTCAGGCTCCAGAGGGGTTCTATACAATTACCCCCGAGTTGATGAATCCCAACTCCAACTTCTATCTTGCGATCAACGTCGGCTACCCCAACCGCTTCGACAAAGCGAACAACCGCGACGGCAGCTTGCTCATGATCCACGGCGACTGCTCGTCGAGCGGTTGCTATGCCATGACCGACGAACAGATAAGCGAGATCTATTCGCTGGCGCGCGACTCATTCCTCGGCGGCCGGCCGTCATTCCAGGTCCAGGCCTATCCGTTCCGCTTGACGCCGGCGAATCTGGCGCGGCATCGAAATAATCCGGAATTGGCCTTCTGGAAAATGCTCAAGATCGGCAACGATCACTTCGAGACGACGCATCTCGAACCCAAGGTGGATGTGTGCAATCGCCTCTACGTATTCGATGCGCAACCTCCCCCAAATTCGCCGAATCCTCTTGTGTTCAATCCCACTGGTAAATGCCCCGCCTTTGTCGTGAATCCGAAAATCGCGCGGCAGGCGCTGGAGAAACAACGCACCGACGAGCTCGAATACGCGCAATTGCTTAAAGACAACGTGCCAGCCGCCCCGGTCTACAGCGGATGGGACGGCGGAATGAACAAGGCTTTCCTCGCACAGTTTCCAGGCAGAGTGACGCTTTCGAAAGTGTTGCCGTGGGCACCACCTTATCTGCCGCAACTGCCACCGATTCCCTGGGTCGACAACGATGGTTCGTTGACGAGTAAATGGTTTGGCACCTTGCTCTCTAAACCGATTGTGTGTGATCTGGCTCGTGCCAGCTTCCTATCGAGCGTCCTGGCAGCACACCGGTGCTAAACCGCTGGTCTGCTTCAGGGATGAACCGACTGGGGTGTGTGGGCGGTTATGACCGTCAGCGGATGGGGCTCGGCTGAGGCGTCCTCTCCCGTACAGCTTCCAACGATCCTGTTCCGTCAATGATCTGGGCTTTGCCGCGAATGACGCTTTTTGGTATTATGGCTTCCAAAATCCAGAGTCGGTTCTGGGTCGTCAAGGTGAGCCGCCCGATGTCGGGTGTGCCCGCGAGATCGGACATCGTCAGCCCGAGACGTTACGTTCGACAAATGCTAAATACGAACTCAAGCACCGCATAAACCGACGTTCGCGTTCGATAGCTCAGTCGTGAACGTAAGCGGTTCAGTCGCGGCGCGGCCGGCGCAGCATGAAGCTTTCGAACGGGGCCAACTGACCGTCCGGTCCGGTCACGTCGTAATAGGTGACCTTGATCGTGGTGATGCCGCCGCGCTCCGATCCCGGATCGACCGTGAATGCCGCGAAGCCGTAGGAATGCGCAGCGTTTCGCACCGCCGACCACGGTGCCTGCTCCCTCACATAGACGGATGGACGCTTGCCTGTCGCCGGGTCGGGTTCGCCGACGGCGGTGATCACCCGGCACTGCGGCGGGTTGAAGAATAGCTGGTTCGTCGGGGCGGACGTTCCGCCGCCGCCGATCACCATGTGCACCGTTCCTCTGGCTGGTGTCGATCACATCGGTGGCGGTCGCTGCGGGGACCGGCGTCAGTGTGGCGTTCGATTCCCGGCCGCGGATCGGGTGCGAGCGCTCGTAGTGATGCTCATGCCCGCACACCACGAGGTCGACGCCGTATTTGTCGAACAGCGGCACCCATTCCTCGCGGATCCCGAGGTCCGCGCCGTTGGCCATGTCCGCCGTCGAGATGGCGACCTGGTGCATGCACACCACGATCCAGTCGACATCATGATCGCTACGGGCGGCGGCCAGTTCCTTTTCCAGCCAGGCCTTCTGAGCGCCCGACGAATAACCCCGGACGTAGGAGTTGCCGCCGTCCTGGTAGGCAACGTCGTCGTTGGCGATGCTGACGACGCGCACCGAGCCGGCGGTGAAGGCGTACCAAAGCCCGCGTGTCACATCGGTCTGGCCCTCCGATTCCGGCAGCGAGAAGTAGGTCTGATAGGCCTCGATACCCGATCGGTCCGTTGCCGAGCTCGTTCTCGTGGTTGCCGGGCGAGGGCATCCAGGGACGTTTACGGGCGCTGCGGCTGTTGTTCTCCCAGAAATCCCACCAGGTCCGCACCCGGTCTTCGGCGAGATTGGCGTAGCAGAGATCGCCATTGAACAGATGGAACAAAGGCTGCAGCCGCTCCACGCCGAGCGTGGTATCGGCCGCCGCGGGCGAGCCGAGATTGTCATTCACATAAGGGGGATTTGGTATCGTCACCCCTGCGGGCGGCACGTATTTCCTGCCGAGGGTCGGCGTGCCCTGATCGCCGAAGCTGGTGAAGGTGAACGGCGCACGGCCGCGCGGAGAGGTGCGGAACGTGCCGAATTCCGGCTTCGGCGCCGTCGTGCATGGCGCCATACAGATAGGCGAAGTCGGCCTGCAGTCGACCGAGCTTCGCGTGATAGGCGTAGACGACCTGGCCGGACTTGGCATCGGTGTAACTATGCTCTTTGGCATCGACCGTCTGCTCGAGCCTGCCATCGAGGTGGCCGAGCACGACGCGGGGATTTCGAACCGGTTGCAGCGTGTGCCAGGACACCACCATCTCGGACGAGGCATCCGCGCCGAACTGCAGATGCAAGCCGGTGACCGGTGGTGCCGTCACCGGATAGGGCGACGGGGGTGCGATGGCTGTACCCTCCGCGGCTCCGCTTCCGATGAGGGACGCCGCCACGGCGGCCCCTCCAAGGGCTGCGGCGGCGAGCAACGTGCGACGACTGAGTTCGAGGTTGAATTCGACGTCCGGTGTGGTCATCGCGGTGAGGTTGCTCCACAGTGTTCGCGACACCCTATCGCAACTCGACGACAGCACGGCAAACCGGCCGCAGACCAGGGCAGCACCCCGTGGAGCCTGGGGCCGGTTGGGTCCAAATTGGGTCAGATTGTGGGCCCCGCCGGTCAGCCGCCCGACGTCACCCGCCGGATGGACATCGTCGGCCAGACCAGTTACGCTCGAAAAATGCCGGTGGCGTTGATTTCATGCCGTCCGCACCGAACCCCGGACCGCCAAGGCGTTCGGGGTTTACGTAAGGGGATCGGGGATTCCGAACGGAAGCAGGGGTGAACCCCCTTGTTTGTCTCGATTATGCCTCACTTCGGGCTGCACTATTGGTGGCTGCCCGACGAATCCTTGGGGGGTTGGTCGCGCGTTCGGTCTGGTGTTCGATTGGGGACCTGATGGCTTTCGACGCAGCGATAGCTGATCGGCCGTTGTCTCGCCGCCGCAAGGGGTGGTCCGAGACCATCATGCTCGCTTTGGCCGCGGTTGCCGTATCGCTGGGGGCTGCTGCCTGGATTACCGATTCCGATCTGTCGACGCTGGCATCAGCTGCGCTGCCGCCAAGCACCGATCGGCTTTCCTCCTTCGAAGATCGTTTTCTCCCCGCGTCGTCGATGCCGACGAGGCCCGCTTTGCAACCGCTCGACCGTTCCGCGCTGGCGGCGGTGAAAATGAAGGTTCGCGCGGCCCAGGACCTGCTGGCGCAGAAGTTGATGTCGCCGGATTTGCGCGGTGGCTTTGTCGCGGCGAGCCTCGATGAGCCGAGAGCCGAGCCGGCCAAGTCGCCCACTAACGTTATTCCGCTG
The DNA here is from genome assembly GCA_963729395.1 of uncultured Pseudomonadota bacterium. Lineage (GTDB taxonomy): Bacteria > Pseudomonadota > Alphaproteobacteria > Rhizobiales > Xanthobacteraceae > Bradyrhizobium. Next base: position 14,803 of record CAVSOS010000054.1, on the reverse strand, counting down.
CCGAGATCGCGTCCTGCCGCGGCAGGACTGGCCTTGGTCCTGGCTCAGGGCGATAACGGGGCGGGGCTGGACGTCCGCCTGCCGCCGCAAAGGCGGGCGGACGATCGCACGCTGTTTGAAAAACTGCAGGATCGGCTGGCGTCGATTGCGCCGGATGTCGGGTTGTTTCACCGGCCGCCGGACCTCGCTGCGCTCGGCTATGACGGTCAAACCGCGGTCTACGACATCACGGCGCACGCGGTTTACCTGCCGAGCGGAGTGATCCTCGAGGCGCATTCGGGCATGGGCGCGCTGAAGGACGATCCGGAACATGTTTCGTCGCCCATGATCGGAGCGACGCCACCGGCGACCTATGATTTGAAGCCACGCGAGGCGCTATTTCATGGCGTTCAGGCGCTCCGCATGACCCCTGCCGAAGGCAGCGACGTATCCGGGCGCTCGGGGCTGCTGACCCACAGCTATATGCTCGGCCCGAAGGGCGATTCAAACGGCTGCGTCTCGATCAGGGAATACGACCGGTTTCTCAAAGCCTACAACAACGGCGAGTTCAATCGCCTTGTCGTCGTCCCGAGCCTGAGGGCCGCAACGATGGCCTCGCAGCGCCCGACCTCGCAGTCATAAGCGATGCGCGGTTGTTGAAGCGCCGCGGCGAGCGATAATTCCTCGACAAACTCAATTCTATGGCACGGATGGCACCGGTTTGGGCGGGCGGATCGGCGATCGGGGTGTCGCAGGACGCGCCTTCCCCGCCGCCGCCCGCGATCGGCCGCTGCGTCTGGTGTCGACGGAGGCCAGATAGGCAGCGAGCTCCGCGGCCGTGTCCGAACCGGTCGCGTAATGCTCCTGCAGGAACTGGAACAGCGCGGCACGGGAACGCCCCTTGGCGAGAGCGGGCGCGCTATGGTGGCAAGTCGCGCAACTATCCGCAAACAACCGCGACGCCGATTTGCCCTGATCCAGATTCTGAGAATGTGCCGCCGGACCAGCCAGCGCATAAACGGCGCCGAGGACGAGCAGATAGCGCCGCAGCCCTGGTTGCGACATGAATTTTTGTGATAGCTGCACGCAGTTCGCCCTTCGCCGCTTAAAAACCGCCCCTGATGTGTTGGACAAATGCCAACGTTGCCAGCCCTTACCACCTTAGGTCAGAGAACGTCAAAAACGCGGCACATCCCGATTTTGTGACGGTCGTGCTTGGCAGCCCTGAATGGGAAACCGCCATTTCAAGACGGGTCGCATCAGTAACAAAGACAACCGCTTCTCAGGGCGCGAGCCATCGGTGAACCGCCTCCAAAGTTCGGATGGATTGGTGTTGAAGCAGATTTTCGCGTCGGGCGCGGTGCATTGGCGGTGCAAGAATCATGAGCCAGAAGCCGGCGCCCCTGCCGATTTCGAGAGCTGGCCGTTGTGGTCGAGGACGAGGCCCGTCCGAAGGACAGCAGTCTGCGTCCGGACGGGCGGTCGGATAAACCCGGCCAGGCCAGTTCGCGAGCAGTTAACAGCCCGTTAGCGACGCTGGGTGTATTTAAGGAGCGTAACATTGGCGACATTGCATTCAACCTGCCTGATTATTGCTCCAGAGCCTTTGAAGGACCAAGCTGACAATGGCCGCAACGGAATCGGCTGCTTTGATCGCGGAATTGGAAGGCGCTTTCGATAGCCGATTGCCGGAGCGCTGGGCGCGAATATTGCGGCAGGTGACGAAGCTGTTTCTGGCTGATGCTCATCGTCTCAACCAAGGCCAGATCGCCGTGTTTGACGATGTTTTCCTTCGATTGATAGAGCGGGCGGACACCCAGGCTTTGGTTTTGCTTGGCAACGACCTGTGCGGGGCAAGCGCGATCCCGCGGATGGCGATACGCCGGCTGGCGTTCCACGACGACGTATTGGTGGCTGGGCCGGTCCTGAGACGGTCGAGGGGGCTGCCGGACAACGATCTCGTCGAAATCGCCAACACGCGGAGCCAGGAATTTTTGCTGGAAATCTCCAGCCGGCAAACCGTCAATGCGCCATTGGGCGATAGGCTGGTGGAACGCGGAGAGAGAGCCGTGCTTGGCAAGCTTGTCCGGAATTTGGGAGCGCAGTTTTCCGAAGCAGGCTGCGCCGCGCTTGTCGCGAAGGCCAAGCAGGATGAAGAACTGGCGGAATCGCTGGTACGTCGATCGGATGTCTCACCGGAGTTGCGAAGGGAGCTGGTCGCGAAAGTCAGTGACACCCGAATGCGTTCGATGCAGACAATGCCTACTGCACTGCAGGGGAAGATCAAGGCGGCGATCGCTACTATCGCGGAACAGGCCGAAACGCCGAAGCCAACACCCGCAGACTATGCGGCCGCCCTGTCCAGGATGGCCGAACTCAGTCGCAAGGGCGGCCTCAACGACCGCAGCGTCAACCGCTTTGCGGTCGAGCATGAATATGCAGACGTTGCGGCAGCGCTATCGTTCCTCTCGGGAACGCCGGTTGAGGTCATCGTGCCGTTGATCGAAAGCGCCGAACTGGAGGGACTGATGGTAGCCTGCAAAGCTGCAAGGCTCAATTGGTCGACGACGACGATGATCATTCGCCATCGGCCCGGTTGCCCAGAGGTCAAAAACCGGGATCTCGAACAAGCCCACGCAGCGTTTGACGCCTTGTCTCTCTCCGTAGCTCAACGGACGATTCGTCTCTGGTAGGCAGGGCGCTGATGGTGCCGACGACGAGCGGCGCCGGCGGTACAGCGCCGCCGGCATTTTCAGCGCCGATGCTGCCGAGTGCCTGATTCCGGAACGCTCAGGCCGGCGTCGCAGGAGCAACGGCCAGCGGTTCAGTCGCCGCGACCCGGCGCGCCGCGTAGCGCCGGGCGAGCGACGCGCAGATCATGAGCTGTATCTGGTGGAACAGCATCAACGGGATCACAACGAGCCCAACGTGTCCGGCGAACAGCAGGGTTGCGATCGGCAGGCCGCTGGCGAGACTTTTCTTTGAGCCGCAGAACACGATGGTGATTTCATCGGGGCGCGAAAAGCCGAACTGCCTGCTGGCAAAGGTCAGGATGGTGATGACGGTCCCAAGCAGCGCGACATCGACAAGCGCGACCTTGAACAGCTCTGCCGCATCGATCTGATGCCAGATACCGTCGACGACGCCGTGGCTGAAAGCCGAATAGACGATCAGCAGGATCGAGCCGTAATCCACGCTCTTGAGCGCGCGCGCATGGCGCGTGACATAAGCCCCGATCCATGGCCGCAGCAGCTGACCGGCGACGAAGGGCAGCAGCAGCTGCACGACGATGGCCAGAACCGAGCGCGCGGAAATGTCGAGGCCGTGCCGGGCGAGCAGGAAACCGGCGACCAGGGGGGTGAGGAAAACGCCGAGCAGGTTCGAAGCCGACGCGCTGCACAGGGCCGCCGGCACGTTGCCGCCCGCCACCGACGTGAAAGCGATCGAGGACTGCACCGTCGAGGGCAGCGCGGTGAGCAGGATCAGCCCGGCCCAGAGCGGGTCGGGGAGGAGACCCGGGGCCAGCGAGCGCGCGGTAACTCCGAGCAGCGGAAACAGCGCGAAGGTGCTCAGGAACACCATCGAGTGCAGTCGCCAGTGCCGCGCTCCCCGAAGTGCGACTTCCGGCGCAAGCTGCGCCCCGTGCATGAAAAACAACAGCGCGATGGCGGCATCCGTCAGCCAGCCGACGGCTACCGCCGCATCGCCGCGGGCCGGCATCACGGTGGCAAGGGCGACCGTCAGCAGGATGGCCGCGAGGAACTTGTCGATCTGTGACCAGATGGAGCGGACCAAAGTCATTTTGAGCCTCATAAGCCACGTTGGCTGGGATTGCCCCTTTGATATCAGCGCCAACTGATCATTGTGAAGTCAACTTACAGCTATTATTGTAATCGTAAATCATGATGACAAAACCCGCTGGATACAAGCCATGCTGGATCCTGTCCTGCTTCAGACTTTCCTGGCGGTCGCCCAGACCCGGAGTTTCACCCGGACCGCCGAGCGCCTCGGCCTGCGCCAGTCGACGGTCAGCCAGCACATCCGCAAGCTCGAGGAGGAGGCCGGACGCCGGCTCTTCGTCCGCGATACCCATTCGGTCACGATGACGGCCGATGGGCAGGCCATGGTCGAATTCGCCCGCGGAATCCTGGCGGCGAACGAACGGGCGGAGCGTTATTTCGCGGGCTCCGAACTGCGCGGCCGGTTGCGGTTCGGCGCCTCGGAAGATTTTGTGACGTCGCTGCTGCCGGACGTGTTGCGGCAGTTCGTCCGCACCCATCCGCTGGTCGAATTCGAGCTCACGGTGGGCCTGAGCGGCGAGCTCAACGAGAAGCTTGGGCGGGGCGAGCTTGACCTCGTCTGCGCCAAACGCCGTCCAGGAGAAGATCGCGGACGCGTGGTCTGGCGCGACCGGCTGGCCTGGGTGTCCGGCGATCTGCCGCGTCTCGATCCATCCGCGCCGGTACCGCTGATCCTCTATTCACCGCCCAGCATCACCCGCGACATCGTTCTTGCCGCGCTGGAGCGGTCCGGTCGTCCCTGGCGCATCGTGTGCATGAGCGGCAGCTTGAGCGGGCTGCGCGCGGCCGCACTCGCCGGGTTAGGCGTCACGATTTTCCCGGCGGACCTGATCCCGGCCGGCCTTGCCGAGATCCCGAGCGGTCACGGGCTGCCGGATCTCGGCACCGTCGAGTTCGTTCTGCTCGGTGCGGGCAGAACCTTGAGCGGAGCCGCCGCCGAACTCGCCGAGGCCATTCTCGCCAGCGGCATCCGGTTGTAGCGGGCAGGCCTGTTGTCCGCCCGCTTGGTGCGCTATCCCGCGTGCTTGGGTGGACCTTTTGCCACGCAAGGTGCAGGGCATTTCAATGTTGGGGACGGAGAGACGACGACCGGCCCAGGCTTGCTGACCGGGACGACGGGCGAGGTTTGCTTCACCGGTCCGCCGATCGGACCTGGCTTTACCCCGCCAATGGAATTGGGCTTCGCCGGGCCGCCAAGGGAAATTGGTTTCGCCGGGCCGCCGAAGAGGAGTTTGCTTCACCGGGGCGCCAAGGGGAGTTTGCTTTTTAACTCCGCCAATCGAGCTCTGGGCGGAAGCAGGGAGACAAAAATCGCCGCCGAATGCCGCAACGACCATGATGATAGCGATCGTTCTATGCTTCATGGGCCGATCTCCTGATGTGTCGACGCAGACGATTGTTAACGCAGATCATGAGTTACGCTGCCTGCGCAAATTATCACCCTTATTGCATCGAAATTGAAAACCCCGCCAGACGTAAAACGATCTGACCTCTATTCCCTGGCTCATGGATGCACCCTTGTGCCAGGATCGCCTTTTACACTCGCAGATTTCTTGAACTAGAAAGCCAAGGGAAGTCATTTCCAGGAACTGAAACCGAGCAGCGTCATGCATGAGAGAAATCTGTCGTCGGCTTGGACATTTGTGGCTAAATTTGTGCTCCCCGTGATCTGGATATCAGCCATCGGATTGGGAACCATCCTGCTTTGGACCGGTGGCTTACACGATAGCAGGAAGGCGATGCCGCCTCCACATTTGAAGTTCATATTTCTGGCGGCGTGGGTGCTGGGATCGGCCTTTATTTTGTGGGTTAATGCCGGTCTGAAACGTGTACGTGTTGACGAACATCAGCTCTATGTTTCGAACTACGCTCGAGAGATTCGCATTCCCTTTACAGAGATAATAGACGTCAAACAAAATCGCTGGCTGAATTCCCGACCAGTCACCATCTATTTCAGGCACACGACTGACCTCGGCGATAAAGCGACATTCATACCCAAAATGAACATTCGCATCCAATTTTGGCGAATAGATCCTGTCGTCGTCGAGTTGAAACAGTTGGCAGGATTGGCGGGGTAGCGCGCGGTCGGGATGGCATCGCTTGGAATTTGCCGGGTGAACCGGCATCAGAAGCAGTGCCCTGACGACGTAGAAAAGGCAGCTATCATCCGGCGCTGATCGGGGCGGCGGGCCTCGATGTCGTCGCCGCGGTCATCGCCATCGCGGGCCGCCGCAAACCGGCCAAGCGCGCTTCTCACCATGAAGGGCTGCGTTGCGAGCCGCCTGCATCGCCGACGCGTCTTGCTGATTTTATCTGATGCATTTACCGATCGTGATGACGCGGCACCGCCATGGCGATGCTGCGCATGGTCAGCAGGCGCGAACCTGCTTGCGATATTCCGCGGGCGTACAATTTACGTGTCGCCGAAAGACCCGGTTCAGGTGGCTCTGATCGGAAAATCCGCTCAGAAGCGCGATCTCCTTGAGAGCGAGCGTGTCCTTTCGCAGATGCTGGCACGCCTGTTCAATCTTCTGTTTCAGGACATAGGCGTGCGGCCGCATCCGATAGTGAGCGTGGAATTTGCGCGCGAATTAAATCGGCGTGCAGTTGCAGATCGCCGCCAGTTCGTCGAGCGTGATGTTTCGGGAAATGTTCTGCTGGATATAGTCCTCGATCAGCCGGGCATGAGCGGGCCTGAAATGTCCCTGCGCACAGGGCATCTTGAACTTCACCGCGGCGTATTTCCGCACGATGTGGACGCTGGCCTGAAGCGACAGCGCGTCGTAGCAGAGTCGTCCGCCGGGACCGCCGGCGGTGACCTCGTGAACCATTTGTTCGTTGATCCAGCCCAGGACGGGGTCGTCAATTCCGAGCAGGTCGTGAAGTTCAATGGTGCCGACGTCGCGATCGAAAGCCTCGCTCGCGGTTTTCATCATGAAAGCCGGTGAAATGTAGAAGTGGCTGACCTCGATATCGTTTGCCCAGCGCCAATGCGAAGGCTCGGCGCGGGTCAGCAGCGTGGTAATGCCGCGGCCGACATGCTCCTGCTTCCATGCGCCGGTCACACGGCGGTTCATCGCGGTGACGCCCTGCCGGTAGACGACGATCAGGAAATCTTCGGTCGGGGGAACCCAAATGTCGGACGGCGCATAGCCAAATATCCGCATGCGGAAATCAGGCCGGCCGACCGCCGAACTGTCCAGCTTCAGTTCACCTGGCGCGTATCGCGGAAGTTCCTCGACCGTAATGAACTTGCTCATGGCGCAGCCTCCGGATGGTTAGTGGCCAATTCGAAGGCTCTTCTTTTTTCCGATGACGCGGCATCGGTAGCGCAGGGTACGGCGCTTTTTGCGTTTGGCCAAATGTATTAGTTCGCCCGCAGCGTTCGCTGCGCCGCACACGCGTTTCGTCCAAAGCAAAGTCGGTTTCGTTCAAGCCCGCCCTGGCTCCGGGCACGTAGTTTCCGCGCGACATAACGTGAGCGCTCTGATGCAGCTTCACCCGGCCGGGCCGGATGCCGCGGTCGCAAGTCGGAATAAGTCTGAAAAAAAGAACAACGGAACGGAGAGGAAAATGGACCAGGCTGAAATCAAATCCGGCAAATCAAACGGCAAAAGCACGACCAAACTCGATGCGGTCGTTATCGGCGCCGGCATCGCGGGACTGTACCAGTTGCACCGGATGCGGGAACTGGGGCTGAAGGTCCGTGCCTTTGAGGCGGGTTCCGGTGTCGGTGGAACCTGGTATTGGAATCGCTATCCCGGCGCGCGCTTCGATTCCCAGGTCGAAGTCTACCAGTACTGGTTCTCCGAGGAACTGTACAAGGCCTGGAAGCCGAGCGAGCGTTTTCCGGCGCAGCCCGAGACCGAGCAGTGGCTGAACTTCGTCGCCGATCGTTTCGATCTCAAGAGGGACATCCAGTTAGCACCCGGATCAAGTCGGCCACTTACCGCGAGAAAGACGGCCGTTGGGATGTGGTCACCTCCGACGGCGAACACATCGATACCCAGTATCTGCTGGCCTGCTGCGGCATGCTCTCGGCGCCACTGAAGGAGCGCTTCCCGGGCCAGTTCACATTCAAGGGCGCGATCACCCATACCGGCCTTTGGCCGAAAGGCGGCGTCGATCTCAAGGGCAAGCGCGTCGCCGTGGTGGGCACCGGAGCCACCGGCATCCAGGTCATCCAGACCATCGCGCCCGAGGTCGGTTCGATGAAGGTCTTTGTGCGCACGCCGCAATACATCGTGCCCATGAAGAATCCGAAATACTCGCAAGCGGACTGGGATCGCTGGGGCGCGCGGTTCAACGAGCTCAAGACCCGCGTGCGCTCCACCTTCGCGGGCTTCGACTATGATTTCGAAAACCGTCCCTGGGCGGAACTGACGCCCGACGAACGCACGCAGGTGCTGGAGAAGTACTGGAACGACGGGTCGCTCTCGATGTGGCTCGCGACGTTCCCGGAAATGTTCTTCGACGCGGCAGTGAGCGCGGTCGTGTCCGATTTCGTGCGCGGCAAGATGCGCGAGCGGCTGCGGCATGACCCGAAGCTGTGCGATCTGTTGATTCCGTCGGAGTCCGACTACGGATTCGGCACCCACCGCGTGCCCCTGGAGAACAAGTATCTCGAGGCCTATCTGCGCGACAATGTCGAGGCGGTGAACTGCCGCAAGACGCCGATCGAGCGCATCGTGCCCGAAGGCATCCAGACCTCTGACGGCAAGGTCCATGAGGCCGACGTCATCATCCTCGCCGTCGGGTTCGACGCCGGCTCTGGCGCTCTCACCCGCATCGACATCCGCGGCCGCGACGGCCGCTCGCTGAAGGACAGGTGGCACGACGAGATCCGTACCGCGATGGGCCTGCAGGTGCACGGCTATCCCAACCTGTTCACCACCGGTGCACCGCTCGCTCCGTCCGCGGCACTGTGCAACATGACGACCTGCCTGCAGCAGCAGGTCGACTGGATCACCGAGTGCATCGCCTATGCGCGAAAAAACGGCAAGCAGGTCGTCGAGCCGACCAAGGAATTCGAGGACAACTGGGTCAAGCACCACGACGAAACCGCGGCCGCGACTCTCGTTGTGAAAACCAACTCCTGGTACATGGGCTCGAACGTCGACGGAAAGCCACGACGCCTGCTGTCTTATATCGGCGGCGTCGGCAACTACAACAAACAGTGCGACGAACTTGCGGCCAATGGCTACCAGGGCTTTGCGATGACCTGATAACAACAACGGAAGGAAACATCCAATGAGCACAAATTCCTATTACGGCCAGGAAGGCCACGGCCCCTACGAGATGATTGGAATCGGCAACCTCGAGCTTGAGGAGGGCGGCCAGATTCCGGACTGTCAGCTTGCGGTGGCGACCCACGGCACGCTGAACGCGGCAAAGGACAACGCGATCCTCGTTCCGACCTGGTACTCGGGAACGAGCAAGATCATGGAGCAGGTCTACATCGGCAACGGGCGCGCGCTCGATCCGGCGAAGTACTTCATCATCGTCGTCAACCAGATCGGTAGCGGCCTTTCCACCTCGCCGCACAACAGCAGCGGAGCGCTGGCCGGGCCGAACTTCCCGAAGGTGCGTATCGGCGACGACGTGCGCGCGCAGCACAGGCTTGTGACCGAGAAGTACGGCCTGAAAAGTCTGGCGCTGGTCGTCGGTGGCTCGATGGGCGCGCAACAGACTTATGAATGGGCCGTGCGCTACCCCGACTTCGTCAAGCGGGCTGCCGTGGTCGCCGGTACGGCCAGGAATACGGAGCACGATTTTGTCTTCGCCGACACTCTCTCCGAAGCGATCACGTCCGATCCGGGATTCAGGAACGGCAGCTACACCTCGCCGGCCGATGTGGCCGCCGGCCTCAAGCGCCACGCGAAACTGTGGACGGTGATGGGCTGGAGCACCGATTTCTTCCGCGCCAACCGATACAAGGCGCTTGGTTTCGAACTCGATGCAGGCCTTCGTCGATAACTTCATGACCGGCTATTTCGCGCCGATGGATCCGAACGATCTGCTCGCGATGGCCTGGAAGTGGCAGCGCGGCGACGTGAGCCGACACACCGAAGGCGACCTTGCGGCCGCGCTCGGTCGGGTCAAGGCCAGGACCTATGTGATGCCGATCAGCCACGACATGTTCTTTCCGCCGACCGACTGCGAGGCTGAGCAACGCCTGATTCCGGGAAGCGAATTCCGGCCGCTGGCAAGCATCGATGGCCACCTTGGCCTGTTCGGCACGGATCCGCAGCTGCTCTCCCAGCTCGACGCTCATCTCAGGGAACTGCTGGCTGCTCCGGTGGGTTGACGCGAGACAAAGTCTTTTGATGGAAGGCCGCCGGCGAACAGGCCGGACGATGCGTCCGTGCGCTTGCAGGCCTGTGAGGGGCGTTTCGCGATCGTCACGGACGTGGGGCGGGATGCGGTGGACGCAGGCGGCGCGTTGACGAAGGCGCTTACCTTGTCTTTGTCAAAAAGGCGATAAAATCAGCTTTGCTCAATCTTCCGAAGAGTTTGGCGGCGGCTTTGTCGCGGATGGAAATGAAGTCAAAAGCAAAACTGCCCGATGCACCATCAAATCGAGGAAGGAGACGGGTGATACCATCGATTTTCACGCCGCATGCTCCTCAGAAATCATGGCGACCAGCATGAATTTGCGGCTGAAAATCCTCGACGCCAACGGCGTATATCGCGTTTTCACGGATCCAGATTTGGCAGGAATGGAGCTTACCTTCTACCGTTGCTCGATGTAATTTGGTCGAGCAATGGCGGACACCGCTCTACAATTCGGCGGTACGCCGGTCCGGCGCCGTCAACGGCAGGATGATCTGGATTTTCGTTCCTCTGCCGGGCGCGCTGTCGACATTGATCTGCCCGCCCAGACGATTGGTGACGATGTTGTGTACGATATGCAGGCCGAGCCCAGTGCTCCCGCTCTCGCGGCGCGTCGTGAAGAACGGATTGAAGGCCTGGCGCCCGACGTCAGCGCTCATGCCGCAGCCATTGTCGAAAAACAGGATTTCGACTTTGTCGCTGCCCGACGCCCGCACCTTGATGTCGATCGCGCCTCCCTTACCGTCCGGAAACGCGTGCATGACCGCATTGAGGAAAAGGTTAGTTAGTACTTGTCCGTAAAGTCCTGGATAACTGTTCATCGCAAGATCAGGCTGGCAATCGACGTTGAGCGCGATATTTTTTTCCCGCAACTCCGGCCGCAGGCCGACGAGAACCAGCTCGGTCAGATCGCCGGCATAGAAACTGCGCCGATCCAGATAACCCTGATCGACCGCCACTTGCTTGAACGACTGGATCAGGTCTGCGGCGCGGCTGAGATTGGATGCCAGCAACGAGGAAGCGTCCTCGACGACTTCGAGGAACTTGTTCAGGCTCGATCGCTTCAGCTCGCCGCGCCCGACATCGGCCGCGAACGCGGCGCGCTTGCGCTCCAGCGCCGACGCGACCGTCAGGCTGGTTCCGACAGGGCTGTTGATCTCGTGCGCCACGCCGGCCACTAGCCGTCCGAGGGCGGCGAGTTTCTCGGCTCGGATCAGCCGGTCTTGCGTAGCTCGCAAATCTTCTAGCGACCTTGCAAGTTCCCAAGCGCGCGCTTCCTCGCTTTCAAACAGTCGGGCAAGTTCATCTGTTCGTTGCCGAAGCTCGTTGAGCAAGCGCGCGTTTTCCATTGCAATGACGGCTTGATCGGCGAAATTTTGCAACAACGAGATGTGTTCGTCGGAGAAGGCACGCACTTCCTGACGGTAGAATACGAAGGCCCCGAGGAGTGTATTACCCTTGAGCAGCGGCACCAGTAGCCACGTGCGGACACCCCCAAGTTCGACAGCCTCGACAACGGACGGAGCCCGCCGGCGATAGCCTTCGCCATCTTTCAGGTCGAGGATGTGAATGATTGACGGTTTCTGGAGCGTAGAGCCGAACAGGACTGACCGCCGGTACGGCTTGCTGGTGATCAATTCTGCATATGGTCCCGTAATGCCGCGAAGAGCGACCCATCGGGCAAATTCGCCATCGGGAACGGCCAAGGCGCCGAATGAGGCCTCGCATAGCCGCATCGCCTTCTCCAGCATGGCATCGAACACGGGAGTGAGATCGCCGGCCGATGCATTGATGACCTGCAGCACCTCCGAAGCGGCCGTTTGCTGCTCTCGTGCTTCGTTCAGTTCCTTGATCAAATCGGAAACCGTGAGACGCTTGCGCAGCGTGGCCGCTGGAGCAACGCGGCGCTTCATCTTGGTAGTTTCGCGGGCCGTCGCTCGACTTCGACTTGCCTTGCCGGCTTTCTCCTTGCTTGCGTTGCCGCCCGTCGAACGCCGCGCCATATCCGCCCCTGAGTTCAGAACGGCATCTTATCGGGCTAAACCATCGTTCTGGAAGCGCCGAATTGGCCTGGGTCGGAGGTTGCCAACTGGCTGGCCGATGTCGCAGATGGGTCAAAGAACGAACCCGCTCTCGCGGGAGGGTGCGGCGGCGATGTCGGGCGCATGCGTCTAGCGCAGTAAACATTTGACCGAGCACGGGTGACGGGCGGGCGCTCCGTCTTGAGGATCGAGGGGTCAAGCACTCCAACCTCGAGACAGGAGCCCCCAATGAGCGAGAAGCCCATCAGCCCGCTGCGCCAACGCATGCTCGAAGACATGAACATGCGCAGGTTCGTGCCCGATACGCAACGCGAGTATATCCGTGCCGTCAAGAGGCTCACGACCTTCCTCGGCCGGTCCCCCGACAGCGCGACCCCGGAAGAACTGCGCGCGTTCCAGCTGCATCTGACCGAGACCGGTGTGCAGCCACCGAGCATCAACGCGACCGTGACGGCGCTGCGGTTCTTCTTCAAGGTGACGCTCGACCGGCCGGAGACGACGCGCCATCTCGTGTTCGTCTACGAGCCACGCAAGCTGCCGCGCGTGCTCTCGCCCGAAGAGGTGTTGCGCCTTCTGGAAGCCGCACCCGGACCCAAGCACAAGGCGGCGCTCAGCGTTGCCTACGGCGCTGGTCTGCGCGCCATGGAGGTGGTCACGCTGAAGGTCTGCGACGTTGATTCCAAGCGCATGATGATCCGGGTTGAGCAGGGCAAAGGCCGCAAGGATCGCCATGCCATGCTGTCGCCGCAGCTGTTGGAGCTGCTGCGCGACTGGTGGCGCATCGCGCATCCCCGAGTGTGGATGTTCCCCGGCCGCGACCGCATCAACCCGATGACCACGCGCCAGCTCAATCGCGCCTGCCACATGGCCGCCGAACTGGCCGGGCTGCCCACATGGGTGGCGCCGCACACGCTCAGACACAGCTTCGCCACCCACCTCTTGGAACAGAACATCGATATCAGGGTGATCCAGGTCCTGCTCGGACATTCCAAGCTCGACACCACGGCGCGCTACACTCATGTGGCCATCAACATCATCCGTGAGGTCATGAGCCCGCTGGACAGGCTAACGCCACTGGTGCCGAAGAAGGACGAGCCGCCAGCGTAACGGGCCCACATGGCCCGTCCAGCCCTGGAGGTCGCGGATGTCTTCCGCGACCACGGGGCCGCGTGGCGCCATGCCAACCGCGGTCACGTGAGCCTGCTCCAACTCAAGGTGATGAGCGCCATCGAGAGCTGCCGCACGGCGGCCCTCGGCGGACACGTCGCGCGCTGCGAGGACTGTGCCCACACCACGATCGCCTACAACAGCTGCCGCAACCGGCACTGCCCGAAGTGCCAAGGCGCGGCAGCGCGCCAGTGGATGGCGGCGCGCGAGGCCGAACTCTCCTTCCCTACTTCCACGTCGTCTTCACGCTGCCGTCGGCGTTGGCGACATCGCCTACCAGAACAAGGCCGTATCTACGATCTGCTGTTCAGCTCTCGGAGACGATGCTCACCATCGCGGCCGACCCCAAGCATCTCGGAGCCCGCATCGGCATCACGTCGGTACTGCACAGCTGGGGCTCGGCAATGACCCATCATCCGCACCTGCACATGATCGTGCCGGGCGGCGGCCTCTCCATGGACGGCGGCCGTTGGATCTCATGCAGGCCAAACTTCCTGCTGCCGGCGCGCGTCCTGTCGAAGCTGTTTCGGCGCTTGATGCTGGAGAAGCTTCTGGCGGCACACGCGGCCGGCAGCCTGCGGTTCCTCGGCTCACACGCCCATCTCGTCGACGCGAAGGCGTTCGCGGCATTCCTCGCCCCGCTCAGCAAGAAGCGCTGGTTCATCTACGCCAAGCGTCCGTTCGCGGGCCCGAAGGCCGTGCTCGCCTATCTGTCGCGCTACACGCACCGCGTCGCCATCTCAAACCGCCGTCTGATCGCAGTCGACCAGCGGAGCGTCACGTTCAAGGTCAAGAATTACAGGATCGAAGGCCCCGGCCGGTACACGACGATGACGCTCGACGTCGGCGAGTTCATCCGCCGGTTCCTCATCCATGTGCTACCTAAAGGCTTCCATCGCATCCGCCACTACGGCTTGTTCGCCAGCGCGAATCGTGTCGAGACGATCGCGCGGGCGCGCCAGCTCTTGGGTCTGGCCGCGCCTGCAGCCGAAGAGGCGGTCGAGATCGATCCGGCAGCGGCGCAGCCACTCGCCCAGCCTTGCCCCTGCTGTGGCGGCCGCATGTTCGTCATCGAGACCTTCGATGCCGGCTGCCAACCACGCTACCGGCCGACGGCAATGAGGATCGATACCTCATGAAAGAAACTGCAACATTCCGCACCGCCAAGGGCTTTCCTCGCTGGTCAGCGACCAGATACGCCGCCGCTCGGCCTAACACATGGCCGGCATTGCATTCCGCGCCGCGTGCATCCCGGAAACGCATCGTCAACGCTCAATCAAAGCCGATCAGCCAAACCGGCCGGCACGATAACGTCTTCCCTGAGCCCTGCCGACTTCCGCACACCCTCATCCGCGCGATCAAATCTCCATAGCCGGCGGCAGCCGTCCGACCCAACGTCACGCGCGTTCCTTCATTGGAGGCTTTCGGACGACGGCCCCGGTGCAAGCCGCATCGTCCCGATCGGCCGTCATCCGAAACCCT
>CAVSOS010000053.1:0-15777 GCA_963729395.1 uncultured Pseudomonadota bacterium | reverse complement strand
TCCGCCGCCTCGCTCGCGCCGCTCTTCCTCGGCTTCGCCGCCTTCGTCAGCACCGGCGCGAGAAACTTCCCGGTATAACTCCGCGGCGCCTTGACGATATCCTCCGGCGGACCCCAGGCGACGATTTCGCCGCCGCCGTCGCCGCCTTCGGGGCCGAGGTCGATCACCCAGTCTGCGGTCTTGATCACTTCGAGATTGTGCTCGATCACGACCACCGTGTTGCCCTGCGACACCAGCTCATGCAGCACTTCCAGCAGCTTCTTCACGTCGTGAAAATGCAGCCCCGTGGTCGGCTCGTCCAGGATGTAGAGCGTGCGCCCCGTGGCGCGCTTGCTCAATTCCTTGGCGAGTTTGACGCGCTGGGCCTCGCCGCCGGACAAGGTGGTGGCCTGCTGGCCGACGTGAATGTAGTCCAGGCCAACGCGGTGCAGCGTTTTGAAGGTCTCGCGCACCCGCGGCACCGCCTTGAAGAATTCGGCGGCTTCCTCGACCGTCATGTCCAGCACGTCGGCGATCGACTTGCCCTTGAACAGCACCTCCAGCGTCTCGCGGTTGTAGCGCTTGCCCTTGCAGACATCGCAGGTGACGTAGACATCGGGCAGAAAGTGCATCTCGATCTTGATGACGCCGTCGCCCTGGCAGGCCTCGCAGCGGCCGCCCTTCACGTTGAAGGAAAACCGCCCGGGCTCGTAGCCGCGCGCCTTGGCTTCCGGCAGGCCGGCGAACCATTCGCGGATCGGCGTGAACGCACCGGTATAGGTCGCCGGATTCGAGCGCGGGGTACGGCCGATCGGCGACTGGTCGATGTCGATGATCTTGTCGATATGCTCGAGGCCCTCGATGCGGTCGTGAGGTGCTGCACCCTCGCTGGCGTTGTTGAGCTTGCGCGCGATCGCCTTGTAGAGCGTATCGATCAGCAGCGTCGACTTGCCGCCTCCGGAGACGCCGGTGACGCAGGTGAACAGGCCCAGCGGAATTTCCGCCGAGACGTTTTTCAGATTGTTGCCGCGGGCGTTGATCACCTTGATGGTGCGGCGATGGTTCGGCGGCTTGCGTTCGGGAATGTCGACCGACAATTCGCCGGTGAGATATTTGCCGGTCAGCGAATTCGGATTGTTCATGATGTCGGATGGCGTGCCCTGGGCGACGATATGGCCGCCATGCATGCCGGCGCCGGGGCCGACATCGACCACATGATCGGCCAGCCGAATGGCGTCCTCGTCATGCTCGACCACGATCACGGTGTTGCCGAGGTCGCGCAGCCGCTTCAGGGTTTCCAATAGCCGTGCATTGTCGCGCTGGTGCAGGCCGATCGACGGTTCGTCCAGCACATAGAGCACGCCGGTCAGGCCCGAGCCGATTTGCGAGGCCAGCCGAATGCGCTGGCTTTCGCCGCCGGAGAGGGTGCCCGATGCGCGCGCCAGGGTCAGGTAGTTCAGGCCGACATCGAGCAGGAACGACAGCCGCTCGCGGATCTCCTTCAGCACCCGCGCGGCGATCTCGTTCTGCTGCGCGTTGAGCCCCTTCGGCACGGTCTCGAACCATTCGCCGGCGCGGCGCACCGACAGTTCCGAAATCTCGCCGATATGCTTGCCGCCGATCTTGACGCACAGCGCTTCCGGCTTGAGGCGATAGCCGTGGCAGGCTTCGCAGGGCACGTCGGAGAAATACTTGCCGAGTTCCTCGCGCGCCCATTCGCTGTCGGTCTCGCGATAGCGGCGGTTGAGATTGGTGATGACGCCTTCGAACGGTTTTTTGGTATCGTAGGAGCGCACGCCGTCCTCGTAGGAGAACTTGATCTCGTCCTCGCCGGAGCCGTGCAGGATGGCGGCTTGCGTCTTCTTCGGCAGGTCCTTCCATTTGGTGTCGAGGGTGAACTTGTAGAACTTGCCGAGCGCCGTCAGCGTCTGGATGTAATAGGGCGAGGATGATTTGGCCCACGGCGCGATCGCGCCCTTGCGCAGGCTCATTTCCTTGTCGGGGATGACGAGATCCTCGTCGATGTGCTGCTCGACGCCGAGGCCGCCGCAGGCCGGGCAGGCGCCGTAGGGGTTGTTGAAGGAAAACAGCCGGGGCTCGATTTCCGGAATGGTGAAGCCGGAAACCGGACAGGCGAATTTCTCCGAAAACAGAATCCGTTCCGGCCCGCTCTTGTCGTGGATTTTTGCGGTCTTCTTGTCGGACTTCTTGTCGTCGGCGACGGCCGGCGCGTCGGCATATTCGATCACGGCCAGCCCCTCGGCGAGCTTCAGCGCGGTCTCGAAACTTTCCGCGAGCCGCTGGCCGATGTCGGGCCGCGCCACGATGCGGTCGACCACGACATCGATGTCGTGCGGGAATTTCTTGTCGAGCGTGGGTGCTTCCGCCAGCTCGTGGAACGTGCCGTCGATCTTGACCCGCTGAAATCCTTTCTTGAGATATTCGGCGAGTTCCTTGCGGTACTCGCCCTTGCGTCCGCGCACCACCGGCGCCAGCAGATAGAGCCGCGTGCCCTCCGGCAGCGCCAGCACACGATCGACCATCTGCGAGACGATCTGGCTCTCGATCGGAAGACCCGTGGCCGGCGAATAGGGCACGCCGACCCGCGCCCACAACAGCCGCATGTAGTCGTAGATTTCAGTCACGGTGCCGACGGTCGAGCGCGGATTCCGCGAGGTGGTCTTCTGCTCGATGGAAATCGCCGGCGACAGCCCGTCGATCTGGTCGACATCCGGCTTCTGCATCATCTCCAGGAACTGGCGCGCATAGGCCGACAGCGATTCGACGTAGCGGCGCTGTCCCTCGGCGTAGATGGTATCGAAGGCGAGCGATGATTTTCCCGAGCCCGACAGCCCGGTAAACACCACCAGGCGGTCGCGCGGAATTTCCAGATCGATGTTCTTGAGATTGTGCTCGCGCGCGCCGCGAATGGTGATCGCGCGCGTTCCGGAGCCGGCGGTCTGCTGGCGCTTGGCCCTGATCACTTCATCCATGTCGGCATTCCCAGCACGTTGATCGCGCCACGTTGGGGCGCGCCTCTTCCACACACAGCGGAAGAAACGACGCCAAGGGCTGAGTTCGGAACATAGGAAGAACGCGCGCGCATTTCCAGTGTTCCGTTCAAACCATCAACGGATTGTTGCGATGGCAGCAGCCGGCAACAGCAATGCAAGCACGCAAACCACAAGACGCAAATGAAAAGGCCGGCGCGAGGCCGGCCTTTTTTTCAAATCCTTAAATCTGGAATTGCGAGATGCTCAGCTCAGGCTGACATCAGTATTTCGAAATCGCCGGGCCACCCCAGCGGTAATTGACGCGAACGGAGACGAGATCGGCATCCTGGCGGATGTTGTCGGTTCCGAAGAACGCCCCGGTCGGATCCGTAAATATCGCCGACTTCGTTCCCATGAACAAGTGATCGTACTCGACGCCCGCTGTCCAGTTCGGTGAGAAACCATATTCAAGGCCGGCGCCGATCGTGCCGCCCCAGCGGGCTTGATCGCCTGACGACCCGGCAAGACCGCCACCCACGGTGTTGAAGACTTTGTAGCTGTCGTTGGTCATCGCCGCGCCGCCCTTTGCGTAGAGCAGGACGTTGTCCCAAGCATAGCCGATCTGACCGGTGAACAGTCCGAATGCGTTGATACTGCTTTGGTTGGTGGAGCCCGCAAAGAAGTTACTGGCATTCGATCCCTTGAGATCGGCCCAGTTGCCCTGGGCTTCCACGCCGAACACGATCGCATTGCTCTGCCAGCGATAACCGAGCTGTCCACCGGCGGTGCCGCCGTTTGCATCATGGCAACCTTCTGACGCCACAAAGGCGCCGCCCGGTGTGGTGAAGTCCCAGCAGTTGTGGCTCGATCCCCAGCCGCCATTAATACCGATATAGGCGCCGCTCCAGTCGTACACCGGCGCCATGTACATCGGCGCCCTGGAATAGGCCGGGGCGGGAAAGTCGCCGGCGAACGCAGGAGCGCCCACGCCCATTGCGCTCATCGCCACCGCAAGGAGACCCAACCGACCCAGCGAAACCCTCTTCATCGCATTTCTCTCTCAGCTGTTCTTCAGCTGCCTTTTTCGTTTTGTCCCGAAGCGACAAGTCCCCAAGCGCTTCTCATCGAGGCCTGACCGCCATGCGATCAAATTCCTGTCACCAATATACCGGGTTCAGATGGAAATGCCGTCTCTCAAATGCAACACTTGCGCGTCGAATGCATTCGGCGGAGGGATCCGGAAGTTAATGATTTGTAAGGCGGTTTCGGAGAGTCCGTGGAACTTTTGCGACCGATTTTTCAACCACCGCTCCAGCTTCGAGCCGCCGGGTCCATCCTAAATAGGGCTGGGGCGTGGATTCGGCGGAACAAAACTGGAACATCGCAAATGGGAATGCTATATGTGGATAACCCGGGGATCGCCGGGCTCCCCGGATCGGTGAGCGTATAGGGTCGGTTCAAGGTGGTCCCGCGGCATAGGCGCGCGCCGGCAGGCGCGAGCGCAAAAGGCGTGGGCGCGAAGCAAGTCAGTCCAGTAATTTCAGTGAATTTCGAGAGTGGAGAGCGGCGATGGCGGGAAGCGTGAACAAGGTCATTCTGATTGGCAATCTCGGGGCCGATCCGGAAATCAAGCGCACTCAGGATGGGCGGCCGATCGTCAATCTGCGGATCGCTACCTCCGATACCTGGCGCGACAAGAACACCGGCGAGCGCAAGGAAAAGACCGAATGGCATCGGGTGGTGATCTTCAGCGAAGGCCTGTGCAAGATCGCCGAGCAGTATCTGAAGAAGGGCGCCAAGGTTTACATCGAAGGTCAGTTGCAGACCCGGAAATGGACCGACCAGAGCGGCGTCGAAAAATACTCGACCGAAGTGGTGCTGCAGAACTTCAACTCGACGCTGACCATGCTCGACGGCCGCGGCGGTGGCGGCGGCGGCAATTTCGGATCCGATGATGCGGGCGGCGATTTCGGCTCCAGCGGTCCCTCCAGCGCCGCGCCGCGCCGCGCGGTGGCGGCCGGGGCCCGCAACAGCGACATGGACGACGATATCCCATTCTGAGCACCGGCAAGGAGAGCCGGAAAGCGACGGCGCAAATCAACAGTGGATGACGTGGCGAGCCTGTGCCGCGTCATCCGCTCAGGTATTCGCGCGGGCGCGTGATTTTCACGCAGATGACTTGGCTGCCAGAGCCAAGACTGAAGCTTAACTCTCGAAATGTCACATAATACGTTGTGTGGCTGTATTAATTTGCATTTCAAATCAAGCGATTCAGAGACCACGGGCAGCTGAACTTCAGCTTCCCACTGCCAATTGACCTCAAGGAGCTCGCCGTGAGGCTGGCGCCGTTGCTCAATGCCGTTCCCCAAATCCCCATTCATGCCTTCGCGGCCATGACCGCGTTCGTGCTCGGCATTGTCCAGTTCGCAAGCCCCAAGGGCACATTGCCCCATCGCACGCTGGGATGGATCTGGGTGGCCCTGATGGCGACCGTGGCGGTGAGTTCGTTCTGGATCCACCAGATCCGGCTGGTCGGACCCTGGAGCCCGATCCATCTGCTGTCGATCTTCACGCTCGCCATGCTGCCACTGGCCGTGTGGAAGGCGCACCGTCACGACGTCGCCGACCACCGCCGCATGCATCATGATCCTGCTGTTCACCGGTGCGCTGGTCATCGCCGGACTGTTCACGCTGCTGCCGGGACGGATCATGCACGCGGTGGTGTTCGGTCAATGATGCCCCGTTGAGAACGCCGGCCGGGCACCTGTCTTAGCCAGCGAAGCAAGGCCTTCCGGCGAGGTTCCGATGGCCGGTTCCAATGGCGGGTTTTGGGGCCTCGGCGAAGACCGCCGTCGGCCGCGTAAGTCTCTGGAAAAACGAAGGGAAAAAGCGGTGGCGGGAATCGTTTAGGGGTGGTTTGAAGGGCCCCGATACGCTATATGATTCGAAGCCAAAACTGACCGGATTTCCCTATTGTCTGACCCTGAAGATACGAAGCCCGGAGAGCCGCCGGGGCCTTCCGATATTCGTCCCGTGTCCATCCTCGATGAGATGAAACGCTCCTACCTCGATTACGCCATGAGCGTGATCGTGGCGCGCGCGTTGCCCGATGCGCGCGACGGATTGAAGCCGGTGCACCGCCGCATCCTGTACTCGATGTACGAGCAGGGCCATACGCCGGACAAGAAGTACGTCAAATCCGCGCGCGTCGTCGGTGACGTGATCGGTAAATATCATCCGCACGGCGACCAGTCGATTTACGATGCGATGGTCCGGATGGCGCAGGATTTCTCCATGCGCGTGCCGCTGATCGACGGGCAGGGCAATTTCGGCTCGGTCGACGGCGATCCGCCGGCGGCCTATCGATACACGGAAGCGCGGCTGACCAAATCGGCGCTCGCGGTGCTCGGCGATATCGACAAGGACACGGTCGATTTCCAGCCGAACTACGACGGTTCCGAGACCGAGCCTCGGGTTCTTCCGGCTAAATTCCCGAACCTTTTGGTCAACGGCGCCGGCGGCATCGCCGTCGGCATGGCGACCAACATTCCGCCGCACAATCTCGGCGAAGTCGTCGACGCCTGCGTCGCGTTGATCGACAATCCCGCGCTGACTATCGACGAACTCATCAACATCGTTCCGGGACCGGATTTTCCGACCGGCGGCATCATCCTCGGCCGCCAGGGCATTCGCTCGGCCTATCATCTCGGCCGCGGCTCGATCGTGATGCGCGGCAAGATCGCGATCAAGGCTTACGGCAAGGACCGCGAAGCCATCATCATCTCGGAAATTCCCTACCAGGTGAACAAGGCCACCATGGTCGAGCGGATCAACGAATTGCACCGCGACAAGAAGATCGAGGGCATTGCCGAACTGCGCGATGAATCCGACCGCGACGGCTATCGCGTCGTGATCGAATTGAAGCGCGATGCGATGCCGGAAGTGGTGTTGAATCAACTCTATCGATTTACGCCGCTGCAGTCGAATTTTCCTGCCAATATGCTGGCGCTCGATTCCGGCCGGCCGCAGGTAATGAACCTGAAGGATCTGCTCACGCTGTTCATCGCCTTCCGCGAACAGGTGATCACCCGCCGCACCAAATTCCTGCTCAACAAGGCCCGCGACCGCGCCCATATCCTGGTCGGCCTTGCGATTGCGGTCGCCAATATCGACGAGATCATTCGCGTGATCCGGACCTCGCCCGATCCCAATACCGCGCGCGAAACCCTGATGTCGCGCGATTGGCAGGCCAGGGACGTCGCCGCCATGATCACGCTGATCGACGATCCACGGCATCGCCTTGCCGAAGACGGCACCGCGCGGCTGTCGCTCGAGCAGGCCAAGGCCATCCTCGAACTGCGGCTGGCGCGGCTTACCGCGCTGGGCCGTGAAGAAATTTCCGAAGAGCTCGACAAGCTCGCGGTCGAGATCGCCGATTACCTCGACATCCTGCGTTCGCGCGCCCGCGTGCAGACGATCGTCAAGGACGAGCTCCTTGCCGTGAAGTCGGAATTCGCGACGCCACGAAGGACGGTCATCGTCGAGCATGAAGATGAAGTCGAAGACGAGGACCTGATCCAGCGCGAGGACATGGTGGTGACGGTCTCGCATGCCGGCTACGTCAAGCGCGTGCCGCTGTCGACCTACCGGGCGCAGCGCCGCGGCGGCAAGGGCCGCTCGGGCATGCAGACCCGCGACGAGGATTTCGTCAGCCGCCTGTTCGTGGCCTCGACACATACGCCGGTGCTGTTCTTCTCGTCGCGCGGCCAGGTCTACAAGGAGAAGGTCTGGCGGCTGCCGGTGGCGCCGCCGAACGGCCGCGGCAAGGCCTTGATCAATATCCTGCCGCTGGAGCAGGGCGAGCGCATCACCACCATCATGCCGCTGCCGGAGGACGAATCCTCATGGGGCAATCTCGACGTGATGTTTGCGACCACCGGCGGCAACGTCCGCCGCAACAAGCTGTCTGACTTCGTCGATGTGCGGCGTTCCGGCATTATCGCGATGAAGCTTGACGCCGACGAGGCGATTGTCGACGTGCAAATCTGCACCGAGCGCGACGACGTACTGCTGACCGCCGCCGGCGGCCAGTGCATCCGCTTCCCCGTCACCGACGTGCGGGTGTTTACGGGGCGCACCTCGATGGGCGTGCGCGGCATCGCGCTGCCCGAAAACGACAAGCTGATATCGCTGACCATCCTGCGCCACATGGATGCCGATGCCGAAGAGCGCGCCGCCTATCTGCGCCGCGCCAATGCGGTGCGGCGCGGCGGCGCCGAGGAGGAGACCGGCACTGACAATGAGGACGCCTCCGGCGCCATCGAGCTTGGCGAGCAGCGATATGTCGCGATGTCCGCCAGCGAGCAGTTCGTGCTGACCATCAGCGAAAACGGCTACGGCAAGCGTTCGTCGTCGTTCGAGTACCGGACCACCGGCCGCGGCGGCAAGGGCATCGTCGCGATGTCGGTGAACGACCGCAACGGCAAGCTGGTGGCGTCATTCCCGGTCGAGGATTCCGACCAGATCATGCTGGTGACCGACAAGGGTCAGTTGATCCGCTGTCCGGTCGAGGGCATCCGGATCGCCGGCCGCTCGACCCAGGGCGTCATCGTGTTCGACACCGCCGAAGACGAGCATGTCGTGTCCGTCGAGCACATCGGCGAGGACGCCGAGAACGGCAATGGTAGCAATGGCGAGTAGCGAACGGAGTTTCGCTATTCGTTCAGCCGCCGGCGTCGATCTGGCGGACGTTGGGCTGTCGATAGGCTAGGCGGGGGCTCGTTTCCGAAGCGGGCCCCGCCGACCGTTCTTAAGCGATAGCAAGTTCCGCGGCGCCGTCACCGCTTCCTCCCGGCTTCATGCGTCATGAAGTTTCTCCTTGTTATTGCGATGTTATGGGCCTCTCCGGGGGCGCTGGCCTGCGACCTGTCGTTGGTGGCGCCGGCGAGGTCGGTTCTCAAAAAACCCGTTCAGGTGAAAGCCTCGCTTGCGGACGATACGTTGACCGTGAGCTATTCGGTGACGGCGCCGCTGAACGCCGCAAAGGTTCTCGGCCCCGAACAGCACCCCTACATGTTCGACGTCGTGGAATTGTTCGTGACGTTTTCGGAAGCCGGATTTCCGTATTTTGAATTTGAAGTGTCGCCGTTCAACCAGACCTTCCAGGTGAAGATCGTCGGTCGCACCCGGCATCAGGAGGGTGTCGATTTGGGTCTGGTGTCGGCAGCAACGATTTCGCCGCACGGTTGGATCGCAAAATTGCAGATTCCCTTGAAACCTCTGGGTTGGGACGGCGATCCCGGGAAAATCCGGGGGAATTTCTATTCCATTTTGGAACGAGCTCCTCGCAGCTATTGGAGTTCATTTCTCCCCAAGGCCAAAAAGCCGGACTTTCATCAACCGCAGTTTTTTCAACCGTTGCTTCAATGTGGGTAGTTCGGAGGGAGACGATATGAAGAGGCGTGATTTTTTGAAGGCCTCGGGCGGTTTGTCGGCGCAAATCATTGTCGGAGGTTCGCTGCTTTCTGTTCGTCAGGCCGAAGCCGACACCGGCTTGCCGATCGCCGCGCTGAAGGCGGCGCTCGATCCCAAAAAAGATATGGTCTTGATTCCGGTTACCAAAACCTCCCGTCAATTTGACATTTCCTTCAGCAAGCGAACCCAGCTAACGCCGCGGGTGCGGGTCGTTGCGGCAAGCGCTGCGGCGGTCAGCAGCACGATCCTTTGGGCCGTCAACAATGGAGTTGGCTTTGCCGTCCGCTCGGGCGGTCACTCCTATGAGGGGTTTTCGCAGAGTCCCGATCTTGTCATCGATGTTCGCGGGATGAAGGGGATCAAGCTTTCGGGCGACAAGAAGTCCGTGGCGATCGGCTCCGGTTCATCGCTCGGGTCGGTTTATGACGGGCTGGCATCAAGCCATCTGGCGATTCCAGCCGGAAGTTGTTTCCCTGTGGGGGTTGCGGGCCACTCGCTCGGCGGCGGCTTTGGGTTACTCGGGCGCCCCTTTGGCCTCGCATGCGACAGTGTCGTGTCGATGGAGGTGGTCGATGCGTCGGGAAAGATCCTGACCGCGAGCGAACAGGAAAATCCGGACCTGTTTTGGGCGCTGCGCGGCGGCGGCAATGGAAGTTTTGGCGTCGTCACCAATTTCAATTTTCGAACGAGCTCGGTCAACATGGTTGCTAAATTTGCGATCACGTGGATCAAGCCGGTCGCGCAGGCGGTCAGGATCGTGCAGGCATGGCAGCAATGGCTCGAAAATCTGCCGTCGTCGATCACCGGCACGCTTCATTTGACGAAAGCGAAGCCGGGATTGATCCAGGTGCATATGGCCGGGCTGTCGGTGCAGTCCGAAAGCAGTTTGAAAGTCGAACTGAAGCGTCTTCAAAGCCTGGCCGGCGCGGCAAGCGTACTCAGCACAAAGACCATGACATTTCACCAGGCGGCCATGATCTTCGACGGCGGCGAGCCGAACCCGGATTTTGTCTTGATGAAGGCAAAGTCCGACTATGTCACCGAACCCATGACCGAGCAGGGGATTTTGACGCTGCTTGACGGCCTGGTGAAAGCACCGGGAGAGATTGCCGTGCTGTGCGACACCTATGGCGGAGCGATCAACAAGGTTGCTGCCGACGCGACAGCCTTCGTGCACCGCGGAAATACAAGATATTCGATGCAATATTACATGCAGTGGGACAGCGCGGGCGCCTCCGATGCAAACATCGCGATGATGCGGGCCTTGTATACGTCGATGCGGCCGTTTGTTTCAGGTGGATGCTATGTGAACTATTGTGATCTCGATCTCGGCGACGGTTATGCCAAGGCCTATTGGGGCGACAACCTTCCGAGACTGATGAAGATCAAGGCCGAGGTCGATCCGAAAAACCTATTCGAGCACGCCCAGAGCGTGCCGCTGGCCTGAAGCGCCTCGAAAAAAGGGGTCAAAACAAAAGGTTGGGACAGTGGCCCGGCCTTTATTCCATCTAGGGCGTGGACTTATAAGCGCGTCCGAGATTACCCACAAACCAGACGCGACGCGAATATGCCAAAATCGACACGAATGACCCCGAGCGAACATTTTGGCTTGAACACCCCCCATCGCGTTGGCATCCTCCGATGCAACTAGCTGGGGCGGCCCCAATGGCAGACGAGCAGTTCGATACTGGTGCTTGGCTTTCTCGCATAGGATACGCTGGCTCGCGCAAGCCGACGCTGGAAAACCTGAGGGCGGTGGTGACCGCGCACGCGACGGCTATCGCTTACGAGAGTATCGACGTTCTTCTTGATAAGCCGCCCTCCCTCGATCCCGTTTCCCTGCAATCAAAGATGATTGCTGGTGGACGAGGTGGTTACTGCTTCGAACAGAACATGCTGTTTCGCGCCGGCTTGCTTTCACTCGGATACAAGGTGACGAGCCTGCAGGCTCGCGTGGTGCGCGGGTTGGCGGTCGACGCACCTCGACCCATGCTGCACATGGTTTTGTGGGTTGACCTGCCTGAGGGGCCGTTCCTCGCGGATGTGGGATTTGGAAATCTTGCACCTACCACCGCGCTAAGGCTGTTCGTGGATGAAGAACAGGAGACCCCCCACGAGATCATGCGGTTTGTAAAAATGGGGGATGAGTTGGTGCTGCAGTCCAAGCTTGGGAATAGATGGGAGCATATCTACAGGGTGGTGTTCCTGCCTCGTGTCGATGCCGAGTACGAGATTTGCAACTGGTTCACCGCAAGTCATCCACAAAGCCCATACCTCAACAACTTGATCGCGGCGCGTCCTGGACCAAACAGAACCCGACTGACGTTGTTCAATTCGCGATTTAATGTTCGATATCCATCAGGTGACGTGGATCGTCGCACGATCAGCGGCAGGGACGCGTTTCGCGATGTGCTGACAACAGATTTCGGTCTCCGTCTCTCCGAACTCGAATTAGAGACGGCTATCGCTCATATGGAACAACGAGGCGCGCGTGGCGCTCCTCATCCGTTCTTCGCATAGCGGGCCGCTACGGCTCCGCGCCGACTGCCTGCTTCTGACACGTCTTGTAATGCTTGGGGCAAGCTGGCATTGCCCGGCCGACCGGCTAGGCTGATCCACGCTTCTGTTCTTCGGAGGTCGCGATGAGGTGTCTGCGAATTTACGCCACCCCGGATGGGGAGTCTCATTTCGGCGATGCCGATATTCCCACGACAACGATGCCACTCTTTCCTAACGAAGCCCCGTTCCGGCTCTCGGGCCATTATCCTGCGTCACGTATCCGCTCCGTGCACGTTCCGGCCGGCGTTCGTGAAGCGGGTTGGCATACACCGCCGGGGCGAGTGCTTGCAGTATGGCTTGACGGCGTCGTGGAATTTGAGACGAGCGACGGAGATGTGCGCCGTGTTTCGGCTGGGAGTTCGGTGCTAGTGGAGGACACGCATGGGAAGGGGCACATCTCACGGCATCCCATGGAGGGGCAGAGTTTAATCTTGATTACGCTGCCACATGGCCTCGACAGCCCCGAGTTCAGGTGATGTCGCCCTTTGTGAAGGTTTGCGGATGCCGGCCCATGAAGGTGGCGCGGGCGCACCGGGGCCGGCGTACGCAAACCTCCAATGGAGGAAACCGCGGGAGGTGTGGCGAGGTGGCGCGTCAGACGCTATGGGGATTTGGCGGCTGTGAGTGCGAGTACAACTTTTGCGGTATGGCACGAACTTTGCGAATGGGTGAAAACGCCTTTCGCTGCTCCTGTAATTTCAGAGAGTTAGGCGTTGTAAAAAGGGCACATTTCACAACTTTTGCGTTATGTGCCTGATGGCAGCCTTTGTACCGCATCGGTCGAACAAATACTTTCACGTGATAGCGTCCAACGGAATTGTTTCGAGCTCACCTTATATATCACGACTGCATCTCCAATCGCATCGGTTCGGGTATTCGAAACTGTCCGCGACGCGGATGTCGTCGCGCTACGTTCGGTGCGCTCCCAACGCTGTCGGTGCGAGATCGCGCGATCATCGTGCTGAACGATCATCGGTTCTGGGGATATGCTTCTGGCCCCTTCATCGTCAGGCAACACGCTCCCATCGTCCATCCATTGCTGGCACGGCCATGCCGCTCGCCGCAGCGCCCTACCGCGCGAGCGGTTTAGTCCTTTGGCACTTTGAGACATTCCGACGGGCCTCGCCGATGTCTGTTCATACGGGAAGACCGGAAGTGACCGGCGCGCGGTCAAAGGGGCGCTTATGTGAAGGGTTTCGGATGACGGCCGATCGGGACGATGCGGCTTGCACCGGGGCCGTCGTCCGAAAGCCTCCAATGAAGGAACGCGCGTGACGTTGGGTCGGACGGCTGCCGCCGGCTATGGAGATTTGATCGCGCGGATGAGGGTGTGCGGAAGTCGGCAGGGCTCAGGGAAGACGTTATCGTGCCGGCCGGTTTGGCTGATCGGCTTTGATTGAGCGTTGACGATGCGTTTCCGGGATGCACGCGGCGCGGAATGCAATGCCGGCCATGTGTTAGGCCGAGCGGCGGCGTATCTGGTCGCTGACCAGCGAGGAAAGCCCTTGGCGGTGCGGAATGTTGCAGTTTCTTTCATGAGGTATCGATCCTCATTGCCGTCGGCCGGTAGCGTGGTTGGCAGCCGGCATCGAAGGTCTCGATGACGAACATGCGGCCGCCACAGCAGGGGCAAGGCTGGGCGAGTGGCTGCGCCGCTGCCGGATCGATCTCGACCGCCTCTTCGGCTGCAGGCGCGGCCAGACCCAAGAGCTGGCGCGCCCGCGCGATCGTCTCGACACGATTCGCGCTGGCGAACAAGCCGTAGTGGCGGATGCGATGGAAGCCTTTAGGTAGCACATGGATGAGGAACCGGCGGATGAACTCGCCGACGTCGAGCGTCATCGTCGTGTACCGGCCGGGGCCTTCGATCCTGTAATTCTTGACCTTGAACGTGACGCTCCGCTGGTCGACTGCGATCAGACGGCGGTTTGAGATGGCGACGCGGTGCGTGTAGCGCGACAGATAGGCGAGCACGGCCTTCGGGCCCGCGAACGGACGCTTGGCGTAGATGAACCAGCGCTTCTTGCTGAGCGGGGCGAGGAATGCCGCGAACGCCTTCGCGTCGACGAGATGGGCGTGTGAGCCGAGGAACCGCAGGCTGCCGGCCGCGTGTGCCGCCAGAAGCTTCTCCAGCATCAAGCGCCGAAACAGCTTCGACAGGACGCGCGCCGGCAGCAGGAAGTTTGGCCTGCATGAGATCCAACGGCCGCCGTCCATGGAGAGGCCGCCGCCCGGCACGATCATGTGCAGGTGCGGATGATGGGTCATTGCCGAGCCCCAGCTGTGCAGTACCGAGGTGATGCCGATGCGGGCTCCGAGATGCTTGGGGTCGGCCGCGATGGTGAGCATCGTCTCCGACGAGGCCTTGAACAGCAGATCGTAGATTACGGCCTTGTTCTGGTAGGCGATGTCGCCAATCGCCGACGGCAGCGTGAAGACGACGTGGAAGTAGGGAATCGGGAGCAGTTCGGCCTCGCGCGCCGCCATCCACTGGCGCGCTGCCGCGCCTTGGCACTTCGGGCAGTGCCGGTTGCGGCAGCTGTTGTAGGCGATCGTGGTGTGGGCACAGTCCTCGCAGCGCGCGACGTGTCCGCCGAGGGCCGCCGTGCGGCAGCTCTCGATGGCGCTCATCACCTTGAGTTGGAGCAGGCTCACGTGACCGCGGTTGGCATGGCGCCACGCGGCCCCGTGGTCGCGGAAGACATCCGCGACCTCCAGGGCTGGACGGGCCATGTGGGCCCGTTACGCTGGCGGCTCGTCCTTCTTCGGCACCAGTGGCGTTAGCCTGTCCAGCGGGCTCATGACCTCACGGATGATGTTGATGGCCACATGAGTGTAGCGCGCCGTGGTGTCGAGCTTGGAATGTCCGAGCAGGACCTGGATCACCCTGATATCGATGTTCTGTTCCAAGAGGTGGGTGGCGAAGCTGTGTCTGAGCGTGTGCGGCGCCACCCATGTGGGCAGCCCGGCCAGTTCGGCGGCCATGTGGCAGGCGCGATTGAGCTGGCGCGTGGTCATCGGGTTGATGCGGTCGCGGCCGGGGAACATCCACACTCGGGGATGCGCGATGCGCCACCAGTCGCGCAGCAGCTCCAACAGCTGCGGCGACAGCATGGCATGGCGATCCTTGCGGCCTTTGCCCTGCTCAACCCGGATCATCATGCGCTTGGAATCAACGTCGCAGACCTTCAGCGTGACCACCTCCATGGCGCGCAGACCAGCGCCGTAGGCAACGCTGAGCGCCGCCTTGTGCTTGGGTCCGGGTGCGGCTTCCAGAAGGCGCAACACCTCTTCGGGCAAGAGCACGCGCGGCAGCTTGCGTGGCTCGTAGACGAACACGAGATGGCGCGTCGTCTCCGGCCGGTCGAGCGTCACCTTGAAGAAGAACCGCAGCGCCGTCACGGTCGCGTTGATGCTCGGTGGCTGCACACCGGTCTCGGTCAGATGCAGCTGGAACGCGCGCAGTTCTTCCGGGGTCGCGCTGTCGGGGGACCGGCCGAGGAAGGTCGTGAGCCTCTTGACGGCACGGATATACTCGCGTTGCGTATCGGGCACGAACCTGCGCATGTTCATGTCTTCGAGCATGCGTTGGCGCAGCGGGCTGATGGGCTTCTCGCTCATTGGGGGCTCCTGTCTCGAGGTTGGAGTGCTTGACCCCTCGATCCTCAAGACGGAGCGCCCGCCCGTCACCCGTGCTCGGTCAAATGTTTACTGCGCTAGACGCATGCGCCCGACATCGCCGCCAGCACCCTCCCGCGAGAGCGGGTTCGTT
>CAVSOS010000052.1:0-47089 GCA_963729395.1 uncultured Pseudomonadota bacterium | reverse complement strand
GCAATCAGATCTTCGATCCCACGGCGCGGCTTCGGCCCCATTGCATC
This sequence comes from uncultured Pseudomonadota bacterium, assembly GCA_963729395.1. Classification (GTDB taxonomy): domain Bacteria; phylum Pseudomonadota; class Alphaproteobacteria; order Rhizobiales; family Xanthobacteraceae; genus Bradyrhizobium. The sequence continues at coordinate 47,042 of CAVSOS010000052.1, read as the reverse complement.
GTGGCTCCGATCAAAAGTCTTTCGCCACGACCTTCCGGCTAGCGTAAAACGCGCTCGTAAACTCTGCCGTCATGACCCGGTGAAATTCTGCGCTCGATGCTCCCTCTTCGACTCGATCTGTCCAGCCATATTTTTCAGAGCTTTGGGTGATCGAGTTGTTCAGCGCCCATCTCGAACGACCGAGAGTATCCGGAAAAAACATTCGTTCTGCACCGTGGCGATGGCCTTGGGCAGCGTCCCTCAATGACGTGTCGTCGACCGTGGGTCGGGAAGCCCAGATTTGGGAGTTCTTTGCCGTTGTCCCATATGTGTCGCGGATTCGCTAATCGTATCAGTGCGGTTATCTATCGGATAATCATGGTGCGTTTTGTCGATCTCATGTAGGTATCCGGCAAAGGCCGCTGGCCCGTGAACTCGTCGGTGATGACGGCCAACCGGACTCATCAACAGCCGCGAGAACGTTATGGATTTGCGACCGGAAACGCACATCTGCAATTCGCAAGTGATGCCGTCAAAATCGCAGTTTCATCTGACGAGCAGCCGCTGGCGGCGGCATCAGGTCTCCTCCGATTCCTCAACGGCCACGTCGGCCACGACCTCGACGCTGAGTGCATCAAGCGCATCGTGGGACTGCGCCCTGGTCAGTATCCATTCAAATCTTGCCCGAGATAAATCCGGCCCGATCCAACAAAAGGGCGCTAGTTAGTATGTTCGTAAGATGATTGTTCTTGGACACAGCACCTCTACCGCTGTGTCGAGAGGAATGCACATGAGCACTTACAAGCCCGAACAAATCCGGGCGGAAGACATCTAACAACGTTCTTCGCCCATCGAGGCTTGATGTACGTGCTCCCATCGCTGTTCACAGTCGAGCGCTGCCGATTTGGGCAATCGTGATTACCGGCATTGCAGAGTTCATGGGTGCGCTCGACAACCTCGTCGTGACAACGGCCCTGCCAGTGATCCGATTGCGCCTCCACACGAGTCTCGCAGGCCTTGAATGGACCGTTAACTCGTTCACGCTTGCCTTCGCAGTCTTGTTGCTCACTGGAGCCGCGCTCGGCGACCGGTTTGGCCGACGTCGCATGTTTCTTGTTGGTATTTTCATCTTCACCGCAGCCTCGGCCGGCGCAGCCTGCGCCTCAAATATTGGCCAGCTCATCGCTGCTCGGACAGTGCAGGTGCTGGTGGCGCACTCCTTATACCGCTGTCTTTGACGATCCTTAGCGATGCCGTTGCTCCACAAAAGAGAAACATCGCGGCTCGGCATTTGGGGAGCACTTGGAGGCGCGGCGATCGCTGTCGGACCGGTTGTTGGAGGCGCGATCGTCGAGGGCCTGTCCTGGCAGTTCATCTTCTGGTCAACATTCCCATTGGCCTTGTCCTTTTTCCACTTGCATGGCTGCGCCTGCGCGAGTCACATGGCAAAAAGCTCAGCGCCTCGATGGCCGCGGGCGTGCTCCATGAGCGCCGGGCTGTTCGGGATCACCTTCGGAATCGTCCGAGGACCCGCACTTGGATGGACGAGCGGCCCGGTTGGCGGCGCATTGGTCGGTGGACTCATTCTCGTGGTGCTATTTGTGGTTTGGGAACACCGGGGCAACGAGCCGATGCTGGCGCTCGCTCTTTCGCAACCGCCAATTCACGATCACCAACCTGATCACGTTATTGATGAGCTTTGGGGTGTTTTGGTTTGATCTTTGCTCGCGGAGTTCTTGCAAACAGTGCAGCACTACTCGCCATTTTCTGCAGGAATGCGGACACTGCCATGGACCGCGATGTCGGTTGTCGTAGCACCACTCGCAGGGCTCCTCGTTGAACGCTTTGGCGGACGAGTTGTTGTGGCCCTCGGTCTTAGCTTGCAGGCCATAGGGCTGGTGTGGATGGCAACCATTTTGAAGCCAACGACTCCGTATCTCGACATCGTTCCCGTAATGGTCTGTTCAGGAGTCGGATTGGACCTCTTTTTCGTTCCGATCGCGTCGCTGGCTCTCGGATCCGTACGTTCCAGGACGAGGGTGTTGCCTCGGGCACAAACAATGCGTTGCGAGAACTCGGCGGTGCTTGGCGTCTCAATCTTCGGAGCAATATTTGCGTCTTATGGTGGTTATGGGTCATCGAATATGTTCGTTGCTGGTCTCATCCCGGCGCTCAAGGTCGGAGCGATCGTCGTGGCGATCGCTGCAGCGGGTTCTCTTGCGATCCCGTCGCGATCGCTGAAGCTCCATCGTCGTAAGGACGGCCCGCCCGAGCGCCAGTGACATCGATTGCAATAGGTTCGAGTACCAGTTCGCCCACCTCAACGTCCGGCTGATGAAATGGCAGAGCATCGCAGTGGACTCGGGGAGGCATACCATCGCCAGGCTGATCGGTACCAAGACGCGGCTGATCAGTTTGCTGAAATGGCAGAGATCATTCGCAGAAACTCCCCGCAAGGTGGCGAGAAGTCGAGATCAGATAATTTTTGAATCTGGACAAGAGGGTAAAAGGGTCTTAGGCTCAGATGACGTATCACCCATCGCCAGAGCGTGAAGCTTGTAGCAGAGCGCTTCGTCTGACGAAGAAGAGATTTCAAACTGAGCCACTACCAGTAGTTCTGTCAAACCTAGGGCTCACATGGAGGAAATTGTAGACTTCTTCTAATTTCCGGGAAACAATTCCTAAAGTTTCTGGCCGAATGTGTCGTTAGCCACCGTGATGAGTACTCAACTGCTGGAAACGGAGCTTAATGGCGGATCAATGCCGAGTTCAGCTGGAAGTGCTGCGCGAGGGACTCTTGGACGACGTCGTCTGACGTTCGCCGTGCTCGGGGTTGTCGGCGTGGTTTTAGGACTGTTTGCCTCGATAGGTCCCTGGGCGTTGGCAGTCGCCGCAGTATCGATGCCTATAGCGACGATTGTGGGCATCGTTCTGATATCACCCAAAGCCGGTCTGGCCCTGGGTGATGCTCGTCATCGCTTTCATACTATTTATCGCTGGAAATATTGCTCAGGCTCAGCTTTACACGATCGGAGTCCTGACTGAAACCCACAGCATTATCCCGGACCTTCTTTGGATTCCAGGCTATGCAAGCCTTGCTGCAGGTCTTTTCGGTTTGTTGTCTTTCGTTCGCTTTCGGTGAAGCAGCAATTTGGAGTTCTCTTCGACGGTGTTATCGCCGCTCTCGCACTACTCGTGTTTTCTTTGGCGGGATTTGTCATGGAGCCCGTACTGCATCACAACAAAGTGCCTTTGACTCGGTTTGTCTTGGTCTCGTATCCTGCGGTATCTGTTTTATTGTTGGTCGTCACTATCCAGATCGCCTTCTCCGCTGGCCGAAAGACCACCGAGACTGAGCGCTAGTTTTTTATAGCCATGGCCGGGCTATCTGCAGCGAACTTTTTTTACATGTTGGCTCAGGTACACATTCTCTCTTCTACGAACGTTCTCAGTAACCTTTTCTATATTGTCTCTTATGTTGCGGCAATCGCAGCTGTACTTGACCCGTCGATGCCGCGGTTGTCAGATCCAGATTCGGAGCAGCGAGCGCATTTGTCACCAATGCGCATTAGCCTCATTGGACTAGGCCTTGGAACTCCGGTATTTCTGCTTTTGAGAGCCCAGAATGAAGACTTCGACACACGTATGGGTTTGTTTTTCGTAGTCATCCTCTTGAGCGGAATGGCGATCCTGCAGATCGTCCGGGCGCTCTATGACGTCGAGAAGTCCGAGTCGAGGCTGAGGTACCAGGCTGCGCACGACGCGTTGACCGGACTGCCGAACCGCCGCTTCATGGAGCAGTACCTCGAGCAGGCGATCGCGCCATCTCAGCCGAGCAAGAGACGCGTCGGCGTGCTCTTCTTGGACCTCGACCGCTTCAAGCTGATCAACGACACGCTTGGCCACGCGCACGGCGATGCGCTGTTGATCCAGGTGGCTCGTCGTCTGCAGGCGAATGTGCGACCGAGTGACCTCGTCACCCGTATCGGTGGCGACGAGTTCGTCATCGTGTTGGGCGAGTCCATCACCGTCGAGAAGGCCATGGAGTTCGCGAACCGCCTCCGCCGCAGCCTGCATCACCCTTCTTGGTGAGCGACATCGAGTTCGTCGTCTCGGCGAGCATCGGGCTCGCCTTTGCGGAGCCGGGCGACTCAGGTGAATGTGGTCGAGCACCTGATCCGCGACGCCGATACCGCTATGTACCAGGCAAAAGAGGGTGGCCGGGACTCCGTCGCAGTCTTTGAAGACTCGATGCGTGTCAGAGTCAGCGAGCGAGTCGAGCTCGAGCGCGACCTTCGTGACGCGCGTGCCGACGCGGCGAGCTGTTCGTCGTCTACCAGCCGATCGTCGCGATGAGCGACCACCAGGTACTCGGCATGGAAGCACTCGTCCGTTGGTCACACCCGACGCTTGGCATCCTCCTTCCGGACCGGTTTATCCACATCGCCGACGAGAGCGACCTGATCAACGAGATCGGTACCTGGGTTCTCGATGAGGCACTCCGTGAGCTGGCGATCTGTCGGAAGTTGCCGATATGGCCCACCTCACGGTCTCGGTGAACCTTTCGGTCAACCAGCTCAACGACGGCCTTCTTGGTGCAGCGTGCCGGCCGATGCTGGCCGCTCACGGCCTGCCCGCCTCTGCGCTCTGTCTCGAGCTGACCGAGTCCGAGATCATGAAGGACCCCGAGTCCGCGATCGAGACCCTGATCGCACTTCGTCGTCTCGGTGTCACCGCTCGCCGTCGACGACTTCGGCACCGAATACTCGTCGCTGTCCTACCTGCAGCGTCTCCCCTTCGACGTGTTGAAGATCGACCGCAGCTTTGTCGAGCCTCTGAACGAGATCGACACCGCTTCGGAGTCCCTCGTCGCCGCGATCGTGGCGATGGCGAACGCGCTCGGCATCCGCACGGTCGCCGAGGGTGTCGAGACCATGGAGCAGGCCCGCCGCCTGCAGAAGATCGGCTGTGAAGTCGCCCAGGGCTACATGTACGCCCGGCCGACCCGAGTCGACCAGCTCGAGGACGTGCTCAACTTGCTCTCGACCCGCAATCGGCTGGCTGCCTTGCAGCGAGATGCGAGAAAGAGTGCGAACCCGAGGCATGCTCCCCCTCGCATCGATCACGGCGACGATCCGTCCCCATCCCCTGACGATAATGCGGGCCCGCTGCCCGTTTGAAGCGTGGAGCGTCAGTTCGTCGAGGCTCCCGCTTCTGTCGAAGAGCCCCTGGAGCGCCTCGATCGCCGGTGCGAGCTCGATCTGACGGAGTGCATCTTTGATCGCCGAGCCGACGTAGATCAGTTCGTGCAGACTTGAGTCCGCAGCGGCGGCCTCAAGCTCAGCATCTCTTATCGGGCAGTACGCGGGGACACTTCGAGCGGAGCCGAGGTAGGAGCGCTCGTCACCGTAGGCGACGAAGATTCGGCGGAGCTGTAAGCGGATCAGCCGGTAGACGGCATAGTCCGAGATCGCGACGAGCCAGGTCACGCCGAAGTGCCTCGCGAGACGGGCCACTGCTTGGTAGAGCCCGATGTGCATCAGTCCGAGCGCTGCGCCACTCCGGTACTCCCGATCGACCGCGAGGGTAGCGAGATCCCAGGTGCATGCCGGGTTGAGCGCGACGCCGGAGGCAGCGAGGAGCTCTTCGGCAGATTCGCCCCAGGTCGGTCGGACGTCGAGGAGGCTCTTTAGGCCGGGCCCGTTCGCGATTCGGGACGATGACCCGCATCATCGCGGCGCAGACCTTCCGGCGGTGGTCGATGACACAGACGAAGAAGCTCGCTGGTTCGTACGGCTGGTACTCACTGACAACAGCTCTGCGGTATTGCTCGAAAGCGTCAAGGAAGACTCTGTCGCTCGAGGCCGCGGGCGATCTCCGCGGCCGGATCGGAGGTGACAAAGACGTAGGTACCGAAGGGCTCCGTGCCACCGCCTTGTCGAGCGTGGATTCTGATGAGCGCTCAGCTGCTCGGGATCCGAAGTTGCAGTGGCCTCATCTTTGTCGGCAGCACCTATCAAAAACCTTTCGCCACGACCTCCTCCGCGGCGAAAAATGCGCTTGTGAATTCTGCCACCTTCGACGTTGTCGAACTCTGCGCAGGTGAAGATATCGACGCTGAAATACAGTAGCGGATCTTCCCAGGCGTAGAGGTACGCGCCCGAGGCCTCCGAGTGCACCCAACCAGGCCAGCCGTACTTCTCTGAACAGTGAGTTACTGGATCGTTGAGCCGGTTCATGCCACAGACGACCGAATGAACCCGAAAATAACACCCGATCTCCCCGGCGGTAATTGGCTTTGGGCACTTTCCCCCATCACGAGGCGCTAGCGATAAATCGCGGGAGCGAGGTCCGGCAATTCCTCGTCGTCTTTGAAGAGGTGAGTTGCTTCCATGCAACGATCTCAGGAGTGCGCCTTTTTTCGACCAGGGCAGCCCCACGATAATGCAAGTGAGACATCGGCGAAAATTCCTGACAGTGTCGTTGGTTGTCGCCTGATCGATGCCTGGTAGTCATTCGGACTTTGCTTCTCCAGAGAAGAAATTAAAGTTTGTTGAGTCCGCACCAATCGTCCGAATCGTCGAGTTCTCCTTTGATTATTTGGATGAAGTCTCTCTCGTTCCATCGAGCGCGCAGCTGATTTTCATGTCCCTCGACCAAGCTATTCACATGGTTCAACAACACAATGCACAACAGCTCAACAACGCTTGTCGTGCCACCAACCTTCTAGAGTTGATACGACAGGCCTGGGGTAACATGCACCAATGCGAACGACGTCCGGCCCTTTTGGGCCCCCAAAGCCGGAGCTGGATGGCGCGCGGAGCCAGTGCCCGCACTCTCTCTGAGTCGCCGTCACATTGGCTCTCAAAGCGCAGTGTCGGCGCGAATCCTGTGAGGCGATCAAGCGATCGTTTGCCTCTCGGCCATTGCTTCGGACTTTCTTGAGGGGACCTCGGCGCGCAGTTAAGCTTTGTGCTCAGACTCTTTCAGCGTCGGGCCTATTTTGAGCTCGAGGCTGCTCGATACACTGCCTTCGCCGCTGCGGGATCGACGGTGGTGGTCGGATTCCCCGGGAGTGTGGACAATCTCCCCGAAGGGAATCCAGGGGATCGACATCAGCAAACGAGACGAGCTCTTGGACTCATGGGTGTTGATCGTTCTGAACGGCTTGCTGTCGGCCGCAATGGTCGCGGTAGACGACCACGGGCTGATCGAAGGCGGGGACTCGATCGAAGACTCTCGATCGTTCATCGCACGCTGGACCTTCCGCCGCGAGGAGACCGTCGAAGCCTTCCGACAGATCATCCGCCCGCTCTCCTCTGCTCTCCCGGCACGGGTATTGGCGCGTGCCGAGCACGCCCTTCGTCGCGTCGAGTCGACACCGATGAGTCCGAGCGAGGACCGTCTGGCGACCGCAGTCGAGGTGCTCGGGGCGGCCTTGGAGCTCGGCAAAGCGACGCCTGGCTCCTACGCGACCGACTGGGACCTGCTTACGGACGTCTACAACCGAAAGTTCTTCGATCGGTTTATCCGCTCGGGGACGACAAGTCTGCTGCTGTGGTGGCGGCAACCTTGGTCGACGTGGATGACCTTTCGGAGTTTAATAAACAGTACGGTGAGGATGCCGGTGACCAGGTATTGATAGCGGTTGCCGACATGCTGTTGAAAGAGCGCCGGCCGGGTGACCTCGTCATCCGTTACGGCGACGAGCATTCCTGGTTCTCCGCCGGTAGTGAATCGCGAGAGCGCTCTCAGTCGGGCCGAACCGGACTCGTGCTCGCCGCTCGGGCCCTTCGCCTGCCACCGCCGTACCACGAACAGTCGATTTCGATCTCCGCCTCGGTGGTAGTTGCAGATCCGACCCACATCCCTTTCGACCGGCTGATCGATGGCCTCAATCTTTCAAAGATGTTGGGTAAAAACGTCGCACGTCTCGTCGACTAACCAACCATGGCCGGATGAACGAGGCGCTCATCCGAACGAACGCTCCTCGTGAGCTCTCACCAAAATTTGGCGGGCGATGGGCAAATAACGATGAAAAATCGAGCTGACTGAATGGGCGATTCGACTGCCTGCCGTTGGCGAGCGTGAGAATCTCTGATCCGGTGAACGAAGCCGCGGTAATGTGGCGCCCGCAGGGGCGAAGGGAGTGTCTAGCCGATTGCTGCGGCGGGGGAACTTCCCTCTTCACGAAGCAGGTGACGAAGCGTTTTGATCGCCGATGCCTCGATTTGAGAGACCCGTGAATTGCTGACGCTGAGTATTGCGCCGATCTGATCCTGGGTGAGGCCACCAAGGAAGTGGAGCGTTACGACCGTCCGCTGGCGCTCGGGCAGTTTCGTGATCGCGGTACGTAGGCTTGCGATTCGCTCTGCTGCGAGAATCTGTGCTTCGGGCTGTTCGGCGTGATCCGAGACGAGTTGGTCGATCGAGCGGTAGGCGGCAGACCAGTCGTCTTCGTCCTTCACCTGCTGGAAGTGGGTCAACTGCGCCGACTGGACCTGCTTCATGAGGTCGTTCTCCGAGCTCGGGTCAACGCCCATGGAGTTCATGACCTCTGAACGATTTGGCATCCGGCCAAGCTCACTCGACAGATCGTCAACGGCGACACGATAGGTGATCACGCGGCGACGGATCGTGCGGGGGAGCCAATCCAAACGGCGAAGCTCGTCGTAGATCGCACCTCGAATCCGCTGTTGTGCATAGGCAGGAAACATCGAGATCTGTGATTCCTCATCGAAGCGATCGATCGCCTCGATAAGTCCAAGTACGCCGGAGCTCTTCAAATCATCCAGGCTCCAATTCGCACGGACGTTGGCCGGTAGGCGCGAAGCCACGGTGTTAACGATCTCGTTGTAGGCGAGCACCAAGTTGTTGCGATCCTCGCGGTCGCGGCGGGCCCAAAACTGCTGCCACAGACGTTCGAGGGAGGCGACATCCGTGACCATCGCGGTGGCACTCGCCACACGCTCGGGTGACAGGTGTTCTCTAATGTTGTCAGTGTGGCTCACGAGGTTATTGTCACCTATTGGGCTCATAGCACACATCCTATTCGAGGTGGTGTCTTTAAAGCAAGGCCAGATTAACTCGTGAAAAGCAACATTTGCCCAACGTAACCAGGGTATTTCCCAATTCGAGGTCCACCGTCAGCCTACCGGATGGGCCGTAGCGGTGCGCACAGCGGCCTGTCAGGCGCGAACGGTATTTCGTTCGTTTTCAACGTCATTTAGGCGTCGCTTGGGCCAAAAGGCCATGCAAGGCGCTTAAAACGAAAACGGGAATGAAGCTGCCGGCGCGGAAGGGCAGCAGCAGGCTAACTGAGTGGAATTCCGAGTATCTTTTCGGTCTGTGTCCAGGTAAATACGGTGTCTGAAGGAAGACCACCGCACTCCTGGACGAGGATCTCGGCGTCAGAGGGGCCATATTCCGTGGACATCGCCGACCCTGCGCCCATTACGAACTGCGGCTGAAGCGAAGAACTGCCGCACGTCCCGCTGACCGTCGCCAAGATGTTCTTTCGATGTTGCCAACAGCCGCTGGCATCGGTCGCGGTGCAGTCAATGTTGAATCCCTGGCCGTCGGAGTACATCCAGTAATAGTTCGCTGCGAGGCTGCTCAAGCCACCCGCCCAGTTGCTGTTCCAAGCAATTGCCTGCTTACCGCCGGACAACGACCATCCATTCAGTGAGGGGTCCGCCGTCTGGGCGGCGCCATTGGCCGCCACCGTGTCAAGTTGGGCAGTGAGGGCGATTGCGGGCGGAAGGTGACGGACCGTTCGCTCGAGATCGGTACAACTGATTGGCTGATTTTTCCACCCTTCGTCACCTGAAAAAGTACTAGTGGTAACGACTAACTGGCGCTTTAAGTTTATCCTCCCTGACATGATTTTCCGGTTCCGATTTCAGCGATGTACCGGCAGATTTTCAAATAGGAATCCACAACTGGAAAGTAAGTATCGAAGAGCAACCCGCACTGTGAGCGGCACTACATATCCGGGCAGTGTAATCAATCTGTAGGAAACTTATCAATAGAAGCAGCGAAAGGCCGCGTATAGCTTCGCGGCTCTTTCTTTGCAATGCGGCTGGATGCTCTCCCTAAGTGGCGGAAGTAGCGGCGTGATGGCACACTGTCAGCGCCGGAATAAAACAACCGCAGTTTCGCCGGTTTTGACGACGGCAGCAGCGCCCTCCTGCGGACGGCTGGCTCTTCTTTCCTGTTGACCTCCAGCGAAAACTGCCCCACCATTGAAGACGGTCGGCGAAGCGGAGGCGATTGCTGGAGAGCACCGCCAAGGAATACCCGGCTGGACTCATCGCGGACGATGGGTGGGGCGCAGGGAACTGCGCCCGACTTGAAACACATCGGACCGATAGATCCTGATGCCTTCACTCTAAACCAGTTTCTAAATCGTTGGCCGTACGCGCGACTGCGGATCTTCTCGTGGACGGCGGAGAGGTTCAGGTTAAATCCTTGCGCACTGCGGCACTCAATGCGCCGACCGGGCCACAAGCGCCCGATCGCAGGACGGGCGACCAAGAACGTGACGCGGGATCTCCAACCCGAACCCATCCGCCACTTCTCATGCCCAGGCTGAATGCGCGGGGAGGCTAGCTGCTTGTTCTGAACACTCGCCGGTTGGGAATTCGACACTCGCACGCCACGGTCGCCGAAGTCGGCACCGGTTGGCCGGGTCGCGGGCGTTCACGGAATCAGGCGTAGCTTTTTTCCGTGAGCCAGACGGAGCACGCCAAAGTCACGCCGGTCCAGTGTGAAGATCACCTCAATTCCTTCACGATTGGCTAGGAATCGTTTTCATTCGTACGTGGCCTCCAACCCCGCTCTCAAGGCAAAAAAAGAGCTCAGTTGATACAATTGATATGGTTATACTAAATAACCCAGATTAGAGATCCTTGGATCATGCTGAAAAAGGTAAACGCGCTCAAAGCCCGCCAGAACTTCGGACAACTCGTCGAAGAGGTGTACTACAAGGGAGATCAGTTCATTATCGAGCGGGCTGGAAAACCGATGGCCGCGGTGGTCCCGCTCTGGCAACTGGAGGACCGCTCGCAGCGTCGCGAACGCCTGTTGGCGAATGTGCGGAAGGTTTGGAGGTCGAACGCCAAGGTCCAACCGAGCGTCATAGAACGTGAAGTCGAGGGAGCTGTTCGCGCCGTCAGAACACGCGCAGGCCGTAAGAAGAGATGATCCGGGCGGTGCTCGGCATCTGGACGCAGGCGAAGGCTGGCGACCTCGTGCGCATGCCGCGCGGAATTCCCCATGGCTACTTCAACAAATCGGACAAGCCGGTCAAGGCGCTGTTCTGGGTTTCGCCGGCACGCAAGCTGGAAGCGCTGTTTCAGCATCTGAACAATCTCACGGACGTCGCTGAAGTCGTTCGTCTTTCGGCTGAGCACGAAGTGGATTTCCTGCCGGAGGACGCCAACGCCTGACGTCGCGGGCTCTCGCAATACTTCAATAAGGACGATCAACGTCCAACCGTCGATGGTGCACGCGGCAGCCCGCGCTGCACGCCTCAATTCCATTGCCTGCGTTACCCCGCAGGGATTCCAAGGGCTGAAGTCACACCAGGAGGGCGGGTTCATGGTCGAGCAGAAGAATGTTTGTGTTATCGGTGCCGGCGTCTCCGGGCTGGTCGCGGCCAAGACATTCGGCGCACGCGGACACCAGGTGACGATCCTCGAGCGCAGCGGCGACCTCGGCGGGGTCTGGGAGCCAGCGCGGTCCTATCCTCAAGTTCAGACCCAAAGCCCCAAGGATCTCTATCGTTATACCGACAAGCCAATGCCGGACTCCTATCCGGAATGGCCCAAGGGACCGCAGGTTCATGCCTATCTAACCGACTATGCCAAGGACCACGGCTTGATGCAGCGGATGCGCTTCAATACCGCGGTCGTCGGCATGGCGCGCCGGAATTCGGGCCTGCCGGGATGGACGCTGGAAATCCGGAATCCGGATGGCGGCGTTAGCAGCGAGGAATTTGACTTCGTCGCCGTCTGCACCGGTCAATTCAATGAACGCCAAACCATCAGCCACCCCGGTGAAGAAGCCTTCAAGGCGGCAGGCGGCATCATCCTGCATTCGGCGCAGCACACCGACCCCTCCATTGTCAGGGGAAAGAAAGTCGTCGTCCTCGGCGGTTCGAAGTCCGCAACCGATATTGCGGTCAATTCCGTCAACGCCGGCGCGAGCGAAGTGACGCTGGTCTACCGCGAACCAGTCTGGCGCATCCCCTACTTCATCGGGGGGCTGGTCAATTTCAAGCGGATTCTCTACATCCGCGCCCAAGAGGAAATGTTTCGCGGCTGGAATCTCAGCGCGATGTCCCGCATCTCCCATGCCATCGCCAAACCGTTCATCTGGGCGAACTGGCGCGGGCTGGAAAGCATGCTCAAGATGCAATTGAAGCTGAAGAAATGCGAGATGGTTCCCGAGCAGCGAATTGAGGACGGAATCAACTGCTCGGTGCCGATTGCCACGCCGGAATTCTTTCCAATGGTGGCCGATGGCCGGATCAAAGCCATTCGCGGCACATTCGATCACTACGACGGCAAGACAATCGTCATGACCGGCGGCGAACGAGTTGCGGCCGACGTCGCCCTGCTCGCGATCGGCTTCAAGCTTGGCGTTCCGTTTCTACCGGAGGCCTATCGCAACAAGCTCGTGGAGCCGGACGGCCAGTATCGGCTGTACCGCGTGATCGCAAATCCCGATCTTCCCGACATGGGTTTCGTCGGCTTCAATTCAAGCTTCTGCACCGTGCTATGCGCCGAGATGGCCGCAAACTGGCTGGTGCGCTACAGCGATGGCCAGTTGGCGAACCAGCCGACCGCCGCCGAGATGCAGAAAAATATCGACATGATGCTGCACTTCAAGCGGGTCGAGCGACCGGCCGCGGGCGTTTACGGCGGGCTGTGCGTCGCGCCGTACCACTTCAAACATTTCGACGAATTGCTGGCCGACATGGGCGCGACGATACGCCGGCGCGGCCCATTGGTCGAGAAGTTCACGCCGCCCGACGCCGACGCCTATGCGCGTTTTCTGGCATCGGCGCCAGACTACAGGGTTCAGGCAGCGTAGCAAGCACAACTGCTCGACGCACCGCAATTGCTGTGAACACTCCACCGGCTAAAGCCGGTGGCTTCAGATTACGGCTTAAAGCCGGATTGGTCCGCCCGTTGGCGGACTCTGATGATGGATGCGCATCAAGTTACCTTGAAATCATCGTCCGGTTCTGGCGCTGTCTGGTTCTTGATATATTCGGCCCATACCTCATCGGTAACGTTTCCGCTGCTGGCGACCCAATATCCTCTGCCCCATAAGTGCTGGCCCCAATAACGCTTGCGCAACACGCCGTACTCGCTCAGCAATTTATGGGAGCTCCGCCCCTTCAGATACTGCACAGCACGTGACACAGACAAACTCGGAGGAATTGACAGAAGCATATGCACGTGGTCTCGATTTATCGCTCCGGCATGAATGATCATCTCGTGAGCACGTGCCGTCTCACGAAGCAATTCCCGACATCGATCCCCGACGTCACCGCCGAGAACCGCAAAACGATATTTCGTCGTCCAGACCACGTGATACTTGCAGTCCCAGACCGTGTGGCTACCGCGCTTGTACCCCTCCATCCTCCCAGTCTACGCTGCAAAATGCCGCTGTCCCAAGCCGCCTAAAGGCGTGGGATTTACTGATCCCCTATCGGGGACTTTAAATATAAAATTATCGCTTTTCATGGCCGGAGGTCCTGTTAGCATCGGCAGGTCCGACATGACAGGAGGTCCGGCGTGGCCGATCTTGCGTCCATGACAACGAAGGATGGCCGCTTCTGCTATGAGGCCGCCGGCGATCCCGCTTTGCCGCCGCTGGTATTCCTGCACGGAATTGGCGGCGCGGCGCGGGCGTGGCGCGGCCAGCTGGAATTTTTTGGGGATCGCTTTCGCACCATCGCCTGGGACATGCCGGGCTATGGCGGGTCGGCTCCATTGCCCACCGTCAGCATTGCCGCTCTGGCTGACGCCTTGCAGGATTTCCTGCCACAGGCCGGCGCGATCAGGCCTGTCTTGGTCGGGCATTCGATCGGCGGCATGATCGTTCAGCAGTTGCTGGCGAACAATCCTCGGATCGCCGACGCCGTGGTGCTTGCACAGACCAGCCCGGCATTTGGGAAACCTGATGGCGACTGGCAGAAAGCCTTCATCGGCGCGCGGCTCGGCCCGCTCGATCGTGGCGAGACGCTGGTCTCGCTGGCGCCGTCGCTGGTGCAGGAACTGGTCGGTGACAACCCGGACCCAGGCGGCATGGAGCTTGCTCGCGATTGCATGGCCGCGGTGCCGGAGGCGACCTATCGCGCCACGATGCTGGCGCTGATGGGATTTCGATCTGCGCGGCGCGCTCAAGGACATCGCGGTGCCGACACTGCTATTGTCGGGCTCCAGGGACAACAATGCGCCGGCGCCGATGATGGCGAAGATGGCGAACTATATTCCGGCGGCAAAATATGTTGAACTCGACGGCGTCGGCCACCTCGCCAATCTGGAGCGTCCGGCCGCCTTCAACGCCGCGCTCGATCACTTCCTGAAAACAAACATGACTGCAACGCGAGTGACGGCATGATGACGGTACAAACCAGCAAGGGCATGACGGCGGCCGACGGGATCAGCCTCGATGCGCCGATCTTCGATCCCGCGGCGTTCCGCCTGAGCGACGAACAGGCCGCGATCATCGCGACCGCACGCGAACTCGGTCAGGCCGTGTTTGCGGGTCGCGCGGCCGGCTACGACCGCGAAGCAAAATTTCCGGTCGAAAACTACGGGGATCTGCATCGCGCCGGTCTGCTCGGCATCGCCATTCCCAGGAAGCATGGCGGGCTTGGCGCCGACTACCAGACCTACGCGCTCGCGGCCGCAGAGATAGGCCGCTATTGCGGAGCGACCGCGCTGACCTGGAACATGCACGTCTGCTCGACGCTGTGGTCGGGCCCCCTGGCCGACGATCTCGACATGGACGCAGCAACGCGCGCCGAACACGAACGCCGCCGCACGATGCATTACAAGCGCATCGTCAACGACGGCGCGATCTATTCGCAGCCGTTCTCGGAAGGCGGCGCGGCAGCGGCCGGCGGCGTCGCGTTCGGCACCGAGGCCAAGCCGGTCAAGGGCGGCTGGCTCGTCAACGGCAAGAAGATCTTTGCGTCGCTTTCGGGCCACGCCGATTATTACGGCGTGCTCTGCACCGAGATCGCGGAGGGCGAGAAAGCCTCCCGCCGCAACACGCTCTACCTTGCGCTACCAGCCAAGGCCGACGGCGTGTCCGTGGTCGGCGACTGGGATCCGCTGGGCATGCGCGGCACGGTATCGCGCACGCTGTTGTTCAAGGATGTGTTCGTGGCCGAGGATGCGGCGCTGATGCCGCGCGGCGTCTATTTTCAGGCGGCGATGCGCTGGCCGCATATGTTCCTGACGCTGTCGCCGACCTATGTCGGCCTGGCGCAGGCCGCCTACGATTTCACCGTGCGCTATTTGCGCGGCGAAGTGCCGGGCACGCCACCGGTCAAGCGCCGGATGTATCCGACCAAGCAGATCGCGGTGGCGCAGATGCAGATCAAGCTCGAACAGATCAAGGCGATCTGGTTCCAGGCGATCACCGAGGCCCGCGCCAATCCGACCAAGGAGCAGGTGCTGCGCGCCTATGCCGCGCAATATTCCGCGATGGAAGGCGCCAACGAGATCGCAACATTGGCAATCCGCACCTGCGGCGGTCAGTCGATGCTGAAATCGTTGCCTTGGAGCGGATCTATCGCGACAGCCGCTGCGGTTCGCTGATGCTGCCATGGACCGCCGAACTCTGCCTCGACCGCATCGGCCGCGAAGCGCTGTACGAGAACGGCGAATCGGACGACTAGTTCGCAATGAACCTTTCCGATCTCATCGAGCGTAATGCGGCGTTCACGCCGCGCAAAACGGCAATCATTTTCGACGGCGAAGCGCTCAGCTACCGGGCATTGCACGATCGCATCGAACAGGCCGCCCGAGCGCTGAAGGCGGAATTCGGCGTCAACCGTGGCGACCGCGTCGCGATCCTCAGCATGAACCGGCCGGACTACCTCGTACTGCTCTATGCCTGCGCGCGGCTTGGCGCCATGCTGGTGCCCCTAAACTGGCGGCTTGCGGTGGCCGAGCAGATGTTCATCCTGTCGGACGCCTCGGTAAAAGTGCTGATGCTCGAGCAGGCCTTCGCGGCGATCGTTCCCGAGCTTGCAAAACAGCTGCCCAATACCAGCATTGTCGGGCTCGATTTTGTGCCCCCGCAGGGCGGCGCGTTCGGTACGCTGCTGGCGCAGGCCCGCGGCGACGGCCGCCATCCGCATGTCGACCTCACCTGTCCGCTGCTGATCGTCTACACGTCAGGCACGACGGGACGACCCAAGGGCGCGGTGCTGCGGCAGGAAGCGCTGTTGTGGAACGCCGTGATGAGCCAACACATGCACGGCCTTGCCTCGGACGATCATGTGCTGACGGTGCTGCCGTTCTTCCATGTCGGCGGCCTCAACATCCAGACCACCCCGGCGCTGCATTTTGGCGCCACCGTGACCATCCTTCCACGCTTCACGCCGGAGGCCACGTTTGCCGCCATCAGGCGCGACCGTCCGACCCTGATGGTGCTGGTGCCGGCCATCATCCAGGCGGTGACCGACCATCCCGACTGGCTCGCCACCGATCTATCCTCGCTGAAGGCGGTCTCGACCGGATCGACCATCGTGCCGCCGCATCTGATCGAGCGCATTGTCGCGCGCGGGGTGCCGGTGCTGCAGGTCTATGGCTCGACCGAAACCTGCCCGGTTGCAATCTATACCAGGCTCGGTGGCGATCTTTCGCGCGTCGGCTCGACCGGCCTGCCCGGCCTGTGCTGCGAGGCGGCAGTGATCGATCCCGACGGCCATGAAGCGCCGCCGGAGACGCCGGGGGAAATCGTGGTGCGCGGTCCCAATGTATTCTTCGAGTATTGGGGCAACGCGGAAGCAACCCGCGAGGCGCTGCATGACGGCTGGTATCGCACCGGCGACATCGGCCGGCGTGACGCGCAAGGCTATTTCTGGGTGCACGACCGCAAGAAGAACCTGATTATCTCCGGGGGCGAAAACATCTATCCGGCGGAGGTCGAACGCGTGCTGCTGGAGCATCCCGACGTCGTCGACTGCGGCGTCATCGGCCGGCCCGATCCGAAATGGGACGAGGTGCCGGTGGCCTATGTCATCCGGCGCGCCGGATGTTCGGTCGAGGCGGAGAATCTGAAAGCGCATGCGCTGACGCAACTCGCCCGCTTCAAGGTGCCGCGTGAGATCGTTTTCGTCGATGATCTGCCGCGCACGGCCTTGGGCAAGGTGCAACATTTCATGCTGCGGCAGATTGACGAGCCGGCGCCAGGAGACGCGTCATGAAAATCGCCGTGCTCGGCGGCGGCAACGGCTCATTCGCGGCCGCCGGTGATTTTGCGCTGCAACGCCACGACATCCGGCTGTGGCGGCGCGACACGGCTCAGGTTGCGACGCATCGCTCGGCGGGCTCCCGCATCATCGTCAAGGATGCCCATGGCCGACACGATGTACAACTGGCGCTGGTGACTTCGGACATCGCCGCGGCCGTTAGCGATGCCGAGCTGATCCTGTGCCCTGCCCCGGCCTTCGCGCAGTATGACATCGCCCGACGCCTTGCGCCGCATCTGACCGATGGCCAGGTGGTGTTCCTGCCGCCGGCAACGTTCGGCTCGATGATCTTCGCTATGGCCCTGCGTGACGCTGGCAATCGCGCGGCGGTGAGCTTTGCCGAGACCGGCACGCTGCCATGGCTGACCCGCAAGCACGGACCATTTGAGGTTGCCATCACCATCCGCGCCAAGCGGCTACCGGTCGGCGTATTTCCGCTTGATGCGGCCGGTCACGCGATCGAGGTGATCGGACGCGCATTTCCTGGCGTGATCGAGCCGTGCGGCGATGCGCTGTCGGCAGCGCTGATGAATGCCGGGCCGATCATCCATCCGCCGCTGATCATCATGAATGCCGGACCGATCGAGCATTTCGAGCGCTGGGACATTCACAAGGAAGGCACCCAGGCGGCGATCCGCCGGGTCACCGATGCACTCGACGCCGAACGCATCGCGGTACGCGAGGGCTTCGGCTATGGCAGCCCGCATTTTCCGCTGGCGCATCATTATGCGAGCGAGGGCGAGCAATGGATGTATGGCCGCGGCTCGCATGACCGCCTGACCGATTCCGGCGACTGGCGCGAGCAGATCGTGCTGACCGAGCATCGCTATATGCGGGAGGATTTGCGCCTCGGCCTGTCGTTCCTGGTTTCGGTGGCCGACCTTGCCGGCGTTGCGACGCCGCTGGCGGAATCGTTTCTCGCCATCGGCGGCGCGATCTGCGGCGAGGATTTCATGAAGGACGGGCGGACGCTGGCAAGCCTCGGTCTCGGTGATCTCGATCGCGATCAATTGCAAACCCTGTTGCGCGAAGGCTTCCAGCGATGACCACACCTCGTCCCGCCATCGCCTGTCTCGGCGCCGGCCGCATGGGTCGCGGCATCGCAGTGGCGTTCGCCTATGCCGGCCATGCCGTCACCATGATCGATGTCAAGGCGCGTTCCGGCGGACGGTTTCGCGACGCTCGAGGCCGATGCGCTCGGTGAAATCAGGAAGACGCTGGCCAGTCTGGCGCGGTTCGGATTGCTGGATGGCAATGACGCCGAAGCCATCATCGCCCGGGTCTCCGTGGTGCCGGCGCAGGACATGGCTGCGGCACTGGCCGGCGCCGGCATGGTGTTCGAAGGCGTGCCCGAAGTGGTCGAGCTCAAGCGCGAGGTGCTGGCGGCGGCCTCGAAATGCGTCGCCCCCGACACTATCATCGCCTCGACCACGTCGACGATCCTGGTCGACGATCTCTCAAGCTCAGTCGACCACCGAGAGCGCTTTCTCAACGTGCACTGGCTGAACCCGGCCTACCTGATCCCGCTGGTCGAGATTTCACCGGGGGCTGCGACCGATCCGGCCATCACCGCGCGGGTCAAGGCCCTGCTCGAAGGCATCGGCAAGGTGCCGGTGGTATGCGCCGCCACCCCCGGCTTCATCGTGCCGCGCATCCAGGCGCTGGCCATGAACGAGGCGGCGCGCATGGTGGAGCAAGGCGTCGCCAGCGCTGAGGATATCGACAAGGCGATCCGATACGGCTTCGGTTTCCGCTATGCGGTGATGGGTCTCCTGGAATTCATCGACTGGGGCGGCGGCGACATTCTCTATTACGCCAGCCGTTATCTCGAAGGCGCACTCGGCAGCGATCGCTATCGCGCGCCCGAGGTGATTTCACGCAATATGGAGAGCGGCCGCATCGGCATGCGCACCGGCGCCGGATTCCTTGACTATGCCGGCCTCGATCTCGACGCCTATCGCGAGCAGCGCCTGGCGCGCGCTGGTCGAGCTGCTCCGGCATTTCGGCCTGGCCCGACCGCCGGTGCCGATCGGGATTAGCCGAACACATCCTGCAGCACGCCTTCGCGGATCACGGCGACGCCGTCGAGTTCGATAGTGGTGCCCATCATCGGAAGATCGAAATGGCCGGCGGTATAGCGCCCGGCAAATTCGTTGGCGCCGGTCGAAAACAGGAAATTGCCGGCCACCGCGCGCAGCTCGGTGCCGTTGGTATCGCGCTGGTCGTACATCGTCAGCGCCTCATAGCGGGCGGCGGGGTTCATGCCGAACCCGACATGCGACACCGCATAGGCCTCGCGGTCGCCCCACGCCGCCAGATAGGCGCGCATCATGGTTGCATCGGCGCCGTCGCCTTGGAGATCCGTGACGTAATCGTCCTTCAGCGTCATCCGGATCGGCGCCGTCAGATAGCGCTTGAAGGTGAGATTGATGTCGCCGGCCGCCATCACCAGCGTGCCATTGACGCTGCCGCTCTTGGGAAAGCTGACGACGATGCCGCCGGGCCAATGCGCCAGCGTGCCCGGCCTGTCGGTCCAGCCCCAGACGCCGACCGTCGAGGCGCCGACCATGTCGACATCGAGTTCGGTCCCCGCCTTGGAGGTGACGCGCATCCGCTTTGTTCCGCGCAGCATTTTGGCGGCGGCGCGTACACGCTTTTCCAGAGCGAGATCCGGCACCATGCGCTCAAGCGCTTCGGGATGCTCATTGGAGATATTGAGAATGCGGGCGCCCGCCTTGAGGATTTCCGGCGTCTCCACCGCGTGCATCAGCCCTTCGATGGTGCAATCGACCACGAAGCCTGCCTGCTGCAGGGCGGTAATCACCGGCCCCAGCCGCTGGATCGCCTCGCTGGCGCCGGTGGAACGGATCGGCACGATCTGCGCGGTTGCGCGGCGTCGGCACGATGACGTGAAACGGCCGGGCGCCCATCCGCAACAAGCGCCAGCTCGGCAAGATGGACATTGAGCGCGCGCGACTGGGTCTCCGACAGGATCGCGGCGGTGTCGCCGGGCTTGACCGCGCAGCGCTCGAAAATCTCGCAGAACGCGTCGATCCATTTCGCTTCGATGCGATCTGCCAACATGCCTTGATTCCTTTTTTCTCTTTGGGGAGGAAAGATACTCACATCTTGACGGCAGAGGTCAATACGGCTCAGCCGTCAGACTTCCGGAAACCCGCGCAGCAGATATGACCGCAACGCTTGCAGCAGGCCGTTGAGAATGAGGCCCAGCAGCGAGATCGTGATCAGCGGAACGAACATGTCGACGGCCTGAAAGGTCCGCGCCGCCGTCGACCAGGAGATGGCCGAGGCCGTCGGTCGAGGTGATCATTTCGGCCAGAAACACCACGATGCAGGAGATCACGAGGCCGATGCGACAGCCGGTCAGAATCGACGGCACCGCGGCCGGCAGCACCACCTTGAACAGGATTTGATGGCGCGGCGTACCCGCCGCCATCGCCGACCAGATCAGCTTCTGCTCGACCATCGAGGCGCCGTAATAGGTCGACAGCAGAATCGGAAACAGCGCGTCCGCCGCCACCAGCGTGATCTTCGATTCGTGACCGAATCCGAGCAGCAGCAGCAAAGCCGGATAAAGTGCCACTTTGGGCAGCGGCGCCAGCACCCGCACCACCGGGCGCACCACGGCGTTGACGGCCGGACTGGCCGCCGCGGCCAGGCCGATGCCGACCCCGAGAATCACCGCGATCGAGAAGCCGGCAAACAGCCGAAACAGCGTGGCGCCGATTTCTCGCTGGAACGTGGTGGTGGCCAATTGCTGCGCCAGACGCCCGAACACGGCGCCGGGCGGCGGCAGCAGCGTCACCGGCGCATAGCCGAAGGAATCGATCGCCTGCCAAAGTCCAACGAGCAATGCGATCGGCACGAGCCCCAATAGAACATCCGTCGTCACGGCGCGCGCGTTCATGAGAAGCTCAACGGAAGATCGAAGCGCGGTTCGGACCATCTAACGAGCCTGGCGCGCAACCTCTCGAACGCGGCGTCAAGCCCGATGCCCATCGCGCCGATGATGATGATCATCGCGAAAACCGTGTCGTACTGACCCATATCGAGCGCATTGAACAGGATATTTCCGGCGCCGGACTGCCGCGCGATCATTTCGCTCGTGACCATAGTAATCAGCGCCAGCACCAGACCGGTGCGGCAACCGGTGAGGATTTCCGGCAACGCGGCCGGCAGCACGATACGGATCATGCGCTGCGCCGCCGACAGGCCCATGGCTGCGCCGGACCACAGCATCTTTTCCTCGACCGCTTTCGCACCCTGAAAGCTGTGATAGATCACCGGCAGGCTGACGCCGAGAAAGATCACCAGCATCTTGGCGAGATCGCCGACGCCGAGCCACAGCATGATGATCGGCATCAGCGCCGCCTTCGGCACCGGATAGGTCACCATCAGCAGCGGATTGAAGAACGACGCCACGGCGCGGCTGCGACCCATCATCAACCCAAGCGGAATCGAGACGGCCACCGCCACGCCAAAGCCGATCGCCATGCGGCGCAGCGAGGCGAGGATATTGATCAGGGATTCCTTGTCGCCAAGGATGGACGGGACGGCGCGGACCGCTTCCAGCGCCGTTGGAAAGCTGTCGGTGTTCAGGATCAGCGCCGCGATCTGCCAGACCCCAAGCAGGCCGAGGCAGGCGAGCAACGGCGCCGATCGCGAGACGAAGCGCGCGCACTGACATCATGGCCGCAACTCGTCTTCGCTGGTATCGTCGATCATGCGCTCGATATCGACGACGTATTTCTGGTAACGCGGATCCAGCAGCAGCTCCGCCCGGCGGCGCGGACGCGGCAGGTCGATATCGACGATCTCCTTGATGCGGCCGGGCGAACGCGTCATCACCACGACCTTGTCCGACAGGATACACCGCCTCTTCGACCGAATGGGTGACGAACAGCACGGTCTTGCGATCGCGTTCCCAGATGTTGAGCAGATCGTTCTGCAGCCGCGTGCGGGTATGCGCATCCAGCGCGCCGAACGGCTCGTCCATCAAGCAGCACCGCGGGGTGATAGGCCAGCGTGCGCGCCAGCGCGACGCGCTGCTTCATGCCGCCCGACAGTTCCTTGGGATAGAAATGCTCAAAGCCCTTGAGGCCGACCATCTCGATCAGCGCGCGGCTTTGCGCTTCGGCTTCGCCGTGCTTCACGCCCTGCTGGCGCGGGCCATACATCACGTTGCCGAGCACGCTCTTCCACGGGAAACAGCGCGAACTCCTGAAACACCGGCCCGCGATCGGGCCCGGGCCCGGTGATCGCCCTGCCCTTCATCTTCGCCACGCCTTCGGTCGGACTGACAAAGCCGCCGACGATATAAAGCAGCGTCGATTTTCCGCAGCCGGAGGGGCCGAGAATCGAGACGAAGGCGCCATCCTCGATTGTCAGTGAAATCTCCGACAACGCCAGATGGTCCTGGCGGCCGGAGGTGCTGAAATACCTGCGAGACACGATCGATCTCGATCATGGCCGTCGCCTGCCCGCGCGCTGGCGCGGGTTCCTCTCACCTCAGGCCGCTGCGATACTTTCATTCCCGCTTTTCTTCCCGACATGGTCCATCAAGTCGCAGATGGCTCCCTCGTTGTCAGGTTAAATCGGGCATAGCCGGAAACTTGCAAGGCTTGGTGATGCCGTTCGGGCACCATCGCGCCGGCAGGTCTTCGGCTTTGGAAGCATTTCCCCATCTATCTCATTGGGCATTCAATCGCCTGAGCACAGCGCGCACCGGCGCTGCGTCGAGCCCCTTCAGCCGCAACGGCAGCGCAATCAATTCGTAATCGCCGGGCATGACGCCTGCCAGCACCAGGTTCTCGATTATGCGAATATCGTGCCGCCGGCATGCCATGTGCGACGGCAGTTGCTTCGAGGTTTCCGGGTCGACCGAGGGAACGTCGACGCCGATCAGCCGGATACCCGCCTGAGCCAAACGCTCGACGGCGTCCGGCGCCAGCGCGCGAAAACCCGCAGGCCAGGTAAAGTGATCGCCCCCTTCCATCAGCCTGAAAAGAAGTCGCGGCGGCGCGCGATCCAGAGCGGACTCGATCTCCTCAAACCGGCAAAGGGGGCCCGAACCGCGCGCGTCAATCACCCTCGCCGGGCCGATGAAATCGTCGAGATCCAGGGTATCGATACTGGCGCCCACGGAATCGTAGTGCAGGGGCGCATCGACGTGAGCACCGCAATGCGTCGACATCGCAATCCTGGCCACATTGACCGGACAGCCCGGTCCAATCGCAAAGGTCTGACTGACCTCGAAGGCAGCGTCGCCGGGAAACACGCCCATGCCGACGATTAGCGGAGGCGAGATGTCGATCAGCCTCTTCACAACTGGGTCCTGGCTTGCCAGAGTTCGGGAAACAACACCACATCGAGCATTTTCCGCAGGTAAGATACGCCCGATGAGCCACCGGTGCCGCGCTTGAATCCGATCACCCGTTCGACGGTCGTGACGTGGTTGAAACGCCAGCGGCGAAAATAATCCTCGAAATCGACCAGCTTTTCGGCAAGCTCATACAATTCCCAGAACCGCGCCGGATCCCGATAAACCAACAACCATGCCTTCAACACGCTTTCGTCGCAGACATGCGAAACAGAGACGTCGCGATCGATCACGGACTTGTCGATACCGAGCCGGCGACGATGCAAGAGCCGGATGGTGTGATCGTAGAGGCTTGGGGCGCAAAGCGCCGTCTCCAGCCGTTCGACGATCGCCTTGTCGTCATGGTGAATGCAGATCATCGCGGCATTCTTGTTGCCAACCAGAAACTCGATCATCCGATATTGCCAGGACTGAAAGCCGGATGACTGCCCGAGCGACCCACGAAATTCCGTATACTCGCTGGGGGTCATGGTACGAAGCACGTCCCAGGCCGAATTGAGTTGCTCAAAGATACGGGATACCCGCGATAACGCCTTGAAGGCCGGTTGAAGATTGTCCTCTGCGATCATCTTGCAGGTGACACTCAATTCGTGAATCGCGAGCTTCATCCATAGCTCCGATGTCTGGTGCTGGATGATAAATAACATCTCGTCGTGGGCGGTGGAAAGCGGCTGCTGGGCCTGCAGAATCCGCTCGAGCTGGAGATAGCCAGAATATGATATTTCTCTGGGTTTACTCATCGTGGCCGAGCCAGCTTCAACGGAGAACCCGTCTTCGAGCGCGCCACAGATTGACGGCGACAAAAATCCCCAACCCGACAATTTGCCTGAGCCACGCATGGCCTATTGAGCATGGATGAGCACCCACACCTCTCGTCGTCGCGCAAGACGATACTTTAAACCTAAAAGGATAGACTTTTGCTGTCAATCGGGATTTCCTTGGAGAGCGGAATGGCCTGCGAAATCCACGACGGCAGTTGCCATTCTTCCGGAGAGCAGCACATGCTTGAGATGTTCGATTTACAACCAACAAAGCGAACTGGATGATCCAGGACGTCGTCGGAATTTGATCGCGAGCCTCTCATGATGTCGGCCATCTCCCACGTAACACGCACCGCTTGCGTTGAACGGGACTCCACAGATCCGCTTCGCGACTTGCGCGACCGTTTTGTCATTCCGGAAGGCGTCATCTATCTCGACGGAAATTCGCTCGGTCCGATGCCGCGAACCGCAGCCGGCGTTCTCGGCCGCACAATCGAACAGGAATGGGGCCATGACCTGATCAGGAGCTGGAACAGCGCCGGATGGTTCGACATGCCGGTCCGGCTCGGTGACCGCGTCGGAGCGCTGATCGGGGCAGCCGCCGGTCAAACGCTGGTTTGCGACACCACGTCAATCAATCTCTACAAGGCGATCCAGGCTGCCATCGGCCTGAGACCTGATCGCGACGTGATCATCGCCGAGGATGCTTCGTTCCCGACGGATCTCTACATCATCGAGGGCGCCATGAAGTCGGCCGGCCGGCCGATGCGGCGACGATTGATCGGCCGCGATGGTCCGATCGACGCCCTGATTGATCGGAAGGTCGCGGTTGCCGTGCTGTCGCATGTCGACTACCGCACCGGCGCGCTGCTCGACATCGCTGCCATCACCAAACGTCTTCACGACGCCGGCGCACTGGTGATCTGGGACCTCTGTCATTCGGCAGGCGTGGTGGAGATCGGATTCGATCTTCATGCCATCGATTTCGCGGTCGGCTGTACCTACAAATATCTGAACGGAGGCCCGGGCTCCCCGGCATTTATTGCAGTGGCGAAAGCCCATCAGGCCGCCGCACAACACCCTCTATCGGGCTGGTGGGGTCATGCCGCCCCCTTCGCCTTCGATCGCGCCTTCAGCCCGCACCTAGGCATCAAGCGATTTCTTTGCGGAACCCAGCCGATCATCTCCCTGCGCGGCGTGGAGGTGGCTCTCGACGCCATGGCCGGAGCAGAGGTGTCCGCGTTGAGACAGAGGAGCCTCGCCCTGACCGAACTGTTCATCGCGCGCGTTGCGGACCTGTTGCCGAGCCTTCAAATCGTCACACCGGGGCAACGTTCGTTGCGCGGCAGCCAGGTCGCGATCGCCTTCGACAAGGGCTATCCGGTCATTCAGGCGATGATCGAACGGGGCGTCATCGGCGATTTTCGAGCGCCCAATATCATGCGGTTTGGCTTTGCGCCGCTTTACGTCCGGTTTCAGGACGTCTGGGACGCCGCCGAAATACTCGCCGATTGCATCGCCAAAGAAGTCTGGCTCGATCCGCGCTTCAGCAGGGTTCTCGATGTTACCTGAGGCAAAGCTGCGGAAGCGATTTTGGCGGTTTTGATATTACCGGTTAACGGACGAGAATTCGGTGCTGCAATTCCTGCCGCATTCCGGCGCCGACGTTTCGAGAAACCAAACCAGTACGAATGTACAAAACGCCATCACCGCGACGCAGCCAGACAGAACCATTTTGATGTCGTCGCCGTCGGCGTGCTTGAGCCATTTGCGCATCTCTTCCTCCCGGCAGGAATCACACGAATGATACGGTCTAGCCGGAGGCGTGGTGGGTTACAATTTATTCATCAACCGGGTTCGCGCACGGGAACCTTGGAACCATGGAACCATTAATCGAACCAGGGCCACTCCGCCGCGCCGTCATGCGTGACGGCACCATTGGGCGCCTGACCCACCAGACGCGCATATTTGGCGAGCGCTCCGGCGCGATGCCGCGGCGGCCGAGGTTTCCATGCCTGACGCCGCTCAGCGAATTCATGATCGTCGATCAGCAGATCCATGCGGCGCGCGCCGGCATCGATCCTGATGCGGTCGCCCTCGCGCACCAGCGCCAACGGACCGCCGACAAACAATTCCGGCGAGACATAGCCGATGCACATTCCGCGGGTGGCTCCGGAAAAACGCCCATCGGTGATGAGGGCAACCTTCTCTCCCATCCCCTGCCCGTAAATCAGCGCGGTGACGCCGAGCATCTCCCGCATGCCGGGACCGCCGACCGGGCCTTCATTGCGGATCACGAGCACATCGCCGTCGGCATAGTTACGATTGCGGACGGCATCGACACAGGCCTCCTCATCCTCGAACACCCGCGCGCTGCCTTCGAACACCAGTTTCTTAAGTCCGGCCACCTTGATGACGGCGCCGTCCGGGCAAAGATTGCCCTTCAGAACCGCAACACCGCCATCCGGCATGATCGGCGCGCTGGTCGCAAAGATGATCTCCCCGTCGGGCGCATTCGCATCGCCGTGTTCTTGCGCGATCGTCCGCCCTGTGATGGTGAGACAATCACCGTCGATGTGACCGCTCTCGACCAGCGCGCGAATGACAACGGCAGTACCGCCGATATCGTAGACGTCCTTTGCGGTGTACTTTCCTCCGGGCCGCAAGTTGCCGATCAGGGGCGTGCGTGCAAACACTTCGCCGACATCGTCGATGGTGAAGGATATGCCGGCTTCGTTGGCAAGCGCCGGTAGATGCAGCGCGGCGTTGGTCGATCCGCCGGTGGCAGCGACGATGGCCGCGCCATTTTCCAGCGATTGCCGCGTCACTACTTCGCGCGGCAAGGGTCCGCCTCGTTGCAGCATCTCCATCACCAGGCGGCCGGCCCGGCGCGCGGCTTGCGCGCGCTCGGCATAGACGCCGGGAATCATCGACACGTTGGGGATCGTCAGCCCCATCGCCTCGGAAACCATCGCCATGGTATTGGCCGTGAACTGCCCCGCGCAGGCGCCGATCGTCGGCAGGCACGCCCGCTCGATGCCCGCCAGCGTCGCCTCATCGATTTCGCCGGTCATGAAACCACCGACCGCCTCGTAGGAATCCAGCACGGTGAGGGTCCGTCCCCCGAACCGTCCGGGAAGCGCGCTGCCGCCATAGATGAAGATCGACGGGACATTGCAACGGATCATTCCCATCATCACGCCGGGAAGCGTCTTGTCGCAACCGCCGAAGCCGATCAGCGCATCGTAGGCCAGGCCATGAACCACCGCTTCGATCGAATCGGCAATCAGCTCACGCGAGAGCAGCGAGAACTTCATCCCCTCGTGATTCATGCTGATGCCGTCGGAAACCGAAATGGTGGAGAATTCCCGCGGCGTGCCGCCGGCCTCAGCGATCCCGGCCTTGGCCGCATCGACCTGGAAATCGTGCGTCATGTTGCAGGGGGTCTGTTCACCCTTCATGCTGACGACCCCGATCATGGGCTTCGCCAGCGCCTCATCGTCCAGTCCCATCGCGCGCATGAAAGCGCGGTGGGGCGCGCGATCAAGACCATCGATCGTCACCCGCGATCGCCGCTTCTTCATGCGTCGTTTCTCCGAATATCGTCCCGGCGCTCGCCGGGACGATTGCTGACGCCCGCCTATTGCAGAGGTGCTACGATGGTCGGATGCTTGAACTGCGCGACGTCCATCTTAGGCAACATTCCTGTCGCGGCGTAAATGTCCAGCATCTTCTGGATCGCATCGAAGTTCGGCGCCGCACCCGGATCGCGCCCGAAATCATTGTCTTTGAGCAGATAGGTATCCAGCACCGCTATCGGCGCTTTCAGCACTTCGGAAACGACCTTTAGGGTTTCCTCGCGATTGGCCAGCGCCTTTTTCATGCCGGAGGTGATATCGCGCACATAGGCTCGTACCAGTTCCGGATTCTTGTCAACGAAGTCGGCGCGACAGGCCTCGAGAATGTGCACGATGTTCGGCATCGCCTGATTGAGTGAAAACAGCTTGCGCGTACCGCCTTTGGCCTCGGCGCGCGCGGCGAACGGCTGGTTCATGTTCACGGCATCGACGCGGCCCTGGCGCAGGGCGTCCTCGGAGACCGCGAAACCCACCTCGACCAGCTTGATATCCTTCTTCGGGTCGACGCCGTTCTTCTGCAACAGCATGGCGAACGGACCATAGGTGCCGCCGCCGATCACGGAGATGCCGATGGTCTTGCCCTTGAGGTCCGCGATGGTCTTGATCGGGGAGTCGTCCTTTACCGCCCAATAGACCGAAAAGCCGCCGGGCTTCTCGAAGACATGCTGGGCGACGATGTAGGCCTTCAAGTTACCACCGACCACGCCGTTGGCCAGCGACAAGGGTGCCTGCGTCGCGCAGTCGAGCGCGCCGGCCGCCAGCGCCTGCGTCATGGGAGCGGTGCCCTGAAACTGGGTCCATTCGATATTGTAGGTCTTGCCGAGATCCGGAAATTCCGCGGGCCGGCGCATCATCCAGTATTTCGATTCCTCCGCTGGAATGGTCCAGCCGACCCGGATCGTCTGCTGCGCATGAGATGAATTCACGCCGGCAACCATGCAGGCTACCGCCGCTCCGGCCGCCATGATCCATTTCGAAGATATCCGCATCATCCCCACTCCAATTTCCCGATGCCAACCGGCGTCATCGCAAAACAACGGGTGCCCAAACCTTTCATGGTTCAAATGATCCGGCAAGTCATCCGGCAATCATCGGCACCCGCTTCGGCAAGGCACGCTCACGAGCCATGTGCGGCAAGGCCGGGACAAGTCCCCTACGCGTCGTCTGCTCCCCATCGGATCGGCATCGGCCGGATTTCCCCGTTCGACGATTTCCGGTAACGTCTTCGACCCAAAAGGAGCCGATCCCATGTACGAGCCCGCCGGCGTCCAGACATCGCCCGGATTTCCAATCCCTTCGCATATGAAGGCCTGGGTTCTGGGCGGCCCGGACGAGCTTCTGCTGCGCGAAAAGCCGACGCCCATTCCGGGGCGCGCCGAAGTTCTGGTCCGCATCGATGCCGTGGCCATTTGTGCCACCGATCTTGAGATCATCCACGGCGGATCGCCGGCGAGCATTCAGGGCGGCCTGCCCTTCAACAAGAACTTTACGCCCGGACATGAGTATATGGGCACCGTCGCCGCGCTCGGCCCCGGCGTCGATGAATTCGAGATCGGCGAACGCGTCAGCGTGGAAATCCACGCCGGTTGCGGCCAGTGCAAGCGATGCCGCCAGGGCATGTACACGTCGTGCCTGAACTATGGCCGGCCGGACAAGGGCCATCGCGCCAACGGATTTACCACCGATGGCGGTTTTGCCGAATACGCGATCAATCACATCAACACGCTGGCGCGCGTTCCCGACGCCATGAGCGACGCGGAAGCAACACTTGTCGTGACCGCCGGGACCTCGATGTACGGCTTGACCGAACTGGGCGGACTGGTTGCCGGCGAAAGCGTTGTCGTGATCGGCCCGGGACCGATCGGGCTGCTCGCGGTGGCTGTCGCCAAAGCCTTGGGCGCAAGCCCGGTGATCCTGACCGGAACGCGCCACAAGCGACTGGCGATCGGCCAGGAATTAGGCGCCGACCGCGTCATCAATATCGCCGAAGAGAATGCGGTCGATGTCGTCAAGCAGCTCACCGGCGGGATCGGTGCGGATTATGTGATTGAGTGCGCCGGCACGGAAGCCACCGTCAATCAGGCCATTCACATGGCCAATCGCGGCGGGAAAATCTGTCTGGCGGCATTCCCGCACGACCCGGTGACGACCGATCTAGCGCATCTCGTGAAGAACAATGTCTATGTCTACGGCAGTCGCGGCGAAGGCCGCAGCGCCACACGCCGGGCGATGGCGCTGATGGCGGAAAAGCGCTTCGATGCGACCAGGATCCACACCCATACCTTTCCGCTCGCCGATCTGCCGACCGCGCTTCGCTACGCCCGCGACCGGGTCGAGGACGCCATCAAGGTGGTCGTCACCACCCGGCAGGCGAACATGATCGCCAGCGCGGCGGAGTAGAACAGCCAACGCTTCCGAGGGTCCCGGTTATCCGGCGTTGGCGACCCGGCTGTGCCGGGAGCCATACGCAAAATAGATCACCAGACCGATCACAAGCCACACGGCCAACCGTATCCAGGTATCGATCGGCAAGCCGAACATCAGGAATATCGCGGTCGCCGCGCCGCACGGCGCGACAATCCAGATGGCGGGCGATTTGAACGGCCTGACCAGTTCGGGCTCGGTCACGCGCAGCACCAGGGTTCCGACCGAGACCACCGCGAAGGCGAACAGGGTTCCGATGCTGACGAGTTCGCCGACCAGCCCGATCGGCAGCAGGCCTGCGAAAACCGCCGCCACAACACCCGTTCCGATGGTGGCGACATAGGGGGTGCGGAAGCGGGAATGAATTCTGCCCGCTACCGGCGGCAGCAACCCGTCATGCGCCATGGCGCGAAAAATTCTCGGTTGTGCGAGCAGCATCACCAGAATGACGGAGGTTAGACCGAAAACGATCGCCAGCTTGATCAGCGGGGAAAGCCAGCCTACGCCGGCGGCGTCGATCCCGACCGCGATCGGATCGGGCACGTTCAACCGGTCGAACGGCACGATCCCGGTCAGAACAAAACCTACCGCGAGATAGAGGACCGCACAGATGGCCAGCGAGCCCAATATGCCAATCGGTAAATCCCGCATCGGCGATTTGGCCTCCTGCGCCGTGGTGGAGACGGCGTCAAATCCGATGTAGGCAAAAAATACCACGGCGGCGCCACGGAGCACGCCCGACCAGCCATAGATGCCGATCCCCGCGTTCGGAGGAATAAACGCGCCGGCGGGATTGCCTGACGTAACCCAGTTCGCCGTGCTGAAAGCGGGCGCCGCGCAGACGATGAAAAGCCCGATGACGGCAAGCTTCACCGCGACAATGAAGGTGTTGACCCGGGCCGACTCCCGGATGCCGACCACCAGCAATGCCGTGATCACGACGATGATCACAATGGCTGGAACATTCAGGATGGCTCCCGTCGTTGACCATGCATGTCGCGTAGCGTCGAACGAAAGCGGCGACGACACGTATGGCTCGGGTAAGACAAGGCCGAGATCCCTGGCAAAGCTGACAACATATCCGGACCAGCCGATGGCGACCGCGATCGCGCCCACTGCATATTCAAGGATCAGGTCCCAGCCGATGATCCAGGCGATGAATTCACCCAACGTGGCATAGGTGAACGTATACGCGCTGCCGCTGATCGGGATCGTCGACGACAGTTCGGCGTAACAAAGACCGGCGAGACCTGACGCAATGGCGCCAAACAGAAACGACAGCGTGACCGCGGGCCCGGCATTGGTGGCGGCAGCGTGTCCGGTCAAAACGAAAATGCCGGCGCCGATGATACCGCCGACGCCAATTCCGACAAGATTGAGCGCAGACAGGGTTCGCTTCGGCCGCCGCGTTTCGTCGTCGCCCTCGTCCTGAGCCGCCTCGTTGGCGAGTTGCGTTGTGGACTTGCGCGCCCAGAAATTTGCCAAAAACCGGTATCCTTTCAGATCAAGCGCGGCATCATAACTCATCGAATGAAAAATGGGGATTTACCTGCCTGCGCCCGCCTTTGAAATTCATGCGCCGGGCTCACACCGAACAATAACGCTCCTTGATATCGTTGTCCGCCAATAGATCGCGCGCGGCGGCGTGATGCACCACGGCCCCCTGATCCAGCACATAGGCACGATCGGCAATATCGAGCGCCAGTTCCACGTTCTGCTCGACCAGCAGAACCGTGGTCCCCTGCGCCTTCATGGTGCGAAACAATTCGAACATCTCATCGACCAGCACCGGCATGATCCCTTCTGACGGCTCATCGAGCATGATGAGATCGGGCTTTGAGATCACCGCCCGTGCGATCGCCAGCATTTGCTGCTCGCCGCCGGACATCGTCACCGCCTCCTGATCCAGCCGCTCGGCGAGCCGCGGGAAAATCCTGGCGATGCCTTCGATCAGCTCGACTTCTCTTTTCTTTTGGGGAGACGCCACCAGGCCCAGCCGAAGATTTTCCCGCACCGAAAGCCCCTGCACGATGCGCCGTTCTTCCGGCACATAGGCGAGGCCAAGCGCAAAACGCAGATGCGCAGGCTGGATCAACAGCTCCTTGTCATTGAACATGACCGAGCCGCGGGTCTTGTCCATCAATCCCATGATGGATTTCAAGGTGGTGGTCTTGCCGGCGCCGTTGCGGCCGATCAGGCAAACGATCTCGCCTTTGGCCACCTCGAGGCTGATATCCTGCAGAACATGGCTGGCGCCATACCAGGCGTTCAGGTTGCTGACTTGCAACATCCGGTCAGTGCTCCCGCTGGCCAAGATAGACCCGCTTCACCGCTTCGTTCTTGCGAACCTCCGAAGGCGTTCCTTCCGCCAGCAGCTCGCCATGATGCAGCACCAGGATACGATCGCTGATCCCGAGCACCAGTTTCATCTTGTGCTCGACCAGGATGACCGTCCGTTCCCTCGCCAGCTTCACGATCAGATCCATCATCACCCGGGTTTCCTCCGGACTCATGCCGGCGGTCGGCTCGTCAAGCAGCAGCAATCGCGGCCGGCTCGCCAGCGCCATTCCGATTTCCAGCGCACGCTGCTCGCCATGGGCGAGCGTCTTTGCCGTTCGCCCGCGCGATTCCGACAGCCCGACCAGTTCCAGCAGTTCATCGGCCTGCTCCGTCAATTCGCGAAGCCGGGCGCGGGGCCGCCACATATCGTAGCGCGATACCAGCGCCTGCAAGCCGACGCGGATGTTTTCCCGTGTCGTTAATTGCGGAAACACGTTGGTGATCTGGAAGGATTTTGCCACCCCCATATGGGCAAAGCGGTGCTGCGGCAGTCCGGTGACATCCCGGCCCTCGAATTCCACGCTGCCGCTCGATGGCGAGAAGCGCGCCCGACAGCAAATTGAAATAGGTGCTCTTGCCGGCGCCGTTGGGGCCGATGATCGATGTGATCGCGCCCCTGGTAAATTCGGCCGAGATGTTATTCAGCGCGACAAATTTTCCGAATACCTTGCCGACGCCCTTGGTGCGCAGAATGACCTGCTGCGATGCCGGTTCGAGCACCTTCATGGCTTGCCCCGGGAGATCAGCGTTCCCCAGATTCCAGCCGGGAAGAACAACACGCAAATCATGAAGATGGCGCCGACGACGAGCTGCCAATGCACCGTCCAGAGCGAAACCGAGATTCTCGAGCAGGAGAAAGGCCGCCGCACCGATCATCGGTCCGAAGAATGTTCCCATTCCGCCGAGCAGCGCGATCATCACGACCACGCCTGAGGTTTCATAATGCAGGATTTCGATCGGCACGATGGACAAGTGCAGCGCTTGAAGCGCGCCCGCCAGCCCGCAAAACCCGCCGGACAGCACGAACGTCATCAGGCGCGTCAGCGTCACATCATAGCCGGAGGCTTTCGCGCGGGTTTCGTTTTCACGCACCGCTTCGATCACGGCGCCAAACGGCGACGCCAGGATCCGCGACAGCACGAAGAACGCCGCGATCACGAATGCAGCGATCACATAATAGCGGGTCAGCGGGTTGATGAAATCGAGCTTGATGCCGAGCACATCGATGACGTGGACATTGATTCCACGCAGGCCATTCTCGCCGCCGGTCCAGTCGACCGCCTGATAGAACAGGTAATACACGCATTGCGACAGCGCCAGCGTGACCATCGCGAAGTAAATGCCGCGCGTTCTTATCGCCAGCACGCCGATCAACGCAGCCATCACGAGGCCGCCGGCAATGCCGAGCGCGATGGCCGCAAACCACGGCAACCCAAAATGGACGATTGCGATCCCGCAGAAATAGGCGCCGGTTCCGAACAAGGCGGCGTGCCCGAAAGACAACAGGCCGAGATAGCCGTAAACCAGATTGAAGCCGAGCGCATAGAGACCGTAGATCAGAATGTTGGCGGCGAGCGCCGTGAACGGCATGACTAGGGGAAATACCAGCACGACGAGGCTGGCGATGCTCGCGCGATGCCTGGTCGCGAACTGAAACCAGCTCACAGGCAATGCCTGCGCCCGCGGATATGGCTGCGTCATCTCATTCATTCGCGGATTTCACCTTCAACTCATCAATCCGGCACGGCCGAAAAATCCCTGCGGCCGGATGATCAGGACCACGGCCATCAGCGCGAAGATCGAAACCTTGGCCATTTCCGGCGCGAACAGCGATGTCATGCTGACGACGACGCCGACCAGAAGGCCGGCCAGCACGGCGCCGCCGATCGATCCCATGCCGCCCACCACGGTGACGACAAACGCCTCGGCGAGGATGGTCCCGCCCATCTCGGGGCTGACGCCTTGAAGCGGCGCCGCCAGCAACCCGGCAAAGCCCGCGATCGCGGTTCCGATTCCGAACACAATCAGCCAGACCCGGGCCACGTTGACGCCGAGCACGCGAACGATCTGCGGATCGCGCGCGCCGGCCCGGATGATCAGGCCGAAGCTGGTCTTTTCCAGAAACAGCCAGAGCGCCAGCAGCACGACCGCGGTCGCGCCGATCACGAACAGGCGGTAGAGCGGGAAATAGCCGACGCCGATATTGACGGCGCCTTGCAGTACTTCCGGAGTATCGAAGGGGAATCCTGTCTTGCCGAAGGCGATGCGCACCAGTTCGACCATCACGTAACTGAGCCCGAAGGTCAGCAGCAGCGGATAGTCTATGCCGCGGCCGTACAGCGGCCGTATCAAAATGCGTTCGACCGCGAGGCCGAACAGGCCGACCGCCAGCGGCACCGCGATCAGGCAGATCCAGAAATTTCCGCCGAGCGAGAGGATGTAGACACCGACATAGGCGCCAACCATGTAAAACGCGCCGTGGGCGAAGTTGACCACGGTCAGCATGCCGAAGATCAACGAAAGACCGATCGCAAACAGCACATAGATCGCGCCCAGCGCCAGGCCGGCAAACAATTGCAACGCGATCAGATCGAAGCTCAGACCGGCCATGCACTCCCCCAAAAGCCAGCGCGTGCCGGCAACGACAGGCGCCGCTTCACGACATCAGGATTTATGACCGAGCTCCGCGCAGCTGCGCAGATTTGCCTCATTGGGCTCGTCGGTACTGATGATCTCGAAGACATCGGACTCATTGCGCATATCCTTTGACTTCGACTTGATCACCAGCACCGACTGCACCGATTGATGGTCGCATTTGCGATAGTATTGCGGTCCCTTGTAGAAGTCATACTTCAGCGCTTCCAATGCCGCGATCACCTTGTCGGTGTCGACGCTGCCGGCATTCTTGACCGCGGTGAGCACCGTCCGCACGCCGCCATAGCCCAGCGCGCCGTAGTCGGTCGGCAGCTTGCCGTCATACATCTTGCGGAACGCGTCATTGAACGCCTTGGTGGACGCGAATTTATCCTCGAGGCCCCAATAGAACGAGCATCCGCCGATCACCCCGTCGAACGCCTGCGGCCCCGCCGCAACCCGGCTCGCATGCGAAAGCAGGGGCGCGATGATCTGCGTGGTCTTCTTCACGCCGAAATCGGTCGCCTGTTTCAGCGAGATCTGCTGATCGCGTCCGAAATTGCTGATGCACAGAATATCGGGCTTCAGCGCCTGGATGCGCGGCAGCAGGGTCGAGAAATCGGTGGTGCCGAGCGGATGGCGGATATCGCCGAGATTTTCGATATTGAAGGCCTTGCCGACTTCGAGGAAGCCGCGGACCATCTCGTGGCCATAGGCATAGTCCGCGGTCAGGAACGCGACCTTCTTGCCGAATTTTGGAAACGCGTAACGGCCTACCGCTCCCGAGGTCATATGCGGATTCAAGCGCTTCATGGAAGGTGTATTTGCTGAAGTCGGCGGCTTCGTTGATGGCGTCTGACTGGCTGATCGAATTGATAGATGATGCCGCGCTCCTTGGTAACGTTGTTGATCGCGAGCTGAACCGCGGCGGAAAGACTGCCGACCACGAAGTTCACCTTTTCCTTTTCGACCAGTTCCAGGGTTCGCGTCGCCGCCTCGCCGGGATTGAGCTTGTCGTCGCGCACCAGCAATTCCGCCTTGCGCCCGTTGAGGCCGCCGCCGTCATTGAATTGGGCGATCGCGACCTGCGCGGCACGCACCTGATCCTGGGCTTCGGCGCCGTAGGGTCCTGTCAACGGCACCGGAAACCCGATCTTGATGGTCGCTTCCTGCGCCTGCAGCAGATTGATGCGAAACGGCGAAGCGGCAAGTGCTGCCCCCGCGCTCGCCGTCGTCAGCAGACGTCGGCGGGAGATTGTTCCGGCTTTGGTGGTCTTCCTTGTCATGGCGTCCTCCCCTGAATATTGCATTTGGCTTTTTCGGCGTCGTCCTCGTTCAAATTCGTCCCAGCGCCGTCAAGGATAAGCTGCGGCGTCAGCGGAATCTCGGTGATGACGGCGCCGAACGGCTGCAGCGCATCGTTCACCGCATTGGCGACGGCGGCGGCAGCTCCCGCCGTGCCGGCCTCGCCCGCGCCCTTGGCGCCGAGCTCGGTCTCCGCGCGTCGGCGACACCACATGGCCGACATCTATGTCGGGCATCTCGCCGGACATCGGCACCAGATAATCGGCCATATTGGCGTTGGTCAGCTGGCCGCGCTCGTCGTAGATGCATTTTTCGAACAGCGCCGCGCCGAGCCCCTGCACCACGCCGCCGCGGATCTGCTCGTCGACCAGTTGCGGATTGATGAGCGTACCGCAATCCTCGACCACCCAATGCCTGAGCAGCTTGACGAAGCCGGTGTCGGTATCGACTTCCAGCCAGGAGGCCTGAACGCCGTTGGTGAAGGCGAACGGATATTCGCGGGGCACGAAATGGCGCGTCGCCATCAGTTCGGGCTGAATGCCCGGCGGCAACGTGTCCGGGCGGAAATAGACGATCCGGGCGAGTTCGCGCAGTTCGATGCGCGGCGCCCCGTCGCTCGCGTTCACCACCGCATTGTTGGCGATGTCGAGTTCGGCCGGTGAGGATTGCAGGATCGCGGCCGCGACATCGAGGATGTTCTTGCGCAGGATCTTGGCGGCCTGAAGCGCGGCCTCGCCGCCGATGCCGGCGCCGCGCGAGGCCCAGGTGCCGCCGCCATAGGGCGTGTTGATCGGTATCGCCGAGAATGACGCGGACGCGCTCCATCGAGACGCCGAGCACGCTGCCGACGATCTGCGCGGTGAGCGATTCCGAGCCCTGCCCCTGCTCGGTGATGCTGGTCTGGCAGATCACCGCACCCTGCGCGTCCAGCCGCACGGCGACGCCATCCTGCGACGAAATCCGGGCGCCGCCGACGCCGTAAAACGCCGCGCTCGGATTGGTGACCTCGATGAAACTGGCAATGCCGATGCCGCGATGAATGTTCTTGCTGGCGCAGCGCCGCCTGCTCGGCGCGCAGCGCCGTCGTAATCCATCATCGCCATCAGCTTGTTCATCGCGGCGTGATGCGACAACAGCTCGAACCGCAGGCCGGAAGGCGACGCGCAGGGATAGGCGTCATCGGCGATGAGATTGCGGCGACGGATTTCCACCGGATCCATCCCGATCTTCGAGGCCGCCAGATCGACCAGCCCTTCCGTCACCGAGCAGGCGATGGGATGGCCGACCGCCGCGATACTGGCACATCACGTTCTTGTTCTGGAACACGACGCGGGCGCGGGCGCGATAGTTCTTGGTCACATAGGGCCCGCCGACCAGGTTGACGACCTGGTTGGCTTCGATCGCGCTGGTGCGCGGATACATCGAATAGGGACCGATGCCGGTGAGATCGTCGATCTCGAACGCCATGATGGTGCCGTCGCGCTTGACGCCGATCCGCCCCTTGCAGCGATGGTCGCGGGCGTGAATATCGGTGTTGAAGCTTTCGACCCGGTCCGCGACGATATTTGATCGGCCGCCGCAGCAATTTCGACAGCGCATAGGTCGCCATTTCGTCGGCATAGATGTGAACCTTGATGCCGAAGGAGCCGCCGACGTCCTTGCAGACCACGCGAACCTGCTGCTCCTCGAGGCCGAGATGAAGCGCGGCGATGTTCTGCACCATGTGCGGCGCCTGCGTGCCCTGGTAGATCGTCAGCCGCGCCTCGGCGGCGTTCCAGTCCGCCACCACCGCGCGCGGCTCCAGCGTCACGCCGGTGTGCCGTCCGAAGACGAAATCCGCTTCCACGACCTCGTCGGAGCCGGCGAACGCCTGCATCGACCGCGCCGGCGTCGAGATTGCGCTCGAAGGCGAGGTTGTCGCCGAGCGAGGGATGAATGACCGGC
The DNA here is from genome assembly GCA_963729395.1 of uncultured Pseudomonadota bacterium. GTDB lineage: Bacteria > Pseudomonadota > Alphaproteobacteria > Rhizobiales > Xanthobacteraceae > Bradyrhizobium. The sequence continues at coordinate 8,111 of CAVSOS010000052.1, read as the reverse complement.
GTTTGCCGGATCGAGCGCGGTGCGCATGTCCGTCACCGCCTCCAATTCCTCATATTCAACGGCGACGATTTCGGCGGCGTCCTCGGCGACGGCGCGGCTCGTCGCCACGATGGCGGCGACGGCCTCGCCCTGCCAGCAGACACGGTCGATCGCGATCGCATGCTGCGGCGCGGATTTGAGCCCCTTCATATGCGACAGCACGCCGACCCAGGGCGTGATGACGGCGGCAAGCTCCTCGCCGGTCACGATCGCGATGACGCCCGGCATGCGCCTTCGCCGCGCCGGCGTCGATCGCCGACGATTTTCGCATGGGCATGGGGCGAGCGCAGGAACACCACATGCGCCATCCGCGGCAGCTCGATGTCGCTGACATAGAGCCCGCGCCCCTGCATCAGCCGATCGAGGTTGGGCCGCGGCACCACCTTGCCGATATAGGAATTCGGCCGGTCGAGCACCGAGAGACTCTGCGGGATTTGCCGACGCCTGCCGTCATGGCTTGCGATCCCTGCGCGCCGGCGCGCCGTGGCCTCGACCGCATCGATGATGGCCTGATAGCCGGTGCAGCGGCAGTAATTGCCGGAGAGATGCTCGCGGATCCGCTCGCGGTCCGGCGCGGCCTGCTGTTTCAACAAATCCTGCGCGGCCATCAGCATTCCGGGCGTGCAGAAGCCGCATTGCAGCGCGTTGCGATCGCGAAAGGCGGCCTGCAGATCGGCGATCTCGCCGCTGTCGGATAATCCCTCGATGGTCTCGACGGAGGCGCCGTGCGTCTGCACCGCCAGCATCAGGCAGGAACGAACGATCTCTCCGTTCACGCGCACGGTGCAGGCGCCGCACACCCCGTGCTCGCAACCGACATGCGTGCCCGGTCAGCTTCAAGATGCTCGCGCAGGAAGTCCGCGAGATTGAGGCGCGGCAGCACCTGCGCATCGACGCGCTCGCCGTTGACGTCGAGCGAGATCGACAACGGCGCCGTCACGCAGGTCCCCCGGCAGCGAGATCGCGGACGACCGAGCAGCGCGGCACACGCAACGCGCCAGCAACACCTTCGCCAGATGCCGGCGCATCGAGCGGATCGCCTGCTGATCTTCCGGGCGGATCGAGCTCCTCGCCAAGGGCTCGTCCGATGCTTCCGACAACAACGCTCGGCGTGATGACGGCTGTCTTGATCAGCCTGGCCGCGGCGCTGGCCAGTACCGGCCGATCGCCGACGGCAAAGAAGACCGAGCCGAAGATCGGCCAGCGCGCCGTTTTCCACGACCGCCTGCGCGGCGAGGCCGACGATGGCGTAGTCGCCGTGCCGCCGGGCGAATTCGCAGAAAGAAATGCGCGGAATTCTTCTTGCGCGACCGGCAGTTCGACCGCGATCAGCAACTCCTGCGCCGACAATGCCGTCTCATAAATTCCCGGTGAAGAAATCCCTGGCTGGAACCCGCCGCTCGCCGGTCTGCGCCGCGGACGATGATGGTCGCGTTCAGCGCGACCATGCAGGCCGGCAATTCCGATGCGGGATCGGCATGCGCGAGACTGCCGCCGATCGTGCCCCGGTTGCGGATGGCCGGATGCGCGACATGAGCGATCGCTTCCGTCAACAGAGGCGCGTGGGCGGCGATTTCGGGCGACTCGCTGGAGATCGACATGGCGCGTCAGCGCACCGATCGTGAGGACATCGCCGCTTGACCGCGATGCCACGCAGTTCGGCGAGGCCGCCGATATCGACGATCAGTTCCGGAGCGATCAAGACGCAGATTCATCGCGGGCATCAGGCTCTGGCCACCCGAAAGCACCTTGGCCCGTCGCCATGCGCGGCGAGCAGCTCCATCGCGTCTCATAACGCTGGTTGCGCGTGCGTAGCTGAAAGCCGAGGCTTTCATTGGACGTGACCTCCCCGGCCGGATTTTGGTGCATTTTTCGAGGATTAGACGGCGCTGCCCTGCAAAGGTCAAGTTTGTTTATCGAACGATTATTTCTGATGACTCGACTTTCGGATTAGTCATAATGAGCATGAAACACGCACGGTTCGGTGCTCATCAGAATCCGCTCCCAGGGAGGAGCAGCGCGATGAATCTGGGTTTCTTTACCATGCCGATCCATCCGCTCGACAAGGATTGGCGGCTCTCGCTGCGGGAAGATCGCGAAGCCTTCCTGCTGGCCGACGAACTCGGCTTCACCGAAGCCTATGTCGGCGAACACGTCACCGACAGGGCCGAGAACATCACCTCCTGCATCGCATTCATCGCCTGGATCGCAGCCGCGACCAAGCAGATCCGGCTCGGCACCGGCACGGTCAACATGCCGAACACCCATCCGGCCGCTGTCGCGGCCAGCATGGCGATGCTCGATCACATGCTCGATGGACGCCTGATTTTCGGCATCAGCCCCGGCGGACTGCTGTCGGATGCCGAGCTGTTCGGCAATCTCGATGCCAATCGCAACGAGATGTTTCTTGAATTGATCAATCAGGTTCTGGATATCTGGGCCGGCGAGCCGCCGTATGATCTTCAAGGGAAAATACTGGAACATCTCGACGCAGAAGGACGCTGATCGAAGGATATCGGCCAGGGCTTCATCGCCAAGCCCGCTGCAGCGGCCGCATCCGCCGATCGTCGTCACCGCGGTGGCGCCGTTCTCGAAGGGCGTCACCGAGGCGGCGGCGCGCGGCTGGGACCCGATTTCGGCGAACTTCCTGATGCCGGCCTGGGTCAAAAGCCACTGGCCGAAATATGTCGAAGGCTGCGAGCGCGGCGGCCGCACGGCCGACCCTGCGAACTGGCGCGTGGCCAAGAGCGTCTTCGTCGCCAAGGACGCGGCGACCGCAAAGGCCTACGCCACCGACCCTGACGGACCTTACGTGTATTATTATCGCTCGCTGCTTCACCAAGCTGAAGAACGAACGGCCGCATCGAACTGTTCAAGACCCACCGCGATCAACCCGATGACGAGGTGACGCTCGATATGATCTGCGACAAGCTGATCATCTACGGCACGCCGGACAGCGTCGCCGATCAGTTGCTGGCGTTCCAGGACGAGGTCGGCCACGTTCGGCACGCTGCTGTATGCCGGCAAGGACTGGAAAGACCGCGAGCTTGGACGCCAGTCGATGATTCTGATGGCTGAAAAGGTCATGCCGCGAGTCAATGCCGGCGACCTCGAACCGATCCACCGCCGCGGAATAATCCGCCACCAACGCAAGAGACGGCTCACTGTGGCTCTTTCCGACCGCATCCCCTATCAGGCGCAAATCGACCGGCCGAAGACTAAGGCTACCGGACGGCAAGAAGCTTGCGGTCTGGATTATCCTCAATGTCGAGGAATGGCGGATCGAGAACGCGATGCCGCGCACCGTGCTGAGCCCGCCGATGGGACAGCCGCTGTTGCCGGATGTGCCGAACTGGTCCTGGCACGAATACGGCATGCGCGCCGGCTTCTGGCGGCAGTTCAAGGCGCTGACGGACCGCAACATGCCGGTAACGCTGGCGCTGAACGCCAACGTATGCAACGCCTACCCTCGCGTCGCATCGGCCGCCCGCGAGGCCGGCTTTGAATTCATGGGCCATGGATTCGTTCAGGGCCCGATGCACAGGCTGGACAACCAGGCCGAGACCATCAGGCGCGCCGTCGAGACGATCGCACAGTTCACCGGCAAACCGCCGCGATCATGGGAAAGCCCGGGCCTCACCGAAACCGAGGAAACCATCGACCTGTTGCGCCTCAATGGCATCGATTATCTGGCGGACTGGGTGATCGACGATCTGCCGCAGGATATCGCAACGCCTCACGGCACCATAACGACCATTCCCTATTCGGTAGAGACCAACGATATCGTCATCCACGCGCTGCAGCATCTTGCTTCCGAGCAGTTTCTCAAGCGCTGCACCGATCAGTTCGACCGGTTGTACCTGGAGGGCTCAACCAATGCGCGGATCATGGCGATCTCCATCCATCCCTATATCACCGGGGTCCCGCATCGCATCAAATATCTGGAAGCGTTGCTGGACTATGTCATCGGCCATGATGGCGTCGCGCTGATGACCGCGAGCCAGATCGGCGACTGGTATCGCGCCGAAATGTCGAAATCATAATCGTAAAAACGAAGCCCCGCCCGATCAAGGCCGGGATGACCTGAGACAGTCTATCCGACCGCCTTGACCGGTGCCCGTTGCGTACGGATGGCGGTTCCGAAAACTCGTCCGAAGCCAGTAAGGTATACATCCAGCGCGTCGCTGATCATCTGTTCCTTGTCCTCGATCACGGCGGACTTGTAGATGTATTTGCGGACCCCGTAATAAAAAATTCCGCTGTGAAACACCCACGCCATTTCAAGCTCGGCCGCTGTCGGTTTGCTTTGCACGGGAAGCCCCGCTTCATGGCGGCATTCCCGGATGATGCGGGTCAGAATCTTGTCCCGCACCACGCCGACATACCAGCGGTTGATGTCGAGCCCCTTCAAGCCCGAATAGAGATAGATGCGAAGCCATTTGCGGGTGAAGATCACGTCGGTATAGGCGCTGTAGAATTCCTGCAGCCTATCGCGGATCGGCCGCGATCGGTCGGCCAGCAGCTTCTCCCAGCCGGTATCGAGCGGCTCCAGATAGACCGTGCGATAGACTTCCTTGATCAGATCGTCCTTGCTTGGAAAATAGCGGTACAGCAGCGGCTGGGTCACGCCGAGCCGGCGCGCCAGATCGCGCGGTCCCGCCGCCAAATCCCTCCTCTGCGAAAAATTCGGTCGCCTTGGCGACGAACTCCTTGCGGCGATCATCCGGCGACAACCGCTTCTGCTTGCGCGCGAACCGCGCCTGGGCGAGGCTTTCCTGCTCATGATCCGACCTGTCGGGATTGTCGTCGGCGCCGACAAATCGGCCGTAACCGCCGCGAGCAAACAGCAACGGCTCCTGCCGGTTGTATGCATAGGCCTCGACCGCGCCCAGGAAAATGACATGGTCGCCGCCGTAATATCGGTCGGCGGCGCGGCACTGAAAATTCGCAACGCTGTCGGCAAGAATCGGCGCGTTGCCAAGACCCGGCGTCCATGTCGACGCCCGGCGAACTTGTCTTCCGACGAGGTTCGCGAATTTGTTGGCGAGCGCCTGCTGCGATGCGCCGAGCACGTTGACCGCGAAATGGCTGGCGTTCTGGAAAATGCTCAGCCCTTGCGAAAACATCCCCAGGCTCCACAGCACCAGCGGCGGATTGAGCGATACCGAGGCGAACGAATTGCAGGTCAGCCCGTAGGGCTTTCCGTCGGCCGCCATGGCCGTGATGATGGTGACGCCGGTGGCATAGGTGCCGAGCGCGTTACGAAAATCCCGGGGATCGATCGGTGATTGATCGCTGGCCAATTCGTTGGCCGGATCCGGATTGGTCGGATGCTTTGGCGCGTCAGTCATCCGTCGCCTCAAAGCGTCAGGTTTTCGGATGGCAGGCCAAGCGCAACGCGACCGTAATTGGTGCCGGCCGCATCGAAATTGAACGCGATGTGCGAATTGATCGCGTGCGCATCGCGAAACTGCCGCTGCAAGGCACCCGCCGTGGACAAGCCCCGCGCGCCGCTCGCTGCAAACAGCAGCGACACCGCCTCCGTGCAAAGATTGACCGAAAAAGCCCCGTCGCGCCGCGATCTGGTCTTGACGGCGATATCCGGAACGTAGCCGCGCCGGGCATCGGCCATCGCCTCGATGCATGTCGAGCGCATGATCAGGCGGGCGGCATCGATCTTGGCGGAAGCCTCGGCAATCTTGATCTGCGTGCTCTGGAGGTCGCCGATCTTGGCGCGGTTGTAGGTCGACGCGCGATGCCGCGCGATCTCGACATAATCGTCCAGACAGGCCTGGGCATTTCCGAGCGCGACGCCGGAAAGCACATAGGGAAACAGCGAGAACACCGGCAGCGCATAAAGCGCGTTCGGATTGACGGCGCTGCCGGGCGTCGGGCCGCCGTCGAGATCGCTCACCGCCAGCGTCATCTGCTCGGCAACAAAGGCATCCTTGACCTCGACGTCGTTCGATCCCGTTCCCCGCAATCCGGTCGCGTTCCACGTATCCTTGATCTTGTAGTCGTTTTGTTGAGCAGAAAGATCCGGTACTCGATGCCGTCGGCTTCATCGTCGGATGAAACAACGCTTGCGAGCATGTTCCATTCGCAGGAATCCACCCCCGACGAGAACGGCCAACTGCCGCGCAGCACATATCCGCCGTCGACTTTCCTGGCGCGGCCGGCCGGAAAAATGAAGGAGGATGCAATCAGGGCATTGGCGTCCTTGTTCCAGACCAGATCCTGCGCACGCTTGTCGAACATGCCCAGCATCCAGTGATGGCTCGCCAGATTGGCCAGGTTCCACGCGACCGAGGCGTCGGCCCGCCCGATCGCATCGGCGCAATCGACCAATGCGACATAATCGAATTCGGAGCCACCCACCCGCTTCGGCTGCAAGATCCTGAACAAACCAGCCTCATGCAGATCGCGTTCGGTCTCCGGCGGCAGACGCCGCAACTCCTCGGTGCGGGACGCGCGAGCGTTCAGCTGCGGAATCAGCGCTTCGGCGCGGGCGACCATGGCCGCATAGGCGCCGGCTTCCAGATCCGGCCCGGAGGACAGGCTTGCGTTTGGTTTCCGACCGACACCCGCCATTTCGTTCCTCGCTATCTCGCCCGTCGTGCGGTCTTGAGATGTGGCCGATCGAGATAGAGCGAGGCGGCCAGCCCCTCCTCGTTTTGTTCAGCGAATTCAGTCAGCAGCTTCATCTCGGGAATTCGCGAGCGATCGAGCGTCTCGACGTCGGGCCAGTCGATCTCGATCAGATTTCCCGCAGGGTCGCGCAGATACATCTGAACGCAGCCATCCGGCAGTTCATTCACCGGATTGCGAAACGCCGTCGAGTCAAGCGCGCCCGTCGCCTTGGCCGCGTCGTAGGCGGCGTGGAAGTCGTCCACATCGACTGCAAAATGCTGGTAGATCGGAACCTGATCTTCGAGCTCGAAGATGTGCAATTGCAAATCTCCGCAACGGAGATATTTGGTCTTGAAACCGAAATTGTAGCTGGGGATGGTCTGCATGCCCAACACCGTCTCGTAGAATTTCACCAACTCCGCGAGATTCCGGGTACCGATCGAAAGGTGATTGAAGCCGGTAACCTTCATGGCAGGCCTCCCCTGAAAGCGAAATCGCACCGCAGCGCAACGAGACCGATTGAAGTGATCTATTTGAATTGTTTATCGCTTGATCACTAATTATTCAAGGCGCGGCCGCAGTTGCCTCGTCAATCGCATTCAGCCGGCGGGAAGAGCGCCATGAACAAGACTGTTGGAATCGTCGGGCTTGGCATCATGGGAGGCGCGATCGCCCGCAACCTGGTCGAGCGCGGATGGCGAGTGGTCGGCTTCGACCCGACGCCGAACGGCGCGCCGAGATTGCGGCGGCCAACGTCGCGATCGCCGACAGCGATGCGATGCAAGTGGCGCGCGACACGCCAGTCATCATGACCAGCCTTCCCACCCCCGCCGCCGTCGAGGATGTCGCGCGGGCCATCGCAAATTCCGGCCAGTCGCCGCGGATCGTGATCGAACTCTCCACGCTTACCATCGCCGACAAGCTTCGCTTTGAAGATATCCTGAAGAAAGCCGGCCACATCGCGCTGGACTGTCCGCTGAGCGGAACCGGCGCGCAGGCAAGGCATGCGCGATCTTATCGTCTATGCCAGCGGCGACAGCGCTTTCATTGCCCGCTGCGCGGAGCTGTTCGCCGATTTCGCCAAGCAAAGCGCCGATCTCGGCGCATTCGGCAATGGCAGCCGGATGAAATTCGTCGCCAACCATCTGGTCGCGATCCACAACGTCGCCACAGCCGAGGCGATGATCCTGGCGCGAGCGCGCCGGGCTCGATCCGAAAATCGTGGTCGACATGATCGGCCCCGGCGCCGGCGGATCGCGGATGTTTCAGATGCGGACGCCGATGATGGTCGAAGGCGTCTATGAACCTGCGACCATGAAGGTTTCGACCTGGAAAAAGGACATGGCGATCATCGCCGAATTCGCCGACGATGTCGGCTGCGCGACCCCTTTGTTTACGCTGACCCAGCCGGTTTACGCCGAAGCGATGGCCATGGGGTTAGC
>CAVSOS010000051.1:0-67245 GCA_963729395.1 uncultured Pseudomonadota bacterium | reverse complement strand
TGTTAGGCGACCAGGACACCGCGGTCGTCTTCGAGGTGTTGAAGAAGACCATCATCACGGACGCCGAACCGGAAGCCGGCGCATAGCCGCGCCTCCTGACCGGTCGGACGAAGTGAAATCGGCTCTTCAGAGATAACCCGCGCCGGCCTCGGCAGCAAAACGGCCGGGATCGCCTTCCCAGACGATCCGCGCATGTTCCAGCACATACACCCGGTCGGCATGGGGAAGCGCGAAGGTCACGTTTTGCTCGCCCAGCAAAACCGTGATCGGCGTGGTCTGGCGCAATTTTTCCAGTGCCTTCGACAACAGCTCGAGAATGACCGGCGCCAGGCCCAGCGTGGGTTCGTCCAGAATCAGAATCTTAGGCTGCATCATCAGCGCGCGACCGATTGCCAGCATCTGCTGTTCGCCGCCCGACAGTGTCTGTGCGGCCTGGCCCTGACGCTCCTTCAGAATCGGAAATAGCTCGAACAGCCAGGCCAATTGCCGGTCCTTGTCTTCAGGCGACAGATGCTGGCCGCCGAGATCGAGATTTTCGCGCACGCTCATCTCGCCGAACAGCTCCCGCGACTCGGGGCACTGCACGATGCCGCTTCGCGCGATACGGGCCGGACTGATGCCGCGTAACTTTTCGCCGTCCCGGACAATTTCGCCGGTGTAGGGCAGAAAGCCTGAAATGGTATTGAACAGCGTGGTCTTGCCGGCGCCATTGAGGCCGACGACCGAGACGAATTCACCCTGGTGCACATGGATCGACACGCCGTCGAGCGCCTGGGCCTTGCCGTAATGCACGCTGACGTTCTCGACCTGCAGCAGCGGCACCTTGTCCTTGAAGCTGGTCTCCGGCCGGGCCGAGGTTTCGATCGCGCCGCCGAGATAGACCCGCCGCACCGTCTCGTTGCGCATCACCTCATCGGCACGGCCGGTGATGATCTCCTCTCCGAGATACATCGCAAGCACGCGATCGACCAGCGCCGCGACGCTCTTGACGTTGTGGTCCACCAGCAGCACCGCGCGGCCCTCGTCGCGGAAGCTGCGGATCAGTTCGGAGAACACGCCGACCTCGGCCAATGTCAGTCCGGCGAAAGGCTCGTCCACCAGCACCACCTTGGGGTCGCGCGCGATGGCTTTGGCGAGTTCAAGCCGGCGCAGGTCTGCGAACGGCAATGTCGGCGGATGCCGATCCATCACGGCGCCGAGGCCGACGCGGTTGGCGATCCACTTGGCGCGTTCGGTCAGCGTCTTGTCGGCAAACAGCATGAACAGGCTGTCCGGCAGCAGCGCCACCATGACGTTCTCAAGCACGGTCTGCCGGTTCAACGGCCGCGAATGCTGAAACACCATGCCGAAGCCCTTCCGCGCGATCTTGTGCGCGGGAAGGCCGGCGACGTTTTCGCCCTGGAAAATGACATCGCCCGCGGTCGGGCGTTCGATGCCCATGATCGTCTTCATCGCGGTCGACTTGCCGGAACCGTTCGGGCCGATCAAGCCGAAGATTTCGCCGGCGCGCAGATCGAGGTTCAGGTTCTTGACGGCGGTGAGGCCGCCGAAGCGCTTGGTCAGGCCGCGGACTTCGAGAACGGGAGCGTTGCTGGCAGCATCCATTATTGCCGAGCCCCATGCGCCAGGGCCGATCCGAGGAAGCCATTTGGAAAGAACAGGATCACCAGCAGCGCGACGGTCGAGACGATGAACGTCGCCAATTCGCCGGTGGGGCGCAGGAACTCGCCGGCCACGATCAGGAAGATCGCGCCCAGCGCGGCGCCAAGCACGGTGCGCCGTCCGCCGAGCACGGCGGCGACGATTACCTGCACGCCGACGGCGACATCGACCACCGTTCCCACCGACGCGGTCCCGAAATAGAACACCAGCAACGCCCCCGACAGGCCTGAGAAAAATGCGCTGACCACGAAGGCGGCGAGCTTGTGCTTGACGATGTTGAAGCCGAGCGCGCCGGCCTGCACCGGATCCTGACCGCTGGCCTGCAGCACCAGGCCGACCGGCGACTGCGAAAGCCCGTACAGAATCGCAGCACTGATGGTCATGAAGCAAAGCGCAATCCAGTAATTGGCGCCGGCGTTGATCGTGATCACGTCGGGGATCGTCAGGCCGATTTCGCCGCCGGTGAGATCGGCGAACACCACGATGAAGTTCTGCAACATCAGCACGGCGACCAGCGTGGTCAGTCCGAAATAGGGCCCGCGCACCCGCAAGGCCGGAAGCGCCAGCACAAATCCGGCGATCACCGACGCCAATGCGCCGAGCACGATGCACAGATACACCGACCAACCATATTGATTGTTGAGAATGCCGGCGGTGTAGGCGCCGACCCCGATCAGGAAGGTCGGGCCGAAATTCACCTCGCCGGCGAAGCCGAACAGCAGATCCCACGCCATTGCGAATACGCCGAAATAATAGGCGACCGTGAGCAGGCCGAGAATATAGCCGGAGACATAGAGCGGCAGCGTCGAGGCGATGATGACGATGCCGAGCGCGATCCAGAACAGCCTGGACTTGAAGAAGTCGGACATGCTCATCGCCTCCCGAGCAGGCCCTGCGGCCGGATGTACATCACTACGACCAGCAGCAGCAATGCCGGAATGGTCCGGTACGCAGGCGAGCCCAGATAGGCGGTGAGAGTTTCGAGGTAGCCGACGACGAATGCCGCGATCAGGGAGCCGGAAACGCTGCCGAGGCCGCCCAGCACCACGATCGAGAACGCGCTCGCGGTGAGCGGCCCGACGCTGTAGGAGCTGACGCCGAGAAACATGCCGAGCAGCACGCCGGCGATGCCGGCCAGAATGCCGTAGATCGCCCAGACCACGACATAGATGTTGGTGAGCTCAAGCCCGAGCAGCGTGACGCCGCGCGGATTCATCGACGCCGCCAGCACCGCCTTGCCGGTCCGGGTGCGGTTCACCAGAAGCCAGAGCAGGCCAATCACCAGACAGCAGACCAGGGCCGTAAAGATTTCATTCTTCGGCGTGCGTACGCCGAGGATGTCGACAACGCCTTCGACAATCGGGAGCACGGTCTTGGCATTGTTGGTAAAGAAATAGGCGATCAGCTCCTGAATCATGATTCCCCAAAGCAAGGTGCCGGTGAGAACGAAAATCTCCTTCTCCTCATTGGGGATGCGCGTCGATTTCTGTATCGGCTGCACCACCGCAAAATAGGTGACGAGCGCGCCGACCAGCGCGACCGAGACCCCGATCAGCGCGCCGGCATAGGTGTTCATATGCAGCACGCTCGCGGCGGCCCATGCCGCCACCGCCGCCAGCACCATGATGGCGCCGTGCGAAAGATTGAGCACGCCGGAGACACCGAAAATCAGCGTGAAGCCGGTTGCACCCAGAGCGTACAACGCACTGATGGCAAAGCCGTCGATCAGGATCTGTAAGGCAAGCATTGATGATGGCCGCGGCAGCACCGCTGCCTCACTCTGGGAAACTGCAAACGCGAAAATGCTCCCGGGTCAGCCCGGGAGCGTGATCATGGAGGTATCAGTTCGACGTGACCTTGATGAAGCTTGGGAACTTCAACTGGCCTTTGGCGACTTCCTTCGGCCAGACGCTGATCTGCTTGCCATCCTGCCACTGCAGCATCAGGCCCGTGATCAGGCCCTTGCCGTACTTGATCGAATGGGTGAACTGATCGTCCTTGCCGTAGAACTGGGTGCGGCCGATGGTGCCTTCCCAGTCGGTTTTTTCCAGCGCCTCGACCATCTTGTCCGCATCGGTCGAGGCGGCGCGCTTGACCGCGTCGGCGATGTAATAAACCTCGTCATACGCGGTATAGCCGGCATAAGAGGGATAATTGCCGAACTTCGCCTTGAAGCCTTCGGCGAATGGAATCGACTTCGGCGTTACCGCGACGCCGGGACCGGAGACGCCCTGATAGAGCACGCCGTCGGAGGCATTATTGGTGTCCTTGCCGAAGGTTTCATTGGTCGCCTGCGAGGCGATGCCGAGCATCGGGATCGGAACCTGCTGATTCTTCCACTGCACCGTCGGCTGCACGCCGACATGCGAAATGCCGGTGATGATGACGTCCGGCTTTGAGCCTTCAATCTTGTTGAAGATCGGCGTGAAGTCGGTGGTGTCGGGCGAGAAACGGATGTGGTCCAGCACCTTCAACCCGATTTTGGGCAGGCATTCCTCGTACCCGACGTCGAGCGGCTTGGTCCAGGCGGCGTCCTCGCTCATGATGACGGCAGTCGTCATGTGCTTCTGGTCCACCAGCAATTCCTTGGCGGCGTCGCAGACCGACAGCGCGAGCGCAGCCGAGGTCAGATAGCCGTGGAAGGTATATTTGTTCTTGTCGTAATCGCTATGAACGCTCTTGCTGATCTCGTTGGATGCCGCACCCGGAGTAATGAATGGCGTCTTCAGGCGCGACGCCCAGGGCTCGAGCGCCAGCACAACTTCGCTGATATAGCTTGCGATAACAACGTTGACTTTGTCTTCATTGACCGCGCGCTGGAATGCGCGAACCGAATCCGCCGAGGAGCTATGGTTGTCGTAGGTGACGATTTCGATCTGGCGTCCATCGACCCCGCCCTTCGCATTGATCTCGTCGGCGGCCATCTGGGCCGCCTGCGGGATCGACGCACCGGCAATGGCCTGAGCCTCTGCAATGACGCCGATCTTGATCGGGTCCGCGGCCAAGGCCTGACCTGAGACGGTCGCTAGCAGGCCGAGCGCCGTCGCTCCGAGCAGCCTGCCCAGTGACCAAAGAGCAGACGGTCGGGATGTTCTTGTCATATCGTTTCTCTCCAAGTGATCGTTTTCTTCAAGCGATAGCCTTCTTACGCTGCCATCCGTCATTCTAACCGCGCTTGCGCATCGGGCAAGCGAAACCGCACGCCAAATCCGCTCACGACGCGAAACTTGATCGGCACGACCTCTTGGGCGCCGCTAGGGTGAAAGCCGCCGGTGACAGATGATCAACCATGCCGCAGCGCTCTCGCCAGCCTCGTCGATTCTGCTCCAGATGCAAGTCGCCGGCGCAATAGATGCGCAGCGCATCAACTAACTCCCCGGCCAAGTTGTACACAGCCTCGGGAATACGGCGCCACGTTAGGCAGTCCCAGATCACGATAATTTCACGACGGGCCCGCCAGTCTCGCATCCCCACAGCAGGGAGAGACTTTCGTGCAGAGAGGATCTGAGGCATCAGCCCGCGGGATTTGGCAAGCTGCGCCGGTGAACTGTCCCGTTCATCGTCACGGGGCGCCTTCCGGGTTTCGGCATTTCCTCGGTGCGCCGAATCCGTCGCAGCGGTTCAAGGCCTATGGGCTGGACCCGCTCGACGCCCCGGAACATCTGCCGAAAGTTCGCGGGCTGATGAACCGGCTGTCCCGGCGGATGGATGCCGAACTGGATTGGCCCACCCACCTCGACAGTACGATCGAACGCTGGGAAAACCCCCATATCCCCTCGGGATACACTTACCTGCTGCAATTTGTGGCACATGATCTGGTTCACTCGGCCATACCGCTTTCGATTGCCGGCGAGCTTAATGCCGACACCGCCAATGCGCGTCGCTCAGCCCTCAAGCTCGAAACGCTGTTCGGGAGCGGTCCAGTCGGCTCGCCTTTTGTCTATGCGCTGGATGCGCCAAACGACGAGCGCCGCACCAAGCTGCGGCTTGGTCGGATGCGCTGGGATGAGAAAGGCGTTGAGCCCGGCTGTCCGTTCCGCGATATCGCGCGAACCCCGGCCGAGAATGTCACGGGGATCGATCGCAGCATCGCAGGGCACCGCGTCGCGCTTACCGAAGCGCTGGTTGCCGATCCGCGCAACGACGATCACGCCATCATGTCGCAGCTGACGGCACTGTTTGCGCTGCTGCACAACGGCCTGGTCGACGTCGTTCGCCGTGGCGAGCCCGCCACCGGGATCAACGCCAACCTCGGCGCCGCCTACAGGCGGTTTCTGTGCGCGCGTGACGCACTGACGGTGATCTATCACAACATCATTCGCAAGGACTTGATGCGGCGGGTGATGCATCCGGCGATCTACGCGGCCTATTCCGGTCCGACCCCGAACTTCATCGACCGACCCAGTCGGCATGGGAGAGCGCGACGGTTGGCAGGTCCCGCTCGAATTCTCCCACGGCGCGTTCCGTTTCGGTCACGCGATGGTCAGGCCAGAATACGTGATCAACGATCTTTCCACCCACGATCTTAACACGGCCCTGGAAAAGACCTCGGCGAACGATCCCGTCAACATGCCGCTCGATGCGACATGGATCGTGCGATGGTCGCGCTTCTTCGAGATCAAGGGGTCGAGGCCGAATTTCAGCCGGCGCATTGGTCCGTTTCTCAGCGACGGGCTGGGCAATGACCAGATATTTCCCGCCTTCGACCAGACCAACCGCGTCGGCCTGCTCTATCGCGACCTTCTGGGTGCAGCGCTCGCCGGACTATGGTCGGTTGATGCGCTGATTGCCGAGATTGCGGTCCGGCGGCCGCACCTTGTCAACATGTCGCGGCTGCTGGCCGACCGTTCCTACCGGGTCGATCAGCTCCGCGAGTGGCTGGTTTCCGAACCGGTCTACGGCCGACTGACCGCAGAAGACGTCGAGACGCTTGCCAGCGATCCGCCGCTGCCGTTTTTCATATTGTTCGAGGCGATGCGGCAGCCGCAGGCCGAGGGCCTGTGCCTTGGGCCGCTGGGCTCGATCATCGTGTCGGAAGTGATCTTCGGTGCTCTCGAACATCACGCGATTCCGGCCGGCTGGCGCGCGGATTCGCTTGCCGACGCACTCGCCGAAATTTCCGCAGAATATTTTCCGACAAATGTCTTTGCAGAAGTACCTGAAATCGAACGCATGGATCAACTGGTCGAGTTCACCGCAGAGATCAGTGACCTGAAGCAGGCCGTGCCCGCATTTTTGTGAGTCGGATCATTCCGCCTCACGCAACCCGGAGGACTGAACAATGGCGATCGAAAGAATGGTAGTGACGAACCATGAGCGTTGGGGCAACCTGGTGAAAACCTGGTCAACCGGCAAGAACTATCTTGGGGATGACAACGAGTATCCGCTCCCGGAAACCGTCGACGAATTCAAGGAGCAGCTCGCCAAGGCCCAGGTGTTCATGACGGTGCCGGAGCGCTTCACGCAGATCAAGTTCGTTGCACAGGAAATGGATACGATCGTGGTACGATTGCCGCCGAAGTTTGCGATCGAGGATTCCGAGGAACGGCTCAGTCAGCCGGGCGCAACCTATCCGATTCCGCCTTTTTACAAGCGTCTGTTCAACGGCATCGATCCGGTGATCCCGGAAGACGAGAAATTCCGGGTGCACGCCGAACGCATCGGTGACTATACGATCAGCTACTGCGCCTGAAATTGTGCAATTAGGACAGTTGGGCAATACCCTCGACCGGAAGCCCTGCGCCACGCAGACTATCGCGCAGGGTTTCCCACCGCGAAAGTATGCTGATGGGATGCACCTGCAGGGCCCAACATGTCACGGCCTCGTCGGTCGGCGCGGACGATGCAACCCAGAACGATCGGATCCCGTTGAGAAATCGCTGAGCTTCTTCCCGCGCCAGGACCGGCTGCCCGAGGCGGAATAGCGCCGCCGCCCGCCACGCAGGCACGAGAAGCGTGGCACCATGCGCACGCTCGCAAGCCGCCAGCGCGCCGGCATAGTCACCGCAGAGGAAGCGGATGGCGCCATGATAGGCCCATTCGAGATGTGAGGGCGCCGGCGAAAGAGCCAGCGACTGCTCGGCCCGCAGCCGGGCTTGCTCGATCGATCCGCAGAAAGCGCAATAATGCGCACAGGACAGCAAGGTCCACGGGTCGTTATCGTTCAGTTCGCAGGCGAGCTCCATGTGCGGCTCCGCATCGGCCTCCCGGAACGCCATCACATAAGACCAGCCACAGCACAGATGCGCCCTGGAATTCGACCGGATCCAGTTGAACGGCTTTCTTCGCAAGCTCAAGCGTCGCTTTCGCCTTATCGCGATCACGGAGGACGCCCGGATGAACGAATTGTTCGATGTTGTTCATCTGCACAAGGCTGCTGTAGCAGGGCGAGAACGCCGGGTTTTCACGGATGGCATCGCGAAAGATAGCGACGGCCCGCTGCCAGCTCTCCGAGTCGAATTTCGCTATCAGATTCTGCCCGCGAAGCCAGCGGTCGTGAACATCCAACGACACGTCAGGCTCGCCCGCGAGCCGCATCAGCCGTTCGGCCGATAACTGCACATTCAGCGAGGTCGCGATCCGGCGGATGATGCGCTGCTGCGCTTCGAACCAGTTGCCGAGGCCGAGGCGAAAGCTTTCGCTCCAGACATAAATGCCGGTCGTATCGTCTCTCAGCACCATCACGATGTTGATTTCAGCACCGGCCTGATAGGCGGTGGTTTCGATACAATATTGCGCCGCCGAATCCGGCGCCGAGGGCATAACAGCGGCGGGAGCCCGATCGACCACGCTCCATTCGCGGAAGCGTACAAGCGAGGCCGCCAGATGTTGATGGAAACCCCGAACGAGATAAGTGTGATCGCTGTCGATGCCGTGCATTGCAAACGGCCGCAGCACGAGGCAAGTCTTGGCGGGCACCTTAGCCGCCGCAGCCCGCGGGACGGCCCGGCCGATGCTTCCCTTGGTCTCCCTCAATACGCGTTCGGCCGGTCCGGGCGCGAGCGGCTGTTCGAAAGCCCCGAGTTTGATCTTTGCAACAAGTTCTTCGGTCAAGGGCGACGGCTCCATGCCGTAATCGCGGTCCAGCAAATTCCAGAGCGCCTTGTAGATGCGGAGGGCTCCGGCGACATCGCCTTCTTCGGCATGGACCCGCATCAGATGGCAGCACCCTTCTTCGTGGGTGGGATCGAGATTGACGATAGCCGTCGCCATCTCCTTTTTGACACCGGCGGCGACATCGTTTCCCACCAGACCGGCATCGAGGCTTCGCATCAGCCTGTCATGGATCGTCTGACGTTTGGCCAGCACCCAAACCCGAAATGAAGGATCGAGATCGTCCATACCTTCGAGGATCCGCTCGTCGAGGTGCGGCGTATTGAGGAGGAGCGAGTGCACGCTGCCGCTCTCCGCCGCCCGGATGACGCTTTCGACGTCGACCTCGAGCTGCTCGGGATCGAGATGGATCGCGAGCCTGCCGGCGACAAACCCGCGATATCCTATATCCTCAAAGGCGGCACGAAGTTCGCGAACGACCTGACGCAACGAGGCGCGTGCCTTTTCTTCATCCGACCGGCTCCACAACAGACCGACCAGCCGTTCGCGGCTTTCGTGTTTCGCCTCGGTGAGCGCAAGATAGCTGAGAACGGCGCCGGCCTTCTGGGTTCGAAGTTCGATCAACCGGCCATCGAATCTGATGGCAAGCCGCCCCACCAACGACACCGAAAGGCGCGCGGCGCTTGCCGGCGCGGTCGCGGACTCGCCTACAGCCAACCTTTGAACGCCCGCAGCCTCTTGCATCCACAGATACCAATCCGGATTTGCAGTCCGGACAATCTATATCAAAGCGACCCCACCGGTATAGATTGCGCCGCCGCCGGTTCGCGCCATCATGTCGGCAAGCCGCGGCATCACGATCTCGGAAGGCTCAAGCTGGAGACCGGGCGTGATGACGCGTGCCGCCTGAATGGCAAGGTGCGCACGCGTGAGGTCGAGAGTAAAGGTCTCGATGCCGAATTGCTCCAGGCGTTTCGCGATGAGCTGCAGCACGGAGTTTGCGTCGGTCGTTTCGATGGCGAGATGCTCCGATGGCTCCGCCACCGGTTGCAGCAGCAGGCATCGATCCGCGTTGATCATGGTGGCCCGGCGCCGATGAACCCGGTCTCGCTCGTTGAGCGCGGCTTCCCCGCGCTCTCGGCACTTCGCTTCAACCACCGCATAGGCCAGTTCGCCCTGGCACATTTCCAAAACCGCGGCGCAGGTCGCGCCTGTGAGTGTCGGCCGGGCGGCCAGGCCAAAGGCAAAGCCAAAGCCATCCGCCGTGCAGGAGACCGCTGCAACGCTGGGCACGCCGATATCCGTCGTTATATCGAGCAACCAGCTCCGCCGCGCCGAAATATCTTGCCGCAGCCGTGCCAGCAGAGCCTGGGCCATGATGTGGGCCTCATGCTGGGGCGGGATCGATCGACCGCGGTTGCCGCCCCACCACCAAAGGCTGGCCGCGTCCCGTTCGATCACCTCCAGCAGCCCGTGCAACGCCGCCACGTCCCAGGACGTGCCGGCGGCCGATCCGGTACTCAGCGGGAACGGCGGCCTGATCTCTCGCTGGTTCAGCGGCCGGCGCAGGCACAGGTCTGCCGGCAGCAAGACCTCGCAACGATCGGTAAGCCGCGTGGCGCGATGCCATGACAGTTCAGCATCCGGACGCAGGCGGTAGGCCTCGAACGTGGCGAGGAACTCCCGTGTCCCCGGACCTTGCCCGGCAGCCGGATCGTTGGGACCGGGCAATTCCAGCACATCGTCCCCGGTCTGCAATTGCGACAGATACTCGATGCCCTCGCCGATACATCCCTGAAACGCTTCCTGCAGCGAAAGGCCTACGCCGGAAACGCTGACTGCGGGACTGCCGGCGTGCAAGGGGTCCGCTATCGCCGGATCGATTTCGGCGCCAAAGCAGACCAGACCGGGAGCCTCAGGCGCGGCCAGCTCGAAAACCCGCACGAACCGGGACGCCACCATCAACAACCGGGCACGGTGGTGGGTCTCGGGGCCGGATTTGCCGGTACCGACCGGAAATTCGGCGTAGCCAAGCACCTCCAAAAGTAGCCGGGCATCGGGGTCGCCGATGTCTTCCGGGTTATCGCAGAGCAACAATGAAGCGGCGCGCGCGAACAGATTTGGCATCGGGCCTCCGCCTGTTCACGATGGTCTCACGCCTGTCGCGCACAGTCTGGCGCATGAGGACGTCCATCCCCCCGGAGAAACATATGCTCGCCAAAGCCTTTGTCGTCGCCATGACAGCCGATATTGCCCGGTCGGACTACGCAAAGCCAACCCTCATCCGCAGCCGCAGCCGCGAGTGGTTGATCGCCTGCCGCTGGGGTCCCGACGGCGAATACCTGTCGATCGCGACGGCCGGCGCCATATTGGGATCCGGCGGAGCCGTAGCGCCCGACACCATTGCCCCGATCCATAGTCTGTTCGGCGTGCTGGTCTCGGAATCAGAGAGGGAAGCCGCCAGCACTTTTCTGCTCGTGCGCCAGTTGCCGATTCCGATCGAGCTTGCCGGCACTTTCTTTCCCGCCGACGGCTACGCATTGCTGCAACAGCGCGAGACGATCAGCCTTGTCTGCAAGACCCGCTATTCCCACAGTTGCGGTTGGCTGGACGGCAGGGAAGTCCGCAAGGACATTCCCGACCCGGCGCCGTCCTCGCTGGAGGCCATGGCATGGCACATCGAGGCCAGGCGTTGCAGCTGGATCGGCGAGTTCATTTCCGAATCGGTGCAGCGCGAAAGGCTCGTTATGCGCGCCAGCGGCTGACCCCCATCTCGGTACCTCTATCAAATGCCGCGCGGCTTCCAGAGGCGCTGCGTGAGCCGGGTCGCACTCCCGTTATCAGGGCCTTTCTGTCGGACGAAAATTCCTGGCTGGAAAACTCTTGGCTGGAAGATCCTTGGCTGGAGGATTTTCTGGGAGCAAGAATGCATCTTCCTGCCGGATCGATCGTCACCGTCATCGACTGCGGGGGCATAGCTGCAAGGAAATTTTGCAGTATCAACCTGTTCTCGTCGGAGAGCCCAAACAGCCCGCGCATCAGTTCAAAAAACCCCGGCTCCTCCCCGACATAGAGCAGTTCGAGAAGTTCCGCGCTGGTGTACCGTCCTAGAGCCGAGAAAAGCCGTTCCGTTTCGTCAATGGGTCCGCTCTCGTGGGAACGCTCAAAATTATAGATTACCGCAGTCATTTGTGCCTCAATACTTCGTCGATCCTTGGCAATGATCCTTGCCAACCGGCCGCAAGATCGAGATTGCCGGTTTATCGTGAATTCAGCGTGATCGCCGCAGTCGACACGACACCGCGTCAGAAGCGGGAAACAGGGACGGCGTCACCCTGACCGAGGCGGTTGCAGCCGATTCCGGATTGCGGCATCAATCTCGACAGGCCCCGTCCGCTGCAGTTAGGCTCCACGCCAACAGCCATTGCAGAGATGCGCCGTTGCGGGAGAGATTTAAGCTGAAGCGCGACTACTATGCCGGCGGCTTGATGCTCCTGCTTGGAGTGGGCGCGGCCGTGGCCGGCAGCGGCTACAAGGTCGGCAGCCTTGCCAAAATGGGGCCGGGATTCATGCCGGTCATGTTGGGTGTCGTGCTGGCGTTTCTAGGCATCCTGATCGCCGGCACCGCCCTGGGATCATCGGAAATCGACAACAAGAAGTTCCTGCCGGACAATCCGCAATGGTTCGGCTGGCTCTGCATTCTCGGCGGTCCGGTCCTTTTCATCATCCTCGGACAGTACGCCGGCATGATCCCGGCGGTATTCGCCTGCGTCTTTGTCTGCGCGCTTGGAGACAAAACAGCCACCTACAAATCATCAGCCATGTTGGCGGCCGCCGTCACGGTGTTCGGCGTGCTCTTGTTCCATTATCTGCTGGGCATTCCGTTCCCGCTGCTGCGCGGGGTCAACCTGTGATTTCGACGGCGATTACCGATCTCTGGTACGGCTTCGGCGTGGCGCTTGAGCCGCATAATCTGATGTATTGCTTCCTCGGGGTGCTCGTCGGCAACCTGGTCGGCGTGCTGCCGGGAATGGGACCGGTCGCGACGATTTCGATTCTGCTGCCGTTGACCTTCGGAATGCAACCGGTGCCGGCGATCCTGATGCTGTCCGGCGTCTATTACGGTGCCCAATATGGCGGAGCCATCTGCTCGATTCTGCTCAATCTGCCATGCCATCCGCCTCACGCGGTGACCTGCCTGGATGGATTTCCGCTGACCAAGCAGGGCAAGGGCGGCACGGCGCTGGGGATCACCATCATTGCCGCCTTTATCGGCGCATCGTTCGGCATCACCGAGATGATTTTCCTGGCGCCGTTCCTGGTCAAGATGGCGCTCGAATTCGGGCCGACCGAGGTATCGACGCTGATGCTGGTGGGACTGCTCGCAGGCTCGACGCTGGCGAAGGGATCGCCGCTCAAGGGTATCGCGATGACGGTTGTCGGCTTGCTGGTCGGCATTGTCGGATCGGACATCGAGACCGGACAGCCCCGCTTTACCTTCGGCATCACCGAACTGTTCGACGGCGTGGAAATCATCGCGCTGGCGCTCGGAATGTTCGGCATCGCCGAGTTCATGAACAGCATCAACAATACTGAAACCGTCGACATGAAATACGCCAGGGTCGGAATCTCCGACATGTTTCCGTCGAAGGCAGATCTCAAGCTGGCATTCTGGCCGATGATCCGCGGCACCCTGCTCGGCAGCCTCTGTGCGCTGATTCCGGGTACCGGACCGACCATCGCCTCCTTCGTATCCTACGCCACCGAGAAGAGGATATCGAAGACGCCGGAGCGCTTCGGCCACGGGGCGATCGAGGGTGTCGCATGCCCCGAGGCCTCGACGCATTCCTCGGTGCAGGGCGATTTCATCCCGACCATGAGCCTTGGCATTCCCGGCGACACCGTCATGGCGCTGCTGTTGGGCGCGCTCATCATTCACGGCATCGTTCCCGGCCCCCAACTCATCAGCCAGCACGCCGACATCTTCTGGGGCCTGATCGCGAGCTTCTGGATCGGAAACATCCTGCTGGTCGTTCTCAACGTGCCGATGATCGGTCTTTGGGTGAAGCTGCTGAGCATTCCGTACCGCTACCTCTATCCGAGCGCGATGTTCTTCGTCTGCATCGGCGTCTATGCCGCCAACAACGACATGTTCCAGGTCGGTGAAACCCTGCTCATAGGCGTGGCGGGCTACGTCCTGCTGCGTCTTGATTTCCACCCTGCGCCGATCCTGCTCGGCTTTGTGCTAGGACCGCGCTTCGAGGAGAATTTCCGGCGTAGCCTGCTGATCTCCCGCGGTGACCTCATGACCTTTGTCGAGCGTCCGATCAGTGCATTCTTTCTCGCGGTCTGCGTGCTGCTGATCGCGGCCCAGATCTATGTCTGGCTACGCAAACCCAAAGTCCTTGCCGGGGAAAAGCCGATCGACGCCAAGAGCCCGACCACGCGGTATTCGGAACTGGCGGGTTAACTGGGTTTCGGCCGACCGCTCAAACCCGAATTCTCGGGGAAGAGCACGGGCTCCATGTGCCGAAAAGGTCCTTATGTCGCGGCCATTTGCCGGTGACGAAGACGACTACGCCAACAACAACATCCCGAATATTCCGGCCAGCCTTCAGGCCTGCGCATCGCCGAACTTCTTCTTCACGGCAAATACGCCTGCGGACATCACCACCGCCCTTAACGCCATGTTCCAGCAGTCGCTGGTCACGGCTCACATCACGAATTGAGCCTGGCGGCCCGCGCGCCCTGCGTACACGTCAATCCGTTGCCAAAAGGAAAGCCCCGCAAATGCGGGGCTTTTTTCTTGCAGTTGGCCGGATTGTTCTACTTGTCGTTCCAACGGTTCAACCCGCCAACAACCGGCTTTGATCGCCTGCAACGGAACGAGACGCTGCACGGGTGACTGCGCCGGCCGGCGGGGTGCGATTGCATTCCATAAAGCGCGAGGCGATTTCCTCCTGCGCCTTGTGGTGCCACATCTCTGCTTCCGCAAGCAGCCGCCAACTCTCCAGCGGGCGAAACACCGCGCTCTGCCGGCACAGCAATTCCATGGCGCGGTAGCGAACGAGGTCATTCATTTCACGCCTCCTGCCTGCCTGCCCGCCAGCATCAAAGACCGATTTTGAATCCGTGTCAGCACAATTCTGAACTTGACGACTCCGATCGGAAGAATTTGCAGGCCGACTGCGGAACCCTAACTCGATGAGACCTATCAAACCGGAATTGACAACATCCGTAAAACGTGAGGCCGGCACCGGGAACCTGGTATCGCTGCGTTGAACTCGCGCATGGTCGCTAGCGCACTGCACAATAGAGTTCAGTTCATTTACGCGGTGAAATGTGAAAGGCTGCGCCCGCTCGAGGCCGCTCACCCGTCGGCCGGTGGAAAAAAACTGTTGGATCGTAATCACATGGACAGCGTCGAAACCCGTACCATCGCCAAAGTCTCGATGCGGCTCGTTCCATTCCTGATCATCTGTTACTTCGTCGCGTATCTGGACCGGGTAAACGTCGGCTTCGCGGCGCTTACGATGAACCATGACCTCGGGCTGTCGCAGACCGCGTTCGGCTTCGGCGCAGGCGTCTTCTTCATCGCCTATTTCATCTTCGAGGTGCCGTCTAACCTGCTGCTGGAAAAATTCGGCGCGCGCAAATGGATTGCACGCATCATGCTGAGCTGGGGCATCCTGTCCGGCGCGATGGCGTTCATCCCTGCCATCGCCCGCGTCACCGGGCTCGGCAACGAACACAGCTTCTACCTGGTTCGGGTGCTGCTCGGCGCGGCCGAAGCCGGCTTCTTTCCCGGCATCATCTTCTATCTGACCCTGTGGTTCCCGGCGGAATATCGCGCGCGCATCGTCGGCTACTTCATGGCCGCCATCCCGCTCTCCACCGTGATCGGCGGGCCGATCTCGGGCTTGCTACTCTATTTGCATGGCGGCATCGGCCTCGCCGGCTGGCAATGGCTGTTCGTCATCGAGGCCGTACCTGCGATCATTCTCGCCGGGGTGGTCTTCTTCTATCTTACCGATCGGCCTGCCGAGGCGAACTGGCTCGCGCCGGACGAGCGGGCCTGGCTTGCCGAGCGATTGACGCTTGAAGAGCGTCAGCGCCAGGCGGTGCATGACTACTCCGTCATGGAGTCGCTGCTGAATCCGCGTGTGCTGGGGCTGAGCCTGGTCTATTTCGGCGCGGTGGCGATGAATTACGGCTTGAGTTTCTTTCTACCGCAGATCGTCAAGGCCTTCGGCCTTACCACCTTTCTCACCACGGTCGTCGCGGCCACGCCTTATGTCGTCGGGGTGATCGCCATGGTGTGGTGGGGCCGACGCTCGGACCGCAGGGCCGAACGGCGGTTCCATGCGGCCTTTCCGCTACTGATTGCAGCAGCCGGCATCGCGGCCTCCACCGCGCTCGATGACCCCCTGCTGAAAATGATTTCGTTCTGCGTGGCCGGTTTCGGTATCTTCGCCAGCCTGCCGGTGTTCTGGACGTTGCCCACCGCCTTCCTCTCCGGCGCAAGTGCGGCAGCAGGGATCGCTGTCATCAATTCGATCGGCAACCTCGCCGGATTCGCCGGCCCGTTTGCGATGGGGTGGATCAAGGACGAGACCGGCAGCTACGCTGGCGGGCTGTTGTTGCTGGCCGCGCTCGGCATCATGGCGGTAGGAATCGTGCTGGCACTCGGACACGACCAGGCGCTCGAACGCGCCCCGGTTGCCGCCGCCGAATAGACGCGGAGTTCATCGGCCAAAATTGATCCCGCCTCGGCGCGGCGCGCGAGTACGCTGTTGCGCGTGCCAGAAGCGCTGCGGCTCCCCTCCCAAGCTGCCCAACTCCATTGCATACAATCAACGAATAATGATGAAATTTTAGACAGTACGATTGCATGCCCAACTTTTGAACCGGGCGCGATTACATAAAATATCATTTTTATCAAATGGTTACAGGAATTTTACCCTGGAATAGGCGATGGCACGAAGCTTGCGATGGAAGCTCCGGGCTTTGCCGGTCCGGCGAAGCCGCGAAATCAGCGGCGGTCAACCCGCCAAAGGGAGCAACCAATGGATTTTGGCAGGATCTCAAGACGACATCTGTTGCAGGGAAGCGCCGCGCTAACAATCGGAACAGCACTTGGCGCGCGTTCCGCCGCGGCGGCGGACACCACCATCGGCTTTATCTATGTCGGATCGCGCGACGACTATGGATACAACCAGGCCCATGCCCAGGGGGCGGCGGCGGTGAAGAAAATGCCGGGCGTCAAGGTCGTCGAGGAAGAGAAGGTCCCGGAAACCGACGCGGTCGAAAAGACGATCGAATCGATGATCAATCTCGACGGCGCCACGCTGATCTTCCCGACCTCGTTCGGATATTACAATCCGCACATGATCAAGATGGCGGCTAAGTTTCCAAAGCTGCATTTCGAGCATTGCGGCGGACTATGGACCGACAAGGACCCGAAGAACGCCGGCAGCTATTTCGGCTATATCGACGAAGCACAATATATCTCCGGCATCGTGGCCGGCTATTCCACCAAGAGCAACAAGCTCGGCTTTGTCGCCGCCAAGCCGATCCCCCAGGTGCTGCGCAACATCAATGCCTTCACGCTCGGCGCCAAACTCGCCAACCCGAAGGCCACCACCCAGGTGATCTTCACCGGCGACTGGTCGATGCCGGTCAAGGAAGCCGAAGCGACCAACAGCCTGATCGATCAGGGCGTCGATGTCCTGACCTGCCATGTCGATGGACCGAAGACGATGGTCGAGAACGCAGCGCGGCGTGGCGCGATGGTCTGCGGCTATCACGTCAACCAGTCGCCGCTGGCGCCAAAGGCCTATCTGACCGGCGCCGAGTGGAACTGGGAAGCGCTCTATCCGAAGTTCGTGAAGATGATCGCCGCCGGTCAGCAGATACCGAATTTCTACCGTGGCGGCCTGAAGGAAGAAATCGTCAAGGTCTCGCCCTATGGCGAAGCGGTCTCAGCGGAGGCCCGCAAACATGCGGACGATATCAAGGCCAAGCTGGTCGCCGGCGATTACGTCATCTTCAAGGGCCCGATCGTGGACAACAAGGGCAAGACCGTGATCGGCGCCGGAACCGAGCGCGGCCAGAAGGACGCCGAGCTTGAGAAGATGGACTATCTGGTCGAGGGCGTCGTCGGAGCGACTTCGTGACATCAGGCGTTGCGGATCCTGCCGAAGCAGTCGCGGTTTCTCCGGCCGCCGATCCGGGATTTCTGCAGCGCTACGGCGGGACCATCGAATACATCCTCATTCCGGGCGCGGCGCTGGTCGGCGCGCTCGGCGTGTTCGGGATATTCGTCGCCCTGTTCGGCAAAAACCCGCTCGATCTCTATTTCTATATGTACTATGGCGCGTTCGGCACCTGGTTTTCCTGGCAGAACACGCTGACACGCGCGGCTCCCCTGATATTGACCGCGCTCTGCACCGCGCTACCAGCACAACTCGGCATGGTCATCATCGGCGGCGAAGGCGCGCTTCTGATCGGCGCGTTGGCGGCAACCGGCGCGGCGCTGCTCGTGCAGTCCGCGCCGCCTCTGGTGGTGCAGTTTGTCATGGTCTGTGCCGGCATGGCCGGCGGCGGTCTCTGGATCATGCTGGCAGGCGGGCTTCGTCAATATCGCGGCGTCAATGAAACAATCTCCAGCCTGCTGCTGGTCTACATCGCGCTGGCGATCCTCAACCATCTGGTCGAAGGCCCGATGCGCGACCCCGCCAGTCTCAACAAGCCGTCGACCCGCGAGATCGGCGCCGTCAACATGATCGGTTCGATCCCGGGCACCGAGGTGCATTGGGGACTGGTGTTCGGCATCGTCGCCGCCATCGCGGCCTACATCCTGATCTATCACACCGTGTTCGGCTTCGCCGCGCGGGTCGCCGGCGGTAATATTCGCGCTGCCAAGATCGTGGGCCTCAGTGTCGGCCGGCTGATCCTGACGATCTGCTTCCTGGCGGGCGCATCGGCCGGCCTCGCCGGCATGATCGAGGTCGCCGCGGTTCAGGGCAAAACCAACGCCAACCTTGCCGCTGGTTACGGATTTACCGGAATCCTTGTCGCCTTCCTGGCGCGGCAGAATCCGCTGGCGATCATTCCGGTTGCGATCCTGCTCGGCGGCATCAGCGCGAGCGGAGGGCTGTTGCAGCGGCGGCTTGGCCTGCCCGATGCATCGGTCCTGGTGCTGCAGGGAATCATCTTTGTCGCGGTGCTGGCGAGCGACGCGCTTTACGGGCGGATCGGCTTTCTGAAAGGCAAATCCTGAACATGGCGGACGGCACGATTGGACTCTGGACGGTCCCTCTTGCGGTGTTCGGCGGTGCGATCCGCGTCTCGACGCCGTTTCTGTTCGTAAGCCTTGGCGAATGCATCACCGAGCGCAGCGGACGCATCAATCTCGGCCTCGAGGGCACGCTCGTAATGGGTGCGATGAGCGCCTACGGCATTTCCTATCTCACGGGTTCGCCCTGGCTTGGGGTTCTCGCTGCCGGCCTGACCGGCGCCCTTCTCGGCGCGCTGCACGCCGGTATTTGCTCGCTGCCGCGGGTCAATGACATCGCGGTCGGGATCGCGCTGATGCTGTTCGGTACCGGCCTTGCATTCTATCTCGGCAAGCCGCTGATCGAACCCACGGCGCCGCGATTGCCGGCGATCGATTTCGGATGGTGGAGCGATGTCTCGCAGGTTCGCGCGGCGCTGCGGATCAACGTGCTGTTTCTGATCGGGGTGGCGCTCGCACCGATTTTATACTGGGCATTTCGCACCACACGCTGGGGCCTGCTGATCCGGACCGCCGGCGAAAGTTCGGATGCCGCGCGCGCCATGGGGTATTCCGTTCTCGCGATCCGTCTGCGGGCGACGATGGTCGGCGGCTTCCTCGCCGGTATCGGCGGCTCGTTCCTGTCGCTGTTCTATCCCGGCAGCTGGAACGAAGGCCTGTCCAGCGGACAAGGCATCACCGCCGTGGCGCTGGTGATCTTCGCACGTTGGGACCCGATGCTGTGCCTGTGGGCCTCGCTGGCGTTCGGTGGCGCGGCAGCACTCGGGCCGGCGCTGCAGTCGGTCGGGGTCACTTCCGGCTACCACCTGTTCAACGCCGCGCCCTACATCCTCACTTTGGCGATCATGATCATCACCTGCTCGCCGAAGCGTACGCTGACCGGCGCACCGGCGGAACTTTCGATCACACGATAGCGAGACAAGAAATGGCCGAACGTTATCTGAAGTCCGAGCCCTACGCATGGCCCTACAATGGCGACCTGCGTCCGGAAAACACCGCCCTCGTCATCATCGACATGCAGACCGACTTCTGCGGCGTCGGCGGCTACGTCGACAAGATGGGCTACGACCTGTCGCTGACCCGCGCGCCGATCGAGCCGATCAAGCGGCTGCTTGCCGTGATGCGCGATCAGGGTTTCCACATCATCCACACCCGCGAGGGTCATCGGCCGGATCTGACCGACCTGCCGGCGAACAAGCGCTGGCGGTCGCGCCAGATCGGCGCCGGGATCGGCGATCCCGGCCCTTGCGGCCGGGTGCTGGTGCGCGGCGAAGCCGGCTGGGAGATCATTCCGGATCTCGCACCGCTGCCGGGCGAGCCGATTATCGACAAGCCCGGCAAGGGCTCGTTCTGCGCCACCGACTTTGAGCTGATGCTGCGGCTCCGCGGCATCGAGAACCTGGTTCTTACCGGCATCACCACCGACGTCTGCGTGCATACCACGATGCGCGAGGCCAATGACCGCGGCTTCGAATGCGTGCTGGTCGAGGATTGCTGTGCCGCTACTGACAAGAGCAATCACGAACACGCGCTGAAGATGATCAAGATGCAGGGCGGGGTGTTCGGGGCCGTCGCAACATCGGCAAGCTTGATCGGAGCGTTGTCGTGATTATCGGTGAAGTACCGATGCCAAGCGGGGCGCTTGGCGTCGATGCCATCGCCATGACCATGCGGTTCGGCGAATTCGTGGCTTTGGACAATGTCGAACTGAAAGTTCGTCCCGGATCCTTCCATGCGTTGCTCGGCGAAAACGGCGCCGGCAAGAGCACGCTGGTGAAATGCATCATGGGCTATTATCACCCGACCAAGGGCGAGGTGGTGGTCGGCGGCCGCGAACAGGCGATCGCCAATCCGAAGGACGCCCACGCGCTTGGCCTCGGCATGGTGTATCAGCATTTCACGCTGGTGCCGGCGATGACCGTGGCTGAAAACCTGGTGCTGGCGCGGGACGATGTTCCCGCCGTCATCAACTGGGTCAAGGAAAAGCAGGAACTGGAGGCGTTTCTCGCGCGCATGCCGTTCAAGGTGCCGCTCAACGCCAGGGTGTCGGACATTTCCGCCGGCGAGCGGCAAAAATGCGAAATCCTCGAGCAGCTTTATCTCAAGCGCAGGTTTCTGATCCTTGACGAGCCGACATCGGTGCTGACGCCGGGCGAAGCCGACGAGGTGCTCGGCATGCTGCGCGCCATGGTCGTCAACGGCGATCTGACGATTTTGATGATCACGCACAAATTCCGCGAGGTGATGGCATTCGCCGACGAGGTCACCATCCTGCGCCGGGGCAAGCTCGCCGGTCGCGGCCGTGTTGCGGATCTGACGCCGGACGACATGGCGCGTACCATGATCGGCGCGGAAGAATTGACCATTCAGCCGCCACGGGTCGGAGAAGTGGGCGAAACACGGCTCGAACTGAGCAAGCTCACCGCGCTCGACGATGCCGGCGCGATCGCGGTGCATGGCGTTTCACTTGCCGTCCGTGGCGGAGAAATCGTCGGCATCGCCGGAGTTTCTGGCAATGGCCAGCGGCAGCTTGTCGAGGTGCTCGCCGGCCAGCGCGAAGCCGAAAGCGGCGAAATCCGCGTGGCCGGCGACATCTATCATGCCCGCCGCGAGGAAATGCGCCGGCACAAGATGTCGCTGCTGCCCGAAGAACCGTTGAAAAACGCCTGCGTCGGCGGCATGAGCGTCGCCGACAATATCGCATTCCGCCAGTTCGATCGCGCGCCGTTCGCGAGCGGCGGGTGGTGGCTTAACCGCACGGCGTTTCAGGACGACGCCGGCAAGAAGATCGCGCAGTACAAGATCAAGACCCGTACACCCGATACACCGATTGCCGCACTCTCCGGTGGCAACGTGCAGCGCGCCGTGCTGGCGCGCGAACTGGGCGATGTGGTCGAAGTCCTGATCGCCGCCAATCCCTGCTTTGGGCTTGACTTCGCCGCTGTCGCGCAAATTCACGCGGAAATCATGGCCGCGCGAAATCGCGGCGCCGCGGTGCTGCTGGTCAGCGAGGATCTCGACGAATTGCTCGAACTCTCCGACCGGCTCGCCGTGATGTTCCACGGCGAACTGGTCTATGAAGCTCGCGCCAGCGAGGCCGACCTGACGGAAATCGGACGGCACATGGCGGGGCACTGAGCGCCGGCGCGAGCCGGTCTCAGCGCGCCGTCATTTCATTCGGCAGGTGCTGCCAGCGGCATATGCGGATGCGAAACGCTTTCGCTGCTTGTTGCGCCAAACCTCTCGACCGCGAGAAATCCTGCCGCCACGACGGCGTAGGCCAGTGCAACGCCGGGCGTGACGCCGAGGCCGCCGCCGATACCGACCGCCTCGCCATGCATGAAGCCGAAATAGGTAAGCACCGCGCCTGCAAACGCGAACGCCGCGGCTTTAGTAAAGTCGCGCTCGATGACAAAGACGCCGATCGCGCCGAGCACCAAGCCCGCGAGGATCGAACCGCCGCCCATCACTTCCAGCCCATGATAGATCACGCCTTGTTGAGGCAGCGAGGCGATGGCCGCAGTCTTGACGGCGCCGACCTTGTCGGGTGCCAGCGCCCCGACGGTCTGCGCGGCGCTAAGTGTCGCTCCAAGCATGGTGTCGATTTGCAGCTTGGCCCAGGCGGCGAGATGCGGCGTCAGGGCAAGCACGATCGCCGGCGCATGCTTGATCGGGGTGGTCTGGAACGCCTGCGCGCCGATCAGCATGCCGATATAGAGCAGGATCGGTGAAATCGCGACCACCGGCACCAGCGCCAGCAGCACCGAGATGATGCCGAACCAGGCCAGCACGACCACCATGATTCCGGTCGCTGCCGAATAGCCGATCCGGCCGCCCATCGCCTTCCATCCGGGATGGCCGATATAGACCGCGTTGATGAACGGATTTCCCATCAGGCAGCCGATCAGGCTGATGACGCCGTCGGCGGTCAAGACCCGCGTGGTCGGATATTCATCGCCCGCGGCCTCGGCGCTTTCGACATTGTCCATCGCCTCGACCAGATCGTAGATGCCGAATGGAATCGCCGTCACCAGAATGATGCCGAGAAATTCAAAGCCCGAGAACACCTGACCGATCGCGGGCAATGGCAGCGAGAAGCCGAAATTTGCGAACGCATCACCGACGCCCTTGACGCTCAAGCCTCCGAGCCCGAAGCCGAACAGGTTCGAGCCCCAGGCGATGACCATGCCGACGGCGATCGCGACCAATCCCGCCGGAATCCCCCTCGGAAACTTCACGCCGCCGAACCAGCTCATCAGAATGATGGCAAAGCAGACGAGACCGATCTGCGGCGTCATGTACATTTCGAGCGCCGGCCGCATCGAGATAAAGGTCACCGACACACCGGCGAGCGTACCGAGCAAGGCGGCGCGCGGCGTGATTTTCCGGATGTAAGGCGCGATGAAGCCGCCGATCATCAGGATGAAGCTCTGAAAGAACACCCAGACGAGGCCGGCAGACCAGCCCTTCAGGGGATCGCCGGTCTTGATCGTGATCGGCAGCATGATCACGAAGGTGACGATGAACATGTGCGGCACGCTGACGCCGGACGGAAGGGCGCAGACGTCGTTGCGTCCGGTCTTCTGCGCCAGCCGGTAGGCCAGCCATGCATAGTAGAATGTGGAAAGGCACAGCATCAGGCCGAGCGCAGGGAGGATGCGGCCGAACACCAGCGTGTCAGGCATCTTCAGCACGAAGCGCAGCAAACCGGTCAGCACCAGCATGTTGACCAGGATATTGGTGCCGAATCCGAAGAACGCATTCCAGTCACCGGGCGTCCACAGCGCCGGCTTGAAACCTGATTTTTCTGCGGTCATGCTTGTGCTCATCGTGATGCTCCCGCTGCCAAATTGTTTGAAGTCTCCGCTGCCATTGCCTCAAGAACCGCGGCCGAGTCGCTGACCCAGCCGAAGATGCCACCCTGGGCCTTGATCATCTTCAGGCCCATGTCGTGGAATTCGGGAAAATACGATGCGCAGCCATCCGCCAGCACGACGCAGCGATAGCCGCGGTCGTTGGCCTCGCGTACGGTGGTATTGACGCAGACTTCGGTGGTGACGCCGCACACCAGCAAATTCGCGATGCCGTATTTCTGCAGGACCTCGCCGAGTTCGGTCGCGTAGAACGCGCCCTTGCCGGGCTTGTCGATGACGATCTCATTGTCGAGCGGATAAAGCTCCGGAATGATGTCATGCCCGGCTTCGCCCCGGATCAGGATCCGGCCCATCGGACCGGGATCGCCGATGCGCCGGCTTGGCTCGCCGCGCTCGATCTTCGCCGGCGGCGCGTCGGACAGGTCGGGCAAATGGCCCTCACGGGTATGTATGACGAGCATCTCGTTGGCGCGGGCCGCGGCCAGCACCGCCGCGATGGGCTTCACCGCGCGCGCCAATTGCGAGACATCATTGCCCAGCGTTTCGCCGAAGCCGCCCGGCTCCATGAAATCACGCTGCATGTCGATGATGAGAAGTGCGGTGGCCGACCAGTCGAGGTCGATCGGCGCTGGCTCTGCGGCGACCGTGCCGCTGGAAGGACTTCTTGAGTTCGCCATGACCTGCACGCGCCCCGAGCGAGAGAACTCTCGAAGGGAACTAAGCAAGGCCTATGCCATTGTGTACAATGCCGGACGGCATCGCTTCGTATCAGAATCTTTCGTGTTTTCAGTCAGTTGTATCTTGAGCCAGGGTTTGCTTATTTCCCGGGCGACGCTTTTGCGACGTGCAAATTGCTCATTAGCTAGGCGTAATTCCGATCGCTTGCTTGCTGCTCACCGGCGTGTCCGGCGGCCAAGCATCGAGCGCCGGGATGACCCAGACGACGAGTTCGATGCGGCCCGAGTAAGCCCACTCCGGAAGATAGCGCGCTTTGGTGTTGGAGGCGCGAAACCACCAGGCAAAACCAAAGATCGCGACGATGGTCGGCGCGACGATCGCCAGCATGATCGCGAAGGAATCAATCAGAATCGACTTCTCAGCGGTGCCAATCGGACCTTGCGGTCCCAAGATGCCTGTCGTGTACGCCGAGAGCGCCAGAGAGCAGACCACGATCGCAGTCAGGCAGCCTGCGATACGCAACTTCGACCCGGTTGAACGCATTCCAAATTCCCGGCGGGGCTGAATTGTTCCGTGTCTTGTTATACATCCGGCGATGGTGACGCGTGAAGACATGCAGATGACGGGAACCATCAAACCTGCGGCACGAACGCGACCGACATTATACTTCGAGTGGCGGTTGTGCCACTCCGTTCGCGGGTCCCGCATGCAGCGAAATAGCTGCTGCGCTGACACCGCAAGTGCTTGATTTGCCGGACTTCTGCGGCCGTTGAAAATGCCGCCAGTGTGTTGCGTAGGTCACAGACGAATCGACAGTCTGTTGTTTATCTTTACGCGGTATGGCCGCAAACAAGGTAACGGCGGTACACCGACGCTGCGGAATCAAATTCCAGGCTACGACTTGGAGCCGTCCCGGGAACTGGACGGCTCTTTTTCTTGATCGGCAGGCTGAGGCCGCAAGATTTCCAGAGCCTGTCGTCGCCATGCCTTCCCCGTATTTCGCTGGCGCGGCTTGCTTCGCAATTGCTCGTGCCTACTTGCAAAGCAACATGCAACCCAAATCCAACGATCCCGGGAATCCGCTGGATGCCGCGGCACTATAGCGATGAAGGCCGAGACACCCGGCGCCCCTCGGGTTCTGCAGCAATGGGGACATCTGCGGCATCCAGCCGATCTCTCAGGGAGCGCGTCGGAGCGCTGAGGAATCTACGTCCCTTCCTGTTGATGGTTTGGCGCACCAGCCCCGAATTGACCGCGGCATCCCTGGTGTTGCGGCTAGTTCGCGCGGTGATGCCGGTCATCACCCTCTATGTCGGCAAGCTGATCATCGACAACGTTGTATTGCTGGTGCAGGCGCCGCATAAGCCCGAAACGCTGCGGCTGTGGTTCGACAGCGGCCTGTTGAACTGGCTGGGCCTGCTGCTTCTGGCCGAATTCGCGCTCGCCGTGCTGGCGGACATCCTTGGCCGCGTCGTGTCATTGATCGACGGCCTGTTATCCGAGCGCGTGACCAACGCCTCGAGCGTGCGACTGATGCAGCACGCCGCGACGCTCGATCTCGAGGATTTCGAGGACTCCGAATTTCAGGATCAGCTCGAGCGGGCACGCCGGCAGACCAGCGGAAGAATGTCCCTGATGGGACAACTATTCGGTCAGGCGCAAGACATCGTGACCGTGGTCAGTTTTGCCGCCGGCCTGATTTTCTATGCACCCTGGCTGATCGCCCTGCTCTTTTTGGCCCTGGTCCCGGCGTTTGTCGGCGAGGCGCATTTCAACGCGCAAAGCTATTCGCTTGATTTTGTCCGCACCCCGGAGCGGCGCGAACTCGACTATGTCCGACAAACCGCCGCCAGCGTTGAAACCGCAAAGGAAGTGAAAATCTTCGGTCTCAACGGATTTCTGATCAACCGATACATCCGTCTGGCAACCGATTTCTACGCGGCCAATCGACGGCTGGCTCTGCGGCGCGCCGGCTGGGGAGGACTGTTCACCGCGATCGGCACCGTCGGATACTATCTCGCCTATGCCTACATCACATGGCGCACCTTGACGGGAGAATTTTCGGTCGGCGATCTGACCTTCCTTGCGGGCTCGTTTCGGCGCTTGCGCGCGCTTCTTGAGGGCCTGCTGACCAGTTTCTCCAGTACGGCCGGCCAGGCGCTCTATCTCAACGACCTGTTTTCATTTTTCGAGGTGACGCCGGAAATCCTGTCGCCGGCAAATCCGCAAAGTCTCCCGAATCCTATTCTATATGGCTTTGAGTTTGAAGACGTCGGATTTCGCTACCCCGGCTCGGAGCGATGGGCGGTGCGACATCTCAGCTTCACCCTTCACGCCGGCGAGGTGCTGGCACTGGTCGGAGAAAACGGCGCCGGAAAGACCACCCTGGTGAAGCTTCTCAGCCGGCTCTATGATCCCGTCGAAGGCCGCATCCTGCTCGATGGCCATGACCTGCGCGAGTACGATCTGGACGCGCTACGCGGCAGCATGGGCGTCATCTTCCAGGATTTCGTCCGCTACAATCTCAACGCCGGCGACAATATCGCGGTCGGAAAGATCGCCGCGCGCGACGATCTGGCACGCATAGACCGCGCCGCGAAAAGCAGTCAGGCGGACGAAGTCGTTGCCAAATTGCCGGCCGGCTATCAGCAGATGATCGGCAAACGGTTCAAGGACGGCGTGGAATTGTCCGGCGGAGAATGGCAGAAAATCGCGATCGCGCGCGCCTATATGCGCGAGGCGGCGGTGTTGATCCTGGACGAGCCGACCGCGGCTTTGGACGCTCGATCGGAGTTTGAGGTGTTTCAGCGTTTCAAGGAACTCAGCTCCGGAAAAACCGCCATCCTGATCTCTCACCGCTTTTCCAGCGTGCGCATGGCGGACCGCATTCTGGTTCTCGCCGACGGCACTATCGAGGCTTCCGGCACCCATGACGAGCTGTTGGCCCAGTCAGGGCGCTATTCGGAACTGTTTGAACTGCAGGCCGCCGGATATCGCTGACGGCTCCAGCGGGCTCACGATAAATCCACATTTCCGCTTCCTTCGTATCGATCGAAGGCGCCGGTCGCCCCGCGCGGTTGCTTCCTGATATACGACCGATATACACTTGGGATAGGACTTAAGCGGCCTATTCCGCGCTTTTTCACCGGCAGATGAGAGGCTCGATTTGAAATCGAAGACGCCGACAAAACGCCGACCGCGCGCGACCGAGGCCGGGGACGGGACGCTGACCGATCGCGCCTATCGCGAACTTGAAGAGATGATTGTGACGCTGCAATTGTCGCCCGGAACGGTGCTGTCCGAGCAGGCACTCGCCGCGCGTCTGAAGATTGGCCGAACCCCGATCCGGGAAGCGCTGCAACGCCTGGCGCGGGATGGCCTTGTTGTGATCATGCCGAGGCGCGGCATCATGGTCTCCGAGATCAATTTGCGGCTACAACTGCGGCTGCTCGAAGTGCGTCGCGAGCTTGAGCGGCTGATGGCGAGCCTGGCAGCCGAGCGCGCCTCGCCCGACGAACGCCGCGAATTCGCCGAGGTGGCGGAAGCCATGCTGGCGGCCGCCGCCAAATCGGACGACATCGCCTTTATGCGCCTCGACCAGCGTTTCAACATCCTGATCGCGATGGCGGCCCGCAACGAATTCGCCCGCCGCTCGATGGGCCTGATGAACGCGCTGTCGCGCCGGTTCTGGTACCAGCACTATCAGGAGGTCGCGGATCTGCCGCTGGCCGCCAGGCTGCACGCGGCGGTCGCCGAAGCGGTTTCGCAGAAGAAGGTCAAGGCCGCTGCGACCGCGTCCGACCGTCTGATCGACTACATCGAGGATTTCGCACGCAAGACGCTCGACACCTGAACGGAATCAATCGAATGTAATGACGCTGCGAATGGTTTCGCTGCGCTTCAACGCAGCGAAACCATCGTTGATCTCCTCCAGTGTAATGCGGCGGGATATCAACTCGTCGAGCATCAGCGAGCCGTTGAGATAGGCACGCGCCAGCATTGGAAAATCGCGGCGCGGCCGCGCATTGCCATAACTGACGCGGCGAATGCGTTTCTCCTGCATCAGGGAGCCCCAGCGAAACGCGACGTCCTGGTTGACGTCGATCTTGCCGAGCCAGATGACCTGGCCGCCGGGCCGCACGGCTTCGGTGGTCACCCGAAAAGCCGAAGCGCTGCCCGCCGACTCGATGACGACATCGGCCCCGCGGCCGCCGGTTTCTCGTTTCGTAGCAGATATCACATCGTCCTTCGATGCATCGACGCCAAAGGTCGCCCCCATCAGTCGCGCCAGCGCAAGTTTCGCCGGATCGAGATCGACTGCGATGATCGCCCCCGCGCCTGCCAGCCGTGCGCCCTGCACCGCGGCGAGGCCGACGGCGCCGCAACCGACCACCATCACTGTATCGCCATGCGCGATCGCGCCGAGATTGAGCGCGGCGCCGGCGCCCGTCATCACGCCGCACCCGATCAGGCAGGCGCGGTCGAACGGGATCTCCTTCGGAACCGGAATAGCCTGCTGGTCCGACACGATGCAGTATTCGCCGAATGCGCCCATAAACATCAACTGCTGAAGCTCGCGGCCGTCGGCCAGTGAGGCGCGGCTTTCGCCGTCAAATGCGCGTGCCTTGGGTCCTTCGCCGAGATATTCCTCGCACAGGATCGGCGCGTCGCGGTCGCAGTAAAAGCATTGCCCGCAATGCGGATTCCATGACAGCACCACATGATCGCCGGCTTTGACGCCGCGCGCGGCCGCACCGACCTGTTCGATGACGCCCGCGGCTTCGTGTCCGAGCACGATCGGCATCGGATAGCGCAGCGATCCCTCGATCACCTCCAGATCGGTGTGACAAAGCCCCGCCGCGCGAACCCGCACCAGCACGTCGATCGGCTTCAAATTCGCGGCGGTAACGGTTTCGATCGACAATGGCGTTTGCGCGGCATGCAGCACCGCGGCACGATACTGCAGCGTCATTCAGGCGACTGCCTTGCCGGCCAGTCCGGCCAGAGCCAGGTCAATATCCGCCGAACTCATCTCCCACTCGTTTCCGAAATTCGCAACGATAGCGCGCATGAAGGGCTCGACCGCGGCCTTCGCAGCGGCATTGTCACCGAGATGATCGGCCAACAGCGCCAGCGCAAGCTGGCGCGGCTCGGGACCCTCGTAGCTCCACTCGAAGCCGTT
Source organism: uncultured Pseudomonadota bacterium (assembly GCA_963729395.1). GTDB lineage: Bacteria > Pseudomonadota > Alphaproteobacteria > Rhizobiales > Xanthobacteraceae > Bradyrhizobium. The sequence goes on along the minus strand of CAVSOS010000051.1, from coordinate 37,499 downwards.
CTTGCTGAACTCCATGACGTTCATGCAAGGATCGAGCGGCACACCATCGACGATGACCTTGACGCCGTCAATGGTCCGGTCTCCCGCATAGTGTTTCATTGTGCTCTCCTGTCTTCAAAGCTGCCCGCTTCGGTCCTGGAATGCCGGCATCTGCGAGCCGGAAAAATCGCAGCGCGCTTCATAAAAGCCTATCGCCATCGCTGGGCTTCTCGCGCGCTTGTTGCCATACCATAAATATATCAATGAGATCTCAGCAAGCGCTATTTCGGTCGGCGTTTCCTGTCAACAGCCTCGAAACAATCATTGTCGATCTAATAGATTGGTGATATATCAGAGGGCAATGGCCTTGCGAAGGATGGAGACGACGTGATGGAACTATCCTCGAGTCCGATGACAGAGCGGCAGCGGAACTACCGGGCGACCTACCGCTACCGCATCGCCGGCTGGTACAATGGCTGGCTCCATGTCTTCGTGATCTATGTGATCGGGTTCACCGCCCTGTCGGTCTATTTCGCCAACATTAGCGAGCTGCGCTGGTGGGAGCTGGGGATCGTGCCGGTGACTTTCCTGTGCGCCAATTTCTTCGAGTGGTGGATTCACCGCTTCGTCATGCACAGGCCCTCGCAGGTGAAAGCGTTCCGCGCGATCTACAATCGCCATACGCTCATGCATCACCAGTTCTTCACCGAGCAGGAGATGCGCTTTGCCGACCATACTGACTGGCGCGTGACTTTCTTTCCGCCCTACGCGCTGGTGACCTTCACCATGATGTCGATCCCGCCGGCGCTGGTGCTGGGCTGGCTGATCTCGCCCAATGTCGGCTGGCTACTGATCTCGACGACGACATCGATGTATCTGATCTACGAATTCATGCATTTCTGCTGCCACGTCGATGAGAACTGGTTCGTGCGCCATGCTCCCTTCGTCAACACCATCCGGCGTCATCACACGGCCCATCACAATCAGTCGATCATGATGGAGCGAAACATGAACCTGACATTCCCGGTGATGGATTGGCTGTTTGGCACCTCGGATCTCGATCGCGGCCTGATCGGCCACCTGCTGAACGGTTACGACACCCGCTTCGTCAAAACCAACATGCGCAAGACCTCTCGCACGCCGAGACCGGACGTGGCGCAGCCGTCCGCGGGATTTATCGCGCCGGCCGAATAACGCGCCCCGCCCGATGTCGCTGCGCAACCGTGCAAAGGAGCCGCCATGCAGGCTATCGAACCGAACTGGATTTCGTTGCTCTGGTTCGCGGCCTTTGCGACCATCGGCACCGTCGCCCTGCTGATCGTCGCCGGCATGTTTCCGCTGCCGGCCCGCCCGGGATCTGGCATGTCAACGCTGCTGGTGTTCGGCAATGCCGTTCTGCTGGCCGGACTGCTGACGGGCACCGGACTTTACGGCTACGCCGAACTTCCGTGGAGCACGCTGGTCGTCGTGGCGGGCCTCGTCGTGCTGTTTGCGCCCGGGCTTTTCGAGGCATGGCCATCGTCGTTGCGCGATGGCAGCACCGGGCTTGTTGTCCTGATCGGCGTTCAGATTCTAGCGCTCGCAACGCTTGCGAGAGTTGCAGGCTCGTCCTGGATAAACCTGTCGTGAATTTGTGCGGAGAATGCGATGCCGGTGAAAATCAAACTTGGTCTTTCGCTGATTGTCGTCCTGGTGGCGGCGATTGCTTTTTATTTTCAACATATGCTCGGGCATGACCGCATCCAGTACGTCGTCGCATTCCTCGGTTTCTTCATGATTTTCGCGATGTGGCTGTTTCCCGAAGTCAAGCGGGACGAATCGGCCGGCGTCGCTGGCCGCGACACGTCAGCAAGATAGATCGATCGACACGCGACCGCGTATCCTCCTCACAGGAATGCCGAAGCTAGCGCCGGCGCTTCGGTCAGCGCATGCGCCATGTATTCGAGGCCGGCGGCCAGCCGGGGACGCCCAATCGGGCCGCCGAGACAAACGCGTACCGCCTCGGGCGGCGCGCCGCTCGCCGTAAATGCGTCACTGGCGACCACGCCAATTCCGGTGGTGCGCATGTGCTCGACAAAGGCAGTGCGATTCCACAGGCCGGGAAGCTGGACCCAAATATTGAAGCTCAACATATCGCTCTTGTGCATTCCCTTCGGCAATGTTTCCGAGACGAGCTTCTGCCGCGCGGTCGTCTCGCTTCGTATGAAGCGCAGCATCGTATCGGCGGTGCCGTCTTCGATCCATCGCGTCACCAGGGCGACGGTCAGCGGCGATGCCATGACCGTGGCGGCGCGAAGTGCTGCCGCGAAGGGCCATATCGAACGGGTATCGGGCACCACGACGTAAGCGGCGCGAAGCCCGGCGCCGATGCATTTGGCCAGACCGGCGACATGCCAGGTGAGATCCGGCGCGATTGCGGCGAATGGCGCATGGCCATGCGCGGGGATAAAACCATAGGCATCGTCCTCGACGATCGGAAGTTTGAAGCGTCGTGCCGTAGCTGCGATATCGCGTCGCCGCTGATCGCTGATCGTGATGGTGGTCGGGTTTTGCAATGTCGGATTGAGATACAGCGCTTTCGGATTCAGTTTCTTGCAGGCCTCAGCGACGGCACCAACGTCCACGCCTTCGGCATCCATCGGCAAGCCGACCAGTTGCAGGCCGAGTTGCGCCGCGATCGATCGAATTCCGGGATAGGTCAGCGCTTCGCAAAGCACGACATCGCCCGGCCTCGCGAGAATGGTAAGAATGCCGAGCAATGCCGGATGGGCGCCTGGCGACACGAAAATCCTTTCCTGCGCGGGCACCAAAGCGCGCCGCCCCAGCCAGCTCGAGGCGGCGTCCTTGTCGGCCTGCGTGCCGCCGAAGCCCTGATAGCGCAGCAGCGCAACGATATCGCGCGACACATATTCCATGCCTGCCTGCATCCGTTCGATCAACTCGGGATCGTCCGGCTCAGGCGGAAGATTCATCGAAAGATCGACCGGACGCGGCGGCGGCATTTGCTGGCCACGCCGTGGCCGCGGCCTGTCGCGAACAAAAGTGCCCTGCCCGACCTTGGATACAATCAGGCCTCGCTTGCGGGCTTCGACGTAGCCGCGCGCCACTGTCGTGAAATCGACATCGAGACGCTTGGCAAGCTTGCGCTGCGGCGGCAGCCGGTCTCCGACCGCAAGTCTGCCGGCTCCAATGTCGGTTGCGATGGCCTCGGCGATGGCGAGATAACGCGGTTTGTCACTGGTCGTGAGATCGGGCGTCCACTCGGCCATCAGATGCCTTCATTGTTGGATCGAGTAATTGACTGCATATTGTTGCGTATAGGATTTTTTACCAAAAGTTTCAATCGCGGATTTAAGACGCGCGCTGGCGGCAGGGATTGACAGTTTTCAATACGCTTTGCTCATCGCAGATGCACTGCGCACAAGAAATATACGCATTTTTTTGCGGCAGCGATTCGGATCCCGTCAAAAATCCATTCACTATTGAATGCATAATTGAATGTAAATTGACTGTTTTGATGAACCGTTGTGCAGAACCTCAACTGGCACATCCGTTGCAAAGCTTGCGGCGCGCCCGGCCGACGCCTGGGACGATCACAAGGAGTGGAACATGCCAGCCGTATCAATGCCAGCACGCCAGAAAGGCGACTACCTCGTCGATTATGAGCAGAAAGTTTTTGAAGATGTGAAAGCGAAGCCCGGCGAAAAAGCGCTGGTCACATTTCACACGGTCGCCTTTGAAGGCTCGATCGGATTCGTCAATATGCTGCAAGCCACGCGCCTGATGCGCAAAGGCTTCGAGACCTCGATCCTGCTTTACGGACCCGGCGTCACGCTCGGCGTGCAGCGTGGGTTCCCGAAAATCGGCGACGAAGCGTTTCCGGGTCACCAGAACTTCAACAACACGCTGGTCAAGTTCATGGCGGAAGGCGGCAAGGTCTATGCGTGCCGCTTCGCGCTGCAGGCGCTTTACGGTCACGGCGAGCCTTCGCTGATCCCCGGCATCATCCCGATCAGTCCGCTCGACGTGCTGGATCTCACGCTGATGCACCGTAACGACAACGCCTTCATGCTCCACACCTGGACACTCTAGGCCGCGACATCAACCGCCAGCGGCGGACCGGATGGAGAGAAGCAAATGGCCGAGAAACAAATCGTCAGGGTTGCCGCGGTGCAGATCGCACCCGATCTCGATACGCCGACGGGGACGCTCGATCGCGTTCTCGCAGCGATCGCGGAGGCCGCAGGCAAGGGAGCCAGGCTTGCGGTGTTTCCCGAAACCTTCGTGCCCTGGTATCCCTATTTCTCTTTCATCCGTCCGCCGATGCTAAGCGGCGCCGAACACATCCACCTCTACGACAACGCGGTCGTCGTTCCCGGCCCCGTCACCGACGCGGTGGCCGCGGCGGCCCGCAAATACAACATTGTGGTCGTGCTCGGTGTCAACGAGCGCGATCACGGCACGCTCTACAACGCCCAGCTGATCTTCAACGCCGACGGCACGCTGGTTCTGAAGCGCCGCAAGATCACGCCGACATTTCACGAGCGCATGATCTGGGGTCAGGGCGATGGCTCCGGCTTGAAGGTGGTCGACACCGCGGTCGGGCGGATCGGCGCGCTGGCTTGCTGGGAACATTACAATCCTCTTGCCCGCTATGCGCTGATGGCCCAGCACGAGGAGATTCACGTTGCCCAGTTCCCGGGCTCACTGGTCGGTCAGATCTTCGCCGACCAGATCGAGGTGACGATCCGCCATCACGCGCTTGAGAGCGGCTGCTTCGTCGTCAACGCCACGGGCTGGCTCACCGAAGACCAGATCGCCAAGATCTCGCCCGAGGAAGGACCACGCAACGGAATCCGCGGCGGCTGCATGACCGCCATCGTCTCCCCCGAGGGCAAGCACATTGTTCCGCCGCTCACCTCCGGCGAAGGCATCCTGGTCGCCGATCTCGACATGGCGCTGATCGTCAAGCGCAAGCGCATGATGGACTCGGTCGGCCATTATGCGCGGCCAGAACTGCTGTCCCTGCTGTGGGAAGATCGCCCGGCGATCCCGCTCCACCCGTCACGCGCCGCACAGTCTCTCTCCACCTCCGGAGGACAATCCGATGAAGCCCATTCTGGTGCACGAACAACCGAAGCCGATGCCGACCGAGCAGCTGATCAACGAGTTGCAATCCTTCGGAGTTCGTCTCGTTGATCCCAAGGCCGGCGGCGACAGCCGGCGCGGCGGGGCCGGCCCCTCCGATCACATGCCGATGACGATCGACGATGCGACCGTGATGATCCCGGTCCACAATGCGCCGGCATTCGATAGTCCCTACATCGTCGACAAACCGGATGCGCTCGGCCGCAGCCAGGTCAGCCGTGACGGCGCTGTGATCGGCGAAGTGAAATTCCAGCTCCGGCCGCGCTTTTACGAACGCTCGACGGCTGACGGCATTCCCTATTCGAAAATTGCAACGCTGCACGGCCGCGACGTGCTGGCGACGACGATCCTGCAAACCTGCATCCGATATCAAAGCCGCACCAAGACCTGCCAGTTCTGCGCGATCGGCCAATCTCTCGCCGCCGGCCGTACCATTGAACGCAAGACGCCGGAGCAACTCGGCGAAGTTGCCCGCGCCGCCGTCGAGCTCGATGGCGTCACCCATATTGTGATGACAACCGGAACGCCGCCAGGCCGCGACCGAGGCGCCATGATCCTGTGCGAAAGCGCGCTGGGCGTCAAAGCGGCGGTCGATCTTCCGATCCAGGGACAATGCGAGCCGCCCGACGACGACATCTGGTTTCAGCAGATGAAGGACGCCGGCATCGATTTACTCGGCATGCATCTGGAAGCCGTCACCGAGCGGGTGCGTCAGCGCATCATGCCGGGAAAGGCGCAGGTTTCGGTGCAGCGATACTTCAGGGCGTTCGAGGCGGCGGTGCCGGTCTTCGGACACGGCCAGGTCTCGACCTATATCCTCGCCGGACTCGGCGACAGCCAAAAGGAGATCCTCGACATTTGCAAGCGTCTCGTCGGCATCGGGGTTTACCCCTTCGTGGTGCCGCTTGTGCCGATTGCAGGCACGCCGCTGGAAAGCCACCCGACGCCTTCTCCGGCCTTCATGCATGAAATCCTCGGGCCGCTGGCAAAAATCCTGCGCGATGGCGGTCTCAGCTCCAGCGACATCAAGGCCGGCTGTGGCAGATGCGGCGCCTGCTCGGCGCTTTCGACTTACGAGAAGAGAGTGTCGGCATGATCTTCGAGCCCTTCAAGCCGTTTCTCGCCAGCGCCTACCAGATCAAGTTCGCGACCGAAGCATGGGAGAAACGCGGCGCTGCTACCCTGCGCCAACAAGTGTTCTGCGTCGAACAGGGGCTGTTCGACGCCGACGATCGCGACGCGGTCGATGACATTGCGATTCCCCTCGTGGCGATCTCCCTGTTCGGCGTAGCCGCGGATGCCGTGGTCGGCACCGTTCGCATTCACCAGCATCCGGAGGATCCGGGCGTCTGGTGGGGTTCTCGGCTGGCGGTAACCGGGCAATATCGCCGTCTCGGCGCCGTCGGCGCCGGCTTGATCCGACTTGCCGTGGCCTCGGCGCATGCGCGCGGCTGCCACACCTTCCTCGGCAACATCCAGAGCCAGAATGCCGATCTGTTCCATCACATGCACTGGCGCACGCTCAAGGAAGTCGAACTGTACGGCAAGCCGCATCACATGATGCAGGCCGACCTCGATTTCTATCCGCCATTCCTGCAACCCGAGGTCGGCTTTCTGTCGCTACCGAAGCTGGCCGCGTAATGATGGGCTCGCTTGCGATATCCGCGCTGGCGCAGCGGCTGCGATGCAGCAAAGGCATCGCGGCCAAGAGCGACGTCGCGTCGGTCGCGCGATCGCTGGGCCTGTCGGGTGTCGGCGTCATTCCGGTTGGTGACGATTGTGCCGCGATCCCGGACGGCGACGGTTATCTGCTGCTCGCCATCGAAGGCTTCATGAACGAATTCGTCGCCGGCGATCCATGGTTCGCCGGCTGGTGCGGCACCATGGTCAACATATCCGACATCGCTGCAATGGGCGGACGGCCGATCGCCGTCGTCGATGCGATCTGGGCGAACGGCGAAGCCGATGCCGCGCCGGTGCTGGCCGGTCTGAAAGATGCGGCGAAGGCCTTTCGGGTTCCCATCGTCGGCGGACACACCAACATCCGCACCGACCGTGGTCAGCTATCGGTCGCGATTCTCGGCCGCGCCAGCAAGCTGTTGACCAGCTTCGACGCATCGCCCGGCGACAGATTGATCGCGGCCGTCGATCTGCGCGGCCGTTACCGCGAGCCGTTTTCGAACTGGGAAGCCGCGACCGATGCGCCGCATTCGCGCCTGCGCGGCGATCTCGAACTACTGCCTGCGATCGCGGAAGCCGGCTTGTCGCGCGCCGCCAAGGATATCAGCCAGGGCGGCATCGTCGGCACCGCGGCCATGCTTGCGGAATGCTCCGGCGTCGCCATCGACATCGACCTTGAGGCGGTTCCGAAACCCGATGGCGTCGCGCTCGAGCGCTGGCTGCTGACGTTTCCGAGCTTCGGCTATCTGCTCTCCGTCAAGCCGTATGATGTGGCCGAGGTGATGTCCCGCTTTACGGCGCGCGGAATCGCCGCCGCCGATATCGGCACGGTCGGACATGGGAACCGCCTTACCGTCGGCGACGGCATTGCATCCGAAACGATCTGGGATTTTGCGCAGAAGCCTTTGATCGGCGCCGGACGATCGTCACAAATCACGGTCGAGGCGGTGGCATGATCGCAAGCAACCGGCCTCCGCGAACTGCCATCCTGGTGCACTCTACCAATCCTCGTGGAGGCGTCGTTCACGGGCTCGAATTGGCTGACAGCCTCACCCGGCTTGGTTATGAGGCGGTGATTCATGCGCCTGACGCCAGCGGCAAGGGATTCTTCCGGGCGCCGCTGTCGCCTGCGATTGCCGTGATGGCTTCCCCGGCGGGCAGGAACGTAGCGGAAATGGTTCAAGCACGCATCGCCGACTATGTCGGGCATTTCGAGCTTCCGGCCAACCGGCAATTCGACGTCTTTCATGCGCAGGATTCGATCTCGGGTAATGCGCTGGCGACCCTGAAGCAGCGCGGCCTGATCCGGCGCTTTGCGCGCACCGTCCACCATATCGACAGCTTTCAGGATCCCCGCCTCAGCGATTGGCAAACGCGCTCGATTACCGAGGCTGACGAATTGTTCGTTGTGAGCGAGCTCTGGCAATCCCGGATCATGACCGAATTCGGCCGCGCCTCCACCAAGGTCGAAAACGGGGTCGATACCGAACGCTTCACCAACAATGCCCGCGCGCTCGACCAGCAAGTGCGGGACCAACATGGCATCAACGGATGCCCGGTACTTCTTTCCGTGGGCGGCGTCGAGGAGCGCAAGAACAGCCTTCGAATCCTTGAAGCGTTCCGGCAGCTATTGCGAATTCATCGGGATGCCAAACTCGTAATCGCCGGCGGTGCATCGCTACTCGATCACGCGACGTATCAACGACAATTCGACACCTTGATCGCGGCAGACAGCGAGCTTAGCCGCGCCGTCGTTTGCCTCGGTCCGGTCCCGGATTCTGAAATGCCGTCACTGTACCGGATCGCCGCCGCGCTGGTGTTTCCGTCCGTCAAGGAGGGCTTCGGCCTTGTCGTTCTGGAGGCGATGGCGAGCGGCACGCCGGTGGTCACCTCGCGGATCGCGCCGTTCACCGAATATCTCGGCGCCGACGACGTGGTCTGGTGCGATCCCCTGAGCGTGGCGTCGATCGCCAATGCCATGGCGATCGTTCTGGCCGAACCGCTGCATTCCAGGATGGCGCAGCGCGGCACGCTGATCGCGCGGCAACATGACTGGAACAACACCGCACGAGCGCATCTGCCAGCCTATCAGAAGCTGATGGAGCTGCAGCATGCCTGAGATGCTGTTTCAGATTCGCTGGCCGGACGGCGCGATCGAACAATGCTATTCGCCATGCTGGTGATCCGGGATTATTTCGCCGTCGGCGAAACCTACAGCGTGCCGGAATTCCTGCAGCGCAGCCGCACGGCGCTGACCATCGCCAGCGATCGCGTAAGGGAAAAATACGGCTTCGCCTGCTCGCGGGCGATGGGACAGCTTGCAAGGCTTGAAGCCGCCGCCGGTCGTTTCGACCACAGGAGCGGCGACCGCGTCACCGTCATATCCTTCCACGAATAGACCAGGAACGTCACATGACAAATTCATCACTTCCCTCGCACGCCAGCGTCGTCATCATCGGCGGCGGTCAGGCCGGTCTCGCCATGAGCTATCATCTCAAGCAGAGCGGCATCGATCATGTCATTCTGGAGAAGCACCAGATCGCTCATTCGTGGAAGACCAAGCGCTGGGACGCCTTTTGCCTGGTGACGCCGAACTGGCAGTGCCGGCTTCCGGGATATCCCTATCAAGGCAGCGATCCCAAGGGCTTCATGCTGCGCGACGAGATCGTCACCTATATCGAGAATTACGCCAGGCACATCTCCGCGCCGGTCAAGGAAGGCGTTGCCGTCACCCGCCTGAAGCAGGATGCGGACGGCGGATTTGCGCTTGAAACCAGCGCGGGCGAGATGACGGCGGAAGCCGTGGTGCTCGCGGTCAGCGGCTATCATGTCCCCAACGTGCCGCGGATGGCGGATCGGCTCGACGGATCGGTGACGCAGCTGCATTCCGTCGCCTATCGTAGTCCGGCGCACTTGCCGCCGGGCGAGGTCGTTGTGATCGGCAGCGGCCAGTCCGGCTGCCAGATCGCCGAAGACCTGCATCTGGCGGGACGCAAGGTGCACCTCGCCGTCGGCAGCGCGCCGCGATGCCCGCGGGTCTATCGCGGCCGCGATGCCGTCGAATGGCTCGACGATCTCGGGCAGTACGACCTGCCGGTCGACCAGCACGGCCTGAAGGAGAAGGTCCGCAAGAACGCCAACCACTATCTGACCGGACGGGATGGCGGCCGCGATATCGATCTGCGCAAGTTTGCCCTCGAAGGGATGTCGCTGTACGGCCGGCTCAGGGATGTCGAGGGCGGGCGGCTTATTTTTGCCGGCGACCTCAAAAAAAATCTCGACAATGCCGACCGCGTCTATAACGGCATTTGCGGCCTGATCGACGATCACATCGCGCGCAACGCCATCGATGCGCCGGCCTCGCCGCATTATGAGCCGGTATGGGTCCCCACCGGCACGCCCGCGGAACTCGATCCGGCGAAGGCCGGCATCTCCACGATCATCTGGACCACCGGCTTCCGGTCCGACTGGTCGTGGGTCGAGCTGCCGATTTTCGACGGCACCGGCTATCCGACCCATCGGCGCGGCGTGACGTCGATGGACGGCGTCTATGTGCTCGGCCTGCCCTGGCTTTATACCTGGGGCTCGGGTCGCTTTGTCGGCGTCGGCCGGGATGCGGCCTATGTGACCCAGCATCTTCTGGGCAACTCCGCGGCATCCAAGGGCGCCAGCCAACGATTGGCGGCGAGCGCGGCGTAGCCGCGCTCTACTTTTTGTTTGAGCATGATCTCTTCGGAAAACCGGTGCCCACTTTACCGGATCATGCTCTGTCGCCGCGTGATTTTCAGCGCTCCGCAAACGCCTTCTCGACCACGAACTGTCCGGGCTCGCCGTGATTGCCTTCGCGAAAACCCTTGCCGAGCAGCAGCGCTCTTGTGTCGTGAACCAGAGCAGGACTGCCGCAGATCATGACGCGATCGTGGTCGGCTTCAAGCTGCGCCACGCCGGCGTCGCTGAACAATTTGCCTGATGTGATCAGGTCCGTGATCCGGCCGCGGTTGCGGAACGGGTCGCGTGTCACGGTGGGATAGTAGATCAACTGGTTGCGCACCAGCTCGCCGATCAATTCGTCATTCGGCAGCTTCTCGGTGATCATCTCGCCATAGGCGAGTTCGGCGACGCGGCGGCAGCCGTGCAGCAACACCACCTTTTCAAAGCGCTGATAGGTCTCCGGATCCTTGATCACGCTGAGGAACGGCGCGAGCCCGGTGCCGGTTCCTATCAAATAGAGATTGCGGCCGTCCTCGAGATTGTCGATCACCAGCGTGCCGGTCGCCTTGCGGCTGACGATGACCTCGTCGCCTTCCTTCAGATGCTGGAGCCGCGAGGTCAGCGGCCCGTCCGGCACCTTGATCGAAAAGAATTCCAGCCGATCCTCGTAATTGGCGCTGGCGACGCTGTAGGCGCGCAGCAGCGGCTTCTCGCCGACCTTCAGGCCGATCATGGTGAATTCGCCGTTGCGGAACCGGAACGAGGAATTGCGCGTGGTGGTGAAGCTGAACAGGGTATCGGTCCAATGATGGACGCTGAGAACGCTTTCCAGATTGAAATTGCTCATTCCGCTTGATCCTGGGTGAAGGGTCTTGAAGAAGCTCGCCGGTTGCATAGGCCAGTTCGTTTGTATACAAACGAATAATCCACCTTGATCCTGGCGTCAAGCCGGGCTCAAGTTGGTTTCGATGACGCGAAGGCATTGAGCAGAAAGGAATAAATCCATGGCCCATGACGCACCCCAGGCAGCCGGCCCCACAAAACTGGTGATCCGCAATATCGGCCTGCTGCTGAGCGGCGCGATGGAGAAACCGATCCTCGATGCCGACACGATTCTGGCCGAAAACGGCAGGATCACCGCGATCGGACGGGCCAGGGACATCAATGCCGAGGGGGCGACGACGATCATCGACGCCAACGGCACCACGGTCACGCCCGGCCTGATCGACAGCCATGTTCATCCCGTCGCCGGCGACTGGACGCCGCGGCAAAATCAGATCGGCTGGATCGACAGCTTTCTCAACGGCGGCGTCACCACCATGATATCCGCCGGCGAGGTTCACATGCCCGGCCGGCCGCGCGATGTGGTCGGCGTCAAGGCGATGGCGATTTTCGCGCAGCGCGCGTTCGATAATCTCCGCCCCGGCGGCGTCAAGGTCCATGCCGGCGCGCCGGTGATCGAACCCGGCATGGTCGAGGAGGACTTCAAGGAGTTGGCCGCGGCGGGCGTCAAGCTGCTCGGCGAGGTCGGGCTCGGCGGCGTCAAGGACGGACCCACCGCGCGCAAGATGGTGGCGTGGGCGCGCAAATACGGCATTCAAAGCACCATCCACACCGGCGGCCCCTCGATTCCGGGCTCCGGCCTGATCGACAAGGATGTGGTGCTGGAAGCCGACACCGATGTGGTGGGCCATATCAATGGCGGCCATACCGCCCTGCCCGACGGCCAGATCCGCTGTATCTGCGAAGGCTGCAAGCGCGGCCTCGAACTGGTCCACAATGGCAACGAACGCGCGGCACTTTATACGCTGCGGATTGCGCGCGAGATGGGCGACCTTAACCGCGTCATCCTCGGCACCGATGCGCCGGCAGGCTCCGGCGTGCAGCCGCTCGGCATTCTGCGCATGGTGTCGCTGCTGTCGTCGCTCGGCGATGTCCCTGCGGAAATCGCGTTCTGCTTCGCCACCGGCAACACCGCGCGGATGCGCGCGCTGGATTGCGGCATCGTCGAGGTCGGGCGCGCGGCTGACTTCGTCATCATGGACAAGGCGCAGCATTCCTCCGGCAAGAACATCCTCGACAGTGTGCAGCTCGGCGACCTGCCCGGCATCGGCATGACCGTCATCGACGGCATCGTCCGCACCCAGCGCAGCCGCAACACACCGCCGGCGACCAAGGTGCCCGAGATTGTCGGGCATTGATCGATTTCCCGCATGCTTGCCGAGAACATCCGCCACGTTTTCGTTGTTCCGGCGGATGCAGGGACAACGAAAAGTAAGCCGTCATTCCGGGGCGCGCGAAGCGCGAGCCCGGAATGACGCGGATAAATTTCATAACGGCTAACATTACACACACCGCCGCGTTCCCGCGGCGCGATGCGTCCGGGTCGTGCAGGAATTTTTCGCCCCGAAATGGAGGGCGTGGGGAATGCCGGGTGCCCGATGCACCCGCAGCCTCGTGCGCGTAGTGTAGAAAGCACACGAGTGTCGTCACCACGGTCGCACCGGGATCACCCGGCATTCCCGCACGCGATGGTTTTAACGGTTTTCTTCGCGCTCTCCTCGGTGACCGGGCTTGTTTGCCACCGTCATCGGTGAAATTTTCTTCACCAACTTGACGCCAGCGTCGGGGCGTCAGGACCACACGACTTCGCCGTCCGCGTCAGCGCCGTTCGTCCGCGCAAAATCTTTGCGCTGCGTGCTTCCGCGTCCATCGCATCCCTGCCCTACGTTCGTGACGATCGCGAAACGCCCCTCTGTGTGGGCGGGGATGGCAGCGATATAGAAGTGATTTGGGTCAAAAGAGATTGGGAATATTTTCGCGAAGGGGGCTGGACAGGCGAACGACTGATTTGCCCGCCGGGCAAAATCAGCGGACCTCTGGCACAACTTCTGCGCCCAGTCATTAAGTGCACCGTAATCCTGGTGTACTGGACACCGGCGAGCAGTCCTTTGGTCTCGTCCTTGTTCAGGGCGTACCCAAATTCGACCAATGTGCTGCGAAGGTCAAAAATGGTCTATTTTCTCGTATCACTACTTCAGCGCACGGGCTGCCATTGCGAGGCAAATTACATCGAGCAACGGTAGAAGGTTAGCTCCATTCCCGCAAAATCCGGATCCGTGAAAACGCGGTATACGCTGTTGGCGTCGAGGATTTTCAGACGCAGATTTATGCTGGTTGCCATAATTTCCGAGGAACATGCGGCTTGAAAATCGATGGTATCACCCGTCTCCTTCCTCGACTTGATAGTGCATCGAGCAGTTTTGCTTTTGACTTCATTTCCATCCGCAATAAAGCCGCCGCCAAACTCTTCGGAAAATTGAGCAAAGCTGATTTTATCGCCTTTTTTGACGAAGACTTTGTTGCACTGGTCAGCGCTCGTCGCCCAGGCTCCGGTCAAATCGAAAGCGTACGCCTGCGAAGTCGACAGGAGCCAGCTGCAAAACAGGAGAGCGTATAGTCCGGTTGGTCGGCCCATAAACATGCTCGGCTCCCAACGGAATGCGAAATTTTCTCGTGGCCCTTTGCTCCGAACAGTATTTCCCATAGGGGTCGGTGGCGCAAGGGGCCACTCCGGTTCATGCGTTGGCAAGCGCGCCCGAACGACGAACGGCAATAAACAGCGCGCGCGCCGCGGGATGGCGGAAATGGTGACTGTCAGATAAAGCTGACTGCTCAAAAACCTAGTGGTGTTCACGATGGCCAAATACCCTCAGCCGGATACACCAACGGAAAACCAAATAAAATCCAACGCGCCGTTTCGCGAGAAAGCAGGCGAAGAACTGAGGGAGTTCATCGTCCTTGCGGCCTATCTCTATGTTTGCTTCGCGGCAGTGATCTATTTCAAAGCCGCGGTTTTGCAGGCGCACGGTGTCGCTTACGCTCATCTGGGCCTTGCAATCGTCAAGGCCGCCATCTGCGCAAAGTTCATGCTAATGGGGCGTGTTTTCCACATCGGAGAGCGATGTGAACACTCCACCGGCTAAAGCCGGTGGCTTCAGATTACGGCTTAAAGCCGGATTGGTCCGCCCGTTGGCGGACTCTGATGATGGATGCGCATCAAGTTACCTTGAAATCATCGTCCGGTTCTGGCGCTGTCTGGTTCTTGATATATTCGGCCCATACCTCATCGGTAACGTTTCCGCTGCTGGCGACCCAATATCCTCTGCCCCATAAGTGCTGGCCCCAATAACGCTTGCGCAACACGCCGAACTCGCTCAGCAATTTATGGGAGCTCCGCCCCTTCAGATACTGCACAGCACGTGACACAGACAAACTCGGAGGAATCGACAGAAGCATATGCACGTGGTCTCGATTTATCGCTCCGGCATGAATGATCATCTCGTGAGCACGTGCCGTCTCACGAAGCAATTCCCGACATCGATCCCCGACGTCACCGCCGAGAACCGCAAAACGATATTTCGTCGCCCAGACCACGTGATACTTGCAGTCCCAGACCGTGTGGCTACCGCGCTTGTACCCTTCCATCCTCCCAGTCTACGCTGCAAAATGCCGCTGTCCCAAGCCGCCTAAAGGCGTGGGATTTACTGATCCCCTATCGGGGACTTTAAAAATCTTCCACTCATTGTTCCAACGCTGCACAGGTCCTTCGTTTTCCTTCTGCTCCTGGCTGTCCTGACGTTCATCGAGGAGATCGTTGTCGGGGCAATTCATGGCCGAACGGTCCTGGACTCAATTTCCGGAATAGCGGGAGGGACGTTCCAACAGATGATCGCGACAATTCTTATCGTATTTTTGATCCTCGTTCCCTACTTTGCATTTCGGGCACTCGGCGAGATCGTTGGCGACAAAACACTTGTGCGGCTATTCTTCGAGCGGCGTCACAACGCTTGAGCTGGTATGATTACGTGTCAATTGGATGACACATGGTGGAGGCTGTGATACCGGCGCTCGCTAGCGGCGAGATAGCGCGCACCCTGCTGCGATCCTCTGCTTGATTCCATGTCGTATCGGATGCAAAGTCGCTTAGCGGACAGAAGCCAGCCGCCCGCAACGTCAGGGTGCCTGACATGTCAGCACGTGCCGGCCATGATCGACGCCCGTCGTCGGCGTGTAGCAATTGTCGAAAATTTCTATTCTGAAATTTGTCTAGCCTAAACTTCCGGTAGCGCTGTTGAAGTACCGGAAAGCATGATCTTCGTCAGCTCAAGTCAGGTCCCCATGAAGTCGTGCCGATGCAAACTCTTCATCGGCCCGACACCAGCAACAAGCCGACATGCGGCTCGTTCCCGGCGGTACGTTTCGCATGGGATCGGACAAGCATTACCCCGAGGAGGCGCCGGTTCATCGCGTCACCGTCGACGGGTTCTGGATGGATCGTGCGCCGGTGACCAACCGGCAGTTTCGCGAGTTCGTGGAGGCGACCGGCTATATCACCTTCGCCGAACTCGCGCCCGATCCGAAGGATTATCCGGGCGCGCTCCCGCACATGCTGAAGGCGGGTTCGCTGGTCTTCGATCCGCCCGATCACCCGGTCGATCTGCGCCATTTCGCGAACTGGTGGAGTTTCAAGTTCGGCGCCAACTGGCGTCGCCCTTATGGCAAGGGCAGTTCGATCCGCAGTCTCAACGACCATCCCGTTGTGCACATTTCGTATCGGGATGCCGAAGCCTATGCAGCCTGGGCCGGCAAGCAACTGCCGACCGAAGCCGAATGGGAATATGCTGCACGTGGCGGCCTTGATCAAGCCGAGTTTGCGTGGGGCGATGAACTCACGCCGAATGGCCAGCACATGGCCAATACCTGGCAGGGCACATTTCCGTGCGAGAATCGCACCAGCGACGGCTACGCGCGCACCTCGCCGGTCGATGCATTTCCACCAAACCGTTTCGGGCTCTCCGACATGATCGGCAATGTCTGGGAATGGACCAGCGATTGGTATTCGAGCCGGCATGCCGCCGACGCGCCAAAGGCGTGTTGTATTCCGGAGAATCCGCGCGGCGGCCTCGAGGGTGGCAGCTACGACCCAAGCCAGCCGCAGATCAGAATTCCCCGCAAGGTCGTGAAAGGCGGATCGCATTTGTGCGCGCCAAACTACTGTCGTCGCTACCGGCCGGCCGCGCGCCATGCGCAGCCGGTCGACACATCCATGAGCCATGTCGGCTTCAGGTGCATAACAAGAACAGGAGGAGTACGCCATGAGCAAGGATAAGATTGCGGAAAAACCGGACAGCGATACGAGCCTGGTCGGCGGAGGATTGAAACGCCGTGATCTGTTGTTGAGCTGCAGTTCTCTTGTCGCCGCTTCGGCACTCTCGGCTGTTGGGCTGACAAATCCAGCAGAAGCGCAACAGCCGGCGCCGGCCGTCGCTGGGCAAAAGCCCAACATCGTTGTCATCATGGGTGACGACATCGGCATGTGGAATCTCGGCGCCTACCATCGCGGCATGATGGCCGGACGGACGCCGAATCTCGACAAGCTCGCCGCCGAAGGCATGATATTTACAGATTACTACGCAGAAGCGAGCTGCACGGCAGGCCGCGCCAACTTCATCACCGGCGAACTGCCGATCCGCACCGGCATGACCACGGTCGGCCAGGCCGGCGCACCGACGGGTATACCTGCGCAGGCGGTGACGATCGCTACCGCCCTAAAGGGAATGGGCTACGCCACCGGCCAGTTCGGCAAGAACCACCTCGGCGACAAGAATGAATTCCTACCGACGGTGCACGGCTTCGATGAGTTCTTCGGCTACCTCTATCACCTCGACGCAATGGAAGATCCGGCGCATCCCTCCTATCCGCAGGAGTTGCTGAATACGGTCGGGCCACGCAACATGATCCATTCGTATGCGACCAGCGTCGACGACGACACCGTGGATCCGCGCTGGGGCAAGGTCGGCAAACAGAAAATCGAGGATGCCGGAACCCTCTATCCCAAGCGAATGGAAACCGTGGACGATGAAATCCGCGATCTTGCGCTGAAGTTCATTGACAAGAGCAAGGCCGACAACAAGCCGTTCTTCGTTTGGCTGAATCCGACTCGCATGCACATCGTCACTCATCTTTCGCCCAAATACGAGGCCCTGCGCAACTCGCAGAATGGCTGGACTATCCACGAAGCGGGCATGGCGCAACT
The DNA here is from genome assembly GCA_963729395.1 of uncultured Pseudomonadota bacterium. Taxonomy (GTDB): domain Bacteria; phylum Pseudomonadota; class Alphaproteobacteria; order Rhizobiales; family Xanthobacteraceae; genus Bradyrhizobium. The sequence continues at coordinate 19,882 of CAVSOS010000051.1, read as the reverse complement.
CGACGACGACGTCGGCATCGTAATGAAGAAGTTGAAAGACATCGGTGTGGATGACAACACCATCGTGGTCTTCACCACCGACAACGGCACCGAGGTATTTACCTGGCCGGACGGCGGGCAGACGCCCTTCGCGCAGAGCAAGGGCACCGTCTTCGAAGGCGGCTTCCGCGTGCCAGCGTTGATCCGCTGGCCCGGCAAGGTGCCGGCCGGCAAGGTCGAGAACGGCATTATCTCCGGGCTGGACTGGTTTCCGACTTTCCTTGCCGCGGCGGGCAACCCGAACATTGTCGAGGAACTGAAGAAGGGCAAGCAGATCGGCGATACGACCTACAAGTGTCATCTGGACGGCTATAACCAGATGGACATGATCACCGGCAAGGGGCCGTCGAACCGGCACGAAATCTGGTACTTCGGCGAAAGCGAACTCGGCGCCGTGCGCATCGACGATTACAAGTATCGCTTCATCGACCAGCCTGCCGGATGGCTGGGGGAAAAAACCAAACCTGACGTGCCCTATTTGATCAACCTTCGACTCGATCCTTTCGAGCGCACAGGCTGGCCCGATAGCGGGACCAAATACGGCGCGCAAGAATATTTCGACTGGTTCAAATACGAATTCTGGCGCTTTGTGTTTGTTCAGCAGCAAGTTGAAAGGCTGGCGATGACGGCGATCGAGTTTCCACCGATGCAGAGGGGCGCCAGCTTCAACCTCGATGCCGTGAAGGCGAAAATCGCGGCAGCCAGGAACGCAATCGCCCAGTAGGCACGCCAAGATTTGCGGCGGGTGTCGCACGCCAGGGGCACCCGTCGGACAAGCGCAACGCCGAAAGCTGATCGTAGTCCGCCGACCGAACAATGGGGTTTCATCCGTGACGACGTACTGGTTCATTCGGGACCGCATCGCCGCGATCGCACCGGCAGCTATTTCGTGGACGGTCGTGAAAAATGGCATGGCCATCAAGGGATATGACCAAGAAAGCCAGCCGAACGCTGGCTGCAATCAGTTGACACGTTAGGAGCGATGAGCATGGTTTCGCAAAATCTGCCGCTCTGGCTTCGTTTCGTCCTGCTTGTGGGCGTCGTTGGTCTTGCGTCCGGCGCCGGCCTCCTCGCCTATCGCTATTTTACGCGCCCGACGACGCTAAGCGTCGCGGTCGGCTCGATTGACGGCGAAGCCGCCAAGGCTATGTCAGCCATTGCGAGCCGCCTCGTTTCAACCAACGCCCCGGTACGGCTCAAGGTCATCGACAGCGGCACGGCGCTTGAAGCGGCTAAGACGTTTGCGGCAGGCAAGGCGGATCTTGCGGTAGTTCGTGGCGACGTCGGTGACCTGTCGCAAGCGCAGGCCGTCGTCGTCGTGAGCCATGTGGTCGTACTCGTGATCGCTCCGCCGGGCTCTCCCATCGACAGTATCGACAAATTGAAAGGTCGCCGCGTCGGCGTAATCGGCGGGGAGACCAATGCCAAAATTGTCGACGTGCTGAGCAAGGAATTCGGGCTCGACCGCGCCAAGGTGTTCAAGGATATCGCGTTGCCGGATGCCCGGCGCGCCGTTCAATCCAAAGATGTCAGTGCGCTGCTTTTGGTGATCCCTTTGGCTGGAAAATATCTGTCGCTGGTGCGGGACGTATTTGCGCAGGGCCCCAAAGCCCTGCCGGTACTGCTCCCGATCGAGTCCGCCGGGGCAATCGCACAAACCGAACGCGCCTATGAAAGCTTCGAGGTACCCAAGGGCACGCTGCGAGGATCGCCGCCGGTTCCGGAAGATGACCTGACGACCTTGAGGACTTCATTATACCTGGTTGCGAACAAGAAGCTCGGCGCTGATTTGATCACCAGCCTTACGCTAACGATCATGAAAGTGCGCAGGGAGCTTATGGGCGAGGAACCGATCTTCGCACAAATCACCGCGCCCAGCACCGATCAGGATGCCTACCTTCCCCTGCATCCCGGCGCGGCAGCCGTTTATAACAGCACCCAGCAAAGCTTCATGGATGAATATGGCAACTGGATTTACCTGACGCCAATGGCGCTGGGGGGTGCGGCCACTGTGCTTGCGGCGGCCTGGAAATTCCTTGGGCTAGGCCAGCCCGCAACCGTACCAGGCCCTCTCGATTCTCTCTACGCCCTGGGACGCCGGATCCGGAAGGCCGGTACCGAGGCCGAGCTTTCAGATATCGAAGAACAGATCGATGACATCCTCAGGACGCAACACGCCAGATCCGCTGGCGGGGACGAGAACGCGGTCGATGACGCCACCCTGAACGTGGCGGCCCATCGCCTTGAGAGCTTGATACACGATCGACGAACGATGCTGGCGAAGAGACCGGCAGTTGTCTCCGCGGCCTAGGCACGCTGCACTGGCTAACAGGCGACGCAAATTTACAATGGACGGAAGCAGGACTTCAACCAGGAGGACAGTCATGAAATTTCTAATGGTCTCTCTAATGGTGGCTGGAAGCTTCATACAATCAACGATGGCACAGAGCGCTTCGTCGTCCATCACCGAAGAGGCCGCGCGCGCCATCGGCGTCGATGCCTACCTCTATTTCTATCCGCTGATCTCGGTGGACATCACGCGGAAGCAATCCACGAACATCGAGGCAGGGAAAGAGTTCGGCAAAGGTCCGATGAACATGTTCGTGAACGTCCCGGCCTTTCCGCCTGCCGATTTAAAGGTAGTCGTGCGGACGAACTTCGATACGCTCTATTCCATTGCATGGCTCGATCTCACAAAGGAACCGCAAATCGTCTCCGTACCGGATACGGACGGGCGGTTTTACCTTATGCCGATGCTCGACATGTGGACTGATGTTTTCGCTTCGCCGGGCTGGCGGACGACAGGCACCAAGGCAGCGAATTTCCTCGTCACGCCGCCGGGCTGGAGCGGAACGGTTGCCGAGGGATTTACGCGCATCAATGCGCCGACTCCCTATGTCTGGATCATCGGCCGCACCAAGACGGACGGCCCTTCCGACTACGATGCGGTGCATAAGATTCAGGCGGGCTACAATGTCACGCCGCTCTCGCGTTGGGGCAAGGCACCGGAGCCGGCGACTGCGAAGATCGACCCGAGCGTTGATATGAAGACGCCGCCGAAAATCCAGGTCGACACCATGCCGGCCGCCAAATACTTCACCTATGCGGCCGAACTCCTCAAGTTGCACCCGCCGCACATCACGGATGAACCGATCATCGCGCAGATGAAGAAGATCGGCATCGAGCCCGGCAAGAGCTTCGACTTCGACAAGCTCGACCCCGCCGTGAAAAGGCGCTGGAAAGCGCGCCCGAGGAGGCACAGCAACTGATGGCGTGGAAATGCCGACGCTCGCCCGAGTCGTGAACGGCTGGTCCATGAACACTGACACGATGGGTGTCTACGGCAATTACTACCTGAAGCGCGCCATCGTCACCCAGCTCGGCCTCGGCGCGAATCTGCCCGAGGACGCCATCTATCCGCTGAACCTCTTCGACGACACCGGCAAGCCGCTCGACGGCGCGAACAAATACACGATCCACTTCGACAAGGGAGCCACGCCGCCCGTGAACGCCTTCTGGTCGATCACGCTTTACGATGCGACGGCTATCCAGGTAGCGAACGCGCTCAATCGTTTCGCGGTCAGCAGCTACATGCCGTTCAAGACCAACGCGGACGGATCGCTCGACCTTTATTTCCAGAACGAAAGCCCCGGCAAGGACAAGGAAGCCAACTGGCTGCCCGCGCCGAAGGGGCCGTTCAACCTGACCATGCGCCTCTACGGCCCAAAGTCCGAAGCGCTCACCGGCAAATGGAATCCACCGGCGGTCACGAAGGTTCCGGGATTGCCGCACCTACGGCCCAATAACTGACTGGCGGAGAGACCTTCAGGATGAACGCTTTGTTGATCTCGTTCCTTGTATTCGCGATCGTATTTGGCGGCGCCCTGCTGGGAGCGGGTCTTCGCCCCTTGTTGTCGGAAAGGCATCTGCAACCGGACTCGAAGGACATTGTAAAAATGGCAACAGGCCTGATCGGCACATTGGCCGCACTTGTATTGGGCCTGTTGATCGCTTCCGCGAAAAGTTCGTTCGACCTGAAGACCAACCAGATCAGGCAAATGACCGCGACAATCATCCTTCTCGACGATCTGCTCGCGCAATATGGTCCGGAAACAACTCCGCTTCGAACTCGTCTGCGACAGAGCATTCCGCCGCTGGCCGATCGGATTTGGCATGAGCAGGAAATTCCGACCGGCAGGCCCGTTCACTTCGAATTGAGCGCTCAGTCGTCGGCATTCCAAAATGAACTGGAACGCCTGACGCCGAACAATGACGCGCAACGCTCGCTGCAATCGCGCGCCATTGCGGCCTTCACGGAAGGCGCGCAGACCCGGCTGCTGTTGTTTGCCCAGGCCGGCGGCTCGATCCCGACGCCATTTTTGATCATTCTGGTTTTCTGGCTCAGCGCGATTTTCGTGAGCTTCACCTTGTTCGGACGAACCAATCTGGTCGTGATGGCCTCGCTGTTTTTATGCGCGCTGTCATTTGCCGGCGCAATTTTTCTGGTTCTGGAGCTGGATAACCCCTTCACGGGGCTGATGGGGATATCAAGTGAGACGCTGCGCAACGCGCTTGTGCCGCTGAATTTGTAGGGTACTGAAATCGATCGGGCGCGCCACTGATTACGGCAGCGGCATGCCCGTTGAAAACTCGCCTGCCAGGGAAAGCTGTCCGTTCGCGGCGTGATCGTTTAGGGATGACGGGTTGACGAGTGCGAAGCTGATCATGAACAGCATGACTGCGCCAACCAATGCGAGGACAGGCAATTCCCACATCGATAAACATGAATGCCTGAACATTTGGATTGATCGGTGAATATGCGAAGGGCTTTTGCATGTGACGCCTGCCAATCGGGTTGGTCGACTTCCGATCCGCACATCCATTTTCGCAAATGGACCGATGGTGCGGATTGCAAGAATAATTGCCACGCACACCGGCGAGCGCATGTGAACAGGCTCATATTTGGTTCGGAATAATCGACCAAAGAACTCTCGCGATCCTCCGACTTAATCCCAACCGCCGGCCTTGCCGCGCCGGACGCACGGCGGACGACGCATCCACTCATCAGCCGCGGTATTGCTGGTCGCTGACCTTCTCCATCCAGTCGACGTTCTTGCCGTTGAGCGATTCCGTAATGGCAATATGCGTCATCGCGGTCGTTGCTGTCGCGCCGTGCCAGTGCTTCTCGCCGGGCGGAAACCAGATGACATCGCCGGGACGGATTTCCTCGATCGGCCCGCGCTCGCATTGCGCCCAGCCAAGGCCGGACGTGACAATCAGGGTTTGACCGAGCGGATGGGTGTGCCACATGGTGCGGGCACCGGGCTCGAAGGTGACGTGAGCACCGCTGATGTGTGCCGGGTCGCCCACTGCGAACATCGGGTCGATGCGAACCGTGCCGGTGAACCAGGCCTCGGGGCCTTTGCCCGAAGGCCGTGAGCCATTGCGTTTGATGTCCATTGTTGCATTCCTTTTCCCGGTTACGTCGTTCTCGACCGCGGCCCCCGCAAAACCCGGACGCGCGGTTGCCAGCATAGCCAATCCGCCTGCGCCTGCGAGCACGCTCCTTCGCGTCACCATGTGCTGCGCTGCCGTCGCGCCGCATCCACAACGCCGGAACGATCCCATCTGTCGAACTCCGTTGACCTCGCGGAACGCTTCGATCGGCGGTCGATCGCCTGTTCCAGATTTAGCGCGTGCGGCTATAGCGACTAGCCGCTATAATCGGCATGGACTTATCAATGGGATCGATAAATGCAGCGCGGAAACCTCGACGACCTCGCGGCCTTTCTGATCGTCGCCCGCGAGGGCAGTTTTACCAAAGCGGCTGCCAAGCTTGGTGTTTCGCAGTCCGCGCTCAGCTACACCATCAAGGAGCTCGAAGCGCGTCTGAAGCTGCGCCTGTTGACGCGCACCACGCGCAGCGTGTCGCCGACGGCGGCGGGCGACCGCCTGTTGCGTCATGTAGGTCCGCGGCTTGAGGAGATCGAGGCCGAACTCACCGCCTTGAGCGAGCTTCGGGAGAAGCCCTCCGGCACCATCCGCATCACGGCTACCGAATATGCCACCAATGCCGTCCTGCTGCCGAAGCTTGCGAGGCTTTTACGTGAATATCCGGACATCAAGGTCGAGATCGTCAGCGACTACGGCCTGACGGATATCGTCGCCCAGCGTTTCGATGCCGGCGTCCGGGATGGCGAGCAAGTGGCAAAGGACATGATTGCCGTGCGCATCGGGCCCGACGCACGCATGGCGGTCGTCGGGGCACCGTCCTATTTCCGGAACCGGTCGGAACCGCAGAAGCCGCAGGATTTGGTCGAGCACAACTGCATCAATCTGCGCCTGCCCACCCATGGCGGATTGTACGCCTGGGAGTTCGAAAAGGGCTCGCGCCAGCTCAAGGTGCGGGTCGAAGGCCAACTGTTCTTCAACACGACGAGCCAGATGCTCCATGCGGCGCTCGCAGGTCTGGGCCTGACCTATTTGCCTGAAGGCCTGGTGCAGCCGCACATCAACAAGGGCCGCCTCAGGCGGGTGCTTGAGGACTGGTGCCCTCCGTATCCGGGCTACCACCTCTATTACCCCAGCCGGCGGCAACCCTCCGCAGCTTTTGCGCTGCTGGTCGAGGCGCTGCGCCATCGCAACTGAGCGACCGGGCGGCGTTTAAGGCCGCCATCACCTTGCCTTGGCGCCAAGCATGATCGGCGTCGTCTGGATAAGCTTCAGCGACTTGACCATTTTCTCCGTCGCTGCCTGGTATTTCCTGAAATGCGCGGTTTCGAGGTGCGACCAGTACGCATCCACATCCCGGTAGATTTCGAACACCCTGACGCGCGCGGGATCATCTTTTTCGGAAACGGCGTAGAGCGCAAGGACGCCCGGCTCGATGCGAGTGGCGGCTTCGATTTGCTCGGCAACCGCGGCTTTATAGTCTTCCAGCTGCGCGGGATCGATCTCGATTTCCGCTTCCTGCACGTATAGCCGCTGCATGTCAGCGGCAACCGCGGTTGCGGGAACGGAAGCCGCCAGCACGGATGCACTCAGAATAAGCTGCGTGATGTTCATATGGGCCTCCCGAGTGACGAGGCGCGAACGCCGGCTTCATCGTATGGTATACCCGCCATCTACCGTGAGGGCGTGACCGATCATGAAACTTGCGGCGGAGCTGCAAAGCCAGAGCACGGCATTTGCAATCTCCTCGGGGCGGCCAAGCCGGCCGATCGGTACATCCTGCAACATCGCGTTAAGGGCGTCAGCTTGAGTTTCCATCATCTCATCAAGCATCGACGTATGGATGATGCCCGGACAGACGGCATTGATGCGAATGCCCCTTGCGGCATTTTCCAGTGCCGCACTTTTGGTGAGTCCGAGCACGCCGTGCTTGGAGGCCTGGTATGTTCCGCGCCTGGCGCCGCCCACCAATCCGCCGATCGAAGAGCAGTTGACGATAGCGCCACTTCCCTGCTTGAGCATCTGGCGAAGCTCGAACTTCATGCAACTCCATATGCCGCGAAGATTGACCGACATCACGCGGTCAAAATCTTCCCGGGAAGCATCGGCGGCTTCCGCAATCACATTCTGCACGCCGGCATTGTTGTAGGCGGCATCGAGCTGCCCGAAAGCAGCGACAGTCCGCTCAACCATCGCTTCAACCTCGGCGTCATCAGCAACATCGCACCGGACAGCCAGAGCCTTGTGTCCCTGGGCAGACAGTTGCTCGGCGGCAGATCGCACCGCCTTCTCATTCAAGTCGGCCAGGACCACCGAAGCGCCCGATAGCGCAAAGGCCTTTGCGGTCGCAAGGCCCAGCCCGGACCCTGCTCCCGTAACGAGGGCAACCTTGTTTTCAAACGATATGTTCATGTCGGGTTCCTCATTCGATCCGCGGGCTTTGCTAGTGAGGGCGCTTTTCGAAAACATCCTTTGCGACCGGCAGCGCCGAGAAGACGTTCGGCCAGCCGGCATAAAACGCGAGATGGGTCATCACTTCCGCCGCTTCGGTCTGCGTGAGCCCGTTGTCCATCGCCCTGTTCAGGTGATACGGAATCTGCGCGACCTGTCCCGAGGCGATCAGTGCGCTGACCGTGACCAAACTGCGGTCCCTTGGCGCAAGGTCGGGGCGCAGCCATAGATCGCGGAACAGCACGTCGGTCGTGTACTGCACGACCCCCGGAAACGATGCGCCGAATTGTTCCTGGACGCGCGTCGCACGCTGGGCCTCGGCGGCCTCATTGAGCGGCAGCAGCGCCGGTGAAGCGGCAGGAAGCTGATCCGCGCCGATGTGACGCGTCGCGAAGACATCCCTGGCGGCAGCAACCGCCGCCATCGCATTGGCCCAGCCGGCGTAAAAGGCGAGGTGTGTAATGATCTCCGAAATCTCGCGCGGCCTGACGCCGTTATCGAGCGCAAGATTGAGATGATACGGCATCTCGATGGTCTGATTGCGCGCGATCAGGGCCGCCAGCGTCACGATGCTGCGGTCGCGCGGCGCTAGGCCGGGCCGTTTCCACACTTCGCCGAGCAGGCGGTTTTGCGTGTAGGCCTCCAGCGCCGGAGCGACCTTCCGCACATCCTCATACGTTAGCATCGGCTTTGATCCGGTCATGGTGGTGATCTCCTCTGCGCGAACCGATGGCATCGCCATCAGCGCAAGCAATGCGATGGCCGCGGTTTGAAGTTTCATCGGCGATCTCCTGTCGTGGAAACGAAGTGGGGGGCGCTGATTTATGATGGACCAGGTCCGGCTTTCGCCAAACGGACCGCCTTGTCATCGAGAGAACAGATCCGCGTCGCGCGCTGGTCGGAGCGATCGCCGTTCACAAGGCGTGTTATATAAGAGAGGTCGTCATGCGATTAGGCGGCTGAATTCGTATGGACTTATGAAGGCTACTTATGAATTTGTCCGGACTTCAGGCCGAAAGCATGATGAAACGAGATTGATCTGCAATGGCGACGGAAGTGAACTCCGTCTCACATCCAATTCGGGTTTGCCGGAATTTGGAATCCAGGAATGTCGAAGCCGGCTTATATCCGACTTCGCTCTGGCCGAGACGAGCAAGGCTCGCTCTTGGAGGATCGGGGTGAAAGGTGATCCCGGGTGGGCGCGCCTTCGCGCGACCCGTCGGCATCCTCCTGCGCGAACGACCGCTACCTTTCCTGCCCGACCAGTCCGGGGGATTCACCCGGCGAAAGCAGCAGCTTCCAGATCAAGGCGCCGACCGCGGCTCCCACCAGCGGCGCAACCCAGAACAGCCAGAGTTGACCGGCCGCACCGGTCTGCGCGAACAGCACGACCGCCGTCGAGCGCGCCGGGTTGACCGAGGTATTGGTTACGGGGATCGAAATCAGATGAATAAGTGTCAGCCCCAGTCCGATGGCGATCGGCGCAAAGCCCGCCGGTGCTGCTTTCGACGTCGAACCGAGGATGATGATCAGGAAGGCCGCGGTCAGCACGATCTCAGCGACCAGACACGACAGCAGGCTGTAATGGCCCGGGGACAAGGCGCCGTAGCCGTTCGAGGCGAAACCACCGGCCGCGAAGTTGGGCGCACCCGAGGCGATGACATACAGCACCGCGGCACCGGCGAACCCGCCGATGACCTGGACGATCCAGTACGGGATCAGTTCGGCCCATTCGAAACGATTGGCGATCGCAAGGCCGAGCGACACAGCGGGATTGAAGTGGCCGCCGGAAATTCCGCCGACGGCAAAGGCCATGGTCAGGACGGTCAGTCCGAATGCGAAAGCCACGCCGATAAATCCGATGCCGAGCTGCGGAAAAGCGGCAGCGAGCACGGCACTGCCGCAGCCTCCGAATACGAGCCAAAACGTTCCGAAGAATTCCGCAGCGAGTTTCCGAGACATCCATCTCTCCTTTACGATCCATCCGAAGCTTCTACGTCCTCAGGGATTCGATGTGCTTTGAGTTTATGGCTACAAGCGAAGTATGTCCATCGGCGCGACCATGCCTGTGGACGGGATGGTTGATGACGATATTGTTGCAAAACCTGTGAACACTCCACCGGCTAAAGCCGGTGGCTTCAGATTACGGCTTAAAGCCGGATTGGTCCGCCCGTTGGCGGACTCTGATGATGGATGCGCATCAAGTTACCTTGAAATCATCGTCCGGTTCTGGCGCTGTCTGGTTCTTGATATATTCGGCCCATACCTCATCGGTAACGTTTCCGCTGCTGGCGACCCAATATCCTCTGCCCCATAAGTGCTGGCCCCAATAACGCTTGCGCAACACGCCGAACTCGCTCAGCAATTTATGGGAGCTCCGCCCCTTCAGATACTGCACAGCACGTGACACAGACAAACTCGGAGGAATCGACAGAAGCATATGCACGTGGTCTCGATTTATCGCTCCGGCATGAATGATCATCTCGTGAGCACGTGCCGTCTCACGAAGCAATTCCCGACATCGATCCCCGACGTCACCGCCGAGAACCGCAAAACGATATTTCGTCGCCCAGACCACGTGATACTTGCAGTCCCAGACCGTGTGGCTACCGCGCTTGTACCCTTCCATCCTCCCAGTCTACGCTGCAAAATGCCGCTGTCCCAAGCCGCCTAAAGGCGTGGGATTTACTGATCCCCTATCGGGGACTTTAAAATGCCAGGCGATCAATTTCCCGCAAATTGACCAGAGCAGTGGAGTCGATTCGACATTCGCTTCCGCGGCACCCGCGTATTCGGCGATGCGGCTCAACCGCGCTTTTTCCGCGGGCTCTCCACGGGCGGAACATCCACGCTCTCTTTCACCACCTCTCCCAGCGCGGCAAAATCCGCCTTGCGCGGCGACGTCCGACGAAACGCCAGGCCGATGCTGCGGCCGGGTTGCGGGTTCTTCAGGCGCAGGAATTTCACCCGCTCGTCGCGCTTCTCGACGTCGGCAGCGATCTGTGGAATCAGCGTCACGCCGTAGCCGCCCGCGACCATCTGCATCACCGTGGTGAGACTGCTGGCGCCAAACGTCGCGCCGCCGGCGCCGGACCGGCCGCGTGCAACGGTCGCGCAAAATGCCAGCGCCTGCTCGCGCAGGCAGTGGCCGTCCTCCAGCAGGATCAACCGGCTTTGGTCGATGTCTGCGGCGGCAACCCGCGCCGTTTCGGTTCGCGGATCGCCGGCGGGCACCGCGAGCAGAAACAGGTCTTCGAACAGGGTCATCGTATCGATGTCGGGCTCGCCAACGGGCAAGGCGAGCAGCGCCGCGTCAAGCGCGCCGCTCTTGAGGTCCTCGACCAGTTGCCGGGTCTGGGTTTCCCGCAGTTCAAGCTGCAATTCCGGAAACCGGTTTTGCAGCAACGGCAGAATCCGCGGCAGCAGGTACGGCGCCAGCGACGGAATCACCCCGAGCGTCAGCCGTCCGGTCAGCACGCCGCCGCGATGGCGCGCGAAATCGACCAGATCGCGCGAGGCAATCAAAACGTCCTCGCCGCGCCGCGCAATTTCGCGCCCGACATCGGTCAGCATCACGTCGCCCGGCCTCCGTTCCACCACAGCAACGCCAAGCGTGCGCTCGAGGTCGCGGATCTGCATCGACAGCGCAGGCTGGGTCACGGCGCAAGCCTCGGCGGCACGGCCGAAATGACCATGTTTGGCGAGCGCGGACAGATAACGCAGCTGTCGAAGGGTAATCATACCGATCAGATAAACTGATCGACTGCTCAAGACAATTCGACTGGACCTGATGTTAGATATCTTCCAAAGTGGGGCTGGCGAGCGCCCCGGGCAAATTCGCTCCAACCATGGCGAAACGTCGCCTTGCCCCTGCCGGGGAACTCGGTGCGGCCGAGGTGTGTGGCTTCGCCCTGAACTTCCATACCGAAGGCAACTGCGATCGTCGGCAACAGCCCGCTGGTCACAATCCTTCGATATGGAACAAATCGAAAATAACGGAACGCGATCGGAGAGAACCATGGACGCAAAGACTGACGACAATGCGGGCAAGTGCCCCTTCACCGGCACCCACGGACACAGGAACCGCGACTGGTGGCCAGAGCACCTCGATGTCAGCGTGCTCCATTCGAAGGCGCCCGCCCCCGATCCGATGGGCCAGGCGTTCGACTATGCCAAGGAATTCGAGAGCCTTGACCTCGACGCCGTAATCAAGGACCTGCGTGGCTTGATGACAAATTCGCAGGCGTGGTGGCCGGCCGACTTCGGTCACTATGGCGGACTGTTCATCCGCATGGCCTGGCATAGCGCTGGTACGTACCGCATTACCGACGGTCGCGGCGGCGCCGGCGCCGGTCAGCAGCGCTTTGCGCCGCTCAACTCTTGGCCGGATAACGCGAACCTCGACAAGGCGCGCCGCCTGCTGTGGCCGATCAAGCAGAAGTACGGCCGCAAGATTTCCTGGGCCGACCTGATGGTTCTCGCCGGCAACGTCGCCCTCGAATCGATGGGATTCAAGACCTTCGGTTTTGCCGGTGGCCGCGCCGATGTGTGGGAGCCTGAAGAGCACTATTGGGGCCCCGAGGGCACCTGGCTCGGCGATGAACGCTACAGCGGCGAACGTCAACTGGCCGAACCGCTCGGCGCGGTGCAGATGGGCCTGATCTACGTCAATCCGGAAGGCCCGAACGGCAATCCGGACCCGGTCGCTGCGGCCAAGGACATCCGCGAAACCTTCTTCCGCATGGCGATGAACGACGAGGAGACGGTGGCGCTGATCGCCGGCGGGCACACCTTCGGCAAGACCCACGGGGCGGGCGATCCGTCGCTGATCGGCGCCGAGCCGGAAGGGGCTGCGATCGAGGATCAGGGCCTCGGCTGGAAGAGCAAGTACGGAACGGGTGTCGGCGCCGACGCCATCACCGGCGGCCCGGAAGTGACCTGGACGCAGACACCGACGAAATGGAGCAACCACTTCTTCGACAACCTGTTCAAGTACGAATGGGAGCTGACCAAGAGCCCGGCCGGCGCGAAACAGTGGAAGGCAAAAGGTGCGGAGGCCACGATCCCCGACGCCTTCGACAAGTCGAAGAAGCATGTGCCGACCATGCTGACCACGGACCTGTCGCTGCGCTTCGATCCGGCCTATGAGAAGATTTCGCGGCGCTTCTACGAGCATCCGGACCAGTTCGCGGACGCCTTTGCCCGCGCCTGGTTCAAGCTCACGCACCGCGACATGGGACCGATCGTGCGCTACCGCGGCAAGCTGGTGCCGAAGGAAACGCTGATCTGGCAGGACCCGATCCCCGCCGTCGATCATCCGCTGATCGGGGAAAAGGACATCGCCGCCCTGAAGGCGAAGATCCTCGCGTCCGGCCTGTCGGTTTCCCAGCTGGTCTCGACGGCCTGGGCGTCCGCATCGACATTCCGCGGCTCCGACAAGCGCGGCGGCGCCAACGGCGCGCGCATTCGCCTCGCGCCGCAGAAGGATTGGGACGTCAACCAGCCGGCGCAACTGGCAACCGTGCTTGGCAAGCTCGAAGCGATCCGGAAGGAATTCAACGCCGGCGGCAAGAAAGTCTCGCTCGCCGACCTGATCGTTCTCGGCGGCAGCGCCGCGATCGAGAAGGCGGCGAAGGATGCCGGTCAGAGCGTAACGGTTCCGTTTGCGCCAGGCCGCATGGACGCGTCGCAGGATGAGACTGACGCTGAGTCGTTCGCACCGCTCGAACCCCGCGCCGACGGCTTCCGCAACTATATCAGCGGCAAGCGGCAGTTCATGATGCCGGAGGAGGCCCTGGTCGATCGGGCGCAACTGATGACGCTGACGGCGCCCGAGATGACGGTGCTGGTCGGCGGCCTGCGCGTGCTCGGCGCCAATGCCGGCAACGCGAAGCACGGCGTCTTCACCAAGCGGCCGGAGACGCTGAGCAACGACTTCTTCGTTAACCTGCTCGACATGAGCACGCAATGGCAGCCGGCCGCAGGCTCCGAAGGCGTGTACGAGGGACGCGACCGCAAGACGGGCGAACTGAAGTGGACCGGCACCCGCGTCGACCTCATCTTCGGTTCGCACTCGCAGCTGCGCGCGCTCGCGGAAGTCTACGGCAGCAACGACGCCAGGGAGAAATTTGCGAAAGACTTCGTGGCGGCGTGGACCAAGGTGATGAACGCGGACCGCTTCGACCTCGCTTGATCAAGGCGCACGGTAAAAGAAATCAGGGCGGCGCTTCAGGACAACCTGAACGCCGCCCTGATGTTATTTGTGAGTGTTGGATTCAACGCCCAAGTTCCGTCGCCGCGTCGGCGATGCTGTCGGTCATCGAGACAATCTCCTGAAATCGTCATAGTGAAGGAATTCGACAGGCGGTATTTCCGACCAAGTCCGCCGACCCTTGGTTAGGTCTGCCGTAAATAAAGACGGCGACACCTTGCTCGACGCCAGCCAGGGTAACCGGGCTTCGATGCCTTTGGTGATGGGGTCGTCGGTGATTTCGACAAATGCGTACTTCAGTGTCACGCCGGGCCCGAAGCTCGCGGCAAGATTGAGCGTGTCCACCAGCTCTACGCTGGTGGGATCTTTCGGATCGCGAAATCGTACCAGCACAGGAATATCTTTGAAAGGCAGCTCGCCCTTGGGTTTGCGCCGATTCACCTCGTCAAGATAGGCGGCGTATTTGTCGTTGGTTGACATACCCGTCTGATACTCACCGCGAAACTTCTCCTGCGGAAACAGTGTCAAGGCGGCGTTGTAGCCAGCGCTCCCCCCACCACGAGCGAGAGCCCATTGGCTCTCAAACGTCGCAAACAAAAGTCCGCGCGTCCCCAAATCAACGACAGCAGCCTCTCCCACCAATTTACCCTGGATTGCGTATCCCTGTGCTCTGCTCAAACCGCCGGGAAAACTAGTAGTGGCCTCCGTGACGCTCGAACCCGATCGTTCTCCTTCCGGAGTATCGACAACGAGCGTCAGGCGGGAGCGAAGGACGCGCGGTCGTGTGGTGCTACCGTCGAAGACCCACCAGCCCAACGCCGTGATGGCAGCGAGGATCACGGCGAACGCCACTAAGCATCCTTTGCCGCGCTGGTTCACCGGCCTTCCTCCGCGCCGAGGGCCGGCACATTCAGATGGTCGAGCATCTCTGCTCGTGCTTGTATGACCCAAAAGACAGCGAGCATTTTCACGCTCTCTCCAAACATCAGAAAATTTTCGCGTCATGGCCGGGCTTGTCCCGGCCATCCACGTCTTTCTTGCTGACGTGCCGCTAAGACGTGGATGCCCGGGACAAGCCCGGGCATGACGAACTTTAAGGTAAAGCCTCATTTCATGGACATTTCGCATAGCAAACCGGGATTGCGAAATGGTCTTTTCGTATACCGGCTTTCTGCCGATCTACTTAAGATTGCGTTATGGAAGTTCATCTTGAACCGAACATTCCGCGCGGCGGTACACTGACCTGTCCAACAATCTGCCTCCAAAACATTTCCGCCCGGACATGATTGCCGCAGCGGCGAGCACCCCCTATGCTCGCGCCGCTTGCATCCGCCGGAGCCCGCATGACCACCCCGCTCGATCCTGTTATTGCCGAAATCATTCCGCGTTTGCCGCTGCGCGATCCCGATACGATGACGCCGCAGAGCGCCCGCGACGCGCTGCGCGCGCTGGCCGCGTCGCGCGCCGCGGTTCCGCCGCCGCCGGTGGAAAGCGTCAGCGATATGAAGGTGAAGGGCGCGGCCGGACCGCTTGCCGCGCGCCTCTATCGCGTCAGCCAGGAGAAATCGCCGACTGTGGTGTTTTTCCACGGCGGCGGCTGGGTCGCGGGCGATCTCGAAACCCATGACCGGCAGGCGCGTCTGCTCGCGATCGAAACCGGCGCCGTCGTGGTTTCCGTCGACTACCGCCGCCCGCCTGAAACGCGCTTTCCCGGCGCCTTCGAGGACGGCTTTGCTGCCGTGCGCGACGTGATCGCGCGCATTGCCGAGTTCGGCGGAGATGCTACGCGTGTCGGCGTCGCCGGCGACAGCGCCGGCGGCAACTCTAGCGGCAGCCACAGCCATCGCCTGCCGCGACGCAGGCATCGATCTCGCCGCACAGTTGCTGGTCTATCCCGTGACCGATGTCGCCGGAGGCTTTGCCGACGCGACAGAGAACGCGCGCTTTCCGTCGCGCGCGGAAAATGCCGAAGGCTACTTCCTGACAAGCGCCACCATGCAATGGTTCGCCGGCCATTATCTTGGCGATCCCCAAGAAGGCACCGACTGGCGGGTTTCGCCGCTACGCGCGAAAAGTCATGCCGGGCTCGCGCCGGCGACGGTTTGCACGGCGTGGTTCGATCCCTTGCGCGACGAGGGCAAGGCCTATGCCGACGCGCTGCGCGCCGCCGATGTCACCACGAAGTATCATCACGGCGCCGGCCTGATCCACGGCTATTTCGGCCTTGAGGATGCCTCCCAAACCGCGCGGCTCGAGGCGCAGCGCGCCCGCGCCGATTTCAGGGCCATGCTCAACCGCGTTTGAACCGATCCCGGCGAAGCGATTGTTGCGCGCCCTCTCAGCTGCGCTTGCCGAGAGAATTGTCGGCACGGCGGTCCATCGGAAGCACGATCACCTTGGTGCCGACATTGACCCGCGAATAGAGGTCGGCGACATCCTCGTTGGTGAGGCGGATGCAACCTGACGAGACGCGGGTGCCGATGGTGCCGGGCGCGTTGGTGCCGTGAATGCGATAGACGGTACCGCCGAGATACATCGCGCGGGCGCCGAGCGGGTTGCCAGGACCACCGGCCATGTAGCGCGGCAGATAGGGTTGACGCGAGATCATCTCCGGCGGGGGCGTCCAGTCGGGCCATTCCGACTTCTTCGTGATCGACTGCACGCCCGACCACGTAAAACCGTCACGGCCGACGCCGATACCGTAGCGTATCGCCTGTCCGTGGCCCAACACCAGATAGAGATAGGTGTCTGGGGTGTCGATAATGATGGTGCCCGGCGCTTCACGGGTGGCATAGTTAACGACCTGACGCTGCAAGCGTGCCGGCAGTTGAGATGCTACGCCCTGTTCCTGGGAGGGTTGGCTCTGCAGCCGCGGCGCGGTTTGCATCGGCTGGGCCATCGCCAGCTGAGGCGGCGACAGCGGCCCGGCGCTGGCCGCATGCGAGAATGTGAGGGCAGCGATCGCGCCAAGAACACCTGCCGTGCAACGGAAATTGGCTGCAGAAATACCGAGATTGAACATCGTATTTCCCCTGTTTGATTTGTTTGAGCGCCCTGAATGCGCCTTTCCGGCGCGTCGTTGCGGCAAGCCTTACCGGGCAACGGTTTCAGGACGGTTGCGTCGGGGACCGAAAATGGTTTCGTCGAGGACAGAAATAATTCATCACAGCGAGCAGCGTGGGCTTCAGAGCCGCGAAAAATGGCCTAGCGACCGGCCCCATCGCGCTCTAAAAGCATCTAGACATGCGAAAAGCGCGTGCCGGAATCCGGACCGTTCGCTCGAATGCTGCAAGACCTGAAGCCTAAAAAAATCGAGAAAACAATGAACATCAATGTACCGGCGGATTTGATCGAGGCCGTCACCTCAGGACTGGCCTCGGCGGGCTATATCGCCAGCCGGCAGATCGCGACCGCGGTCTATCTCGCCGAGCGGATCGAGAAGCCGATCCTGGTGGAAGGCCCGGCCGGCGTCGGCAAGACCGAGCTGGCGAAGGCGCTGGCGGCCTGGCGCGGGCTGAAGATGATCCGCATGCAGTGCTATGAAGGGCTCGACGAAGCCAAGGCGCTGTACGAATGGAAATACGCCAAGCAGCTGCTCTACACCCAGATTCTCAAGGACAAGCTCGGCGAAGTGCTGGGCGGCGCGGAAACGCTGGCCGGCGCGCTCGACCGGCTGCACGATTTCGGCGACGTGTTCTTCTCCAAGGAATTCGTCGAGCCGCGCCCCCTGCTGCAGGCCCTCGAACAGCCCAGGGGCTGCGTGCTGCTGGTCGACGAGATCGACAAGTCGGACGCCGAATTCGAATCGCTGCTGCTCGAAATCCTGTCGGACTACCAGGTCAGCATCCCCGAACTCGGAACCGTCGTGGCGATCGTGAAGCCGATCGTGATCCTGACCTCCAACGGCGAGCGCGACCTTTCCGATGCGCTCAAGCGCCGCTGCCTGCATCTGCATATCGGCTTTCCCGAGCAGAAGCTGGAGGAACGCATCGTCGAAAGCCGCGTCCCCGGGATTCGCGAAATCCCTGCGCACGCAGATCGTCGGCTTCATCAACCAGGTCCGCACGCTCGATCTGAAGAAGCTGCCCTCGGTCAGCGAGACCATCGACTGGGCGCGGGTGCTGGTGCTGCTGCAGGCTTCCGAACTGGACCATGAAACCGTCAAGGACACGCTCAATGTGCTGCTGAAATACGAGGCCGACATCGAGACCACGCTGCCGCAGGTGACGACCTTCGTCGCCAAGGCCGGCCGGCAAGGCGTGTTCGGCTAGATGCGCGAGGAACTGCATCGATTCTTCCGGGCGGCGCGCGGCGCCGGCGTTCGGGTATCGCCCGCGGAAAGCATCGATGCCATGAAGGCGGTGGCCGATGTCGGATTTGCCGACCGCGACATTCTGCGCGACACGCTGCTGCTGACGCTCGCCAAGAGCCGAGGAAGAAAAGCAGGCGCTCGGCGAGTCCTTCGACCTGTTCTTCAGCCAGCCGGAGGTGAAGGACGAGACCGCGCCCGAGGATGCCGCCGAAAGCGCCAGGCCGGATGCGACGGCAAGCGAAGCGCAGTCGGGCGAAGCCGGCGCGCCGGCGCCCGAATTGGGCGAACTGGCGCAGATGCTGAGGTCGCAGGACCGCAACGCGGTCGCAGCCGCGCTGGCGAATGCGGCCAATGCCGCGTCGCTGTCCGACATCCGCTATTTCACCCAGCGCGGCATCTTCTCGACCCGGATTCTCAACCTGCTCGGGCATCGAGCGGCTGCGCGACGATCTCGACGCGCTGACCGCGACCAATCCGGCGGAAGCCGAACGGCTCGCGGCGGCACTGACAGCGTTGCGCGAAAACGTCCGCGACGTCGTCTCGCAGGCGCTGGTGCTCTACGGGCGCGAGGAAAGCGAAAACCTGCGCAACGAAATCCTGCGCAACGCCCCGCTGGCGCGGCTTGAACGCCGGCAGGTCGAGCAGATGAAGGCCCTGATCCGCGCCATCGCGCGGCGCCTGCGCGAGCGCTACAGCAAGCCCCGCAAACGCCAGCGCCGCGGCCATCTCGATATCCGGCGCACGCTTGCGGCGCAATGCCGCCTGGGGCGGCGTTCCCTTCCTGACCTCCTGGAAACGCCGGCACCGCGACCGGCCGAAGATCGTGGCGCTCTGCGATGTCTGCGGCTCGGTGGCGCAGGTGTCCGACTTCTTCCTGCTGTTGATCCACAGCCTGCATGAGGTGGTCGACGACGTGCGCTCGTTTGCCTTTTCCGGGCATCTGATCGAGGTCAGCGACATCCTCGACACCAAATCGCCTGAAGAGGCCATGAGCGAGATCATGTCGAAAGTCGGTTTTGGCTCGTCCGACTATGGCGGTTCGCTGGAGGATTTCGAGAAGGGCTGGATCAAGACGGTGACGCCGAAGACGACGGTGATCGTGCTCGGCGACGCCCGCACCAACAATCTCGATCCGCGCGCCGACATCCTGCGCCGCATTTCGGAACGATCCAAGCGGCTGGTCTGGCTCAACCCCGAAGGCCGCATGGCCTGGGGCTGGGGCGATTCCGAAATGCCGCGCTATGCCGCCTTCTGCAGCGTGGTGCGCCAGTGCGCCACCGCAAAGCAGCTCGAGCGCGCGGTGTCGGATATCGTGGCGGCCTATCAGTAAGCGGTCGTTCCGGGTTGAAGCGTCATTGCGAGCGAAGCGAAGCAATCCATGTGGCCACGAGGAAAGAATGGATTGCTTCGTCGGGGCT
>CAVSOS010000050.1:0-74930 GCA_963729395.1 uncultured Pseudomonadota bacterium | reverse complement strand
CCCGTCGCTTCGCTCCTCGCAATGACGAGCCCGGCCACGACGCGTCATTCACCGCAGCTTGCTCAGCAGCGCCACCAGCGTCTCGCGCTCCTTGGCGTCGAGCGGCGCCAGCGTCTCCCTGGTGATCGCCAGCGCGTTCGGCGCGGCCTTCTCGGCCAGTTGCTGCGCCGGCGCGCGTCAGGCTGACCAGCAGGCGGCGGCCGTCCTCCGGGATCGGCGCTGGTCTCGGTCAGGCCGCGGGCGGTGAGGCGGTCGATCACGCCCTTGATGGTGGCGACATCCATCGCCGTCAGCCGCCCGAGCTGGTTCTGCGAGCACGGTCCGGTCTCGGTGAGTTTGGCGAATGCCGCCCATTGCGTCGGCGTCAGATTGATTCCGATCTCGCGGGCGAAGATCGCGGCATGGCGCTGCCACACCTGGCGCAGGATGAAGCCGATCTGCTCTTCGAGAACATAGGACGGCCGCGACGGCTTGACGCTCCGTTTCGGCGAAAGACCCCTGGTCATGTGCGTTCCCGCCTTTTTCTCCCTGGTCTTCTTGATTTCTGCGCCGCCATCACAGCGCCAGATGCGCGTCGCGAATGTCCGGACGCGCATCGAGCTCGCCCATGGTGCCGCCGAAGCAAATCCGGCCGCGCTCGATGATGTAGGCGCGGTCGGAGATCAGCCTGGCGAAATGCAGGTTCTGCTCGGAGACGACGATGCTGACGCCCTCCTTCTTCATGGTCAGGATCGCATCGACCATCTGCTCCACGATCTTCGGCGACAATCCCTTCCGACGGCTCGTCGAGCAGCACCAGCGACGGATTTCCCATCAGGGTCCGCGCGATGGTCAGCATCTGCTGCTCGCCGCCGCTCATGCGCCCGCCCTGGCGGCCGCGCATTTCGCCGAGATTCGGAAACAGCGCGAACAATTTGTCCCGGTCCCAGTGCGGCGCGTTCGGCCGCGCCGGCTGGCGGCCGACCTCGAGGTTCTCCTCGACCGTCAGATCGGTGAAGATGCGCCGCTCCTCCGGCACGTAGCCGAGCCCGCCGCGCACGATCGCATGGGTCGGCTGATCCGAGACATCCCTGCCCTCGAACACGATGCGGCCGGTGCGTTGCTCGACCAGGCCGATGATGGAGCGAAAGGTGGTGGATTTGCCGGCGCCATTGCGCCCGAGCAGCGCCACCACCTCGCCGTCGCCGACCTCGAGCGCGATGTCGAACAGGATGTGGGCGGGACCGTAATGGCTGTTGAGGTCTTGAACGCGAAAGCTTCATGCCGGCGCTCCGTCACGGTGGCGGGCGTCGTAGACCAGGCCCTCGCCGAGATAGATGGCGCGGACCTGCGGATTGCGCCGGACTTCCTCCGGCGAGCCCTCCGCGATCAAGGTGCCGCGATTGAGCACCAGAATGCGGTCGGCGTGCTCGAACACCACGTCCATGTCGTGCTCGGTGAAGAGAACGCCGATCGATTGTTCGCGGGCGATGCGCGCGGTCAGCCGCATCAGTTCGATGCGCTCGCGCGGCGCCATGCCGGCGGTCGGCTCGTCCATCAGCAGCAGCTTCGGCTGGTTGGCGAGCGCGATGGCGAGTTCCAGCCGCTTGAGATCGCCATAGGCGAGTTCGCCGCAGGGGCGTTCGGCATAGCCGCCCATGCCGACCAGCTCCAGCAGGCGACCGGCCTCCGCCGCGCGCAAATCGCGGCGTCGAGGCCCAGAGATTGAACAGCTGTCCGGCGATACGACACCAGCGCGACCTGGACGTTTTCGCGCACCGTCATGGTCGGGAATGTCGCCGTGATCTGGAAGGTGCGCCCGACGCCCAGCCGCCAGATCGCGCGCGGCTTCTTGCCGGCGGTGTCCTGGCCGAGCAGACTGATCCGGCCCGGCGTCGGGAACGTTCTGGCCGTTGAGCATGTCGAAGCAGGTGCTTTTGCCGGCGCCATTGGGGCCGATCAGCGCGAGGATTTCGCCGGCCTTCAGCGCGAACGACACGCCGCGCACGGCATGAACGCCGCCATAGGATTTGCTCAGGCCTTCGACCGACAGCAATGGTGGGCGCAATGCTCATTCGGCGCTCTCGATTCCGGATGCGAGCAACGCGGCTTTGGCGAGTGCCGGCCGGCGGCGATTCCGGATCGTCTCCAGCATCCCGACGATGCCCTTGGGAAATGCGACCACGATCAGGACGATGACGCCGCCGAGCACGAGCTTGGACAGATCGGTCTGGCTGACCAGCCAGATGCTGAGCGCCTTGTAGACGATGGCGCCGACGATCGCGCCGGAGACCGTCTCGACGCCGCCGAGCAGCACCATGACCAGCGCATCGACCGACAGCGAGATGCCGAGGCTGTCGGGAAACACGCTGCCCTTGAGATAGGCGAACAGCGCGCCGGCAACGCCGGCGACGGTGCCGGCGATCACGAAGGCGGTCCACTGGATCCGCTTGCCGTTGATGCCGATCGCCTCGCTGCGCAGCGGATCGAGTCGCGCGTCGCCCGCAGCGCATAGCCGAACGGCGAGAACACGATGATGCGCAGCGCGGCGACCGCAGAGCGCGGCGACGCCGATCGAAAGCCAGTAGAAATGCGACGGCGCTCGCCGCCCAGCTTCTCCGGCCAGACGCCGAGAATGCCGTTGTCGCCGCCGGTCACCGCGACCCACTGGAACGCGATCGACCAGACGATCTGCGCAAAGGCCAGCGTCAGCATCGCGAAATAGACGCCGGACAACTGCACCGCGAAAAATCCGAACACCGCCGCGCCCACCATCCCGAGCAGCGGGCCGAGCAGCAGCGAAACGATCATCGGCAGGCCGGCCAGCTTGGCGAGGAAGGCCACGCCATAGGCGCCGAGCCCGAAATAGGCCGCGTGGCCGAACGAGGCGAGCCCGCCGACCGACATCAGGAAATGCAGGCTGGCGGCAAAGATCACGAAGATCGCGATCTCCGAGCCGACCGTGAGCGCATAATTGCCGCCGAACAGCGGCAGCGCCGCCGCCAGCGCCAGCGCCGCGATGGCCGCGATGCCGTTCGTTCGAGGTCAGCGGCCGCCACGGGTTGACGGTCAGCCCCGGCGTGCGGCGCGCCGGCGCTTCCGGCTTGCCGAACAGGCCCCATGGCCGCACGATCAGCACGGCGGCCATCACCAGGAATACCAGGATGATGGATATCTTCGGAAAGATCAGGATGCCGAACGCGTTCAATTCCGACACCAGCACCGCCGCGACGAAGGCGCCGACGATGCTGCCGAGACCGCCGATCACCACGACCACGAACACGTCGACGATGATCCGCAGGTCCATGGCGTGATTGCACCGCGTCGCGCGGAATCTGCAGCGCGCCGCCGAGCGCCGCCAGGAACACGCCGACCGCGAACACGCTGGTGAACAGCCATTTCTGATTGACGCCCGAGCGCGGCCACCATGTCGCGATCCTGGGTCGCGGCGCGAACCAGCACGCCCCAGCGCGTTCGCTGGAACAACAGCCACAGCACGCCGAGCACGATCGGACCGAGCGCGATCAGGAACAGGTCGTAGCTCGGAACGTTCTGGCCGAAGAAATCAACCGCGCCCTTGAAATCCCGGCGCGCGGCGGCCCAACAGATCGCTCGGGCCCCAGATCAGCACCACCAGATCCTCGACCATCAGGGTCAGGCCGAAGGTCGCCAGCAACTGAAACAATTCGGGCGCATGATAGATCCGCCGCAGCAGCACCATTTCGACCAGCACGCCGACCACGGCGACGATCAGCGCGGCGGCAACGATGCCGCCCCAAAATCCGATCGCGCCGGAAAATCGCTCGGTCAGCGTGAACGCCACATAGGCGCCGAGCATGTAGAAGGCGCCATGGGCGAAATTGACGATCCGCGTCACGCCGAAGATGATCGACAGGCCCGACGCGACAAGAAACAGCGACGCCGCGCTGGCAAGACCGGTCAGGAACTGGACGAAGTAAAAGGCCATTGGCAGTCAGTGCCTGCGATCGGTTCAGTCGGCCTCATCCTTCGAGACGCACGCGCGTCGCGATGCTCCTCAGGATGAGGTCGCTAACACGCTCAGTGGTGAGGCAGTCGCGTGCGAGCGCCGCGCGTCTCGGAACGCATGCGGAGCCATGTCAGTCGCGACGCGCATTCGCCCCGACACGTCGCGGTCGCAAGACGAACCGCAGGCCGATGACCTCACTCCTTCGGGCGCATCTTCGAGACTTCGGCATCGCTCGGCAGATAGTCCGAGCCCTTGCGATAGACCGAATCCACCATGATGCCCTTGCCGTCCTTCAGCGCGGTCTTGCCGACGAACGCGCCCAGCGTCGACTGGTGATCGATCTTGCGGAAGGTGATCTCGCCGAACGGCGACGGCACCGACAATCCCTCGGCCGCCGCGATCAGCTTCTCCGGATCGGTCGAGTTGGCCTTGGCGAGGATCGCGGCCGCCGACTTGATGGTCTCGTAGCCGACGATCGAGCCGAGCCTCGGATAGTCGTTGTACTTGGCCTGATAGGCCTTCAGGAACGCGTCGTGCTCCGGCGTCTTGATCGAGTACCAGGGATAGCCGGTGACGATCCAGCCTTCCGGCGTTTCATCCTTCAAGGGATCGAGATATTCCGGCTCGCCGGTCAGGAAGCTCACCACCGCGCGATCCTTGAACAGGCCGCGGGTGTTGCCTTCGCGCACGAGCTTCACGAGATCGGCGCCGAAGGTCACGTTGAGGATGGCTTCCGGATTGGCCGCGGCGACGCGCCTGCACGACCGGACCCGCGTCGATCTTGCCTTGCGGCGGCCACTGCTCGTCGACCCACTGGATGTCGGGCCGCTTTTCCGACATCAGCTTCTTGAACACCGCGACCGCGGACTGGCCATATTCATAATTCGGCGCGATCGTCGCCCAGCGCTTGGCCGGCAGTTTCGCCGCCGCTTCCACCAGCATCGCCGCCTGCATGTAATTGGAAGGGCGCAGGCGGAAGGTGTAGCGATTGCCCTTGGCCCAGGTGATGGCGTCGGTCAGTGGCTCGGCCGCCAGGAAGAAAACCTTCTTCTGGTTGGCGAAGTCGCTGACGGCCAGACCGATGTTGGACAGGAACGTGCCGGTCAGCATCGCCACGTTTTCGCTCGACACCAGTTCGTTGGCGGCGGTCTGCGCGTCGGCCGGCTTGCCGCCGTCATCCTTGGAGACGACGACGAGCTTCTTGCCGTTGATGCCGCCGGCGGCGTTGATTTCCTCGACCGCGAGCTGCCAGCCCTTGCGATAGGGCTCGGTGAAGGCGGGCAGCAGCGAATAGCTGTTGATCTCGCCGATCTTGATTTCGCTCTGCGCCATGAGCGGCGTTGCGCCATGCCGGCGAACACGATCGCCAGGCCCGCACCCAAGAGACGTTTGCTTCGTTGCATCCCAAACCTCCAATGTTGAAAAACCAATTATCGCAGTCCGTCTTCGCCCTTGATCTCGGCAATCGTCAGACCGCCGACCCGCGGCAGCGGCCTGCCGCTGTCGGTGACGGCGACCGCGACCATGATCTCGTTGGCGCGCGGCGCATCGTTGATCTGCACTTCCATGCCGTCGAAATGACTTCGCACGAACGCCGCGTCCTTGTGGCCGAGCGGAATATCCAGCGTGGTGCCCGGCCCGCTCGCGCTTCTTCGACGACGGAATCAGCGCCGCGCCCTTGCCCAGCACCTTGCGCACCGGCGCGCCCATCTTGGGATGCAGGATCGCTGCCGCATGTTCGAGTTCGCCGTTTTCGCCGACCGCCGCCGCCTTGCCGTAACTTTGCGCCTTCGGCGCCTTCGATGCCCAGCGCGGCCACCGCCCGTCTTCGCGAGCAATTCGCCGAGTTCCTCGCCGATCGCGATCAGCGGCGAAAGATCCTCCACATATCGGCCGGCGAACGGATTTTCGATCACGGCGATCGCCGCCGCGCGCCGGGTCGGCGGCGTGACGGTCTGTCCCATTTCCAGATAGGTCTCTTCGACGACCGTGACGATCTTGCGAATGATCGCGCTCATCGCTTTCCGCCTTGTCCCTGGATCAAACATGTTCCGCACTTGTCTATGCTATCCGCTGATAAGCTCGTGCGCGATGTCGCGCGGCTTGATCGGTCGTCGAAGTCTTCACCGACGACGCGTTTCACCTGCACAACCGCAATGTGGCGCCCTCGATCAATCCCGCAGCAAGCAGCGCCCGCGCGCACGACGCACCGGCATCCAGCGCGAGCCGCGATCTCATCGCCTGACAACGCGGCCGACGCCACGCGTGACCAGGCGCGCGCCGAGATCGCTGTCGGGCTGCAAATCATGCGCCGGACACGCGCATGATGGCGGGATGACCGGGCAGATCGACGGCGTTGGCGATGATGGTGGCGGCGGCATCGGCCTGCGATGCGGTCCGCGCCAGCACCGTCACGGCGTCGGCGATGCCGAGCGAGAAACTGCGTCCGTGGCGCCCGCTGGTCGCAATGCCCCGCGAGGGATCATCGGCATCGATGACCGTCGTTCGCATCACGACCGAGCCGGTCCGGCCGATCGATCAGACCCACCGTGAACCGCTCGCCGTCCGCCAGATGCAGCGCGATGTCGCCGCCATTGTTGACATAGGCGCGATCGAGCGGCGCCTCCCGCAGCATCGCGCCGAGAATTTCTTCCGCGACTGCGCCGGCGACCGCCGCCATCGGCGTGATGAAATGATCGGCCGCAAACGGCGCCACCGCGGCATGCATGCGGCGCGCGACCGTGCCTTGCAGCGGGCAGCGCGCCGGATCGGCCGCTTGGCGCAACAACGTCAGCTCGTCGCAGAGTTCGTCGAGCAGGCCGGTGAAGCGCCGAGCCGCGGCATCGATAGGCCGCGCGCAAATTTGCCTCGCTGCCGCGCGCCTCGACGATCAGATCGATCGGGCCGTCCTGCAGATGCAGCCGCCTGCCGTCCGCCAGCCATCCGATCTGCGGCACTCGGTTCATGGGCGCGATCCCGGCGGCTGCGGCGATCATCTGGCGGATTTCGGTGTTGTCTTTCAACGACGCCAGCGGACGCACGTGATCCATATGGCCGCCCAGCGCCGCATAATCCGACAGCCGCAGCGTGAACTCGATCGGCGCGACCAGCGCCGGCGTCGGCACGTAGCCGAACGCGCCCGCCGGCAGCCGCGTGACATCGACCATGAACGTGATGCCGCCGCCGGGCCAGACATAGACCGGCGCGCCGCCGCTGGTGACCCGCGTCAACGCGTCCTTCACCGATCGCGTCAGGCGCACCGGATTGTCGGTGACGCCGGCGCGCAGCGATCCGCCGGCCCCGCCCATGAACAGCACGGTGCACAGCGCCGGCTCGCAATTCTCCTGGATCCGCTCGACCGATAGCCTGAGATCGGCCGGCATCGGCTTTCTCGACCGGCCTGCAGCGCCTCGTCGAGCTCATAATAGGCCGCGTGTTCGCCGGTCGTCGAGACCATCAGCATGGTCATGCCGGGACGCGCCATCTTCGGGTCGAACGGGCCCAGCACCGACAGCGGATCGGAGATCTTGGTGCCGCCCCAGCCGGTGCCGGGCTCGGCGACCTGGAAATAGCGGCCCGGCGTCGAGCGCCGTCCCTTCATCTTGATCCCGGTGTCGGGAATATCGAGCAACTTGCCGGCCTGGTGTTCGCTGAGAACGCCGGTGATGTGGTCATCGACGACGACGACTTCATCGACCTTGCCGTGCCATTGCTTGGCAAACATGCCGATCGTCGCCGAGCCGCAGCCGACCCGCATCCGCTCCTCGGCGACGCCGTTGACGATCGGCGGATAGCCGGCCTGCACCACCACGCTGGCGCCGCCGTCGATCGTCAGTTCGACCGGCTTGCAGTTGCTCAAATCCATCAGCGCGTCGCAGGTGACGCGCCCTTCCTTCTTCGAGCCGCCGGTCAGATGATGGACGCCGCCCAGCGACAGCATCTGCGAGCCGTACTCGCTGGTGGTGACGTGGCCGACGGCCTCGCCCTGCGCCCGGACCGTCGCCGTTTCCGGCCCGAGATAGCGATCGGTGTCGATCTTCACCTTGACGCCGCAATAGCTGAAGATGCCTTCGGTCACGACGGTAACCATGTCGACGCCGTCGATCTCGCGAGGACACGATGAACGGCGCGGGCTTGTAGTCGGGATAGGTGGTGCCGGCGCCGATGGCGGTGACGAAAACGTTCGGCTCGCTGGACGATCTTGCCGTCCCAGTCGCCGGCGGCCTGGAACGGCACCAGCCGCCCGCCATGCGACACCGTCCGCTCCAGCAGAATATGCGGATCGACGCGCACCAGCTCGCCATCGTGATTGGCATAGCGGTCGCAGGCCCCGGCCGCGCCCGGCTTGATGTAGCACATCACGGGGCAGGCATCGCAGCGGATCTTGTCGGCGCACTGAGTCGCATCAGTCAGCATGAACAAGCTCTCGAAGCCAGCGTCAAACTGTCGAACGCTGCGAAGTAGATAACGACGCACGGTAACGCAGTCAGGGCGGCGTCGATAGTTCACGTCCATTCGCGATCCGGGGCTTTTGTTCGTATACGAACGATGTTGCGCGCCTGCCGTAAACCTGTCAAGCGCTGTTCGAATCGAAAACGACCGCTGCCGAATAAAAACTCAATTGCCTGGCATCGGCTGTTCATAAATCGGGCAACATTGTTTGCGCCGCGGCACGGCAGGCTTGCACGTTTGTATGCAAACGGTATCTTCGAAGGCGTTTAAGCGACGTGTTTGCAAGCGCAGTCATCCGCCGGAAGCCATGGCATGACGCAACCGACGTATCCGCCTGACAGTCAACGGCAGGATCCATGACGTCGCCGCCGCTGCCGATACCGCGCTGCTCTATGTGCTGCGCAACGATCTCGAATTGAACGGACCGAAATTCGGCTGCGGCCTCGGCGAATGCGGCGCCTGCACCGTGCTGATCGACGGCCTCGCGGCACGCTCCTGCGTGATCCCGATCAGCGGCTGCGTCGGGCGCGACATCCTGACGCTCGAAGGCCTCGGCTCGCGCGATCGATCCCGATCCGGTGCAGGACGCCTTCATCGCCGAACAGGCCGCGCAATGCGGCTACTGCCTCAACGGCATGATCATGACGACCAAGGCGCTGTTGATGCGCAACCCTAATCCCTCCGAGGCCGAAGCCGTCGAAGCGCTGCGCTATCAATCTGTGCCGCTGCGGCGCGCATGTCGAAATCATGCGCGCCGTGATGCGGGCGGCGGGCCATGCCGCCGAGGCCCGTGACTGATGGCCGCGCCGGACTTTCCAGAAAGCCGCGACTTCGGCCCGGATCGCTGTCGGTCGTGCGCCCGGCTGGCTCCGGCAGGGAAGCCGCATTCGAAACCTTCATCAAGATCACGGCCGATGGTTCGGTCACGGCCTTTAACGGCCATGTCGATCTCGGCACCGGCATCCAGACCGCGCTCGGGCAGATCGTCGCCGAAGAACTCGACGTGTCCTTTGCGCGCGTCGTTGTGGTGCTGGGCGACACCTCGCGGGTTCCCAATCAGGGCGCGACCATCGCCAGCGAGACCATTCAGATCACCGGCGGTGCCGCTGCGCAAGGCCGCCGCGCAGGCGCGGCAATTCCTGGTCGCGCGCGCCGCGGAGCGGCTGGAACTGCCCGTCGCAGGATCTCGTCGTGGAAGACGGCCTGATCCGCGGACGCGATAACCGCAGCGTCAGCTACGGCGAATTGATTGGCGAGCGAGACCATCCGCCTCGAACTGGCCGATGAGCGTTCAGTCAAGGCGGTCGACGTCCTACAGCATCGTCGGGCAGTCGGTGCCGCGCACCGACCTTCCGGCCAAGGCGACCGGCGAGCTGGTCTATGTTCACGACGTGCGCGTGCCCGGCATGCTGCACGGCCGCGTGGTGCGCCCGCCCTATGCCGGCGTCGATGCCGGCGCTTTTGTCGGCACCAGCCTGATCGCGGTCGACGAAGCCTCGGTGCGCGATATTCCGGGCCTCGTTGCCGTCGTCAGGATCGGTGATTTCGTCGGCGTCGTCGCCGAGCGCGAGGAAAACGCGGTCAAGGCGGCGGCGCAACTCAAGGTCACCTGGAAGCCGGCGCCGACGCTGCCCGACCTGAAGGACGTCGAGACCGCGCTGCGCGCCAATCCTTCGACGCCGCGCACCCTGATCGACAAGGGCGACGTCGATGCTGCCATCGCCGGCGCCGCGAAGCCGATGCAGCGGACGTATGTCTGGCCGTACCAGATGCACGCTTCGATCGGTCCGTCCTGCGCGGTCGCGGACTGTCGGGGACGGTCAGGTCCGGGTGTGGTCCGGCACGCAAAATCCGCACATCCTGCGCGCCGATCTCGCGCTGCTGCTTGCAGCGGCCGGAATCCGAGATCGACGTGATCCGGATGGAGGCCGCCGGCTGCTACGGCCGCAACTGCGCCGACGACGTTTCCGCCGACGCGGTGCTGCTGTCGCGCGCGGTCGGCCGTCCGGTTCGCGTGCAATTGACGCGCGAACAGGAGCACGCCTGGGAGCCCAAGGGCACCGCGCAACTGATGGACGTCAAGGGCGGCCTGAACGCCGATGGCAGCGTCGCCGGCTTACGATTTTGCGACCCGCTATCCCTCCAACGGCGCGCCCACGCTGGCGCTGTTGCTGACCGGCACGATCGCGCCGGTCCCGGCCGTGTTCGAGATGGGCGACCGCACCGCGATCCCGCCCTACGACTACGACAACATGCGCGTGGTGGCGCACGACATGCCGCCGATCGTGCGCGCCTCCTGGCTTCGCGGCGTCTCGGCGCTGCCGAACACCTTCGCCCATGAATCCTATATCGACGAACTCGCCACCGAAGCCGGCGTCGATCCGATCGAATATCGCCTGCGCTACCTCAAGGACCCGCGCGCGATCGATCTCGTCAACGCCGTTGCCGAGCGCGCCGGCTGGAAGCCGCGCCCGCGCTGGCAGGAGCCGGTCGCCGACGGCGACATCGTGCGCGGGCGCGGCTTTGCCTACGCGCTGTATGTCCACAGCAAATTTCCGGGCTATGGCGCGGCGTGGTCGGCCTGGATCGCCGACGTCGCCGTCAACAAGGCGACCGGCGATGTCAGCGTGACGCGCGTGGTCGCCGGCCAGGATTCCGGCCTGATGATCAATCCGGACGGCGTCCGCCACCAGATCCATGGCAACGTCATCCAGTCGACCAGCCGCGCGCTGATGGAAGAGGTCTCGTTCGACCGCAACGCGGTGGCGAGCCGCGAATGGGGCGCCTACCCGATCATCACCTTCCCTGACGTCCCTAAGATCGACGTCTTGATGCTGCCGCGGCCGGATCAGCCGCCGCTCGGCGTCGGCGAATCCGCTTCGGTCCCGAGCGCGGCCGCGATCGCCAACGCCATCTTTGACGCGACCGGCGTGCGGTTTCGCGAATTGCCGTTCACGCCGGAACGAATTCTGGCGGGATTGCGCGGCGAACAGGGTTCGACAGCCGCAGCATTGGCGCGGCCCGCGCCCGGAACCGCGGACTTCACCGCCGGCCGGGCTGCAGCCCACGCGCTGGCCAAATCCTTTCGCGAGGCGGCGCGGCGTATTGGCGACGCGTTGCCGCCGCTGATTACCGCCGATGATCGGCATCGCGGCGGCCGTGCTGCCGTGGCGGTCGATCGCGCCGATCGCGCGGCCGGATGCGTCGGTCTATTCGGCCGCCACCATCGCGCGCGGCCGGCAACTCGCCGCGCTCGGCGACTGCGCGGTCTGCCATACCGCCGATCGAACGGCACCATCAATGCCGGCGGCCGGGCGATCGAGACGCCGTTCGGCACGATCTACAGCACCAACATCACGCCCGATGTCAGAGACCGGCATCGGCGGCGTGGTCCTATCCCGCCTTCGAGCGCGCGATGCGCGACGGCATTCACCGCGACGGCCGGCATCTCTATCCGGCGTTTCCCTACACGCATTTTGCAAAGACCACTGACGCCGATCTGCAGGCGCTCTATGCCTATCTGATGGCGCAGTCGCCGGTGCGCGCCGAAGGCCGCGACCACCAAGCTCGCATTCCCGTTCAACCGGCGCCCGCTGATGGCGGGATGGAATGCGCTGTTCCATCGCGCCGGCGCATTCGAAGCCGATGCGACGCAATCGGCAGACTGGAATCGCGGCGCCTATCTGGTCGAAGGCCTCGGCCATTGCGGCGCCTGCCATTCGCCGCGCAACGCGTTCGGCGCGGAAAAGGCCGGGGCCTATCTCGCCGGCGGTTTCGCGGAAGGCTGGGAAGCGCCGCCGTTGACATCGCTGTCGCACGCGCCGATCCCCTGGAGCGAAGATGAACTGTTCGCTTACTTACGAACAGGCGAATCCCGTTTCCACGGTGTCGCCGCCGGCCCGATGGCGCCGGTGGTGAAGGAGCTTGCCACCCTGTCCGACCAGGACATCCGCGCCATGGCGATCTATCTCAGCTCTTTCAATGAGAAGACGGTCAGTAAACCGGACCATGACGCGCTGGCCGCCAAGCTCGAAAGCGCAACCGGCACCAGGGTGGTTTCGGCTTCAGCCACTGGCGCGCGGCTCTATGAAGGCGCCTGCGCGGTCTGTCATCAGGTCGGCGGCGCGCCGCTGTTCGGCAGCCGGCCGTCGCTGGCGTTGAACAGCAATTTGCACAGTGCGGTGCCGGACAACCTGATCCAGGTGATCCTGCACGGCATCGTTTCGCCGGCGTCGAGCGATCTCGGCTACATGCCCGGCTTCAAGGACAGCCTGTCGACCGATCAGGTCGCGGAGCTCGTGTCCTACCTGCGGCAGCAATTCGCGCCCGACAAGCCGCCCTGGGTCGACGTCCACGCGGTCGTCAGCCGGGCCATGCAGGCGACATCGCATTGACGGCCAAACTGGGGCGCGGACTCGTTGGCCGCGGCGCCCATGTCCGAGTCGGCTCACATTCGCGTCGATTTTGGCCTGTCCGGTTTGGGGCACATTTCGGAAGTGCCGTTTGTCCGGTTCTTGAAGGGAAATGTCTGTTCCTGACACAAGGATGCTTCACGTATGCCCCTTGTACAACCCAGCGACGATACCTGGAGCTTCGCTGCCCGAGAGCGGCCGAGTCCCTACTCCTCTGGCACCTCCGCTATGCGCATACCCTCACGGATGCGCCTGCTTCCAGCACGAAAAATCGGATTATCGCTCAATGTAATGCCGCGCATACGTTGGATAGTGAAGGTTGGATCAAGCGCCAATCCCGCTTGGACCGTAGTGCGCGCCTCATCCAGCGAGCCGAGACGTGCAAGCGCAGCGGCCAAGTGGAAATGCGCGATGGGATAATTTCGGTTAGCCTCGAGGCATCGGCGCAGCCACACGACTGCTTCGGCCTCGGCGCTGAGTAGCAATTTAGCAACGCCAACATAATGCAGCCATCGGTAAATACTGTCGTCGCGAGGAGAGAGCCGCAGCGCTTCCTGAATGTGGGCCTCAGTTTCCTCGCTGCGGCCAATAAAAATCTTGGCGACGCCAATGGCACCATGAGCATCGGCCAAATTCCGGTTCAACGCTAGTGCCCGCTCGCATTCCGAAATTCCTTGCGCCGCGCGGTTCGTCGACAATTGCACGATACCTAAAAATAAATGAGCCCGAGCGTGTTGGGGCGCTATGGATAACGCTTTGGTTAAAATCGTTTCAGCCTTCGCAAACCGCGCTTTGCGGTCGTCGACAAGATACAGAGCGGCGCTCACCGCATGAACGGCCGCCACACTGACCATCGCCTCGATATTCATTGGATCGAGTTCCAGGGCGCGCTCGAAAAATCCAAGCGCTTTCTCCATGTGTTCGGGGGTTGACCCCTTATTCCAGGAATTGCTCCCCTGAAAAATCAAGGCCATTACATCAGGATGCGGCAAACGCTCTGCTCGGCGCGCCTCGACCTCAACAAGCTGGGAGTTTAAGGTGTTTGCGAGTTTGGATACTATTTCATCCTGCATGTCGAAGGTCGGCAACGGGCTTGTCAAAACGCTCGGCCCAGACGTGCTCGCCGGTTTCGGCATCGATCAACTGCACATTCACCCGGAGGCGGTTGCCGCTACGTTGCACCGACCCTTCGAGGGCGTAGCTGACCTTCAGCTCACGTCCGAGCTTTTTGACGTCTACGGCTTTGCCTTTGAAGGTGAACGCCGTGTTGCGAGCGATTACGAAGGAACCGGCGATGCGTGACAGATCTGTAGTCAGGCTCTCGGTCATGCCATCGACGAAATAGTCTTGCTCGGGTTCTCTGCCGATATTGTCGAACGGCAGTACCACGATGGAAAGTCGGTGCGCTGACGGCGAGCTCAGCGTCGTGTTGCCGCCTTGTGTCCCGCCGTTCAATCCAGCCCCGACCACTGCATAGGCTCGTACCGGGCGGGCTATATTTCTAAGTGTCTGTCCGAAGAGTTCTTGAATCATATGAATCATCTGTGATTCAAGAGTGGTGGCCTGATTCGAGGAGGGGTCACCGATGTGGACGAGCAAGAACCGCGCCCGTTACGACCGCAGCAAGTTGCGATATCCGAGCGATTTGACCGACGGCGAATGGAGACTGGTCGAACCGCTGATCCCGCCGGGCAAAACTGGTGGTGGCAAGCGCACGGTGATCATGCGGGAGGTGGTGAACGGCCTCATGTACATTCTCTCTACCGGCTGTCAGTGGCGCGCGATCCCGAAAGATCTGCCGCCGAAAAGCTCGGTCTACGGCTACTTCGATCTGTGGACATATGACGGCACATTGGAACGAATCCACTACGCGCTCTATGAACAGTGTCGCGAACGAGAGCAGCGGGAAGCCAGTCCGACCGCCGCCATCATCGACAGCCAGAGCGTGAAAAGCGCGGAAAAAGGGGGGCGTGCATTGATCCGCACGGGTACGATGCGGGCAAGAAGATCAAAGGCAAGAAGCGGCACATTCTTGTCGATACAGTAGGCCTCCTGCTCCACGCCATCGTTCATCCGGCCGACATTCAAGATCGCGATGGAGGCGTTCTCGTCATGGCGACACTGTTCGGCATGTTTCCATTTTTGAAGACGCTCTTCGCCGACAGCGGATATCAAGGACCGAAATTTGCGAAAGCGCTTGCAAAGGTTCTGCCGCATCTCGACATTGAAATCGTCAAACGTTCCGATCAGGCCAGCGGATTTGTGGTCTTGCCCAAACGCTGGATCGTCGAGCGTACCATTGCCTGGCTCAATCGCTGCCGAAGGCTTGCCAAGGATTGGGAGAATCTCAACCGAAAGGCTCTGGCGTTCTTGCGCCTCGCATCAATCCGCCTCATGCTCAGAAAACTCTGCAATCCGGCCTAAAGTCTCCGGACGGACTCTAAGACTTTGCTCGCCCAAATCGGTGAACTCGAGTGGCACTCTGCCGCGAACGTAATCGTAGGCAGAGGACGAGAGGCAGATGCCGCCGGGAGCGGCAATACCTTCGAGTCGTACTGCGATGTTGACCTCGTCTCCGAAGATGTCATGCGCTTCGACGATCACGTCGCCGACATTGATGCCTACGCGGAAAGAAATACGCTCATCTTCCGTATCGCCGATTGCAACTTCAAGGATGCCGGTCTGGAACCGCGTCGCAGCCCGGACCGCTTCGACGGCACTCGAAAACTCAGCCAAGAACCCGTCGCCGGTATTCTTGACGATATGACCTCCGTGTTCAACGATTGCCGGTTCGATAGCGTCCACTAGAAGCGCAGTCAATTTAGCGTGCGTCGCCTCTTCGTTACTATGCATGAGCCGGGAATAGCCGGCTACGTCGGCGGCCAATATCGCCGACAACCGACGCCGAATGCGATCTGGCCGCTCTTGCACCATAGCATCTGAATTCCGTCTAACGCGCATCGTACGCTAGATTGGACTTTCCTGCCAACATGCTTTGACAGATGCGCGTGCTTGGGCGGATCACGATGGCGCCGCGGCCGTCGGCCGGGCCATGCAGGCGGTATCGCATTGACAGTCAATTTGGGGCGCGGACTTGTTGGCCGCGGGCTTGTCATATCGGGTCGCGACATGCCGAATGGTTCCAGGCCCCGGTTTACGCTTGAAGCGCGTGAAAACCAATGCCTTCAACCGGCAAAACCGGACAAACGGCACTTCCGAGATTGCCCCGTGGGGAACCTGCACGGTTCGCTAATAATGTTCCACTTCAGGCTGCGTGACATAAAAACTTCGGATCAATTTATATCGCCCTTGGAGCGTTCGTCTGTAAACTTCATGCAGACATGCGTTCGAGGTGCAGTAGACGTTCGATAGTTCACAAAGCAAATGCTCGTAGTGCAGCACGATTTCTGCCGTGCCGTCTCTGTAACTAGAAAATTCGTGTGTTGCGCGCGGCTCCTTGCACTTGCTGACGACGATTTGGCGAACCTCCGGAGGAAGCGACGTAATGTGCTGCGGATTGTAACGATCCTCAACCCCATACGTGCCTCCTTTGGCCGAGCCTGCGGTCGGACATAGCAGCGACAAAATCAGTGTAGAAACGCTGAGCATCAAAATCTTCTTGAACATGGCATGTCTCCTAGCGGCTCAACAACGGCTTGCCGAAGAGTGATGGCGCGAGGTCGTCGAGGAACAGCAGGAGTTGCATTCTGCCTCCGCATCCCGCCGCGCTGTTCAGCGGCACAATCGCTTCAACAGCGATCTGCCAGGTGATTGCCACGTAGGAGAGGCCGGGGTTCATGGTCGCAATCGACTTTGTTCCCGAGGAACTATCGACCGCGAACTCCACCAGCGGCACGAGCTGATTGAGCGGTTCTTCCTTCGGCGGACCACCGGTGAAGCGGCTGGTCAGATACAGCGTACTGAACTCGACCGCAAAGCCCCAATGCAGGATATCGACGTTGCGGGTCAGCATCGGGCCCAATTGGCCGGTGATTGGATCAAAACCGAGGCTGGCGGAGACGCCGCCGGTCGGATGCTCCAGCGCCAGGGCACCCGTTATCCCGAATGGCCTCAACCACGACACGCTGTCCGGCACATCGCCGAAGCCTTTTCCGAAAAATAATCCCGGCTTGATCGTGTTGGGCGCTTTGGTATCGACCCCTTGAGCGCCCGAGTTGCCGATCCCCCAGAGGAGGCTCGCTGCAACAAGCGCCTCATCTGTGTTGTTTCGATAAACCTCCCATTTGAGACCGACGCTTGTTACGTCAAACCCAAAGCGTTGGGTCACACCCCAGTTACGTGCGATCCAGCTGTTGTCGATGACGATCCCCACCGTGGGGGTGAGGAGACGCGTAAAGGTCCAATTGATGCGGTTGTCCGTAACGTTGCCGCCTCCACCAGGAGGGTCCAAACTCCAAAAATTCGGCAGGACTGCTTCGTCGGCAACGGCTGGATCATCAAAGGTGAGCGTCCCCGGGAACAAACGATTGCCTGCAATTCCGTGAGCTTGCGCTGCTTGTGAAGTGACCGACGCCGCGAAGGAGATGCCCAACGCGCTCGCTCGTGCAGCCTGACGCAGCGTGAGGTTTGCCGAAGGCGTCTTACAAAGAAATCGAGCAAGCGCCCCCTCATATGGAGAGCGCCGCGACCGCTTATAGATGGGCATAAACGAGACCACCCCTGTTGAAATCCAAACGGAACACGACGGCGAACAGCCGTTGCGTGAGGTTCAGGTCAACAGAGAAGGTCTTGGAGGCCGGTCCAGCGTTACCGGACCGCAGCCCGCGTGACGGTCTTGGGGCAGCGAGGGGACTAACGAGGCGCAGATCGGAGCGACGATCGAGACCTCAATCGGAGGAGGTAAACCGGGGACTGCTACGACCCCGCAGCAGTGATGAACGCCTGTGGGTGACTGCCTATCGGAGCCTTTGCCATCATCACCGTAGGGGTGGAAGTGCAACACTAACATATCACCGTGCACTTCGGTCAGCGAATGAATAATCGACGCATTGCTATTGAACGAGAAGACCATCGACGGCGCGAGAACGCCGAACGCATAAGCTGCGACGAGCATGGCCGCCGCCCAACCTCGCACCTTATTTGTTACCGAAGTCAGCATTCGTCAGGGGCTCTGACCGGTTCTCGCAGACAGATCATTACACAATTTACAACCAAACAAGTCCACAAAAAAATAAAATCCAGTTACGAGTACTTGAAGCGTTCCAGTCCCAAAATATGAGCGAAACTTACGCCTTTGGCGCCTTTGATACATGCCGACGGATATCGAGAATGTCTGCTTATCGGGGGGTAGACCGGATATGGTCGAACCAAGGTCAGAACGACGCGTTTGAAAGCCGAGGTAGGAGGCATATACTCAGGCCCACAAAAGTAGCTGTCGATTTTAAGGCCGATAGTCGGCTCCTTGTTGTTTGCCGTTCCGATCGGAGAGATCGCGCGCTATGACGATAAACCGTCCCGCAGCCACAATTGTGGATATTGCTGTCGATCCGATCGAATTATCGCCCTTGGCGCGGCAGAGAATTTTCTTCTATCTCGGTATCCTGATTATTCTGCTTGCGTTCGGTAGTCCTTCGGGAGGCCTGATCGATATCCCGATCAGCTTTCTTCTAAAGAATAAGCTGAAATTGAGTGCGCATGAGGTTGCCGGTTTCCGGCTCGTGGCCGCTATCCCACTCTATCTGTCTTTTGCTTTCGGATTTATTCGCGACATGTGGAGCCCCTTTGGTATGAAGGATCGCGGATTTATGCTGTTGTTTGGCACGATCAGCGCGCTCCTTTATGTATTTTTCGCTTTCAGTTCCGTTACCTATGTGGTGCTGATTATTGCGGTCGTTATATTGACAGCCTCCTCCCTTTTTGTCGCCAGCGCTCAAAATGGATTGACTGCAATGATCGGTCGACAACATGCCATGACCGGTCAGATCAGCGCGGCGTGGAACGTCTTCCTGTCGGTTCCTACCGTCGCGGCGTTGCTCGCGGGGGGAGCGCTTAGCGGGTTGCTCGAAGACAAAGGCGCTGACCAGGCTATCCGTATTCTTTTTCTGGTGGGCGCCGCGATTATGACGATCGTCGCCGCTTATTCGATGTGGAGGCCTGCAGACGTATTCAACAATGTGCGCATCGAACATCGGGTGGGCCAACATCCGATGGCTGACCTTAAGAGGCTCGCGCGGCATTGGCCTATCTATTCGGCTTTCCTGATATGGGTGTTATGGAATTTCGCACCTGGTTCAACCACGCCGCTTCAGTATCACCTGCAGAACACGCTCCATGCCTCGGATGCCCAATGGGGTCAGTGGAACGCCATCTTTGCCGCCTCCTTCATTCCGACTTATATCGTATATGGATTTCTCTGCCGAAAGTTCGCGCTGAAAACACTCCTGTGGTGGGGAACCCTGATTGCAATCCCGCAGATGATTCCGTTGCTCTTTATACATTCGGTGATGGGCGCCCTGATCGCCGCGGTGCCAATCGGCCTGATGGGCGGCATTGCCACCGGCGCTTATCTGGACCTGATCATTCGGGCATGTCCTCGCGGGCTGGAGGGAACGACCCTCATGTTGGCGAGCAGTCTATATTTTCTGGTCACGCGATTCGGTGATGTTCTCGGCACGAGGCTTTATGATCGGTTCGGCGATTTTGACGTTTGCGTAATCGCAATCACGATCGTCTATGCCCTGATGCTTCCGGCTCTCCTATTGGTCCCCAGCCAATTGATCGCCTCGGCGGACGGCCAATATCCTGCTTTTAGTTCGGTAGACTAGCGCCCGCAGCCGGATATCAAAAAAGATGTCCAAAATAAAGAGACAGAGCCTCCGTTCCGATTCAATCGGAACGGAGGCTCTCTCGCCAAAGGCGCCGAGCATCGGAATGATTTAGAATTTCACCTTTGCGCTGACCGTGATGGCTTGCGCCAGCAGGCTGGATTGCGCGTAGGTCGGGGCGCCAGTGCCGAGGAGCTGATTGGTTGGCCGCAATACGTCGCTCATCCAGAAGACGTTATAGCCCAGGCTAAGCGTAAGAAAATTCGGAAGCACGTCATAATTCAGTTTAAGCGTGCCGCTCGGAATGTAGGCGAACACCGTCCGCGAGTGGTTACCGGAATTCGCAGGCGACGCGAAAATCCCGCTGCCGCTTGTCGTTTTGCTCGTCGTGACGACGGGCGTCGCCGCCGATCCGGGAGGCGTGCCAGCGGCGACGGTAAGCGGAATCCCGGCGAGCATAAGTGTTGACGTCGGCGTGGTCGCGCTGGTGACGGTCGACATTGTGCTTCCGCTTACCGACAGGGATTCGAAGTTGGCGCCGACGGCAACCTTCGCGTCACCCGAGATCGACCAGCGCTCATCCAGCCGGAAGTCACCACCGGCCCCGAATTGCGGACCGATGAAGTTGTTGCGCGTGCTGATGAGGTCGCTGGTCCCGGTGATCGTGCTGGTCGAATCCGTGAAGTTGGGATTTCCGGGAAGGCCGAGGGCCTTCTCGAACGTCGTAACCTCGGTATGAACGGCGGTCGATGTCGTGTTCAGGGAGAGACTTTCACTGAGGTTTGCGTACCTGACGCCAGCGGAGACGTCGACTTCGACGCCGCGTTCCCGGAACAAAGGCGTGGCCACACGATAATTGAGGTCGGCTCCCCAAAGGCTTTGGGAATAGCTTGCGCTGGCGGTTCCCGTGGACTGGTCCGTTGAGGTCTTGTTGAACAGGCCAACGAATACGTCGGGCGTCGTGTTCACCGATACGTTTGTTGAGGTGAGCGTCGATGGTCGGTTGACAACGAAGAGCTGACCTATCCCGTTCGCATCGAAGAAGGGAACTCCCACGCCATTGCCGCCCTGCCCGCTGGTAAAGCTGGTGCTCCCTTGTCCAATAAAGAATCCGCCACCCTCGATGGCCTGAGTGTGTTCGGCATCGAGCCAGTGGCCGAAACGCAGCTCTTCGCCGCTGTGAATGCCCGTATTGAGCCCATCTCCACCAAACAGGGTGCCCCCGTTCGCCAACGCGCTCCCCAGCGAATTTTGCACGGTCTGGAGGCCTATAAAGCCAGGAGAGGTTGGAATGTGGACTAGCGTCGTCACCGGCCCCGTGACGGTCGGATCGCCCGAAACGATCAAGGGCGAAGAATGCCCCTTTGAGAGACTATAGAAAGCCTGCTCGGCCTCGATCCACCATTGCTTGCCAGGCGAATCGACCGGGGGCAACGCGCCCGCATAGGCTGGCATTACGCCTGGGGCCTGGACCGGACGCGCGAGTTCGGGCTTAAGCGGCTTTACAGGGTGGGACGCCGGCTGCGCATTTGTCAGCCTGTCGTAGCAAGCCAGGCGATCCATCGGCGCTTGAATCTTTTTGCAATCAGCCACGCCTGCAAAGGCATCCGATGCGGTCAATCCGCCAACTAAAAATAGAACAACGGTTGCCACGCAATGCCGAGAGGCCACAACCGGGGCTCCTCCGATATTAAAATCTGAAATCCGATCCTATATCGATATCAATTGATCGAAATCCTGTCTGTTGCCATTCGGTAACATGAAGGGCAA
Source organism: uncultured Pseudomonadota bacterium (assembly GCA_963729395.1). GTDB lineage: Bacteria > Pseudomonadota > Alphaproteobacteria > Rhizobiales > Xanthobacteraceae > Bradyrhizobium. Next base: position 53,544 of record CAVSOS010000050.1, on the reverse strand, counting down.
AACAGCGCGTGAGCGACCCGACCTACCGATCCTGCGGTCTTTCCAATTCGGGGTACCAAGGCCGCCGGAGCACATCCAGATTGTCGAAGCCCTACCGCGCGACGCCAGCGGTAAAGCCTGAATTGTCCCTGCAACGGTGACGACCAATCGGCGTTGGGTCGAAAATGGCTTCCAACCCGCCAGAAGATCCGCGCCGGGCAATCCCATGACCATGGTCGTTGTTCGGGCAGGATACTTCCCGTTGGAAAAGTAGCCGAGAAATCGTCGCTCGAGTGCTTGTGGGTTTGCGCCCCCGGTCTCGTTCGGATTCCACACATCCGGCAGTGGCGTAAAGCGCGTATTTCGCTTAGGCTGGCCGGCTATTGCCGACTCTCCTAACTTTGCATTGGTCCGGGCTGGAAAGCACCTTGAAGATGAATTCGACACGGCGGGGTCTGCTGGTTTCCAATCTTGATCGGCCGGTCAAGTCGAAAAGCAAGCAGGCTCCGGGATCTTCACGGGCGCGCAAATTGGCCTCCGAAGCCCGACCGAGGGCCGGCAAGAAAAAGCCCTCCGGCGACAAGGCGCTGGTGACGAAATCCGTAAAGTCCCGGCAGTCGGTGCTCGAAGCGGCCGCCAAGCTGTTTCGCCAGCAAGGATATTCGGCGACCACGCTGCGTCAGATCGCCAGCATGGCCGAGATCAAGGCCGGAAGCATTTATTATTATTTCGATTCCAAGGAAGCGATCCTTGACGAGGTTCTCGATCAGGGGCTGCACCGGATTTTTGACGCGGTGAAGACCGCGCTGAAGAAAGCCGGCAAGGTTTCGCATCGGCGCCGGATCGGCCTTGCGATCGAGACCCATCTGGTGGCGTTGCTGGAAGCCAGCGATTTCACCTCTGCCAATATTCGCATCTACGGCCAGCTTCCCGAGCGCCTGAAAAATCGCCACCGGCCGCTGCGGCGAGCCTACGCCAAATATTGGGATCAGTTGTTCCTCGATGCCCGGCGGGCCGGCGAAATTCGCGCCGATATCGAGATCGTCCCCTTGCGGATATTCGTGCTGGGCGCGCTGAACTGGACCGTGGAGTGGTTCAGCTACAGCAAGCAGGAAGCCGTTCTGAAGCTGGCGCAGCGGACCGAGCTCCTGATCCTGGACGGCGTAACCAGGAAATAAGCCGGCCAACTCATTCGCGCCGCATCACCGGTTCGAACCGCTGCTGCCACTCATCCGTTTGGCGACCTCTTCCAGCATCACTTCGGTGGCGCCGCCGCCGATCGATTGCACCCGCGCGTCGCGGGACATCCGCTCGATCGTGCTCTCGCGCATGTAGCCCATGCCGCCGTGGAACTGCAGGCAGCTGTACATCACCTCGTTGACCAGTTCGCCGCAATAGGCCTTGACCATCGACACTTCCTTGGTGGCGTCGATGCCGCGCGCCACCAGCCATGCCGCGTGATAGACAAGCTGCTTTCCCGCCTCGACCTTGCTCGCCAGCATCGCCATCCGCTGCCGGATCGTCTGCTTGGACCACAGTGGCTCGCCGAACGCCTGCCGCTGCGTCACCCAATCGAGGGTGATCTCGATAGCGGCCTGCGCTTCGCCCATCGCCATGGCGCCGATCACGATGCGCTCGTTCTGGAAATTCCGCATGATCGCATAGAAGCCCTGACCTTCCTGGCCGAGCAGGTTGCTGGCGGGAATCCGGCAATCCTCGAACAGCAGTTCCGCCGTATCCGACGAGCGCCAGCCCTGCTTGTCGAGCGCGCGTCCGACCCGAAAGCCGGGCGTCCCCTTCTCGACCAGAAACATCGACAGGCGCTGCGAGGGCCGCGCGTCCGGGTTGCTGAGGGCCGCGACGCAATAGAGATCGGCGTGGACGCCGTTGGTGATGAACAGCTTGCTGCCGTTGAGGATGTAGCCGTCGCCATCGCGGCGCGCGGTGGTGCGGATGCCCTTGACATCCGAACCGGCGCCCGGCTCGGTGACACCGACGGCGACGATCTTCTTGCCGGCGATGACATCCGGCATGAAGCGGCGCTTCAATTCAACCGAGTCGGAATTATACAGATGCACCGACGCCATGTCGGTATGGACCAGCACCGTGATCGCCACGCCTGAAAATGTCGATCGCCCCAGTTCCTCGGCGAGCACCACGGTCGCCAGCGTATCCATGTCGGAGCCGCCATATTCCTGCGCATAGCGGATTCCGAAGAAGCCAAGCTCCCCCATCTTCCGTAACACCGCGCGCGGCACCATGCCGTCCTGTTCCCATTGCAGCGCGTGCGGTTTGACCTCCTCATCCACGAAGCGGCGGATCTGGTCCCGCAGCAATTCATGTTCTTCGCCGAAATAGACGGAGCGCGACGGGGTAGTGGCGATGTGCGTATTCATCAGGGCCTGACAGGGTTAAGTGGGTAAAGGCGTGGGCACGGGTCAGTCCTAGCATCCGCTGACCAAATCGGCAAAATCAACGGCGTCATGATCCCGGCGCATTGACAACTTCGATCGATTAGCCGCCTCTTCCAGAAAATCTAACATCGGTTAGAATACGTCCCGCGCAACCGAACACAACCGGAATCGAGTACCATGCCGCAGCCCAACAAAATGCGTTTCGCGCCGGATCTGCTGAAGGATCAGGTCGCCCTCGTGACCGGCGGCGGCACCGGGATGGGCCGCGCCACCGCGCTGGAAATGGCGCAATGCGGCGCCCGGGTCGTGGTGCTCGGCCGGCGCGTTGAGCCGATCGAGGATTGCGCCAAGGCGATCCGGGATGCCGGCGGCGATGCCTTTGCCATTTCGGCCGACATCCGCGAGCCCGACCGGATCGAAGCGGCGATGCAACGCATCAAGAGCGAATTCGGCGGGCTCAATATCCTCGTCAACAACGCCGGGGGCCAGTTCGTGACGCCGGCGCGCGAGCTCAATAACAAGGGTTTCGAAACCGTGATCCGCAACAATCTGATCGGTTCGTGGCAGATGACAAAGGCCGCCGCCGATCATTTCATGCTGGCGAACGGCGGATCGATCGTGTTCGTGACCGCCTGCATCCGCTCCGGCCTGAGCGGCTTCGTGCATACCGCGGCCGCGCGCGGCGGCGTGCTCGGCATGATGAAGACGCTGGCCTATGAATGGGCCGAATTCGGCATCCGTCTCAATTGCGTGGCGCCCGGAACCATCAAGACCGAAGGGATGGGTCACTATCCGATCGATCCCGAACAGTGGCTCAAGCTCAATCGCAACGTGCTCGGGCATATGGGAGATGTGGAAGATATTGCGGCAGCGATCATCTTCCTGAGTTCGCCGCTCGGCAAGTTCGTCACCGGGGAGGAATGGTACATCGATGGCGGCGAGACGCTGCATCTTGCCCATGACGCCCGCCAGATGATCGACGCGATGAAGTTCAACAAACGCGAGCGCGGTGACGGGAAGACGAAATAGAGCATGACGGCTTTGAGTTGACGGTTGGTTCACCTCGCCCCGCTTGCGGGGAGAGGTCGGATTGCGAAGCAATCCGGGTGAGGGGGCTCCTCCACGAGTCAGAGCTCGCGGAGAGGGCCCCTCACCCCGACCCTCTCCCCGCAAGCGGGGCGAGGGAGAAGTGGTCCTGCCGCCTCAACCTGAAATCATCATGATCCAAGCGTCGAACAAAGCCGCCCGCCCCAGCGGTGCGACGTCACAAAGCCTGCGCGATCCGCACCCCTTCCTCCACCGCGCGCATGGCATCGAGTTCGGAGGCTTCCTTGGCGCCGCCGATGACATGGGCCTCGACGCCCGCGGCACTGAGCTCATCGAACAGTTCGCGGTTGGATACCTGCCCGGCGCAGATCACGACGGTGTCGGCTTCGATCACCCGCGGCACGCCGTCCACCACGATGTGCAGCCCGGTATCGTCGATCCGCTGGTAGCTGACGCCGGCGAGGATCTTGACGTCGCGCTTGGCAAGGCTGCTGCGCAAAACCCACCCGGTCGATACGCCGAGACCGACACCGGGACGTGTGGCCTTGCGTTGCAGCAGCGTGATCTCGCGCGGACTGCTGCGCGGAGCCAGCGGGTCGCCGGCCAGCCCTCCCGGCTGCGTCAGGCTAGACGTCGATATTCCATTCGCGCTGAAAAGCCGCAATATCCAGGCCCCGCGCCTTGGGACCCTGGCCCGGCTGCGAATGGCAGAGATACTCCGCGACGTCGAAGCCGATGCCACCGGCGCCGACGATGGCGACCTTGTGCCCGGCGTGGCGCTTGCCGCTGAGCAGGTCGTTGTAGATCACCACCTTGGGATGATCGATGCCGGGAATGTCCGGCATCCGCGGATGAACCCCTGACGCCACCACTACGGCTTCAAAATTGCCGTTGCCGAGATCATGCGCGGTCGGCGACTTGTTGAGCCGCAGCTCGACGCCGCCGTCGTCGATCCGTCCGCTGAAATAGCGCAGCATCTCGTCGAATTCGGACTTGCCTGGAACGGCGCGCGCGAGGTTCAGCTGGCCGCCGATCCGATCGGTGGCCTCGAACAGCGTGACCTTGTGCCCGCGACGGCTGGCCTCCGCCGCCGCCGCAAGACCTCCGGCGCCGGCGCCGACAACCGCGACCTTGCGCGATTTGTCCGCCGGCCCTTCGTCGAATTCGGTCTCGCGACAGGCGCGCGGATTGACCAGGCAACTGGCGCTGCGATCCGAGAAGATCAGATCGAGGCAGGCCTGGTTGCAGGCGATGCAGACATTGATCGCGCCGGCATTGCCTTCGCGCACTTTTCTCGCGAAATGCGGATCGGCCAGCAGCGGCCGCGCCATCGAGACCAGATCGCTATCGCCAGCGGCGAGGATTTCTTCGGCAAGCTCGGGCTTGTTGATGCGATTAGACGCCACCACCGGAATGCCGACCGCGCGCTTGAGGCGCGCGGCCGCGAAGCGCCAGGCGCCGCGCGGAACCGGATAGGCGATAGTCGGAACCCGCGCCTCATGCCAGCCGATCCCGGTATTGAGAATATCGGCGCCGGCCGCCTCGACTTTCCGGGCCAGCGCCACGATTTCGTCGCCGGTGGCGCCGCCCTCGACCAGATCGATGGCGGATATCCGGTAGACGATGATGAAATCCTGCCCCGCCGCTGCGCGCACGCGCGAGACCAGTTCGACCGGGAAGCGATGGCGGTTTTCGGCCGATCCGCCCCATGCGTCGCTTCGGTCGTTGGTCCGCAACACCGTGAATTCATTGATCAGGTAGCCTTCCGACCCCATGATTTCGACACCGTCGAACCCGGCCTCCTTGGCCAGTTGCGCGCAGCGCACATAGTCCGAAATCGTTTGCTCAATTTCCGCAGGTGTCATGGCGCGGGGCGGAAAGCGATTGATGCGCGAACGGATATCGGAGGGGCCGAGGCATTCTTCCTGCCGCGCGTAGCGTCCGGCATGCAAGATCTGCAGGCAGATCTTGCCGTCGTGCCGATGCACCGCGTCGGTGACCTGCTGCAGTTCACGGGCCTGCGCATGCTCGGTCAGGATCGGGCCGCCCGGCTCGATCAGCCCCGCGGTATTGGGCGCGTAACCGCCGGTGATGATCAGGCCGATCTCGCCTTTGGCGCGCTCGGCGAGAAACACCGCCATCTTGTGCAGCCCGTTCTCCTCCATATCGAGGCGGGTGTGCATCGAACCCATGATCATCCGGTTGCGCAGCGTGGTGCGGCCCAGCTTGCAACGGCGCCAGCAGATGCGGATAGAGCGACGTCCCCGGACTGGTCTGCATGGCATTGCCCCGTAATGGCTAGTACCGCCGATCTGAAGTTCCTGCGCCACCTGCCGCAAACTCATCCCGGGAACTTCAGATCGAAAAGCGTTACTAAAATCATAGATTTGCTAGTGCCCTCTCGCATCCGAAGTCGTGTAAGAGCGTGCTGCGACGGATCACGAACTTCGGATGCGGGGCACCAGCGTTGCTAACTTTCTAACACTTGTTAGAATGAACGGAATAAATCAAGGACATTCTGCGGAGGCTACCATGGACTACGCGCTCAGCGAGCAGCAGCAGGCTTTCCGCGATACTGCGCAGCGATTTTGCGCAGGAAAAGCTGGCGCCGCACTATCAGAAGCGCGCGCACGGCAGACCGCATCGATCGCGCGCTGATGAAGGAGATGGGGGCGCTCGGCCTGATCGCGCGCCGACCTGCCGGAGCAATATGGCGGCCTCGGCGAAAGCAGCGTCACCGCCGGCATCATCATCGAGCAGATCGCCTATGGCGATTTCAACGCCAGCTATGTGCAGTTGCTGGCCTCGCTGATGGGCGGCATGCTGGCCCAGCACGCTTCGCCCGATATCGCGCGGGAATGGCTGCCGAAAGTCACGGCGGGCGAAGCCATCATCGGCCTTGGCCTGACCGAGCCGCGCGGCGGATCGGATGCCGCCAATCTCATTCTGCGCGCCGGGAAAATCCGGAAACGGCTACCGCCTGAACGGCGAGAAGACATCGATCAGCTTCTCCGACCAATGCGAGGCCGCGGTGATTTTCGCCCGCACCGGAAAGGTCGAGGACGGCGCGCGCGGCGTCAGCGCCTTCTTCGTCGACCTCAACCAGACCGGCGTCACGCGCACCCATTTCGACGACATCGGCACGAAGCCGGTCGGTCGCGGCTCGGTCTTCTTCGACGACGTGTTCGTTCCGGCCGAATGCCTGATGGCGGAGGAGAACAAGGGGTTCTCCAAGATCATGGCGGGTTTCGATTACAGCCGCGCCCTGATCGGCCTCGAATGCATCGGCCCTGCCCAAGCCTCGGTCGACGAAACCTGGCGCTACACCGCCGAGCGGAACGCATTCGAGCGGCCGATTGCGCAGTTCCAGGGCGTGAGCTTTCCGCTGGCGGAAGCCGAGACCCAGCTCACGATGATGCGCCAGCTTTGCTACTATACGCTTTCGCTGCGCGACCGCCGGCTGCCGCACACCGCGGAAGCCGCGATGTGCAAATGGTACGTGCCGAAGGTGGCCTGCGAGATCATCCATCAGTGCCTGCTCGACCCACGGGCATTACGGCTACACCACCGACCTGCCGTTCCATCAGCGCTACCTTGACGTGATGGGTCTGCAGATCGGCGACGGCACCGCGCAAATCCAGAAACTCGTCATCGCCCGCGAGAAGGTCGGCCGAGTCGCCGTTCAATATGCGAAGCAACCGCAAGCGGGATAAGACCGACCGCGGCTCTTCGCCTCGATCTCATCGCCTTCCGTCGAAAGCAGGATCGCTGATCGAGTCGCGGCTTGCGCTCGCCGCCACCAGCTTCGGATAGGCGACGCGAAAATCGCTGAGCAATTGCGCGATCGGCGGATCGGCAAACCAGCCGCGATCGTTGACATATTCCATGTGGCGATGGTCGCTTGTGTCGAATTCGTGAAACAGCGCATCGTGCTCGCCGTCGAATATCAATTCCCTGACGCCGAACCGCTGGCACAGCTCGGTATTGAACGCCGGCGTCACCTTGAACATCCGCCCCTTCAGCCACAGCGCGACATAGCCGTGATAGATGAACAGATCGGTTCCCATCAAATCCGAAAGCTTGGGCGAATTCAGGTGATTCTTCACATCGGCAAAGCCGACAGCCGCGGGAATGCCGGCGGCGCGTAACGCCGCGGTCAGCAGAATGGCCTTGGGGACGCAGAAGTTCGACGCCCTCCCGGCGATGCGGCTGGCGCGGTAGTCGTCTTCGGCCAGGCCCATATGGAACGGATCGTACTTGATCTGGTCCCGCACGGCATTGAACAGGCCGATCGCCTTCTCGGTGGCGGAAAGACCCGGCCCGTCCAGCGCGCGCGATACGAACGCGCGCACTTCCGGGGAATCGCTGTCGACGAAGGTCGTCGATTGCAAGAACTCGGGAGGATGAGCGTTCGCCGTCACGGCCTTACCTCGCATCAATTTCGATCGCGCAACCAAGGTTAGAAAATCGCCGATGTCAATCGCCGGTTTGAGATCGCTCGATTGCGGCACGCAAAAACGCGAGCACCGAGTATCGAACACCTGTTAGAATTTGTTGACGTGGTTTGCGCGACAGGTCTAGCTTCCGGGCGATACCTCGATGCAACGCGGCCAATTGCGCTGCGCCAGCAAGGACCGCGATGACGGACGAAACATCTTATATATGGGTGCCTCCCCCGGAACTGGTGGCGGGTAGCAACCTGACCGCGTTCCTGCGCGCAACCGGCCAGCCCGACTACGACCCGCTTGCCGCGAAGGCCGAAGCCGATCCGGCCTGGCTGATGGAAGAAGTCTTCAGGTTTTGCGACGTCCGGTTCTATCGCCGCTACGACCAGATGCTGGATGTGTCGCGCGGCGAGCCATGGGCGCGATGGTGCGTCGGCGGCACCACCAATATCGTCCTGAATTGCATCGACAAGCACCGCGACACGCCGGTCTGGGACCAGACCTTTCTGGTCTGGGAGGGCGAAGACGCGCCGCGAGCAGCGCAAGCTGACCTACCGCGAATTCGACCGCGAGGTCGGCCGCCTCGCGCAGGCGCTTGCGCGAGCTCGGCATCGGCCGCGGCGACGTGGTCGCGATCTACATGCCGAACCTGCCGGAAACCTTTGTCGCGTTTTTCGCGATCCTGAAGCTCGGCGCCATCGTGATGCCGCTGTTCTCGGGCTTTGGCCCGAGCCCGATCCAATCCCGCTTTAATCACGGCGGCGCCAAGGCGGTCATTACCGCGAACGGCACCTGGCGGCGCGGCGTGCCGGCGCCGCTCAAATCCGTGCTCGACGTCGCGCTGGACTCCGCGCCGACCGTGCAACATGTGGTCGTCGCCGGCCGCGAGCGGCCTTGCGATCGAGACGCCGATGCGCGAGGGCGCGACCTTTGGTGGCACGATCTCGTCGCCGGCCAGGACGGCGCGCATCGCGACCGCGGAGATGCAGGCCGAAGATCCGGCCATCCTTCTCTACACCTCCGGCACGACCGGCGAGCCCAAGGGCTGCGTGTGGACCCACATCGGCTTCATTGGCACGATGGTGACGCGCGACATGATCATCTGCGGCGATTTCAAACCGTCGGACCGCTGCTTCTTCCTCAGCGACATGGGATGGATGGTCGGCGCGATGTGCGCCTGCATCCCGAGTTTCGCGGGCGCCAGCCTGCTGATTGCCGAAGGCACGCCGGACTTTCCCGGATACCGGCCGGTTCTGGCGGCTGATCCAGGATCACCAAGTCACGCTCTCTCGGCGTCTCGCCGACGATCGTGCGCAGCCTGATGCGCTATGGCGAGCGAGGTCGAGCGCTACGATCTCGTCGAGCCTGCGGATCACGCTGTCAGGCGGCGAAGCGTGGACCGCGGCGCCATGGCGTGGTTCTTCGATCATGTGTGCAAGAAAAGGATTCCGATCATCAATATCTCCGGCGGCACCGAGGTCGGCGGCTGCATCCTCATGGGAACGCCGAATCATCCGATGAATCCCGGCTCGTTCTCGCGCACAGCGCTCGGCGTCGGCGCCGACATTGTCGACATGTCCGGCAGGAGTCTGCCGCCCGGCGAAGTCGGCGAACTGGTGCTGCGCAATTCGTCGATCGGCCTGACCAAGAGCCTGTGGAAAGCCGATGCGCGCTACATCGAAAGCTATTGGAACACGCTTCCCGGACTGTGGGTGCATGGCGATTTCGCGATGCGCGGCCACGACGGGCTCTACTACATCCTCGGCCGCTCGGACGACACCATCAAGATTTCCGGCAAGCGCACCGGACCTGCCGGAACTCGAGGGCATTCTGATCGGCACCGGCAAGGTCGCCGAAGCGGCGGTGTTCGGCATTCCGCATCCGGTGAAGGGATCGGCGATCGCTCTGCGCCTGTGTTCCGATGCCGGGCATCGATGACCCGTGGCGTTGCCGAAGAACTCTCGTCCGCCCTCGTCAACGGCATGGGCGCCTCTTACCGGCCGGAGCGGATCGTTTTGGTCGACGATCTGCCACGCACGCGCAACATGAAAATCATGCGGCGGGTGTTGCGCGCGGTGTTGGAGAACAAGGATCCTGGCGATCTCTCGGCGCTTGCTAACCCCGAAGCGGTCGAACGGCTGCGCGAAAAGCTCGCGGCCGCGTGAATGGCGAGATGCCAGGAACTGCAAGTACATGAATTGCAAAAGAGGCCGGGCGAACCTGGCCTCGCCGAACGCTGACCGGTCGATCTCAGATCGGGCATTCCTGCGGGAATACCGGCTTGCGTTTCTCCAGATGCGAGGCCAGGCCCTCGCGCGCTTCGGCGCCGGTGAAACCGAGAATTTCGAGCGCGGTCGAGGTATCGAACAACGGTCCATTGACGCGCAGCCAGTTGTTGAGCGCGTATTTGGTCCAGCGGATCGCGCTCTGCGCACCGTTCGATAGATCCTCTGCTGTCTCCAGCGCGATCCTCTGCAAATCGGCATCCTCGACGCAGAGCGACACCAGCCCGATCCGCTCGGCTTCTTCGCCGGACAGCGGCTTGCAGGTGAGGAGGTAATATTTCGCCTTCGCAAGCCCGCACAGCAGCGGCCAGATGATGCAGGCGACGTCACCGGCCGCAACCCCAAGCCGGGTGTGGCCGTCGACGATGCGCGCCGATTTTCCGCAGATCGACACGTCGGCGAGAATGCCGACGACCAGCCCTGCGCCAACCGCGACGCCGTTGATCGCCGAGATGATCGGCTTGTTGCAGTTGATGACGTTGTAGACAAGGTCTTTGGCTTCTTTCCATGTCGCCATGCGCGCGACCGGATTGTCCAGGATGCTCTTGATCAACTCGAAATCGCCGCCGGCCGAAAACGCCTTGCCGGCTCCGGTGACGATCACCGCGTTGATGTCGGGATCGTCGTTGATGTCGCGCCAGATATTGGTGAGCTGGGTATGGGTTTCCGCATCGACCGAGTTGTAGGTCTCGGGCCGGTCGAATGTGATACGAAGAACGCGCTTCGACGGGTAGTCGAGCTTCAGTCTTGGTATAGGCCGCGTAGCGGTTTGACATCGATTTTCCCTTGCTTTCATTCGAACTGGCTGTTAAAATCTTACATTATGCGTTCGAACGAATGCCGCAAGCCGAATTGAGGCCGGATCGCGCGGCAATCTGCAAAAAGCAATGAACAGTCTTTCGAGCGATAACCGCACGCCAGGCAGACTCTCGCGATTGCAGCCCCTTGAGGAATCTCCGATGGGAAAACCTGGCAGGCGGCAATGCCCCGACGGTCGGCGAGCTTGTTTCGCGCGCGCGCACGGATACAGAAATCCGCTGCCAGCCATCGAGTTCGGGGACGTCTGATCAGCTATGGCGAGTTGCTGGATCGCGTCAACCGCGCTGACCTCCATATTGGCGGCCCGCGGACTTGTCCGCGGCGATCGCGTGGCACTGCTGTCGCGCAACAGGCCGGAATATCTCGAGGTCGAGCTGGCGGCCGCCAATCTCGGCGTCATCACCGCTTGCCTGAACTGGCGGTTGTCGCAAGCGCGAACTCGCCTATTGCATTGATCTCGTGTCGCCAAAGCTTCTGATCGTCGAAGACGGATCTGGCCGCAAATTTGGGTAGGCTTCGTCGCCGATGGTCACGAACGATCATTGCCATCGGCGCATGAATATGAACATCTATTGCGGCAGACAGACCGGCCAGCCGCCCCGTCGCGGTCGACCCCGAGGATGGGCTCGTCATTCTCTACACCAGCGGCACCACCGGCCTGCCGAAAGGGCGCCGTTATCTCGCATCGGGCAATGATCGCGCGGGCGCTGGTGTTCGCCTCCGAACTAAACATCGCCTATCGCGACGCCTTTGTGGCGTGGGCACCGCTGTTTCACATGGCATCGACCGATCATAGCGTTGGCAACCTTGCTGCGCGGAGGCACCGTTGTCATCATCGACGGCTTTCAGATCGAGCCGCTGTTGTCCGCGCTGCAGCACCACCGGATTGGCTGGTTTGTTTTGATCCCCGGCATGATCGAGGCGTTCATTGCTGGCTTCCTGGCGCAAACGATCAGCCGTCAAGGGCGTCGGGATGTTGCGGCGCGATGGCCGACCTTGTTCCTCCGCACGTCCTGGCCGAGGTAACCGAGTTGCTGCAGGCGCCCTATGTCAACAGCTTCGGCTCGACCGAGACCGGCTTGCCGCCTGCGACCCGTTCGCTGATCCCGATCGGCGTCATTCCCGAACCGCCCTCTCGAAGCAGCAAAACGCCTTCTGCGAGATCAAACTTGGTCGATCCTGCTGACAACGAGGTGCGGCGGGAATGCCCGGGCGAACTCGCCATTCGCGGCACCGACGCTGTTCTCCGGGCTACTGGCAAGCGGAAGAGACCAACGCACGTGATTTTCGCGGCGGCTGGTTTCACATGGGCGATGTGTTCCGACGCAACGACGACGGCTCGCTAGATTTCGTTGATCGCGCCAAATACATGATCAAGAGCGGCGGCGAGAACGTCTATCCCGCTGAGATCGAGCGGGTCTTGATTGAGCGACCCGCGGATCACCGAGGCCAGCTGTGGTGCGGGCGCCGGATGCGAAATGGGGCGAAGTTCCCGTGGCATTCGTCTCACGCCGCGATACTACAATCACCGAGCCGGATCTGCTCAATCTGTGCCGGCGCGATCTCGCGGGATACAAATGTCCACGACAATTCCAGTTTATCGATTTCGCGGATTTTCCGCGCTCGACCAGCGGCAAGGTGCAGCGCCACGAACTCGAAGCCCGGCTCAAACGCGCCTGACAGCCCGCTTCCGCTACATCCGGAACGCTCCTTACATCCGGAACACCCCGAATTTGGTCTTCTTCGCGGGTGTCCGGCCGGCCAGATCGAGCAGCAACGCCATCACCTCGCGGGTCTCGACCGGATCGATCACCATGTCGCACCACAAATTGCGGGCGAAGTTGTAGGGATCGGCGAACGCCTCGAAATCCCTGCGTACCGGCTGCTTGAATTCTTCCCGTTCCTCGTCGGTCCAGGACGTCCCTTCCCGCTGGTGAATGTTGTCGCGCACCATGGCGAGCGTGGTCGCTGCCTGTTCCGGACCCATCAGCGCCGCATGCGCGCTCGGCCACGTCAGCGTGGCATTGGGCTTGAAGGCGCGGCCGAGCATCGCGAAATACGCCGCGGCGTAGGAGCCGCCAGTGATGACGGTATATTTCGGCACGTCGGCACAGGCCATCGCGGTCATGAACTGCGCGCCGTGCTTGGCGATGCCCTGCCGTTCCACCGCGGTGCCGACCATGAAGCCGGAGACATCGACCAGAAACAATAGCGGGATGTCGCGCTTGCAGCACAACTCGATGAAATGCGCACCCTTGATCGCGCTTTCGGAAAACAGCACGCCGTCGTTGGCCAGGATTCCGACTTCGAAACCCTTGATGCGGCCGAAACCGCACAGCATCGTCTCGCCGTGAAGCTCCTTGAATTCCTGGAACTCGCTGCCATCGATCAGCCGCGCCAGGATATCGCGATTGTCGGTCGGGGTCCGCCTGTTCGCGCTGACGATGCCGTAGATCTCTTCCACGGCGTAAGCCGGCGGTTGCGGCGGCTTCGGCGTCCAGCGCAATGGCGGCGGCTCGCCGAACCGGGCGACGATTTCGCGCGCGATCGCCAGCGCGTGGCTGTCGTTCTCGGCGATATGATCGGTCACCCCGCTGACGCGGCTGTGCATCTCGGCGCCGCCCAGCGGTTCGATGTCGATCACTTCGCCGGTGGCGGCGAACACCAGTTGCGGACTGCCGAGAAACATCGCGCCCTGATTGCGCACGATCACCACCTCGTCGCACAGCGCCGGGATATAGGCGCCGCCGGCGGTCGAGGGCCCGTGCACGATCGCGATCTGCGGGATGTTTTCCGCCGACATCTTCACCTGATTGTACATGATCGATCCGGCCTGCCCTTCATCCGGAAAGATGTTGGCGAGATCGGGTAGAAAGCCGCCGCCCGATTGCACCATGGTGATGCAGGGCAACCGGTGTTGCCACGCAAACAACTGCGCGCGGGTGTGCTTCTTGGTCGTCATGCCGAACAACGTCCCGCCCTTGACGGTCGCGTCGTTGGCGATAAGCATGCAGCTGCGGCCACCAATCTGGCCGACACCGGTGATAATGGTGGCGCCCGGCGGCACGCCGTCATACATGCCCTCGCCGGCCAGATGCCCGAAATCGAGAAACGGCGATCCGGGATCGATCAGCGCCGCGATGCGCTCGCGCGGCAGCAACTGTCCCCTCGATTTATGCAACGCGCGCGCCTTGGCGGAGCCGCCTTCATTGGCTGCGACCCGGCGCCTGTGCAGATCGGCAATCCGCGCCAGGTAGCGCGCGCGGTTTTGCTGAAATTCGTCCGACCCGGTCGCAACCGTCGATTTCATCGCGGTCATCGACGACCTCCCGAGCGCCATCGCGCGGCGACAAAGGCAACAAAAACGGCCTGGCTGTTTTCTAACATTTGTTCGATTTCTAACGATTGTTCGATTGAAATCCTAGAGGCTTCTGCCTAAAGATGGCAAGCAGGATCAGGCGAGCGGATCGCGGCGGGTGCCGCGATCTTCGTTGCTTACCGGCAGGAGCAGCCTCAATTGGACCGAAGCCCCCGTAGCGGAGAGTTCCTCGATGGACTTTGATTTGACGCACGAGCAGCGGCAGATTCTCGAATACGGCAATGCGGTCGCACAGAAATTCGATCGCAAATACTGGATGGATTGCGCCGACAAGCACGTCTTCCCGGAGGCGCTGTACCATCAGGTCGCGGAAGACGGCTTCGTCGGCACCATGGTGCCGGAGGAATATGGTGGCGCGGGACAAGGCATGATCGAGATGCATTTGTTCCTTGAAGGATTATCCAACAGCGGCATCCCGCTGCTCAACCTCGTGGTTGGCGCCGCGATGAGCCTCGGATTTATCGCCAAGTATGGCTCGGAGCAGCAAAAGACCCGCTATCTGCCCGACGCATGCAGCGGCAAGACGCGATTCTGCTTTGCCATCACCGAGCCCGACGCCGGCAGCAACACCATCCGCACCTCCACCATGGCGAAAAAGCGCGGCAATCGGTTCGCGTTGAACGGCCAAAAGACCTTCATTACCGACGCCGACGGGTCCGACTATGCGCTGGTGGTGACGCGGACGACGGCGCATACCGAGGTCCAGAAAAAGACCGACGGTTTCACCCTGTTCGTCGTCGATCTCAAGGCCAAGGGCGTGCAGAAGCAATATATTCCGGTCAGCATTCCGGCGCCGGAGACGCAGTGGCAGGTGTTTTTCGACGACGTCGATCTGGGGCCGGAGGACGTCGTCGGCGAGGTCGACAAGGGTTTCGGCATTCTGTTCAAGAGCCTCAATCCGGAACGAATTCTGGTGGGATCGATCTGCTGCGGCCTCGGCCGCTACGCTCTCAACCGCGCCGTCGACTACGCCCGGGAGCGCAAGGTGTTCAACAACGTTCCGATCGGCGCCTATCAGGGGCTGCAGCATCCGCTCGCCAGCGCGCGAACTGACATCGAAATGGCCTCCCTGATGACGCTGAAGGCGGCGTGGATTTTCGACCAGGGCCGCGAAGCCGGCGAATTCGCCAACATGGCAAAACTCGCCGCCGCCGATGCGGGCACCAAGGCCGTGGACATCGCGCTGCAATGCTTCGGCGGCAACGGCTTCACCAAGGAGTATGGCATCTTCGATATCTATCCGCTGGTACGGCTGTTGAAGACCGCGCCGCTCAACCGCGAGATGATTCTCAATTATATCGGCGAGCACGTGATGGGCTTGCCGCGCAGCTATTAAAAGCATTCCGGAGAAATGATGCTCAGCGAACAGGGTCGCCCGCGATGGCCGTGATGAAGTCCGATGTCTCAGCGGCAAGCGATGAATTCCGTCGCAACCGCGCCGCTTACGACGGTCGAATCGCCGATCTCCATGCGCGTCGCGCGGCCGCCATGCTGGGCGGTCCCGAGCGGGCGCGGCGGCTCCACAAGGAGCGCAAGCAATTACTGCCGCGCGAGCGCATCTGCCGCGCTGCTCGATCCCGGCTCGCCGTTTCTTGAATTCTGTCAGCTCGCCGGCGAAGGCATGTATGACGGCGTGCCGCCGGGCGGCAGCATCGTCACCGGGGTCGGCATGGTATCGGGCCGCGCCTGCATGATCATTGCCAATGACGCGACGGTGAAGGGCGGCACCTATTACGGCATCACCTGCAAGAAGCACGTCCGCGCCCAGAAATTCGCCTGGCAGCACCGCCTGCCCTGCATCACCATGGTGCAGTCCGGCGGCGCCAATCTGCCCGACCAGCCCAATATTTTTCCTGACGACGGACAGTTCGGCTCGATCTTCTACAACCAGATCCGGATGTCGAGCGAAGGCATCGCGCAGATCGCCATCGTGCACGGGCCGTCGACCGCCGGCGGCGCCTACATGCCGGCGCTGTGCGACGAGACCGTGATCGTTCGCAATCAGGGCGCGATGTTCTTGGGCGGGCCGCAACTGGTCTATGCCGCAACCAAGGAAGAAGTCGATATCGAGACGCTCGGCGGCGGCGAGATGCATAGCCGCGTCAGCGGCGTCACGGATCATCTGGCGGAAAGCGACAGCCACGCCATCGCCATCACGCGTGACATCGTCGCCAACCTCGGCGATATTCCGCCGCAACGCTGGGACGTGGCGCCGCCGCGCGAGCCGCGCTTCGACATCAGCGACATTTACGGGCTGATCAGCACCGACCCGCGCATTCCTACCAATAATCGTGAAATCGTCGCTGGCCTGGTCGACGGCAGCGAGTTTCATGAATTCAAGCCGCTCTATGGCGAGACGCTGATCACCGGCTTTGCGCGCATCATGGGCTTCGAGGTCGGTATCCTCTGCAACAACGGCGTGCTGTTTTCCGAATGCGCGCTGAAGGCGACCCACTTCATCGACCTGTGCTGCAAGCGAAACATCCCGCTGCTCTTCATGGCCGACGTCACCGGATTCATGGTCGGGCGCGAGGCGGAGGAAGGCGGCATCGCCAAGCACGGCGCCAAGATGATCACCGCGATGGCCAGCGCCAATGTCCCGAAATACACCCTCATCATCGGCAACTGCCTACGGCGCAGGGTACCTTGCGATGTGCGGCCGCGCCTTCAAGCCCCATGCGATGATGATGTGGCCGCACGGCCGCTCCGCCATCATGGGTCCGGACCAGGCCGCAAACACGCTCGCCATGGTCAAGGATGAAGCGCACAAGCGCGACGGCACGAGCTGGACTGACGAGGAGCGCGAGGCCTACCGCGCGCCGGTGCGCAAGACATTCGAGGATTTCGCCAACGCCTACAATTTTGCGCGTCATACCTGGTGCGACATGGTGATCGATCCGCTCGAGACCCGTACACGTGATGGCGCTGTTGCTCGATCTTGCCGGCCGTCTGCCGCCGCAGGAAACCGAGTTCGGCGTGTTCAGGATGTGATGACAGAGGATATCGCGCAGTGTTCAAGAAAATCCTGATCGCCAACCGCGGCGAAATCGCCTGCCGGATCGCGCGCACCTGTCATCGGCTCGGCATTGCGGTTGCAGGCGTGCATTCCGCGGCCGACGCCGACGCGCTGCATGTCAAGGAAATCGGCGAGTTGATCGAAATCGGCGGCGCCGCTGCGTCCGAGAGCTACCTGCGCATCGATGCGGTCATTGCCGCGGCCAAGGCCGTCGGCGCGGAGGCCATTCATCCCGGGTTCGGCTTTCTCGCCGAAAATGCCGCGTTTGCCCGCGCCGTGGAAGCCGCTGGCCTGGTTTTCATCGGACCGACGGCCGAGGTCGATCGAACGGCTGGGCGACAAGGCCTCCGCCAAGCAGGAAGCCGAAGCCGCCAAGGTGCCGATCGTCCCCGGCAGCAAGACGCCGAGCGAGGATCCGGCCGAAGATCGACCGCATCGTGCGCGAACTCGAGCCTCCGGTGATGCTGAAGGCCGCGGCCGGCGGCGGCGGCAAGGGCATGCGCGCCGTCTCGAACTTCGATGGTCTTGCCGGCGAAATCGAATCCGCCATGCGCGAGGCCAAGAACTCCTTCGGTTATGCCGGACTGATCGTCGAAAAGCTGGTCGAGCGCGGCCGTCATATCGAGGTGCAGATCGCCGGCGACGGCAAAGGCAATGTGATCCATCTGTTCGAGCGCGAATGCTCGCTGCAGCGGCGGCATCAGAAGCTCATCGAGGAAGCGCCGGCCGCCAATCTGTCCGCCAACGACTGCGCGAGAAGATCGCCGCCGACGCGGTGCGGCTCGGCAAGCGCCTGAACTATCGCGGCGTGGGCACGGTCGAATTCATCCTGCGCGATGACACCTACTACTTTCTCGAGGTCAATCCGCGGCTGCAGGTCGAGCACCCCGTCACCGAACTGGTCACCGGCATCGATATCGTCGAGCTGATGTTGCGCATTGCCGCCGGCGAGGGGCTGCCGTTTGCGCAAGATGACGTCATATGCAACGGCCACGCGGTCGAGGCCCGGATCTGCGCGGAAGACCCGGCCAACAACTTTCTGCCCTGCACCGGCGAATTGGCCTATGTCCGGTTTCCCGATCACGGGGTTCGCGTCGAAACCGGCGTCGAGAGCGGCTCCGTCGTCACGCCCTATTACGATTCGATGCTGGCGAAGCTGATCACCCATGCCGACACCCGCGATGAGGCGCTCGACCGGCTGAAACAGGCACTCGACGACACCTCCATCTTCGGCATCACGACCAATCAGGAATTCCTCGAGCGCCTGATCGACCTGCCGGCGACGCGCAACGCCACCTTCTATACCCGGCTGATCGACGACCAGATCGACCAGCTCGTCGACAAGACCAGAGAACCCGACACCGAAGCGCTCGCGCTCGGCGCGTATTTCTGGATCACCCGGCAACGCCAACCCGCCGCGCGCAGCCCGTGGCAGTCGCGCGACATGACCGGCTGGCACATGGCCGCCGGCGGCGAGGGCTTATCGCCGATTCCGATCCTCCATCTTGAGGAGAGCGGCGCGAGCGCCGAGATACGGTTCGCGCCGCTGCAAGCGGACGGATCGATGACCGTCAGCGTCAATGACGACAGACTGCAGGTCGCGCTGGTCCCGCTTGCCGACGACAGCTTTACCGCCATCGTCGGCGCGCGCCGCGAGACGGTGCGAATTTATCAGGAAGCACAGACGATTTTCGTCCACGACCGCCGCGGCATTCACGCGCTGACCGCGGTGCCGTACCTCACCTACATCAGCGCGGTGGCGGAAACCAGCGGCGAACTGCGCGCGCCGATGATGGGCATGATCCTGAAGGTCAACGTCGCCGTCGGTGACAAGGTCAAGGCCGGAGACGTCGCCGCGGTGCTGGAATCGATGAAGATGGAATTGCGCGTCAGCAGCGAAATCGACGGCGTCGTTACCGCCGTCAATTGCCGCGCCGGCGAGACCGTCGAACGCAACGCCGTCATTGTCATCGTCGAGCCGGAACAGACGAATTGATGCCGGGATCGATCTACCAAGCCCGGCAATAAACCAGGAGTAAAAGTGATGAGACTGGGAAGCGTCAATTACGAGACCAGGGGAAAAATAGCGATCCTGACGCTCGACGAGCCCGCCAAGCTCAATGCGTTGAGCCCCGGCATCCGCGAGGGGATTGTCGAAGGCGTCAAACGGGTCGATGCCGACCATGATATCCGCGTCGCCATCATCACCGGCAGCGGCGAGAAGGCATTTTGCGCCGGCGCCGATATCAGCGGTTTTCAATTCGATCCCGAGGCGGTCCGCAACTTCATGGTCACGGCGCTGGGCGTGCTGGCTGCGCCGGAAAACTGCGGCAAGCCGGTGATCTCAGCCGTCAACGGCCTCGCCTACGGCGGCGGCTTCGAGGTCGCCATCGCCTCGGATTTCATTATCGCCTCCGACCGGGCGCAGTTCGCGGTGCCTGAAATCAAGCTCGGGCTGTTGCCGGGATTTGCGATCGTTCGGCTGGCCGAAATCGTCGGCCGTCCCAAGGCCAAGGAACTGAGCATCCTCGGCGATCCCATCAGCGCGGAGGAAGCCTACCAACTGGGGCTGGTGCTGCGTGTCGTGCCGCACGAAAAGCTGATGGCGGAAGCGATTGAATTCGCCGAGCGCATCGCTTCGAAGCCGAGGCTCGCGGTGCAGATGGCCAAGTCGTTCTACAATCGCGGCCTCGGCGGCGACGAGATGCGGCACGCAATCGACGGGTTTCCGCTGTTGTTCATGCACGACGATGCCAAAGAAGGCATCGCCGCGTTTCGCGAGAAGCGAAAGCCGAAATTCGGTTAACCGGGATTATCGATGCAGAGCGGATCGGAGCCGACGACGGCGCTGGAAAAGCGAAGGCAGCTTTTTACCGGCGCCCATGGACAAGCGATCGTGGCCGATGTGGTCGGCCGCGGCTCGCCGGTGGTGCTGGCGCATGGCGGCGGCCAGACCCGCACGGCATGGGCCCGAACCGCATCAGCGCTGATGCAGGCCGGGCACCAGGCGATTGCCATCGACATGCGCGGGCACGGCGAGAGCGAGTGGTCGCCATCCGGCGCCTATAGGTTCGACGATTTCGCCGCGGACCTGCTGGCGATATCAGCGCAACTGCCGGAGAAGCCGGCGCTGGTCGGCGCCTCGCTTGGCGGGCTCGCGGGGCTGATTGCCGAAGGCGAACTGCAACCGGGCGCATTCGCCTCGCTGACGCTGGTCGATATTACCCCGCACATGGAGGCGAGCGGCGTTGCTCACATCCTGGGCTTCATGCGGGCGCATCTGGCGGACGGATTCGCCTCGCCCGATGAGGCCGCCGACGCGATCGCCGCCTACCTTCCGCACCGCGAGCGGCGTGAGGGCTCCGCAACCTTGAGCCGCTATTTGCGCAAAGGTGACGATGGCCGCTTTCGCTGGCACTGGGATCCCCGCTTCGTCACCTCCGTGAACCAGGGCGAGGCCGGACAAACCACCGAACGCCTGAGTGCCGCGGCAAGGCATCTGCGTCTGCCGGTCCATTTGATCCGCGGCGGATCGAGCAATCTGGTCTCGGAGAGCGCCGCGCAACAGTTCCTGCAACTGGCCCCGCATGCCGTCTATACCGATGTGGCCGGCGCCGGCCATATGGTAGCCGGCGATCGCAACGACGCATTCACCGAAGCCGTCGTGACATTCATTCAAGGCCCGAAACGCCGCCGCTGAGGCGCCTGCCATCCAGGCCGAACGCCCGCTTGCATGACCATATTACGTTCGTTAGCTTACCAATAAGACCTATCAAAAGAAGACTACCCGCCGATTGTGCACGGCCGCGAGCGGTGCCAAAGCCTTCAGGGACGGAACAACAAGTTGGCTGCAGGGGAGACCACCGATCCGGTACTTGAATGCCGGTCCGTTGAACGACGGTTTGGCGGCATCGTCGCGCTGAACGGCATCGACATGCGGATCGAACGCGGCGAGATTTTCGGCCTGGTCGGCCCCAATGGATGCGGCAAGACCACCCTGACCAATGCCATCACCGGCTTTTACCCGCCGCAGCGGGGCACCATCGCGCTCAACGGTCGCGATATCACCGGCATGGCGCCGCACAAGGTCGCAACCCTGGGAGTTGCGCGCACGTTTCAGAACCTGGCGCTGTTCAACGGCATGAGCGTACTCGACAACATCCTGCTCGGCCGCCACGTTCACATGAGGCCGAGCGTGATGCGCACCGCATTATACTGGTGGCTGGCCCGCAATGACGAGACGGCGAACCGCGCCGCGGTCGAAGACGTCATCGACTTCCTGCAACTTGAAAGCGTGCGCGACGAGCTGGTCGATGTCATTCCGATCGGCCTGAAAAAGCGGGTGGAGCTGGCGCGCGCGCTGGCTGCCGAACCCAGCTTCCTGATCCTCGACGAGCCGATGGCCGGGATGAACCAGGAGGAAAAGGAATACATGGCGCGCTTCATCCTCGATGCGCGCGACGAACGCAAGGTCACGGTGCTGCTGATCGAGCACCACATGGACGTCATCACCGGCATCTGCGATCGCATGCTGGCGCTGAACTATGGCGCGATGATTGGTACCGGCATGCCCGCGGACGTCGTGGCCGACCCGCGCGTAGTCGATGCCTATATCGGAGGCGCGCATGCCGCGCGCTGAGCCCGGGTCGACCTGGGACTTTTCGCGTCGAGACGACGCTGATCCGCGTGCTGGCGCGAATGCGGAGGTGTTTCCCGATCGCGTGGCGATGCGCGAGAAAAACAAGGGCATCTGGAAAGAAACGACCTGGCGGCAGTTGCTCGATAGCGTGATTTCATGCGCGGCAGGGCTTGAGAGCCTCGGCTTTCGGTCCCGGCGAAGTGATGCTGGTGCTTGGCGACAACAGGCCGAGGCTCTATGCCGGCATGCTCGCGGCGGGAGCGCTCGACGGCTATGCGATGCCGGCATTTCCGGATGCGACGCTGGACGAAATCCGTCACTTTGTGCAAGAGGCGGGAGCGCGCTTCATGCTGGCGGAGGATCAGGAGCAGGTCGACAAGATCCTCGATCTGCGCGACGCAGGGCGCGACGATCGAGCACATCATCTATGACGACCCGCGCGGACTGAATCGCCTATCCCAAGCCCGGCCTGATCTCGTGGGAGGCGGTGCGAGGCCAAGGGCGCCGAGCGGCTCGGCGCAAGAACTCCTCGTTGCGCGACGCGCTGATCCAGCGCGCGCGGCCGGAAGGGCCGGCCGTGTTCGTTCATTCCTCCGGCAGCACCGGCAAGCCGAAGGGCGTCGTGCTGTCGCACCGCAACCTGCTTGCGGGCGTCGCAAATGCCTATCGCGGCGGCGCTTTCGATTTCGACGAGACCATCCTCGCCTATCTGCCGATCGCCTGGGTCGGCGATTTCGCGATCACCATCGGCGCCGGGATTCGCGCTTCGCTTCACCATCAACATTCCCGAGCGGCAGGAAACGGTGCTGCACAATCTGCGCGAGATCGCGCCCACGTTCTATCTGGCCGCGCCGCGCAGCTGGGACAATCTGCTGACCGCGATCCAGGTCCGCATGGAAGATTCTATCCCGGCTGAAGAAATGCATCTACCAGTTCTTCATGGCGGCCGCGCTCTCGGCCGAAAGCGCAAGCTCGAAGGCGGCGAAGCCGACCTTGCGCGAACGCATTGCTCAGTCCGCTCGGCGAGTGGCTCGTCTGCGGCGCCGATCAAGGATCAGTTCGGTCTGGCGCGGCTGCGCGGCGCCTTCACGGGCGGCGAAGCCATGGGCGAGGACACCTTCGTGTTCTATCGCGCGCTCGGCATCAAGCTCCGCCAGCTCTACGGCCAGACCGAAACCAGCGCCTACAACGCCATCCAGAGCATGGACGAAGTGCGGCTGCACACCGTCGGCCGCGCGCTGCCCGGGCGTCGAGATTCAGATCAGCGACGTCCGGCGAAATTCTGGTCCGCTCCGGCAGCGTGTTTCCGGCTACTTCAAGCAGGACTAAGCCACCCGCGAAACGCTGCGACGACGGCTGGCTGCATACCGGCGACGCCGGCTATCTCGAACCCGACGGACATCTCGTCGTGCTCGGCCGCCTCTCCGATGTGGTGCACACCGCCAAGGGCGAGCGCTACATTCCGAACTATATCGAGAACCGGTTGAAGTTCAGTCCCTACATCAAGGATGCCGCCGTGCTCGGGCGCGGCCGGAGACGCTCTCCGCGATCATCTGCATCGACCGGGAAGCCGTCGGCCTTTGGGCCGAGTAGCGCGGCATCTCCTACATGTCCTACGCCGACCTCGTCGCAAAACACGCGAAGTGACCGAACTGGTTGCCGCGGCGGTCAGGCATGTCAATCGCACGCTTGCCGGAAGGCTTGCGGCTGCATGAGTTCGTTTGTCTGCACAAGGAATTCGATGCCGACGACGGCGAGATCACGCGCACACGCAAGATCCGCCGCAATGTCGTCGAGCAGCGCTACAACCGATCATCGACGCCATCTACGACAACCGTCAGACACGGTGCTGATGAAGGCCCAGATCACCTACGAGTCCGGCGAAGTCGGCGTCATCGAGCGGACGCTGTCGGTGCAGGAGGCCTGACGCATGGACGCGATCTCGCTGCTTGGAATTGGCGGTCAACGGCTGCTCTGTCGGCCTGATGTATTCGCTCGTCGCGATCGGAATCGTGCTGATCTACAAATCCTCCTCCGTGCCCAATCTGGCGCAGGGTTCGATGATGATGCTGGGCGCCTATGTCGTGCTTGCATTCGCCAACAATGCGGGCGCGCCGATCTGGCTGGCGATTCCGTCTCGGCGATCGTGACGATGTTCGTCATCGGCATCGGCATCGAGCGGGTGGCGCTGCGCCGCCTCGCCGGCCGTCCCATCATCATGATCCTGATGATGACGCTCGGGCTGGAGATTTTCTTCGCGCAGGCTCGATTGACGATCTGGGGCGGCACCGCGCGGCCGATGCAGCTCGGCATCAGCGATGCGCCGCTGTTTCTCGGGCCGCTGCTGATCAACCGCGCCTATGCCGTGCGGCGCGGCGATCGCGATCGCGATGTTTGGCCTGTTCGTCGCTGTTCTTTCGCACGCGGCTGGGCATCGTGCTGCGGGCGATTTCCGATGACTACACGGCGGCATGGTCGGTCGGCATCTCGGTCGAGCGCGGGATTGCGCTCTCCTGGGCGATGTCGGCCGTGGTCGCGACGATTGCCGGCGTGCTCTGGAGCTCGGTGCAGGGCGTCGATCAGTCGCTCGCGCAGTTGCTGCTCAAGGGCGTCACCGTCGCGGTGCTGGGCGGCCTCGACAGTATCGGAGGCGCACTGCTCGCCGGCGTCACTGCTCGGCGATCGTCGAAGGCGTCGCGTCCAGCGTACCTCGATCCGATGCTCGGCGGCGCCAGCCGCGACCTGGTCGACGCCGCGATGCTGATCCTCACCATCCTGGTCCGGCCGCACGGACTGTTCGGCCGCCACGATATCGAGAGGGTGTGCATGCTATTCCGCCAGGCCGGAATTTTTCACACCAACTACGCCGCCGACCGGGCGCTGTTTCCGATTCCGGCCGACCGGTGATGATCGGCGGCCTGCTGCTGCTGGCGCTGCCGGCGCCGCTCTATCATGAACTCAGCTCTATCTCGGCAGTTTCATGCTGCCTTGGTTGGTGTGGACCTCGAGCGCGCTCGGTCTCAACCTTATCCTCGGATGGACCGGACAATTCCACCTCGGCTATGCGGCCGTCATGGGCATCGGGGCCTATGCGACGGTGCACGCGACACGCTTTGGCAGTGCCCTGGGAGATCGCCGTCGTGCTCGGCGGGCTCACCGGCGGCGGTCATCGGTCTCGTGTTCGCGTTTGCCTCGCTGCGCGTCAAAGGCCTCTATCTCGCGCTCAGCACGCTCGCCTTGCAGTTTGTCATGGATTGGACGATTTCGCACGTGCCGGCGATCAGCGGCGGTACGCAAGCGACGTTGCAGGCGCCGGACATCAGGCTCCTCGGCTTGCCGGTACGGTCGGAGGCCGGACTTTATTACATTGCGCTCGCCTGGTGCGTGCTTGTAACTCTGTTTATGCTCAATCTACGCCGCACGGCGCTTGGCCGTGCTCTCGTCGCCGTCCGCGAAAAGGACTATGCGGCCGCGGTGATCGGGGTGAACAGCTTCTATTTCAAGCTTGTCGCTTTCGCGACGTCATCGTTCATCGGTGGTGTTTCGGGCGCGATCCTGATCGGCACGTTCTATCATGCGGTCACGCCGGAACAGTTTTCCGTCGATGTTTCGATCCAGGCGCTCGCGATGGTCATCGTCGGTGGACTGGCCTCGATCATCGGCAGCTATTTCGGTGCCGGATTCATTCTACTGATGCCCGGGATCATGAATTCCTTCATCTCTTGGCTCGCCACAAAGTTCGGCTTCTCGCTCGGCATCGAGACGCTGGCGCACCTTCCGCGCGCGCTCTACGGCGCATTGATCATCGCCTTTCTGCTGGTCGAGCCGCTCGGCCTCGGCAAGATTTACGGCAACATCCGCGATTATCTGCTGGTCTGGCCTTTCGGCTATGCGAAGAAATAGCGGACGCATGGAGCCATGAACGCACCGATCGCTGCCAAGATCTTCGCTCAACAACGTCGAAGTCGTCTACGACTACGTGTCGCTCGCGATCAAAGGCGTCTCGATCGACAGTGCCCGAAGCACGGCATCGTCGCGCTGCTGGGCGCGAACGGCGCCGGGAAGAGCACGACGCTGAAGTCGATCAGCGGATTGCTGACGGCGGAGCGCGGCGAAGTGCGGCGCGGGGAATTACCTTCCTGGGGAGCGATGTCCGCGCCTTGGCGCCGCAGGAGCGCGTGCGGCTCGGGATCGCGCATGTGCTGGAGGGCGGCGCGTGTTCGAGCACCTGACCCCCGAGGAGAATCTCGTCGCAGCGTCTGCACTCCGCAGCCGCCACGACTTCGCGCGCAACAAGGAACGGGTCTACGGCTATTTCCCGCGTCTCTACGAGCGCCGCTCGGTCGGAGGCGGGCTACCTATCCGGCGGCGAACAGCAGATGCTGGCGATCGGGCGCGCCCTCATGACGCAGCCCAAACTTCTCTTGCTCGATGAGCCGAGCCTCGGACTCGCGCCGTTTCTGGTCGCGGAGATCTTCGAGATCATCCGCAACATCAACAGCGAAGAAGGGCTGTCGGTGCTGCTCGTCGAGCAGAACGCGTCGCCGCGCTCGAAATCGTCTCGCACGGCTATCTGATCGAGAGCGGCCGCATCGTGATGCACGACACTGCGCAGGCGCTGAAGAAAAACCCTGACATCCAGGAGTTCTATCTGGGCGGCAGCAAAGCCCGTAACTTCCACGACATCAAGCACTACCGGCGGCGAAAGCGATGGCTGACATAGCGGCGGCCTGACCCCAACAAGTCTGACGACGATCCGGCATTGTAATTCAATCAATCAACAAGGAGAGGATCCAGAAAATCAGACTAACAACATGGCTCGCCGGCTGCGGCTGCGTTACTCGCCGGCATGCTGCCGGCCGCAGCCCGGATCCGATGCAAGTTCGCGCTCTGCTACGATCTCACCAAGGCCTACATCTTCGTCACGCCGCAGGTCGCCCAAGCCGCGCGTGACTATGCCGACCTGCTCAACCAGAAAGGCGGCATCAGCGGGCATCCCATCGAAATCATCGTGCAGGATCACGGCAACGAGCCGCAGCGCGGCATCGAGTGCTACGAGAAGCTCAAGCGCGAGGGCGTGATGGTGTTCGACTTCCTGTCGACGCCGGTATCGCGCGCCGTGCTGCCACGCATCATGAAGGACGGCAACATCATGATGCAGTCGCTGGCAGGTCGCGGCGATGCCGTCGACGGCGACGTCTTCAAGTGGGTATTTCCGATCGGCCCGACCTATTGGGGCCAGGCGGCGAACGACGTCGGATACATCAAGCAGAAGTCCGGCGGGAACCTGAAGGGCGTCAAGATCGCGTTCCTCTATATCGATTATCCGTTCGGGCAGGAACCGATCGGCATCCTGAAGACGCTGGCCGCGAAAGAAGGTTTCGACCTGCAGCTCTTCCCGTATCCGCTGCCCGGAAACGACCAGGCCTCCGCCTGGACGCAGATCCGCCGCTTCGAATCCGGACTGGATCATCAGCTGGAGCCTCTCGAACATGCACGTGATCGCGTCGCGCGAGATGAAGCGCAACGGCATCCCGATCGAGCAAGTATATCTCGGTCAACTGGCTCAACGAAGTCGACATCAAGAACATCGGCGCCGATGCCGCCAAAGGCCTCAAACGCGGCACGAACGTCGCCGGCGGATCAGGACCATCCGCTGATCCAGGAAATCATCAAGGAGCTCTACGACAAGGGCAAAGGCAACGGCGATCGCAAGCATCTCGACGACGTCTACTACAACACCGGCCTTGCGATCTAGTCGATCGCCTTCGAAGGCGCTCGCCTTGCGATCAAGAAGGACGGCTGGCCGCTGACGCCCGAGAAATCAAGGACGGTCTTGAAAGCATCAAGGACTTAGACGCCAACGGCCTGATGGCGCCGGTGACCGTCACCGCCGCAGATCACGGCGGAGGCGGCAAGACCCGCATCGAGATGTGGGACGGCCAAAGTGGGTGCCGCAGACCGACTGGATCGCCGGCGTTCAAGGACGAAGTGTGGAACGTCGTGAAGGCGCAATCGGCCGATTATGCCAAGTCCGAGTCGCAGAAGTAAGACAGCCTACAGCCGGACAGCGTCGCGGCATCGCCGTTGTCGCTGTCCGGCTGAGCTATTCGGCGAGGCTCGTAAAGCGCGTTCGGCCGTCATCCGATCGCTTGCGCGAGCCTGAGTTCCCTGATCTCGTCGGACGACAGGCCGAGTTCGCAAAGTATTTCGTCGGTATGCTGGCCGAGTAGCGGCGGCGGCCGTCCGGCATCGCGCGTCGCGCCGTTGATCAGGACCGGATGACCGATCCCATGCAAGGGACCCGCAACCTGATGATCGTAATCGACGATCATGCCGCTGGCCCGCGTATGCGGATGGTCAAGCAGCTGCGACAGGGTGTTGATGGGCGAACTGGGGACGCCGACCCTGGCAAGCGCATCGTTCCAGAATGCCGCGGTTTGCGCCGACAGCGCGCGCCGAACATGATCGAGTGTTTCTTCGCGATGCTTTACCCGATCCGCATTGGTCCTGAACCGGGGATCATCGGCGATCGCCTGCAGCCCGGTGACGCCGCAGAACTTCCGCCACAGATTGTCGTTCGCAACGCCGACCATGATCGGTCCATCGGCCGCCTCGAACGCCTGATAGGGACAGAGCAACTCGTGGCTTGAGCCGCATTTCTTCGGCTGCACGCCGCGCTCCCAAAAGGTCTGCAGATTGTAGCCGAGCAGCCCCATCGCCGTGTCGAACAGCGAGACCTGAATCGTGCCGCCCTGTCCGGTCCTTTCGCGCGCGAATAACAGCGCCATGATGCCGCTGAACGCATGCACGCCGGTCATCTGGTCGATCGGAGAAATCGGACTGCGAATGAAGCCCCCACCCTCATCGCCGGTCATCGACATGATGCCGCTGAAGGCCTGCAGGATGACGTCATAGCCCGGCGAATTCTTCAGTGGCCCGGAGCGGCCGAACCCGGAGATGCTGCAATGGATCAGGCGATCGTTCAGCGGCCGCAGCGTCGCCGCATCGATCCCCAGCCGTTCGGCCACGCCGGTCCCGAAGCTTTCGATCGCAATGTCGGCGGACTTGGCCAGCGCATGAACAATTCCGCGTCCCTTTTCGGTTTTCAGATCGACCGCGATGCTGCGCTTGTTGCGGTTGGCGCTGAGAAATACAGTTCCGAGACCGGGCGCGGGAAACGGCGGCCAGCCCCGGGTTTCATCGCCCTGCCCTACCGTCTCCACCTTGATGATCTCGGCGCCGAGATCGCCGAGATATTGCGCGCATAGCGGACCGGCCAGCACTTTCGAGAGGTCGAGCACGCGAATTCCGGCGAGAGGTTTTGTCACGGCGATCCCGTCCATCGGAAGATTTACAATACCATATACTTGCGTACCAATTGGCCCGCAAGCATGGCTGGGCCTTGCATTTCAGTTCGCTTAACATATAGTATGCTAGCGAACTAAAAAGAGCAGGACCCCGTTTCGCCCCCATGATCGAGCGAACCCTTTTCCAAGAAGAGCACGACATTTTCCGGGAGTCGGTCCGCCGATTCGTCGAACGCGAGATTGTGCCGTTCCATGCCAAATGGGAACAAGACGGCGTCGTTCCGCGTGAACTATGGCTCAAGGCCGGCGCGGCGGGCCTGTTGTGCTGCACCGTGCCGGAGGCCTATGGCGGCCTCGGGCTCGACTATCTGTTCGACGTCGTGGTGTTCGAGGAATTGTGGCGCTCCGGCGCAAGCGGCCCGGGCTTTCTGATCCATACCGATCTTGTCGCGACCTATCTGCTGTCGTTTGGAACCGAAGAGCAGAAACGGAAATGGCTGCCGAAGATGGTATCCGGCGAAGCCATCGGTTCGCTTGGGATGACCGAGCCGCATGCCGGCAGCGACCTCAAGGCGATCCGGACCCGCGCGGTTCGCGACGGCGATGATTTCGTGATCAACGGCCAGAAGGTCTTCATTTCGAACGGTCAGCTCTGCGATTTCGTCGTGCTCGCGACCAAAACCAATAGCAACGCCGGCGCCAAGGGCGTGACATTGTTCATTGTCGAGAGCGACCGTCCAGGCTTCAAGCGCGGGCGCAATCTCGAAAAGATCGGAATGAAGGCGCAGGACACCTCGGAGCTGTTCTTCGAGGATGTCCGCATCCCCGCCACCAACATGCTCGGTGGCGAGGGCGGCGGCTTTGCGCTGATGATGACCAAGCTGGCGCAGGAGCGCCTGGCGCAGGCGATCCGCTCGGCGACCGTGACGGAAACGGTGATCGGCTGGACCGTCGAATACACCGCGGGCCGCAACGCCTTCGGGCAGAAAATCGCGGATTTCCAGAATACCCAGTTCAAGCTCGCCGATCTCAAGACCAGGGCCACCGTCGCCCGGGTCTACACCGACAAATGCATTGCGCTGTTCATGGAGGGCAAACTTGATCCGGTCGATGCCGCCATGGCAAAAATGTTCACCTCGGAACTGCACTGCGAAACGGTCGACGAATGCCTGCAGCTGTTCGGCGGCTGGGGCTACATGTGGGAATATCCGATCGCCCGCGCCTATGCCGACGCCCGGGTGGTGAAGATCGCCGGCGGATCGATCGAGATCATGAAAACGATCATCGCGCGGCAAATGTTCGCGCAGCACGGACATTCGATACCAAAAAGCGGCTGAACGGCAACATCATTGCCTTCGCTGAAAATCAACTCGACCCAGGGAGATGCAACGTGAAAGGTCTATCCGGGAAAGTCGCTGTTGTCACCGGCGGCGGCCAGGGCATCGGGCGCGGCATCACGCTTCGGCTTGCCGAAGAAGGCTGCAAGGTCGCGATCTTCGACATCAAGCTCGACGCGGGACAGGAAACCGCAAAGCTCGCGCCGCAATGTTCCATTACCACCTACGCGGTCGACGTCGGCGATCGGGCCTCGGTGGACAGCGCCGTGGCGAAGGTCGAGGCGGAGATCGGGCCGATCTGGGTGCTCGTCAACAATGCCGGTTGGGACAAGCCGATGCCGTTCCTGAAGACCGACAAGGAGCTTTGGGATAAGATCATCCGCATCAATCTTTACGGACCGCTCAATACCCATCATGCGATCGCGCCTTTGATGGCGGACCGCGGCGGCGGCCGCATCGTCAACATCGCCTCGGACGCAGCCCGGGTCGGGACCAGCGACGAGGCGGTTTATTCCGCCTGCAAGGGCGGCATCGTCGCCTTCACCAAATCGATGGCGCGCGAGCTGGCGCGGAAGAACGTTCTGCTCAACGCGGTTTGCCCGGGACCGACCAACACGCCGATGATGGCCGCGGTCCTGGGCGAAGGCGACCACGCGGTGAAATGGAAGGATGCCATGCTTCGCGGCATTCCGCTCAAGCGGATGGGCGAACCGGAAGACTATGGCGGGATCGTCGCACTGTTGGCGTCCGACGACGGCAAATTCATCACCGGCCAGACCATTTCGGTCTCCGGCGGCATGAACATGATCTAGTTCAAATACGAGGTTCCACCATGGCAGATACTCCCAAATTCACCGATATCATCTACGAAGTCCGCGACCGCGCCGCGTGGATCATCATCAACCGGCCGAAGGTCTACAACGCGTTCCGCGGCCAGACCGTCGAAGAACTGATCCAGGCATTCCAGCTTGCCGCGAACGACCGCAACGTCTCCAGCATTGTATTGACCGGCGCCGGAGACAAAGCCTTCTGCACCGGTGGCGACCAGTCGGCGCATGAAGGGCAGTATGACGGCCGCGGCATTGTCGGGCTGCCGATCGAAGAGCTGCAGGGATTGATCCGCGACGTGCCGAAGCCGGTCATCGCCCGCGTCAATGGCTTTGCCATCGGCGGCGGAAACGTGCTGGCGACGCTTTGCGACCTGACCATCGCCGCCGATACCGCGCAGTTCGGCCAGGTCGGGCCGAAAGTCGGCTCGGTCGATGCCGGTTGGGGCACCGCATTCCTGGCCCGTCATGTCGGCGACAAGAAAGCGCGGGAAATCTGGTACATCAACGACCGCTACACTGCCGAGCAGGCCCGCGAGATGGGCCTTGTGAACAAGGTGGTTCCCGCGGCCGAGCTGGACGCCGCGGTCAAGGACTGGACCGACAAGCTGGCGCAACGATCGCCCATGGCGATCGCGCTGGCGAAGCGCTCGTTTAACGCCGACTCCGACAGCATTCGCGGCGTCAGCAATTTCGCGCTGCATGCCCTCAAGATGTTCTACGATACGCCGGAATTGAAGGAAGGCGTCGCGGCCTTCAATGAAAAGCGCACGCCCGACTTCAACAAGTTCACGTCCTGATTTATGACGGCGGCGGCGACGCGACGCACCGGTGACCTCCGGTTCACGTCCGCGCCGTCGCCGATAAAACCACGATAGGGGAAAACCTCATGGCATCGCGCAAAATCATCATTTCCTGCGCCGTTACCGGATCGATCCACACGCCGTCGATGTCGCCCCATTTACCGGTCACGGCGGCCGAGATCGCCTCCTCCGCGCTGGCCGCGGCAGAAGCAGGTGCGGCGATCGTTCATCTTCATGCGCGGGATCCGAAGGACGGCCGCCCCGACCAATCGCCCGAGGCGTTCGAGCCGTTTCTGCGCGTCATCAAGCAAAATTCCAACGTGGTCGTTAATCTGACCACCGGCGGCTCGCCTTACATGACGGTCGAGGAGCGGGTGAAACCGGCAGCGGTTTGGAAACCGGAGATCGCAAGCCTGAACATGGGATCGATGAACTTCGGATTGTTTCCGATGCTCAAGCGCTTCAAGACCTTCAAGCATGACTGGGAGCCTGCCATGCTGGAAGGCTCGCGCGACCTCGTGTTCCGCAACTCGTTCAAGGACATCCGCTACGCGCTGGAAACCCTCAACAACACCGGGGCACGCTACGAGTTCGAATGCTATGACACCAGCCATCTCTACAATCTGCATTATTTCTGGACCGAAGGCCTGGTGAAGGCCCCGCTGTTCATCCAGACGGTATTCGGCCTGCTCGGCGGCATCGGCCCGCACCCCGACGATGTCATGCACATGAAGCGCACCGCCGACCGGCTGTTCGGCGACAACTACCGCTGGTCCGTGCTCGGCGCCGGCCGCGCGCAGATGCCGATCGCGGCGATGGCGGCCGCCATGGGCGGCAACGTCCGTGTCGGCCTGGAAGACAGCCTGTGGATCGGCGCCGGCAAGCTCGCGCAGTCGAATGCGGACCAGGTGGCGCAGGTTCGAAAGATCATCGAAGGACTTGGCCTGGAGGTCGCGACGCCCGACGAGGCGCGGGAAATCCTGACGCTGAAGGGCGGCGACAAGGTCGGATTTTGAATTGGACTGTTGTCCAAGCCAGCACTGCTGGTCTCAACGAACAAGGGGCTTGCGCATCGCCATGCTGCCACACCGGGCGGTCTACGACGAGGAACACCAGCAGTTCAGGGAGAGCGTGCGGCGCTTCGCGGCGTCGAAGATCGCCCCCGACTTTCAGCGCTGGGAGGATTCCGGCATCATCGACCGCTCGCTGTGGGCCGCCGCGGGCGAAGCCGGATTGCTGTGCGCGCAGGTGCCCGAAGACCTCGGCGGCGCCGGTGGAGACTTTCGACACAACGCGGTTGTCATTGAGGAACTCAGCTATTCCGGCTTCGCCGGTCCCGCCACCGACTTCTCGGTGCACAATGACGTGTGCTGCGGCTACCTGCTCAGCTACGGAAGCCCCGAGCAGAAGAAAAAATGGTTGCCGCGGATGGTCTCCGGCGAAACGGTATGCGCCATCGCGATGACCGAACCCGGCACCGGAAGCGACCTTCAGGGCATCCGCACCCGGGCGGTGCGCGAGGGCGACGACTTCGTGATCTCGGGCCAGAAGACCTTCATCTCGAACGGACAGATGTGTGACCTGGTGATCGTCGTCGCCAGGACCACGCCGGAAGGCGGCTCGCGTGGCATGAGCCTCATTCTGGTCGAGACCGACAGGCCGGGCTTTCGCCGCGGCAGAAACCTCGAGAAGCTCGGGCATCTGTCATCCGACACATCCGAGCTGTTCTTCGACGATGTGCGCGTCCCCGTCACCAACGTCCTGGGAGCCGGTGGCGGCGCGATGGGCGCGCTGATGAGCGAACTGCCGCAGGAGCGGTTGACCATCGCGCTGCATTCGATCGCCGCGGCGCAGAAGGCCTTCGATCTCACCAAAGACTATGTACGTCAGCGCAACGCGTTCGGATCGCCGATCGGCAGTTTTCAGAATACCCGGTTCAAGCTGGCCGATTTGAAGTGCGATCTGGCCGTCGGCTGGGCCTATGTCGATCAGTGCCTTCGTGAACATGTCAATGGCGAGCTCACCACCTATGCGGCATCCACCGCGAAATTGTGGATCACGGAAATGCACGGCCGGGTCGTCGATCAGTGCCTGCAGTTCTTCGGCGGCTACGGCTTCATGCGCGAATATGAAATCTGCCGGCTGTATGCCGATGCGCGCGTGCTGCGAATTTACGGCGGCACCTCGGAAATCATGCGCGAGCTGATTTCGCGGAATTTTTAGCGCACTTTCCGGTTCGGTCGGATCGCGAATACATGGACGCGCAGCGTTGCCGCGCAGCTCACCATGAGGGCGTGGACGACCTCAGTAACTTTTCGGCAGATCGAGCACCTTCTCGGCGATGAAGCTGAGAGATCAACTGTTCGGTGACCGGCGCCAGCCGCGTGATCGACACTTCGCGGAACAACCGCTCAACATGATATTCCTTGGCGTATCCGAAACCGCCATGGGTCATGATCGCCTGCCACGCGGCATCGTGGCCGGCGCGCGCGCCGAGGAATTTCGCGCTGTTGGCTTCTGCGCCGCAGGGCTGGCCGTGATCGTAGAGCCACGCCGCCCGCATCACCATCTGCCATGCCGCTTCGAGATACATCCATTTTTCCGCAAGCGGATGCTGGATGCCCTGGTTCTGCCCGATCGGGCGATCGAACACGACGCGCTCACGCGCGTATCGGGCCGCGCGGCGAAGCGCATCCTGGCCGATACCCACCGCTTCGGCGCCGACCAGGACACGCTCCGGGTTCAGGCTGTGCAGGATGTAGGAGAAGCCCTTGCCCTCCTCGCCGATCCGGTCCGAATCCGGGATGAACAGGCCGTCGATGAAGATGGCATTGGAGTCCACCGCCTTGCGTCCCATCTTGGGGATCAGACGCACCTCGATCTTCGATGCGGTCGAGATCGGTGTAGAAGATGGTGATGCCGTCGGTCGGGCGCGCGCAATCCTCGTAGCGGGTGGTGCGCGTCAGCAGCATGATCTTGTTGGCGACCTGCGCGGTCGAGGTCCACACCTTCTGGCCGTTAACGATATAGCCGCCTGAGACCTTTTGCGCGAAGGTCTTGATGCGGGTGGTGTTGAGGCCGGCATCCGGCTCGGTGAACCCGAACGCGCATTGATCCTCGCCCGCCACCAGCCGCGGCACCCAGCGCGGCCTTCTGCTCGGCCGTGCCTTTCACAACGATCGGATGCGGCCCGAACAGATTGATGTGGACCGCGGACGCCGCGGCCATGCCGCCGCCATGGCTTGCGACTTCGTGCATCATGATGGCGGCCTCGGTGACGCCGAGCCCGGCGCCGCCGTACTCCTCCGGCATCGTGATCCCGAGCCAGCCCGCATCCGCCATCGCACGGTGGAATTCGAACGGAAACGCGCCGTCGTCATCGCGTCCCAGCCAGTAGTCGTCGCCGAACCGCGTCACCACAGAGCGGACGCCTTCCCGGATCGCGGCATGATCGTCCGAGGGCATGAATTCGTTGGCCAGCACTGTGCTCATGACCCGCCCTCGCCTACCGAAGCCAGCGCACGACGCGCGGCAATCAAATGCGGCATGTCATACATCTTGCCGTCGATGCCGATCGTTCCGACGTCCGGGCTCTCGGCAAAGGCCGCCACGACGCGGCGCGCATGCGCAAGATCGGCTTCGGATGGCGTGAAGCAGGTGTTGATGGTCGCGACCTGATTGGGGTGAATGGCGATGCGGCCGACGAAACCATCACGGCGCGCGATCCGGCAGCTTTCCGCGAGACCGTCCGGATCCCTGAAGTCTCCGTATAGCGTCTCAAGCGCCTGCACCCCGGCAGCACCAGCCGCGAACAGGCACTGGGCGCGGGCGACCTGATACGGGAACGTCCACTCGCCGCTCGGTTCCTTGTTGGTGAGCGCGCCAAGCGCCGCGCCGAGATCCTCGGCCCCCCAGGTCATGGCGACAAGCCGTTTGTTCGGTCTCGTATAGCCACTGAACCCGATCATCGCCGCCGGCGTCTCGGTGGCGACGACAAGCAGCTTGACATGCCCCAGCGTCACGCCGTTGGCCACTTCCAGGACGTCGACATAATGCGAAATCAGCTCCACATCCTCGACGCCATTGACCTTCGGGATCAGAAGGCCGTCGAGACCCGGACGAACCACCGCCGCGAGATCCGCCAGCGTCAGCCCGGTGCCGAACGGATTGGTCCGCACCAGAAACGACCAGTCGCGCCGTGGCCCGCCCAGCAATTCCTTGACGTGATCGCGCGCGAAGCTCTTGCGTCCTGCTGCTACGGAATCCTCGAGATCGAGGATCAACGCGTCGGCGCCGCAGGTGGATGCCTTGGTGAATTTGTGCGCGCTGTCGGCGGGCACAAACAGGAGCGAGCGTAGCTTCATGTCGGCCGCCGCATCATCAGCCCGGTGCGCCGGCAATACGCCACCTCTTCGTCGCGCTGATTGAATCCACGATGCTCGAAGGTGACGATCCCCTGGGTCGGGCGCGACTTGCTGTCGCGAACCGCCAGAATTTTCGTCTCCGCCCGCAGCGTATCGCCGGCAAACACCGGGCGCGGGAATTTGGTCTCCTCGAAACCCAGATTCCCGACCGTGGTCCCCAGCGTGGTGTCCTGCACCGTGAGGCCGATGATCAGGCCGAGCGTGAAGATCGAGTTCATCAACGGTTTGCCGAACTCGGTCGACTTGGAATATTCGTGGTCGATATGAACCCTGGCCGGATTATAGGTCAGCGCCGAAAACAGGATATTGTCCATGTCGGTCACCGTGCGCCGGATCTCGTGCACGAACGTCTGTCCGACCGAGAATTGTTCGAGGTAAAGTCCCGCCATTGCTGTCTTTCCTTGTTGTTTCCATCCTGGAAACGAAACTATCGCAACGCCGACGAATGGCAATCCGTCAGGATTGCAGGTCAGGTTTTTTCTTCAGCAGGTCCGGCAGCGTCGAGCGATGAAATCCTTCAAACGGAGCCGACCGGTCATGGGGCTGCAGCTTCCAGGTGTTGCGCGCATTCGGCGTTCCGCCATCGACGCGGATACATGACCCCGTGATATAGGCCGCCGCCGGCGACAGCAGTAAACAGGATGGCGGCGGATATTTCCGCTTCGGTGCCGAAGCGCTGCAGCGGCACGCCGGCGGTGAAGTCGAGGATCTTGGCCTGCATCTCCGGCGCATAGGTGTCGAAACCGCTGGATATGATTCCGCCCGGCGCGACCGCGTTGACGCGCACGCCCGAGGCCGACCATTCACAGGCCGCGGTTTCGGTCAACGTCAGCATGCCGCCCCGCGCGGCCCCCGAATGGGCGAATTCAGGCCAGCCGTGCCAGATGTCGGCAATGATGTTGACGATAGCGCCGCCATGGGCCTCCATCCAGCGATTGTAGACTTCGCGCATGAAGATGAAGCCGCCGGTCAGGTTGTTGCGGACCACGGCCTCGAAGCCCTTGGTCGAGATGGTCTTCATCGGCGCGCGGAACTGGCCGCCGGCATTATTCACCAGGCCGTCGATCCGGCCGTGCGCGCCAAGCACCGCATCGATCGCGGCAACCACCTCGCCTCGTCGCGGATATCGCAGACGTGGGCTGGTGACCCGGCCGCCATCCTGCTCGATCTCGGCGCTTGCACCTCGGCGAGTTTTTCGGCGGTGCGGCCCAGGATCGCGACATTGGCACCCAGTGCTGCAAGCTCATGCGCGGTACAGCGGCCGATGCCGCTGCCGCCGCCGGTGACGATGATGGTCTGATCCTTGAACAGATCGGGCCGAAAGATGGATTGATAGGGCATCGCGTTCTCCGCGCCGGTCTTCTTGCGGGTGTTTATCCGGTGCAGCAGCGCATGAAACGAAAGGCCGCTCGCCCGGAATTGCGCTGGCCGTCGACGACAAGGGTCTTAACGACAAGCCACTCGGCGATGTCCTTCTCGAACTTCCGGGTCTTGCCGCCAACGGCTGAAACCTGCTCCCTCCCGGTTGCCAACGTCTGTCTCTCATCCCTCATCATCCCGGTTCGCCGGATATCGTTCGCTAGCATACCTTATATCATAGGACGACTTTCTGCCAACCGGAAAAAGCCGCGGGCGACCTGACAAGCTCCTGCTGCGACGCTGAGCGGTTCCGCTCAACCGTTGTAACCGGCGCGATTTCAATCCCCCGCACAACCTGCTATGTTGTTTCGCCAGTCTTGGTTCCCGAGAGCATGCGTCTGTGCGGCAGTACGCCGGTCGAGGGTATGGATGAGGCCGCTATTCGCCAGCATCCTGATTGTGGGCGCCAGCATGCTAACCGGCGCGCCGCTGGCCGCGCGCGATGACGGGCGCTATGCCAACTCACCCCTCAAATCCTGGTTCGACAGCTTGCGCTCCGGCCGCGGACCGTGTTGTTCCGATGCCGACGGCACCGTCGTCAGCGACGTCGATTGGGAATCGAAAGACGGTCACTATCGGGTTCGGCTTGAAGGCGAGTGGATCGACGTTCCCGATGACGCCGTGATCACGCAACCGAACCTGGCGGGGCGGACAATGGTCTGGCCGATGCCTCGCGATGGCGAGCCGCCCCTGATTCGATGCTTCATGCCGGGGCCCATGGGATAGCTTCGCCCAATCTATCATATCGCCGGACGGGCTCGCCGAGCGGGATCAGCCGGGCCGGCCGCCGGCCTTGTCCAGCTGAAGCTATTTTCCGCGAAATACCGGCTTGCGCTTTTCCCGGAATGCCTTCAC
The DNA here is from genome assembly GCA_963729395.1 of uncultured Pseudomonadota bacterium. GTDB lineage: Bacteria > Pseudomonadota > Alphaproteobacteria > Rhizobiales > Xanthobacteraceae > Bradyrhizobium. The sequence continues at coordinate 14,546 of CAVSOS010000050.1, read as the reverse complement.
GCCCTCATGCGCATCCGCCGTTCGGGAAACGGCGGCGAGGGTTTGCGCCTCGTCCTCCATCTGGCTTTCCAGCGAGCGGTTCGGCGTCTGCAAAAACAGCCGCTTGATGCCACCGAAGGCCTCGGTCGGTCCCGACGCCAGTTCGCGTGCGATCCTTTCGGCTTCTTTCAGAACCGCATCGTCGCTGACGACAACGTCGACCAGGCCGCACGACAATGCCGCGTCGGCATCCATTGTCTCCGACATCAGGAAGAAGCGGCGGGCGCGCGAAGGCCCGATGCGCCGCGTCACGGTCGTCGTCGAGCCGCTGTCAGGCGTGAAGCCGATCCTGGCAAATGCCGCCGAAATGCGCGCTGACTTTCCGATCACGATCATGTCGCCCGCGGCCATCAGCGAGACGCTTCCGCCCGCGACATTGCCCTGCACCGCCATCACCACCGGCGCCCGCATCCGAACCATCCGCACGATCGCGTGGTGCAAATCGGAAGTCCAGATCTTGACGGTTCGCGGCAGGTTGTCGCCGCTTGCCGCCAGCGCAATCAAATCGCCGCCCACACTGAACAGTTTCCCGCGTGCCGAGATCAGCACCGCCCTGACGTCGTCGCGTTCGCCCAACTCGGCCATGCAGAGATTGAAGTCGCGGCAGAATGCGCCGTCGATGGGATTGCCCCTGTCGGGTTGGTTGAGCACGATATGCGCTAAGCCGTCGGAGATCATGCATTCAAAGCTCGTGGTCGGTGTAGCCAAACCCATTTTTTCCTCCCGGCTTTCTGATCGCAGGTCGCAAAGGCATTCAGCCCGACCGGCCGGCTTTTTCCTTGCGCGAGGAAGCCTGGATGGCTTCTCGCGCACGCTGCCATTCTTCCTTCGAAAGTTTCGAAAGTCCGGCGAAGGTACTGGGCGCTGCCAGATGGTGCCCGCCGTCGATGCTGATGGTGTCGCCGGTGATATAACTGCAACCATCCGACATCAAAAAAATCATCAAATGACGCAACTCGTCCATTTTCCCGAAGCGCCGCAGCGGCACGTCCTCGGCTTGCGTCGGGCCTACCGCGGTTTCCGCGAGCGGATTGAGCTTGTCCCATGCGCTTTCAGTTGGGAACGGACCTGGCGCGATCGCGTTGACGCGAATTCCATAAGGACCCCATTCCACGGCCAGCGACATCGTCATCGCATGGACGGCCGCCTTCGCCATCGCCGCCGGCACCACGTAAGCCGAGCCGGTCCACACCCATGTGACGAGGTTACTCACGATCGCGCCTGGAAGACCGTCGACGATCCAGCGCTTGCCGCACGCCTGCGCGGCGTAGAACGACCCGTCCATCACCGTGGAGCGGATCGCCTCGTAGCCTCGGGGAGATAATGTCTCGGTCGGAGCCAGAAAATTCGCGCCGGCATTGTTGACGAGACCCGTGAGCGGCCCGGTTGCCCAGATCGCCGACATCATCGAATCGATGCTTTCGGAATCGCGGACATTGGCGACGAAGGCGTCAGCCCGGCCGCCCGATCGCGTCCGGATCTCGCCGACCGCCTGATCGAGCACATCCTGCCTGCGGCCGCAGATGAAAACATGCGCGCCGTGTGCGGCAAACCCCACCGACATTTCCTTGCCGAGGCCGGTTCCGCCTCCGGTCACCAGAATACGCTTTCCGTCAAGCACGTCGCGGGTAAACACGGGCGGGGATCCTCATCGGTGACGGGGCAGCAATCAGAAACTAATACGCTACCGTACTTAATTTGTAAACTGGCCCTCCCCGGCATCGACCTTTTAAGATACGCTGGCGTATGATATGGCTGCTCTGCAGTTCGTCTCCGGCGAAAGTCGACGGCATCGCCGTTCCGAAAAATTGCCATCCGCGAAAAAAATGCCATCCGCGAAAGAAGTGTCTCGATGATCGATCGGCCAGACTGGTATCTCCGCCTGGGATATCTCATCCACGATGTTTCGCGGTTGCGGCGAATGATGTTCGACAGGGAGCTGGCACCGCTGGGAATTACGCGGTCGCAGTGGTGGGTGCTGGCATTCATTTCGCGCAAGGACGGGCTGCCGCAAACCCAGCTCGCCAACGAACTCGACGTCGGCAAGGTCGCCCTGGGCGCGCTGATCGACCGGCTGGAGACCTCCGGCTTCGTCGTCCGGCAGGCCGATCCGGTCGACCGCCGCGTCAAGCGCGTCTACCTTACCAAGCAGGCGCGCGGGTTTTTGGAAAAGCTCCGCAAGGAGACCGACAAATTCAACGCCAAGATCGTGACCGGCATCCAGCGAAACCAGCTGGAGATTACATCGGATGCCCTGCTTGCGATGAAGCGCAACCTGCTGGCGATGTCGGGGGAAACCATGTCGGAAGATAGCGGGACTAACGATACCGCAAAGCCGGCAAAGCGCCGCAAGAGAAAGCCTGAGGAACAACGTCAAGTCAGCGGCCGCTGATTTCTGGGCGACAGAACCCGGCGGCAGAACCTGCCGCCGACGAGCGGCGACAATCGACGGCACGCCGATCATTTGCCCCAATGCGCAAACCCGATCCAGACCAGCACGGCCGCCACAAAAATCCAGATCGCGATGATGACGATCGCCGCAATCTTGCTGGGTGGACGTTGTCCGGCCTCGATCGCCCTGACGCGATACTCCGCCATTACTTCCGTCGGGATCAACGACACGACCAGCCAAATGCCGAGCGGCACGATGATCAAATCGTCCGCGTACCCAATCACTGGAATGAAGTCCGGAATGAGATCGACCGGCGACAGCGCATATCCCGCAACGGCGATCGCGAGAACCCTGGCGTACCAGGGCACGCGGGGATCTCGGGCGGCGAGATAAACGGCGTGAATGTCACGTATCAGCCTGCGCGCCCAGATTTTCAGGTTGCGGAGCATAGCGCGGCCATGATGTCAGGATCGCCGAGACGATCCTCCTCGTCGAAGCCTCAAAGCATCGTCACTGAAGCTTGCATTTGGTTTCGGGACGATCGAGACCGAGCGTATCAAGCGTCGACGATTGATGCAGGAATCCCTCCTGTGGAGACACCGACACGGTGTTGCGGCCGTCGAACAACAGGATTGGCTGTCGCAGCTGCAAATTCCAGTCGCGAATCGTCAACTTTTGGCCCTTGAAGGCCGCAACCGAGAACTCCGGGCTCTTGATATAGGCCTGCATCTTGCCGGCGTCGCTGGAATTGGTTCGGGCCGCCGCCTCACCGATCATGCGAACAGCCGTCCAGACCTGCATGTCGCTGGCTGTCATTGAACGCTGGAATGCCTTTGTAAAACGGTTTTGCAGCTGTACGGCGCCCCATTGATCGAACGCCGCATTCCAGGTGGTGGGAACAAGTCCCGCCGAGCCAACCACCGGACGCGCATCCCAGGTCCGATAGGGCAGATAGCCGGCAAAAACCTCGCTTTCGTCCGCCGCCACGAGCACATCGTGCTCGGGTGCGCCTTGGGTCGCCACTGGCATCTGCCGCTGAATCTCGGTGACGCCGCTGTCGGTGCGCCGCGCGCCGCCGTTGTCCTTGAATTCGCGCTGCTCAACGATCTTGGCGCCGAACCGCGTCGCGGCATGGCGCAACGCTTCGGCGAACAGCGCGTCCTTTTCGTGCGAGCCGACCAGTAGCATCCACCTGCCCCATTTTTTCCAGACCAGGTATTGCGCAAGCGCGTCGGCGAGCATCGAGCGTGTCGGCGCGACATGAATGACGTTGGCGCGACAATCCCGCTCGCGCAGCCGTTCGTCCAATGCCGACGCGTTTATCAGCATCTCGCCGCGAGCCTTGCCGGCGTCCGCAGTTTTGAGCAGCCGGTCAGCATCAAGGCTCGTGACGATGAACGACGCGCCCTGGTCGGCGAGCACATTCATGGCCGCGACCGGATCGTCGCCCTCGCCCAGCAATGTCTCGACGAGGGTATAATGCTGATTGAGGAAGCGCCCGGTGGTATTATTGTCTTCGATCGCCAATTGAGCGCCGGCGAGACCGTCATTGGCGGCCGGTACGTCGATCAGCGATATCTTGATTCTCGATGGTGCCTGGCGAAGGTAGCCGATCTTGATTTCCAGCGGCTGATCGGACAAGCCCGCTCCGCTCAAGGCGATCAGTGCGCAGACACCAAGCAGAAGCCGCAGCAATCACACCTCCCATGACATGTTCAGACACGCTGCACGACTGAATTGCACCGCAACATATCGCCCGATGCCATCCGGTCCAGCCGCTTCGGCAGTCGATGCCGGCATTTCGGTCTGTTTTCCGTTACCGCTAGGGTACTCGATCTATGGTCTAGCACAAGGAAACACGAAATCGCTGGCTGAACAGCACACCACTACGATTGTCTAATCGAGCAATTGGCGTTACGCCGGGTCCTGAATCCTGTGCTGATAAGACGCCATATTCTTGTTCCAACGATGGAACGGGCTTTATTGTTCAAATCCAATCCGCTTGAACTGGACCTGACACATGTTCGATATGCGCTGGATCATAGCACTCGGCCTCTCTTTGGTCGGCTTGCTGCTCTCGTTTGATTCCGCCTTTGCCTTCCGCGCCTATGTTTCCAACGAAAAGGGCAATTCGGTCTCGGTGATCGACACCGACAAGATGGAGGTGATCGCGACCGTCAAGACCGGGCAACGACCGCGCGGCATCGAAGTTTCCCGAGACGGCAAGTTCGTCTATGTCGCCGTCGGCGACGACGACACGGTCCAGATCATTGATACCAAGAGCCTGAGCATCGTTGGAGAATTGCCGTCAGGTCCAGACCCCGAACAATTCGCACTCGATTCGGCGGGAAAGTCGCTCTATGTCGCCAACGAAAATGACGCGATGGTGACCGTCATCGACCTGGAGAAGCGCGCCTCCATCGGCGAGGTGTCGGTGGGCGTCGAGCCCGAGGGTCTGGCGGTCAGTCCCGATTCCAAGATCCTGATCTGCACGTCCGAGACGACGAGCATGGTGCATTTCATCGACACGACGAGCCGCGAGATCGTAGCCAATCTGCTGGTCGGTTCTCGCCCGCGCTTTTCGGCGTTCAAATCCGACGGATCGGAGTTGTGGGTCACCTCCGAAATCGGCGGGGCTCTTGCGATTATCGATCCGGCAACGCGGCAGCTCAAGCAAACCGTCAGATTCGAGATTCCGGGACTTCGGTCCGAAGCGATTCAGCCCGTCGGCATCAATATCACCAAGGATGGCAAGCTTGGCTTCGTCGACCTGGGGCCTGCCAACCGCGTGGCGGTGGTTGACGGCGTCACTCACGCCGTCCTGAAATATCTGCTGGTCGGCCAAAGAGTTTGGCACGGCTCGTTTTCACCGGACGAGAAATATCTGCTGGTCGCCAACGGCGTCTCGAATGACGTCTCGGTCATCGATGTCGCGGCATTGCGGGTCGTTAAATCCATTCAGGTCGGAGAACTGCCCTGGGGCGTTGCCTTCGGTCCCAATTGAAGGCGACAGCGCCGGTGTTCGCCTGAACCGGCCGCGAATGCGATCGCAACAGCGCTGTGCTTGCCGCGCGCTCGCCGCAAGATGCGTCAAATTTTACGCTTTTCACTGCCGGGATAGTCGCAGGTCCATTTCTTTGTAACCCATGCCGGATGCTGGCCGATCCACTGCGCGATATAGGGCTGCGCAGCCATCATGCATTGTTTGAGCGAACCATCCCAGGCGAACTGAAGATATTTCTCCTCGCAATTATTGGGATTGGCGATGGCACAGACGGTCAGGATGATTTCAATCAATCTGTCCTCCATTCAAAAATATGCCTCAGGCATATTACGTCAAATTCATCCCTCCGTTTCAAATTTCGGCAGGAAGCGCGCCGTTTCCCCATCCGAAATCGCTATGATTGCGCCGTCAGCCGTGGAACCTGGTGTGCGTGCGCTTTGCCAAATATTTATCGGCCGGTTCAAACAGTTGCCGCAATGCAACCCATCGCGCGCAAGAACATCCATCGACAGATCCATGAAATCCGCAACCTTGACTTTGGAGGTCAGCGTGTAATGTTTCAAAAATACGGGACAACCTGGCTGGGTTTGACGGGAGATTTGGCCTTCGCAGCTTGTGCTGCGGATGCATGAACGCGTGTTCGCAACAACCGAACAGATGGTTTTCGGAAGAGCCACGTATTCCGGACTCAACAAAAAACAATGGCGGTGGGACGCTAGATGAAGTCCAACGGACGCCGGAGCCTTTAAATCATGACACTCGAAACAATTTCTCTCAATCGATCGCATGAAGGCGTGCAGGGCGTTTACAAACACGCCAGCCGTGAGACCCGGACGGCCATGACCTTTTCGGTCTATGTCCCACCGCATCAAGGCGACGCGAAGCTCCCGGTGGTCTGGTATCTTTCCGGACTGACCTGCACGCACGCCAACGTCACCGAGAAGGGTGAATTTCGCAAGGCCTGCACCGAACTGGGCCTGATCTTTGTCGCGCCTGACACCAGCCCGCGTGGCGAAGGTGTGCCCGGTGATCCCGCCGGCGCTTACGATTTCGGGCTTGGCGCCGGCTTCTATGTCGACGCCACAGAGGCGCCGTTTGCGAATAATTACCGGATGTGGAGTTATGTGACGGAAGAACTCCCCGAATTGATCGCCGGGCACTTTCCGGTTGATCCCAAGCGACAATCAATCCTTGGGCATTCGATGGGTGGGCATGGCGCCCTTACCATTGCGCTGCGGCATCCTGCGCGCTATCGCGCTGCCAGCGCCTTTTCGCCGATCGTCGCACCGTCACAGGTGCCGTGGGGGATCAAGGCATTGGGCGGATATCTCGGCGACGACCGCGACGCCTGGCGCAAGCACGATGCTGTCGCCCTGATCGAGGATGGCGCGCGGTTCGCTGATTTTCTGGTCGACTATGGCGACGCCGATCAATTCCTGGCCGAACAACTTCGCCCTGATCTGCTGGAGCACGCCTGCGGGCAGGCGGCAATCCCGCTTACCCTTCGTCGCCAGGCTGGCTATGACCACAGCTATTACTTCGTATCGACCTTCTTGGAAGATCACATGCGCTGGCACGCTGCGCGATTAAGATCCTGAGGCACTCCTCCCCCCCGTCAAACGCTGCAATTTCGACGCTGCGCTGTCGTCCGGCGTTGCCACTCCGTGCCTGCGTCTTTTTGGCGGACGGACACGCCCAAGGCGAGATTGCGACAAGGGCCGCGGATTGATAGTAACAATTGCGCCAACCAACCAATGGCATCAGCCGAACCGGTCGTTCACCGCATCAAGCGGGATCGCCTCGGACACAGAGGATGGAGCCGCAACTTTCTGGGGAGCAGCAAGCAATGGCCAAGGCGGCGACTCTGATAGCTTTTATTCTGGTATTCATTCCGATAAGCGCGTCGGCAAAAGACACCCAGTTCTGGAACCTGACGGCCAATACGATCACGTCGTTGCAGTTTTCACCGACCGGCAAGAACGAGTGGGGCCGGAACCAGGCCGACAACGACAAGGATCATACGGTCGATCACGACGAACGCCTGAAAATCACCGATACGGCCTCTGGCACTTACGACGTGAAGATTGTCGACAAAAGCGGGCGGACCTGCGTTGTCCCGAACATTCAGGTCAAGGCAGGATCGATCTTCTCTATCGAGGAGAAAAGTCTGAAGGACTGCACCAAATAGAAGCGGTCAATATGGACGTTCGCGGGACGCAACCGTCGCGCCGGCGCACGCTCAAAAATTTACCCCGAACTGGAGGCGTGCCTGTCGGCGTTCGAAATTGACCAGGTCGAGCGAACCGGCGACTGTCGTTGCTTGGCCCGCAACCTGGGCGCTCCACGCGGCTGCGATTCACGCTCGTTCGGAAAGCTTGAAATAGATCGTAGGCCCAATGAAAAAGCCTTGTCCGGCGAGCACGTCCAGCCCAAATCCATCGTACTGGCGCAGATAGCGCGCTTCGCCGCCGACAAAAATCCCCGATTTAACCTGCGCCATCACACCAAATGCGACGCGACCAGGTGCCGGTCAGCTTCGAACGCTCGGTTTCAGGCTGATAGAGCAGGTTGAAGGCCGCAACGACACGCTCGGGGATGATCTCCCATTCGGCGGCGGCGACGAAGTCGCTGCCGTATTGGCTGACGGGTTCACCGGTGATGTCATCGGCCCGCCCCAAATGGGGCTCGGCGCCGATCGCAAAGCCGAACGGCGCCGTCGCACGATCGAGTATACTGTAGCGGATGTCGGCGGACAGGCCTCCAAATGCGGTATAACGCTGATCGGCGAACCCGCTGACGCCGGCAACGTCATAGGAGACGACCGCTGCGGTAAGTTCGGTCCGGAGATTTGGCATCGGAACGAATTCCGCAGACATCGTGCTGGAAGCCGCATCGAATGTTCCGGCTTGCTTCGCAAATCGGCCAGTCACGGACCCCTCTATCTCTCTTTCTCCGACGTCGCCGGTATCGCTTCCTATGGTGAAACCGAACAGATGTTCAGTCTCGATTGGTTCGGTGTGGCCGTCGGTCGGAATGAGCGCAAGTACGAACAACAGACATGATTTAACCGTGCAGCTCCGCCATGACTACAAACGAACGGGAAATATGAGGCGCTCGTTCAATATGGCAATTCCGTCAATCCGAATCATGTTTTCGCAGCGCAATATAGGTGCCGACCCGTCGTGAGCACCCTTGAGCACTGTATCTGGAAATTCGCGCGCAGGCTTGAGCTCCATGCCGTCAAGGCCCGAAACCGGTCCTCCCGACGGTAGTTGATATTACGGGCCTCCGTTAGCATTGCCATCATCGAAAGCTGCGAATGACGGTGGCCTTCACGGGTCGGTGCTTGATGGTCGACATCATACCAAGCCCTGGCTTGACCAAGGCGGCTGATTTTGCAAACGTTGGTTCGCGATCGGAGCGGCGCGAATTGGCTGCTGTGATTCATTGGGCGCTCAAATCACGGATAGGCCAGTGACAAATCTTAAGGTTTACATTTTCGCTGCCTTCGCGCTTGCGGGCATGGCGGGCGCCGCGGGCGCTCAGGATGCTGCCCTTGGCGAGAAGGTATTTCTCAAATGCAGAGCCTGCCACCAGATCGGTGAGGGCGCCAAGAATGCCGTCGGGCCGGTGCTCAACGGCATCGTGGGCCGTAAGGCCGGCACTTATGCGGATTACTCCTACAGCGATGCCAACAAGAATTCCGGCATCACCTGGGACGAGGCGACCTTGAAGGAATATCTGAAGAACCCCCGCGCCAAGGTTCCCGGCACCAAGATGATTTTCCCTGGTTTGCCGAAGGATGAGGACATCAACAATGTCATCGCCTATCTCAAGCAGTTTGGGGCCGACGGCAAAAAATCCTGAGCAATTGCGACGAGAGCCGTTGACGATGGCTCGGTTGCGTACCCAGCTCCGATCGAGCGCTCTGCTGGCGGCTTTGATCGTCGCTGCGACGTCGCATGCGAAGGCTGACGACCTCAATGACTATCCGACCTCGGCGCGCGCAGACTATGTTTTCGGGTGCATGAAGGCCAACGGCGAAACACAGGAGCTTCTGCAAAAATGCTCGTGCTCGATCGACGTGATTGCGTCGATTATTCCTTACGACCATTACGTGGCCGCCGAGACAATTATCTCGATGTCCCAGGTTACAGGGCCGGTCGGTTCTGAATTTCGATCGACCGAGCCGGCCAAGCTTGCATTGCAGGAATTCCGCCGGGCACAAGCGGAAGCAGAAATTCGCTGCTTTTGAGCCGAATTCGTCGATCGCCGTCCGCTATAGCATCGATTTCTCGATCAACCACTCGTCCTTGAACCGGTCTTTGCTGGTGTCGGTTGCTTCGGCGCGAAAGTTGGCGGCGCCGCTAGGCTTATAGTTAAAGCGGATATTCGGATCTTCGGATATTGCAATCCCGCCATCCATCGCTACCACAAGATCGTCGCCCTGCCAGATCTTCAGATTCTCGATAAAAAACGGCGGCACGTAAAGCCGCGTCAACTGGTCCATCTGCAGACCGGAATTCTGGGGGTGGCGCAGCATGATCTGGGCCTCGGGCAGCGCGTCGGCCTCCGAATGGAAGGTGCGGAATTTCATTTGACCGAGCATCGACTTGGTGGCGTCGGCGTTCGCCGCCGCCGGCGCGGAGCAGCCACCGGAGGCTTTCACGTAGGCCTTGACGCCATAGAGCTGGCCATCGCTGAGTTCGGCAACGACGCGCACATAGGAATAGGTATCGACCCGGACGCGTGTAGAAATCGATGTCACGCCGGAATGCGGGCCGATCGTGAACGTTGCGGCGACGGGCGCTGGATTCTCGTCGATGACAAGCGTCAGCGATTGAAGCGTGCGCTTGTCGCCGGCGGTGAGGTTGACGCGCATGCCGATCGGAACGACGGCGGCGTCTTCAGCACGCCGGGGCGCATCAAGGATCACGAGGCCGGCGCCGTCGAGTATCGGATGATCTTTGAAGATATCGCCCTTGATGCTGTTCCAGGTTTCTTCCGAGGGTTGCTCCGATCCGGCAGCGGCCGACTGAGCGCGCGCCGACGGCGATCCCGCAAAACAAACCGTCGCGATCAGGACGGGGGCGATCACTCTGAAGAAAATCGACATTGTCGAATTCCTTTTCCATCATGAAACAGCGGCAAGTCTACATAAATTGCCAGCCACCGACAAGCCGCGCCGGGGCCCGGAGAAGGCCTCACTCCCACTCAAGCTCGCCGAATGCGACGATGACATTGCGCGAGCTGTATTCGTCGAACAATTTCCATCGTGACCGCTCGCTTCGCCCGGCCTCTCTGGCCGCTTTGGTAAGGGGTATCCCCTGAGCAATGAGGCTGCGCACTTCGCTGGCGAGGCTCTCGAGATAGCGCCGCTCGTCGTCGACGGCGCCCCGCCAATCGGTTGGGATCGGGCCATGCCCGGGAACAACGCGTTCGGCGGCCAGGTGCTGAAGTTCCTCGAGGTCAGCGAGAAAGCCGATAATGCTGCTATCAATGACCGGCAGATGCCCGACGAACAGGAGATCGCCCGCAAACAGGGTTGAAGTTGTGTTGTCGAACACCGTCAAGTCATTGTCAGTATGCCCGGGCCCCCAGGCCTTCAACGTCAATATTCGCCGGCCGAGATCGATCTGCAATTCATCATCGACGAGGAGCGTCGGCGGAATAATCTTCACTTCATCGATCAGCGCGTCGCCGAGCACCGCGCGAAAGGCCTTCAGGTAGTAATCACCTCGCGCTGTCATCGCGCGGGGCAAATTCCTGTGTCCGGCAAAAATGGTTCCATCCTGCGCGAACGCCGCATTGCCAAATGTGTGGTCGGGATGCATGTGCGTATTGATGACATAGCGAATCGGCTTTGACGTCACGCCGCGGATCGCGGCCAGCAGGCGCGCTCCCTCGCGGGCGCTGCCACCGGAATCAATGACCGCAACCGCATCGTCGCCGACGACGAAGCCGACATTGGCCGCATCACCCTGATTGGCCTCGGTCATCAATTCGATGTTACCGATATGAACATAGACGCCGGGCGCGACCTCAGAGATGGCGAACGGCGCGAGCGCTTTTTGCTCCTGCGCACGGCTGGCGCCGGAAAATAGCATCAAAGCGAAGAAAATTAGCATCAGAGCGAAGATCGTCCCAAGCACCACAACTGGGCGAGATAGCGGGCTACCAAAAAATGCTAATTTGCCCATCCCGATTTACTCATCATTGTCTGGCTGAGCTGTTCGAATCCGCGAGGCGTAGGGAACGAACCGCCATTCTAATGTTGACTTCGCCGCTCGAAGTTCCCTTTCACGTTGCCGTGCAAGGGTTGCTTATGCAGGGAGAGTTACCTAATCTTTTTCTGCTTTAGTCTTCATGAGCTACGGTAATAGGGAGCCCGTTGTTTCGAAGATCTAAGGCAGGCACTGTTCGCTGCAGGGGTTCACGGGTTATGACCCGAGTCATAAGCTGTGGCGCGTTATAGGCTGTGATGCGGTGCCGAAACAATTCATCCAAAAGAGGGCGAATGACGTCCCGTGGAGAAGGTGTGTCCAAGGAGCGCCAGCTGCCCCTCTTGGCGAATATCCCAGGGAGGAAGCGAATGAATAAGATTTCTAGTCATTACGACCTCGATCTTCGGCCTGTTGGCCATGCAAGGTTTTGCTGCGCGTGCTGATGAGGCGTTGGATAAGCTGGCGAAGGATCCGAAGCAATGGGTCATGCAGCAGGGCGACGACGCCAACACGCGTTACTCGAAGCTCAATCAGATCAACGCGTCCAACGTCAGGAAGCTGCAGGTCGCCTGGACGTTCTCGACCGGCGTGCTGCGCGGCCACGAAGGCGGCCCGCTGGTGGTTGGCGATACGATGTATGTTCATACGCCGTTTCCAAATACGGTCTATGCGCTCGACCTGAACCATGAAGGCAAGATCCTCTGGAAGTATGAGCCCAGGCAGGATCCCAACGTGATCCCGATCATGTGCTGCGACACCGTCAATCGCGGCGTCGCCTATGCCGACGGCAAGATCTTCCTGCATCAGGCCGACACGACGCTGGTCGCGCTCGACGCCAAGACCGGCGCCAAGGTCTGGTCGGTGATGGATGGCGAGGCCGGCAAGGGCCAATCCGGCACCGACGCTCCGTTTGTGTACAAGGACAAGGTTCTGGTGGGCGTTTCCGGCGGCGAGTTCGGCGTTCGCGGCTGGGTCAGCGCCTACAACATCAAGGACGGCAAGCTAGCCTGGCGCGGCTATTCGGAAGGACCGGACGCCGACACCCTGATCGACCCCGACAAGACGACCTCGCTCGGCAAGCCGGTCGGGCCCAATTCGTCGACCTCGACCTGGCAGGGCGACCAATGGAAGATCGGCGGCGGCGCCACCTGGGGCTGGTATTCCTACGATCCCGAGTTGAACCTCGTCTACTACGGTTCCGGCAATCCCTCGACCTGGAACCCGGTGCAACGCCCCGGCGACAATCAGCTGGTCGATGTCGATCTGGGCGCGCGACCTCGATACCGGCAAGGTCAAATGGATCTACCAGATGACCCCGCATGACGAATGGGACTTCGACGGCGTCAACGAGATGATCCTGACCGATCAGACCATTGGCGGCACAGCCGCGGAAGCTGCTCACCCATTTCGACCGCAACGGCTTCGGCTACACGCTGGATCGCGCCACCGGCGAATTGCTGGTCGCGGAAAAATACGATCCGGTGGTGAACTGGGCCACCAAGGTCGACATGGACAAGTCGTCCAAGACCTACGGCCGTCCGCTGGTGGTCGACGCCTATTCGACCCAGCACGGCGGCGAAGACCATAACTCGAAGGGCATCTGCCCGGCGGCGCTCGGCACCAAGGACGAACAACCGGCGGCCTATAGCCCGGAGACGCAGCTGTTCTATGTGCCGACCAACCATGTCTGCATGGACTATGAGCCCTACAAGGTCGCCTACACGGCCGGTCAGGCTTATGTCGGTGCGGCGGTGGCGATGTATCCGCCCAAGGGCGATGCCAATATGGGCAATTTCATTGCCTGGGACGGCAAGACCGGCAAGATCGTGTGGTCCGACAAGGAGCAGTTCTCGGCCTGGGGCGGCGCATTGGCCACGGCCGGCGGGGTGGTGTTCTACGGCACGCTGGAAGGCTATCTGAAGGCGGTCGACGCCAAGACGGGCAAGGAACTCTACAAGTTCAAGACCCCGTCCGGCATCATCGGCAACGTGATGACCTATGAACACGGCGGCAAGCAATATGTTGCCGTGCTCTCGGGCGTCGGTGGCTGGGCGGGCATCGGTCTTGCGGCCGGTCTGCTGCAGCCTGAGAACGCCGCCGCCTGGCATGGCGCGGTCGATCAGGGCAAGTTGCCGACCAAGGAGAAGACGGTCGATACCGCGGGCCTCGGCGCTGTCGGTGGCTATGCCGGTCTGGCGTCCTACACCTCGCTGGGCGGGACGTTGACGGTATTCGCCCTGCCGAGCGAATAGGTCGCGACGTCACGGTGAGATGATCCATGGATCGGCGCGCCGCTATTTTGCTGCGCGCCGATTTGTTGTCCGCACCCAATTCGGAAAATGCCCAAGGACAGTTGACGTGAACATCAATCACTGGAAATTCGTCGCTGTTATCCTGGCGAGTTGCCGTTGCCGGCGCAACCGCACGGGCGGACGGATCGGGCGATCCGGCCGTCGCTTCATCCGACGATGGCAAATATGCCGACAAGGACGGCAATCCGACCTACAAGATCAGCGAGGACGGCACCGTCGACTGGTACACCTACTCCGGCTTTCGCCGCTATCATTCGGACTGCCATGTCTGCCATGGCCCCAATGGCGAGGGATCGAGCTATGCGCCGGCGCTTGGCCAATTCACTGAAGACGCTGAGCTACACCGACTTCAACGACATCGTCACCAACGGCCGCAAAAACGTCGACGCCGCCAACGACAAGGTGATGCCGTCATTCGCCGACGAACGTGAATGTGATGTGCTACCTCGACGACATCTACGTCTATTTGCGCGCGCGCGCCAACGACGCCATTCCCGGCGGTCGTCCACCCAAACACGAAGACAAGCCGGAGGCCGCCAAGGCAGCCGAGGCCAGTTGCACGGGGATCAAATGAC
>CAVSOS010000049.1:0-148332 GCA_963729395.1 uncultured Pseudomonadota bacterium | reverse complement strand
CATAGAGCGTACCGAAAAACCAGCGAAGCCGGTCCTTCATATTTCGAGGCGGACGGCGATGATCATGCCAACCCTGGCAGGCGTTCTGGCCTTCGGGTTTGTCGCCTTGCAACCGGTCGCAGCCAGGGCCCAGGCCAACAGCGAAGCCGGTTCGCTCGAGCTTGTCGATCCCAACGTCTTCCGCGCTTGTGGCGATCCGCGCAACCTGCCGTTCTCCAACGAAAAGGGCGAAGGATTTGAAAACAAGCTCGCCGAATTGTTCGCCGCCAAGCTCGGCAAGAAACTCAGCTACACCTACTTCCCGCAGGCAACCGGTTTTGTCCGGATGACGCTCGGCTCGTTCCGGTGCGACATCATCATGGGATTTCCCCAAGGCGACGATCAAGCGCAAGTGACTATCCCATATTACCGGACGACCTATGCGCTGGTCGTCAAGCGTGGCAGCGGTCTTGAGGATGTCACCGCGATCAGCGATCCGAAGCTGAAAGACAAGCGGATTGGAATTGTCGCAAAGACGCCGCCGAGCACGAACATGGCAATCAACGGCCTTTTGGCGCATGCCAAGTCCTACCCGCTTTTCATCGACACCCGCGCGGATTCCTCGGCGCAGGCGATGATGGACGATCTCGCCAAGGGCGATATTGATTGCGGCATATTATGGGGTCCGATGGCGGGCTATTACGCCAGCCAGGCCACCCCACCCCTGGTCGTCGTGCCGCTGATCAAGGAAACGACCGGCCCGCAAATGACCTATCGTATCGGCATGGCGGTGCGTGCTGCGGACCAGGAGTGGAAGCGTACGCTCAACCGGCTCATCATGGAAAACCAGACCGAGATCAACAAGCTTCTGATCAGCTACAACATCCCGATCCTCGACGAGACCAACATGCCGATCACCGCCGAGACGGTTTCGAAGCGGCCATGATCGGGACCGCCATCCGTTGTGCATTCGTCTTGATCGTCGCGACCGTCGCCGAGGCTGGGGCGGCCGAGGTGCCGGAGCCGGATGGCTATCGCCTCGAAAATTATCGAGCGCCGACGCCGGCTACATTGCGTGGCGTCAAGGTCGTCGGGACGGACGAGGCAGAAACGATCTGGCGCAGTCAATCGGCTTCGTTTGTCGATGTGCTGCCGAGAGCTCCACGGCCGCGGAACCTGCCCGAGGGAACCCTTTGGCACGACAAACCACGAGCCGATATCCCCGGCAGCATCTGGCTGCCTGACACCGGATATGGCGAACTCGCGCCCAGCATGGCCGGCTATTTCGCCAAAGGGCTGGAGAAGGCAACCCATGGCGATCACGCCAGAATCCTCGTTTTATATTGTCTGGCGGATTGCTGGATGTCGTGGAACGCAGCCAAGCGTGCCCTCTCTCTCGGCTATTCGAATGTCGCCTGGTATCGCGAGGGCACCGATGGCTGGAGCGGCGCCGGCCTTCCCTTGGAAGAGACCATGCCAGAACCGCGTCCAGGCGAATAGCCGAGGGTCCCGGCTAGCGAGCCGTTCGAGGAATCTCTATTTCGCCGGCGCGTCGGCGTTCAAGACGTCCTGGATCGCGCTCCCCAAATCAAACAACCGCTTCTCGATCAGAACCGGCACATCGCATACGTATGAGGTCGATTTCCGCCGATCCTCGAAAATGCGCGTCTGCCACGAAAGGCGATTGGCAAGTTCATCGCTTTGCGTTTGATCGGCATTCGGCTTGTCCTGCAGTTCCCGCATCTGCTGGGTTTCACCGCGTATTTGCTCGGCCATGGCCTTCTGCTTGCGAGAGAAGCGCTCGATCCCGTTCATCACCTCGTCGCGCTGCGCGTTGAGCCTGGAATACAACGCCGCGAAAAGCGATTTTGCCTTTTGCTGTTTTTCACCGTTGGTTCCGACGACAAAGTCCGCGATCAGTTTTCGCGCGTCCTCCATCGGGGTGCGGCGGGCGGCCAGACGTGAGACCAGCTCTGCCAGCTTGGGGTCGGTGGGTTCCGTCTTGTCAAGACCCTCGATCGACAGGCCTGTCCAGACACTTGCGATCGAAATCCCCGGCACTTTCAACTGCTGGCAAGGCCAGTCCGGATAGCGCGGATCAAGCGCGAAGGCCGGCTGCGCCAGGAACGCGGCCAGTGCAACCACGACGCAGAAAGCGGAATTGCCGGTCGAAAGAGCCACGTTGAACCTCCCTGCAAGCTCGCAACCGCTTTCTCGGATCGCAGCCTGCGGACCCACGCCTGAAACAGGTTTGCCGACGCCGCGCCGGCGAGCAAACGTCTCAAAGCGTAACGGAAATCCGCTACCCACCGCAAATCAAATCCAGGCCCATGCGGCGTGACCTCAAGCCGTCGTCGCAAGCCCTCCATCGACAGGAATCACGGCACCGCAAACAAAGGCGCTCGCCTTCGATGCGAGATAGATCGCAATGCCTGCCAGATCGTCGGGATTTCCCATCCGCTTCATCGGCGCATCTTCGACCACCGCACTGGAGCCCTTCTCGTCGATCGCGGCAGTCATCTTGGACGGGAAGTAGCCTGGCGCAATCGCATTGACCGCGATATGCTTGGGCGCCAGAAACTTCGCCATGATGCGCGTCAGGTGGTTCACCCCGGCCTTCGACGCCGCATACGAATAGGTCTCGAGATGAGAGGTCCTGATGCCTTCGATCGACCCGATATTGATCACCCGCGCGTAGGATTCCGCGGACCCCGCCGCCTCCAGCAGAGGGAGCAGGCGCTGGGTCAGGAAGAAAACCGATTTGACGTTCAGGTCCATGACCTTGTCCCAGCCGTTTTCCGGGAACTCGTGGAAGTTGGCACCCCAACTGGCGCCGGCATTGTTGACGAGAATGTCCAGCCGCGTCTCCCGCTTCTGAATCTCGCTGGCGAAGCGGTCGATCTCCTCCATCCGCGAAAGGTCGGCGGGAATGGCAATGCATTCGCCGATCTGCGACAATTCGCTGGCCAGCTGCTCGCACGCCTCGGCGCGGCGTGCCGTGATGTAAACCTTCACGCCATTTTCGACGTAAGCTCGGGCGATCATCTCGCCGAGACCACGACTGCCACCGGTGACGACCGCGACCTTGCCGCGCACAGAGAAAAGCTCCTCGATTTTCATTTTGGTCTCCTGATCATCGGCCGGGCCAAGAGGGCGATGTTAGCCGACGGCATGCGCGACTTACATTGAGGCGATCGTGAAGGCAAACGAAGATGCCCTCAACTCGCATCGAATCGGTCACAGCTGCCGGGCCTTTCGCTCTTGCCTATGCGCGCCGACCGGCCCAAGCTTGGCAGAGATGCCGTTCTGGCACGGCGCCCCGGCGCCGGTTCGGCCTAATAATTTCGAATATCGAACAGAGTCGGCAAGACTTAACCATCCCGGAGGAAACAATGCTCGATAGTCCGGGGCTAAAATCTTACCCCAAGGGTATCCATTGGGACGCCGATCTTACTCCTGTGCCCGTCGATTAGATCCTGGATGACGCCGTTGCGAAATGACGAGGCCAACGCCAAGACCGCGGCCGGAAAAGCCATGCAGTAGCGGCGCGACAGGTGCGTTCGCACCATGCGTTACAACCACTTCGTTTTGCGGCGATCGCTATTCTTGCAGAGCCGAGCGGTGAGATTTAATACGTCTCGACGTGATAGCGCCCGCTCTCGCGCATAGCCGGCTTGAGCGATGTCCAGTCGAGCGAGGCGGCACGGCAGGCATCGGCAAAGGCTTCATCGACGCCGCCTTCCATGCCTTTCAGCCCGCAGATATAGACATGCGTTTTGGAGTCGCCGAGCAGTTGCGCTATCTGCCGGCCTTCGTTGCGGATGCGGTCCTGCACATAGATGCGGGGTTCATTGGGGACCCGGGAATAGCAGAAGTATTTTCCGAGCAATTTCTCCGGCACCTTTTGCAGTGGACCGAAATACGGCAAGTCTTCGGGCCGGCGCGCACCAAAAAACAGCAGCAGCCTTCCCGCGGCATCCGGCATCGCGCGGCGACGGCGCTCGGTGAAGCCGCGAAACGGCGCGGAGCCGGTTCCGGTGCAGATCATGATGATATTGGCCGCCGGGTCATCCGGCATCAGGAATGTCGCGCCGAACGGACCGGTGACTTCGAGCTTGGCGCCGCGCGGAAGATCGCAGAGATAATTCGAGCAAAGCCCCTTGCCTTCGCGCTTCACTGTCAGGGCCAGATTGTTGGCATTGCGCTTCTCGCCATCGCGGGAGCTGGCTACGGAATAAAGCCGCGGATGGTGCGGCTTGCCGCTGGCATCGACGCCAGGCACGGTGATGCCAATGCTCTGGCCTTCCAGAACCGGAAACGGCAGCTGGCCGAAATCGAGTATGATATGCCGAACATCGGAGTCCGACGCCGCGTCGGTCAGCCGATAGTTTCCGGTTACGGTCGCGGTCGCCGGTTTGCCGCGATTGTAGAGATTGACAATCGGCTTGCTGGCGGAATGCGGTGCCACCGGCTTGCCGCCCAGCCCCTTGCGCGCTTCTTCCAACAGTTTGCTGACATCGTCCTCCAGCGCCTCGACGGCGACGCCGCCGCCCGCATCGGCGATGGTTTCGTCCTGGGCCGGCAGGTCGTTCCAGGAAAACTGCTCATCGAGCGAATAAGGTCTCGCGACCACGCGCCAATTGTCGATCGACCCGGTGGGACAGGGCGAAATGCAATCCATGCAGTGATTGCAGATGCTGGCGTCAACGACATAGTTGTTGCCGTCATGCGTCACCGCATCGACCGGACATGTTTCTTCGCAGGTATTGCAGCGAATGCATATCTCGGGATCGATGAGATGCTGTTTGATCAACTCCTGGGTCGGCGCATTCATGTCGTTTTAACCCGATGCGATCACGCCGCTTCGATCTTGACGTATTCGAAATCGCCAGGCTTGTTGTCGATGCCCATTTTCGGCGGCGCGATCCAGTTCGCGAACTTCCCAGGCTCGCTGACCGGCGCCATCAGCGAGGAGATGAAGTCGCCGTCGTCGGTCGAGGGCAGACAATCGCTCTTCACCTTCGCCCATTCGGCGGCGCTGACGATGACACCCTTGGGCGTCGCGTCGACGTCCCTGAATTCACCGATCTGGCGGTGGAATGCGGTATGCGGCAGTTCAAGACGGAATTTCACCCCGGTTTTTTCGATGATCTTGTTCCAGCGCTCGACGCCCTTTTCGCAGTCAAGCGTGTAGTCGTCACGCAGGCGCATGTTCAACGCTGTCAAGGCGGGCTCATCGACCAGCACGATCTTGCCGTCCACCAGCTTCAATACCTTGTAGATGTCGTTGGTCAGGCGATGATCGTCGTCGATCTTGGTTTCCTGGAAGCGGCCCTTCAAGCCGGAATTGTAGAAATTCGCAGCGTTGGTGGAAACTTCAGAACCGAACAGATCGAGCGACAACGAGTAATGCAGATTCATTTTCTTCTGCAGGGTTGGCAGATCGATCACGCCGAGTGCGCGCACCTTCTCGATCGCATACGGGTCGTCGATGCCTGCTTCCTTCATGGCGTCGCAGGTGCGCTGGAGCACGCGACCGACACCGGTCTCGCCGACAAACATGTGATGTGCCTCTTCGGTCAGCATGAAGCGGCAGGTACGCGACAGCGGATCGAAACCGGACTGCGCCAGGCTCTCAAGCTGCATCTTGCCATCGCGGTCGGTAAAGAAGGTGAACATGAAAAACGACAGCCAGTCCGGCGTCGCCTCGTTGAAGGCGCCCAGCATGCGCGGGCTATCGGCATCACCCGAACGGCGGCGCAGCAGATCGTCGGCCTCCTCGCGGCCGTCACGGCCGAAATATTTCTGCAACAAATAGACCATGGCCCAGAGATGGCGGCCCTCCTCGACATTGACCTGAAACAGGTTGCGCATGTCGTAGAGCGAGGGCGCGGTCTTGCCGAGATGGCGCTGCTGTTCGACCGACGCAGGCTCGGTGTCGCCTTGCACCACAACAAGGCGGCGCAACATGGCGCGATACTCGCCCGGTACTTCCTGCCACGCTTTCTCGCCGAGATGCTGGCCGAAATTCACCTTGCGCGCCTCGTCCTGCGGCGCCAGCAGCACGCCCCAGCGATATTCCGGCATGCGGACGTAGTCGAATTTGGCCCAGCCCTTCGGATCGACGCTCACGGCGGTGCGCAGATAGACCAGCGATTCCTGGAAGCCTTCCGGCCCCATGTCGTTCCACCAGTCTAGATAGCCGGGATGCCAGCCTTCCAGTGCCTTGAGCACCTGCCTATCCTCGGTGAGATTCACGTTGTTGGGAATCTTGGTGGAGTAGTCGACGTTCATGATGTTCATGGCTTTGGTCTCCCGTGTTGGGCGATCTTGTGTTGCGAATGGATAGCGAATACGAAAGAAAGAACAGCTATTCGCTACTCGCCATTCGCTCCTACACTCGCGTCATGTCGAACTGCGCCTTCTGGCCGGTGCCGTAGCGCCGCAGTGCGCCGTCCTCGCCGACCGCGTTGGGACGCTGGAAGATCCAGTTCTGCCACGCCGTCAGCCGCGAGAATATTTTCAATTCCATGGTCTCAGGCCCGACGAAGCGCAAATTGGCTTCGAGGCCGGTAAGGCTGTCGGGAGAAAAGCTGGCGCGTTCCTCAAAGAACACCCTGATCTCGTCATCCCAGTCGATGTCATCGAGCGCAAAGGTGACGAGGCCGAGCTCTTCGGCTTCACTGGCATCAAGCGCCTCGCCGATCCTGGCCTGCGCGCGTTCCAGGTCGGCAGCATCGGCCTGAAAGCGCGATTGCAGCCGCGTCAGGCCGTGGCTCATCGGGTACGGCCCGAAATTCGCGGCGCTCAACTCGATCGTCGGGGGCGCGCGGTTGTCGCCCTGCTTCTGGCCGATCAGCATGTAGGAGCGGTCGGCGGCAAACACCAGTTCCGCCAGCGTGCCCACGAAACAAGAGCCCGGCTCGACCAGCGTCACCAGCGTGCGCGAGGTGACGTCGATGCGCTTGAGCACCCGCTTCCAGTATTGCCTGATCTCGTTGACCAGCCAGTGCGCCTTGTTGGCCTCCAGAAAAGCATCATAAGCAAGCACCTGGGCGCGATCGCCGTGCGACTTGAACACCAGCATCGCGATTTCGAGTTCGTTGATACGCAGATGCAGGATGGCGTCATCGAGTTCGCGCGCCACCTGCAGCGACCAGAAGCTGGCCCCCTGCCCGATCATGCCGTCGATATCGGCAGGCGGAGTAGCATCAGGCGCCTTGATCGAGATGGTGGCGATGCGCTCGGCGCGATTGATGTCGACGCTGACAAATCCGTAGCGAATGCCGCTGTCGTCGAAACTGCGCGTCAGGGGACTGAGCGAGATGCCTTTGCCGATACCGTTGCGCTTCGAGGCAGCGGCGAACTCCTTGCTGCGCTCGGCGACCTTGGCCTCCAGCTTGCTGTTCGGCACGATTTCATCGACCAGGCGCCACTGCACCGCGCGCTTGCCCTTGATGCCCTCCTCGATGGTGCAGAAATAATCGGCATGATCGCGGCGTACCTTGCGCTTGTCGACCACGCGGGTCAGCCCGCCGGTGCCCGGCAGCACCGCCAGCAGCGGCACTTCCGGCAGCGCCACCGCCGCCGAGCCATCATCGGCGAGGATAATGTGATCGGTCGCCAGCGCCAGTTCATAACCGCCGCCGGCCGCGGTGCCATTAATGACGGTGACGAAGCGCTGCCCGGAATTCTCGCTGGAATCTTCCAGGCCGTTGCGGGTTTCGTTGGTGAATTTGCAGAAGTTCACTTTATGGGCGTGGGTCGCACCCGCCAGCATCCGGATATTGGCGCCGGCACAGAACACCCGGTTCTTGCCCGAGCGCAGCAGCACGACCTTGACGCCAGGATGCTCGAAGCGCAACCGCTGCACCGCATCGGCCAGTTCGATGTCCACGCCGAGATCATAGGAATTCAGCTTGAGCTGATAGCCTTCGAATAGCCCGCCATTCTCATCGACATCCATGGTCAGCGTTGCGACGTCGCCTTCGACGCCGAGCTTCCAATGGCGATACCGCGACGGATCGGTCTGGAAATCGATGTACCTGGCACCGCCAGCAAGAACGCGATCTTCACCGGCCATCGTCCACCTCTTGGGATTTCTTGTTGAGAATATGCATAATAATGCATAGTTCGCGGAGAGTGTCTACAGACGAAACCGCGAATAATGCATTATGTTGCATATAAATGCTGGCTGAAGGACTACTAAAATACCATTTCGGTCTGAACGCCGCCGCGGCCGACAAAGCGCCGGGTCCCGCATCAGTGCGGCGCGTCGAGCGACCGCTGCTATACAAAGGCCGTGCGATATAGAGACAACACAAAGGCGACGGATTCGGGGAACCCCGTGAAGACCTGGTCACCAAAAATGGATACGCGCCCTGTGACAGAACCGAAATCATCCGAAGAAATCGCCCGCACACTCAAGCTCGATAAGGGCCTCGGCTTTCTGGTGCGTCTGCTCGATACGCGCGTCAACGTGCTCTATGAGCAATTGACCGCGCAAGATGACATCACGCCGAGGCAGTTTGGCGTGCTCCTGACCCTGCATCAGCAGGGCACCTTGACCCTCACGGATCTGGCGAGACATATCCGGGTCGATCGGAGCACGCTCGGCGAGATGATCAACCGTATGGCGGCTCGTTCCTTGATCGCCAAACGCGATAACGGCCAGGACCGGCGCTCGGCCGAGGTTTTGCTGGCGCCGGCCGGCCGGAAGGCGCTGCTCAGGATCGTCGCAGGCGCCGCTCAGTTGCAAGCCGCCCTGCTCGCGCCGCTGCCGGTCGAGGACCGGGCTCACTTCATGCGATGCATGAAACTCGTTGCGGAGCCGGATCCGGCCATAAGCGCTGACGACGCCCCCGCCCGCTGAACCGCCGCACGGGAACTTAATCTCACAACCGGCAGCAGTCATGCTTCCGGCGCAGCACATGTGCCTTGCATGAGCGTCAAAATGTTATTACGTATACGTAGTAAATCTCGCGTTCAAACGTGACCGCGCGCGAGGCCGGGAGGATTATTTGCGACTGCGAGAGTACCTGAGCGTGCCGTATCTTCTGGAAGCGGAAACCGTTGAGGTGGCCCCCGGATCGTGGATCAGACGCGTCACCTATCCGGAGCTACCCGGCTGCACCGCCCAGTCCCTTGTTGTCGAGGACGCATTGCAGCTGCTTGAGCGGATGCGGATTGAAATGATCATCGGCATGGTCCGTAAGGGACATCTTCCTCCGGTCCCGCGCCCGCCGCTGCAGAATTGCGATCCGGCCTGGGTCGCAGGACAGGCGGGGCTTTCGGACGACATCATTGCCCTCATCGACCGCGATGCCGCCAGCACGTTGGACGCGAACGACTGACAGTATCTGCTGCATGGCCTGAAAGCTCGAAAGGAACGCCAATGCTCTCGCACCAAGACAATGAAACGCTGGTCCGGGTGGGTCCCGATACGCCGATGGGATCGATGTTTCGGCTGTTCTGGATTCCATTTTTCTTTTCCAAGGACCTGGTTGCGGATGGTCAGCCGAAGCGCGTGATGTTGCTGGGCGAAGATCTGGTCGCGTTCCGCGACTTACAGCAGCGCGTGGGCCTGGTGGCCAATGCGTGCGCGCACCGCGGCGCGCCGATGATGTTCGGCCGCAATGAGGATTGCGGTTTGCGCTGTGTTTATCACGGCTGGAAGTACGACGTGACCGGCGCGGTGATCGATATGCCAGCCGAACCGCTCAAAAGCCGGTTCAAGGACAAGGTCAAAATCACTGCCTATCCCTGCAGGGAACGGAACGGCATGGTCTGGGCCTATATGGGTCCCGAGACCGCCGATCTGCCGCCATTGCCGAACGTCGAATGGAATCTCGTACCGGCGGAAAATGTGCAAGTCTCCATCCGGGTGCAGGAATGCAACTGGCTGCAGGCGCTCGAAGGCGAGATCGATTCCGCGCATGCGCCCATTCTGCACGGCCGGATCGACTCCAAGGGCCAGATCAACGACTGGCTGGCGAAGCGCGACCTGCGGCCAACCTTCGAATGCGTCCGGCAGGATTTCGGGATGAGCATCGCGGCGAAGCGGCGTCTCGACGATCAGAAACTATATTGGCGCGTCAACCAGTTCATGATGCCATTCTATTCGCTGGTGCCCCCGCAATCGAAATTTCCCGATCTGAGCGGTCACGCATGGGTGCCGATGGACGACGATCATACGCTCTGCATCTTCTTTTCGTATCATCCCTCCGAACCACTTCCCGCCCGCACCCGTGAATTGTTCGAGGAAGGTCACCAGGGTCGGGAAACCGGCCATCCGAGCCGCCACGCCTTCGTGAAGCGGAACGCCACCGTGCCTTACGCCGACTACTGGACCCGGTTCACACGCGAGACCGGATTCGAATTCGACTACCAAAGTCAGGTCGACACCTGGTTTTCGGGCCTGCCGGGACTTTGGGTGCAGGACGGCGCCTGCCAAAGCGGAATTCGACCGATCTTCGACCGAACCAAGGAGCATCTGGGTTCCAGCGATACCGGTATCGCGATGACCCGACGGCTTCTGCTGGAAGCCGTCAGCGCTTATCGCGATCGCGGCATCAAGCCAAGCGGCGTGACCAATCCTGATACTTTCATGGTTCGCGCGGTTTCGCTCACGTTGCCCGAAAGCACCTCGTGGGTCGATTTCGGCCGGCCGCACATGACCGCCAGGCTCGGGGCCGATTTCGGCTACGCGCTATAGCTCGCATCCCGCAACGGAACACGCATGGTGACGGAAAATCCGATGACGACTGAGGTCGGTGGCTTTGATGTTCAACTACACCGCAGCGGGCGCACCATTGCGGTACCACCGGGCGAGACCATTCTCGACGTGCTGCTCGACGCCGGGGTCAACGTGTCTTTCTCCTGCACCGAAGGGGTCTGCGGCACCTGTGAAACCAGAGTGATCGATGGCCTCCCCGATCATCGCAACTCATTCCTCAGCGACGAGGAAAAAGCGGAAAACAGCAAGATCATGATCTGCTGTTCCGGGTCGAAATCACCGGTGTTGACGCTCGATCTCTGAACTTTCCGGTTTTGCGTGCGACGCTTGTTATCATCGCACCACCCGCTGTAAATTACCGAATGCGTCATCAGCGACATACGATCAGGGCGTCGGCAGCCATGACCCCACGGGCGCCGGCGATCACGGGATTGATGTCGATCTGATCGACAATGTCTCTCAAGTCGTGTGCGAGTTCGGAGAGCCGGCAGATGGTATCGACCAGCCCGTCGATATCCGCGCCGGGCGTGCCGCGAAACCCCGTCAACAGCGCATGGCCTTTCAGCGACGCCAGCATCGTGCGCGCAGTCTGGTCATTGACCGGAGCAAGCCGCACGGCGGTGTCGCCAAGCAGTTCGACCATGATGCCGCCAAGTCCCGCCGCTATCAGGGGACCGAATTGACGATCGTTCTTGACGCCGAGAACGATCTCGACGCCGGGCGGCACCATCTGCTGTACGCTGATGCCGTCGATCCTGGCCTGCGGTGCGTAGCGCAACGCCGACGCCTGAATATCCTCCGCGGCCTTGCGGACATCCTCCGGCGTCGACAGCCCCAACCTGACACCACCGGCCTCGGTCTTGTGCAGGATATCCGGTGAGACGACCTTGATCGCTACCGGGCCGCCAATCTGGCGTGAGGCGGAAGCTGCTGCTTCGGGATCTCGCGCCAGAATCTCCTTCGGGGTCGCGATGCCATAGCATGCGAGTACCCGCTTCGACTTCGTCTCCGATAAGGTCGTCCCGCGTCGTTTCGCATCGGGAAGGATTGCGCGCGCCGCTGCCTCTGCGGAAACGGCCGATCGGCGCTCCGCGTCCGCTTGGCGGCCGCGATACTCATGCCAGTCGAGCCATGCGCGCAACGTCGCAAAGCAGCGATCCGCCGAACGAAACATGCAGACCTTGGGATCGGCATCGAGAAGTCCGCTGCCCGGTCCCTGATACCACTCGTTCATCCACACCACGGCCAGCGGCCGATCGGTGCAGGCAGCCGCCTCGACAATCGTTGGCGCCCGGGCGCCGCTCGACGAGCTGTGCGCGAAGATCATCGGCATCACCAGCGCGCTGAAACCCGAATCGTTTAAGAACGCATCAAGGCAAAATCCGAACGTCTCCGATGTCTTCAGCACCTCGGCGGTCAGATCGGAAGGATTGGCCACGGAGCCAAAATCCGGAACGACCTCCTTCAGCGCGCTCGCGGTCCTGGCCTCGAGCGCCGGCAGCAGCACGCCATGCTGTTCGGCCTTGTCGGCGCAGATCACCGCGGCGCCGCCCGATGTCGAGAGTATTCCGACGCCTCTGCCGTTGGAGGGCGCCTTGGTCTTGGCGAAGAATACCGCTGTTTCCAGCACGGCTTCCAGATCGTCGATCGCGATGGCGCCGGTATCCGCGATGGCCGTCTGATAGGCGACGGCCGATCCGACCATCGTTCCGGTGTGCGACATCGCCGCCTTGCTGCTGGTCTCGCTGTTGCCTGTCTTGTAGACGATCAACGCCTTGCCGGCATCGCGCGCCTTTCGCGCGGCGGTCAGGAAACGCCCACCGCTCTTTACCCCTTCCAGCAGGCAAACGATGGCTTTGGTGTCGTCATCCTCGGCAAGATAGGAGATGAAATCACAGACATCGACGTCACAGGAATTTCCCGCCGCGAGATAATGCGAGAACCCGATCCCGCGCTCCATGCCCTGCAACACGGTGTAACCCAGCGCCCCGCTCTGCGAGACGATCCCGATCGGGCCCCGCTTGTGGCCCATGCCGGCATAATCCGGCATGAAGTTCAACCCGGCGCCCGAACGCGTATTGGCAAGGCCAACGCAGTTCGGTCCGACCACGCGGACGCCGGTGCGATGCGCAAGCTCCACCACGCGTTGCTGCGCCTCGACCCGATCCGGCTTGGCGGTCTCGGCAAAACCGGAAGCATACACAATAACCCCGCCTGCCTTGACCGCGGCGGCGCCCTCGATCATGCCCTCGACCATTGGCCGCGCAACGCACAGCACCACGCAATCCGGGCTTTCCGGCATATCGGCCAGCGACGGCACACAAGGGCGGCCCAGCAAGGTCTGGTATTTCGGATTGATCGCGAAAACCTTGCCGCTGAACCCCGACATGTTGGACAGGGTACGCTCGCCAAACGACCCTCGCGTTTCCGATGCGCCGACGACCGCGACAACCCCGGGATTGATGAGGCGTGTGAGGTCGGCCGCGCTGTAAAGCGACCGCGTTGAGTTTGTCATTATTCCTGAACTCGCATTGCGTGATTGTGGCCGATCAAGGCGTATTGAAGCCCTTGATAACGGGTTTCGCGGTGGCTTTTTCCGGCGGCCAGACCGTCACGAGCCGGTCACCCTGGAACTGCGTCAGTGTGGTATCGCGCCCCTTGTTGCGGCCATTCTCGTTGAACTCAAGATAATCCGACGAGGTGATCATCTCGTCCTTGCCGATCTTTATTTTCCGAAGCGCATCCGCAATATCCTCCGGCTTGAAACTCTTTGCCGCATCTAGCGCCTTGATCGTAACCATGGTGCCGAAATAGCCGAGCGCCGAGTTCAACGTCAGCGGTTGCTGGAATTTCTTCTCGAAGGCCTCACCGACCTTCTGCGCCGCCGGAAGATCAGCAGAGAACGGTGTCACGGCAAATTGCCAGGACACCAGATTGCCGATCTCCGGCCGCAGCTTCGGATCGCCCGACATGCCGCCGGTACCGATCACCACCGGGTGAAAATCGAGCTGTTGGTAAGCCTTTGAGGCCAGTATGCCCGCGTGAAAATATCCAACCTGAATCACGATGTCAGGCTGGGACGCCTTCAACTTCAGGACCGGCTGCAACAGATCTTGCGCCTGGAAGCCATAGTCGATGAATGCCGTCACCTTGAAATCGCTGCGCTTGGCCAGTTCGAGCTTGAGCTGCTTGCTCATCTCAATGCCGTAATCATTGTCAGGGCAGAGCACGGCGATCCTGGTCAGTTTCGGATCGGCCTGATGGACCATTTCAAGCGCACGCAAAATGCCGGTGACATAGTCGCTGTCGATCAACGTCGTCGACCAAGTCCATTTCAGACTGCCATTGGTCAGCGCTTCCTGCTGCGGAATCGCATTGACATGTGGAGTGCCGTATTTCTCCGAGACTTGCGAGAGCGGCACGGTCTCATTGGATGTTCCCGCGCCCATCAGCAGCACGACCTTGTCCTGATTGATCAAACGCTCGGCTTCGCCAACGGCATTGATCGGTTTGCTTTGCGAATCCCCCTTGACCAGTTCGATCTGGGCGCCGTCGTGATTTCTGAGTCCGCCAGCGGCGTTGAGCTGTGAGATGGCGAGCTCTGTGCCTCGCATGCCGTCGCCGCCAGCCACCGCGCCAGGCCCAGTCAAGGCATAAACTGCGCCGATCTTTACCGTCTCGGCGGCGCGCGCATTGACCGCCGACAGCAGCACCACCGTCGAAAGAAGAAAGACCACCATGCGTTTCATCTGCGTCTCCTGACTTTTTTGTTAAGCGTCAAATTCCGAGATAAGCCTGTTTGACCCGCGGATCTGACGCCAGGCTGGAAGCGGCGCCCTGCATCGCGAAACGGCCCTGCTCGAGCACATAGCCGTGGTCGGCAACTTCGAGCGCCAGCGCGGTATTCTGCTCCACCACCAGAATGGTCAGGCCCTGCGCCGCCAGACCGCGCACGGCGACGAAAATCTCATCGACAACAATCGGCGCGAGACCAAGGCTGGTTTCGTCGAGAAGCAACAGCCGCGGCGAGGCCATCAGTGCGCGGGCGATCGCCACCATCTGCTGCTCGCCACCGGAAAGCGTGCGCGCGAGTTGGGCCTGCCGATCGCGCACTTTTGGGAACAGCTCAAGCACGACAGCGAGATTCTCGTCACGTTTCAGGCGTGCTGCCGGCGATGACGAACCGACCAGCAGGTTCTCGAGCACGGTCATGTCCGAAAACAGCCGCCGGCCCTCCGGAACCTGGACGAGCCCTGCCCTGACGATATCCTGCGGCGGCATCCCGACGATATCCTGTCCGTCGTAATGTATCGTTCCGGCCTCGGCGGGAATGATCCCGGATATCGTGCGCAAAAGCGTGGTCTTGCCGGCGCCATTGGCGCCGATCAGCGCGGTGATGCTGCCGGCGGCAATCGACAGATCGACGCCGCGCAAAACGGGCACGTCGCCGTAACCGGCGCACAGGCCAACAACATCAAGCAGGGCCATGGTGCCTCCTGCCGAGATAGGCCTCGATCACGGATGGGTCGGCGGCAACCTCGGCCGGCAGCCCGTCCGCGATCTTGCGCCCGTTCGCCATCACCACGATACGGTCCGACAAGAACATGATCGCACGCATGACATGCTCGACGATCAGCAGCGCAATCCCGCCGCGGCGGATATCGGCGAGGATCACCATGATCTCGTCGATTTCGGCGGGGGTTAATCCAGCCATGACCTCGTCGAGCAACAGCAGCCGCGGACGGGTCGCCAGCGCGCGCGCAATCTCCAGCCGCTTCTTTTCCGGAAGCGACAAATTGCGCGCAAGCGCCATGGCTCGGTTATCGAGTTTGACACGGCTAAGAACCGCCATCGCCTCGGCGCGGGGATTGGCGCTTCCCCGGTCGGGACCAACCACTCCAGCGATGACATTCTCCAGCACCGAGACGTCGCGAAACGGCTGAACGATCTGAAAGGTGCGGCCGATGCCCAGCCGCGCCAGGCGATGGGTCGGTTGCCCCGTAATATCCAGGCCGTCGAACGCAACCGTGCCTTTGGTGGGGCGAATAAAGCCGGAGATGGTCTCAAAAAGCGTCGTCTTGCCGGCGCCGTTGGGCCCGATCAGGCCCACGATTTCATCGCTGTTTAGATCGAAGGACACCTCATCGACGGCCCGCAAACCGCCGAACCACCGCGAAACGCCGCGCACCTGCAGAAGCGGCGGGCTCATTTTGACCTCCGCGCAATCGCATCCGACAGCAAGCCCCACAAGCCGCGGGGCGCGAGCCGCATCACCAGAATTAGGATGACGCCATAAACAATCAGATGAATGCCGGCGAGCCTGCCTCCCAGCAAACCGCGCAACAGCTCGGTCAGCGGCACCAGCACGACCGCGCCCAGCAGCGGCCCGAACAGCGAACCGAGCCCGCCGATGAAGGCGAACAGCAGCGCATCGATCGAGAGCGGCACCCCCAGCACAGATTCCGGATCAATGAAGAGCACGTAGTTGGCGTAGACCGGCCCGACCAGGGCCGCGAGCGCGCCGCTGATCGCCGCAGCGATGACTTTTCCCTGCACGACATCGATGCCGAGCGCTGCCGCCGAACGCTCGTTCTCCCTGATCGCAAGCAGGACATAGCCGAGGCGTGAGCGATGAATGGCCAGACTGACGGCCGACACCACGGCGAGAACGCCGAGCGCCGCATAACAAAATCCCAGCTTGGAACTGAACTGGAAATTCGCGAAATCGGGCCTGGAGGGAATCGCCAGCCCATTGGCGCCGCCGAGAACCGCGACGTTGCTGACGATGTGCAACGCCATCTCGGCCACCGCAAGCGTGACCAGCGCGAAATAAACGCCGGACAATCTGCAGCGAAAAACCGTGTAACCCATCCCTGCGCCAAGCGCGCCGCCGATGATGACGGCAACGACCAGGCCGATCCAGGGGCTAACGGCAAAATCAAGATAAAGCGCGGTGGAAACGTAAGCCCCGGCGCCGACGAACAACGCATGCCCAAGGGACATCTGACCGGCCATTCCGCCCAGGATATTCCAGGCCAGCGCAATCGCACCGTAAAGCGCCACGAGAATGAAGACGTGCTGCCCATAGATCGGACAATAGCGGGGCAACGCCGGCAAGCAGCGCGACAGCGAGGCCGAGCAGCAGCATCGCTCTCATAGCCGGCGGCCTCCGAGAAGCCCCTCCGGTTTGAACAGCAGAAACAGAATAAAAATGGCATAGGTGATGATGAAATTGATTGAGCCGCCCGTCACCAGGCCGCCGACCGCCTCGACAATGCCGACGATAAATCCCCCGATCAGCGCCCCGACGAAATTGCCCATGCTCCCGAGCACCACGACGATGAACGCGGTCAGGGTAAAATTCGAACCGACACTGGGGCTGACGTAGTTGAACGGCGCAATCAACGGCGCCACCAAACCGAGCGATCCGACGCCGATACAGAAGGCGAGAAGGTACATCCGCTCGACGTTGACCCCGCACAGCAGCGCCGCATCGCGATCCTGCGCGGCCGCCCGGGTCAGCCGGCCCGGCTCGGTCGATCGCAGAAACCAGTAAAGCCCGAGGCAAAGCGCAATCGACACCGCACCCGCGATCAGCGCCGCCGTCTGAATGAACACATTGCCGAAACGCACGACATTCCCGGACAGGACGGAGGGAATGGCATGAAGATCGGCGGTGAAAAACGCCAGCATGGCGTTCTGCAGGATCAGCGACAGCCCGAGCGTCACCACGATCTGGTTATGCTCGGGCGCCGGAATGACCGGCGCGATCAGCAATTTATAGGTAAAGGCGGCGGCCAGCGTGACGAGCGGCAGCACCAGCAACAGCGACAGATAGGGGTCGAGGCCGAGCAACGTCGCGCCGAGATAAGTCAGGTACAGCCCGATGGCGAGAAAGTCGCCATGCGCGAAATTGACGATCCGCAGCACGCCAAACGTCATCGTCAGCCCAACCGCGACGATGGCATAGACACCACCGAGCAGAAGCCCGTCTGCGAGCGCCTGCGGGAGCAGCGGAAGCAGGTCCATCAGGCCGTCGCCTCGGGCCGTTGCTGCAGCATTTCTCCCCCCACGACGTCGTTCCTCCACCGCTTGGTTGTTGTTGCGCCCGCTTCGGAGCCGGCGGTGCTCCAGGCGTTTTTCCGGCCGCCCGGCCTAACCGGACTGCCTCGCCCGCGGGAGGCGGATCGAGGCACATTGGACCGACCATTGATGCATTTCGCCCTTGGTTCGTCAAGAAGGTTCAGTTCCGGTGTCCATTTCGATCCGGTTGGTGTAAGGATTGACAGGCCCGCATCAACCGCGGGTTTCGAGAGGCTGACAAAACCGTGATCAGGAAGACGACGATTGCCGCGACCCCGGTTCGGGCAAAGAAGCGCCGTACCGCGCCGCGGCCCGCGACGGTCGATACGGTCGCGACAGACCGGTCACAACCGAGATTTGCCCCGATCCGCACCAAGCGCGTCTTCGAGGAAATCTGCGAACAGGTTCGCCGCGAAATGGCCGCGGGTTCGTTGCGCCCAGGCGACAAGCTGCCGCCGGAACGCGAGCTCGCCTTGAAACTCGGCGTCAGCCGGGCGGCCGTGCGCGAAGCCTTGCGCAGCCTCGAGATCGCCGGCGTGGTCGGTCTGCACAAGGGCGCAAGGGGCGGCGCCTTTATCCTGAAAGGCGATCCCGATCTTGTTACCCGATCGATCCGCGACATGTTCCACCTTGGCCGCATCTCGCTCGACAACTTGACCGAAGCCCGCACGCTGGTGATGCAAATAGCCATGCAGCTTGCCAGCGAAAGAATCAGGCCGACGACGGTTGCTGCACTGGAGAAAAATGTCGATCGCCTGACGATGCTTCCCGTATCCGGAAGGGCCTCGGAGCGGGTCGCGATCAGCGCGGAGTTTTATCGTTTGATCTCGCAGGCGACCGACAACACCGTGCTGCAGGTCATCATCGAAGCCTTGACCGATATCGTGCTGCAACAGGTCGAACAATCGAACATCGAATTTTTTCCAAACCTGATCGCACATCGACGCCGGCTGGTCGAGTATATCGCAACCGGTCAGGTGGACGAGGCCAAGCGGGAAATGACCGAGCATCTCCAGCGTCTTCGCCGCCATCTGATGCGCGCCGAACGCTCGGCCGCCGGCAACAAGGCGGTCCGGCCGCTGGCTGAAGAAACCTCGCCGTAGAACTGTCCCCCGTATTTATAGCGAAGCCACGCAATCACCCGCTCGCCGCGCAGCGAAGGTTATGCGTTGCCGAATGCTGCGCCATGCAATCTCGCGTTTGACATTCCATCCGAGCTGCTCCTAGTATGGTCAGACCAATAGCCCTTAAGCCAACAAATCAACCAGGCAAAGAAAACCAGAATGGCCGATACCGATTGCTCGATGGCTGAATTGCAGGCGGTGATCCTCGCGCGCGATCTGCGCGACGGCGAAAAGGCCATCGTCGGAACCAACAGCGACGTTCAGGTCGCGGCCTGCAACCTCGCCCGTTGCCGCCAGGCGCCGACGCTGTGGTGGGTGTCAGGGCCCGGCGGCATGGTCAATTGCAACGAGCCGGTGATCCGGTCGACCGCTCGCACCGAGAATATCGCGTGGAGCGAGGCGATGATGGACCTTCCGCAAATGGTTGATTTCATCGATTGGAAAATCCATTTCTTCGATTTCGCAATTCTCGGCGCCATTCAGGTCGACCGGTTCGGCAACATCAACACGGTCTGCGTCGGCCCGCACGACAAGCCGCGGTTGCGCGGCCCCGGCACGGTCGGCATCAGCGCCCTCACCGCGCTGGCGCGACGCTTCTATGTGGTGATGGCGCGACACGACCGCGGCAGCTTTCCCGAACGCGTTGATTTTCTCAACGGCCCCGGCTTTCTCGACGGCGGGACATCGCGCACCGACCGCGGCTTGCCGGAGGGCGGACCGAAGCTGGTGTTGAGTCCATTCGGCGTGTTCGATTTCGAACCGGTATCCAAGCGAATGCGCATCCTGTCGCTGCATCCCGGCGTGACGATCGAGCAGATTCAAAAGCAGACCGGCTTTGAACTTGTGGTCGACGGGACGCCTCCGATTACCTCGATGCCATCGGCCGAAGAACTGCGCGTGCTGCGCGAAAACGTCGACTCGACCGGCGTGCTGCGCGAGAAGCGGCGCGCCTAATCCAATAATACCGCGACAATCCAAGGGAAACGTTCATGTATCTGACCGAAGAGCAGACCGCGTTTGTCGACAACATCAAGCGAATGGTCGAACGACATGTTGCCCCCATCGCCGCCGAGATCGACGAGACCGATCGCTTTCCCGAAGAGCTGGTGCCGATCTTCGGCGATATGGGCCTGCTTCAGCAGTGGGTTCCGGAATTCTACGGAGGCCCGGGGGGAAATCTTACCCTGCTTTGCCTCGCCAAGCACGAGATCGCCAAGGTCTCGATGGCGTGTTCGATCCTGGCGGGCCAGAATTCGATCGGCATGATCCTGCCGCTGCTGCATTTCGGCACCGAAGAACAGCGCCAACGATTTCTGCCCGAGGTCGCCAAGGGACGCACCTTGACCTCGGTCTGCATGTCCGAGCCGCATTGCGGCTCCGATGTCGCGGCGATGAAGACCAAGGCGGTTCGTGACGGCTCATCCTATGTCATCAACGGGGAGAAGTGCTTCATTACCTTCGGCAGCGTCGCGCACTGGGTGTTGCTGTTTGCGCGCACCTCCGAGGGCCGCGGCGTCGATGGCATCAGCGCGTTTCTGGTCGACACCAAGACGCCCGGATTCAAGGTCGGGCGCAACGAACGCAAAATGGGTCTCGGTGGCGTTCCCAACGTCCAGCTGTTCTTCGAAAATATGCGAGTACCGGCCGAGAACCGGCTCGGCGAGGAAGGCCAGGGCTTCAAGGCCTGCATGCATATCCTCAATCTCAACCGTCCGACGGTCGCTGCGGCGGCGATCGGTATCGGCCAGGGCGCGCTCGACGCGTCGATCGCCTATGCCAAGGAGCGCAACGCCTTCGGCAAGCCGATTGCAAGCTTTCAGGGCCTGCAGTGGATGATCGCGGATATGGCGATACAGCTGGAGGCCGCCCGCGCGTTGCTGTTCGAATGCACCCGGCAGGTCGATATGGGCGATTTCAGCCAGCTTTCGATGATGGCCTCGATGGCCAAATGTTTCGGCAGCGATGTCGCCATGAAGGTGACGACCGATGCGGTGCAGATTTTCGGCGGCGTCGGATATCTCAAGGATTATCCGGTCGAGCGGATGATGCGTGACGCCAAGATCAACCAGATCTGGGAAGGCACCAACCAGATCCAGCGCATCGTGATCTCTCGCCATCTGCTGGGAAGGGAGGCCTGATGTCCAAGCTCAAAAGTCTGTCCGACGCGCTCGACGGGGTGGAGGACGGCGCAACGATCGGGATCGGCGGCTGGATTTTCAATTCACAGCCGATGGCGCTGGTACGCGAACTGATCCGCCGTAACAAACGCAACCTGCACCTGGTGCCCGCCCCCGGCAGCATCGCGCCCGACATGCTGATTGGTGCCGGTTGCGTCGCTGAGACCGGATGTGTGTTCATCAGCTTCGAGCAATTCGGGCTGGCGCCGCATTTCCGGCGTGCCGCCGAGTCCGGCACGATCAAGATCCGCGAACTTGACGGCCCCGCCATCGCCGGCGGGCTGCGGGCTGCCGCATGCGATCTGCCTTACGGCCTGATCCCCGACATGTGCACGGACCTGCCGCGCGTCAATCCGGAGACCTACCAACCAGTTCCGCGCGCCCCCGGCGAGCGCGCCATGCTGAAGGTGCCGGCCATTCACCTCGATGTCGTGCTGCTTCATGCTCAGCAGGCCGACGAACTCGGCAATGTGCAATATTTCGGACCGGTATTCTTCGATGTGCTGATGGCGCAGGCGGCCAGGAAAGTCATCGTCTCGGTCGACCGCATCGTGTCCACCGATGTCATCCGGCGCGACAATCACCTGACCAAATTGCCTTCGGCATTTGTGCACGATGTGATCGAGGCGCCCTTCGGGGCTCACCCGACGTCGAGCGGCGGCCTCTACGAGGCCGACGATGAACATCTGGCGGAATATGTCCGGGCGAGCGGCGGCGCCGTCTCGTTCACCAAATATCTGGAGACCTATGTCAGCAGCGCCGCCACGCACGCCGACTATCACAAACGGATCGGAAGCCCGCGCTTGCGCGAGCGAAAGGCTGCGAGTTGAGCATGGCGGTTCCCTCGCCCAATCCGCGGCCGGGCCCGTTGCAGGGTATCCGAGTGCTCGATTTCACCGCGATGCTCACTGGCCCGCACTGCGCGCGTCTGATGGCCGATCTTGGCGCCGAGGTCATCAAGATCGAGGGGCTTGAGGGCGATTTGATCCGCGGACGGCCGCCGTTGCGCGAGGGGCACAGCACTTATTTCGGCGCACTCAACTGCGGCAAGAAAAGTGTCGCGATCGACCTCAAGAGCGACGCCGCAAAACGAATTATCCACGAGCTTGCCAAGGTTTCCGACGTCGTCGTTGAAAATTTTCGTCCCGGCGTTATGGCGAGACTCGGCTTCGACTACGCCACGCTGACGAAGCACAATCCCAAACTCGTCTACTGTTCGATTTCCGGCTATGGACAGTCAGGTCCGGGCGCCACGCGCGCCGCCTACGCGCCGATCATTCATGCTGCCAGCGGCTATGATGCGGCAAACCTCGGCTACCAAGTTCAACAGGATCATCCGGCTTCGACCGGCATATTCGTCGCTGATATTCTCGCCGGCGCTTATGCGTTCGGCGCCATCCAGGCCGCGCTTGTGCATCGCGAACGAACCGGACAGGGACAGGCCGTCGACCTGTCGCTAATGGACTCGATGCTGAACCTGATGGTGTTCGAATGCCAGGAGGCGCAGTTCCCGAGCGGGCGTCGACGCCCGGTATACGCGCCCATGAAGACCACGGACGGTCACGTCATTATCGCCCCGATCAGTCAAAAGAATTTTGAGCAGATGGCGGATGCGCTGCAACGACCGGACCTGAAAGCCGATCCCCGGTTCTCGACAAATCAGGCGCGCGAACGGCACTGGGCCGAGCTCATGACGGTCATCGAACAATGGACCGAGAAACGCACCGGCCTTGAATGCGAGTCCATCATGGACGCGGCCAGCGTCCCCTGCTCGAGGTTCCTCAGCGTTGCGGAGGCCATGAAGGATCCG
The DNA here is from genome assembly GCA_963729395.1 of uncultured Pseudomonadota bacterium. Classification (GTDB taxonomy): domain Bacteria; phylum Pseudomonadota; class Alphaproteobacteria; order Rhizobiales; family Xanthobacteraceae; genus Bradyrhizobium. Next base: position 125,424 of record CAVSOS010000049.1, on the reverse strand, counting down.
CAGCTGGCCGAAAGGGGCAGCCTCTCAAAGGTCCACGATATGGCTGGAGAGTTCCTGGTGCCCAACGCGCCATTTCAATTCACGACGCGGACGGCAGCCGGCCCGGCCGTATCCGAACTTGGGGCGGATAGCGCCGAGGTGCTTTCGGGCCTGCTCGGATACTCCGATCAGCAGATCGCCGAGTTACGAAATCAGCGCGTGCTTTCGCCCGGGCGATAGCGGACGGCTAAGGGACTCCAGGCTCTAAGCATAAAACCGGCCGTGCTCCTGGGCGTATGGCGCGTACGAATCCTTGATGCTGGCAAGGTTCAGCAGCATCTTTGCCACCGGCACATCGCTGTTGGAAAATACCGTGGTCCTAACCCAAAGGCTTTCGGTCCGGCGGCTTCCGCTCAGGGCGATGACCTCCCGCTCAGTTTCATAATCCTCCCCCACGAATAACGGCCCGCGGATCAACCGGATTTCCTGATCGGCGAACAGGCCGACCGCCGGGCCCTTGATCGGCAACTGATCCTCCCTTGATCGATATTGAAACAGCACGCTGAGCATCTCGATCGGAATGATCGATCGTCCCCAGGGATTGCCGGATTCTTCCTCCCTCCGGTAATAGGAACTCGGTTCGGTGATGACCTTGAGTTTATCGTTGAGCGAGAACGGATAGAGTTCGCCCATATTCTGATCGAAGCCCATTCGCACGGTCTGACGGCCGGTCTTCATTCCGACCTTCACATCGCGCAGGATCACCGGATCGGCAAGCGGCTTCAGTTCGGTCAAGCGCTGATCGAGCGCAGTCGCCGGACCTTTATCGCCGACAGAAGCGGTGCCACGCAGAACCTCGGTTCCATCGCGCTTCACCATCTGGATTTTGCACTGCTTGGCCCCCGGCTCAGGCTTTGCCAGAATGGCTTGCACCTCTTCTCCTGCAAAGGAGGGATTGCGATAGTGCGCCGAGATGCATCCGGTCTCGAACCACGCTTTTCCCCACAAATGCTCGCACAGCGGTGCAAATTGGCTGAAATGGGTCGGCCCTTCGATCGTCCCGCCCTGGAATCCCAGTTTCTTCGCCGTTGCATCGTCGTGAATCGAGGCGTGAGAGTCATAGATCTGGGCATTGAGCATCTGATGCGGCCGGCGCCATGGCCCGGCGAGGGAATCGGAGGTCTCCGTGATGACCGTTTCAAACGCCTTCGATCCCATTGAACTCCCCGCAAACGTCAGCCTGCTCCAGGAGCGGGGATTATCACGTTACCGGCCGCGATCCAATATCATCCAGCCATATCACTCCCGCGCCGCATCTTTCCCGGGCATGATTTGCTCCAAGCGCCTCATCCTCTTCGTGGACCGAACGCAAGGGCGCTCAGAAGGTGCCGGGATAGGCCCCGCCATCAATCAGAATGTTCTGCCCGGTGATGTAGCTCGCCCGAACTAAACAGAGGAACTGATTGCCACGCTCGGGGATAGCCGCATCGGCTGACGTGTTCGCTGGTTCAATGACCGCTTGGCAACGCCATGCCGCCAGGCTTGGCGCCCCACATGCAAAAGCTCGACGGTTCGAACCCGAACTGCCGCGGCTGATGGTTGGCATCGTCGGCGACTTCGTCGACCCCGACCGAATATTCAAACACCATTCCGTCCGGGCCTTTGAAATAAAGAAATCGCGCCCCGGATGTCGGATGGCGACCAGGGCCAAACACGATCGGCACGCGGCGTTCGCTCAGAAAGTAATAGGAGCGCAGCACGTCATCGTTGGTCTGCACTTGATGATTGACGTGCTGGATGCCGGCATGCGTCGCCCGCACCAGCGCAATGGTGTGATGGATCGCGTTGACGCGCATAAGGGGAATATCGCCGATCCGGTCGCTGACGCGCGCGTTGCACACTCGCGTCCAAAATCCTTCATCACGTAGGGGATCGGTGGAGTTGAGACCGATGTGGCTGAATCCGGTGATGCCTGCGTCGCGCGCCGCGAAATAGCGCCGGCCATTCCGCTCGGGCCTCACCACCAGTTCGATGTGGTTGCCGCTAGGGTCGCGAAACCCGATGAACGCCCGCACTTTGCGTTTCTGTGCCTCCTCGGCCGAGCCGACTTCAACATGATGACCAAGGCTCTCAAGGGTCGCTGCCGCCTGCTGCAGGCTCGCCTCATCTTCGATTTCAAAGCCGACGGTCTGATCGGCGGGATCGCCTTCCGTGTAGCAAAGCGTATGCGAGCGGTCGTCCGATCTCAGATACAGCGCCTTCTTGCCGCGCTCCGCAACCTGCAACCCAAGGCAGCTGGTCGCGAACGTCTCTGCTGACTCCAGATCGGGGGAGCCGAGCCGTACATAGCTCACATCCCTGAGGTTGATCATTCTGCTTCTCCAAGTTGATTCAAATGCCGCCCGCACTCAGCTCGGGGACATCCTTGCTTTCGCTTCCCCAGCTGCAAAGCGATTCCGGCGCGAGCGGAAATTGTCGTGCGGGACGACGTAGAGGGCCTGGTTCCGTCATGCCGTTGACGTAGGAGAAAATGACGCCATCGGGACCTTCGACATGCAGGAATATCTGTTCCGAACAAGGTTCGCGTCCGGGACCCTGCACGATCTTTACCTGGCTCTCCTGCATGAAATAGCTGTTCTGCATGATGCTATCGAGCGTCTCGACCTCGAACGCGGCGTAGAGCAGCCCGTTCCGCTTCGCCGGATAAAGCGCAATCCGATGGTGAAAACTGTCGATCTTCAGATAGGCGATATCACCTACCCAATCCCGCACCTGGGCGCCCAGCGCTTTCCAGAATTCAAGATCCCGACCGGGATTGGTCGATCTTAACCCGACGCCATGCAAGCGGGTAATGCCGGCGTCGCGGCTCGGAAAATAGCGCCTGCCGCTTTGAGTGGGACGCAGCACCAGATCGATGTTGTTGCCGGAGCCGTCTTCAGCCAGCAAAGCCGCCCGAACATAGCGACGACGGCACGCATCAGGGGTCGCGCGCGTCACGACAAAATCGCGGTCCCGCAGCAGCTTTTCGATCTGATCAAGCGCCGTCTCGCTCCAGACCTCGACGCCGGTGCTGGAGCCGGCGTTCGTATCGTTGCTGAAGCTGACGGTTCGAAACCGGTGGTCGGAGCGAAACGCAATTTCATCATCAGGCCCGGCAACGCGCTGCAATCCAAAAATATCCGATGCGAACCTTGCCCCAGCATGCAACTCCACGATCGCAAGACGGACATAACACACGGATGTCACCAGCGGATTGTCGATGGAATTCATCTGCGCAGGCTCCTGCTTAACCCGGCCTCGATCGGGGTTTCCGATCGCTGAGGAAAACCTTGATCATTTGACGCCAGAGCGAGAACAACTCGTCGAACCACTTCGGATCGTTATCCCACAATGTTCGCAGAGCCATCCCGCGAACAAGACTGAGGGTCAATGCGACAATGTCGGATGCAAGCTGGCCGGGCACACCGCTTGCCGCCAGGGCCCCCGTCCAGGCTGTCTCCACGGGACGGCGCGCCTTTCGCGAAATATCGAGAATCTGTTTCCGCACCGATTGATCGGTCGACGTCGAAAGAACGATATCGATCGCCACCATGAAGTGCTCACTAAAGAAGAACTCCCGCGCATCCTCGATCACGGCTTCGATCAGATCGCGGGGCCTGTTCACGGCGGAAGCCCGACGCCGGCTGAGTGCCTGCGCCTGCTCGAAGACATATTCAAGGGTGGCTACAACCAGCGAATCCTTGGTCGGGAAGTGATGCAGCTGTGCGCCTCTGGACAAGCCGGCTTCCTCCGCGACCTCGGCGGTCCTGAAACGCGCATAGCCGCGCTTGCGGATGAGGTTCGCGGCCGCCTTCAGGATACGCGTCCGCGTTTCCGCGCTGCGCTCGGCCTGGGTGCGGCGACGCGCCACTTCGGCCGAATGCCGGGTAGAGCGTGTCGTCGAAGGAATCCTGCTGGCGCGAGCTGGCATATCAGACCTCAATGCAGACGTGTTGGTCGATCACCTTGACCGGATAGGTCTTCAGTGGAATTTCACAGGGCATGCCGGTCGGTTGCCCCGTCGTGACGTCGAAGGTTCCGAAATGAAATGTGCATTCCACGATTTTTCCTGTCAAAATGCCTTCCTCGGACAGCGACGCCTCGCCATGGGTGCACATGTCGGCGGTCGCATAGATCGTACCGTCCACGCGATATAGCGCGACATGCGAGCCGTCGGGGAGCGAGGCCTTCTTGATCTCACCTTCCGCAACCTCGTCAAGTCCACAGAGCACCACAGTTTCTGGCATCGGCTTTGGCCTAGAGCATCGTGCTTCCGCCGTTGACGCTGATGACCTGGCCGGTCACGAACGACGCTTCGGCGGATGCGAGGTAACTGACCATGGAAGCGACCTCCTCCATCTCGGCGGGCCGGCCCATGGGTATGACGCTGACGAACTTCGCCGCAAGCGCGGGATCGCGCTTCGTTATGGCGACCATTTGCGGCGTGTTCACCGCGCACGGCGCGACGGTATTGACGGTAATGCCATCGCGCGCGAACTCGCGCGCCATTCCGGTGGTCAATCCATGGACGCCGCCCTTCGCGGCGTTGTACGCGGCATGATCCCAAAGCCCATTTCGAACGGAGTCGGCGCCGAGATTGATGATCCGGCCGTACGAATTGGCCCGCATTTTCGGGATCGCATGCCAGGAACACCACAGCACCGTCCACAAATTGCGATCGATCGTGGTCCGTAATGTTTCCGGGGTGTGCTCGGCGAAGGCCTTGATAATACCCCCGCCTGCATTGTTCACCAGCACATCCAGCCGGCCGAAACGATCGACCGCGCGATCGATCGCACCCTTGGCGACGCTTTCCGACGACAGATCGCCCGCATAACTGACAACCTCGGCGCCGAACTCCTTGGCCAGGTGTTTCGTTGCTTTGTCGAGCTCCGCTTCATCCAGATCTGCGACCACCAGCCTGGCGCCATCGCGGGCAAGACGCTCCGCGATCGCAAGGCCAATGCCTCTTGCGGCGCCTGTGACGACGGCGACATTGTTTTTCAGTTTCTTGTCCATACCAAGCGTTGCCTTCACAGAATGATGCTGACGCGGCCCTGGGCACGAAGACCCTCGCTGTCCAGAAGGCAACGCTTTTCCTTTATCTTGAATGTGCCGTTGCCCGGCACGAGACGATATCGGTTGCTGCCAAAGTACGTGTCCGTCACCCCGTCCTTGGTGCGGTAGGTGATGAACGCCGAGCTAACTTCGAGGTCGTCGCCGATGCGCTTCCGGATCCGCACGTTGCTGACGAGGTGCCTTGTCCGCGAATGCGGGAATTCGGCGTGAGCGGTTCGCTTCATCAGCCGCTTCACGCGTTCGCTGAGCCGGAAGCGGTCATCGGCGACATAAAACAGGTTATTGTCCGGCGACGCATCGACGGCCAGATCAGTGGCCGGCACGTAGTAAATCGCATCGTCGGTGAAAAGCTCCAGCCATTCCGGCAATCGCCATTCGTCGAGCAATTCAGCCTCAGTGAACAGGAAATCCTCGACGTCTGTGCGAGCTATGGTGTGCATTGCCAGTTCACCGTCGCTCATGCCGGCACCCGGAAGATATGCTCGTTCCAGTTCGACCAGAACGCGCGCATCTGGGCTTCGTCGTCATATGACGGATTTTCCTTGCCCATTCCCTTCGAAATATCGTTCCATTGCGCTTCGCTGGAATTGCGGAAGCCGCGCTGACATTGTTCGAGGGCCTCGACGTCGTCGGGCGTTGCAAAGCCTCCGGGTCCGAGAAATTCGAGGAAATTGAACAGCCGGTATTTCCGTGCCCACTCGGTCTCTTCCTTCGGAGCCAGCGCCCATGCGCTGATATTCATGAAATCGGGTGCGGCCGGATAATAGGTTCGCACCGTCACCGCCATGATGTCGTTGATCACCAGATTCGGGAAGATAAACAGGTTTCGATTGAAGGTGGCGATACGATCGGCGCGCTCCTTTCCAAACCGCTTTACCAGCCCGTCATAGAGCCGCGAAAGCTCTCGCTTGCCCTCCTCGCCCCATGACGGAATCCACTGCGCGACGGGACGACCCCACGGAGCCTTGTATTCGAGAACGGCATGCCCCTTGCCGAGATCGCGCGCCGATCCCTCGAACGCGACCTGGGCGAGGCCCCCAGTCGTCGCCTTGAGGTAATCCAGATATGTCGCATGGGTCGTCAGCGCGTGGTAGCCGTCGATGCTGTTTTCCGTCAGCAGCTTCCAGTTGGCACGCATCGAGTATTCCTGCGTGCCGCCGACAATCGTCATCTCCGTTTCCGCCTGGTCGCAGATCACATCGAGATATTCCGTGACCGGGCCGAGATAATCCGCCAAACTCTCGACATTCCTGTCGAAACAAATGAAATTCAAATCGCGATAACTCTCCAGCCGCGGCACCTGCTGCATGTTGGACGTGCTGCGTTCCTTGAAGTCTGCGGCATAGGACGTTTCTCCGGGCTGGCTCCGCAATGTTCCATCCAGGCCGAATACCCAACCGTGATAGAAACACTGGAAGGACTTCGCGCTGCCGTGCTTCTCCCGGCAGACCTGTGCGCCACGATGCGGACAGGTATTCAGCATCGCCTTGAGATTTCCCTTGCCGTCGCGGGCGAACAAGATGCTTCGGCCCCCGACCTGGCGGGTGACGAAGTCGCCGGGCTTGGCAAGCTCGGAGCTATGACCGAGATAGAGCCAGCATTTATCGAAGATCTGGGCCCGTTCCGCCTCCAGAATGGCGGGATCGACGAACGCCTGACGGGATACCTTGAAGATCTTCCTCGAATTCATCGATCAGAAGCGCTGTCTTCATCGGTCCAATGGCATTCATGGCAGTACCTCCCTTGATCAATTGCTTTTCAATGCCCGTCGCAGATCGAACGCCGTCGATTCAATATCGGATCGGTCGAGCCTTGCCTGCCGTGCGACCAACCGCCGGAACATGGCCATGTCCTTGGCAGCGTTGACCGAGATGGCGCCGACAATCTCGTTACCGCGCAACGCGGCCACGGAGAAACGCTCGCTCCGGCTGTCGCCCCGCACGATGTGGTCAGCGTTCAGCATATCGCCAACGACCTGAATGTTGAGATCATATTGATCCGACCAGAACCAGGCAGGATCGTCATATTCGCGGTCCGCTCCCAGCATGTTTCCGGCAACGCAGATCGCCTGGTTCTGGGCATTGGCCCAGGTTTCAATGCGCATGGCCCGATCGTGGCACTTGCTCCATTGCAGCGTTACATCGCCAGCGCTGAAAACATTGGGCGCGGCCGTCCGCCCGAACGCGTCGACTTCGATGCCCGCATCGGCGGGCAGACCCAGATCGCGGGCGATCGCATGGTTCGGATCGACTCCAATTCCAACGAGCACGATATCCGCCTTCAGTTCAACTCCATTGGTCAAACGAACACCGTTGGTTGTCCCCGACGCGACCGAGGCGCCAAATTCAACCCGGACTCCATTGTTGCGATGCCTGGCTTCAACGACCTTGCTGACAAGATCAGGGAACGCCCGCGCGAGCAGCCGCTCCTGATTCTCGATGACAGTGACATCGCATCCGCATTTCGCAGCGGCACAGGCCGCCTCGAGACCGATAACACCGCCGCCAACAATGACCACGCGGGACCGTCCATGGAACGATTGGCGCAAATTCATCGAAGTTCTTCGATGTTTCGAAGGTAGTGAACCGGAGGACCGGCTCCCTCAAGCGTCTTGATCCGCCGCGGCTGGGTGCCGGTCGCAAGCAAAAGCCGATCGTATCCGAAAATCCTGCCATCGCCGGTCGCGACGGTTTGTCGCTCCGCATCGCATGCGACGACGGCGGTTCCGGTGATCATGCTGACGTAGAGCACGTCCGTCCAGTCGTCGATCGGTTTGAGATAGGTAACCGGCGCCTCCAGCGTCGCAAGCAGTTCCTTCGACAGTTGCGGCCGCTCATATGGTGGATGCTTTTCCTCGCCGATCAGCGTGATTGACCCGCGAAAACCGGCGGATCGCAGCGCTTCCGCGGCACGTCCTCCCGCGTGGCCGGCGCCGGCAATCACTATTTTCTCAATGGATGGCACCGGCGCTTCAACTCCCGTGGCGCCCGAAATCTTCCTCTTTTTGCCGAACAGGGAAGCGCTTCAAGCATTCTTGGATTGCACAGACATTAAAAACAGTCCAACCTGCTTGTAAAGTAATAAGTTGATCCACGCGGCTATCGCAGTGCATCACGACGGGAGAAAGCGGTGGCCAGGGCGATCGACGTGCATACCCATTTTGTGCCGGAAACCATGCCGTCGGGGGCGGGCCGCAACCCGCTCTGGCCATCGATCGAACACAGGGACGGGAACAAAGCCGCGGTCGTCGTAGGCGGCAAGATCTTTCGTGCCATCGATTCCAGAAGCTGGGATGCCGACCGTCGATTGCGGGATATGCAAGCGGACGACGTCGACGTCCAGGTCGTGTCCCCGATGCCCGAATTGTTGTCGCACTGGTTTCCCGCCGATGATGCCGACGTGTTGTCCGGTCATATCAACCGCTCCATTGCGGAATTATGCTCAACCCATCCGGAAAACTTTATTGGAATCGGCATGGCTCCCGTCCAGGAACCCGCGCTTGCCGCACGCCGCCTGGCAGACATCAAGGCGCTCGGGCTTTGCGGCATTGAAATCGGCAGCCACATCAATGGTGTCGCGTTGGGTGACCCACGCATGCACGAACTCTATGCCGCCGCCGAGCAGGCCGATCTCGCGATCATGATCCATCCGCTGCATCCCTCGGGCATGGAGCGAATGGGTGGCCGGCCAGAACTGGCTGCCGTCGCGGCTTTTCCACTTGAAACCGCGTTGGCTGCCACGTCGCTTCTGACTCATGCCGTCACCGAGCGATTTCCAAAATTGCGAATATTGCTCAGCCACGGCGGCGGGGCATTGCCCTGGATTCTCCCGCGCCTGAAGCACGCACGCGCGCTCGGACCTCCGCTGCGGGAGCTGTTTGCGCGCGATCCCGCCGAGATGGCGCGGGCATTCTACTACGACACCATTTTGTATGATCGCCTCGCTTTGCGATTCCTCGCCGAGTTGGTGGGCGCCAATCACATCGTGGTCGGATCGGATTATCCGTTCTCGATCAAGCAGGACCGGCCGGCTGAATTCGCCGAGCAAGCGCTCGGAATCAGCCGGGCAACGCTTGCGGAGAATGCCGCACGCTTTCTGAACCGGGCGCCTATCGGAAGATGAGGGAGAAACTGGTGGGAAAGTGCTATTCGTATCGACAGTATTGCTCGTTGGGACCACTGCCACCGCGGACGCCGGCGCGACCCGATCCGCAAGTGCCCCGGGATCACAAATTGGGCCCATGCGTCCACGGAAAAATCGGTTCGTTCTATTTCTATGAGAAGGACTCGAACGACGACGCCGCGTTCGGCTTTTTCGACGTCGAACTGTCGGTTCAGCGCGTTGCAGCCGGCAAGGTCCGGATCGAACTTTATTGCGTCGCCGATGGATATCAGACCTCTCGGGGCATCGGTGCTGGACATCCGGTCAAGCTCGCGATCATGGCGAACGGCAAGACCGTGGGATCGACCGAGTGGCATTTCGCCGACGTCATCTGCGGGAACGCGGATCCGATGAATTTCTCGGCCGATATTGACATTGGCGACACATCGTTTTCACTGATTGACCGCATCGATCTGCTTGGGGTCGATGGGCTGTCAGCGCCTTGCGGATAGCCTTCCGACGTTCCAGCCTGCCATGATGATTTAACGGAGCCATACGATGACGCTGATTCAGGTCGGGTTGGACGACAAATACCGGCTCGATGCCAAGCGAATCTATCTTTCCGGAATCCAGGCACTGGTACGATTGCCGATGTTGCAGCGCGAACGAGATCGCGCGCAGAATCTCAACAGCGCCGGATTTATCTCGGGATACCGCGGTTCCCCGCTCGGCATGTACGACAATGCCTTGTGGCGGGCAAAGTCGCTCCTGCAATCGCACGATATCGCCTTCGTCCCCGGACTAAACGAAGATCTGGCGGCGACCGCCGTGTGGGGCAGCCAGCAGGTCGGACTGTTTCCCGGAGCGAAGGTCGATGGCGTGTTCGGGATTTGGTATGGCAAGGGACCGGGGGTGGACCGTTCCGTCGACGCCCTCAAGCATGCCAATTCTGCCGGCACGGCCCGGCACGGCGGTGTGCTCGCGCTGGCCGGCGACGATCATGGCTGCCAATCATCAACGCTTGCGCATCAGAGCGAACAGGTATTCGCCGCTGCATTGATGCCGATCCTCAATCCGGCAACGCTGCAGGATTATCTGGATCTCGGACTCTACGGCTTTGCGCTCTCCCGCTTCTCCGGCTGCTGGGTCGGCTTCAAGGCGATTTCCGAAACGGTCGAGAGTTCCGCCTCCATTTACAGCGATCCGTCGCGCGTGCAGGTGGTGCTGCCATCGGACTTCGGGATGCCGCCGGGCGGCCTGAACATCAGATGGCCCGACCCGCCGCTCGAACAGGAAGACGGCTGCACGGCCCGAAAATGGATGCCATTGCGGCATTCGCGCGAGCCAACCAGCTCGATCGAGTCGTGCTCGACAGCAAACCGGCACGGCTTGGGATCGTCGCCACCGGCAAGGCCTATCTCGACCTGCGGCAAGCCCTTGCCGACCTCGGCATAACCGAACGGTACGCCCAGCAACTCGGCCTGCGCATCTACAAGGTCGCACTGACCTGGCCGCTCGAGGAGGGTGGTGCAAGACGATTTGCCGAAGGTTTGCAGGACGTCCTGGTGGTCGAGGAAAAGCGCGGCTTTGTCGAGGATCAACTGGTGCGAATTCTCTACAATATGGATGCTTCAAAGCGTCCTTCGGTCGTCGGCAAACGTGACGAACACGGCGCGGCGCTATTGCCGAGTGAAGGCGAGCTCACGCCGACCATGGTCGCTGCGGCGCTCGTCTCGCGCCTGCGCCGGCTTGGTCACCAGAGTCCGGAACTGGAACAAAGACTGGCCCGGCTTGAAGCCTTTGAACATCCGGCGAACGCCCCCTCTGCCATGGCGTTGCAGCGGACACCTTATTTCTGCTCCGGCTGCCCGCACAACACCTCGACGAAGGTGCCGGAAGGCAGCCGCGCGATGGCCGGCATCGGCTGTCACGGGATGGCTCTCGCCGTCCCAAGCCGGCGTACTGCGACGATTTCGCATATGGGCGGCGAGGGGGTGACCTGGATCGGCCAGGCGCCCTTCACCGATGAACGCCACATCTTTCAGAACATCGGCGACGGTACCTACACCCATTCCGGGTTGCTGGCGCTGCGGGCTGCCGCCGCGGCCGGCGTCAATATCACCTACAAGATTCTTTACAACGACGCGGTCGCGATGACCGGCGGACAGCCGGCCGAGGGCGGGCTCACCGTCTCGCAAATCGCCCATCAGGTCGCCGCCGAAGGCGCCAAACGTGTTGCGATTGTCTCGGACGATCCCGACAAATATCCCGGCAAGGACTATTTCCCGGCAGGCGCTACCGTCCATCATCGCCGCGAGCTGGATCGGATTCAACGCGAATTACGGGAGATCAGCGGTCTCTCCGTCTTGATCTACGATCAAACCTGCGCAGCGGAAAAACGCCGTCGTCGCAAGCGCGGACTGTACCCGGATCCGCCCAAGCGCGTCTTCATCAACGATCTCGTCTGCGAAGGCTGCGGCGATTGCTCGCAAGCCTCGAACTGCGTTTCGGTTCAGCCGCTCGAAACCGAATTCGGACGCAAGCGGAAGATCGACCAATCGAACTGCAACAAGGACTATTCCTGCGCCGAGGGATTTTGTCCAAGCTTTGTGACTGTTCATGGCGGCGCGCCGAAGAAGGCGGAAACCTCCTCGATCGGTTCCGGCCAGCTGTTCGCCGACCTTCCATTGCCCGACAAGCACGAGCTGGATGCGCCCTTCAATATCCTCGTCACCGGCATCGGCGGCACCGGCGTCATCACGATCGGCGCGCTCCTGGGCATGGCCGCCCACCTCGATGGCCGCGGCTGCTCCGCGCTCGACTTTACCGGGCTTGCGCAAAAAAATGGCGCAGTCATGAGCCATGTCCGAATAGCGCGAACGCCGGAAGAAATCGCCACTGTTCGCATCGCTTCCGGAGGCGCCGATCTTATTCTCGGCTGCGATATCGTTGTTTCCGCAAGTACTGCCGCCCTCAGCCGAGCCGAACGCGGCGTGACCCAGGCCATTGTCAATGCCGACCTGCAGCCAACGGCCAGTTTTGTGATGAATCCCGATATCGATTTCGAAATGAACGCGATGCAGGGAGCGCTGCGCGATGCGATCGGCGAGAAGAAGCTCGATATTATCGACGCGACGGGCATCGCGTCAGCCTTGATGGGCGACAGCATCGCAACCAACGCCTTCATGCTCGGCTTTGCATTCCAGAAAGGGGCCATTCCGCTTTCGCTGGAGGCAATCCGGCGCGCCATCGAAATCAACGGCGCCGCCATCGAGATGAACAAGCAGGCCTTTTCCTGGGGACGACTCGCAGCATACGACCTCGCGCGCGTGCGCAGCGTAACCCAGTTCCGGGCACGGGCCTCCGCCCCTGTCCGCAACCTTGACGATGCGATAACTAACCGCGCCGCATTTCTCGTCGCTTATCAGAACGAGGCTTACGCGGACCGCTACCTCGCGATGGTGTCCGCGGCGCGCAACGCCGAGGCCGCAGTGGCACCGGGATCCAGCGAGCTCACCGAGGCCGTTGCAAAAAACCTGTTCAAGCTCATGGCCTACAAGGACGAATATGAGGTGGCGCGGCTCTATACCGACGGCAGCTTTGCAGACAAGCTGAAGGCGCAATTCGATGGCGATTTTCAGATCAAATTCCATCTCGCGCCACCATTGTTTGCACGTCGCGACAAGATGACCGGACGTCCCCGAAAGTCGGAATATGGCGGCTGGACGATCCATCTGTTTCGCCTTCTTGCACGGCTGAAATTCCTCCGCGGCACCGCACTCGATCCATTCGGTTATGCTCCGGAGCGCAAGGCCGAGCGGCAGCTGATCGCGGATTACGAGGCGATGCTGCGACAGCGCATGGCGGCGCTGCAGAGCCGAGATCTGCCCACGCTGATCAAACTGGCGCGGATCCCCGAGACGATCCGCGGCTATGGATATATTAAAGACGAAAGCGTCCAGAAAGCAGCGCAACAACGCGCACGTCTTCTCGCCGATCTCGATAACGGTCGCTTCGCCGTCGCCGCAGAGTAAATTCCAGCAATGGCTGCACGTTACGAAACGCCGTTGCCGTCCAAACTCATAAACCGGCCATACTGCTTGTAACTTCAACGCACGCCTGTTAGCTTTTCACAAAACGACAAACAGGATTTGGGAGGATTACAATGAAAGGAAAGTTAGGTTTCGCGCTGTCCGCGGCCCTATTGCTCATAAGCTTCGCTGGCGCCGGTGCTGCCGACAAGAAATACGGACCGGGTATTAGCGACAAGGAGATCAAGCTGGGCCAAACGGTGCCATACAGCGGACCGGCATCGGCCTTCTCGAGTTACGGCCGGGTCATGACCGGTTATTTCGAGATGCTCAACGAAGCCGGAGGCATTAACGGCCGAAAGGTCACGCTGATATCACTCGATAATGCATACAGTCCTCCGAAAGCCCTGGAGCAGACCCGCAAGCTGGTCGAGGACGACGGCGTGTTCGCGGATGTGGGCACGGTGGGAACCACACCCAATTCAGCGATTCAGAAATACCTCAACCAGAATCAGGTCCCGCACGTTTTCATCTCGGCCGGCGGACGGCGCTTCAACGATCCAAAGAATTTTCCCTGGAGCGCACCGATGTATCCCGCCTTCGAAATGGAGGGCAAGACTTTCGGCAACTACATCCTCCGGCACAAACCCGACGCAAAAATCGCCGTGCTGTACCAGAACGACGATTATGGCAAGGACTTCCTCACGGGGCTGAAGGCGGCGCTTGAGAAGGCGTCCCCCAAGATCGTAGCCGAGGCCAGCTACGAACTTACCGATCCCACCATCAACTCGCAGATCGTCAAATTGAAGGATTCCGGCGCCGATGTGTTGATGGACTTTTCAACTCCGAAATTCGCTGCGCAAACCCTCAAGAAAACGACCGAACTGGACTGGCATCCGACACAGTTTCTTGTCAGCCCGACCAATTCCGTTGCGGCGGTTTTGAAGCCGGCGGGGCTGGAAAACGTGCAAGGCGTTTTCACGACCCAGTTTACCAAACAGGCAGGCGATCCGGCATGGGCTGATGACCCCGAGGTCAAGGAATATATCGCATTCATGAAAAAATGGGCACCGAATGACAACCCGAGTGATTTCGTCGCGCTGTCCGGCTACATCAATGCCCAGGCTATTGCCTATGGGCTGGAACGCTGCGGTGACGATCTGACGCGCGAGAATTTCCTCAAGCAGGCGCTCAGCTTCAAGGGGCAGCGCTTCAAGATGATGCTGCCTGGCATCGAACTCAACAATTCGACCGACGATCATGCGCCATATCAATCCTTGCGCATGGCGCGGTTTGAAGGATCGAGCTGGAAGCTGATTGATGACAGCGCGGCCTCCGGACAAACATCGTCAGCGAAATGACGGCTCTGGGCATGGAAAAATACGCGACAGTTTCCGTGGAAGTGCGGGAAGACGTCGAGATTATCTCGCTGAATCGCCCCGATGCACTCAACGCGGTGACGCCGGCGATGATCGACGAACTCACGGAATATTTTTCCGGGCTTCATCAGCGCTTGACGACGCGAGTCGTCATACTCAAGGGCAATGGACGGGCCTTCTGCGCGGGAGCCGAACTCGGATCGGAGGCGTTTTCCTCACCCGGCGAAGGACGTCCACAACGTCAATTCCAGATGCAGCAGCGTTATTCGGGCGTAATCCGGCTGATGCGAAGCTGCCCGCAGCCGATCATCGCGCTGGTTCAGGGCGCCGCATGCGGCGCCGGCTTTTCGCTGGTGCTGGCCTCGGATGTGCGCTTCGCCGCACCCGAAGCCCGGATGAATGCAGCCTATATTCGTGTCGGCGTCGGCGGTTGCGACATGGGATCCGGATATTTATTGCCGCGGCTTATCGGACTTTCAGTAGCGTCCGAACTGTTGCTCACGAGACGCTTTCTTGGCGCCGAGCGGGCAAAGGCCGTAGGGTTGGTCAGCGACGTGGTGCCGGCCGACCGACTGCTCGAGACCGGTCTTGAATTTGCCGCAGAGATGGCCCGCACCTCGCCGATGGGACTGCGGTTGACCAAGCAGGCGCTGAACGCTTTGATCGACGCTCCCAGTCTCGACACCGCGCTGATGATCGAGGATCGGCAACAGGTCATCCTGCTGGAAACAAGCGATCACCGCGAAGCGGTCGCGGCCTTTCGCGAGAAGCGGCCGCCGAACTATCGCGATCAATGATAGCGAAAGGGAAGTTACTCGACCTCAATCAGATCAGGTCTTCACTCCGCCGGTTTCAGCGCCACTGCCATAGGACGCCCAGCGGTCGAAGACGTCAGGACCTAACCTACCTTTGAAAAATCAGGCTTGCGACGCTCGGCAAACGCTGCAAAGGCCTCTCGCGCTTCGCCGGTCTGCAAACGTTCGCGAAACAGGACGCTCTCGCGACTGATCTGAGCCGCGATCTTGTCCATTTCGCGC
Organism: uncultured Pseudomonadota bacterium; assembly: GCA_963729395.1. Taxonomy (GTDB): domain Bacteria; phylum Pseudomonadota; class Alphaproteobacteria; order Rhizobiales; family Xanthobacteraceae; genus Bradyrhizobium. Next base: position 109,779 of record CAVSOS010000049.1, on the reverse strand, counting down.
ATCAACGCCTTGGTTTGGTAGAGAGAACCGGCCGGTCGCCTGGTCAGTGCTTCGGCGGCTTCTCGGGCTCGGGCGCGCAAATCCGAGACCGGAACCACGGCGTTGGCCAAACCGCAGGCCAATGCGGCGGCCGCATCAAGAGGCTCCCCCAACGCAAACATCGCATAGGCGCGGACGTGCCCGATCCTTGCTGGCAACAGCCAGCTCGACGCCGCCTCCGGAACCAGCGCCAGATTTACGAACGGCGTCATCAGCTCTGCCGTGTCGGCGAGAAACACAAGGTCGCAATGCAGCAGCATCGTGGTGCCGACGCCTACCGCGTTGCCTTGCACGGCAGCGACAAGCGGTCGGGTGGCTTTGCCGAGATTGCTGATGAACCGAAACGCCTGGCTCTCGCCGGTGTCCTGGCCATTCGCCTGGGCGCTGAAATCGGCAAGGTCGTTTCCGGCCGTGAAACTGTCCCCGTCTCCCTGAAACAGCACGACCCGCACCGCAGGATCTTTTTCCGCGTACTCCAGTCCGTCCGACAGCGCACTGTACATCGCATTGCTCAGGGCGTTCTTTTTGTCTGCCCGCGCGAGGGTCAGCGTCATCACACCGCCGGCAACTTCGCGAATAATGTGCTCAGCCATTCCATCCTCCCGACGGATCTATCCGCCGCTTGCATTGTCCTCGACTTCAAGCGCGACGGTCATCGATCGTCGATAGATCGCGTAGAAATCAGCTCAGGCAACCTTCAGTGACGCTTTGTCTTCGGCACCAAGAAATCCCATAAGCCGCTCCCGAATGAGGTGTTCCGCATCCGCCATAATGCGATCGATCAACTCCTTGACTGTCGGGATGTCGTGGATGAGGCCGACAACCATGCCGCAGCTCCAGGCTCCCGCATCCATCTTCCCGTCGATCATGACCTTGGGGTAGACACCGGCAACCTCTTCGTGGATGTCAGCGATCTGCAGCTTGCTGCCTTTCTCGCGCTCGATTTCCAGCAACCGGTCGACAGCGGCGTTCTTGAGTACCCGTTCGGTATTTCTCAAGGCGCGCATCACCAGCCTTGTATCGAGCTCCGATGCGGCAACCAGCGCATTCTTGACGTTTTCATGCACCGGCGCCTCTTTCGTTGCGATAAATCGCGTGCCCATGTTCATGCCGGCCGCACCCATCGCAAGTGCTGCGACCAGGCTGCGGGCATCCGCCATGCCGCCGGACGCAACGAATGGAATTTTCAACTCCTCCGCGGCACGCGGAAGCAGAATCATGTTGGGTACGTCGTCTTCGCCGGGGTGCCCGCCGCACTCGAAGCCATCGACGCTGACAGCGTCGCACCCGATCTGTTGGGCCTTCAGCGAATGCCGAACCGAGGTGCATTTGTGAATCACCTTGATACTAGCGGCCTTTAGCGCCGGCATATATTGTTCAGGACTGCGCCCGGCCGTTTCAACGATCTTGATCCCGCCCTCCCTGATGGCCGCGATGTATTCCGGATAAGGCGGCGCGGTGAATGCGGGAAGGAAAGTCAAATTCACGCCAAACGGCTTGTCCGTCAGGTCGTGACAGCGCGCAATTTCCTTTGCCAGCAATTCGGGCGTTCGCTGCGTCAGGCCGGTGATAATGCCCAGGCCTCCCGCATTCGATACCGCGGCAGCGAGTTCGGCAAAGCCGACATAATGCATGCCGCCCTGGATGATCGGATGTTCGATATCGAATAATTCGGTGATGGCTGTTTTCATTTGAAGCTCCAATCCTGATCCCGGCAAACCGGCGGCGTTTTCGATCCCGTGGTCAATTTCTGGCTCTTTATGCGCGATCGGTCGGCTATTTCCAAGAGCCCCTCAGCTCCCGTTCCGGCCACCAGCATCGGCTCCCCTACCATTTCTCTCCGAATGGCCGGATTTCATGCTCGAAGGTCCAGGCGTCGCGCGGCTGCTGATAGAGCTGCCAATAGGCATCCGCCACCGCGGCCGGTCGCATCAGGCGATTGGGATCGAGATTTTCAATCGCCTGGGCGCCCTCCCGGTTGGCGATGAGCTGACGCACCCATTCGGTGTCGACGCTGGAATCGATCACGAGATGGGCGACATGGATGTTTTTGGGACCGAGCTCGCGCGCCATCGACTGCGCCACGGCGCGCAATCCGAACTTGGCGCTGGCAAATGCCGCAAAACCCGGTCCGCCACGCAAGCTTGCTGTTGCGCCGGTGAAAAAGATGTTGCCCTTGCCGCGAGGAAGCATCAAACGCGCGGCCTCGCGGCCGGCAAGGAAACCGGAATAGCAAGCCATCTCCCAAACCTTGCGGAAAACCCGCTCAGTCGTATCGACGATCGGAAAATTCACATTGGCGCCGATATTAAAGACGCAAACCTCCAACGGGGCGTGCTTGTCGGCGTCGCCCAGAAAGGACACGATCTGGTCCTCCTTTCGCGCATCGAGCGTCCGTCCGAACACTTTGCCGCCCGCCGCCTCGATTTCTCTAACAAGCGGCGCGAGTTTCTCGCCCTGGCGGCGCCCGACAAAGACGGTGAAACCTTCGGCCGCGAATTTCTTGGCGATCTCGCCACCGATAAAGTCTCCGGCACCGACAACGGCCACGGTCGCGTTTCGCCTTTCCAAGGTTTTTCTCCAGAACAAGAGGGAAACGAGAGATTTGGATTCGTCGGGCGTCGCGACCAGGGCGCACCCCAATCGTTGTCAGGTGTCTCGCAACGATTCCGCCAGCTTACGACGGCCCTTCGATAACTGAACATAAGGTTCTTTTTTCGAACTTGTCAATCGACGCCAGGGAAAAGAGAGCTCGACGCCGTATGCAAGTTATTGTGCTGCATATACAAAATTGCGGAACTTTTGTTTTCAAAATGTCGTTTACAACGACTTTGATCCCGGTCTATAAATTATAGTATCAAATAAGAACTTATAGGGCTGAAACGTGATGGCAGAGAGAGTCGGCGTCGTGATGCTGGTCGGCGCGGGTGACGCAATCGGCGCGGCTGTGGCCCGGCGGTTTGCCGAGGGCGGATACAAGGTCTGTATCGCCCGGCGCGACGCGGCCAAATCCCAGCGGCTGGTCGACGAGTTGACAGCCAAGGGCCATGACGTCCACGCATTCAGTGTCGACGCCCGCCGGGAATCCGAGGTGCAGAATCTGTTCGCTCGTGTCGAGCAAACCATCGGACCGATCGAAGTCTGTCTCTTCAACGCGGGATCCAACGTCAGCAAGCCGCTGCTGGAAACCACCGAAAAGCTGTTCTTCAAGGCATGGGAATTGGCCTGCTATGCGGGTTTTCTGGTCGGCCGCGAGGCCGCCCGCTACATGCTGCAGCGAGGCCGCGGCACCATCCTGTTTACGGGCGCCACCGCCAGCATTCGCGGCGGCAAAGGGTTTGCGGCATTTTCGTCGGCAAAGTTCGGCCTGCGCGCCGTGGCCCAAGCGATGGCGCGCGAACTCGGACCCAGGAATATTCACGTTGTCCATCTGCTGATCGATGCCGGCGTCGACAGCGAGGCAATTCATCAGCGCATGAAGGCCGCGACCGGCATCGATGCCACGGAAATCCCGCCGGACAGTCTGACCAAGACCGCCTCGATCGCCGATGCCTACTGGTTCGCGCATCATCAGAGCAAAGACGGCTGGACTCACGAACTGGATCTGCGCCCGGCCGTGGAGAAATGGTGAGATGGCCGCCGTGCCCGACCTTACCCTCTGGGGAGTTGGAACGAGCCGCACCGTTCGGCCGCATTGGGCGATGCACGAACTGAACCTGCCTTACAGGACCAAGCCGATCGGTCCCCGCAGCGGCGAGACCAAGACGGCCGAATACACCGCGCTCAATCCGCGCCAGAAAGTTCCGCTGCTGCAGGATGGCGATTTCTGCATCGGCGAAAGTGCAGCGATTGTCGCGTATCTATCGAGAACCTATTCGAGCCCCGAGCGATTGCTGATCCCCGAAAGACAGCGCGATTATGCCGCCTGGCTTGAGTGGTGCTTTTTTATCGTTACCGAACTCGACTCCACGAGCCTTTACGTGATGCGGCGCCATCGAGCGGACGCTCTCGGCCCAATCTACGGCATCGCGCCGGAAGTCGTCGCCAAGGCCGGCGAGTATTTCCGCGAGCAATTGCGTCATGTGGAAGCAGCACTCGCGGACGGGCGCGAATATCTGATGGGCGATCGCTTCACCAGCGCAGATATCCTGCTCACGACCTGCCTTGATTGGGCAATCGCCTATGGCGTCGGCATCTGCGACAATGCTCAGCCCTATCTTGAGCGCATCCACCAACGACAAGGCTATCAGCTCGGCACGGCGGCCAACAAACCCCTGGCGCCGATCACTCCCGTGCAGAAGACTTGACCGGGTTACACCGCGGCCCGAACCGATTTGTCACTGATCATCCGGCCGATCGCGCCCTCGTCATAGCCCAGCTCGCGCAACACCTCGCGGGAGTGCTCGCCGACACGCGGCGCCGGTCCACCGATGACAGCCTCGTTGACGGAAAATCGCGCCGCGGGCTTCGGCTGCCGCACGCGTCCGACCATCGGCTGGTCGAACTCGGTGATGATGCCACGCGCCACCACCTGCTCATTGTCGATGATCTCGCCGCGGCGCAGGATCGGGGCGCACGGCACGTCGGCGGCGTCGAGCCGATCGAGCCACTCGGCGGTGGTATGCTGACCGATATATTCCGCCATCTTGTTGATGCGCGCAGTGGCATTGACTGCGCGCGCCGACGGCGTCGCGAAGCGCGGATCCTTGGCTAGTTCAGGATCGCCGGATGCCCTGCAGAAGCCCTGCCATTCGGAATCCGAAAGGGTGCCGGCCGTGATGTAGCCGTCGCTGGTCTTGAACACGAGATCCGGCCGGTCTTTCGGATCGGCGCTTGCCGACTCGGCGCCGATCACCGTGTATTGCATCATGCCTTCGGGCCATAGATACGAGATCATGGCATCGAGCATCGCCACTTGAATGTGATCGCCCTTGCCGGTCTTCTCGCGGGCATAGAGCGCCGACGACACCGCCTGCGCGGTGAAGACCGCGGTGGTCTTGTCGCAGACGATCGTGCGGATCATCTGCGGCCGGTTGGTCGCCGGATGCGCCTGGATGTCTGCAAAGCCGGAAAGGCCCTGGATGATCGGATCGTAGACGCGCTTCTTCACATAGGGTCCGCTGTCGCCGACGCCGCTGATCGACACATAGATCAGGCGGGGATGGCGCTGGCGCAATTCATCAGGGCCGAGCCCCAGCCGCTCCATGGTGCCGGGTCGAAAGTTCTGCACCAGCACGTCGGCCTCCGCGACCAGCTTTGTCAGAACCTCGCGGCCGGCGTCGCTCTTGATGTCGATCGACAGCGAACGCTTGCCGCGATTTGAGGAGATGAACAGCGCGGAAAATTCGCCACCCTTGTCGATCGTGGCGCGGCTGCGGCGGGTAATATCGCCGCCGATCGGTTCGATCTTCAGAACGTCCGCCCCCTGGTCGGCGAGGAACATCGTCGCGAACGGTCCCGACACCACGCCGGTCAAATCCAGTACGCGGACGCCATTGAGTGGCCCTGACATGACGCTTTCCCTTTGTTGTCTTGTAACCGGCTGACCAGACCATCTCGCCAATCCGGCCGCTGCTTGCGGCGGTTCCGGCGTTTTCCATCCAAGCTCACGTGACGCTTTCAGGCGATCCTGGACCGGAGCGTTCCCGTCTGCTCCATGATTTCTTCTTCTACATCACGCAGTTGATCCTTGCCGAAAAACATCTCCCGACCGACGAAGAATGTTGGCGAACCAAATGCTCCCCGATTGACCGCATCGGTGGTGTCTTCGATCAGCTTTTTCTTGACATCGTCCTGCTGGGCGCGGGCAATGAGCCTGTCGATGTCGATGCCGGAGGCCATGAAAGCGTTCCGGAAAATCGCAAGATCATCCATCTTCTTCGGTTCAACCCACATATGATGATAGGCGGCGCGGAAATATGGATCGAACATGTTCTCGAACCGCGCCGCGACGGCGCCACGCATCAGCATCAGCGTGTTGACCGGGAAGAACGGGTTGTGGGTGAATTTTGTGATGTGATGGCGGCGAATGAAGCGCTGCGTTTCCAGCGCTTGATATTCGGGTTTGTTCTTGATGCCGCGAAGCGACTCGAACGGCGACAAGTTGTTGGTCGCCTTGAAAATCCCCCCGAGCAGCACCGGGACGTATTCGAACTTCACGCCGGTACGCCTTTCGATTCCCGGAATGGCGAGTTCCGCCAGATAGGCGTTCGGGCTGCCGAAATCGAATTGAAATTCGACTTTCAGGGGATTTCCCACCGGACTTCTCCTTTGAGGCCATTACGATCAGCGTCGCCGACCGCCGGGCTTTCGGCAGGGTCGGTGGATCGGCTGAACATAAAGTTCTAAAATTGAACTGTCAATTCCAGAGGGCGATTTTAGGCATCTTCAACTCCCATAATTGCTAATCGGTGATTGAAACCGCGTCAGTACCTATTTAGAATGCAAGCCTGAATGGAGGCTTCGAATCGAGGCTTCGAATCGAGCCTTGGGCCCGTAGCGGCTGGACGAAGGACCGAACCATGAAATGGGACGAGCTTGAAGAGGAGCCATGTTCATTGGCTCGCACGGTGGCCGTGATCGGCGACCGCTGGAGCCTGTTGATTTTGCGCGAGTGCTTCCTGCGCAAGCGGCGGTTCGAAGCATTTCAGTCGACGCTCGGGATCACGCGGCATTTGCTCGCCGAGCGGCTCAAGAAGCTCGTCCGCCTCGGCGTCCTGCGCCGGATCCCCTATCAGGAATCGCCCAAGCGATACGAGTATATCCTGACCCAAAAGGGCCTCGACCTTTATCCGGTGATCATGTCCATCGTTCACTGGGGCGACACCCACATGGTCGATTCCCGTGGCCGGCCCCTGCTTCATGAACATCAGAACTGCGGCAAAATGTTCGACCCGGTGATGGTGTGCTCAGAATGCGGTGAGCCGCTGATGGCCAAGCAGGTTCATGTGCACCCCGGACCTGGCGCGCGCAAAGTTGTCGCCGCTTCCTCGAAGCCTGAAAAGGCCGGATAAAGCGGGATCATCCGACGCCGCGGACCCGGCTTGATAAAGCCGTCATCTGTGACAGATCATTCCGGAACAAACGGCGAAGCTGGCCGCCTGCGCTCCGCCTGAAAAATGATCTTTTGCTGTCCCCAAAAATCGGGTTTGCTTCGCTGTGGCACCTCGCTCCGGCGACCTGCCGATGGACGGAACGATGGGGGAGATCGATATGAGCGGACTTGGTGGCCTCAACAAATCGCCCGAGGGCGTCGTCATCGGCCTCGTTCAACTGCAATTGCCCGTGGTCGTGACCAAAACCGATCTGGCGCGCCAGACCGATCGCATCGTTTACATGGTCGGCAAGGCGCGCCGCAATCTGGGCACCATGGATATCGTGGTGTTTCCCGAATATTCCCTGCACGGCCTGTCGATGGACACCAATCCGGCCATTATGTGCCGGCTCGACGGCCCGGAAGTAGCGGCGTTCAAGAAAGCCTGCGTCGACAACAAGATCTGGGGCTGCTTCTCCATCATGGAGTTCAATCCCGACGGCAATCCGTATAATTCAGGCCTGATCATCGACGATCACGGCGAGATCAAACTGTACTACCGGAAATTCCATCCGTGGATTCCGGTCGAGCCGTGGGAGCCCGGCAACATCGGCATTCCCGTGATCGAAGGACCGAAGGGCGCCAAGATTGCGCTGATCATCTGCCACGACGGCATGTTCCCGGAGATGGCGCGGGAGTGCGCCTACAAGGGCGCGGAAATCATGATCCGAACCGCCGGCTACACCGCCCCGATCCGCGAAAGCTGGCGCTTCACCAATCAGGCCAATGCTTTCCAGAACCTGATGATAACAGCCAATGTCTGCATGTGCGGTTCGGACGGTTCGTTCGATTCCATGGGCGAAGGCATGATCGTGAATTTCGACGGCAGCATCATTGTCCATGGCACGACCGGGCGGCCCGACGAGATCATCACCGCGGAAGTGCGCCCCGATCTTGTCCGCGAAGCGCGGATTCACTGGGGCGTTGAGAACAATATCTACCAGCTCTGGCATCGCGGTTACGTCGCGGTGAAGGGCGGCGCGATGGATTGCCCCTACACCTTCATGCAGGACATGGTCGCCGGCACATTCCGGTTGCCGTGGGAAGATCAGGTCAAGGTGACCGATGGCACATCCTGCGGCTTCCCGGCGCCCACGCGCATTTTTGGCCCGGCGACCGAGAAGGCGGCGGAGTAATCCGTGCCCGGCGTCGTTTCGGGTGGTTCGCCTCTGGCGCGCCCCGTTCGATCAGACGAATTGAAGGGCGTGACCGCGAGTCAGGAAGCCGGGTGGCATTCTGCGCCGGGCAAAAATCTTCAATCAGTCAATCCTTCTTGACCAGCGGACAGCTACTCTCCTTCAGCGACCGAAACGCCTCGTCGCCGGGGATTACAGCGCGGAGCTTGTAGTAGTCCCATTCGCCTTTCGATTCCGAGGGCTTCTTGACTTCATAGACGTACATGTCATGCACCATGCGGCCATCTTCGCGGATGCGGCCGTTCTTCGCAAAGAAGTCGTTGATCGGCAGCTCTCGCATCTTGGCCATCACGGTCTTTGCATCGTCGGTGCCCGCTGCCTCAATCGCCTTTAGATAGTGCATGGTCGAGGAGTAGTCGCCCGCATCGCCCATATGGGGCATGCGCTTCATTCGCTCGTAAAACCGTTTCGACCACGCCCGCGTTTCATCGTCGCGATCCCAGTAGAAGGCATTGGTCAGGACCAGGCCCTGCGCGGTTTCAAGCCCGAGGCTCTTGATGTCGGTGATCCAGACGAGAAGGCCTGCGAGGGTCTGTCCGCTACGCTGGATACCGAACTCCTGCGCCGCCTTGACGGCATTGACAAACACCGTTCCGGAGCCGGCCAGCCCAACCACCTTTGCGTGCGACGCCTGCGCCTGCAGAAGAAATGACGATTGATCCGATGTCTCCACCGGATAGCGCGCCGATCCCACTACCTCACCGCCAAGCGACTTGACGACCGCCGATGTATCGGCTTCGAGCGCATGACCAAATGCATAATCGGCGGTGAGAAAATACCAGCTCGTTCCGCCGGCCTTCATCATCGCGGTCGCGGTGCCTTTCGCCAGCGAATAGGTATCGTAGGCGTAATGAACGCTGTTCGGGGTGCAGCCGTCACCGGTCAGCCGGGAAGACCCTGAACCTGTGACGATGGCGATCCTGTCCTTGTCCCTTGCGAGTTGCGTTACCCCAAGGGCGATCGACGAGTTGATCAGGTTCGCAATCATGTCGACGTTCTCAACGTCGAACCATTTGCGGGCGATGCCGGAGGCTATGTCCGGCTTGTTCTGGTGATCGGCGACGACAAGCTCGATCGGCTTGCCCAGGACTTTTCCGCCGAAGTCCTCGATCGCCATTCGTACCGCGGTGACGGCGCCCTCGCCGGATTCGTGCGAAAACTGTCCGGACATATCGGTGAGCACACCGATCTTCACCACACCGTCGGATATGCCATCGGCAACGGCAATCGCCGATCCTAATCCCACGATTCCCGCCAGCGCGACGGCCAGCGCGGTTCGGCCAACAACACCCATGGCGTACCCCCCCTGCTTGATCGGGACAAAGCTCTTTGGTTATCCGCACAGCGGATTTCCACTCGCTCTTGTTCGTTTCTTATAACATGCATAACTAGACTTATTTTTTTTCGTAAGTCAATCCGGGTCGTGTAGGATGGGCACGGCGGTACAGCAGTTGCCGCAAAGGGTGACACTATGAAAAGCGGATTGCGCCAGGGCGTGCAGCAGCATCCCGCAGGACGGATGCCGACGTAATGGCGCGCGCAGCGACGGCCAAAATAGCGCCTCGAGGGGCGACCAGCGTGACCGCGACGCCGCAACCGGCAAAGGGGGCAAGTCCTGCCCGAGGCGAGCGAAACTGCTCGGTGGCGCGCACCCTCGATATTGTTTCGGATGCGTGGGCGTTTTTGATCATTCGCGAAGCCTTCTTCGGCACCCGGACGTTCGAAGCCTTTCGCTCAGCTCTTGACATCCCGCGCGCCACGCTGACGGACCGTCTGAGAAAATTGACGCGGCTCGAGATTTTCCGGCAGGTGGCAACGAACGTCGGCCAACGCAAGGAGTACCGGCTCACCAAAATGGGCTTTGATCTCTATCCGAGCTTCATCGCGCTGATGCAGTTTGGTGACCGCTGGCTGTCCGACAGCAAACGCCCACCGCTGGTGCTGGTCCACAAGAATTGCGGCTGCGAGAGCCATCCCATCGTCGCCTGTTCCGAATGTTCATCCGAACTCGAAGCAAGGGCGGTTCAATATCGCGACGGACCCGGCGCCGGCCGCAAACCTGCAAAGCCGGGGCGGAATACCAGGCGCGCGTCCGACGGCAGCAGGTTCATGCTGGGGCGACCAAGTTCCGTGTCGCGCGCGCTGCAGATCATTGGCGACAAATGGAGCTTCATGGTCGTTCGCGAGGCTTTCTTTGGCAATCGCCGGTATGACCGAATTCAGTCGGAGCTTGGCATCGCCCCCAACATCTCTGACCGACCGGCTGTCGCGCCTGGTCGCTCAGGGCGTGTTTCACCGGCGTCTCTATCAGACAGCGCCTGAACGCTATGAGTACCTGCTGACCGACATGGGCCGGGATCTCTACGGGCCGTTTGTCGCCATGCTGGCGTGGGGGGACCGCTGGCACGCAAAGGGAAAGCCGCCGCTGCTGCTGCGCCACGTGAAATGCGGGCATGATTTTCATGCCACGGTGATCTGCGACCAATGCCAAAAGCCCATTATCGCTGCCGATATGCAATACAACTTGAGCTACGACCCAGGCGCCTACGGCGCACTGGGACCAAGATCCATCACCTGACGGATCAGCTTCCCTTCAGCGCTTCCACAAGCTTGAAGCGCATGATCTTGCCGGATCCCGTGCGCGGAATTTCCGCGACGATGTGGGTCGCCTCGGGAATCTTGTAGGACGACAGGCTTTCGCGGCAGTGCGCGATCAGCGACTCCACGTCGAGTTGCCCCTGCTCGGCGACGACAAACAGATACGGCACTTCGCCAAGCGTCGCGTGCGGATACGCCGACCACGGCGCAATCGATTACCTGCGGATGCAGGATCGCGACCTCCTCGATCTCGGCGGGCGCGATGTTCTGTCCGCCCCTGATGATCAGTTCCTTGATGCGGCCCGGTGATCGTCAGATAGCCGTTCGGTCGGACTTCGCGAGATCGCCGGTGTGATACCAGCCTTTTCGCAGCGCGGCCGCGGTTTCCGCGGGCTTGTTGTGATAGCCCTGCATCAGGTTGGGACCGCGAACGATCAGCTCGCCCTCCGCACCGATCGGCACATCCTCCAGCGTTGCCGGATCGACGATCCGCGACGCGAGACCCGGCACCGGAAGGCCGCACGATCCCATCGGACGGCTGCCGCTCGTCCAGTTCATCGTCACCATCGTCGAGGTTTCGGTAATGCCGTAACCGTCAAGCAGCGGTTGTATCGAAACGCTCCTCGAAGGCCCGGTTCAGCGCCGCGGGCATGATCGCGCCCGCAGAAATGCAACAGCCGCGTGCGCCAAGCGCCGGTTATGCCACCTTCCTGCGCGCGCTGCAGCAGATAATGAAACATCGTCGGCACGCCCGGAAATACCGTATACTTCCCGGTCTGCAGCAGCTCCAGCACCTGCTGCGGCGAAAACCGCTCCATGATGTGCTCGCTGGCTCCGGCGGCAAGCACGCCAAGCACCGACAGATTGAGCGCGTAGGAATGGAACAGCGGAAGCGGCGACAGCACGACGTCCTTGTCGCTGAGGTCGCAGATCGGCGCCCAGCACGCCGCGGCAATCCATAGCATCCCGCGGATCGACAGCAGCACGCCCTTGGCGCGGCCGGTCGTGCCGGACGTATAGATGATGAATGACGAGCGGTCGATATCGGCCGGATCGCGGACGGTGCCGTGGATTCCCTTGGGCAAGCTCGTCCAGGTACAGGCCGCCTCTGCTGGGCGCCGGCGCCGGCCAGCACCAGCGAGACCGGAGCCGACGATCCCGCAACCAGCTTGCCGATGAGCTCCTTGCGGGCCGGCGTCGTGATCACCGTGCGGCAGTCGGCATCCGACAATCGATACGCGATCTCCGCTTCGGCGGCGTCATAGCTGATCGGAACGATGACCGCGCCGGCCCGCAAACCGGCGAAGCAGGCCTCGATCCAGTCGACCCCGTTCGGAAGATAGATCGCGATACGATCCCCTTCCCGCACGCCGTTCGTCGACAGCCCCGCGGCGATCGACGCGGTACGGCCTGCGAGTTGCGAATAGGTGACCGACCTTGCGGCATCCCAATAGGCGACCTTGTCCGGCCGCTCCTTTCGATGCCGCTCGAGCAGCTCTGATACGGGTGCGATCAGCCCGGTATGCAACATTGCCGCCTCCGACCGTTCACACCATGCTGAACCCGCCGCTGATGCTGATCACCTGGCCGGTGATCCAGCTACCAGCGTCGGATGCGAGAAGTGCTACCATCGGGGCAACGTCCGACGGCAGCCCAAGACGACGGATCGGATAGGCCTTGACGAGCTTGTCGCGATTGGCGTCGACCCAGCTTTTGTCATGCGAGGACTCGATCAGGCCGAGCGCGATCGAATTGGCCGTCGTTCCGGTTCGTCCCATTTCTCGCGCCAGCGATTTCATCAGCGCAATGGTGCCGGCGCGGGCCGCCGCTACGATCGCGAGTCCGGATTCTCCGACGCGGGAGGAGTCTCCCATGATGGAAATGATCCGGCCGCGGCCCGACGCCTCCAGCAAGGGAGCGGCCGCGTGGCAGCAGTGGATCGCGCCATAGAGGCAGGTATCGATCTGCCTGATGCCAGTCTTCCGGCGTCGTTTCGCTGAATCGCTTCCGCAACACCAGACCGGCATTATTGACCAGAATGTCCGAGCCCGCCGAAATCGGCCTTGACGCTCGCCACCATGGCTTTGACGGCTTCGAAATTTGCAATGTCTGCCCCATAGGCCTTGGCCTTGCCGCCGGCCTTCTGGATTTGCGCGACGACAGCCTCCGCCTGGTCACTCGAACTATGGTAGTTCACCGCGACCGCCGCCCCCGCCGCGGCGAGGGCGTGCGAGATCGCCGCGCCGACATCTCGTCCGCCGCCGGTAACAAGAGCGACGCGCCCTGCAAGATCGTTCATTCCTGGTTTCCTTTCGTTTTCGTGCGTGCCTTGCTCCAGCAGCCTGAATAGGCGTTCCGGAGTCATTGGTAAAGATCGAAACATCGATGTCGAGCGCCGATAGCGCATCGGCAGATCGCATTCGCGATCGCGGCGGGCGCGCCGATGGTGCCCCCCTCGCCCATGCCGCGAAAGCCGCCGGCAACCGCCGACTCGCTTTCGATATGGATGACGTCCATGTCCGGAACCTCGACGGCGGACGGCATGACATAGTCGACGAGACTGGCGCTCAAGAGCTGGCCGTCTTCGTCGTAGACCATCTCCTCGTAAAGCGCGGCACCAATGCCCTGCGCGACGCCGCCGTGAACCTGGCCGTCCACGATCATCGGATTGATGATCCGGCCGCAATCTTCCGCGACGATATATTTATGTATCTTGACAAAGCAGGTCGCCGGATCGACCTCCACAACAGCCAGATGGGTGGCGCCGGCCGTCGTGCCGTTGATGGGATCGTAGGTGTAGCTGGCCTCGAGCTCCTCGCGCGCCTCGACCGGCAGCGTCTTCATGTCCGAGTAGACGGCCTTTGCGATCTGCCTGAACGTCACCGCGCGATCGGTACCGGCGACGGTGGCGAGGCCGCCGCTAATACTCGATATCGTCGGCGCCCGCTTCGAGCAGATGCGAGGCGACCTTCTTGATCTTCTCGCGCAAGATCCGGAGGCGTGCTTTGCCGCGCCGCCGCCGAGAACCGCGCTACGGCTCGCATAGGTTCCGGTCGACATCGGCACCGCATCGCTGTCGCCCTGAACGACGCGAATATCCTCGAATTTCGCGCCGAGATCGTCGGCGATGATCTGGGCGAGCGTCGTCTCCAGCCCCTGCCCGTGCGAGGCGACGCCAAACGCCGCTGAAACCGCGCCGGTCGAAGTCGAGGCGGATCTTGGCGGTCTCCGAGCCGGTGTTGATCGGCATCCCGGGGGCGACGGCAATGCGCGAGCCTATCCCGGTCAATTCGGCATAGCTTGCCAGGCCGATGCCGAAATAGCGTCCCTCGGCCCGCGCTGCGCTTTGTTGCTTTGCGCAATTTTTCGTAATCGGCCGCCTGTGCCGCCGCCTCAAGACATTCAACAAATCCGGTCCTGTCCCAGATGATTCCGGAAGCGATGCGATAGGGAAACTCGTCTGGCTGCACAAGATTGCGCCGGCGTATCTCCAAGCGGGTCGATGCCGAGCGCCCTGGCTCCCATGTCCATCAGGCGTTCGGTGACGAAGGTAGAAACCGGCCGGCCGACGCCGCGATAAGGCCCGGTCGGCGGCTTGTTGGTCGCCACGCCCCGCACGGCGCCCCGGTAAGACCGAATCTTGTAGGGCCCGGGAAGGAAGCTGACGACCTGCACCGGTTCGAGCCCGCAGGTCCAGGGATAGATCGAATAGGCGCCGACGTCGCCGATCACGTCGGCTTCCAGTGCGATGGCTACTGCCATTCTCGTCAAAGCCCATTTCGGCCTCGACGATTTCGGCGAACGCCTGGCTGGAACTGCTGAGATGTCTTCGAGCCGGTCCGCCGTCCATTTGAGCGAACGGCGCAACTTTTTTGCCGCCACGCACAGGAAAATTTCTTCAGGATAGAGCGAGCCCTTGGAGCCGAAGCTGCCGCCGACATCAGGCGCCACGACACGTAACCGGCTGCCGGGCAGATCGAGCGATTCCGCCAGCGCATCGCGCACGATGCCGGGTATATTCGACGACGTGTAGAGCGTGATCGAGTCCCTTCGGCTTTCGTACTCAGCCGAATAGCTGCGCGGCTCCATCGCCAGCGGCGCCTTCCGCGTCATCTGGAAGCGATCGCGGACCCGAACATGCGCGTTCGCAAGATCCAGGGCCACGTCCCCTTTCTTGAATTCTCTTGCGATCAGAACATTGGTCGCGGCTTCCTCGTGGAGGAGCGGCGCGCCTGCGGAGGCCGCGAATTCGGGATCGGTGACCGCCCCCAGCGGATCGTATTCGATGTCGATCAGCTCCAGGGCGTCCTCGGCGAGGTAACGATCCTCCGCGACGACGGCGACGACCGCTTCGCCGACATATCGCACCTTGTTCCAGGCGAGGGCCGTTATCGGCGTCGCGTAATAATTCGCCATCCGGGAAACCGGGATGACCGGCTTGTAGTCCTCCGCCAGATCCTCCGCGGTAAAAACCGCAACAACGCCCGGCGCAGCCCGCGCGCCGTCAACGTCGATCCGCGCGATCCTCGCGTGCGGCTGTTCACTGCGGCGAAAGGCGACGTGAAGCGCACGGTCAGGCTTGCGATCGGATGCATATTCGCCATTGCCCGTCAGCAGACGCGGATCTTCGGTCCGTCGGATCGGCATGCCGACATGACGCGGCCGCAGCAGGTCTGAGGTCTGGACGATATCGTCCTTACTCATAAGCCTCTAACCCCTTGCGCAGGCCCTGCCATTGGCCGTCATCGTGCCCGCAAATGACGGTTGCGCCTGATCTTCTCGATCCGGCGGATCTCCGCATAAGAGCTTCAGCAGCGCATCTGCATTCCAGGTGTTGCGAGGCGCGGTGTCGGCATCCAGATTTTCGCGCAGGCTTACAGCGTCTGACACGAGAAGAAACGGACCATCCCGATCGAGATTGACCGGCGGCTCCAATCGATCCGGGCGTATGACCCGGCAACGGAATCAAGACCGAGCTTGCCGTCGCCGAACACGTCCCTGTCGCCGTTCACGGCGATCGACCGGCTGCCCATGGTCCCAATCCGCCCGCAGATAACCGGCGGCCTCCGCGCCCACAGCCTTCGCTGCCTCGATCTCCCTGGCATGCACCATGATGGTTGCCTTCTTGAAAAACTGGTTGCAGCCGCAGTGGTCAGGATGGAAATGCGAATTCACGACGATATCGATATCGTCCGGATTGACGCCGACGCACGCAAGACTTGGCAGAAGGGTGTCCTCCGCGCGCATGACCGGCGTCATGACCTTCATCAATGACCCCCATCGTTCTTCGCCGTGCTCGACGACGGAGGGATGGCACCCGGTGTCGAACAGCACGTTGCCCTGCTTGTGCCGGATCAGCGCGCTGCTTACCGGGGCTTCAAACGTCTCGCTGCGATCGGCGGTCTTGATATAGACGCTCTTCTTCAGGCGAAGCCGGCCGGCAGAGAGAAATTGCAATTTCATGAGGCGCTCCCGTTTCGCAAATCCGCGGCCGCACGGATCGCGGCGACGATGTTTTGATAGCCGGTGCAACGGCAAAGATTGCCGGACAATCCCTCGCGGATTTCGTCATCGCTGGACAGCGGATACTTCTTCAGCAGGTCCATCGCCGTCATCAGCATTCCCGGCGTACAGAACCCGCATTGAAGACCGTGCTTGTCGCGAAACTGGTTCTGGAGCGCGTTCAGTTCATCCGGCGTGCCCAAACCTTCGACCGTCACGATGTCAGCGCCATCGGCTCTGACGGCCAGCATCAGGCAGGAGCGGACGCTGTCGCCGTTCACCAGGATGGTGCAGGCCCCGCAGACGCCGTGCTCGCAGCCGACATGGGTCCCGGTAAGCCCGAGCGTGTCGCGCATGAAAGTCGGACAGCAGCAGGCGCGGCTCGACGCTCGCCGCATATTTTCGTCCGTTTACGGTGACAACGATATCCATCTTCACGGCATATGTCTCCGCCGCGCGCGCCCATGCCGTCGTGAACGCTTTTCCGGCCAACGCGCCGATCAGATTTTTGCGGTATTCGCCGGAAACATGGATGTCGCTCTCGGGGGTCACGCATGAGCGCACGACATCGGCAAATCCGGCTGCCGCGTCAGGGCCACCTTGAAGACCGCTGCAACGCCGCTTCGGCTTTCGCGGAGGCGCCGCGGCGTGTCGGCGACACCCATCACCGCAACCCTCGCGTCGGTCAATTCGGCGATCGAGAAGCTCGAAGGAGACCGCGATGCTCGCCAGCGCGAAATCGCCGAAGCGGCGCGCGACTTCTTCGAACGCCCAGCCGGTGTGCGATGTTAGAACCGGAAAATCGATCTCAAAGACAATCTCTTCCGGATCGAGACAATTCGTAAGCGCGGATATGAAAGAAGTCTTCCGCCGGGATGTCCCGGCGCCCCTCCGGCCCCTGCACCTTGATCGTTGCCCCGTAGAAGACCGCCAGCATCGGCAGCTCCGCAGCCGGATCCGCGTGAGACAGGCTGCCGCCGATCGTCCCCTTGTTGCGGATCGCGAGATGCGCGACGTGCCGCATGGCGGCAGCCATGACCGGAAGCTTCGCCGCGACGAGCTCTGAAAACTCAAGATCAGCGTGCCGGGTCATGGCGCCGATGGCGAGCCTGTCGCCCCTGAGTTCAATGAACGACATGCCTGGAATCTGCATCAGGTCGACAACAACCGCCGGGCGCGTCATCCTGAAGTTCAGCAGCGGCATCAGGGATTGCCCTCCGGCCAATACCTTGCCGTCTCCGTTTGCCGCGGCCAGCGCCGCAACCGCCGCTTCGAGGCTCTTTGGAGCGATATAGTCGAAGGCGGCTGGCTTCATCTTGCTCCTCCGGAAGGCTCGTTGGAATTCACATTCGCTCTTCCAGCGAATGCGTGCGATTTAGCGCCCACGGAAGCGGGGCGCTCTCTTCTCGGCGAAGGCACGCCTGCCTTCCCTGAAATCTTCACTATCGGCGGCCAGGTCGATCATGCGCTGGGCAGCGGCCATATCGAGGGCGCCGTCACCCATGGACAAATTGTTCAGCATGAACTTCGCGCCCGCGATCGAGAGCGGAGCATTGTTCGCCAAAGTTCCGGCATAGTCGACCGCCGCAGATACGGCGTCATCGCGTATCTCATCCAGGAGGCCCATCGACCGAGCGCGCACCGCGTCGTACCGCTCGCCGGAGTAGAGCATACGCTTGGCGTTGGCGATTCCGGTTATGGCCAACAGGCGCTGGACACTTTTCACGCCATACACAATCGATAGTTTGGCGGAAGGGATACCAAGCTTGGCTGAATGATCTGCCAGACGAAAATCACAGGCCAGCGCCAGGTGACAGCCGCCACCAAGGCAATAGCCGGTGATGGCAGCGATCACCGGCTTGCTCACATTCGCGATCGCGGCCGAGCAGTTGTCGACCGCAGTTTCGTACTCAGCGCTTTGACCCTTGTTCTCTCTTATGGTGTCGAACTCCGATACGTCCGCGCCGACACAGAAATCCGAACCCGAGCCTGTCAGCACAATCGCGCGAATGTCGCCGTCCCGCGCAAGGCTCGAAAATACATTCGCAAGTTCACGCCACATGCTCAGGGTTACAGCATTGCGGACCTCGGGCCGGTTGAGGCTGACAACTCCCACATTGTCCCGTGCTGTGACGAGGATGTCTGGCATTTCCTGACCTGGATCTCTTTTTTCAGTTCTTGCTCGGTTGCCGGCCCCAAGCCCGGACATCGTTTGCCGGTGCAACGGAACTTCGCAAAATCCCGCCGTCACGTTACTTGCATAAGTAGACTTACCTGATAGCCGCCGTCAAGCTCCGCTTTCCGATTTATATGCGCGGTTGCTGAGCGCCCCGCTCGACGAACGGAATTCATCGCTATCGCCAAACCTGCGAGAATACTATTTAACAATGCATGTCGCCCGCGTGATTTCGATGGGCGATATTGCTTCCGAATCGATTCGTAATCCAGGATTGGAACATGGCGAAACGTAGCTTCTTTGATCGTCCATCAGGTCTGACCATTGCCGAAATCATTTCACTGACGGGAGCCGAATGCCGCGATGCGACACGGCTGTCGCACCTGATCAGGGATGTCGCTCCAATCGACCACGCCGGGCCAACCGATCTCACATTCATCGAAAGCAACAAATACGTTGACGCCCTGGCGACAACCCATGCCGGAGCCTGCCTGATGCCGGCGCGCTTCGAAAGCCGGGCGCCGAACGGCCTTATCGTGCTGCGTACACCGGAGGCTTTCCAGGCTTTCGTGACGGTCCACAGTGAGTTTTACCCGCAATCGCTGCGCCCCACCTCCCTGTTCGAGACCACCGACATTGCGCAGGACGCAACCATCCATCCCACCGCCCGGATCGAGAACGGCGTAACCGTCGATCCGGGAGCCGTGATCGGACCCCGCGCCGAGATCGGAGCGGGCAGCATCATCGGTCCGACGGCCGTGATCGGACCGGACGTTCTGATCGGACGCGATTGCGTGATCGGCGCAGGGTGCTCCATCATGCATGCATTGATCGGCGATCGCGTCGTGATCCATCCGGGCTGCCGGATCGGGCAGGACGGTTTCGGTTACGCTGGCGCCAAACAGAAAAAGATTCCGCAAACCGGCCGCGTGATCATCCAGAACAATGTCGAGATCGGCGCCGGAACGACGATCGATCGTGGCAGCATCAGGGACACGACGATCGGAGAGGCCACGAAGATCGACAACCTCTGTCAGATCGGCCACAACGTCGTCATCGGCCGCCATTGCGTTGTGGTCGCGCAGTGTGGATTGAGCGGGAGCGTGACGCTGGAGGATTTTGCCATGCTTGGTGGCTCCGTTGGCCTTGCGCCACACGTCACGATCGGCAAGGGCGGCCGGGTCGCCGCGCGCTCCGGCATCATGCACGACGTCCCGCCGGGCGAAACCTGGGGCGGTTATCCGGCAGTCCCGAGCAGGCAATGGATGCGGCAGCAGGCCACCCTGGCCCGCCTGGCCACATCAGGCAAGAAAACGACCGCGGCTTCGACGCCCTCCGATGAGGGTTGAAATTTCGAAAACCGTATCGGTGAAAACCACGCCATGCTGATAGCTGCTTCGCGGCGATGAACGAAGCAAACGTCGTCAAAATCGGCTATTGATCGTGGGGTCGCCGCCGGTCGGCGGGATTGATAAAGTTAGGTAATTCCTGCCTAATTCGAGGCTCCGGCCACTGGCTGCGGGCTTTTGGGCACGATACACTGCAAAAATGGCAGTCACAGACATTGCGACCAGGACCTATAATCACGGCTGGCGGCTCGACCCGATCGTGCGCAGCCTGCTCGATACCGATTTCTACAAGCTGCTGATGCTGCAGATGATCCGGGAATTCTACCCGGACCAGCACATCGACCTTTTCGGTCATCAATCGCAGCCGGCACGTGCGGCTTGCCGAAGTTATCGACGAGGGCAGAGCTTCGCGCCCAGCTCGATCACGCCCGCACCATCCGGTTCAGCAAGAAAGAACTGATATGGCTCGCCGGCAATACGTTCTACGGCAAGACCCAGATGTTCTCGCCGGATTTCATCAACTGGCTCGCCGACATTTCGCCTTCCTGAATATGAGCTCCACAAGGTCGACGGCCAGTACGAATTGCATTTCCACGGCCCGTGGACCCACACCACGATGTGGGAGATCCCGGCGCTCGCCATTCTCAATGAGTTGCGCTCGCGCCAGGTCATGAAGGGACAAGGGCCGATTTGCGCTCGATGTTCTCTATGCCCGCGCAAAGGCCAAGCTCTGGACCAAGGTCGAGCGCCTGCGCAAACTGGAAGGCTTGCGCCTTTCCGATTTCGGTACGCGGCGGCGCCATGGCTTCTTGTGGCAGCGCTGGTGTGTTGAGGCCGTCAAGGAAGGTCTCGGATCATCCTTCACCGGCACCTCCAATGTTCTGCTGGCGATGGACAATGATCTGGAAGCGATCGGAACCAACGCCCATGAATTGCCGATGGTGGCCGCAGCACTGGCCAACGACGACACCGAACTGCGCTGGGCGCCATACCGCATCCTCGATCAATGGCGCCACACCTATGGCGGGCAATCTCCTGATCGCCCTTCCCGACGCCTTCGGCACCAAGTCATTCCTGCGAGATGCACCCGAATGGGTCGCGGACTGGACCGGCTTTCGGCCCGGACAGCGCGCCGCCGATCGCGGCAGGCGAGGAAATCATCAAATGGTGGAAGCAGAAGGGCCGCGATCCCAGGGAGAAGCTGCTGGTGTTTTCCGACGCCATGGACGTCGGATCGATCGAAGAGACCTACCGGCATTTTGCCGGCCGCGTCCGGATCAGCTTCGGCTGGGGCACCAACCTGACCAATGATTTCGTCGGGTTGCGCGCCGGACGGCTCTGCCGATCTCGACCCGATCTCGATCGTCTGCAAGGTGACCTCGGTCGACGGCCGGCCGGCGGTGAAGCTTTCGGACAACCCGGAAAAAGCCACCGGCATCCCGTCCGAAGTCGACCGCTATCTGCGCGTGTTTGGCAACGCCGGCCGCGTTCGCACCGCGGTGCATGTCTGAAGAACAGGATCTGGGTGATATGACGCCGGCCCTCCCAGGCGGAGAGCCTTGGTCACTGCCTGACCGACATGCGATATTAACAGCGCCTGTCCCCATGCCGAATTCGCGGCCTGTCCGGCAGGGAAATTTTACCGGGAATTTTGCGATTTTTGGGCTGCCAGAGCCGGCTTCGCAGCAACAAGCGGCCCTGCCCGTACGCCATGGGTCACTTGTATAAGGCCGAGAATAGCAGTCTAATGATTGTCGAGGCGTTATACGAACGCCTGCTTTGCGCGCTCCAATGCCGTGGCGCGCCCATAAGGCGATGCTTGCCGAACCCACTGCTGAGGGGCGGAAGTCTTCGCGTTGTCGGGCGGCTTCCCCACAAACCATTCGCGGAGATGCGCATGAATCTCGAAGCTTACAGAATCAGCTCGGAGCCGTTCTACCAGCCGGTGGGCGACGAGATAGCGGTGTTTGAAGCCGCCTTTGCCGAACGCCTGCCCGTGATGCTGAAGGGGCCGACCGGGTGCGGCAAAACGCGGTTCGTCGAACACATGGCCTGGCGCCTGGCGAAGCCTCTGGTGACGGTCGCCGCGCATGAAGACATGACCGCCTCTGATCTTGCCGGTCGCTATTTGCTGGAGCCGGACGGGACAGTCTGGCACGACGGCCCGCTGACGATGGCGGTCAGATATGGCGCGATCTGCTATCTCGATGAAATAGTCGAGGCCCGGCAGGACACCACGGTGGTGATCCACCCGCTGACCGATGCGCGGCGAATTCTGCCACTGGAGAAGCACAACGAGATCGTGCCTGCCCACGCCGATTTCCAGCTTACGATCTCCTACAATCCCGGCTATCAAAGCGCGGTCAAGGATCTGAAGGAATCGACCAAGCAACGCTTTCTCGCGATCGATTTCAGCTATCCGCCGCCGGCGGTCGAAGCGGCGATTGTGGCGCGCGAGGCCGGAACGAATATCGAACTGGCCGGAATCCTCGTCGCCATCGCGGAGCGATCCCGCAACCTTCAAGGCCACGGCCTCGACGAAGGCGCCTCGACACGCATGCTGATCCATGCCGGGCGGCTGACGCGTGCCGGCCTGCCGCTCGAAGCCGCCGTTCGCTCCAGCATCGTTCTCCCGATCACCGACGATCGCGATATCCGCGAAGCACTGAGCGCAGCCATCCAGGCTTGCATACCGTGAGTGCCGCAGCGTCGTTGCGACTGATCCCAGCCCAACCCGACGGCGCTGTCCGCCGCGTTCACTTGCTGATGCGGCAGCGCGACGCCTTGAGGCCGCTGTTCCGTATCGCATGGGACAATCTCGCTGCTCGTTTCGATGCCGACGAACTCGACGGCTGGGCCGCGGGCGTGCTGACGTTGGCCGATGTCAACGCCGGTCCATCCTGTCTGGTCGCCTTCTGGGAAATCAGCCGAAGCCAGCCGACCGAGGAAGGCATCGCGCCCCTGATCGTGGCGGCGCACACGGCGGCCAATGTTTGCCGCCATGCCGGCGCGCAGGCGACGGCTGCTACGATCAACTCCGTCGCGGCCGCGCGCCGAATCCTCGGTGCCGGCACGGGCCTGGCTCGCTGGTGGCGAACCATGGACGAGCTGGCGCTGCAAGCCCCTGAATCGGTTGAGGCGACGGCGGCGCGGATGGGCGAAATTCTGTCGGCGGGCAATATCAGTGCCTTCGAAAGTTTCGTTGCCGCCGGCTTGAAACTGGCGTCCGGGGACCGGCGCCGACGGCTCAAATTCTTCACCCTGCAGGATGAGCTTGCGCGGCGCCTGATCGAGCGGGCATCGGCCGGCGTCGGATTTGCCGAGACCGAGCGGCAAACCAAGGCGTTCGTGACTTCATTGTGGGGCCGCCCGCCTTTGCTGCGGAGTTTCTCGGGCGATACCGGCCAGACTGTACAACGCCGAGCCGGGATCGCGGGACCGCTGATCCGTCTGCCGGATATCTATCGCGGCGTGCACGGTGATGCCGCCTACTTGCTGTACAAGGCCGCGGCGGCGCATGCCCAGGCGCATCTCGTGCTCGGCGGGCCAAGGTTCGCCGTCGGGACCCTGAAACCGCTTCAGATCGCGCTTGTCACCCTGATCGAGGACGCTCGCATCGAACTGCTGGCGATGCGCCAACTGCCGGGGTTGCGCAAGCTGTGGTCGCCCTACCACATCGCCGTGCCGGCCGGCGTCGCCACCGCCCCCACCCTGACAGCGCGGCTGGCCCGTGCCCTGTTCGACCCGTTATATCGCGACGACGACAGCTTTGTCGCCAAAGGACGCGCGATGTTCGAGGCTCGGCTGCCCCGCCTTGACGACCCCGCTATCAGCCGCGAGATCGGTATGCTGCTGGGCAACGATCTCGGCCAGATGCGGATTCAGTTCAACGCCAAGACCTACGTCGTCGAGCCGGTCTACCGCGATGACGGCCTCGGCCTGTGGGACTTCGGCGAAGACGCGCCCTCGACTGGCGAGGACCTCGATCTTGCTGTCGATGCCGCGCGCGTCGAGCAGCGGGACGATCCCAATCAGACCTCGCTCCGTCCCGATGTGCTAGAGGACGACAGCAGCGTCGGCCGCGCGCGCCCGATCGCGCCGGACCAGCGCGGCATCGTGATTGCTAGATATCCCGAATGGGATCGTGCGCACGGCATCGAGCGGCCGGAGTGGACCACGGTACGCGAGGTCGCCGCGCGGCCTGGCGATCCGCGCCTCGTCGAGGAAGCGCTCGACCGCGCCAATGTCTTGCGCAACCGGATTCGACGGCTGGTGCGCGGCGTCCGGGTCGGCCGGGCGATCCGGTTGAAGCGCCAGCTTGATGGCCACGATCTCGACGTCGACGCCATGCTCGAAGCAGGGATCGCGTTGCGGATGCGTCAGGAGCCTGATCCGCGCATTTTCCGCACCACCACCTCGAAGCATCGCGATCTTGCGGTTCTGCTGCTGCTCGACATTTCGGAATCGACCCGCGACCGCCTCGCATCCGGAGTTTCCATTCTCGACGTCGAACGCCTTGCGGTCGCGGTTCTCGCAGAGGCCATGAACGCGCTTGGCGACCCCTTCAGCATGCTGGCCTTTGCCTCGAACGGACGAGACGACGTCGAAATGACGACGGTCAAGGCTTTCAACGAACCCTACGACCGCGCTTGCGTCGGGCGATTGGCGGCGTTGTCGTCCGGCCTTTCGACGCGGCTCGGCACTGCGCTTCGCCACGCCGGAGAACTTATCAGTCACGCCCGCAGCTTCCGAAAACTCGTAATCGTATTGACCGATGGCGAGCCGTCCGACATCGACGTCGCCGACCCGCTCGAGCTGGTTGAAGATGCGCGCCGTGCCGCGGTCGGATTGCGGACGCGCGGCATCGACGGTTTCGGCGTGGTGCTGGGATCGGGCGCCATGAATTCAGCGGCGCGTATTTTCGGACGCGGCAATACCATGCTGGTGCCTCGGGTCGAAGACCTGCCGGCCCGGCTGTCCGAACTCTATTTCCGCCTCGCCCGGCGGTAGCGCATGACGAGATTGGATTGATTAGCAGAAGCAACGGAGGCGCGCTCCCTCTCCCATGGGGAGAGGGCTGGGGTGAGGGGTTAAGGTCTGTCGTTTGTCGAAAGCCCCTCACCCGATTTGCTTCGCAAATCGACCTCTCCCCGACGGGGAGAGGTGAAGTGAGCTTGATCGTAGACCGATTCAATCAATCAAAAGCCATCTCGCTCCAATATTTCATTACTTGCGGCGCGGCGCCAACTCGATGCCGAGTGCCGCCCGCGACGCGACATGGAATGCAGCCTCGACGCCGCGCGCCAGCGTACCACCGTCGGGCGCGAGCAATCGCATCGCGAGCCCCGCCTGGTTCGGCGCCGCGGTTACGCCCGCGAGACATCCGCATCCATCCGCTGCCGCCTCGATCTCCGCGATATCAGCCAATCGATCCGGCGGGGCGATCATGAGAACAGAACAGGCGGCGCTCATATCGCCAAGCGCATCGCAATTTCCGGACAAATCGTCGCCGCAAATGCTGCCGCGGTCGACCACCATTTGCCGTCCGTCAGGCCGCATGATGCGGGTCTCCGCTGAAAATCGCGCGAATGTTCCGCCGCGACGATGCGGATCATGCACGGTAAATCCCTCGGCCATGATCAGGATTGCATCGGCGGCGACCGTTGCAAATGTCGCAATGTGCAAATTGGCGCCCGGAAAAAGGACGTAAGGATCGGAAATCATCGCGCAAAAAGCCCGATCCTGCACAACAACCGAGTGCCGCATCAGCGAACCTTCCTCGCGCCCGTCATGGACGACGGTGGAAGCCTGCGTGGTGAGATTGAGCGCCGCGCGGGCGCCGACCGTTACGTTCAGCGCCAGCCGGTCGGCGGCGTAAAGGCCCCCGGACGTCGACTGGAGGTAGAGCGTCGCAAGATCGGGCCGCTTCCGGTCGAGCTGAAATGCACGCGTGATGTGGAACGGATACCCGACACGTTGACGGCGGAGTATCGTTCGTCCGCCGGCCAGTTCCGCAACCAGTATAACCTCAGCCTCGCGGCCGGCGTCAGGTTCGGAACAGGACTGCGGCAAGGATAGCATCGGCAACCTCCTCGATTCCGACGCCGGATCGCGCGTTGGTGGCGATGATCGGGCGGTTGGCGCGAACCCGCCTGGCCTCCGCCAGCATCGGCTCAAGCTCTACTCCAACATACGGCGCCAGGTCGATCTTGTTGACGACGAGCAAATCGCACCGCAGCAACCCCGGTCCCTTTTTGCGTGGAATATCGTCGCCACCGGCGACGTCGATCACAAATATCCACCAATCGACCAGATCGAGCGAGAAGGTCGATGCCAGATTGTCGCCGCCCGACTCGAACAGGATCAATTCGACGCCAGGAAATCTGGCTTCGAGGTCGTCGCCGGCCGCGATATTCAACGTCGGATCCTCACGGATCACGGTGTGCGGGCAGGCGCCGGCTTCGACGGCGGATACCCGCAAGGGATCAATGAGGCCGGAGCGACGCAACCGTTCGGCGTCTTCCTTGGTGACGAGATCGTTGGTCACCACGGCAAGGTCGACGCCTCGACGCTGCAGTTCCGGGATCAGCGCCTCGATCAGCGCGGTCTTGCCCGACCCGACCGGTCCTCCGATGCCCACCCTGGCCGCCGGCGCTACGACCTTGGAAGCAGCGTTGGGTTCTTCAATGGCTTGCCGCATCGATCACCTCAACATGTAGCGGCGCGCGAGCGGCACTTCGCGAGCCGGTTCGCAGGTGGCAAGTACACCATCGACGAAAACATTGAAGGTCTCGGGATCGACGGTGATCTTTGGACAGGCATCGTTCCTCAGCATGTCGCGCTTCGACAGCTTTCGCGTGCCTCCGACCGGAAGCATCCTCTTGGAAAGGCCAAGTTCACCCGCCAAATCGCGTGCGACTGCCAGCGGATGCACAAAGCACGCCGACAAAGCTGCAGGAGCTTTGCCAAACGCACCCCACTGCGGGCGCATCAGTATCGGCTCGCAGGTCATCAGCGAGGCCGCGC
Organism: uncultured Pseudomonadota bacterium; assembly: GCA_963729395.1. Taxonomy (GTDB): domain Bacteria; phylum Pseudomonadota; class Alphaproteobacteria; order Rhizobiales; family Xanthobacteraceae; genus Bradyrhizobium. The sequence goes on along the minus strand of CAVSOS010000049.1, from coordinate 82,800 downwards.
TGTCACCCATCGCACCCCAGGCGATGAAGCCGCCCTTGATCACCAGTTCAGGCTTGATGCCGAAAAAGGCCGGGCGCCAAACCACGATATCGGCAAGCTTGCCATCTTCCAGCGACCCGATGTGGTCGGCGATCCCGAACGTGCGCGCGGCGTTGATAGTGTATTTGGCGATATAACGGAGAATGCGGGCATTGTCGCCGAAACCCGGGCGATCTTCCGGCAGCGCGCCGCGTTGCTCCTTCATCTTCGACGCCAACTGCCAGGTGCGGCAGATCACCTCGTGGATTCGGCCCATGCCCTGGCTGTCGGAGCCGAGCATCGAAATGGCGCCGATGTCATGCAGCACATCCTCGGCTGCGATGGTCTGTCTGCGAATGCGGCTTTCCGCGAATGCCACATCCTCCGGGATCGCCGGATTGAGATGATGGCACACCATCGTCATGTCGAGGTGTTCGTCGAACGTGTTGACGGTGAAGGGATTGGTCGGATTGGTCGACGACGGCAGGCAATGCATCTCGCCGGCGACACGGATGATATCCGGGGCGTGGCCGCCGCCGGCGCCCTCGGTATGGTACATGTGGATGGTGCGGCCACCGATCGCCTCCAGGGTATCTTCGACGAAGCCGGACTCGTTCAGAGTATCGGTGTGGATCTGCACCTGAAAATCGTGCTCGTCGGCCACCCGCAGGCAAGTGTCGATCGCCGCCGGCATCGACCCCCAATCCTCGTGAAGCTTCAGGCCCATGACGCCGGTTTCAAGCTGCTCGACCAGCGGCGGCGCGCGATGCGAATTGCCGCGTCCCAAAAAGCCGAAATTCATCGGCCAGGCTTCCGCGGCCTGCAGCATCTTCCCGGTGTTGAAGGGACCGCCGGAATCGATCCCGACGGTGATCGGGCCGAGCGAGCCGCCGATCATCGTGGTGATGCCGCTCGCCAGCGCATGCTCGACGAGACCGGCGCTGTCGAAGTGCACGTGAACATCGATCGCGCCCGGCGTCGCAATCAGCCCTTCGCAGTCGCGCACCGTGGTGCCGCTGGAGACGATCAGCCGCGGATCGACGCCGTCCATGATGGCCGGATTGCCGGCCTTTCCGATGCCGACGACACGGCCGTGGCGAATGCCGAGGTCGCCTTTGACGATTCCGATCACGGGGTCAATGATGACGACGTTGCAAAGCAGGAAGTCCAATGCTCCCTCGGCGCCGGTAATGCCGGCCATGCCAATTCCGTCACGCAGGGTCTTGCCGCCGCCGTGAAGGCATTCGTCGCCGTAAACGGCGTGATCTTTTTCGACCACCGCCGTCAGCGCGGTATCGCCGAGCCGAACCTGGTCACCTGTGGTCGGACCATAAAGTGCCGCGTAATCGTGACGGTCGATGCTCGCCATTTCACTGCGCCCCCTTGAAGCCGCGCTTTTTCGCCCGTTCGAGCGCGCCATCGCGCACAGCGGGATCCGAGCCTGATCCATTCGTCAGGTTGTTCAGGCCGGTCAATTCGCCGCGGCCGCCCAAGGCCACGAGCGTTACCTCCTTCCACGCTCCGGGTTCGAAGCGCACCGCCGTACCGGCTGGAATGTCGAGACGCATGCCGAAGGCGGCCGCCCGGTCGAACTCCATGGCCCTGTTGACCTCGAAGAAGTGGAAGTGCGATCCAATCTGGATCGGGCGATCGCCGGTATTGCGGGCCTTCAATGTAACCGAGCGGCGGCCCGCATTGAGATCGATGCTGCCGTCGACGGCAGTGATGCGGCCCGGGTGTTCGGAATCCGCCTGCGTCCCCGGCGCCGGGCGGATCGGCTCATGGACCGTCACGAGCTTGGTACCGTCGGGAAACACGCATTCCACCTGGATGATGTTCATCATCGAGGCGATGCCGGACAGCACGTCATCGGTCGACAGGATCGTCGATCCGTATCCGATCAGATCGGCAACCGAGCGCCCCTCTCGCGCTCCTTCCAGGATTTCATCGGTGATGATGGCGACCGCTTCGGGATAGTTCAATTTCAGTCCTTTGGCGCGTCGTCGCCGCGCCAGTTCGGCCGCGGTAAAGATGGTCAAACGTTCGAGCTCGGTAGGTGTCAGCAACATCGTCAAGCCCCTCAGTTGGCAAACAGGCGAAGATCGGCCCGCGCATGTCGCGCGGCGGCAATCTCAAGAAACGGAATGAAGCTCGACAGTTCAGCATCTTCCGGGACCGGCTGAGCGACCAGGGCCTCGATCAAGGGAAGGCATTCGCGCAGGATCTTCTGGCCCTCCAGCGCGCCGATCGCACCAAGCCGCACCGCCGCCGCGGTGACGCCAGAGGCCACGCCGTAGGCGGAAGCAAGTTGCGCAAGCATTTCGCCAAGGCCCATGGCCTGCCAGAGCGCTCCCTGCATAACGGCAATGTGGCCGAGGCAGATGCCCGAGCGGACGGCGCCGCGCAAACGCAGCGCCATCACATCGCCGAGCCTCGCATGCGAGGCCAGAAAGGATCCGCCGTTGCGCCGCGAGCCGTCGCGGATGGTACTGCCGAACGTCGAAGCCTCGACGTTACGGTCGATATCCGCGATGGCATCGAGATCGCCGGCGGCGCGGAATGCCTTTACCAGGGCGATCCGATCGCAGGTCAGCCAGCGTTGACGAATAACAGTAGCCGTCAACTCGGCAAGGCCAGCCTGGTCCAGTTCAGGACGCAGCGCGACGACGCCCTCGATACCGTAGGAGAAAGCAAAGGATCCGCTCGGAAACGCTCCGTCGGCTTGCCAGATCGCCTGCAATATCGACAGCATCCCTAGCGGCCATCGTGGTGAGAATGATCTTTCGCGGAGACCGGAACGTCACCGGACTGCGTGGCGCTATCCCCGTCGCCTTCCTCGTCCAGAATGCTGACGCCGACCCGCCGTCCCGAGATCATTTCTCCAAGCCGGGCAGTGTAGTCCTCGGGCCGGCCCTCCAGCGCAACAAACAGAACCTCGCCCTGAAAACGGACGCGCCAATGCAGGTTTCCGGCGTGATAGCCCAATTCGATCGCGTCGCTGATCGAGCGCGGCTCGAGGCGCATCCATCGCTCGGTCGCGGCGCGCACGACGATCGCGCGTTTGCCGTCGATCAACAGCACCGCGCCGTCAAACAGCTTTTGGTCACGCGGCAAGGCGATCGCAAGTTCCTCGCCCGCCCGCGTTGTCGCCAGCAGCCGGCGCCGCGCCAGATCCGCCGTCGGTATATTGACCACGTCCACCGCACCGCGATGCTCGAGGCGATGAATTTGCTCCGAGAAGGCGGGTTCAAGGCGGCTACCCAGGACATGATCAATGCGCAGCATCGCGCCAGATCCTTTCACGTTAGGCGTATGGTAGAAGGGCTTCGCGCCAACGGTATCAGGCCGGCGCGAAGCTTCAGGTTTCGACTTGGCGGTTCAAGACAGCGGCCGAGAACGTGACTGATGCTGAGCATGCTCAGATATCCTTCCCGGAAAATGCAAGCCCGGAACATCGCTTTGACGTTGGCACTTATGATGCAAGAAGCTCCTTCAGCTTCGCATCGATGAAGTCGACATCCTTCGGATTGGTCCCGGGCCCGCCGGCGAAGTGACCCCAGACGGAGGGAACCGGAATAACTTTGGCGTTCGGCATATGCGTCACCTCGAACTCGCTGTCCGCCACCGGAAAATACAAATCGGTCTGGCCGGGCATCACATATGCCCGAGCCTTGATAGCGCCGAGTGCCGCCCTGAAGTCGCCGTTGTAGAGTTCGTTGTCGCCGATATCGCCGTTCTGCCAGGTCCAGAGCATGGTCAGCAGATTGTTCGGGTCCTTCGGAAGGAAGAACCCTTCCCAAAACGCCACCAGAAAATCTTCAAGAGAGGAGTAGCCCAGCGCCTCGATATCCAGCTTCTGGCGATAGAACGCCTGAGAAAAACCCCAACCGGCGTAGACCCGTGCCGCCGCGCGCAAGCCACGTTGCGGTTTCTCGGTGTACCAACCTTCCTTCCACGCCGCATCGGCGGTGAGTGCGGCTTTAACACCTTCCAGGAAAACAAAATTGTGACGCGAGCATTTCGCCGAACCGCAGAACGGCGCGATCAGGTCCACCATGCCGGGATAGAGCGCACCCCAATGGAAAGTCTGTAGCGCGCCCATCGACCAGCCGGTCACGAGCCGGATATGCTCGATGCCGAATTTCTCGGTGACGAGACGGTGTTGCACGCGCACGTTATCGCAGGCCGTCACCTGTGGAAAGCGCGGGCCATTGTAGGGCTCAGGCGTATTGCTAGGCGACGATGACAGACCGTTGCCCAGCATGTTCGGAATAATGATGAAGTACTTCCTCGGATCAAGCGCGCGGCCGTCGCCGATCAGCCATTCATTGTCGTAGTGCTGGCCCGAATACCAAGTCGGGATAGACGATTACGTTGTCCTTCTTCGGGCTAAGCGTACCAAACGTTTTGTAGGCCAGTTTGCAGTCGCGCAACGTGGCGCCGCGCTGCAGCTTGACGTCCCCTAGATCGTAGATCTCGTAATCGAGACTCATAATGATGTCCTTGTTTCTCGTTCATGCCGAAAAATGGGTCGGCCTTCGTGAAGGCCGACCCCAATGATCACAGCGGCTTCACCGCCGCAACGCGTGCGCTACGCGATTTGGCAATGCCATAATATACGATGCTCGCAACCAGGGCCGCGGAGATCGCGGTCGAGAGAAATGGCATCCGCTCCTCCACAACGAAGGCGCAGACCGAACCCACCGCCCAGGCGATGAATGCCTCGGGACGCCAGTCAGCGTCGATTTGCGCATTCGGCCGGATCAGATACTGGTCCACAAGGATAACCGCGCCGATGGGGGGCACGAGGATGCCAAGCAACGACAGCCACTGAATGAAGAAAGCCCATACGTTTCCAGCCGCAACGACAATGCCGATTGCTCCAAGGACCACCGCCATCACGCGCATATGGTTGCCGAGGATGCGCGACCAGCCGGTTGCCGCATTGTAGAGACAGTGCGAGCATACCGATCCAAGATTGACGTAGAGGAACAGGAACGCCAGCCCGCTCAACCATGCCATCTGCTTGCCGTTCAAATAGCCGAACATATTGTCGGCGCCGAACGGGTTTGCATTCGGTACCGCGAGTGCAGCCGTCATCACACCACCAACCAGCATCGCGATCAGGTTGGCGAACGGAAATGCGCTGAAGGTCGACACCAGCGAGGCGGTTGGCGTCTTGGCCCATCGATTGAAATCGGCGGTCACAGTGCCTGCATCGATAAACAGCGCAAGCACCACCGTCAGACCGACACCCATCGACATGGTGGCGACGCCGTTGTTGCCGGCGTAATTGAAGATCGCCGACGCTGTGCTGGTAGACGCGGCGTCGAACGCGACCCACAGGCCGAGTATAAAGAATAGCGGTACTGATACCAACCCGATATAGTGCAGCCCCTTCACGCCGACGAAGGTGATGCAGATATACAGAAGCCCGGCGACCATGGTCATGGCCACATAGTTCAATCCATAAGTCGAGCTGACGAGAGCGCCGGTGATCCCGGTCTGCACCGCATACCAGCCGAGCAGCAGGGTCGACAGCAGGCCGGATGCGAAGACATAGCCCTTCTTGCCGAACACGATGCTGGCAATCAGCGCAAAGTTCATGCCGCGTTTCGTACCGATAAGGCCGAGCAGCCCGACATAGGCGAACATGATGATATTGCCGAGGACCATTGCCGTGAGGGCCCTTGAGAAACCCATGCCAAGCACGAGAATCGAGCCGGTCATGGCGCCGGTGATAATCATGGGAAAGCCGATCCAGACCATCGTGACGGAGAACGCGCTGCGGCGCGCGCTCATTGGCACGGGTTCATGTTCGTACTCGTCTCCCAGAAGATGATCGACCTGATCTTCGGTCACGTGGATGGTGTCCACCACGGAGCCTGGTTTCGTCGCGCTGCTGTCCATAATAATACAATCCTTCAATGAGTGGGGTTGCGGGTCACGAGAGCATTCCGTTCGCTGTCGCAACGGCGACAGTTGTGCAGCCGGGGTCATTGTTGTGAATCATGTGCCGCTTCATGCGAATCGTGACCGAAAGTCAGGACGCCGATCCAGATTTGCGATTTCTTCCCCCCCTCCCTTGCGCGCCGGCGCAAGAACGCCGGCGCGAAGCTTCAGATTTCGGCTCAGCGATGAGCCGCCACTTTGTTGGGAATCCCCTCGATTGGCGCCTCGTCGGTTCCCACGGTGGATCGGGTAAAGGATTCCACCATTTCGCGGGTGCCTTCGGGATCGGCGATCCACTTGGAATAGAATTCGTAAGGACATGCCGCCACGCCGCGGTCGCCTTCGCCGGAATTGATCATCCCGGTGTAGCCGCGGTGCACCAGCTTGAAGAGATGGTTTTCCGATTGGCCATTCTTGCGTGCATCGCGGATCAGCATCTTGGAGAGCTGGGCGTACTGGATGCCGTATTCTTCCTCGCCGCATTCCCCGAGCGTGCGGCCGTCGAAACCGATGATCGCCGAATGACCGAAATAGGAATAGACGCCATCGAACCCGGCGGCATTGGCGACGGCCACATAGACATTGTTGGCCCATGCCATCGCTTTCGCCATGACCACCTGCTGATCCTTGGCCGGATACATGTAGCCCTGGCAGCGCACGATCAGCTCGGCGCCCTTCATCGCGCAATCGCGCCAGATCTCGGGATAATTGCCGTCGTCGCAGATGATCAGCGACACCTTGAGACCCTTGGGTCCCTCGGAGACGTAGGTGCAATTTCCGGGATACCAGCCCTCGATCGGCACCCAAGGCATGATCTTGCGATATTTCTGCACCACCTCGCCCTTGTCGTTCATCAGGATGAGGGTGTTGTAGGGCGCCTTCTTCGGGTGCTCCTCGTGCCGTTCGCCAGTCAGCGAAAACACGCCCCAGACCTTCGCCTTGCGGCAGGCTTCGGCGAAAATTTCGGTTTCCTCGCCGGGCACGACGGAGGCCGTCTCATACATCTCCTTGGAGTTGTACATGATCCCGTGGGTGGAATATTCCGGGAAGATCACGAGATCCATTCCCGGCAGACCGGTCTTCATGCCGACGATCATGTCGGCGATCTTTCTGGCGTTCGCCAGCACCTCGGCCTTGGTGTGAAGGCGAGGCATCTTGTAGTTCACGACGGCGACGCCGACCGTGTCGTTGCTTGATGAAATATCGCCGTGCAGCATATTGCTCTCCTTGCGGTTGATTTGCGTTTGAAGTTTTTTCAGCCTCGGCAGACTTGCCGACGCGCTCTCAAGATCATTTGCATCACACCGCCATATGCCGATGGACCATTTCATCGCTGAGTTCAGAGATCGCGCCGGAAACCACAACCCGTCCTTTCTCCATCATGGCAAAGCAGTGGGACGCCTGGCGCGCAAACGAGACATTTTGCTCAACCAGCACGACCGTGAGGCCGACGTCCCTGTTAAGACGAATAATGATCGCTTCGATTTCCTCGACGATCGACGGCTGGATGCCTTCATTCGGTTCATCCAGCAGGATGATCTTCGGGTCGGCGGCCAGCGCACGCGCGATCGCGAGTTGCTGCTGCTGCCCGCCCGAAAGCACGCCACCGGCGCGTTCAAGATTATCCATCAGATAGGGAAACAGCTCTGGCACCAGATCCGGGATCTGGCGCTTGCCGTCCGTGCGGGCGAAAGCCCCCATCAGGATATTCTCCCGGATGGTAAAATCAGGGATGATCTCTCGACCCTGAGGAACGTAGGCAATTCCGGCGCGGGCGCGGCGGAATGTCGGTTGCTTTCCAATATCCTTTCCGTCGAGATCGATTTGTCCCTCCATGCGGTCGGTGAGACCCATCACCGTCTTGAGCAGGGTGGTCTTTCCGGTGCCGTTGCGGCCAAGCACCGCCGTTACCTTTCCGATCGGGATATCCAGGCACACCGCGTGCAGAATGTGGCTGCGGTCGTAAAAACTGTCGACGTTCGTCAGGCTCAACATCAGCTGATCCCTTTCGATCCGAGATAAGCCGCGCGCACTTTCGGATCGGTCTCTATCTGTTCGACGCTGCCCTCCGCGAGAACCTGCCCGAGATGAAGTACCGTGATGCGTTCGGCGATCTCACGCACAAACGCCATATCGTGCTCGACAACGATCAGGGTATGTTTGCCCTTGAGGCTGTTGACGATCTCCGAGGTCTTGTGGGTTTCCGCCTGTGTCATGCCGGCGGTCGGCTCATCGAGCAAAATCACCTTCGGATTTTGCGTGATCAAAAGACCCAGTTCGAGCCACTGGGTTTGACCGTGGCTCAGATAAGCGGCCAGCCGGTTAGCCTCTTCGGCAAGGCCGATCAACTCGAGCACATGGTCGACATCATGATTAGCTTGCTTGCCGAAGCCAAAGCGCAGATTGGCCAGCACGCCAGGATTCCGGCAACTCGCGACCTTGAGATTGTCGCGCACCGTCAGATCCTTGAATACGCTCGGGATCTGGAACTTTCGCCCCACGCCGGCGCGGGCGATCTTGTGCTCCTCCCAATTCGTGATGTCGGTGTCGTGCAGAAACACCCGCCCCTGCGTGCTCTTGGTTTTGCCGGACACCAGATCCATCAAGGTCGTCTTCCCGGCGCCGTTGGCACCAAGCAAGACACGCAGTTCGCCATCCTCGACCGTCAATGTTACACCGTCGACGGCCTTGAATCCTCCGAAGTCGACACCAAGGCCATCGATCGTAAGCGCGGTCTCAGCCATCTAACTTACTCCGCCGGTTGCGAGGCGTCGGAAACCTCTGCCGTGCGACGCGATATGGCCTTCCGGCGACCAAGCAGGTTATCGACCAGGTCGTGCGCGAGGCCTGCGAAACCACGGGGCAGATACAGCACGACCAGGACGAAGATTAATCCGATGATGACTTTCCACGCCTCGGCGAAACCCTCCGTTTCGCTGACCGTCGCTGAAATCATGTTGATGACGATGGCGCCGATGCAGGCGCCGAGAATCGACGAACGCCCACCGACCGCAGCCCAGACCACCATCGTGATCGAGAATGTCAGGTCCATGAAGGTGGGAGACGCGAATTCCGAAACCACCACATAGAACATTCCGGCGAGGCCTGCGATCCCGGCCGAAACCGCGAAGAAGAACGTCTGGTAGAGCGGCACATCGAAGCCGAGATAACGCGCGCGGTTCTGGTCGTCCCTGATCGCCTGGAGAATAAGGCCTGCCCGGGTTTCGATCAGCAACCGCGCGCCGGCGAGAACGAGACACAGCGCAATGGCGACGAAATAGTAGGTCGGAACGATATAGGGATCGAACTCGAATCCCCCGACCTTGAACCAGCCCAGATCGGTTAGCCCGTTGAAGCCGTTCGTGATCGGCTGTGCATCGATGACCACCAGACGTACCAGAAGTACCAGCGCAAGAGTGATAATCGAGACAAACACCCCCGAAATGCGTTTACGAAATACGATGATCCCGATGATCGTCGCGATCACGACCGGAACCACCAGGCCCATCGCCACGCCGAACCACTGGTTTTGAAACGGCAGCCACAGGAACGACGCCTTGTTGATGCAGCACAGTTCCGTCGGCGCTCCCGGCTCGGCGTTCCACAGCATGAAGTCCGGCACTGGCTTGTCCGAGCCCTGTTGAAGGCTCGTCGGGCTCGCGAGCTTCAGCGACATTGCAATCATGTATGCGCCTGCGCCAAAGAACAGGCCCTGGCCCAGATTGAGGATTCCGGCATAGCCCCAGGACAGTGCCACGGCGATGCCAAGCATGCCGAACACAAGATATTTGGCGATGCGATTGAGCCAGAACGGGTCGAGCAGCAGCGGCGCGCACATGATGAGCGCGAAGAACGCCAGATAGATCGCGATCTCGAAGCGGCGCTTGTCGGACATCGCTCAACGCCCCTTCAGCGAAAACAGGCCCTTGGGCTTGAGGATGATGATCATGATCACCACGCCGAACACCACCGCTCTGGCCAGGATGTCGTTGGTGCCGGCCGCGACCAGCCCGTTGATCTCTCCGAGGATGCCCGCCGAAAATACCGATCCAAGCAAGCTGCCGACACCGCCCATCACGACGACCATGAAACCGTCGACGACCATCGGCGTGCCCATGTCCGGAAAAACCGTCTTGAAGCCGGACATCATCACGCCTGCGACGCCGGCGAGGCCGGAGCCGAACGCAAACGTCAGTGCGTTAATCCGTGCCACGTCGATGCCGCAAGCTGCGGCCATTTTCGGGTTGCGAATGATCGCACGCACCTGCGTGCCGATCGACGTGCGATACATGATCAGCCAGGTCACAGCCGTCAGTATCGCGGTCACGAGAATGATGAACGCGCGATACCGGTTGATCTTGGCGTCCCCGATCATGAAGGTTCCCTGCAGGACCGGCGGAACACTGACATTCTGAAGTCCCGGGCCGAGGCCTGCGATATGGATGCCGAAGAACGAAAGGCCCAATTCAAGCCGCACCGCCTGCTGAATCAGGATCGCGACGCCCCAGGTTGCCAGCAGGGTATCAAGCAGGCGACCATACAAGCGACGCACGATGACGCGCTCGATGGCGAGACCGATCAGCGCCGTTACGATGAAGGCCAATGGTATGGCGACAAAGATATTGGCCCCGAGCCAGATGCCGGACAGCACCGTGACGTAGGCGCCGATCATCACCATCTCGCCATGGGCCATGTTGATGACGCCCATCGCGCCATAGGTGATGGCGAGACCCAGCGCCACCAGCAGAAGGATCGAGCCGAGGCTCAGGCCGATAAACAGGACTTCGAGCATTCAGGGCAACCTCATCGCGCCGTCTGCCGCGCTTTGAGGCGCGGCAGACGATATTGATGCCAACTCAGATCTTCAGTTTCGACGTATCTAACCCCTTGGCGGTGCAGAACAGGTTGTTCTCGGTCTCGCCGTAGGCCACATAGGGCAGCGGGATGATCGGCTCCTTATAGGCGTCGATGATCTTGCCCTGTCCGTCCGTCTGCCACTGCGCAATCCGGGGCGTCAGATAGGTGTGCAGATTATCGGGATCGATCTTCACATGACCGTTCGGAGCGTCGAACTCCTGTCCCTTCACCGCCTCCCTGATGGCGACAGGCGTCACCTCTGCGGCCTTCTCGACCGCCTGTTTCCACAAAAACACCTGGAAATAGGATGACTCGAGCGCGTGATGCGTGACCGCCTTTGGATCCTTGACGAAGGCACGGTAACGCTCGACGAACGCCTTGTTGCGGTCGGTATCGATGGCCTGGAAGTACGGAAACGAGGTGAAGCTTCCGACCGCGTATTCCGGTCCCATCGCCGCGATCTCGATTTCCGAAGTGACGGTGGCGCAAATCGGCAATTTGTCGTGGGTCAACCCCTGGTTCTTGTATTCGCGGTAGAAGGCAACGACTGAGTTGCCGACGACGTTCGACAGCACGACGTCGCAACCCGATCCCTTGATCTTGTTGACCATGGAACCCCATTCCGAATGCCCGAGTTCGAGGTATTCGTCCGCGATCCATTCGCCACCGTTTTTCTCGATGAGGATCTTCGATACCTTGGCCATCTCGCGCGGGTAGATGTAATTCGAGCCGACAATGAAAAATTTCTTCTTGCCGAGCGTCTTGATGATCCAGGGAATGAAGTTTGAAAGCTGCTGGTTCGGAACGGCGCCGGTGTAGACGACGTTCTTGGAGCACTCGAACCCTTCATAATAAGTGGGATAGAAATACAGGTTGTTACGCTTCTCGAACACCGGAAGAACGGCCTTGCGGCTCGCCGAGGTGTAGGATCCGAACACCGTCGGAACGCGATCCTGGATCACCAGCTTCGAGGCTTTTTCGTTATAGGTCTTGGGGTCCGACGCGCCATCCTCGACGATGGCGTTTATCTTCATGCCCTTGGCGCCGCCCGAAGCGTTGATCTCGCTGATCGCCATCAACGTGGCGTCATGAAGCGATTTTTCAATGATCGAAAGGCCGCCTGTTAGCGAGAACAGCACGCCCACGTCGATCGTTCCCGCGGCTCGTACCGGACTACTGATGATGTAAGGCGATGCAAGCGCTCCGGTTGTCGCAAGCAGGCTGGTTTTCAAAAACTTACGCCGATCAATCGACATCGTGACACTCCCCTTGTGGCAGCCCCTCAACTCGAGACAAGCCGGTTCCATTCGCGCCGAAGCACGTTGTTTCGAACTGAAAAATTCCAGAGTCGCCCGAGGCCGGCGGACCAGATCCGATCCGTGCCCATTCTCGGCCGTCAAAACAAAAAAAGCCCGATAGATCCTCGCGGATCTTTCGGGCTACCTAGCCGGGCCGGACCAACAGCATTGGTGGTCAGGCAAAAACCGCGCCTAGGACTTCGTCATCCCACCGCGGTTCGGTACAAAACTAAACATCTTTTGCCCGGTACTGCAAGAGTTCATTTGCATGAATAATTGCAGCGGCCATATCATCCATCGACATCCGTTTCGCCATCGCTTGACGGCGAATGCTTTCGTAAGCTTCGGCCTCGCTCAATCCTTGGCCATCCATCAAGATCGACTTGGCCTTCTGGATTCGCTGAATACCGGAAAGTTTGCGTTCCAGTTTGCGGATTCGTTTTTCGGTTTCGCGTTTCTCCAGCCAGATGCTGCGAGCGATCGTCAGATTGGTGAGCAGACCGAAAGGGACGGATCGGCCGTTCGATGACGGCGACCGCTCCGGCCTCCAGTACCAATTGAAGCGTGGATGGATCTTCGTAGCCCACGACGGCGATGAGCGTGGGTCGGACTCCGTCGCTGGACTTCAGCAGCCGCTGGATATTGCCCCGAACATCGTGCTCGACTGCAAGCAACATCACATCGCAGCTGTCAGTCCAGCATTCGGGGATCGGCCATTGCGTCTCGACCATGCAGCCAATGCGTCGCAGATGCTCAACCAGCCGGACACGCTCGCTGTCCGGCGGATGAACGACCTGAACGCGGAGGCCGCGAAGATCGCGAAGGATTTGGATCGCCACCAGCTGCTCCCCGCTCAGAACCTCAGTGGCTGATTGTTTGAAGGTCGTCGGCCGACCAATCGTCGAGGCTCTGTACAACGCAATAGGGGTCCGGCTTGATCCGAACACCAGGATTCCAGACCGTCTGGAATCGGCCAGATTTGTCCAGCCGGGCTATCCGCGGCCAGAGGTAAGTATGATTGTTTTCCGGATCGATCCGGACTCTTCCCTGTGGCGCGTCAAATTCAGAGTCGCGCAACTCCTTGAGCACCCTTTCCGGATCGTCCGACCCGCAGCGCGCCAGCGCGCGCATCGCCAGATGAACCTGAAAATAGGCAGCTTCTGCAGCCGCCGGCACGGGAGCGTCCGGACCGTATTTGCGCTTGAAGTTTTCCACGAAACGGCGGGCGGAAGCCGACGACAAGGTTTCAAAGAACGGTGCTGCCGTAATGTGCCCCTCGGCGGCCTCGCGGTGCATCTCCGCAACTTCGGCTTCACTGGTCGTCAGGCTGGCGATCGGCATCTTAGCCGGATCGAAGCCGGCGCTGCGATAGGCCTCGTAGAAAGTAGACGTGCCCCGACCCACCACGGTCGAGAAGATGACATCCGGGGAGGTCTTCTTGATTTTCGCGATCACCTTTTCGAAATCCTGTGGACCAGACTCGAGCGGGACGTATATCTCGTCCAGCACCTTGCCTCGCCCCTGCATGACGAAATCGGCCATCAGGCGATTGGACTCGTACGGATAGATGTAGTTGGACCCTACCAGCAAAAAGCGGTTACCGTAGGTCGACAGCAGGAATTTCGCCAATTGCAGGGAATTCTGGTTGGGCGCAGCGCCCGTGTAGATGCAGTGCCGCGAATATTCAAAACCCTCGTAGAGCGTCGGATAAAAAAGCAAGCCGCGATGGCTTTCGACAACCGGCAGAACAGCCTTGCGCGTGCTCGACATATAGCATCCGAACAGCAGCCGGATGCGATCAGTCTGAAACAGCCGTTCGGCAAGGCTGCGAAACTGCTTGGGATCGGACGCCGGATCGTAAATGACGGGCTGCACCATACGATCGAGCACGCCTCCGCCGGCATTAATCTCGTCGATCGCGAGCAATGTCGCGTTCAACTGAGATTGTTCGACGGCGGAAGTAACTCCCGTCTGGGAGAACAGTACTCCTACGCGCCACGGAGCATCGGTGTTTTCGCTGAAACTCATCACTCTGACATGGACCAATTCATCGCAAGATGGAAGCGACCTTACGTCAGATTTCGGGAAACTCAAATCGCCATGCCTGAGGCGCTGTTCCGCTCCACTACCCCTGGCAGGGAGATGCCGCCAACAGCAGGGAGCTTACGTGCGAACGAGATCTTCATTTCCGCTGCTGAGAACGATGAACGCCTGTTCGCCAAGCCTGAAATTCGCGACCTGCACCATCCCCAGCCTGGCATGGGCCTTCAGCGAGCGGGTATTGCTTGCGTTGATGAACAGGACGGCTTCCCGCCCCGGCAGGCAAGCGACGGCGTGTCCATACATCGCCTCGAGCACGCCCAGCCCGCGCGCAGCCTGATCGACGCAGACGGGCCCATAGACATAAGCGTCGGCGCTGCCGGGCCAAACCTTTAACATCGCGACCACCGGCGGGGCCGATGCCTGCGCCCTCTCGGACGTGAACAGCGCGCCGACGAACTTCGGTCCGTCCATCGCCACGACGATCAGCGTCCGGCCGGCTATCCACTTCGTCACCGCGCAGACCGGCCAGTCGCCGTAGAGAGCGCCGCCCCGGTCGGGCGCATTCGCCGACAGCAGCACCGAAATGGGTTCGGCATCTTCGATCGTCGCGGGGCGCGTTTCAATCATGCTTGCAAGGCTGCAATCATCATCGGCAGCTCCTTCTTTCAAATCGTCGATAGCTTTACGCGTCCGATAGCGCGAATTGGAAGCAAACCGGAATGCGTTCTATCGCCAATCGATCAGGAAATCGTCGGTGAATTCCCCTCGCGACACCTTCACCGGAATTTCGCCCTCACTTCCGACTTCCAGGATCTCCGAACCGGACTTGTTGTCCCTGGGAGTGAGCAATTCGATGCGCTCTGCAATCCGTGCCGCCTGCCAGCTATTTAATTTCCACACGAACGCGCCGCCGATATCTCGCATGCCGAACTCACCGTCGCCCGGCGCGAGTACCAAACCGGCGCGGGATTTCGCGCCCGGGATGCATTCTGCAACGGAAATTTCCTGTGGGCCATCGGCAAAATGCCGAAGCAGCTTCGCGAGCGCTGCAAGATCCGCGCCTTCCCCAATGAACAGGAAGAGTGGGTGAAAATCGCTGGGCATATGTTCAAAGCGAAGCATGATCGATGTCCGACAATTGCAGCGCCGACCGTTCAAGCGCCATCGGGTCTGCTCAAGACCTTGATAATGTCCTGCGCGTGGCACAGCTCGGTTACGCCGACTTCGTCCGGGCTCTTGGGGACTTCAAGATAGCGTACCTGCAGCCACATGCCGTCTTCCATGTTCTCAAGCACCTCTGCCACAATACCCTCTCGCAGTTGAAGGCGCTCTCCAGGCTTAATGGTCAGCACGTTGATCATTGCCATACACGCTCCGTCCGAGCCGGCCGTTTCAAAAAAACATGGTCAGGTTTTTGGCGAGCAGGATATTCTGCTCGATCAGGATTTCGCGCCGGGCGACTTTCCATCCTGACTCTGTCATCCGAAGCGTGTCATTTCGCCTGCCGACAAAGGTGTAGGTCTCGTATTCGACGCGATTTTGATAGATCAAGAAGCGGCTGGTGACATCGAGTTCCCGGGGCTGTTCGAGATCGGGGCGAGCGCCTCTAATCTGGACGTTGCTCACCATATGGCAAATCCGGGACAGCGGCTCTTCGGCATAGTGCACACCGGTGAGAATCTGCTCCACCCGCTTGGTGAGCGTCCACTTGTCTTCGTCGAACCAGCTGATGCCTTCCCCGATCTTGGTGTTTTCCCGCGCGGCATGCTGGCCGAACTTCACGTTGCGCCGGATCGGCATGAAGTAGCTGATGTCGTCGGCCAGAATGTCCAGCCAGTCGCGAAACCGGCGATCGTCGAGCAAATCCGCCTCGCGGAAGTAAAAATCCTCGATGTCGGCTTTCAGACGATAATATGCCGATGACCGCTCGATCGAGGAATTCGACGCGGGCGTCGCGGCACCCTTTTCCATGTCCTGAACGGCTGCGTTCATGGGGATGTCCTTTGCAGGTTGCGCATCTTGCTAAGAGGCCGTAATGGTCGAAGGTTTGGGTGGGACCGGACCGCCCTGATGCGAGAAGCACCCGACATCGATTACAGTCCCCGACAACGTCTCCGCTTCAGCCGACAACAGGAACGCTACGACGTTGGCAACATCGTCGCCGGTCGCCGCCCTGCCCGCTGCGGTGCCGGGCGCTCCTTTGCCGAAGCGGCTTTCATCACCACCAACCCGACCGAGACTCATTCCGCTGACGATTCCGCCGCCACCCGGAATGACCGTGTTGACGCGAATACGATCATGAAGGAAATCGTAGGCCAGCGCGGCGCTCAACGCGACCAGTCCGCCCTTGCTTGCGCTGTAGGCGGCCATGTTCGGCTTGCCCCAGCCAGCGCCGGACCCGATGTTGACGATCGAGCCGCCACCTTGACGCACCATGTGCGGAATGACGGCGCGGCTGGTCAAATAGGGACCTTTCAGGTTCACCGCCATGATCCTGTCGAACAGCGCCTCATCCGTATCGAGGACCGTTCCCAACGGACCGATCGCGGCATTGTTCACGACAGCGTCGATGCGACCGAAATGCGCCAGCGCGAAGCCGACGACCTCGGCTACATCGTCGGCCCGCGAGACGTCCGCTTCCATCAACTGCACCTCAAGTCCACGATGCGAAAGCTCGGCGCGAAGGCCGGGGATCGCCGATTGAGCGGTACTGGAGACCTGCGGTGCCTCGAGACCGAATGCCACAACGGAATGTGCGCGCTGGGCTAGACCAAGCGTGATCGCACGCCCGATTCCGAAGGTGCCACCGCTGACGAGAACTACTTTGCCATTTCCCATCACTCTGCGGCCTGTCTGCTTCCTGCCGGCGCTCCGAGGAGTTCGCTCCAGTCGCCATCATTCATGTATGAAGTCCACCGGCGGTAGAACCCGCGTGCAATTTGTTCGGTGATCTGAAGGCTGACTTCGCCGCCGAGCGGATGATCGGTCGCGAACGCTCCCATCGATTGCTGATAGTTGAATGGATAGCGCCTGGCGATCGTTCCGGTGCTCGCTGCAGTCGCGTAGAGCCAGTTTTCCATATCGTCCTGCTCGGTCATTCCGGCCGGGCCCGAGTAACGCATGTAATAGCGGCGGAGATAGTCCTTGACCTCGTTCGGCGCATCCTTGTCGACGAGAAAGAAGCGCCATCCCTCGGTAGATGTCGGGCTGTGCGGATGCCAGGCGCAGAGCCCGCGCGGTTGCCGTCCATGATAGGAGGTGTTGGGAAATATCGTGCCGACGAACGGAAGCAGCCTGGCGTGATCCCCAAGCCGTCTCTTTCTCTCCTCGAAGCAATGCCGGAAATATTTCTCAAGCACCGGGTTGTCGAGGAACGATTCAACATACTCGTTCGCGTCGGGCTGGATGGCGCTGTGCACGCCGTGCCCGGCGGGAAAACTGATCCAGACGTGCTGCGCCTTTTCCAGTTCATCGTCGCGGCGGCCCTTCTTGCCCGAGGCAGCGCTCGGTCCGATGCCGATCAGGTCGACCGACCGGTGGCTTGGATTGTGATAGGTATCGCCAAGGAAGTTTTCCGCCGCGAACTTCCAGTTTGCGGGAAATACCCATTTGTGCACGCCAATTACCTCGGAGCCGCCTTCCCGGCCATCGCGGCAGTCGAGTGCCTGGTCAAGATGGATCTTGGCATCGCCGAGATAGGTGATGAAGTCAGGGGCATCCTTGTCCCACGACGCCCAGATCGAGCCTTTGTAGTTGCAGAGCTTGGGAACGGATACCAGCGAGTTGGCCTCCCGATCGAGAACGCCGTCGTACAAGGACCGGTAGAGCGGAACACCTTGCAGCTTGCCGTCCGTCGTGTAGGTCCAGCTATGATATGGACATGTGAACAGCGACGTGTTGCCTGACTCATAACGGCAGACTTTCATACCCCGGTGCCGGCACGAATTCAGGAAGACGTGAATCTCGGCTTTCTTGTCGCGGCAAAGAATGACCAACTCCTCTCCCATCCGCGACGTATAGAAATCGCCGGGGTTCGGAATCAGGCTTTCGTGGCCGACCAAGAGCCACGCCCGGGTGAAGACCTTGTTCAACTCCTCCCTGTAAATTTCGGCGTCCACGAATATCTCTCGGCTGACGAAGCCTTTGTTGACGTCGACAAGTCGGTCGAAACCGTTGTTCTGAGCCATCTTCTGAGCCATCGACTTCTCCTTCATCGGAAGGTTTTGAACCAGCATTGCGTTCGCAGGGGGCGCCTCGGGCGCTCGGGCGCATCCACCTCTCCGCGATTCGTTATTTGGTGAGCTTGCATGCCCCATCACTTTCAGGCCGAAACGCCCTGTCGCCGGGGATGACCGAGATTTTTTCGTAGTAGTCCCAGGCGTACCTGCTCGCCGATGGCGCCTTCACACGGTACAGCGAAAGATCATAGACGACCCGGCCGTCATCTCGAATGTGACCGGGCCTGCCGAAGAAATCCACAGGCAGTTTCCGCATCTCGGCGTTAACGGACCTGGCTTCGTCAGTACCCGTAACTTCGATGGCCCTTAGATAGTGCCGCACCGACGCGTAGGTCGCGGCCTGGAGCTTGGTCGGTTCGCGCTTCTCGATATCGAAGAAGCGCTTGGCGAATGCGCGCGTGCCGTCATCATCGTCCCAGTAATATTGCGACGCGACGTACATTCCTTGCGCGTCTTTCAGGCCGATGGAATGAACGTCCGCAATGAAGGTCAGCATGCCAACAATGGTCTGGCCGGAACTCTGCAGGCCGAATTCATGGGTCTGTTTGACCGCATTGACCGTATCTGCGCCCGTGCTGGCGAGCGCGACAACCTTGGCTCCCGACCCCTGCGCGGCGAGAAGGAAGGAAGAAAAATCGCTGGTATTGAACGGATATCGCACGGTTCCGAGGACTTTCCCGCTGGAGTCGACCACCGCCTTGGACGCGTCATGAACCATCGCAGCACCAAAAGAATAATCGACCGCGACGAAGTACCATTCCTTGCCGACGCGCCGGCTGAGTTCGCCCACGAGACCTGCTGACAAGGCATAGGTATCGTCCGCCCAATGGGTGATCACCGGCGAACATTTGGCTCCTGTCAGTTCGGAAGTGGCCGCGCCGGAAATCAGCGCACTGCGATTGTATTGGGTCGCCAGTCCGGCCACCGCCAAACCAACCGAGCTCACGGCCAGATCCGTGACCGCGTCGATATGATCGACGTCGAACCATTGCCGGGCAATGGCGACCGCAATGTCGGGCTTGTTCTGGTGATCCGCCGACACGATCTCGATCGGTTTGCCGAGGACTTTGTTGTGAAAGTCATCGGCGGCCAGCTTTGCGGCCGTCACTGAGCCAGGACCTCCCAAATCTCGTCCGCTGCCGTAATCGCCGAGAACGCCAATACGGACCACGCCGTCAGATATGCCAGAGCCATCTATCTGTGCCTGCGCTGCGGAACCCAGGAACAAGGCAAAAGCGATCGTCGATATCGCCAGGCAGCGGCGCGATCCGGCAAGCTGGCCGCAGAGCTGGAACAACTCGATCCTCCCCCGATCAGCATGATGTCCACTAGATGGACACTGTTATTATAAACGTATATCGATGATCGAACGCCGGTCAAGCCGACCAGCTCTGCGCTGCCGGTCGGGGCCCAGACCAAAATGACATTGGCACCGGGAGAGACGCGAAAACCGGACGACATTCGCTTCAAAGAATTCATGACCCATTGCAGGACTCGATGCGAAAGACAGGAAAGACACTTGCTGGCGCAAAAAAAGAGACCGGGCTCACCAGCGTCCGCGCTGTTGATCGGGCCATTACGATCCTGCAGTGCTTCAGCGCAGATCAGCCGACGATGAGTGTGATCGAGATCCAAAAGCGCGTTAAACTCAGCCGTCCCACGCTCTACCGCCTTCTTCATACGCTCTCGTTGCGCGGCCTCATTCAATCCGAGGGCGACCCGCAGCGGTTCAAGCTCGCGCACGGCGTGATGAAGCTCTCACATGTATGGCTCAAAGGCCTGGAGGTTGTGAGCGTGGCGCGGCCGATCGTGGAGGGATTGCGCGACGTCACCGGCGAGACCGCGGCGCTGTTCAGGTTGCACGAGGATCTCGGAATTTGCATTCTTGAATGTGAAAGCAGGCACGTCCTTTCGATCAGTCGCGGCGTCGGCGATTCACTGAAAATTACTCAGGGCTCGACCGGAAAGGCCATGTTGGCTTTCATGGAGCCACAGCGCCAAGCCGAGTTTCTCGCTTACCTGTCTAAAGGCGCGCAACGACGCCGCCTGGAAGAGTCATTAGCCTCGGCGAAGCGAAATGGTTACGCGATCAGCCGCGGCGAAATCTTTGCCGGCGCCGTCGCCGTCTCCTCCCCGTATTTCGATCACCGAGGTAGCGTCGTCGGCTCGGTCGGTCTCTATGGTCCGAACGCGCGAATTAGCGCTGACAAGCTGCTGAAATACGCCAAGCTCGTCTGCGAAGCCGGTCAAAAGATATCCACCCTGCTCGGCTTCCAGCATGCGCGAGGGTAATCTCCTGCAATTTCGCCCGCCGGCCCGAATTGTCTGCGCTAGAACGCACCTGCAAGCGTCAGCCTGATCGCCAAAGGCTCAACCGGATGCAGGACATAGTCCATAACGCCGTTCCGGCAGACCGCCTAGTCAGGCTCACAATCGCAGTTTAAGCATGACGCGCATCGTGCTCTTATCGAATGGTAAATAAGTATTGTCCACTTAGTATGATGTCAATCTATATTCATCATACTCGGGTATGACGAAAGGCAGAAAAATGCAGCGCATCACAATTACGCTCGATGACGACCTGATGGACGAACTCGACCAGATGATCGTCGAGCAGGGTTACCAGAACCGGTCAGAGGCGATCCGGGATTTCACCCGTGCGGGGATGCAGCAGGCCGCACAAAAAATGGGGAAGTCCGGCAACTGCGTGGCCGCGCTGATCTATGTCTACGACCACGCCGCGCGGGATCTGTCGCGACGCCTGGTGGAGAACTATCACGGCCATCATGATCTTTCGATGGCGACGCTTCATGTCCACCTCGACGATGACAACTGCATGGAAGTGACGACCTTGAGAGGGACCGGAGCCGAGGTGCAACATTTTGCCGACCACATCATTGCCGAGCGCGGCGTGCGGTACGGCCGCCTCGTCATGATCCCCACCGAGGCCGGAAAGAAAAAAGCCGTTTCCCACAAAAAAGCCGGGCATCGAAATCCGTGAAGCGAGAAATTACGGCGGCAGCCGCGCCAAAGCGCGGCAGTTTACGACGTGCGCTCGGCGCAGCGTTGATCATCTTCGGCTGCCTTGATCTGCAAGCGGCTGCGACCGCGAATTTGCCGCGCATCGCGTCGATCAATCTATGTACCGACCAGCTTCTGATAACCCTTGCGGACCCCGCGCAGATTTTGGGATTGAGCCCCTATTCGCGCGATCCGGCCCGCTCATGGGCCGCCGCCCGCGCAAACTCGTTTCCGCGCCTTTCCGGGACGGCGGAGGATGTTCTGATGCCTGCAGCCCGATGTCGTTGTCGCGGGCCGTTTTACCAAGCTCGCGACCCGGGAATTGCTGAAAGACAAAGGTATTCGCGTCGTTGAATTCGACGCCGCACGGTCGCTGGACGACGCCAGGAAGCAAATTCGCCTAATGGGTGACGTCACCCGGCATCCGGATCGCGCTTCAGCGGAAATCGGCCGGCTTGACGCCGCGATTGCGCATGCTGCGTCAGCTTGCGGCGCGCAAGCCCTATCGTGTGCTCGCAGTATCCCGACGCGGCTGGGTTTCCGGCGGCGACAGCCTGACCAGTTCTTTGCTGGCCAATGCCGGCCTGTCCAACGCCGCCAAAGACCTCGGGATCAAATCCGGCGGATTTGCATCGCTCGAGACTATTGTAAATCTCAAGCCGGATTTCATCCTGGTCTCGGATGACAGTGGTTTCGCCGAAGACGAAGGGAGCGCATTCCTGCTGCATCCGGCACTCGAGAGATTTTATCCGGCCACAAGGCGCATCGTGATTCCGGAACGGCTGACCGTCTGCGGCGGACCGATGCTAGTCGGAGGCTATGGATCGTCTGGCTTCCGAGCTTGAGCGCGTGGACCGTTGAAGTGCTGATCTCGGGTCGCGGCTTTTTCATCGTTATCGCGGCGCTGGCGTTCGACGCGCTGATCGGGGACCCCGACTGGCTCTGGCGGCGACTGGGACATCCGGTGGCCCTGATCGGCGCCTTGATCGGATATCTTGACCGCAGGTTCAATCGCGAAGACCGGTCGCAACAGCAGCGCAAATTGGCCGGCATCGCGTGCACGGCCGCCGTGGTCGCCGTATCGGGATCCGTGGGCGTTCTGGTTCAAACGACCGTGCAGCAGCTGCCAATGGGGAATCTGGTGCTCGCGCTCATCGCCTCCATTTTCATCGCGCAGCGAAGCCTCTATCAGCATGTCGCCCGGGTGCGTTCGGCGTTCGCCGAAGGCGGCCTCGCCGGCGCACGGAAGGCCGTGGCCATGATCGTCGGGCGCGATCCCGAACAACTGGATGAAGCCGGCGTATGTCGGGCGGCGATCGAATCCTGCGCCGAGAATTTCTCCGACGGAGTGGTGGCACCGGTGTTCTGGCTGGCGCTGCTGGGGCTGCCCGGATTGATCGCCTACAAATCGATCAACACCGCCGACTCCATGATCGGGCATCGTAGCGAGCGCCACGAATCGTTTGGCTGGGCCGCGGCGCGGCTTGACGATCTCGTCAATCTGATTCCGGCGACGATTGTCGGCCTTGCTGCTTGCGGGCGCGGCGCCGATCGCCGGGGGGACGATCGGCGCGTCATTACGGGTGGTAAAGCGCGATGCCTCAAAACATCGTTCGCCGAATGCCGGCTGGCCGGAAAGTGCGATGGCCGGCGCGCTGGGAGTGGCGCTGGCCGGACCGCGCCGCTACGCTACACATATGGTCGACGATCCCTTTCTGAACGCCGAAGCGACCAGCCAGGCCGTGCCCGACGATATCGGGCGCGCGCTCGATCTTTACGCTGCGGCGTGCTTCATCGAAGCGGCTGGCTACGCCGCACTGGCATTGGTGGTCTGACGGCTGCGTGCGATGGTCAGAATAGCCTCGATATCCAGATTCGCTTCCAGATGATCGGCCAGCGCATCGAGCGCGGAATCGATTTCGATGGAGTAGGCGAGCGAAGAAATAATCCCGAGATTGGCGAGCCACGCTTTTCGAAAGGCGTCACCGGTGAACAACCCGTGGACGTAGGTGCCCTGCACCCGTCCGTCGGCCGTGCTCGCGCCGTCGGGGCGCCCGTCGATCGTCACCACCGGCCTTGCGCGATCGGGGCCTTCACTGTGGCCGAGGTGAATTTCATACCCCTCGATGGCGGTCCCGGTTGCGCAATGCGCGCCTTTGACCAGCCGGGTTGATTTGTCCGCGCTCATGACCGTGGAGATATCCAGCAACCCGAGGCCTTCCACCGTCGCGGCGGGTCCCTCGATGCCTTCCGGGTCGGCGATGGTCCGTCCCAGCATCTGATAGCCGCCGCAAATGCCCAAGCACATGACCGCCGCGGCGGACGTGGGCCTTGATGTCGATGTCCCAGCCTTGCGCCCGCAGAAAGGCAAGATCGCCGATGGTGGATTTGCTGCCCGGCAGGATCACCACATCGGCATTCCCCGGAATCGGCTCGCCCGGCCGAACGAACACCAGTTTGATACCGGGCTCCAGCCCCAAGGGGTCGAGGTCGTCGAAATTGGCAATCCGGGCCAACATAGGCACCGCGATCACGCGCGACGACGCCGACCGGTGGACGCGATCGAGATCGACGGCGTCTTCCGCCGGCAGCCACGCCGCCCGCGGCAGCCACGGCACCACACCGAGCGACGGCCAGCCCGTCAACCGCGTCACCGCGGCGAGGCCCTGATCGAACAATCTGACATCGCCGCGAAACTTGTTGATGACAAAACCGCGGATGCGTGCGCGCTCGTCCGGCTCCAGCACCAGATGCGTGCCGGCAAGACTGGCGATCACGCCGCCGCGATCGATGTCGCCGGCCAGCACCACCGGCACGTCGGCCGCGGCGGCAAATCCCATATTGGCGATGTCGCCGGCGCGCAAATTGATCTCGGCGGGACTGCCCGCGCCTTCGACCAACACAATATCGGCCTCGCGCGCGAGCCGCGCAAAACTGTCCAGCACCGCCGGCAGCAGCGCCGCCTTCTTGTCGAGATAATTCTTCGCCCGCAGCGTGCCCCAGCGCTTGCCCTGCACGATGACCTGCGAACCGCTGTCGGTTTCCGGCTTCAGCAGCACCGGATTCATGTGCACGCTCGGAGATCATTCTGGCCGCCCGCGCCTGCACCGCCTGGGCGCGGCCGATCTCGCCGCCTTCCACCGCGACCGCCGCATTGTTCGACATGTTTTGCGGCTTGAACGGCGCCACCGTCAGTCCGCGCCGCACCAGCGCGCGCGCCAGCCCCGCGACCAATGTCGACTTGCCGGCATTGGAGCCGGTACCCTGGATCATCAGCGCCGGCGTCGCGGAAGTCATCAGAACTCGACGCCTTTCTGGGCCTTCACACCCTGGCGGAACGGATGTTTTATCAGGGTCATTTCGGTGACAAGGTCGGCCATCTCGATCAAGGAGGCATGCGCATTGCGGCCGGTGATGACGACATGCTTGTCGGCCGGCTTCTCGTCGCGCAGAAAATTCACCACCTCCTCGATCGGCAGATATTCGTAGCGCAGCACGATATTGAGTTCGTCGAGCAGCACCATGCGGTGACGTTCGTCGCGAATGAGTTCCTTCGCGCGCTCCCAGCCCGCGCTGGCGGCGGCGATATCGCGGGCGCGATCCTGCGTCTCCCAGGTAAAGCCTTCCCCCATGATGTGCAGCGTCACCAGTTCCGGAAATTTCGCCAGCACCCGCGCCTCGCCGGTGTCCCATGCCGGTGACTTGGTGAATTGCACGACGGCGACGGGATAGCCATGGCCGATGTGGCGGAACACCATGCCGAGCGCGGCGGACGTCTTGCCCTTGCCGGTGCCGGTGTGGACGATCAACAGGCCCTTCTCGCCGGTTTTGGTGGCCATGATCTTGTCGCGCGCGGCCTTGTGCTTGCGCGCCTTGTCCCTGTGGCGGGCATTTTCCGCTGCTTCGTTCTCGGCTGAAGTCCCGGTCATGCGATTTCCTTTTGGGCTTGCGGCAACAATTCAGCGATCAGATAGGCGGCGCGGTTGGAGCGCGGCGTCCACAGCCCGCGCCGGATCGCTTCGGCAAATCTAGCTGCGGTTTCGCGCAAGGCTGCCGGATTGGCCGCTGCCATGAAATCCCGCACCCGCTCGTCTTCCAGATAGGCCGCGAATAGTTGATCGAAATGATGGTTCGAGACCGCATCGGTGCTGGCGGCGAACCCGAACAGATAATCGACCGTGGCGGCGATCTCGAACGCCCCCTTGTAACCGTGGCGCATCACGCCGGCGATCCATTTCGGATTGGCGGCGCGGCCGCGCACCACGCGGGAGATTTCGAGCGACAACGGCCGTGCCAGCGGCGCCTCCGGCCGCGACGTATCGACATGGGCGATGCGCGGCGCTTTCCCGCGCAGGCTCTGTACGGTGGCAGCAAGGCCGCCCATGAACTGGTAATAATCGTCCGAGTCCAGGACATCGTGCTCGCGATTGTCCTGGCTTTGCGCAACGAGATCGATGGTCGCGAGCCGTTCGGCGAAATCGTCGCGCGCGGCCTCCCCCTCGGCCCCGCCGCCATAGGCATAACCGCCCCAGTCGAGATAGATGCCGGCGAGATCGCCGCGATCATCCCAGCCGCCTTCGTCGATCAAGGCACCGAGGCCGGCACCATAACCCCCCGGCTTCGAGCCGAACACGCGATGGGCCGCCTGCCGCTGCGCCGCCTCGCCGCTGATGCCATCGGCTTCAAGCGCGCGCCGCTTGGCCCGGACATTGGCGGCAATCGGATTGGCCTCGTCGGGCTCATCGAGTTCGGCGATGGCGCGCACCGCGCTGCCGATGATGTCCATCTGGGTCGGGAACGCGTCGCGAAACAATCCGGAGACGCGGAATGTGACGTCGATCCGCGGCCGCTTCAGTTCGGACAGCGGCGTGATGGCGAAGCCTGTGACCCGGCCGGACGTTTCTTCCCAAACCGGCCGCGCCCCGATCAGCGCCAGTGCCTGCGCGACATCGTCGCCACCGGTGCGCATATTGGCAGTGCCCCAGGCCGACAGCGCAATGGCACGCGGCCATTCGCCGGCCTCCTGCCAATAGCTTTCGACCAGGCGTTCGGCCGCCAGGCTTCCGATCCGCCATGCTGACGGCGTCGGCACGGCGCGAACATCGACCGCGAAGAAATTGCGCCCGGTCGGCAAAACATCAGGCCGGCCGCGGGTTGGCGCCCCGGACGGACCGGGCCGCACGAACCGGCCATCAAGCCCTTGCAGCAAGGCCGTCATTTCAGCCTCGCCACAGGCGTCAATGGCCGGGCGCAGTTTAGCGTCGATCCAGCCGAGCACGGCCTTGGTGCGCTCCCAGCCGGCATCGCAGGGTTGAACGCCCGACACCAGTCGAAGCGCGAGAAGTTCGATCCGCTCCACGGTATCGCCGAAGGTCCGCCACAGAGCGTCGCTGATATCAGACAGAATGGCGGGACGAGGTCCGTTGAAATGAGCGGCAAGATCCCGCGTCAAGGGATCGAAATCGCCCAAGCCAAGATCGAGCGCCAGCGCCCGATGCAACGAGGCGTCCTGCGACCTGATATCGGAACGCGGTAGCCGCGCGATCGAGACCATCAGATCGTTGCGCTGGGTTTCTTGCGGCGTTCGCCCGAAGATATGCAGGCCATCGCGGATCTGCATTTCCTTGAGATCGCACAAATGCGCATCGAGCGCGCGTAACGCGTCATTGGTCGGCGTCTCCCGCGTGACGTTCATATCGGCATCGAGCCGCTGCGCGCGGGCGAGTGATAAAATGTCTTCGGCAATCACGGCGGCGCGTTTGGGATCAAGGTCGGCTGCGAGCGCATATTCGTCGACCAGTGTTTCCAGCCGCGCCAGATCGTCATGCAATTCGGCGCGGGTCAGCGGTGGCGTCAGATGATCGATGATGACGGCAGCCGAGCGGCGCTTGGCCTGAATGCCTTCGCCGGGATCGTTGACGATAAAGGGATAGAGATGCGGCAGCGGCCCCAGCACCGCGTCAGGCAGGCAATTCGCCGACAGACCGATGCTTTTGCCCGGCAGCCATTCGAGATTGCCATGCTTGCCGAGATGCACCACGGCATCGGCGCCGAAATGGCGCCTGATCCAGAGATAGAACGCCAGATAATGGTGCGGCGGCACCAGATCAGGATCGTGATAGGTGCTTTTGGGATCGATATGATAGCCACGCGCGGGTTGCACGCCGACCACCACATTGCCGAAACGATGCAGGCCGAGACGAAAGCTGCCGTTCACGACATGAGGGTCCTGCGCCGGGCTTCCCCAACGCGCCTCGACGGCGCGTCGCACCTTGTCGGGCAAACCTGCGAAGGCGGCTTCATAATCGGCGATGCGCCATGCCATCCCGCCCGGGCGGGCGCTGCGCTCTTCCAGCGCGTTGGTCGGGCTACCTTGCAAAAGCTGCATCATCGACGCGGCATCGTCGGGCACATTGTCGATGCCGTAGCCAGCGACGCGCATGGCGCCGAGCACCTCGACCAGGCTCTGCGGGGTATCGAGGCCGACCCCGTTGGCGAGGCGGCCGTCGCGGCTCGGATAATTGGCGAGGATCACCGCGGCACGTCGCTGAGACCTCGGCGTGCGCCGCAGCCGCACCCAGGCCCGCGCCAGATCGGCGGTAGCGGCGATGCGATCGTCGACGGGACGGAAAACGGTCGGCGCAAAGCCCACCTCGGATTCGCTGCGCTCCTTGAAGGCGATGGCGTGGGCGAAGATGCGCCCGTCGACCTCCGGCAGTACGACATGCATCGCCAGATCGCGCGGTAACAGGCCCCGCGTCGAGTTTTCCCAGTTCGCTCGCGTGATACCCGCCTGCGCCACCTGCAGGACCGGACAGCCCGACGCCGCCAGCACACCCGCATCGTCATGGGCCGTCGCGGTGGCGAACGCGGTGGCATTGACGATGATATCGGGCGGATAAGCCGCCAGCGCCGCGCGCAGAAAGGCCGCCGAGCGCTCGTCTTTAAGACTGGTGACATAGAGACAAACCGCATTGAGCCCGCGCGCGTCCAATGCCGCGCGCAGCGCATCGATCGCGGCGGTGTCGCCGCCCGCGACCAGGGCGCGGTAGAAAATCACGACGGCGTTCGGGCGGTCGCCGATCGCGGGCTCCCCGCGCCAGAACCCGGCCGACGGCATCGGCCGCGCCGGCGCCGGCAAATCGCCCCGGCCGATCAGATAGGCCGCAAAGCGCAGCGCCAGTTCGGCGTTCTCCACGCCGCCTTCGGTGCAGTAGCGCCACAACGCATGGGTATCGCTGGCGTTCAATGTGCCGCGCGCGGCCAGCCGCGCATCCCAGCTCAATTCGCCGGGAATGCAGGCGAGTAGCGCGCCACGGCGCAGCGCATCGCTGCGCAAGCTCTCGACGCCATGCGGCCAGTAGCTTTCGCCCCCGAGCATGCGCAGCACGACAATCCTCGCATCGCGCAGCGTGCGCTCGACATAGAGATCGACCGACGCAGGATGACCGAGCGCCAACAGGTTGGTCAGCCGCACGCTCGGAAAATCAACGCTCGGAAAAACTTGCAAGCTCGCATGCGCGGCTCCGAATGCGGCAAGATCGCTGTCGGCGGCCGACAGCACGACAATATCGGCGGATGCCTGCCCGAGATCGCGGGCGACGTCGCCGTCGTCAATGCTGCCGCTGCCGTCGAGCTTGAGATGCATGCCTGTTTCAGACCCTTGCTTCAGACCTTGCCGCCGCTATCCGGCCAGCGCGCGGCGAACCGCCTCACCGTCAAACCCCTTGAGGCCGATCACGACCAGATGCCCGGCCTGCTTCACGTCAGGACGGGCAAACGACAGATCGACCCGGTTGCCGACGGCCTGCACCACGATCGGCGCCGCCCTGTCGCTGATCCGGGCATGGCCCTTGACGCGCAACACGCCAGTCAGGTTCAGCGCGTCGCTGACGCGCAAACGCATCGCGTCAACGCTGTTGGCAGGCGATGGCGTTACCACGATGCTGTCGAAATCATCATGGTCGTGCTCCTCCTCTTCGCCGTGATGGCCGGCGCGCGCGACCATGTCGTCTTCCGCTGCAGAGTTGAGGCCGATCAGCACCGCCGGCGCCAGTGTGCCCTGCGAACGCACCATTCGCACACCCGGCCGCAATACCAAAGCGAGCCGCGACTCGATCGCCGCCAGCGCGTCGGGCGAGACCAGATCGCTCTTGGAGAGCACCACGAGATCGGCGCAGGCGAGTTGATCCTCGAATACTTCCTCGATCGGATCGTCATGATCGACGGAATTATCCGCCGCGCGCTGCGCGGCGACCGCATCTTCATCTGACGTGACGCGGCCTTCCGACAGCGCCAGCGCGTCCACGACGGTGACGACGCCATCGACGGTGGCGCGGGTGCGCACGCCGGGCCACGCGAACGCCTTGAGCAGCGGCTGCGGCAGCGCCAGACCGGATGTCTCGATGACGATGGCGTCGAGCGGCCGGTCCCGCGACAGCAATTTTTCCATGGTCGGCAAAAAGTCTTCGGCGACCGTGCAGCAGATGCAGCCATTGGTCAGTTCGACGATATCACCGGGGGCGCAGGCCTTTGCCGCGCATTCCTCGACCAGCCCGCCGTCGAATCCGGCATCGCCGAATTCGTTGACGATGACGGCGATCCGGCGGCCGTCAGCCTGGGTCAACAGCGAGCGCAACAGCGTGGTCTTGCCGGCGCCGAGGAAGCCGGTGAGCACAGTAACGGGAACGCGGGACATATCAACTCTCCCCAGGGGATGAACGTTTGAGCCAGAGTGGAAGTCCAGCGGCGATGAACACGACATGGGGCACGCAGGCCGCCATGATCTGATTGAGGCGTCCTTGCGCGTCGCGAAAACGGCGACCGAGCGGCGTGTCAGGGACCAGGCCAAGGCCGACCTCGTTCGAGACGAAAACCACGGGATATCTGGCGACGCCAAGAAAGCGCGTCAGCCGGCGCGCCTCGATCTCGGGATCGCGCCCCGCCAGCATCAGGTTCGAGAGCCACAGCGTCAGGCAGTCGACCAATACGGCCCGGCCATGGGTCGCTTCCCGCGTCAACACGTCGACCAGCGCCAGCGGCTCCTCGATCGTGGTCCAGCCCTCGCCGCGTTGCGCGCGATGATGCGCGAGGCGGGCTTTCATCTCCTCGTCATCGGCCGTTGCGGTCGCCAGATAAATTCGCGCCAGACCGCTGTCGCCGACCAGCCGTTCGGCAAAGGCCGATTTGCCGGAACGCGCTCCGCCCAGCACCAGCGTGGTCGCCAGATCCGTCATTTCGGCGCTCGCCCGTCATCCGGCGACCACCGCATTGGGGGCACCCGGGCCAGCATGCCCTTGCGCAGCACCTCGGCACGCTCGCGCCATGGCACCAGGCCGTAGCCGGAATTCCGATAGGACTTCACGAATGATGCCAGCGCCGCGGTGCCGCTGTCGGCCTGCAGATCGCCGAATAAAAAGGTGTAGCCGTCGGGGCTTGTTACCGCGACCGTCGCCGGGCGCTTGCAAACACTTAAGCACTGCACCGGCCGCACCACAACGCTCGCATCGTCCTTCCCGAGCGCAGCCTGCACCGCCGCGAACATGTCGGGGCCTACCACCGTGCCGTCATCGGCGGTCTTGCAGGTCGTGCAGACGCTGACGATAACGGGACCCTCCGGCAGATTTGGCTGCGGCGGTTCGGCCTGCGTCGAATCAGGAAATTGGTTGTCGGCGCTTTCGCGATCCATCACAGGCTCATAGTCAGGCCGCAAGCGGCCGCGAGCTTTGTTGGGTCGCGCTTGACGGCTGATCGCCACCAAGCTCGCTCCCGTCCGGTGCACCCCGCCCCGACGACACCTCCAAAGCACAGTTCGTGATGGCAGGTCTCCTGGCTCGCGGGTCGCTGCCGTCAGCCGCCTTCCCGGGAAATTCCCAGTGGCACCGGCGAGGGCTCGTCGCTTACAGTTGCGGGGGCAGCGCCGGCGTTGAGAGTTCTCAGCTTGAGAACGCTCGCACCGGCTTCCCTTTTCACCTTCCACGTGGAAGGACCATCACGGATGACGCTAGCTGGCGCCTCTGCCGGGGTCAACCGTGCCCGGAGCATGATCCGGAAAAGTGGACACCGGTTTTCCGAAAAGATCATGCCCGAACAAAAAGATAGAGCGCGATGCCGATTTAACCAGGACACATCGCGCTCGACGGTGTTGACCTCATGGCGGCTGTTGCGTCAGGTAAGCCTCAGCGAAAAGGGAACCCGATGACGCCCGATTTGAAAGAATTTTGGCAGCCGCCGGCCATTGCGGCGCTCGATCCGGAGCTCGCCGCCGAAATGCGCGGGCGTATCGATGGCAAGGCCAAGCCGCCGGGATCGCTGGGGCGGATCGAGGATCTGGCCGTACAGCTTGGCATGATCCGGCATCCTGATCCGCCCCGCGGCGACAAGGCTGTGCTGCTGGTGTTCGCCGCCGACCATGGCCTCACCGAAGAGGGCGTCTCGCAATATCCCTCCGCCGTGACCGTCGCGATGGTGATGACCTATTTGGCCGGCCGCGCCAGCGCCAATGCCTTTGCCGCCGCCAGCGATGTCACGATTTGCGTCATCGATGCCGGCGTGGCTGCCGA
The DNA here is from genome assembly GCA_963729395.1 of uncultured Pseudomonadota bacterium. Classification (GTDB taxonomy): domain Bacteria; phylum Pseudomonadota; class Alphaproteobacteria; order Rhizobiales; family Xanthobacteraceae; genus Bradyrhizobium. Next base: position 50,811 of record CAVSOS010000049.1, on the reverse strand, counting down.
TCTTCCCGCGCATGCCAACCTGATTGCCGCAAAAATCCGCATGGGTACTGCGAACGCGGCGCGTGAGCCGGCGATGACGCCGCAACAGGCTGCCGATGCGCTGGCCCGAGGCTGCCAGATCGCGATGTCAGAGATCGCCGCCGGCGCCGGCATCATCGCGCTTGGGGAAATGGGAATCGGCAATACCGCTTCCTCGGCGCTGCTGGCGCATCGCCTGGCCCCCGCGCCGCTAAAGGATTGCATCGGCGTCGGCGCCGGTCAGGACGACGCCGGCATGGCCCGCAAGCGCGCGGCGATCGAAAAGGCCGCAGCGCGCAGCAACGCTGCCGCGCCCTTCGACGTGCTCTGCGAATTCGGCGGGCTGGAAATCGCGATGATGGCCGGCGCGGTGCTGGGCGCGGCATCGCAACGCCGGCCTATATTGGTCGACGGATTTATCTCCAGCGCCGCGGCACTGGTGGCGATACGGCTTTGTCCTGCGGCGCGCGACTATTGCATTTTCGCGCATCGTTCCGCGGAGAAAGGCCATGACGCGGTGCTCGCCGCCCTGCAGGCGAAACCGCTGCTTGATCTCGGCCTTCGATTGGGTGAAGGCACCGGCGCCCTGCTCGCGGTACCGCTGGTGCGCGCGGCGGCACGGCTTCTGACGGATGTTGCCGATCTCAGCGACGTGCTGGCCGGAAACATCTGAGATGAACGGCAAGCGCGAGTTCCTGAACGCGCTGCGGTTCCTGACCATCGTTCCCGTGCCATCGTCCGATTCCGCTATCGCACCGGACTGGCTGTCGCGTTGCGCGAAATATTTTCCTGTTGTCGGCATCGGGGTCGGTCTCGTATCGGCCGTGGTGCTGCTGCTGGCGGATCGCATCTGGAGTCCGGTTGTCGCATCCCTGCTCGCGGTGGCCGCAAGCATTGTCGTTACCGGCGCGTTGCACGAAGACGGCCTCGCCGATACCGCTGACGGTCTTGGCGGCGGCTCGAGCGTGGAAAAGCGGCTCGCGATCATGAAAGACAGCCGGATCGGCGCTTACGGCACCCTCGCTCTGGCGTTCAGCCTTTCGCTTCGGGTAGCGGCATTGGCTGACATGCCGGTATGGACCGCGGCCGCGGCACTGATATTGGCTCACGCCGCCGCGCGCATTACGCCGGCCTTTGTGATGAATGCGCTGCCTTACGCGGGCGATACCGCGGCGATGAAGGTCAGCTATGTCGACGCGTCCGTCAGCGCGCATGACCGGCGCTTCGCATTAATCGTGGTGCTGTGCGCGCTGCTGCCGCTCGCTTTCGTATCGTTCCTGTCAGTCATCTCGGGACTTCTGGTCGGCGCAGCACTTGCCGCCGCTGTCACCCTGTGGGCGCGCAAGCGGATCAACGGTTATACCGGCGACGTTTTGGGCGCGATCGAGCAAATGTTCGAGATCGGCTTCCTGCTCGGCGTCGCGGCCGTCATGCGGTAGAGCGTTTTCAAGCGAAAGCCTGGCGCGGGCTTGTGTAAATATACTAAACGAGCTTTCACCTAAACTTAGGCAAAGTGTTCTTCTAATCGGGGAGAAAGAGGCTGCTGGCGCCACGGTTGAGGACGCCGAGACGCTGGCCCGAACGGCTCGCGCCGGGGACCGTCGGGTTCAGAGATTATGTGGAGGCTGCTGTTGCATGAAGACAGCTCAGATAAGAGCCAAAGTACCCAGTACCGTGCCAATCCAATAGAGAATCCAGAGCATACGGAGATCGATCCTCTCAAGGATTGTGTTCCCCCGAACGATGTGGCACCTATCCGAGCCGAGCAAGTGTTGACCAAGCGAAGACGAAGATGGAAGCGCCCCCTAACAGAAACTTGGCCTTAGGCGACGCATGCCAGAACGCAGCCAAGATCAACGCAGCAACGACCGCCGTAATGAGAAACCAAAAGGAAGCCCAGACTCCCGAGCGAAACGCCTGCATTCGCTTTTTGACGACCGTCTCATATTCAAGGCGATAATCAATAATCTGAGACTGCGACATCCTGGCAACGGCTTCGTTGATCTTGACCTCGTTATCGACATTCGTCCTTGGCGAAACTACGCATACTGGAGCGCGATCCATTCGCATTGAACAGGTGAGTTCGGTGGCCGAAGAAGAGAGAAAATACGAGCAACGGTATTGCGCCTTCCTCGATATACTTGGATTTACAAACCTAATCGGAGAGGTTGGGAAGGGCGATATCGGATTTGAAGTTGTCCGTGATCTTCTGCGAAATATCCATGAGCCGAGCAAGTACGATACGGCGGGAACGGCGGATTTTAGGGCGATAACGATCTCCGACGCGATAGCGCTGTCTTCGAGCTTTTCCGCCAACGGACTTGCGGTGATCATCGATACGATCACTTCGCTTGTTCTAGGGGCGCTAGAGGCCGGTTACTTCATGCGCGGAGGCCTGTGTCGCGGACTACTTTACCATGACAAAGACATGGTGTTTGGCGACGCCTTCATTAAAGCCTATCGGATTGAGTTGAGTGTCGCACGCTATCCGCGAATCATGGTTACGAAGCAAGTCTACGACGATGCGCTTAATTCGAATCTCTGGGGCCATTTGCAAACCTATTTATCCCAAGCGGACGATGGGCCGTATTTCGTAAACGTGTTAGAGAAGATAAGGACGGAGCTATTGATAATCGACTCGGGATTAGCTCCGCGGGAAGTAGCGGAAAGGCGGGTAGCGAGTTTCGGAAAGATGAGAGATCAAATCGAACGGCGAGTTGCGGAAGCGGCGGACAATCCCAGTCATTTCGAAAAAGCCCAATGGTTCGCCCTGTACTGGAACAGGGCGTTCCCAGATACCGAAAAACGCACCGGCAGGGTTAATGGGCCTGGTTTGCACATTCGTTACACGTCTTAATAACTAGCGGGATTTGTTACGTGTCCGTTTGGTGCTCGACAGGTAAGCGTCTATCGCCCGCCGGACGTGCTCAGATTCCTTTACGCGGGGGGGGGGGGGGGGTTGTGCTGCCAGTTTTTCCAAGGCGAGGATTTGGGATTCCTCAAGGTAGAAGGTACGTTTTTTCATACGAGATTTGCGAAGAAGCTCTCAGCGTCGTTTCCGGCGCGAGGGAGAAGGGGGTCCCGCCGCCTCAATCCAATCTCATCAAGCTCCAGACCATTTCAACGGCAACGCATAAGGCTCGCCTTCGCGCGCCTCGGCGCCGCGGCCGATCCCGTCGATCGCATCGACCATGCGGCCGCAGCGCTCAAGCAGGTCATCCGCCAGCCGCACCATCAGCCGGTTGGGCGTCGCGGACGGTGACCGCCGGCGCAGTTCGATGGCGATGTCGTGCTCGAATCCCCGATTGCGATCGCAGGCAATGGCAAAGGCCGCAGCACTTGAGCGGCTGATCCCGGCCCAGCAATGGATCAACAGCGCGCGTTGATGTTGGCTATTGCGGCCGAAATCAAGAACCGCCTGCATCATGTCGCGATCCGGCGCGGTCAGGCCCGGAACCGGTTCGACGATGTCGTGGAACGCCAGCCGCAGATGCCGCTCGCAGGCAAAAGCGCGCCAGTCGGTTTGCGGATGATCCGGCGACAGCAGCGTCAACAGGTCGAAACTGTGAAGGCTCGCCGTCACGCTCTTGAGAGCGCTGAGCGAACTGACATGGATCATGAAATCGCCGATGTGGGACGACGCTCAGCCTGATATGCTATCATTGACCTCAAAGCGCCCCCCCTTTATCCCCAACGCGCATATTGCACGATTTTCAACCTGTCAGACAGTAGGCCAATCAACGACAACTGAGGTGGCGAACATGAACGGAAATCGTTACTACGGAGTCCGCGTCGAGGGCGCAAAATACGGCGTGGGCTTTGGCTCGGCCCTGGCCATCGCGATATCCTACACTGCCAACCATTCGATACTTTGGGCAATCATCCATGGCATTTTGGGCTGGCTGTATGTGATTTACTTCGCGCTGTTCCGGTCATGATTAGCGCTGCGCTGCTGAAGCTCGGCCTGATATGCCACCATTGAACTACGGGCTGTAATAAGTGCGGCTACCATCTCCCGCAAGCAGGTCAAGGCTTGCAGGGTTTTGCGACAGGCCCCCGCTTTGACGCCACCTGGTTGTGGTGCCTTTTGGTCCAGAATCCGCTCTGCGCGCGGAGCGAAATTTGTTGAACTGATTCAATCTGATGCTACCAGTCCAGTCCTCCTTGCAAAAATATTGCTGTTCACATCTGACCCAAATCACCTGCATATCCCTCGCCGTCCCGTCCCACAGAGGGGCGGCTCGCGATCGTCACGGACGCGGGGCGGGATGCGGTGGACGCGGGCAGCGCTTCTGACGAGAGCGTTACCTTGCGGACGGCGAAGTCGTGTGGTCCTGACGCCCCGACGCTGGCGTCAAGCTTCGCAGAAGTATCTGCGAGGCGACGGTGACAAGAAAGCCCGGTCACCGGGGAGAGCTCGAAGGAACCCGTTAAAACCATTGCGCGGGGAAGGCCGGGTGTCCCGGCGAACCTGTGGTGACTAACTCGCGTGTTTTTTTACACCACGCGAGGCTGCGGGTGCGGCGGGCACCCGGCTTTCCCTGCGCCCTCTGTTTCACAGAAGGCGAGACGTTCTCGCACAACTCGGGCGCTTCGCGCTGCGAGATCGCGGAGTGCGTGTCTTACCGTCATTGCGAGCGAAGTGAAGCAATCCACTCTTGCTTCCTTGTTGCCTCATGGATTGCTTCGCTCGCAATGACGGCAGGGTCTCTGGGTTGCTTCGCGGAGCCTCATTCGCGCGAGCCGTTCGCTCGCAACGACGGAATTGGCTGTTTGAAATTCGAATAGAAACACTCAGCGCTTGAAAATCATCCGGCTGACATCCAGCCGTTGCTGCCAGCGATGACGATCGAGCTCCGGATCGAGATGCTGCTCCACCGGCCAGCCGATGCAGAGATAGGCGACCAGCGTCCAGCTCTGCGGCACCTCGAGCGCCCGATGAATGATCTCGGGTTCGAGGATCGAGACCCAGCCAAGCCCCAACCCCTCGGCGCGCGCCGCAAGCCACAATGTCTGAATGGCGGCCACGACCGAATAGAGGAGTGTCTCGGGCATGGTGCGGCGGCCCAACCCGCTGCCCTCCTCAGCCGCCTCATCGGCGAACACGGCGACATGGACCGGCGCGTTTTCGAGTCCCTCCAGCTTCAGCCTCGCATATTGCGCGCGCTGCTCGCCGTAATAATTCTCAAGGGCTCGCGCATTGGCGCGCGCGAAGCTGGATTTCACTTCGTCGCGGCGATCAGCCGATTCGACCAGCACGAACCGCCAGGGCTGGCAATGACCGACCGAGGGCGCATGGCTGGCGAGTTCAAGCAGCGAATGCATCAATGCAGGATCGATCGGATCGCGGCGAAAGCGGCGGACGTCGCGACGCCAGAGCACGAGATCGCGGAATGTCTGGCGAAACTCGTCGTCGAATTTCGCGGCGATGAATGAGGCATCTCGGTCATGCGGCTGCCCCGTCGATGACATGAAAAAACGTTCCCGTCGTCGACCCCTGCCACATGCCTTGTTCGGGCACGCTGGCCCCGGAAGCGTCCCGGCAATCGACCAATGATTCGCCAGCTGACCGAAACCGTGCTCGCATAATGGTATTCATGGCCGAACACTTCGCTTCCCTTCGCGCCGAGCGAACAGTCCGCTGAAGCCGGGCGCGGCGATAGCCCAGATGCAGTTTGCGCCTTGCGAAGGAAGTTTCGACCCCGAGCAGCCCGGTCATCTCGTGCCTCACCCATCGGCATCCTCGATCCCGCGTCCCAGCACCATGTAGCCGCCGCACTCGCCGTGGATCGGAACGGAATGTTCGGCAAGGTTCCGAAGCCTTGACGGAAACCGTCGGCCGAAGCCAGAGCGCCGGCATGTAGCTCCGGATAACCTCCGGGCAACCATACGGCGTCGGCGGTTGCATCGGGCGCCTCGTCGGCCAATGGCGAGAACGGAATGATCTCCGCGCCGGCACGGCGCCATTGCCTGATCAAATGCGGATACATAAATGAAAACGCAGGGTCGTGCGCCAGCGCGATGCGCTGGCCCGGCGGCGGCAAAGGGTGTCTCCACTCATTTGGCCGCGCGTCGCTCGCTGGCGGCAAGTATTCTTTGCAAGCCGCGCCGATCGCCTGATCGCATCGACATCGATGGCAGCGTCGACGACATCGGCAAGCCTGTCCAGATGCTGGTCGATATCAGCGATCTCCCGCGCCTGAACGAGGCCGAGATGCCTTTCGGGCAATGCGATCCCTCGATCTCGCAGTATCGCGCCGAAAACCGGTAATCTTGTCCGCTCGAATGCGGGCGCGATCAGCGCGAGATGCCGCGCGCTCGCGACGCGATTGAGGATCACGCCGGCGATATCGATGTCATCTCGATATTGGCGCAGCCGAGGGCGACCGCGGCAGCCGTCTCGGTCTGGCCGGTGACATCGAGCACCAGCACCACCGGCCATCCGAGGAGCGACGCCAGATCGGCCGTGGTTCCGGACCCCGATTGTCCGCGCGCCGCGGCGCCGTCGAATAATCCCATTACGCCTTCGGCGATGGAAAGTTCCGCATCCGTCGATGCCGTCGCCGCAAGCGTCGCAATCAGGCCCGCGCCCATCGCCCAAGCTATCGAGATTGTAGCTGGGGCGACCAACGGCCACCTCATGAAAGGCCGGATCGATATAATCAGGCCCGCACTTGAAGGGCTGCACGCGGTGACCTCGACGGCGCAGTGCGCGCAGCAGCCCGAGCGTTACGGTCGTTTTACCCGCGCCGGAACGTGGCGCCGCAACGATGAGACCTGGCGCGCCGGACCGATGGGTCATGGCCGTCCCACCATGTTGGCCAGAAGCTGCTGGCGCATCGCGGCGATCGCTCCGACGATCACGATGGCGGGCGCGCCGATGCCGCTCCTCTCGACGTCGATCGCCGCCGTCCCAAGCGAGGTTTCGATCACGCGCTCTTCCAACGTGGTGGATGAACTGATGACCACCGCGGGCGTATCATGCGCCATTCCGCCGCGCGCAAACGCGCTCATGATGTCAGGCAAGTTGGCCATCGGCATATAGACGATGATCGGCTGTCCGACCGCTGCGAGTTTCTCCCACTCGGCGACGGACGTGCCGTCCGCCGACCGGCTGCCCGCCATCAGGATGATGGCATGGTTGGTAGCGCGCATCGTTGCGGGAATACCGGCGAGTGCTGCTGCCGCCAATCCCGACGTGATGCCGGGTATGATCCGGAAGCGAAGACCGGCACGTGTCAGCGCCAACACTTCTTCGCCGCCACGCCCGAACACAAAGGGATCGCCGCCCTTGAGGCGCAGAACGCGCCGCTGCATCCTCGCCCGCTCGATCAGAAGCTCGTTGATATCGCCCTGCTGCGCCGATGGCTTTCCGCCGCGCTTGCCGGCAAAGATCAGCCCGGCCTGGCTGCCCGCAAGCCCAAGGATGCGTGGATCGACCAGTGCATCGTGCACGATGTCGTCGGCCGTTCGCAGCGCGTGGAGCGCATGGAGCGTCAGAAGTCCGGGGTCGCCGGGGCCGGCACCTGCCAGCCAGACCTCGCCCGGCGGAAAATCAGGAAAATCGGGCAGCTCCGTTTCCATCACTAGCCTCGTCCCCGGAACCGGCGCTGATAGGCGCTGTCATACAACGCGCTGTCGCGGAAATCCCGCGCCGCCAGCACTTCGCCCACGAGAATAAGCGCGGTGCGATCGATGTTGGTTTTCTCGACCTCGCCGACGATGGTGCCGAGCGTCGCCCGGATAATCCGCTCGTCAGGCCAGCTCGCGCGAAATACCACGGCAACCGGACAGGTCTCGCCATAGGCGGGAATGAGTTCCGCGACGGTCTTGTCGAGCGCGTGAATGGAGAGATGAACAGCAAGGGTCGCGCGGGTCGCGGCGAACGCGGCCAGGTTTTCGGTTTCGGGCATCGACGAGGCCCGTCCCGGGGTCCGGGTCAGCACGACCGATTGAGCCACTTCAGGCAGCGTCAGCTCCCTGGCCAGGGCAGCCGAGGCCGCGGCGAAAGCCGGAACGCCCGGCGTGATCGTGAAGGGAATATGGAGCGCTTCGAGCCGCCGCAATTGTTCGCCGAGCGCACTCCAGATCGACAGATCGCCGGAATGAAGACGCGCGACATCCTGGCCTTCGTCGGCGGCTTGCTTGAACTCGGCGACGATCTCGTCGAGCGACATTGGTGCCGTGTCGATGATACGCGCACCGGACGGGCAATATTCGAGAAGCGCCGTGGGCACGAGCGAGCCCGCATACAGGCAGACGGGACAGCTGGCGATGAGATCGCGTCCGCGCAACGTGATGAGATCAGGCGCGCCGGGTCCGGCGCCTATGAAGTGAACGGTCACGATCCCTCACTGATGGCAATGGCACAGGTTATCTTGTTGGCTGCGACCCGCGCGCCAAGCAGCCGCGCGTTCGACCCGGCCGCGACCAGCGCGGACGCCTCCGCGATCGACGGAACGCCCTTGATCTCCTGGACACGCAACGAGCGTGTCAAAACCTGGTCGGCGACCTGCCCCAGATCCGCGATCGGGCATCGAACAATGGGAAGCGACAGCGAGCGGGCTGCACCAGCGATACCAGGCTGGTCGGCCTTCGAGGTCTCGGTCGCAATCGCCGTCAGGTTCTCCGGCGCGATGCCGAAGCTTGAAAGCGCCACGGAAATCAGACTGACGATGTCTTCGGAGGATGTTTCGCGTCCGCATCCGATGCCCGCAATGATCATGGCTTCCTCACTTGCCATTGCGTGACCGGCATCGCCGGACGCCAGCCGGACATGGCGCCCACTCTATCGGCTCTGGCGACCTGCAGTCGAATGAGACCTCCGCCAAATTCGCGGAAATAACCGGCAAGCTGCGCCTCGGTCTCAAGCGACACCGCATTGGCAACGAGACGACCGCCGGGTTTCAATGCCGACCACGCCGCCTCGAACACGCCATCATCTCATCATGCCGCCGCCGATAAAGACCGCATCCGGCCGGGCAAGCCCCGCCAAGGCTTCGGGTGCGTCGCCTTGTATGATTTCGAGTTCCGGCACCCCAAGCGCCGCGGCGTTACGGGCCGCGCGGCCCGCGCGGTCGCTGCGTTTGCCTCGATGCCGATCGCGCGCAGGGAGGGATCCTGGAGCAGCCACTCGATCGCGACCGAGCCCGCGCCAAGCCCTATATCCCAGAGCAGTTGGCCGCGCAGCGGTTGCAGCGAGGAAAGCGTTACCGCACGAATTTCCCGCTTGGTCAGCTGGCCGTCATGCTCGAACAAATCGTCGTCAAGGCCGGGCGTCAGGGGAATAATGGCGGCTTCGGGTTCCGCGACCACCTCGATGGCGATCGTATTGAGCGGCTGGATTTCTTCGATCCTGAAATTCGAAGCCGTCGCGTGACGCATGCGCTCGCGAGCGCCGCCCATCGCCTCCAGCACGGTCATTCGCGTTTGTCCCATGCGACGCGTGCTGAGAAGTTCGGAGAGCTTGCGCGGCGTCGCGCCGTCCCAGGAGAGCGCCAGGATCCGCACGCCGGGCTGCAGGTGCCGAATAATGCCATTGAGGGCGCGACCGTGCAGCGTGACGAGCGAGACGTCCTGCAGCGGCCAGCCCATCCTCGCAGCGGCAAGACTGAAAGCAGAAGGCTGCGGCAGGCAAACGAATTCGTCGGCGGGGACAAAGGTTGCGATCTGCTTGCCGACGCCGAAATGAAAGGGATCGCCGCTCGCCAGAACCGCGACGGGACGCCCGCGATAACACGCGATCTCTGGGAAATGCGTCGCCGATTGGACTCGGCCACACCAGACGCCTGCCCCGAATAAATTCGTTCGCCAATTCCAGATGGCGCGCGCCGCCCACCACCAGCTCTGCCGAATGGATCAACTGGCGGGCCACGGAGGAAAGTCCTTCCACGCCGTCCTCACCAATGCCAACGATAGACAGCCAGCGCTGCCCTGTGCAAATTGCGGGCTCAGCCATCATGGAACACCCCCCGATGCGCGTTCTCATCCTCGGAGGTACGACGGAGGCCTCGGGCCTTGCGCATCTGCTTGCGGCTGACCACCGTTTTGAGACGACGCTTTCGCTCGCCGGGCGCACTTCGAATCCACGGACGCAACCGGTTCGTACCAGGATCGGCGGCTTCGGCGGCGTCAACGGATTGGCCGCATGGCTTGCGCAGGAAACCATCGAGGCTGTCATCGACGCAACGCACCCCTACGCCGATCAGATCTCGTCCAATGCTGTCGCCGCCTGTGAGCGGCTTGCGATCCCGCTCGCCACCATCTTGCGCCCGGCGTGGCTGCCCGAGCCGGGTGACCAATGGCTCACGGTCGCAAGCGCAGAAGCCGCCGCCGATGCGCTCGGGCCGGAGCCGCGCCGGGTTTTTCTCAGCCTTGGCCGCCTCGAACTTGGCGCCTTCGCGGCGAGTCCTCACCATCACTATATCGCGCGCACCATCGACCCGCCGGAGGGCATCACGCTGCCGCGCGATATCCGCTTGATACTCGATCGCGGTCCCTTCGACGAGCCAGCCGAGACGGCGCTTCTCATGAACGAAAAGATCGACGCGCTGGTCTCCAAGAATTCGGGTGGGGCAGCGACCTACGCGAAGATCACCGCAGCGCGCAAGCTTGGCATCCCGGTCGTGATGATCGCGCGGCCGCATAAATTGCACGGGCATGTCGTGCGACAATGCGGAGGCCGCTGCCGATTGGCTGGAAGAGCGGCTCGCTCATCGCGCCATCCCCGGTTCCGCTCGAGGTGTATAGACCCAGGGCCGATGCCCGGTTCGGTGGAATGAGCCGGGTAGCCGCAGCCCCGATGATGACCAGCGTGCTCATATCGGCAAGCACCGGATCGGCTTCGGCGAGATTCGTAACGGATGACACGCGTTTCGGGCGTCGCTGCTTTCCGGACGAAGAGCACGACGGTCCTGCGGCGGCTTGATCGTTCGCAACAGATCGAATGCCTGCCCGAGTTGATGCGGACGGGCTTTTGACGCGGGGTTATAGAGCGCGATGACGAAGTCACCGCTGGCGGCGGCCCGCAGCCGCCGTTCGATGGTCTCCCACGACTTCAGATTGTCCGACAGCGAGACCGCGCAAAAATCGCCTCCGAGCGGCGCGCCGACTTCGGCGGCGGCGGCCAGCATGGCGGTAATGCCGGGCTCGACCTGGATGTCGAGGTCTCGCCAATCCGGATCGCCGCCCTCGACGGCTTCAAATACCGCCGCCGCCATCGCGAATACGCCGGGATCTCCACCGGATACGACCGCAACCTTCCGGCCTTCAGCGGCGAGCGTGAGCGCGTGACGCGCGCGCTCGATCTCGACGCGATTGTCTGTGGGATGACGCCGCTGACCGGGAACGGTATCCGGAATTCGATCGAGATAGGGTCCATAGCCGATCAGGTCGGTTGCGGCACGAATCGATCGCGTGGCGGCTGGCGTCAACAGGTCGATCGATCCAGGCCCGAGACCGACAATGACGAGCGAACCGCTCACAGCCGCCTCCCCTGACCGGGAATCAGCACCATTGAAAAATAGGGGCTGCCGACATCAGGCCCCTCGGACAGGGGCATGATCTGCTCGCCTTGCATGGTGCCGCGCTCGACATAGATCGCGCGCGCCAGCAGGCCGGCCGCCGTCACGGCGCGGCGGACTTTGGCGAAATGGGTGCCGACCTTCATGATCACGGCGGCGTCGGTGTCGGCGAGGCGGCGCGTCAATTGCTCTTCACCCATGGTTCCCGGCAACACCGAGAGGATGTCGTTGCCCCAGGTGATCGGCGTGTTGGCGCGCGTCCAGCAGCCCGACATCCCCGTTACGCCCGGCACGACCTCGATCGGAAAGACCTTATCGAGACGACGCCAGATGTGCATGAACGAGCCGTAAAAGAACGGATCGCCTTCGCCCAGCAGTCCGACCGACTTGCCCTGCCGAAGCAACGCCGACAGCGCCTCGGCGGATTCCTCATAGAACCGGCCGATCTGTTCCTGATAGGAAGGATCTTCAGGGGGGATTTCGTTGGTCACGGGATATTCGAGCCGAAGCTCGTGGCGGTCGGATCCCATCAGGGGATCGACGATGCCGCGCGCATTGCCTTGAAGTCCGCGCTTGGCAAAAAAAGCAATCACATCGACATCGCGCACGAGCGCGGCCGCCCTCAGCGTCAGATAGCTGATATCGCCGGGTCCGACGCCGATGCCGTAAAGGGTTCCAGCGCTGGCCGTTCCCGTGATCGCGTGCAATGTCCATCATTCGCGCTCGCTCGCCAGTGCGTTGACCGCGGCAACGGCCATGGCGCTGCCGCCCCTGCGGCCATGGACCACCAGGAAGGGAATGCGGGTCTGTGCCGCGAGGGCCTGCTTGGATTCGGCAGCGCCCACAAAGCCCACGGGAACGCCGATGATGGCGGCGGGAGGCGCCGCTCCCTGGTCGAGCATTTCGAGCAGTCGAAACAGTGCGGTCGGCGCATTACCGATGGCGACGATGGCGCCTTTCAGATGAGGCCGCCAAAGCTCCAGCGCCGCGGCCGATCGGGTGTTTCCGATTTCGGCAGCGAGTTGCGCCACGCCGGGATCGTCCAGCGTGCAGATGACGCTGTTGTTTTGCCGGCAGTCTGCTGCGGGTGATGCCATGGGCGACCATCTTCGCGTCACACAGGATGGGAGCGCCGCGCCAACAATGCCCCGGATGCGCATGCGGCAAAGGTCGGCGACATCAGGACGTCGTCGGCGATGTCGACCATCCCGCAGGCGTGGATCATCCTGACGACGACCTTTTCCTCTCTTTGCCCAAAACGGGAGAGATCGGACTCGGCGCGGATGATCTCAAATGAATTGCGGTAAATCTCGGCTCCATCCCGAATGTAGGAGCGCAATTCAGTCATGCCCGTGGCCCCGGTCGATGCCGAAAATCTTGCCGGGATCGGCAGCAAGCTCGGCGAAAGAGAGACGGCGCGTTGCATGATCCCGGGCGCGTTCCGTTGCGCACGATGCCATAACGGCCCTCGGAACCGACGAGCACAAGGTCGGCCGGCCCGGACTTCGCACACCCTTTGGCGCAGCCGGAGACATGAACTGTCCCGGCGAAACGAAATCGCGGCAACAAACCCGCAATCCGGCGCCCGTCGCCCCGTGTGTCCAGGGTGGTCGACGACAACCGGGAGCGCCAGGGCAAGCTTCGATCTGGAGCAAGGGATCGCGCGGATCGATAATCAAACCGTCGCGTGCGCGCGGCATCAAGAATGCTCTGTGCCGATTGGCCGGTTGGGTAACCCGGCATAGAGCGCGCGCCAGGGCGAAAGCCTGATCTCCTCGCCGCCATGGGCCACGATCGCGTCCGCGAGCTTGCGAAGCTGGCTCGGTCTCGACGCGCCCAAAAGGCGCTGCAATTCCCACGGCGAACCGACCGGCGCCGAGCTCAATCAAACCGATGCGACGATTCAGCGGCAAATCCGCCTTTCGCGGATTTTTCGTGCAATATATCGAGCCGCGATCTCATCGACTGACCGAATAGACGCAAAGCCCTCGTCGGAAAGATCGCGCATGCGTTGCCGCGGTTCGCGCGATGCAGCATTGATGAAGGCAAGACCTATCTCAATCGCAGCCGTCGCCGCGGCGTCGGGCGAGATTGAACCAAGCCACTCTGTTCCCGACCGCGTTTCGAGACCGACCGCAAACGCAGCCTCCGGACCATGTGCAATAGCCACAAGACGCACATCGGCGCGTTGCTCCGCAAGAGACAGAACACCACCGCCGTCGACGACGAAGCCAAACTTGGACGGCAACGCCCAGACGGATTTTTCGGACGCCAGCCGTCGCGCAAGCTCTCGACCGATGCTTCTCGACATCCAGCACTTCGGCGGGATCAATTCCAGCGAGAGGATTGATCATCATGTTGCGCACGGCCTCACCGTCCGGGCTGTCGTCGAGAAGTCCAAGTCTTGCGATCGACGTCATGCAATGGCGGCAACGATCTTCGCTGACACCCCGGAGCTGCAGATTGGCCCGACGCGTCAGATCGATGTGACCGTTGCCGAAACGCCGTGCCGCGTCGGCGAGTACTGCTCAATTCGTGCGGGCTGAACGTCGCCGGATCGCGGGCGTATGCGGACGACAAGTCCGTCGCCACTTTGCATCGGCCGCAAAGCGCCGGGGCACCAGCCCTTCACCTCAAATGCCGCCGAACGATTCACTCTACGTCCCCTTCGATCTGTCGTGGCCACTGCGAAATTGGCGATGCCGATATTCCTCTCATGAGGTCGTAGACGCTGACCGTCCATGGCCGCGGCCATCCGGCGACAGGCCATCAGATCTTGGCATCGCCTCCCCTTCGCATGAGGTAGCTATCCATGATCCATCCATTCGCACGCCGGGCATCCGCCCTGATCCGTTCGATATCGTCGGCCACGTCCTTGAGCTTGCCGGACACCAGGATTTCGTCCGGCGTGCCGACATACGCACCCCAATAGATATCGATATCCTGATCCGCAAACCGCTTATAGGTGTTGTCGGCGTCAAGCATGACGACGACGCTATCGATATTGTCAGGGAAGCCCTCCGCCATCTTTCGTCCGGTGGTAATTTCGATCGACTGACCGATGCGGTTGAGCGTTGTCTTATGCTTCGCTGCGAGCGCCTGAATGCTGCTGATGCCGGGAATGACCTGGTAATCCAATTGGTGTCGACCACTCTGCGCGATGACTTCGATGATGCGGATCGTGCTATCGTAGAGTGTCGGATCGCCCCACACCAGGAACGCGCCGCATTCGCCGTCCGCCATCTCCTCCGCTATTAGTTTCTCGAACAACGCCTGCTTGTCGCGATTGAGGTCATCGACGGTCGAGAGATAGTCTTCTGCGCCGCGCGTCCATCCCGGACTGGTCGCGTCAACGAACCGATGGTCGTTACCCCTGATATAACGGCGGCAAATTTCCTTGCGAAGCTCGATCAACTTCGTCTTGCCGGGTCCCTTGTCCATGATGAAGAAGACGTCCACCTCATTGAGGGCTTTCACCGCCTGCATCGTGATATATTCGGGATCTCCGGCTCCGATGCCAATAATGAGTATCTTCTTCATGAACCGATACTCCACTTTCCTGAGCGCCACTTTTTTGATGCGTCTCCGATCTGGCGCGCCGGCCCGGAGCTTCCAGGTCTTGGCTGTGACGATGACGGCTCGCAGCCTGATTAGCCCCCGGGAAAGGAATTGCTATAACGCCCGGTAACGCATTTGCCGTCGGTACGATCGTCGCAGCTGACTGCTGTCCGTTAGCAGCGTGGTACGACGAAAATTCGTTCCTTCGAGATTATTGTCGTTCCCGCTGCTTTCAAACGAATTGACAGTGGTTTGCGACAGGGGCGCGCGACGTCGCTTGCGCGGCATTGCTGATAGAAGACATAAGACCAGACCTCGGGTTGTCGTCAGTGGCACGTCACAGCGAACCAAGTCTCACCGTCGCGCTACCGCGTCGTCGGTGAAGCTAATGTCTGTACTCCCCGACCGACATCTTCGCGTGTGACCACGGCTGACGGCAGGTCTCCTGGCTCGCGGATCCATACCTTGCGCCGCCTTCCCAGGACCGAGGCTCCCAGTGGCGTTTGACGCAAGATTCACCGCTTACAGTTGCGGGGGCAGCCGCGGCATTGGGGCAATTTCCCCGCACCGCATTCCCTTTTGATCCCCAACAAGGGAACCGTCACACTAACGGTAGAATTTTGGGACGGGATGAGTCAATGCCGTTATAGGAGGTTCAAGCCCTGCCTTCGTCACGCGGAAGCCGCCGATTACGGCGCGCGAACTGATCATTCACGTCCGCTGAGCCGGATGGAGGCCCTGCAGGAGCGGTCCTGCTTTTGCAATCGGAAGTTTCTGCTAGACTAGAACTGCCAGTGGTAGCGCCCGGCGAAGATGTTGACGGGGCCGCGGTCGGCGTTATAGCCGGGGTCGTTGACGAACTGGTAATCGAAGGTCAGCCGCGACGAAGCCGTCAGCGCGTAGCTGTAATAGGTCTCAAAAATCTTCTCCATGCCGTAATTGCTCAAGTGGCCGTCGCCGATGAGAATGCCGAGACCTCCGGCATTGAGAAACGCGACGTGTTCGGCGGAAATACCATTGAGGATGCCCATGGCGCCGATGGTGTCGTTCGGCCGGCCCCAGCCTTTGCCGTTGAGCGAGATACCGGCCGAGACGGTTTGGTCGACGTCGGTGAAATCCCACGGCTCGACATTGCCGTCGGCCCATCCGGCACGCGCGAACACGCCCAGCGTATCGGTGATCCCCTGTTCGAGGTTGAGGCTGACGCCGGGCCGGCTCGTGTAGGAACGAAAGGCATTGATGTTGGCGGGCAGGCCGGTCGCCTCGGCCAGCGCGATGGCGTCGGCATAGGTTCCGGCGCCGCCGCGGCTGAGAAATGCGGTGACCTTGATCTTGCCCGGCTGTCCCCACAGCTGGTGGCGTTCCTCGATTTCTCCGACCATCTGGAAATTCGAGAAGGTCGGATCGAGTTCATAGGCCGTTGGGCTCACGCCGCCCGCCGGCGTCGTCGACAGATCGAAGATGCCGGCGCGCAGCGTCCAGCGGCCCGTATACCATTCGGCGGCAGCGCCGTAGGTGTAGCCCCAGCCATCGCCGGCGTAATCGAAAGTGCCGGTATCGACCGCCGTCCAGTTGAGGAAATCGATCTTCGGATTGTTGGCATATTTGTTGGTATCGAAGATGTCGACGACGGCGAACCGGCCGACCGTCAGAACCAGCCGGTCCGCGCTGCGCGTGCCGGCGAACTGGTTGACGTCGTCGTCCACCTTCTCGGTATCGCCGCCCAGATTGATGGTCTGCCTGACAAAGGCGCGTTGAACGCGCGCATAGGGATAGGTAGCGCCCAACTTGTACGACTCGGCGCTGGGAAATCCGGCCAAACCATGGGTGTTGTCGAAGCCGAACCCCTGATCGATCTCGGGATTGAACCAGAATTCAGCGCCTTGCCAAAGTCGAACGCCAGCGTACAGAGTGGCGTCGAAGGTCTCGCGCCCCTGCGCGGTGCCGTCCAGGCTGTTGGTGCCCGCATACGGAGAGCGGAACGACGGATAGGCCTGCTCGGTGAACGTCGCCTGGCCGTGCAGGCTGATCATATCCGCAAACGGCGTCAACGATGCCGCAACGTTCGAGACCGGCGCGTCGCCGCTGAAGTGATAATTCAAGCCCAAACGAAATTCCTGCAGGGCCAGGTTGGAGCTGATCCGCTGTCCGAGGTCGGGGTAATTGGCGGTTGCGTTGGGATACCCGGTCCACAGATATTCGCCCTTCGCAGTCCAGTTGGGCGCGACCGGCACTTCGACGCCCGCGCCGGCGGTCCAGCTGAAACGCCACAGCAAGGGAGAGTTGTTGGTGCCACTGGAAACTTGCGTGAGTGACAGCTGATCATAGCTCCAGGCGAGGCCACCCGTCACATAAAACAGCCAGTTTCCGGGCGCATAGCCAATGCGGCCGCGCAGCGTGCCGAACGACAGCACCGTCTCACCGTAACTCGCAGCGCCCAGGACCAGCGAGTTGAAGTTGGTCAGGCCCCCGATCGACAGCCCGTCGAGATTTTGAAAGGCGGGAAACGAGGCGTCAGCTTCCACGCCGAGCACCATGCGATTGGCCAACATATAATTATAGCCGCCCTGAACTCCGAGGAAGAAGCTTCCCGCCTCAGCGGGATCATCGAGCGGGAGGAACATGTCGACCGAGCCGGAGCTCGATGGCAGTCCGGCCTGCGCCGGGTTGGCGGTCCAGTTCGAGTTTCCGCCGGCATAGCCCATGTGACCGCCCACATAGAATCCGGTCCAGTCGTAAAGGCCTGCGACCGGCGGCGCTTTGACCGGCATCGGATTGACAACGGAAAAATCCGCTGCCTGACAATCCTTCACCATGAAGAAGCACACCGCCGCGATGCCGACGCATGTCACTAAAACTGTTTCAGAATGTTTAAGCACAGGGCCCCGCCGCGACGATCGATCCAGTCGAGAAACAGCCAGACGATGAAGACGTCAAGTAACCGAGACTGGAATCATTCCAGCCTGCCATAGAGGTCGTATCTTTTGAAGCGATAGACCAGGAACGATATCCCCCAGCTCACGACGAACAGGGCAACGATGCCGTAACCGAGCGTGCCGAAATTTTCGTTGAGGTCAGAGATCGCATTCCAGAATACGCCCTGTAGATGAAATCGATCCGCGATCAGGCCAAGCGTCTCGATGCCGCCGACCACCAGCGCCACCAACACGGACACCGAGGTAATGGTCAGATTGTAGAACAGTTTGCGCAGCGGATTTCGATACGCCCAGCCGTAAGCACCCAGCATCAGGACCCCGTCGGTTGTGTCGACGAGCGTCATGCCGGCTGCGAACAGTGCCGGAAAAATCAGGAGCGACCAGATGGATGCCGAGTTGAAAGTCTGAGCCGAAAGACCGAACAGACTGATCTCGCTCGCGGTTTCGAAACCGAGCGCAAACAAAATACCGATCGGATAGAGCTGCCAGCTTTGCGAAACCAGCATGAAGAGCGGCCTGAACAGCCTCGCAAGCCAGCCGCGCTGCTGCAACAGCGCATCAATGTCCTCTTCCGCTACGCTATTGCCGCGCTCGACCAACCGAAAGGCCCGGTATACGCCCCGCAATACAATGAGATTTGCAATCGCGATCAGAAAGAGAAACAGCGCCGAGGCTGATGTCCCGATGATGCCGCCGATATCGCGATAAGCGGCGAGTTCATCGCTTAGCACGTTCGCAGTCAGCGCCACAGCAAGCGAAGCGAGTACAACGACCGTCGAATGCCCGAGCGCAAAGAAAAAGCCGACAGCGACCGGCCGCTTTCCTTCCTGCATCAACTTCCGTGTTACGTTGTCGATCGCCGCGATATGGTCAGCATCGATGGCGTGACGTAGCCCCAGGCTATAGGCGAGCACCGCAGTTCCCATGAGAACCGGCTGATGGGCGAACGCAATGAAGGCCCAGATCCAGGCCGACAGATTGGCAATAATGAGAATGCTGTAGATTCCGACGATCCGGCCCTGAAGGCCAGGCAGCGCGGGTTCAGACTGATCCTTCAGAACAATCGATTTCGCGTGCGCAGCCATGGCGGCCCCTCCATCCGCAAGACATCTCTATGTCACCGCAGCGAAAGAACCGCCCCATGCGCGCGCACCGCACGCCGGAAGGATGACGTGTCCAGGCCGGTCTCCTGGCTCGCGGGTCATAACCCTCCTTCGCCTTCCCGGGCTTTATCGTAAAAGCCCAGTGGCGTTCCGAAGAAGGACTTGCCGCCTACAGTTGCGGGCGCAGCTCTGGATTTGGTTCATTGTCAACAACTGGCGAACCGTACCAGATTCCCTTTGCCGATCGACAAGATCGGCACTCCTAGACGCCGCCAGCTGAAGCTATCTCGTTATTCCTGTCAATACGACCGCTCAGAGGCCGTGCCCAACGACGTTGCAGTACTCAAATGAGCCTGGCCCGGAAAAATCTTGCCGAACGGGAATGGCAGCCGAGCGGCGATTGCGAACGCCGTGACCGGCCTCCCAAATAAGAATCATTCTAAAAATGAAGTTGCGCGGAACAGTACCGCAAGCGGCGTTCTTTTAACGATTCCAATCATGAAAGCGTTCCTGGAGTGGTAGGACACCCTCAGTTTCAGGGTCATACGAAGGGAACAGTTCTTGCTCGTCGCGTTCTTGATCATGCTCCGCGAGGGGATTGAGGCTGCACTGATCGTCGGCATCATTGCCGGATATCTCAAAAAGACCGGCCGCCAGGATGCACTACCTGCGGTCTGGCTCGGGGTCCTGCTTGCCCTGCTGATCTGCACCGCGCTCGGAATTGGACTCGAAATCGCCGGCGCCGAATTCCCGCAGAGGATGCAGGAGACGTTCGAGGGGTGCGTTGCCTTGATTGCAACCGGCATTTTGGCGTCGATGGTGCTCTGGATGGCCAAGGCGGCGCGCTCGATCAAGTCCCAGCTGCACGACTCCATAGACGCCGTCACGGGATCGGGTGATGGTCGCGGACTGGCACTGGCGGCGATGGCGTTTCTTGCGGTCGGTCGCGAGGGTCTTGAGTCCGTGTTCTTCCTGATTGCGACCGTGCAACAGGACGTCGGCATCGGCGTTCCGATCGGCGCGGCCCTCGGAATTCTCTGCGCGTTCGCGTTCGGTGTCGGGATGTATCGCGGCAGCATCAAGCTCAATCTGCGGACGTTCTTTCGCTGGACGGGCGTGTTCATCATTTTTGTCGCGGCGGGCCTTTTGGCTGGCGCGGTCCGCGCGTTCCATGAAGCGGGCCTTTGGAATGTGCTGCAGGAGACCGCATTCGATATGAGCGGCATTCTGCCCGGCGACGGCCTGGTCGGCACGCTGCTGGCGGGCATTTTCGGCTACCAGGACGCCCCGACCGTCGGAGAGGTGATCGTCTATATGGCATTCCTGTTGTCAGCCTTGTCCATCTTCTACCTGCAGGGGCGTCCGCATCCTGTTCCCCGGACCGCCTGACCGCGTCTGCTTTTAAAGGATATCAGCTGATGAGGCCGTTCTCCTCTGCGTCGCTCACGGGCATCGCATGTCGGCTTTCGCGGACCGCCTGCACAATGTCCGTGTTCGCAGGCGTCGCGGTTTGCAACCCCGGCCCGGCGGCGGCGCAAGATGCGTCGCAACCTGTCTCCGTCACCATTACCGACAAAGGTTGTGAGCCCAACACCCTATCGGTCCCGGCAGGCAAGACGACATTCAAAATCAAAAATCAGAGCAAGCGGGCGGTCGAATGGGAAATTCTGGATGGCGTGACGGTGGTCGAGGAACGCGAAAACATCGTTCCCGGATTTGTGCAGTCGCTCACCGCTAACCTGAAGGCTGGCCAATACCAGATGACATGCGGATTGCTCACCAATCCGAAAGGCGTGCTTACCGTCGCGGCCGCGGCAACGAGCACGTCAGCGGGCGAGCCGAGCGCGCTGGATCTGGTTGGCCCGCTCGCCGAGTATAAGGTCTACGTGGCCAAGGAAGTCGGCGATCTCGTCGAGCAAACCAAGCGCTTCGCCGAAGCCGTGAAGGCTGGAAAGTTGGACGAGGCGCGGAATTTATATGCGCCAACGCGTCGGCACTATGAGCGCATAGAGCCGGTTGCCGAACTCTTCAGCGATCTCGACAAGAGCATGGATGCGCGCGCCGATGACTTTGAAATGAAGGAAAATGATCCCGCCTTCGTTGGCTTCCACCGGATCGAGAAAGCGCTGTTTGCGGACAAGAGCACGGCAGGCATGCAGCCGCTGGCCGACCGTTTGGTGCAGGACACGCAGGACCTGCAAAGCCGCCTTGGCCGACTCACCATACCACCCGCCAAGATGGTTGGCGGGGCTTCGGATCTGATCGAAGAAGTCGCATCAACCAAGATCAGCGGCGAGGAAGATCGCTACAGCGGCACCGATCTTTCGGATTTTCAGGCGAATGTCGACGGCGCGCAGAAGATCTTCAACTTGTTGCGCCCACTGATCGCAAAGCGAAATTCGGAGCTTGAGGCGCGCATTCGGACGAATTTCTCGAAGGTGGACACCCTCCTTGGCCGTTATCGCGGCCAGGAAGGGCAGTTTCAAAACTACGACAAGCTTTCCGCATCCGATCGCAACGCCCTCAAAGGCGCGATTACTGCATTGGCCGAGGATCTCTCGCAGTTGCGCGGAACCCTCGGTCTGGATTGAGATCGCACATGGTGGATAAAAACGAGGGCCAGCAACCGGCCGCTGTCACGGGCGACGTGCCTGGCGAGCAAACCGGAGCACCGACGCGTCGCCGTCTGTTGCAGGGGCTCGGCGCCGGCAGCTTCGCCGCGCTCGGGATGGGGGCGGCTTCCGCGGCTGACGCGGATTGCCGGGCAGAGCAGGAAAGCGACGGGACCCTCGACTCGCAGCCGTTTTACGGACCGCGGCAGGCGGGCGTCGTTACACCGCAGCCGGCCGCTGCACTCTTCGCCTCATTTGACGTGCTTGCGGACAATCGCGCGGGCCTGCAAAAGCTGCTCCGTATCCTAACGAAACGTATAGCACTTCTGACCCAGGGAGGGCCTGCGCCGACGCTTGATCCGAGATTGCCACCCCCGGATTCAGGGCTGTTAGGCCCGCAGATCTATCCCGACAACCTGACGATGACGGTCGCGATCGGCGCTTCGCTGTTCGATGATCGTTTCGGCATCGCTGCATCGAGGCCACGGCATCTCATCACGATGGAGCAGTTCCCCAACGACGCGCTCGATCGGAAATCGTGCCACGGCGATCTCATGCTGCAGATCTGCTCCAACACTTCAGAGACCAATATCCACGCGTTGCGGGACGTGATCAAGAATCTTCCCGACCTTTTGGCACTACGCTGGAAGCTTGATGGCTTTCTGCCGCCGCATACGATCAAGCGGGCCGGCAAGGACACCGTGCGCAACCTCCTGGGATTCAAGGATGGCACTGCCAATCTTGCGGTCAGCGACGCCGCGCTTATGGAGCGAATGGTTTGGGTACAGCCAGGAAGCGACGAGCCCACATGGACTGCAGGCGGGAGCTATCAGATTGTACGCATCATTCGCAACCTGGTCGAACGCTGGGACCGTACCCCACTCGCAGAGCAGCAAAGGATCATCGGTCGGAACAAGATGAGCGGTGCGCCGCTCGGCATGAACAATGAGCACGATGTTCCCGCTTACGCGAGCAATCCGCAGGACGAGAGCATTGCTATGGATGCGCATATCCGGCTTGCAAATCCACGGAATAAAGAAAGCGAAACCAGTCTTATTTTGCGCCGGGGCTACAACTACTCGCGTGGTATCTCCACCGCCGGGCAGCTCGATATGGGCCTGTTATTCGTGTGCTTTCAGTCCAATCTGAGCGCCGGGTTTCTAACAGTTCAGAAGCGTCTCAGCAGCGAACCCCTTGAGGAGTACATCAAGCCGGTTGGCGGCGGCTATTTCTTCGTACTTCCCGGAGCACAAGATGAAAACGCATTCCTCGGACAAGGTCTGCTCAGTGCCTGAGAGGAAGCTTACGGCCGCAAGGCTCACACTTAGTTCTTGTCGCGTGCGGCGCGAATCGGTAGTGAGTCCGTATGCGCCGTCGCGTGATGCGCTGTCATCAAGCGCGACGCGACGTCAAGTTTGTCCAGCCGCCAGACATCTTCAATGAGCGTGGTTGCATTCCATGCCGTTCCGCCGCGCCCTGAACAATCACGCAGTTTGGCTTCGATGTCGCCGTCGGAAAGCGGCTTGGTGAGACTGCCTCGCGCCGCCATCACGGCCGCACTGATAATCTCTCCCGAGGTCAGACGAATATTGACGCGCGCCGCGCCGTCCGGAAGAGACGTGTCAAGTTCCGCTTTCACTTTTTGACGCAGCGACACGATGTCGGGCCGAAAGACCGCCGCCTCGGCAAATTCGCTCACTCCCGCCACTCCGAGCAACAGCGCGCAGGCGGCGCAATGGTGAAGGCTGACGCGCGCATCGCGTTCGTTGCGAACCTGACGATCGCCCCGCGCCAGCAGGAGCGCCGAACCCTGCACCGTTATCGATACGATATCGTCGATGCTTTGGTTCAGCCGGGTTCGCAAATCAAAACAGGCATCGATCACGGCATGAAAGACGATCCCCGCGGGGTAGGGCTTGTAGGTGTTTTTCGCGATCTCCCAACTCCCGCCAAGACCTTCAACCAGACGCCCGAGATCGGGTTCGTCCCCCATGGCGCGTGCCCATCCGAGCGGCCCTTCGATGGCGTGGGGAGAAGCACTGTAACCTTCCGCGGCAAGCAATGCTGCAAACAGGCCGTTGCGCGCGGCGCCGCCGACACTGACATTCTTGGCCGCGGTCGGAAGATTTTCGACGATGCCCGCCGATTGGCTAGCGGCAATCCCGATAGCATTGGTGATGCCATCCGCCGTCAGGCCCAGCAACTTGGCGCAGGCGGCGGCCGCGCCGAATACCCCGCAGGTCGACGTAATGTGCCAGCCGCGGGCGTAGTGTCCCGGCGAAACCGCGTTTCCGATTCGGCACTCCACCTCCACCCCAAGGACGAAGGCCGTAATGGCATCGCGGCCGGAAACCCCGCGCACTTGCGCCAGCGCCAAAACCGGCGCGGCCACCGGAGCCGCCGGATGAATGATCGTGTCCTGATGCGTGTCGTCGAAGTCGAGCAGGTTGGCAGAGATCGCGTTGATGAACGCCGCGCCGAGCGCATCGAGTTGTTCGAGCCGGCCAATGATGGTGGACGTTGGAGCGCCGCTGAATGGCGACAACGCTCGTAGCGCGGCGGTGACCGCGGGGTCATAGGCCGAACCGAGCGCGGTGGCGAAGAAGTTGAGGATCGACCGTTTCGCCTCATGACTCTGCGCCGCGACATCCGTCCACGACGTGGCAGCAACGAAATGCGCCAGCGTCGCACTGGCACCCTGCCCTTCATCTTGCCGCACCGAGCGAATTCCCCGATTTCACGTTTTCCAAATCCTAGGCCGGTCAGCCGTGGCGTGTCGACCGCAATCTCATACTTGACAGACTAGCTGACAATCTGGACATTTGACGAAAGCAAGTCCGCCGCGACAAGAACATTAAGAGCGCCTACCCCTCAGGCGGCGCGACAGGGAGTGAAACGATGGCGGAAGAGACGATCGGCTTTGTTGGCATTGGCCGGATGGGCGGACCGATGGCGGCGCGACTGCTGAACGCCGGCTATTCGTTATGCGTTTACGACACACAGACTGAGGCGACCAAACCGTTGCTGGCGCGCGGCGCGCACCTGGCTAAATCGCCGGCGGAGGTCGCTTCCGCGGCAGATATCGTCCTGATCAGCCTGCCGACCCCGGATATCGTAAAGGCCGTCACGCTGGGCCCCGACGGAATCATTGCGGGAAACCGCGCCAGCATCGTGATTGATTTGTCTACCAGCGGCCCCGGCGCGGCCAAGCTGGTCGCGGAAGAATTCAAACCCAGGAACCTGACACTGGTCGATGCGCCCGTCAGCGGAGGCGTCAAGGGTGCGGCGAACGGTACGCTCGCGGTCATGGTTTCCTGCCCCAAAGCGACCTACGAGAGGGTCGAGCCGATCCTGAAGAATTTCGGAAAGCTGTTTTATTGCGGTGACAAGCCGGGCACGGCGCAGACCGCAAAGCTCGCCAATAATCTGATGGCGGCAGCGGCCCTTGTAATCACCTCCGAAGCGGTGGCGATGGGCGTCAAGGGCGGCGTCGACGCCAAGGTGCTGATCGACATCATCAATGCCAGCAGCGGACGTAACAGCGCGTCAGAGGACAAGTTTCCCCGCGCGGTGCTTCCCGGCACCTTCGATTTCGGCTTCACCACCGGCCTTTCCTATAAAGATGTGCGGCTTTGCGTCGATGAAGCCGAGGCCATGGGCGTTCCGATGGTCTGCGGTTCTGTGGTCCGGCAGATGCTGGCGATCACCAACGCCAAATTCGGCCCCTCATCGGACTTCACGTCGATCGCGAAAGTTATCGAGGAATGGGCCGGCGTGGAAATGCGCGGCTAGATCCCGGCAGCGATCGAGCCAGGGGACGATTGCAATGACGATCGGGTCGATCGGGAAAGTTGATCCGATGTTGAAGGGCAAATGGGCTCTTGTCACCGGGGCGACTGCGGGCCTCGGACAGGCGGTCGCCGAAAGCTTGGCCGACGCGGGCGTCAATATTGTCCTGCACGACTTGGTCGAGCCGAGAGAGACGAGGGATCGCCTTCGCGCCCGCTTCCAGGTTGATGCCGTGAGCGTTGCGGCGGACCTCTCGCAGCGCGCGCCCATCGAAGCCATGATGGCTGACCTGCTCGGCAGTGTTGGGGCGATCGATATCTTGGTGAATAACGCCGTGGTCCGGCATTTTGCGCCGGTCGAGACCTTTGCGCCGGAACGATGGGAAGAAGCGCTGGCCGTCAATCTGTCGGCGCCGTTTCACCTGATCCGCCTTGCCTTGCCTGCTATGAAGAAACGCGGCTGGGGCCGCATCATCAACATAGCCTCGATTTATGCGACCCGCGCCGTCCCGGAACGCATCGATTACGTGACGACCAAGACCGGTCTGCTCGGCATGACGCGGGCGGTCGCGATCGAAACCAGCGCCAGCGGAATTACCTGCAACGCGCTCTGCCCGGGCACGCTGCCGACGCCGGCCATTCAGGGAAAGATTGCATCGATCGCGGCCGCCGAAGGCCGCAGCGTCGATGAAGCGACGCGCGACTATCTGGCGACACGCCAGCCGACCGGACGGTTTGTCGCCATGGAAGCTGTCGGGGCGATGGCAGTCTTCCTGTGCAGCCCGGCTGCGCAGGACATTTCAGGCGCGACCCTCCCGATCGACGGAGGCTGGTCCATCGCGTGAGCGCAAACCAACGATCCGCAACGGATGGCTTCAATGGCTGACGCATCGAGCCGAAATGCCGCGCTGACCGGTGAGGCCGGCGGCATCGGCCGCGCCGTCAGCGCGCGGCTCGAACGTGGACGCCGGGCTACTAACGTCAAGGCTGTGGATCTCCTGCCGGAGATTGTTCCGGACACCCTCAAGCCGATCGGCATCCTCATCGTCGCGGAAGATGGAGGCGATATACCATGGACCAGCGCGCTGAACTGCAATCCACGCTTCGGATCGAAGACGTTCCAACCTTTCGCTCGCGGGTCGCGCAAAAGCTGCGCGAAGCGATCATGTCCGGGACCTTGAAGCCGGGCCGGCGCCTGGTCGAACGTGAGCTCTGCGAGATGACGGGCGTCAGCCGGCCGTCGATTCGCGAGGCGCTCCGTCTACTGGAAGCTGATGGTCTGGTTACGACGGTCCCCCATCGCGGTCCGGTCGTCAGCACCATCAGCCTTGACGAGGCAAAGCAGCTCTATGCGGCGCGCGCCTTGCTCGAAGGATTCGCCGCGCGCGAATGCGCCCGTCTGCGCGACCCAGCCGTCGTGCGCAGGATCGGTGACGCGCTCACCAAGTTGAACGCTGCGTTCGCCGAAGGCGACCTGCCAGCCGCCCTTGAAGCCAAGACGGAGTTTTACGCGGCGCTGATCGGCGGCTGTCAAAATTCCTTCGTCGAGCGAATGCTTCGGCCGCTGCACGACCGGATCACGCTCTTGCGAATTACTTCGATGTCGCGGCCGAAGCAAATCGACAAGAGTCTGCGCGAGGTCACCGCGATCTGGCGCGCGATCCGGAATGGCGACCCCGACCTCGCCGAGCGGTGCTGCGTCGATCACGTCAGGGCGGCGGCAGTGGCCGCGCTCAGCATGATCGAAAGATCGTCCGCGCCGAAGAAAGAAACGATCTCGGGCGAATAACTTCCCATCGCCGGACCTTCGAAAGATGCCAGAACTCAGTACGGCGCCAAAGGCATACGTGTCGGCCGGATTGGATCCGTAGACCCTCGATCGATCAGTGATCTCCATCACATATTGGAACAGGGCTGTGTATTTAGATTTTATCAACGGCAACAGAGCCGTCGTAAAAACGGATGGAGCAACGCAATGTCCGGAAACGTCGAGAATGCGAAACTTGGCGAATTGACCGCGGACCAACTTGATCTCGTGTCCGGTGGAGTGTCGTTGTCATTTACAAGGATTGAGTTCACTTACACACAGCAGCACACCAGACTCTCCTCCCCCACCGCCCGGCAAATGAGGCGACATGAGGGTGTCAACTTTGGATCGCACGTTTCCATTCGGTGGCGCGAGGCCTGGGTCCCGAGCTTGCCGTTTGGGCGTCTCCCCCTTTACCTTCATGCGCGCGAACGAACTGCTGGGCTTGCCATGGTTCGACATGGATCTTGATGAAAGCATAATTCCCGTTCGGCGGCCTGCTTGTCGTCAGAGACGCGCTTGAATTGCCCTCAAAATGCCGCTCGTGGTGTCGATGAATTGCAGGGCCTGTTGCGTCTTGCCAGAGGACAAAGGAAAGCGCGTGCACTGCTCCGCCAATTGTATCAGACGTTTGCGTTCGTCGGACAGAATGGTGTTCGATTTGTCGACAGCAAATTTAACGACGTCCCGCATCGCGTCGTTGTCGCTAAAATCAGTCATGTCCTTTTCGATCGTGATCAAATATTCATAGCTCGAAAGCTCCTGAGATATTTCAAGAAGGTCTCGAACGGTCGACTTGATGCACTCTGCGTCGCCGCTGGCGATATCCGATCGCTTGGACGTTTGAACAAGATCTCCCATCAAATTCTGAAAAAGCGGCTTGAGGTCTTCCACTTTCCTGATGTCGCTCTCGCTCAAAACACCGCTGCCGGACACATTCGTCCCGATCAGAACGATCGCAAGTCCCAAGCCCAGCGATTTTACGGATGCCGGAAGCGCAATAATATGCGGGGCTGTAACGGCTTCGGGCAGCCGCCCGCGAGCGGCGGCTTCTCCGCGTTCAGCGAAAATGAGCGCCAACCTCCTGACGCCGATCGCCACCAATTCGGAAAGATCTCGGAGCATCGCGAATGAAGCATAGTCCGGTCCGCCTCGCTTCGCCAGTGCAGACCGAAAAGAGTGCTGCATTAGAGACCTGCGCCCGATTGATCTTGGCGAAACCGACGGTTCGGTTGTTCGAAAGTCGCTTTTGTGTATTATTCCGCATTATGCATTTTCGGCAGAATTCATAGTTTTGAATACCAAATAGCAAGCCTTCGACCGACCGGAGCAGGAGGAGGAGAGCGTGACCGAAGGGCCGCAACGGGCATTTCGTAGCGTTGCACTGCAGCGAGCCGCATCGCCGGAGCAGCTCGACTATCTTGTCAAGATCACCAAGCCCTCTGACTGGATTCTGACATTCGTGGTTTGCCTGGCTCTGGCGGCTGCGCTCACGTGGAGCGTTATCGGGCGGATTCCTACCCGCGTCTCCGGCGAGGGAATTTTGATCAGTGGCGGCGGCCATGTCGCCGATGCGGTCTCTGCTGCTGCAGGGCGACTCTCTTATATCGAAGTCTCGGTCGGCGATCATGTGTCCCAGGGTCAGGCGATCGCGGAGATCGTTCAGACCGACATCGAGCAGCGCCACAATGACGCTGTCCAGGTATTTCATGAACGCGAGCGTGAATTGGCCGACCTAACGTCAAGGATTGCCAACGAGCTTGCGACGAAGAGTCAGAATTTCGCGAAACTCGAGGCAGCGTTCAATCAAGTTATTAAGGCTACCAACCAGCGCATCGAGTACCTGGCGGGAGATGTCAAGAATCTGGAAGACATGCTGGCAAAGGGATATGCCACGCGACGCGCCGTCGAGGATCGCCGCCGCGACCTCACCGACGCCCAGCAGCGAAAAGAAGATACCCAGAATGAGATACTGAAATTGCGAACGCAAAGGACGGATCTGGAAACGCAACGCGAGCGAGAAAGACAACAATCGGAATTTACTCTTAACGAGGCCCGCCGGCAGATGGACTCGACTGCCGGGATGTTGAGCCAGAACACCCGGGTCGTAAGCCCGATTGCAGGGCGCGTCCTGGAAATCAAGGTTTCTGCCGGCTCGGTGCTCACCGTTGGCACCCCGGTTGTTGCAATTGAAAGCGACGGCGAAAGGCTTGAAGCGCTTGTCTACCTTCCGGCAGAGCGCGGCAAGAACATAAGGCCGGGAATGCAGGTTCACCTTGAGCCGAGCACGGTGAAACGAGAGGAATTCGGGACAATGATTGGCACCGTCACGACGATGTCCGATTTCCCAATGACGCCCCTGGGCATGGCTGCGGTACTTCACAATGAAAGCTTGGTGAACCGCTTTGCGCACGATGGCGCACCTTATGCGGCTACGGTACGCCTGGAGCCAGATGCCACGACAGCTAGCGGGTATCGCTGGGCGGTCGGAAAAGGACCGTCCATTCATCTCACCAGCGGAACGTTGATACGAGCGGAAATCACGACACGACAGCAACGTCCGCTCGATCTGGTGCTACCTCTCGTCAAGCATCTAACGGGAATTGATGGATAACGTCCCCCCTCCCCAGCCGACGTCGAACGAAAAGCGCTCGCGACCAGGTCCAGCGCGCGTAAGAAGACCTTTGCGGCGCAACATCGTGAGACGGACCCCTGTTATTCTCCAGATGGAAGCAGTGGAATGCGGGGCCGCAGCCCTGGCGATTGTGCTCGCCTATCATGGGGTCTGGATCCCACTGGAGCAGTTGCGCGTTGCATGCGGAGTTTCGCGCGACGGGAGTAAAGCGAGCAACATTATCAAGGCAGCGCAGCGTTTCGGGCTTACCGCAACGGGTTACCGCGCGGAGCCATCGGGACTTCATGAAGTGCCGATGCCTTGCATCATTCATTGGAATTTCAATCATTTCGTGGTGCTGGAAGGTATCGCCGGCGGCTACGCCTATATCAACGATCCGGCAATTGGTCGTCGACGGATTGACATGGCGGAACTGGATCTCTCGTTCACAGGCGTCGTTCTGGCGATGGAACCAAGCGATGCATTCAGGAAATTCGGCCGCAAGCCCCAGGGATGGCGGCTATTGTTGCGCGAATTACGTGGCTCGAAAAAGGCGGTCGCGTTGCTGGTGATCCTGAGCCTCGCGATTGTTGTGCCCAATATCGTGGCCGCCGGATTCTCGAAAATATTTGTCGACGATATTCTGATCCAACGCACCACGGGGTGGCTTGTCCCTCTCCTCATCGGCATGGCGTTGACTGCGATGTTCCGAGCCATCCTGACGATGATACGCCAATCTCTGCTGTTGAGGCTGCAAACCAAACTTGCGGTTGTCATGATCAGCCGCTTCCTCTGGCACGTCATGGCCCTGCCGGTCGAGTTCTTCACCCAGCGCCATGCCGGTGATATTGCGAGCCGCATCGGCGCCAATGAGCAGATTGCCCGCCTGCTTTCGAATGGTATAGCTGCCAACGCTTTCAATCTAACATCGGTTTTGTTCTTCGCTGCGGCGATGGCGATTTACGATGTCCGAACTCGCCGCGATCTGCGTGGCCATTTCGCTTATCAACGTGCTGGTATTGAGATTCATCGGGGAGCGCCGACAGGATCTCAGCCGTAGCCTCGCTATCGAACAGGGCAAGCTCGTCGGAGCAGCGGTGAGCGCAGTACGCACCATCGAAACCATCAAGGCGAGCGGGCTTGAGGACGAGGCCTTTGGTCAATGGTCCGGGATTCAAGCCAAGGCCCTGAATGCGGAGCAGCAGCTCGGCATGTCCTCGGTCGTTCTAGACATGCTCCCGACGTTACTCTCCGGATTGACCGTCGCAGCGATATTGGGTATCGGCGGCTTGTTTGTAATTCAAGGCTCCCTTACGCTCGGAGGCCTGGTGGCTTTCCAGTCGCTGATGGCAAGTTTTTCAGAACCTGTCGCAAATCTGGTCAATTATCTCAGCAGTTTTCAGGCCATTAAGGGCGCGCTCGAGCGGCTCGAGGACGTATACAACTACCCCCTTGGCAACTCCGGCCAGAATGTCGCTGCAGCAGACAGCTTTCCTCCGAAACTGGCAGGCCGGATCGAGCTCCGCAATATCCACTTCGGCTATTCCGCACTGGCCCCCCCGTTGCTGGCCGATCTCTCCCTCACCATCGAGCCCGGCTCCAGGGTTGCTCTTGTTGGTGTCTCCGGTAGCGGAAAATCGACCCTCGCCAAGCTGATTTGCGGACTCTACAAGCCGTGGGCCGGCGAAATTCGTATCGACAGATGGGCGCTGCCGGAAATTCCTCCGCAGGTGTTTGCCAACTCGATATCCTACGTCGATCAGGACGTCGTTCTGTTTGAGGGAACCGCGCGTGAAAATCTGACGTTATGGGACTCGACCGTGGTCGAAGCGGACCTGTCGCAGGTGTTGAAAGATGCGGTCATTCATGAAGACATTGCGACACGACAGGGAAACTACGACTGTTATGTAAGCGAAGGCGGCACGAATTTCAGCGGCGGTCAGCGCCAGCGCATCGAGATCGCCCGGGCACTTGTTTCCAACCCGTCAGTTATCGTGCTCGATGAGGCGACCGCAGCACTCGACCCGATCACCGAAAAGGCCATTGACGACAACCTGCGACGGCGGGGCTGCACCTGCATTCTTATCGCCCACCGCTTGAGCACGATCCGTGACTGTGACGAGATCATCGTGCTGGAGCAAGGCAGGATCGCTGAGCGCGGAACCCACGAGCAACTGCTCGACCTTCGTGGAGCATATGCGAAACTCGTGGCTCAGGAATGAACGAGTTCATCCCCCAGCGTGACTCGGCAAGGGACGGGACCCGTCAATCGTCGAACCGCATTCTACTTGATGCACGTAACCCCAAACTTCTCGACCACCGTGGGTACGTGCTTCAAGTTGTGGCTGGACATGTCGACGTTTTCGCTGTCCGCGCCTTCGAAGGCACAACTCAAGGACCGCGACATCATTTATTTCGAATCGAGAGCGGCGAGATCATTCCGGATCTTCAGCATGCCGTTGATAGCTCGGGTGGCCAGCTTCAAATAGTTGCGGTGGGTGGCCCCGGTGCCGAAGTATTGGTCGTGCAACGGCAGGAACTGCAGTCCCTTGAACCGGTCGCCAGATGGATTGCGAACCTTGCCCGGCTGGTGGCGGGTCCAAACCCGAGTTGGGAGATGGGCGAAGCCACGCCAGGCGACGCCATGGCAATGCAGCCGGGTGAACATCGCCGCGGCCCGGCGCGTAACATCGTTTGGGTGACCCTCAAGGCGGGAACGGCGAAGCTGATGGGGATCGATCCGGCTTTCGCCGCCGGCGATCCGCCAATACCGCTAACGTCAGGGATGTGGATCGAAGCCGGACATTCCGGGTGCGCTGCCGTCGCGAGCACCGCTATACCGGATTCCGACACGCTGTGGCGCGCTCTCGACCAATTCCATCTTGCCGTCATTTCATGTGTTCAGGAATGGCTGGTACGTGATACGGAGCGGGAAACGCAGCGCCTCGTCAGCCGCAGCGAAGTCACGGCGTTGCAAACATTCGAATCTTTTGACCGCCTCTCCGCAATCGTTGTTCGACGCTTCGATCGCGCCGACTGGGAAGCGGACCGCTCGGATCCTCTCCTCGCCGCTTGCCGGATGGTCGGAGAAGCAATCCGCGCGCCGCTCGTCGTTCCTGTCCGGCCCGCTTCTTCCCGAGAGGACTTCGCCGACCTTGTCGAGATCGCGCGGTCGGCGCGACTGCGCGTCCGCCGGACGCTGTTGCGAGGTGAATGGTGGAAGCTGGATGTGGGACCGTTGGTGGCATGGTACGGCAATGAGCGCCAACCCGTCGCCCTTATCCGCGGCCCGCGCAATCGTTACACAATGATCGAGACAAGAACGGGAGCGCGCCGTACGGTCGGCCGTTCGCTCGCCCTTGAGCTGGCGCCCGAAGCCGCAACTTTCTACCCGGCACTGCCATCACGCGCGCTCGGGTTCCGCGATCTGCTGAGCTTCCTGGTGCGGCATTCGAGCGGCAATGTCGGCCGGATCGTGCTTGCGGTGGTGGCGATAGGCCTGCTTTCATTGGTTCCCCCCTTGATCACCAATGTCCTTGTCGATTCGGTCATACCGCGCACCGAACTCGACCAGCTTGCGTTTTGCGGGCTGGCACTGGCCGTGACCGCCGTCGCCATCGCCGCTGTTCAGGCTATGGAAGGGCTTGCGATACTGAGGCTCGAGAGCCTGATCGATTGGAAGCTGCAGGCGGCGATGATCGATCGCCTGCTCAGGCTGCCAGCTTCCCTGTTTCGCGAATATACCGTTGGCGACTTTGTCGATCGCTCGATGGGGATCGATGCGGCCCGCAGAATCTTCACCGGACGCACGCTGCGCGGAATGATGGCCGGCCTGATCTGCTGGTTCAGCATAGGTTTGATGCTTTATTATGATCACATGCTGGGGCTGACCGCGATCGTACTGACGGCCGTCAGAGCAGTGATGATCATCGCCACTAGCGCGATACGGCTTTATTACGAGAACAAGCACTTTGACTTGCAGGGTAGGATTGGCGGCTTCGTGCTGCAGCTGATTGCGGGAGTTGGCAAGCTCCGCGTCGCTGGTGCTACAGTTCGCTCGCTCGCGGTGTGGTCCAGGCAATTCGCGATTCAGAAGCGTTACTTTATCGCCTCCCAGCGGGTCGCTAACGCTCTCAACGCTTTCGAGACGTCATTTCCAACCGTCGCCACGCTCATCATTTTTGCGACTGCGTCCTTTGCAAATAGCAGGTTGCTCGTCGATGCCGGAGGCTTCCTCGCCTTCTTCGCCGCTTTCGGGCAATCGATGGCCGCGATTGGGGCGTGGGCATCAAGTGTAGGTGAATTGCTGACCGCTATCCCCCACCTCATCCGCCTTCGACCACTGATTACAGGCGCCGTCGAGGTTTCGGAGGAACGCAAGCCCCCGGGTGAGCTGTCTGGTGAGGTCGAACTTTCCCGCGTGACCTTTCGCTATCTACCGGGGGGACCGCCCGTGCTCGACGGTATCACGCTGAAGATCACACAGGGCGAATATGTCGCGATCGTGGGACCGTCAGGAAGCGGGAAATCTTCGCTATTCCGGCTGTTGCTGGGCTTCGAGCGGCCGGAGTCCGGAACTGTGTTCTACGATGGAAAGCCGATCGATACGCTCGATATTAGCGCGGTGCGCCGGCAGCTTGGCGTGGTGCTGCAAAGCGGAAAGCTGGCGACCGGAAGCATTTACGACAATATTTGCGGCGGGGTCCAGCTGCCGCTTGAACAGGCCTGGGAAGCCGCGCGGCTTGCCGGTCTTGAGGGTGACATCAGGCAAATGCCGATGGGCATGCATACCGTGGTCGCAGAGGGGGTGAACACGCTTTCCGGCGGCCAGCGACAGCGGATCATGATTGCCCGCGCGGTCGCGCGCCACCCCCGAATTCTGCTGTTTGACGAAGCGACAAGTGCGCTCGACAACCAAACGCAGGCGATCGTGAGCGCTTCGCTTGGAGCGCTCAACGTAACGAGGATCATCATCGCACATCGTCTGAGCACCGTGCGTCAGGCGGATCGCGTCATCATGCTCGTCGATGGCAAGATCATGCAAACAGGAAGCTATGCAGAACTTGTCGACGCACCCGGGATGTTCGCATCCTTCGCTCAGCGGCAGTTACTTTGACCTGGTGCTGAACAATAGGAGCGTCGCGAGCGCGACTGCCGGCTAACTATCTCTTATTTGGTCGTGATGGCTTTGCGGCGCGAGACACCAGATACTTTACGTGCGTCGATCAGGGGGCGGAAATTCCGCGGCAGTGACCGCGACCATCGTATCGGACGTGAATTCCAGCTCGGCACCCAGCAAAGTCGCTTCGAGAACAGCGGCGTCTTGCAACCGCAACTATCATTTAGCTCACCCGCGCGGGGACACGAATGCTACTGCTTCTTTGAAGACGAAAATGATTGATCGCTGAAGGGCGAGACTGCGGGCACCTGTATCGTGATAAATTCTCGTCCCATGTCACGGTGGCAGGAGTTGCACGCGACCGTGAGCCTGTTAAACGCCCTGGCGAAGCTCGTACTGTCTTTCGCTTCGATCGCCTTGTTGATCGATTGAAGCGGTTCAATCATGATTTCCACATCACTTATCGGAATATTCGCATAGAGTGTTGCCGCATCCGTCAGGCTCGATTTTATCTGGGCCAATTCATAGGCCGCGAGCTCCCAGTTCTTCTGCCTGCCGGCAAACCACAGCTTGATATGTCGCCATTGCTTTGCGAGCATAATATCTCCCAAACGACGGACAGATTCGCCTCGTGACATTGGTTCGCGCGACGATTGAGCGACGGCGAATGTCACCAGCTCAACACTCAAGAGCAGAACCAGCATCAATGCGCGGATTTTCATTGGACACTCTCCTGTCAGTCACATTTCCGGCCTAGACCTGCCGATCTATTGGTCGTCCGCACAGTCGCTTGGAAAATTTCTCACGACAATGCGTTTATTGCCAACTTTCCGATCGAAGGGCGCTATTATGCGGCGATTGGGGATCCGTCTTGCGAAATCGAGACCAATGTAGGCGCGATACCGGCCAGCAATTTCATCCGACCTATTATGCCAACCACCCTCGTGCCGTCAAACGACCGGAACTGGGCCACCTGGTGCGCATAACCGAGGCGCGCCGGCATGCGGCGTCCGGCGGGCTTGTCTTCTTCGATGCCCGGAAAGCCTTCCAGCCAGTGGCAGGACAATATCGATCTTGGTCCTACGCAAAACGCATCCTCGGAAGGCCCACAAGATCCCCACGCCGTCGATCACTGGCAGTCCGCGCTAGTTGGCGGTTTCCACAAGCGGCGCCTCGGGTCTGATCGCCGCGAAAGAGTGACGCATGACATCGGATACCTTCATCGTCTCGTCGGTTTGGGTTGGACTTCGGGCGCGGATACTGAGGCAATTTGCATGTTCGAGAAGAGCGCATCACGCTTTTCGCGGATTTGCGCAGCGTGCACACCATGGCCCGCAAGATCGAGAACCAATTTATCGATTGCCGCGTCCGGCGGCGAACCAACATCGACCTCGACCAACGCCCGCGCGTAATTTTCTGCGGCTGTCCCCGTCTCGCCGCGCTCTCCGGCGGCCCACAATCCCAGCATCCGCACCGCATGCGCGCGTGACTTGAATGCGCGCTCTTCATCATGGGCAAATTTCGCCTCGAAGGCTTCCTCTCTTCGATCAAAACTCGTCATCTTTTATCTCTCTCGTTCACTTGTCGTGCGCTACTGAAGACTCCAGCCCTCTTCGCATCGATCACTAAGCTTGCCCCTGCTTTTCGTATTGCCCGAGAGCTTCGAAGGCTTCACATGCGTACATCGTTGCCGGGCCGCCACCCATCATCACCGCAACCCCAAGCGTCTCGACGATTTCGACATGCGTCGCGCCGGCTTTCAAGGCATCGTGCACGTGAAAGGCGATGCAGTCGTCGCAACGAATGGCCACCGCGATTCCGAGTGCGATGAGCTCCTTAAATTTTGCGTTCAGAGTGCCGGCGGCTGTTGCTTCTTTGTGGAGATGGGCGAACCCAGCCAGGGTGCCAGGCATCTCGCGACTTAGCCGGCCCAGAACCACCTGCAGATCGTGGTGCCTTGCGGGATAATCAGCGCTCATTTTTATATTCTCCAATTCGATGAGTTTGCTTGGAACCGCGAGGACTTCGCTCAGCGTTTGCAGAAACCGTGCAGCATCGCCACCGAATATGATCCGGTGATCACAGCCGAGTGTGCAAGCCGTGCCGTCTGATCTCGACGAGCCAACCGAAAGAATTGCGGACGCACCCGTCGGAATGATGGAATCGAATGAATAGACCACCGCCACCGCTGACGGCAAATGGCTTCTTTGCCGGAAACGGCACCGATGCACACGCGCCCAATTTTATTTTGCAATTGGAGACCAGAGAGGGCGCCACCGTTGATGACCTGAATCAAGCACTTCGAAAATAGAGAGGTTGCGGTTTACAGCCCTAAAACCGATGGACGCCTGATGCAGGCTCACACCCCGAATGGATAGGTGTCTGGAAGTCCCTTGACTTCCGCAGTATCGAGCGGGGTCACAGCATGCGTATTGTCGAACCAGACATACTCATCAAACTGCTGCGGCAGGTTCGCCCGGAAATAATGGCTCGCCATCTCAGTTTCCGGCCGGTAGATCACGCCAATCGCCCGCTCAAGACGCTCCTTGCCAAGGCCAGTCGGGCCACGCAGATCGCCGCGACCGCGCAACCCCAACATGAAACGCGCCAGACCGGTCGCGTGGCACAGCTGCTCATAACTGTTGGGCGCCGCCGGCCGGACGGTCTTGATCTCCATCGGGCCGCCCCACTCGGATGCAGCCGCAACCGTCCCGCTGTGGGTACCAAAGCCGATCAGATAGGCCTGGTCACCGAACTCCCTGCG
Organism: uncultured Pseudomonadota bacterium; assembly: GCA_963729395.1. GTDB lineage: Bacteria > Pseudomonadota > Alphaproteobacteria > Rhizobiales > Xanthobacteraceae > Bradyrhizobium. Next base: position 12,970 of record CAVSOS010000049.1, on the reverse strand, counting down.
ACAGAGCTGACCAATATTGTATTCACCACGGACAGCCATTTCGGTCGCTCCGGCGTTCCCGACATGCGAATTGTGCGCCCATACGACGGCTTTGCTCCCGGCGCCATAAAACGCCAGCAGGTTCTTCAAAGTTTCGAACATGTGGCTGTCGCGCAGATTCCAGGACGCGCGCGAACCGTAATACATGATGCGATAATAGCGCTCTGCATTGGCGACCAGACGCGCATTCTGTTCCGCATCGAGGAATTGCTCGCCGTCGTGCTCGGCATAAGCCCGACGTTTTGCCAACAGGTCGGTGAGCGTACGCACCACATCGGATTTGCAGGTGGGATAAGATCCGGTCAACGCGGCATGACCGTAGGTCGCCGGGTCACGTTGCCACGGCGTCAGGCAACCATAGCGTTCGCGAGCCACCCTCGCCGATCCAGGATCGACCTCGTCGAGATAGTTCAGGACCGATCGGATCGAATCATAGAGGCTGTAGAGATCGAGGCCGTGAAATGCAACACGTTTACCCTTCTCCTCTGTGCCGTTGTGCTTGCGCAGCCAGCTCACGAAATCGCGCACTTCGGTGTTTCGCCACATCCAGGTCGGGAACCGGGCGAACGCGATCCACTCGGATGGTGGATGCTGGAAATGTCGCACATAGTGATCGACGCGCGCCGCATCCGGCCAGTCTGCCTCGACAGCAATAAACTGAAAGCCCTTCTCGACAATGAGCTCGCGGGTGATGCGTTCGCGCATCCTGTAGAATTCGGATGTTCCGTGGGTCGCTTCGCCGAGCAGCACGATGCGCGCCGATCCGATACGATCCAATAACGGATTGAGATCGGCAGTCTCAATCGACGGAAACGATTCAGCCGCGTCGGCGAGGTTTCGGACCAGCGCGTCGTCATCAACCGGCCGCAACGGGCGGACGCTTACCCGACCCTTGCGTTCCCTGGGGGTTGACCAGCCTTCCTCTCCGATCAATGGAACGAAACGGACGTCAGCAATGTCTTCGCTGCGATATTCGCTGGTCGAAAGGCGCGTGACCCGGACCAACTCCTGGCTGCGCTGATCCGCACCGACCGGGATCACCAATCGACCGCCAATCTTCAGCTGTTCCTTGAGGGTCTCCGGAACTTGCGGTCCGCCGGCTGCCACGACGATGGCATCATAAGGAGCATGTTCCGGCCACCCTTTTGTGCCGTCGCCATGCAGGACGTGAACATTATCGTAGCCGAGATCGGCAAGCGTCGCAGCCGCCGTGTCGGCCAGTTGACCGAGACGTTCGACCGTATAGATATTTGCAGCGATTTCAGATAGCACCGCAGCGGCGTAGCCTGAACCCGCGCCGATCTCGAGGACTTTCTCGCCGCCCTTCAGCATCAGGGCCTCCGCCATGAAGGCGACGATATAGGGCTGAGAAATGGTCTGCTCTCCCGCAATCGGGAGCGGCGAATCCTCGTGGGCGAATTCGCGGAGGTTTTTGGGCAAGAATAACTCACGCGGCACCTTGCGCATTGCCTCGAGCACGAACTCATCGCGGACGCCACGTGCGGCGATATTCCGGTCAACCATCTCTTTGCGGCGCAAAGCAAACGACTTCACCTCGCTGGACCGGTCTTCTTTCGAAGTCAGCAATGCCATGGCGATAACTCCCGTATTTGCTAACCTCCAACTCTTTCGGCTTACCGACTTTGATCGAAGTCAAGTCGAGCCCGCGAGATCGGACGATAATTATTATGGTTAAATTCGAGAGCACGCGATCGATTGGAGAAATCATGGATCTCAAAGAGGCAATCTACGCTCGCCGGGCCGTGCGCGAATTCACCGCGGAAATGGTGAAAGAAGAGGTATTGCGCCAACTCATCGATGCCGCCATCCAGGCGCCCAGCGCGGTCAATCAGCAGCCGTGGCTGTTTTCGGTCGTGCAAGACAAGACCTTGCTTGCGCGCATCTCAACCGAGGCGAAGGCTCATATGCTCAAGACCTCGATGGCCGCGGCATCGCATCATTTTCAGAGCATCCTGAGCAACTCGGATTTCGATATTTTTTATCATGCTCCGGCCCTCGTCGTCATTTCGGCCGCGGCCGAAAGTCCTTGGGCCGTAGAAGACTGTGCGCTGGCGGCGGAAAATCTGATGCTGACCGCTTGTGCAGCGGGTCTGGGAACATGCTGGATCGGGTTTGCACAGTCATGGCTCGGGACACCCGACGGCAAGGCGGCGCTCAAACTTTCCAGCGCAAACGTACCAATCGCGCCTATTATTGTGGGCCATCCCAAGACAGCGGCAGCGCCGGTTCCCAGAAACGCGCCAAAAATCAGCTGGATTTCGTAGACATTCAACCCCTGATCAAGCGACTGCTTCTGTTGCAGATTCTTTTTTGACTTCACGGGCGGTCGCAGGCCGCAGAGGCTCAAACTCCTCCGCGGTCAATGTTTCCTTTGCGATCAGAAGTTCGACACCCGCATCAAGGTCGCCCCGGCGCTTTTCCAGGATAGCGCGCGCGCTGGCGCCGCCGCCTTCGATGAGGTCACGCACGGCCAAATCGATCTCGCGTCCGGTCGCCTCCGCGGCACTAACGACCGCGTCCTGCATCGCCGGCAAGAAGGTTTGAGGCCGGGGCGCATAAGTCCGCTGCCCAACTTTTGCATCCATCCCATATTTGGTGACCATCTCGATGGCAATTTCCGTCGCCCGCTGCAAATCATCTGCGGCTCCGGTCGAGATATCGCCATCGAAGATCAGTTGCTCGGACGCACGTCCGCCCATCAGCACCGCAATCCGGTTTTTGAGTTCGCTTGCCGTAAGCAGAAAGCGGTCCTCGGTCGGCCGCTGCATGGTGTAGCCGAGCGCACCGACACCGCGGGGGATGATGGATACTTTTTGCACGGGATCGACGCCCGGCAAACTCGCAGCGACAAGGGCATGGCCCATCTCGTGATAGGCAACCCGTCGGCGTTCATTCTTGCTGAGTACCCTGCTCTTCTTTTCGATGCCGGCAACGATCCGCTCGATCGCGACCGTGAAATCGTCGAAGCAGACTTCATCGGCCTTGCGCCTGGTCGCGGCGATGGCCGCCTCATTGATCAAATTGGCAAGATCGGCTCCGGTGAAACCGGTGGTTAGGCCCGCGATTTTGTCCAGATCGACATCCTTGCCGATCTTGATCTTGCGGATATGCACCTTGAGGATGGCCACACGACCGCCTTTGTCGGGACGGTCCACCAGTACCTGGCGATCGAACCGCCCTGCCCGCAGCAGCGCGGGATCCAGGATTTCGGGCCGGTTAGTCGCCGCCAGCAAAATGACGCCGGTGCTGGGATCGAACCCGTCAAGTTCGGCAAGCAACTGGTTCAGCGTCTGCTCCTTTTCGTCGTAACCGCCGAAAGCACCAGGTGAGCGGCTGCGTCCGAGCGCATCGAGCTCATCGATGAAGATAATGCATGGCGCGGCCTTGCGCGCCTGTTCGAAGAGATCGCGGACGCGAGCCGCGCCGACACCGACGAACATTTCCACGAATTCGGAGCCGGAAATGGAAAAAAATGCGACCCCGGCTTCACCGGCCACCGCGCGGGCGAGCAGGGTTTTGCCGGTGCCCGGGGGGCCCACCAGCAAAATCCCTTTGGGAACATGAGCCCCCAGCCGACCATAGCTTCTGGGGTCCTTGAGAAACGACACCACTTCCTGCAGTTCGAATTTTGCTTCCTCGACGCCAGCCACATCAGCGAACGTGACTTTGGTGTCCTTTTCGACATAGACCTTGGCCCGCGACTTTCCGATCGACATCACTCCGCCAAAGCCTTGGCGATCCGCCAGCCGGCGCCCAAGAAAGATCCAGATCAGGTAGAACATCAGTGCAGGCGCGACCCATGACAAGATGGTCTGGAACAGCCCGCCCGAGGGCACGCCGGTCACCACGACGCCCTTCGCCTCCAGTTTTTCGGCCAGGGCCGGATCGACGCGCGCGGTGACAAAGGTCGACTTGCCGCTCGGCAGCTTGTCCTTCAATTTTCCCTGGATCGTATCCTGACTAACGGCGACCTCAGTGACGCGGCCCTGCGCGACGAGCTGCTCGAATTCACTGAAGGGAATGGTATCGACTGTATTATAGGTCGCCAGAACCCATTGCAGCAGCAGCATAGCGATGCCGGCAGCAACGAAATAGCCGATGGCAACGGTCTGCTTGCGCGACGAGGGATCCGAATCCATTTCATTCTCCGGTCAGGCGCGAATTGCAAAATGATCGACACAGGTTGCGACGGTCTGAAGCTTTTAGCAGTTTCGAACCGTCGTGATTTGCTCTGAATCAATTCGTATAGGGCGTGCGTAGTCCACGTTGTTTTCTGCGGTGTTTCAGTGCGACGCCTGTTTTGTTCCGCGCGGAGGGATATTGCTTGCCCTACGTGTCAGTCGAACACCTTCCTCCGCCGGTACAAGCTCATTTGCCGCTGCATGCGCAGAATATCTACCGCAGCGCCTTCAACAACGCGTGGACGGAGTACGCGGCACGTGGTCGCGCGGAACGCGAAAAGACCGCACACCGCGTTGCATGGGCGGCAGTCAAGCGCATATGTCGGAAGCGCGGGGATCAATGAATTCCGCCGGACGCATGAGCGGTCCGGGGCAAAAGCCTTGATTTCCAGGCGACCGGAGCGACGAATACCTGTTTTCAGATTGGGCCGGAGCCGGCATGTTGGACCACTTGTCCCCCTCCAGAATGCCCAGCGACGTTGACCTCCTCGTCAACGGCGTGGGACACAATTTGGATAGCTACACGTGTAGAGTTGTACCAATTGATCAGCGCGCCGGCCCCCACCATTATCGCGATGCCGGCGACATCAACCAGAAGGCGAAGGATGGTGCTGTCCGGGCTTCCGATCACTGCAACCTGCGCCGCGAAAGCCAATGTAACCCCGAGGCAAAAGACCTCCAGCGAATGCTGTCCGCAGAGAAGGAGCGGGCGCAGGACCCATGAGGTCAGCGGCGGCCAGTCCTGGGGAACCAGCCGGCCGGCGACGATCGCGATCGCCAGGAAGTGTACCAAGCGCAGCACCCCGAGATTGGTCTTGCCAAAGACCTGGGCGATCCAATCTGGAACGAAAGCTTCGAGATGTAGCCAATTCAACGCGATAAAGACTGCGAAGACGGACAGCCCATAGACGGCCGCCAGGATCAGTACCAGCCGTGATCTCACCAATGACCACACCCACGTGGCCGCGCCGAAGCCGCACCACGCGCCGAGCACGAATAAAAGTTGCCAAGCCAGCGGATTGAAATACCAGTGTCCGTGCGGGAAGGAGCGGAAGTTGAGCCCCAGCAGATTGGCCGCGGCATAAACGGCGACAGCCGCCGTCAGCGCCAAAGCGGGCACCTTCCACAACAGCCACAGGATCGCTGGCGAGACAGCCATCATCGCGATGAAGAGCGGCAATATATCCATGTTGACGGGCATGAACTTCAGCTGCATCAGGGCAACAATGCTTTCGTCGGGCCTTTCGTGGAGGATGCGGATGTTCATCGCATCGTCAAACGCGTGCGAGCCGTGCGACAGCCATGTCACCTCGCCGATCAAGATAACGAACAGAAAAATCTGGGCGACGTAGGTCTCGAAAGCTCGCCGCTCGATCTGTGCACTGGCTGCCAAGAAGCCGCGCTGGCCCATTACGCGCCCATAGACATAGGCGTTAGCGTAGCCAGAGACGAAGATGAAGATCTCGGCGGGGTCGCTGAAACCATATTTCCATGGCGCGACCTGGTTGAAGATGGTACCAGGAATGTGGGCCAGGAAAATCAGCCAAAGTGCGCCCCCCCGGTAGAGATCGAGGCGAAGGTCGCGAGGTATTACGACTGGGTTGGCCTTGGCCATATGGAACCCGATTTCCGATCGTCTGCCGGCGTGACAAAAGGTCACAATACCTGATGGGGCAAAAGCCGGCCTCCCGCCTTGATCGAAATCAAGAATTTGGGGGCGGAAAGCATTGCAATTTATTTCGGGAAATCGCCGCTATGACCTTGTTCGCCTTCTGTCCGCCACCTATGTACGGAAGGGAGTGGGGGGATCATGGGCACCGTCTGGAAAATCACCGGCAAGCTGACAAAATGGACCGGCATATCTGCGCTGGTGGTCTACGCTGCTGTGTGCGCGGGAGTGTACATATTCCAGCGGACATTGATATTTCCGAAGCTGGCGGCTCACGTGACCGCTGCCGACGCGGGTTTTGCTGAGGCGCAGGAGGTCGCGCTGCAGACGTCCGATGGCGAGCGTCTGGTGGCTTGGTATGTGGCGCCCAAGCTCGACAAGCCCCTCTTTATTTATTTTCACGGCAACGGTGACACACTTAACTGGCGAGTGGGCCGGGATCGCAGTCTCATAGCCGAGGGTAACGGGCTGCTCGCGGTTTCGTACCGGGGTTACGAGGGGTCGACCGGAAGTCCGTCCGAAGATGGGTTGCATCTGGACGCCGAGGCGGCCTACGCGTTCGCGGTCGATCATCAGATCGCGCCGGATCGTATCGTGGTATGGGGCCATTCGCTTGGCTCCGGCGTCGCCGTCTGGCTCGCTGCCGAACGAAAGATCAAGGCGCTGATTTTGGAAGCGCCTTATACCTCGATTTCCGACGTGGCGGCCATGAACTTCCCGTTCCTGCCTGTGCGTTGGCTGCTCAAGGACCAATTTCATTCGGATTGGCGCATCGGCAGTGTGACCGCGCCGGTCCTGATCTTCCACGGAGACAATGATAGCACGATCCCGATCGCGTTCGGGCAGCGTCTCTACAGCCTTATAAATGCGCCCAAATGTTTCATCCGCTTTCCCGATGGCGGTCACATCGATCTCGATGACCGCAAGATCCTGGCTGACGTTCGCGACTTCATCGTGAGCGGCATCCGTGGCTGCGCAGGCGATGGCAGGGCGAGTTAGCCTGCGTCCGGCAGGTCAAGACGAAACTCGCCACATGACGACAACGCATTCTTTTGCCGCACAGAGTGCCGCAAAGCTATGATCGGCGCTGACGGGGCACGGGGCACGGGGCCGGCAACGAGCGACGGGATGCCGTCATCAAGATCGTCAAAAAGACCATCTGCGGCACATCGCCAAGGGGTACTTGTCGCTTCAATGGGACATCAGGCAGCAGATCGAACTCGAGCTCAGCAGATCGCGCGTCACGCCGCCAAAGATCCATTCGTTGAGTCGGCTGTGGCCGTACGCACCGGTTACCAGCAGATCGACCTCTTCATCCATGGCGAGGCCGATTAACTGATCCGCTGCTGTTGATCCGAGCGACTGCACTTCGACGCGCGGTTTGGCCTTGATCTTGTGCTGAACCAAATAGCTCGCGACGTCATCGATACGATGACGCGCGGATTCCATTTGATCCATCTCGCAGATTTCAACGATTGTCGCGCGCTTCGCCTCGCGGAGGAGTGGCAGCGCGTCCTGAACCGCCCGCCGCGCCTCGCGCGTATCCTTCCATCCAATCACGATGTGATCCGCCGCAAGGGACTTCACTGCCGCCGGCACCACCAGGAAGGGGCGGCCCGCTCCCAGAATAGCCGACCCGTTATCGGCGACCTTATGAATATTCCACGAAACCCTGTTCTTCTCGACCACAATCAGATCGGCACAGCGCGCTTCCCTGATCAGGGTCTCCGTGGGGAATTCCAGGAACGACCGCCATTCAGCTTGACGGGCGGATCCTGCGACAGCACGAAACTTGTTTCCGGCCTGCTCGATTTTCGCCTTCATTTGCGCGACGTCGAACTCCGCCTCATTGTCGAGGATCACCGCACCCTCAGCAGCAACTGGCGGCGGCATCGCAAGAGCCGACAACCCGATCAGCTTTGACGAGAATTTGTCTGCCAGATCTGCTGCAACACCGACGAGCTGTTTCGAGACGTGGTCGACGTTGACATAGACCAGCAGCGTTGCATAGGACATGACGGCTTCCTCACTTGCGACGATGCAGCGAGTAGATCCACCTCCTGTTGGGAAACCCTTGACACAAATCAAATCTTTTCGGTCTCGCTGATCGGGCATCACCTGCAGGATGCTTTTCAATTTCAGCGATCGGCTGCCCGCCAAATCTTGTTTATCTCGACAAGGATATGGCGTTCACGCTGGAACGGAACGCTTTTCGCCATTTAGCCAGCGGTCCTCGGCGCAGCGACGGCGATCAGGGGTTTCACCTCGCGCGCGCAGATCACCTGCTCCATGCAGCGACGACCTTTCGTGCAAAGAGATGCCTCTCGATGTCTTGCCAATCGATTGGCTCAACAGTCGCGCCGATTTCCCGAGGGCGCCTGAATCGCGGCAAAGGTCGGCTCCCAGAAAATCTCCGAAGATTTTGGAAGCGGCTGCCTCGCGCGCGCCAATCGGCCGCAGGGGATCTTCCTTGCGATCACAATTCAACCCTCCTTGACGGACAAGTGCGCCAACGCGGCGGTGTTCACGGTTTCCGACCTTTGATCCGGATCAATGTCTGACTCTCCTCATGGGCGAATATTCTCCGACATTTGGATAAAAGCACCATGACGACAGCTTCGCCTGATCCTTTACGTGTAGGCAAAGAGGCGATCGGAACACAATCGCCGCAAACGACCGAACAGGCCACTTCCAAACGGCGAGGCCGGTGGAAGGCAGCTGGCGTGTCATGGTATGGTCGTCTTTTGATCCTCGGTATGTTGTCGGTAGCAGCTGGATGGGAGATTTTCCGATTGATCCTCGCGACCATCACTCTCGACTGAGCGAAGCACCCTTCTAGGCTAAGTTCGGTTTGCGAACGAAACCTCCAACGAACGCAAATCGGCGAATGGTTCTGCTGTTTCGGTCTGACGGTATCAACTCACCTACAGCGATTGTGGCGCTTCGACGAACGCCTGCGATGTCCTCAAAGGCTCGCCGAGGCTGGCCTTCTCGACATAGGCTATGGCCACGACCTACCGATCGACGTCAGTCCGCCAGACCCCTGGCAGTCCGCTACACCTGGGCTGGATGCTGAAACCGAAAAAGGCAACATCTATTCCGAGCCAATTGATCACGATCAACATGACTTCATGAATCCTATACATCATCAAAAAGATTATAAACGCATGCTGGAGACGGGATCATGGTCGGCATTACACTGAGTTCTGAGCAAATTCGCACCGCTCCGGCAGATATCCGCCGATGGATCGAGCGTGAAGTATTCACATCGCTTGGCCTTCAGGCTGCCGTGGCGGATGCCAACACGCAGCGGGAAGAGCAACTGTCAGCGTGTAGCACCCAAGAAGTGGCCGCTATTTTATCTCAGATTCAAGCAGTGCTCCCCGCCGTTAACGTCTTCTTCGAATTTGGTCGCCAGGGCGCCATCGTCGGTTTGCCGCGCGTGGAGGCTTTTGGGCTGCTGGACATTGCAAATCACACACGGTTACAGGTCGCTCAGGTGATGGCCTGCCTGGACATCATCAATGAAGCGTTATGCCGTTTGCGGGAGGATAGCAGAGCAAGGTTTTGCGCCTTCGATCAGCAAGGTCACTGCTTCGTCGCCCTTCAAACTCAGCAGAATATTTTGCATCTATGGCAAGAAGTCATCGCCGACCAACAACTTGCTGCCAACCTCCAGGAGAATCACGCATCGCCTTTGATCCCGGCGGGCGCCTCTCAAGCGGTCAACCCGAACTCAGACGAACAAATCGAGAAGCCAATGACTGCTGCTGTCTTTGATGACAAAGCAGCCGTTCGGCAATGACCTGAGGATACCGGAGAATTGCGCGCCGAAAATGTGGCTGCAAAACGATGCTATTCCGGCGAGCTGGATTTCCAGCAGGCCCGTGTCGATCCTGGCAAAGCCCGTTGGTAAAGTGCAACTAGCTAGGATGCTTCGGGAAGGTCGGCACCAGCCCGTCACTTCTGGAGAGTATCCAGGCCAAACGTCCTCGTCCGGTCATCGTATGAGAACAACTCAGCGTACCGTGCCCAACCAATAACGGCCCGCAGGGTACTGTCGGCATCATTCTGGTTCAGATGATCCTGGAGCTCGAACTCGAACCGAGCCCTCGGCGCCCGATGCCCCTCCCGCTCGTCGAGCACTTGGCGAATATGGGCGGCGAGCGGCACGAACCGGATAAGGTGTTCGCGGAATAGCCGTTTGCGCTCTTCCGTCTCGCTCTGAACGAAGAGGCGGCCGGCGGCGGACAGTTTGATGGCACTATCCTCGAGCTCGGCGAACTCGAGGATGCGTAAGGCCGCAGCAATCGGAAGGAGATCGTTGATATTGAGCACAAGTGACCCGGCGATCTTGGCCAGTTCGGCTCGCCCTTGGTAAGGGGGCAAGGCCAACGCTTCAACAAACCCGCCTATGCGGTTGGTCGAGACGGCCGGCAGAAGTTGGGCCAGCCCTCCATGGATTTGACTTTGGGCGCCGATCGCAGCAGTCATGCGCGAGGTGAGGATCGAATAGATTTCGTCAACAATGGCGCGGAACGCTGTGTCGAGCCGGTTACGCGGTTGTGGGAGGGACACCGGTATCTCGGCCGCGATATGCCCAGGATTTGCGCCGAGAACGAGAATCCGGTCGCACATCAGGACCGCTTCCTCGATGTTGTGCGTTACCATAAGCACGGCTTTCGTAGGCAGTCTGCGCTCGATCCAGAGATCGAGAAAGTCCGTCCGCAGGGTCTCGGCAGTCAACACGTCGAGTGCCGAAAACGGTTCATCCATCAGAAGCAGGATCGGATCGCTGACGATTGCCCGAGCAAAGCCAACGCGCTGGCGCATTCCTCCCGAAAGCTCGCGCGGGTAGGCCGATTGAAAGCCATCGAGGCCGATGAGATCAATCGCCGACATCGCTCGGCGACGTGCGTCGTCCAAGGACAGTCCGAGCGCGTCGAGACCAAGTTCGACATTGTCAAGGACGGTGAGCCATGGATATAAAGCGAAAGATTGGAACACCACCGCAATGCCTTCGGCAGGCCCGGCTAGCGGCGCGCCGCGATAGCGCACCTCGCCCGAAGTCGGTTTGATGAGACCACCAGCGATTCGGAGCAGCGTCGACTTTCCGGATCCGGAGCGGCCGAGAAGGCCGACTATTTCACCCTGGGTAACGGTGATCTCGATATCCCTGAGCACGGGTAGCGGCTCGCCAGAAGGCTTGGCGAAGGTCCTGCACACCTTGTGAAGCTCAATGATCTTCGGCTCTTTCTGGGTCACCGGGGTGTCCTTCAATCGAGCCGCGTCCGCCGCTCGGCGAACAGATAGAGCGGTCGCCACAAGAGCCGGTTTGCCGCGATGACGAGTAATGACATGACGGCTACACCGAGCGCGATCCGCGGGTAGTCGCCGGCCTCAGTCCTTTGCGCGATATAGGCGCCCAGTCCCAATCCGTTCAGCTTGGTCGGTCCCCAGCTGACGATCTCCGATACGATGCTCGCATTCCAGGAGCCTCCGGAGGCGGTGATCGCACCCGTCACATAATAGGGGAATATTCCGGGCAGCATGATATCGCGCCACCAACGCCAGGGCCGGACGCGAAAGCTCGCCGCAGCCTCCCGGAAGTCGCTGGGAAACGCGCTGGCGCCAGCAATGACGTTAAAGAGGATGTACCATTGCGTGCCCAGAATCATCAGCGGAGTGAGCCAAATCTTGGGCGTAAGATCGAAACGTACGATCAAAACGACCGCTACTGGGAAAAGCAGGTTGGCAGGGAAGGCCGCCAGAAACTGAGCGACTGGCTGGATGATCGCTGTCAACTTCGGCCTCAGCCCGACGAACACGCCGATCGGAACCCAAATGGCGGAGGCGATCACAATGAGAATCGCAACGCGCAGGAGCGTGAGAGCGCCGTTGCTCGCGGCGGTTCTCAGATCGTCCAGGGAAAACTCCGATACGGCATAGCGCAGGAGTGCCCAAACGACATAGGCTATTGCGCCGACAATCAGGCTATCCCAGACCACATCGAAGATACGAGGAGGCAGCAGGGAACGGATAGACTCGCGAATAGCGGGAGGAAGAGCAAGCGGGGCGCGCCCAGCCCGATGCAACCCCGTTCCAATTCGCTTGCCGAAGTTCGTCATCAGCCTTGATCGGTGGAAGAGCTCAAGCAGCCAACTTCTCGGCACGATTTCGGCTGCCGTCTGCTCGACCCGGAACTTGTTGGCCCAAGCAACTAGCGGCCGGAAAAGCAGCTGGTCATACAGGATGATTGCAATTGTCATCGCAAGGATCGCCCAGCCGACCGCCCCGAGATCGCGCTGTTGGATTGCGCGAGCCACGTAGGACCCGACACCGGGAAGCGTGATCTGGACGTCACCGACCGAAATCGCCTCGGAGGCTACGACAAAAAACCATCCACCAGACATCGACATCATCATGTTCCAGATGAGTCCGGGCATGGCGAAAGGCACCTCGAGCCGCCAAAAGCGCTGCCAGGCCGACGCGCGGAAGCTGCGGCTGGCCTCTTCGAGATCACTCGGAATGGTCCTGAGCGACTGGTAGAAGCTAAACGCCATATTCCAGGCTTGGCTCGTAAAAACGGCGAAGATGGCGGCAAGTTCGGGGCCCAGCACATTGCCCGGAAAGAGCGAGACGAAGAACACGACCGTGAATGAAAGATAACCGAGGATGGGGACGGACTGGAGGACATCCAGGGCCGGGATCAGCACCATTTCGGCCCGCCGGCTCTTCGCCGCCAGCGTTGCATAGGTAAAGGTGAAGGTCAGAGAGGCGATAAGCGCAGCCAACATCCGTATCATCGTGCGGAGTGTGTAGAGCGGCAGTGCTTTCGGCGATAAGGATATTGCGTCCTGATGCTCCATGACAAAGGGCGTGATCATCTGGCGCGCGCCGGCGCCGAGCAAGATCACGACGCCAAGTATCAGCAGCACCGCGGCGAAATCCCGCCAATTCGGGAACCTCGGACGCCACACCGCTGCTCTCAATATCTCAACATGATGCTCCATCCAGAAGCCTCTATCTCAGCGGCGACCAAGGTTGTTGAGCTGCCTCA
>CAVSOS010000048.1:0-15616 GCA_963729395.1 uncultured Pseudomonadota bacterium | reverse complement strand
CCGTTTCGTTGCGCCGGGCAGGGCCGGCCTTCGATTCCTTCGGTTAAATTGATGCCCGCGAAAGTCCTTGGCTGTCCAGTGCCTTGACCGCGAACAGCGATGTCGCGGCGGCGAGGACCGGCAGCCGGTATCGTGCGGCCTTCAGCCGCAGATATCGCCGATCCGGTGGCGGGGCGGTGCGATCCGGGACGGATGGTTGCGCCGGGCGCCGGCGAAACAGCATTGCGATCGTGGGATGGGCTGATTAGCTGTTTGGCGTCGGCGAGGCCATCTTGGCGCCCCGATTTTGGACCTGATAGAGATTCAGCGACGCCGATCCCGTCAATTCTTTTTTCTTTTTTTGCGAGGCCGCCCGTGAGCATAGCCGAAGCCTGGGACGTCGCCGTCACACCTCAGCCGCTGGTGCCGCCGAGCCCGCCGCGCGCATCCGAAACCATGAACGTCTTCGGGCGGATGGCGGCGATGCGCCGAAGCGCGATCGAGACCTGGGGGCAGCGCGCCTACGAAGAGGACATCGTTCAGGGCCGCTTCTTCGGGCGCAGTAGTTTTATTCTCAATACGCCGGATGCGATCCGCCATGTGCTGGTCGACAATTACGAGAACTACACGCGAACGCCGGTCGGGATCCGGGTGCTGCGTCCGCTGGTTGGCGAAGGCCTGCTGATCGCCGAGGGCCGCGCATGGAAGCATCAGCGTCGAACGCTGGCGCCGGCCTTTACGCCGCGCGCGGTCACGCCGCTGGTGCCGCACATGACAGCGGTGACCGACGAAACCATCGCCAAGCTTCAGGGCAGCTGCGGCGCGCCGGTCGACCTGCGTGAGGCGATGCAGCGGATGACGCTGGAGATCGCCGGACGGACCATGTTTTCGTTCGGGATGGGCCGCCATGGCGCGGCGCTGCGCGATTTCGTGATGGAATATGGCGACCGGCTGGCGCGGCCGCATTTTCTCGACCTGCTGCTGCCCGTGGGGTGGCCGAGCCCGCAGGATTTCGCCCGCGCCCGCTTCCGCAAGCGATGGACGCGGTTCGTGGCCATGCTGATCGCGGAACGCCGCGCCGCCGGCAAGAACGAAGGCGCGCCGCCACGCGACCTGTTCGATCTGATGGGCGCGGCGCGCGATCCCGAGAGCGGCGAAGCCTTCACCGACGAACAGCTTGGCGATCAGGTGGCGACCATGATTCTCGCCGGCCATGAAACCACCGCCACCGCGTTGTTCTGGTCGCTGTATCTGCTCGCGCTCGATCCCGACACCCAGGAAAAACTGGCTGCCGAGGTTGCGGGCGCTGATGTCGACGGCACCCTTGCGATCGAGCGGCTGAAATTTACCCGCGCCGTGATCGATGAAACCATGCGGCTCTATCCGCCGGCGTTTCTGATCGCGCGCTCGGCCACTGCCGCCGACACCATCGCAGGCTTGCCGGTCAGGAAGCACGATCTGGTCCTGATCGCGCCGTGGTTGCTGCACCGGCACGAAAAGCTCTGGAACGAACCGAACGCGTTCATCCCGGCCCGCTTCATGCCGGGGGCGCCGCCGCCGGATCGTTTTGCCTATCTGCCGTTCGGCGTCGGCGCGCGCGTCTGCATCGGCGCGCATTTTGCGCTGGTGGAGGCGACGCTGGCGCTCGCCAAGATCATCGGCACGTTCCGCGTCGAGCTTCTCGACAAGGAGCCGGTGATGCCGGTCGGCGTGGTGACGACGCAGCCCGATCGCTCGCCGATGTTTCGCATCGCGCGCCGCTGACCAGGCCTTGCATGCGGGTTTCGGCCACCTCATTTAAGGAGCCGGCATGAGCGACATCGAGGCCCAGTTTTCAGTGCTGAAGCAGACCGCCGACCCGGCGGTCGCCGATGCGATTTTGCGGCTGATCCAGGATGGCGAGGACCATGAGCTCAACCGGGTCAACGTGCTGGATTTCTCGAAGCGCACCGGCCTCGATGAAGAGCGCGTGATCTCCGGCTTTCTCCATGCCTCCCGGCTCGGTCTGTTCGACCTCAACTGGAACGTGCTCTGCCCCGGCTGCGGCGGCGTGCTCGATGCCCACAGTTCGCTGAAATCGCTGCGCCAGGATGACTATCATTGCGGGCTGTGCGCCTGCGGCTATGAAGCTTCCGTCGACGAACAGGTCGAGGTTGCCTTCACCGTCAGCCCGCGGGTCCGCCGCATCGCGGCGCATGATCCGAACACGTTGCCGGTCTGGGACTATTTCAAGCAGGTTTTCTGGAGTTCCGGCGTCGATTTCAACAAGGAGGCGTTTGCATCGCTCTCCGAAGAGGTGGTGCTGGACGCGCTCGAACTGCCGGCCGGCGAGAAGGCGGTGTTGTCGCTGCAACTGCCGCCGCAATTTATCATCGTGTTCGAGCCGGTGACGCATTCCGCCCAGTTCATCGACGTCCAGGGCGAACCGACCCGGGAGCGTCAGCAATTGTCGCTGATGTACAACAAGATTTCAGGCGCCCACCGGCACTATGACGTTGCGTCCGGGACCGCTGCGGCTGTCGCTCGACAACCAGGCCGGTGTGCGGGTATTGCCGACGGTTTTCGTGGCCGCCGACGCGCTTCATCATCTGATCGGCAAGCGCAAGTCGTTTCTCACGGCGAAGCGGATGCTGTCCAATCAGACCTTCCGCGACGTCTACAAGGCGGACAATCTGAATATCGATCAGCGCCTCAAGATCACTTCGCTGTCGTTCCTGTTCACCGATCTCAAGGGCTCTACCGCGCTGTATGAGCGGGTCGGCGATCTCGCCGCATTCGATCTGGTACGCGCGCATTTCCACGCGCTGCTGGAGATCATCGCTTCGGAGAAGGGCGCGGTGGTGAAGACGATCGGCGACGCCGTGATGGCGACCTTCGTCCGGCCCGAACACGCGCTCGCTGCCGGGTTGCGGATGCGCGCGGCGATGGAAAAGCTCAATGCCGAGCGCGGAACCAATGATCTCGTGGTCAAGATCGGCATTCATGAAGGTTCCTGCCTCGCCGTCATGCTCAACGAGCGACAGGATTATTTCGGCCAGACCGTCAACATCGCCGCGCGAGTCCAGGGCCTGTCGACCTCGCAGGCGATCCACATCACAGCGCCGGTGATCGACGCGCCCGCCGTGGCCGAGATCCTGGACAAGGAAGCGATCAAGCCTATCCAAAAGCAGGCAGCGCTGCGGGGCATCGCCGACAAGATGGTGGTGTACGAGATACCCTGAGCAGGAAATTCTGAGATTGCCTAATCGTAATGGATGCGGCGGGAACCGGCATGGATTGCGCACGTTGATTTTCCGATCCATATAGGTCCCGAGCCGTCGATCTGACGGCTTCAGGTTTTCAAACATCGCGATAGAGAGACTGATGCTGGACGGACTTCGCCAATTCATCGCCGACGTTGTTTCCCCCACCGCACACCAGGATCGCGCATTCGACGATACCGGGTATCGCTTGGCGGCAACGGCCTTGCTGATCCACGTCATCTCGCTCGACGGCGAACCATCCGAAGCTGAGAAGCGCAAGCTGCACAGCCTGCTCGAAAGCCGGTTCGCGCTTGATCCCGGCTCCGCGGATAAACTGATCGCGTCGGCTACTCTGGTCGAGGGCGAGGCGGTCGATCTCTATCATTTCACCAGCGTCATCATGCGTTCGGTGAATGAAGAAGGCAGGCTCCGCATCGTCGAAATGATGTGGGAGCTGGTCTATGCCGACGGCCAGGTCAGCGAATTCGAGGATAACGTGGTCTGGCGCGCGGCGGATCTGCTGGGCGTGTCGTCGCGCGACCGGATCGATCTCAAGCATCGGGTCGCCGGCGAGCAACGGACGCCGGCCACCGGCAGCCCAGTCACCGGCAGTTCGGATGTCGCCGACGCGGCAACGTGACGCGCCGCGCTGCAGGACATGACGAAATTTTAATGTGTGCGTCGATCGGCCGCTACCGGCCCCGTTGGCCTGCAAATGCCAGTTTTCGATTCCGCGGTACGCCGCGCTGATGTGCACCACCTGCAGGTGGTGACTTGCGCCCCGCCTAGGGCATATGCTCTCGTCCGGTCGTTAGCCGCCTATCGTGCAAATCATCTAGAGCCTGGAATCGTGACTGAACGTGTGACGCTGATTACCGGTGCCTCGGCAGGCATCGGCACCGAACTGGCGCGCGTTTTCGCATCGAACGGCCATCGCCTGGCTCTTGTGGCGCGACGTGCGGATCGTCTGACGGCGCTGGCGGGCGAAATCGGCGCCAGCGGCGGCGCGGCGCCGATTGTGATTCCATGCGATCTCGAACAGCCCGATGCCGGTGACAAGATCGCCGCAGCGCTGGCCGCTGCGGGCGTGGAGGTCGAGTACCTCGTCAACAATGCCGGCTTCGGTTTGTTCGGCAATGCGATCGAACTGGACCGCGCGCAGCAGCTCGGCATCATCGCCGTCAATATTCGCGCGCTGACCGATTTGTCGCTGCGGTTCTCCGAGCAACTGATCCGGCATCGCGGCGGCGTCCTTAATGTCGGCTCGATCGCCGGTTTCCTGCCGGGGCCCGGGATGGCGGTCTATTACGCCTCCAAGGCCTATGTGCTGTCGTTCACCGAAGCGCTGCGTCTGGAGCTGGCTCCGCGCGGTGTCCGCGTAACCGTGTTGTGTCCCGGTCCGGTGCCGTCGGAGTTTCAGGCGCGCGCGGGGTTTGAACCCGGGTTTGATTCCGCAGTTCTCAATGTCGCCGCCGCGGACGTCGCGCAGGCAGGATATCGCGGATTGATGGCGAACCAGCGCGCCGTGTTGCCCGGCCTCGGCATCAAGATGGTGCCGTTGCTGCTTCGGCTGGTCCCGCGCAGCTTTGTGCTGGCGGCGGTCGGCGGTTTTCAATTGCGCCGGCGCTGACAACCCGCCTAAGAGCCCTTCCCTGGCCCGCGATTTGCTTTGAACTCAACCGACATTAAGGGACACTTAACCATGATTGCGGTTTGATGGCCGCAAAGAAGAAAGTGCGATGCCGTTTCAACCCGTCAAAACCAGCGCCGAAAACGTCCTGCGCTTCCCGGTCCGGGCGCCTGCGGTCGCCGCGCCGTTGCGGCCGGTTCTGATCGTGCTGCACCAGGAGACGTCGACGCCAGGCCGCGTCGGCAATGTGCTGCGGGCGCTTGGATACGGGCTGGATATCAGGCGTCCGCGCTTCGGCGATCCGCTGCCGGAAACCCTGGATGGCCATGCCGGCGCGGTCATTTTCGGCGGTCCGATGAGCGCCAACGATCCGGATGATTATGTTCGCCGCGAGATCGATTGGATCGCGGTGCCGCTTAGGGAGCAGCGGCCGTTGCTGGGAATTTGCCTGGGGGCGCAGATGCTCGCCATGCATCTCGGCGCCCGGGTCGCGCCGCATCCGGAAGGCCGCGTGCAGATCGGATATTACCCGATCCGCCCTACCGCTGCCGGGGTTCGGGTCTGCCCGGATTGGCCCGATCATGTCTACCACTGGCACCGTGAAGGATTCGAACTGCCGAGAGGCGCTGAACTACTGGCCGAGGGCAGCGACTTCCCGGTACAGGCGTTCGGTTTCGATCATGCGTTCGGCCTGCAGTTTCATCCCGACGTGACCTACGCGATGATGCATTGCTGGACCACACGCGGCCACGACCGCTTTGAATCACCGGGGGCCCTGCCGCGCCATCGTCACTTCGCCGACCGGGCGGTGCATGACGTGGCCGAGCGCGCCTGGCTAAGGGAATTTCTCGATGGCTGGCTGGCGCGCATGCCATTGTCGGCGATGTCGGAAGCGGCCGAATAGCGCATCGGGCGATGCCAGCGATCCCGGCGATGGCTCCGAAGCCCTTTCCAAATTTTCAGATGTGATAGTGTCGATCCCGACAAGCTTGCGGCGTGATCATCGGCAGGCATTGGGGATGGCGACATGACCGGCGGCGAATTCGCAGCACTGTTGGACGATTTCACGCATTCGGCGGAATCCGGCGACGGCGCGCGCTTTGCCGGCCATTTCACCGCGGACGCCATCTATTACGATTACATCTACGGCGCCCATCGGGGCCGCGCCGACATCGCGCACATGATGCAGAATCTGTTCCATCGCGATGCGGCGGACTATCGATGGGAGATGTTCGATCCCGTGTTCGATGGCGAAAAAGGATATGCCTGGTCGCTGTCGAGCTTCACGTCGAAAATTCCGCAGTTCGAAGGCCGGCGCGTGGTGATCGACGGCATGAGCCGCTTCATCGTGCGCGACGGCCTGATCGCCGAATACCGCGAATCCGTCAACGGCGGCGTCGCCATGGCGCAACTCGGCGTCGAGCCCGAGCGCATGACCAAGGTGTTCAAGCGCTGGGCCGGATGGCTGACCGAGCGGCCGGAAACCGTGGACTATCTGGCGCGGCCGGCAGGGTCACGCGCCCAAGCCAGACCTCTGAAGACATAAATCTTTGAAGACCTAATCAGCAACGACGCGTCGTCGCGAAAACGATGACCAGCACAGGGAGATCGCCATGACCTATCAGCACATTCTCTATGACGTGAGCGAGAAGATCGCGACGATCACGCTTCACAGGCCGGACCGCATGAACGCCTGGACGCCGATCATGGAGCGCGACGTGCGCGACGCCATGGAGGCGGCGACCGCGGATGACAATGTGCGCGTCATCGTGCTCACCGGTTCGGGTCGCGCGTTCTGCGCCGGCGCGGACATGGACAGTCTCAAAGGGCTCGATCCCAGCGAGATCAGGCGGGCGGAGAACGTGCCGGCTTTCGACATGAACCGCCGGCCAGACTGGCAGACGCGCTACGCCTATTATCCGTCGATCCCGAAACCGGTAATCGGCATGCTGAACGGCGCCACCGCCGGCATTGGGCTCGTGCATGCGCTGTATTGCGATCTTCGGTTTGCCGCCGACAATACCGTTTTCACCACCGCGTTCTCGCGCCGCGGCCTGATCGCCGAACATGGCATCAGCTGGATGTTGCCGCGCATTGTCGGTCATGCCAACGCGCTCGATCTCTTGATGTCCTCGCGCCGGGTCTCAAGCGATGAAGCGCTGCGCATCGGTCTCGTTAACCGGCTGTATCCGCCGGACCAGTTGCGCGAGCAGACTTACGCCTATGCCCGCGATCTCGCCGACTTTGTCTCGCCGAGCGCGATCGCGGTCATCAAGCGGCAGCTCTACGACGTGCCGTTCCAGACCCTGGCCGAAGCGACCATCGATGCCAACCGGGAGATGGTGGTGGCGCTGCGGGGCAGCGATTTCCGCGAAGGCGTCGCCAGCTTCATGGAAAAGCGGCCGCCGCGGTTTACGGGGAAGTGAGACGGGGGGCGACGTCTTCGGCCCGTCTTCGCCCAAGGGGGCTACGACGCGGCAGCCTTCGCTTGCTTCGATAGGTGGGTGTGGCTTGCCGAGCCGTAGCTTGCGAAGCCAGCGAAGGCTGGTGGAGCCAGGCGGGATCGAACCGCCGACCTCGTCATTGCGAACGACGCGCTCTCCCAGCTGAGCTATGGCCCCATCGCGACCGTGTCGATAACAGCGACAGCGGCCAGCAATCGGCGCCATTTACAATCCGCGCCAAGGTCAAGTCAAGAACGGCGAAATCGCCGTTTTCCGAAGCTTTTGCCAGGAACTTCCCTTGTTTGCGCGGGGGGGAACCGATATTTAGCGGGTAGTCGAATCCGCGACCGAACCCCCCCGCGAGTAAGCCTGCCATGCGTGCCGTTCTCGACATCATTCTCATCGTTCTCGATCTCTATGTCTGGCTGCTGATCGCGTCCGCCATCCTGTCCTGGCTGATCGCCTTCAATGTCGTGAATACGCGCAACCAGTTCGTGGCGTCGGTGGCTGAGTTCCTGTACCGGATCACCGAACCGCTGCTGGCGCCGATCCGCGTCGTTCATGCCGAATCTTGGCGGTCTCGACATCTCGCCGATCATCCTGATCCTGATCATCATGTTCATCCAGCGGGTCATCACCTATTACATCTATCCCAGCGTATTCTGAACGCACGCATGGATACCTGACCGGATGGCTGATGATCCTTGGCGGTATTCCACCCAGGGCATCAGCGTGGCGCTGCGCGTCACGCCGCGCGGCGGCCGCGACGGCATCGAGGGAGTTGAGACGCTCGCCAACGGCCGCACCGTGGTCAAGGTGCGGGTTCGCGCCATCGCCGAGGCGGCGAAGCCAACCGCGCGGTCACGGAGCTGTTTGCCAAAGCGCTCGGCGTCCCCAAGGCCCGGGTGCGGCTCCTGTCCGGCACGACATCGCGGCTGAAGCAGATTGCCATCGACGGCGATCCCGCGCGAGCTTGGCGAGGCGCTGCGTAAATTGACGGCGGCGCAGCCGCACTAACGGATAGACAAAGGATCGAGATGACGGCCCGGATCATCGATGGAAAAATCATTGCCGCGGACCTTCGCGCCCGCGTTGCCGGCGAAGTGGCGCGGGTGCAGGCGCGAACATCGGCTCACGCCCGGTCTTGCGGTGGTGCTGGTCGGCAACGACCCCGCCAGCGAGGTCTATGTCCGCAGCAAGCACAAGCAGACCCAGGCCGCCGGCATGGCGTCGTTCGAGCACGTGTTGCCGGCCGATGTCGCGCAGAGCGAGCTGCTGGCGCTGATCGGCGAACTCAACCGCGATCCCGCCGTGCACGGCATCCTGGTGCAACTGCCGCTGCCGAAATCCCTGAACACCGAAACCATCATCAACGCCATCGACCCCGCCAAGGATGTCGACGGGCTGCATCCCAGCAATGCCGGGCGTCTTGCCGGCGGATTTGCCGCGTTGTCGCCGTGCACGCCGCTCGGCTGCATCATCCTGACCAAGAGCGTGCACGCCTCGCTGGAAGGCATGAACGCGATCGTGATCGGCCGCTCCAATCTGGTCGGCCGCCCGCTGCTGCAATTGCTGCTGAACGAAAATGCGACGGTGACCATCGCGCATTCGCGCTCGCGCGATCTGGCGCAACTGTGCGCCCGCGCCGACCTCGTCTACGCCGCTGTCGGCAAGCCTGAAATGGTGCGCGGCGACTGGATCAAGCCGGGCGCCACGGTGATCGATGTCGGCATCAACCGGCTGCCGGCGGCCGACGGCAAGACCCGCCTGGTCGGCGACGTCGCCTTCGCCGAGGCCCTGAACGTCGCCGGCGCGATCACGCCGGTGCCGGGCGGCGTCGGTCAAATGACGGTGGCCTGCCTCCTGGTCAACACCCTGCGCGCCGCATGTGCTATTCGCGGCCTGCCGGCGCCGGGGGTTTGACTTCTCCCTCGCCCCGCTCTTGCGGGGAGAGGGTTGGGGTGAGGGGCGGCTATCCACGAATGCCGACGATCATGATGGATTGCGGTACCCCCTCACCCGGAGACTTCGCAGAGCGAAGTCTCCGACCTCTCCCCGCAAGCGGGGCGAGGTTAAGAGGTCACGCGTCGCATCCTTAACTCCGTCACTTCCCCTTCGCCCGCGCGATGCCTTCCTCGATCAGCTTGTGCGCGTCGTCCGCGCCGCCCCAGCGCAACACCTTCACCCATTTGCCGCGTTCGAGATCCTTGTAGTGCTCGAAGAAATGCTGGATCTGCTGCAGCGTGATCTCCGGCAGGTCGCTGTAGGTTCTCACCTTGTCGTAGCGCTGGGTCAGCTTCGAGGACGGCACCGCGATGATTTTTTCGTCGCCGCCGGCCTCGTCTTCCATCAGCAGCACGCCGACCGGCCGCACGCTCATCACCGCGCCCGGGACGATGGCGCGGGTGTTGGCGACCAGCACGTCGCAAGGGTCGCCGTCGCCTGACAGCGTATGCGGAATGAACCCGTAATTCCCGGGATAGCGCATGGCGGTGTAGAGAAACCGGTCGACCACCAGCGTGCCGGCATCCTTGTCCATCTCGTATTTGATCGGTTCGCCGCCGACCGGCACTTCGATGATGACGTTGACTTCACGGGGTGGATCGATCCCGATCGAAATGGCGTCGATGCGCATGGATGGCTCCGCGTGGCGTTAAAGATAAAAGGCTTTGACGCTGGATCCTGGGGCGCGGCGGCATCGGCCAAGACCGGCTTCGAGGTGCGGCCAAACCCCGGCGGTTTCGAAGGTCTCAGTTAGTCCAGGCGAAGGCGACCTTGTCGAGCGACTTGGGTCCGAATTTTTCCGACGAGCGCGCAACCATGCGGCCGCCAAGGGCGCGGTAAAACTCGGTCGCGGTTTCGTTGTCCGAGAGCGCCCAGATCACCATGCTCTTTAGCCCGCTCTGCAACAGGTCGCGCCTGGCTGACGTGAACAGCCGGCGTCCGAAACCGAGCCCCTGAAATTCCGGCCGCAAATAAAGTTCATAGATCTCGCCCTCGAAGTGAAGGCTGCGCGCGCGGTTGCGGCCGTAATTGGCATAGCCCGCGACTTTGTCGCCGAATACCAGCACACTGACGCGGCTGCCCTTGCGGATCGCGCTGTCCCACCATTGCGGGCCACGGCGGTTGATCAGCTTCTCCAGCTCGGCACCGGGAATGATGCCCTGATAGGCCGAGCGCCAGGCTTCGTCATGCGTGGACGCTACCGCCGCTGCGTCCGCAGCTTTGGCCGGCCGAACCTCGATCAGGGTTGTGCTCATGACCCCAATCAAAGCAAGTCAGCGCGCCGGCTTCAAGGTCCATCATTAATTATCAGTTAACCTGTGGATTTTTTGCATCAGTTTTACCGTCAGGCTGTACCGAAAAAGGACAGGCGGGCGGTTTTGGCGACCGTTTTACCCATGATCGGCCGGATGGCACGACCCAGTCCGGCCTTTCCGCGGGGCATTCTCATAAAATCTCCGCTGGATTTGATTCGCCGCGCGTATCCTGCGGGCTGGTCCGGTTTCATCCCTGTCGTTGTGTCAGGCAAATCATGCAATCGCTCAAAATCATTTTTGCCCTGGTTATGCTTGCCGCGGTCGGCGCCCAGACCGTGGCGGCGCTAACCCGGCTCGGCCCCCAGGGCGGGGAGGGGGAGCCCAATCGCAAGCAGGCATGGCTGGTCCCGTCGCCGGATCCGGACGTCGCGGCGCACGCGCTATTGTTTCGTCCGCCCGGCGTCGGGCCGTTCCCGTTGGTTGTTATCGCCCATGCCTCCACGCAAAACGTGCTGCGTCGCGCGCAAATGCCGCAGCCCGAATATGCCGCGCTGTCGGCGTGGCTGGTGGCGCGGGGCTTTGCCGTGCTGGTGCCGGAACGCCCCGGCCACGGCGCCACCGGCGGGAAATATCTCGAGGATCAGGGCGGCTGCGACGAAGCCAATTATTCCCGCGCGGGACATGCGACAGCGGACTCAATTACCGCCGCGCTCGATTTTCTGCGCGAGCAACCGTTCTTCCGGCAGGACGGGGCAGTCGTGGTCGGGCATTCGGCCGGCGCCTGGGGTGCGCTGGCGCTGGCGGGCGGCAATCCGAAAGGCGTTTCAATGGTCATTGCATTCGCGCCGGGACGCGGCGGCCGCGCCAACGATTTTCCCAACCAGGTCTGCGCGCCGCGCACGCTGATCGCGGCGGCGGCTGAATTCGGAGGCGGTGCGCGGGTGCCGGTGCTGTGGCTGGTGGCAGCCAATGACACGTATTTCCCGCCCGAGCTGTCGCGGCAACTGGCCGATGCGTTTCGCGCCGGCGGCGACAAGGTGGATTTCCGGATGCTGGCGGCGTATGGCGGCGAGGGCCACTGGCTGGCGGAGACCGATAGCGGCGTCAAGATCGCGGTACCGGAGCTGGAGCGCGCGCTGAAAGCGCTGTCGCCGGCCGCGGCGAAGAAGCGATGACATCGGGCGCGGCTCACGCTTGGCCGGACGATGACGTGATTCTCTATGACGGCGTCTGCGTATTCTGCTCGCGCTGGATCCGCTTCATCGCGGCGCGCGATGTGGAGCGGCGATTCCGCTTCACGGCGGTTCAATCAGCTTATGGCACGCGGCTGGCGCAAGCGTTCGGCATCGACCGGGACGATCCCGACACCAACGCCGTCATCCATGGCGGCGTCGCCCATTTCAAATCCGACGCCGCGCTGACGGTGCTCGGCGCGCTGCCGGGTTGGAGCTGGGTGCACGCGCTGCGTTCGGTGCCGAAGCCGCTGCGCAACGCAGTCTACAATCTCGTCGCGCGGAATCGGTACCGGATTTTCGGGAAGTATGACGCGTGCTTCGTGCCGGATGCGGAAATGCGAGCGAGGGTGATTGAATAGCTGCTGCTATTTTTCCCCGAGGACTTCCCCCGCCGCGCGTTCTCCCGAATCCCGCGCCCCGTGCGCGGTCGAGAAAAAGTTTGGCGAGGTGGCTTCTCCGGCAAAGAACAAGCGTCCGTCGACGGGGGCGGCGAGCACGGCGCGCATCCCGGCTTGGCCGGGCAGCGCGTGCGAATAGGAGCCGCGCGCGAACGGGTCATGGGCCCAGCGCGATTCCGCCAGCGGCGTTAATTTGCGGCGAAAATCGCTGCCGAGCAGCGCCACCACCTCGTCAATCGAGTGGGCCGCGATCGCGCCGTTCCCGGCGTCTTCCAACTCCTGCGCAAAACGTCCGCCGAAAAAGCCCTCGATGCAGGGCTGGCCGAAGGGGCGCAGATGAAAGGTCCCCATCGCGGTCCGCATGGTGGCGCCGCGCAGGTTGCCTTCCTTCGGGAGTGCCTCCGGTTCGTCCAGCGCCAGCATCACCTTGTCGGCAAGGCCGAGCGGCAGACCGGCGGCCGCATCGACTTTCCGGGGCAATGCGGGGTGAAAGCGGATCGCCTCCTGTGCGATGAGGTTGGTCGGCACCGTGATGATCGTCCGCCCCGCAGTGATCGTGCCGCGCGAGGTCTCGATGCGCAGGCGCTTTGCCGAATGATCGATCAGCGTCACCGCGCAATTGAAGGCGACCGGCAGCTGCGCGCCATAGGCCGCCATCAGGGCGCCATAGCCGCGGCGCACCCGCCAGTTGATGTTGGTGTCCTCATAGGCATTGAAATCGAGGACGGAAACCTGGTCGAGCTCGCAGCCGTTCACATAGGTCGAGATCGCGTCGATCATCGGATTCCAGCGATTGCCGGGCTCGAGACATTTCTCGGCGGCAAAGTCACGGCCGCCGCTGCTGGCGGCCTGCTCGAGGCGGTCGTAGAACGCGTCCATCGCGCGGGTGAATTCCTCACGCTCCGCTTGTGGAAACGCCTTGCCGTAGGCCCGCTCGCGCCAGGGCGGCAGCGTCCGATCGATGGTGAAGTTCAACTCTTCGGCGATCTTGACGAAAGAGTTGCTGTCCGCCGAATGCAGCCAGCCGCAGCCGAGATCGAAGGTGACTTCGGGCGAGGCCATGACGGTGTGGCCGCGTCCGCCGACCCGGTCGCGCGCTTCCAGCACGATGGTCGAGAGGCCGGAATGCTCCAGCGCCCGCGCAGCACCGAGGCCTGCGGCGCCGGCACCGATGATGGCGACATCGACTTCGGAGGGGAGGGACATTGAATAATCTCACCGTCGTCATTCCGGGATGCGCCGTTGGGCGCAGGCCCGGAATCCATAGTCCCGGTCGTGGTTATGGATTCCGGGCTCGCTCGCTTTGCTCGCGCCCCGGAATGACAATCAATATTGCAAACGATGCGGCCAAGCCAATAGCCCGCTTACGCCACCGCTTCCTTGGCCTTTTCCGCGCGCTTGCGGTCGTTGGCGTCGAGGAACTTCTTGCGCAGCCGGATCGACTTCGGGGTCACCTCGACCAGCTCGTCGTCCTCGATATAGGCCAGCGCCTTTTCCAGCGTCATCCTGATCGGCGGCGTCAGCCGCACCGCTTCGTCCTTCGAGGTGGTGCGGATGTTGGTGAGCTGCTTGCCCTTGAGGATGTTGATCTCAAGATCGTTGTCGCGGGTGTGCTCGCCGACGATCATGCCCTTGTAGACCTTCCAGCCCGGCTCGATCATCATCGGGCCGCGATCTTCCAGCTTGAACATCGCATAGGCCACCGCCTCGCCCTGATCGTTCGAGATCAGCACGCCGTTGCGGCGGCCCTGGATGTCGCCCTTGTAGGACGCATAGCCGTGGAACAGCCGGTTCATGATCGCGGTGCCGCGGGTGTCGGTTAACAGTTCGCCCTGGTAGCCGATCAGGCCGCGGGTCGGCGCATAGAACACCAGCCGCAGCCGGTGGCCGCCGGAGGGGCGCATCTCGATCATCTCGGCCTTGCGCTCGCTCATCTTCTGCACGACGACGCCGGAATGCTCCTCGTCGACGTCGATCACGACCTCCTCGATCGGCTCCTGCCATTCGCCGGTCGCCTCGTCCTTCTTCAGCACCACGCGCGGCCGCGACACCGACAGTTCAAAGCCTTCGCGGCGCATGGTCTCGATCAGGATCGCGAGCTGCAATTCGCCGCGCCCCGACACTTCCATCGAATCCTTGTCGGTGGCTTCGGTCACGCGCAGCGCGACATTGCCTTCGGCCTCGCGCAACAGGCGGTCGCGGATCATGCGGCTGGTCACCTTGTCGCCTTCGGTGCCGGCCAAGGGTGAGTTGTTGACGATGAACGACATCGACACCGTCGGCGGATCGATCGGCTGCGCCTTCAGGGGTGTGTCGACGCTGGGATCGCAGAACGTATCGGCCACGGTGCCCTTGGTGAGGCCGGCAATGGCGACGATGTCGCCGGCTTCGGCCTCCTCGAGAGGCGTGCGCTCGATGCCCCGGAACGCGATGATCTTGGTGATGCGTCCCTGCTCGATCAGCTTGCCGTCGCCGCCCAGCACCTTGACGGCCTGGTTGGGCTTGATGGTGCCGGAGGTGATGCGGCCGGTGATGATGCGGCCGAGATAGGGATTGGCCTCGAGAATGGTGCCGATCATGCGGAACGGGCCGTCTTCGACGGTGGGCGGCGCGACATGGCGCAGGATCAGGTCGAACAGCGGCTGCATGCCGGCGTCCTTCGGACCTTCCGGGCTTTCCGCCATCCAGCCCTGCTTGGCCGAGCCGTAGAGAATCGGAAAATCGAGCTGCTCTTCGCTGGCGTCGAGAGCTGCGAACAGATCGAACACTTCGTTGATGACTTCGGTCGGCCGCGCGTCGGGACGGTCGACCTTGTTGATCACCACGATCGGCTTCAGCCCGACCTTCAGCGCCTTGGAGACCACGAATTTGGTTTGCGGCAGCGGACCTTCGGCGGCATCCACCAGCACCAGCGCGCCGTCCACCATGTTCAGGATGCGCTCGACCTCGCCGCCGAAATCGGCGTGGCCCGGCGTATCGACGATGTTGATGCGGGTGTCCTTCCACTGCACCGAGGCGGCCTTGGCCAGGATGGTGATGCCGCGCTCGCGCTCCAGATCGTTGGAATCCATCGCGCGCTCAACCACCCGCTGGTTCTCGCGATAGGTGCCGGATTGCTGCAGCAGGCGATCGACCAGCGTGGTCTTGCCGTGGTCGACGTGGGCGATGATGGCGACGTTGCGAAGTTTCATAGCTCTTCTTCTGGATCAGACAATGGCTGGAGCTCGATCTCGCCGGAAAACCGGGACCCACTTTTCCGGATCGCGCTCAAAGAATTCTGGAGGGCATACGCGCCCAAAAAGGAAGCCCGGCCAAAAGGACCGGGCACACCTTACTCGTTGCGGCGCAATATAGTCAGAAATCGCCGGAAAACAATGCGTTGTTTGCGATTTGGTGAGCTGATTTTCGCGCCAAACCCGGCCCGCGCT
>CAVSOS010000047.1:0-14322 GCA_963729395.1 uncultured Pseudomonadota bacterium | reverse complement strand
GTCGGGCTTTTTCGGAGCCTAGCCCTAAGGCCTTGCGCGGGATCTCGTCGTAGTCGGCCTCGTCGGGTTGGCCGAGATTGGCGGTATAGGCGAAGACGCGGGCACCTTTCTGTTTCATCCACAGCAGCGCCGCGCAGGTGTCGAGACCGCCCGAGAAAGCAATGCCGACTTTTTCCCCTTTGGGCAGGCCTTTCAAGATCGTACTCATCAAGCTTCCAATCGGTCGTAATTGCTGATGTTTCCCAGGAATTGAGCGGGCGAATATCAAATTTCGCGCCGATGGGCACGCGTTTAATGGCCGCTGGCGGGTCGAACGACCGGAACAGGATTACCCCGGTTTACGGAAACGAGTGCCCAGCCGTGTCAGCGCAGCATCGACGCCCTCATCCGTAAGCCGGGTCGATGGCCAGCGGTAGATGTAGCCATATGCCAGCCAGATCACCAGGAACGTCACCAGTCCCGCCGTTGCGACGTCGGTAAAGAAGTGGCCGCCGAACGCCATCCTGAGCACGCTGGTGGTCACGCCCAACAAGGTCGCCGCGACATAGGCCAGCGGCCGCCACGGCGGCGGGGTCAGCGCAGCAGGCGCATAGGCCCAGAACGCGGTAGCGCCTTCGCCGGAGAAAAACGAACAATTGCGGCCGCACGCGCCGCGCGGATCCCACCATGGCACAAATTCCTGCGGCCCGTTGAATTGCGTGACCATTACCGGGCGCGGCCGGCCCCAATAGCTCTTGAAGGTGAGATTGGTGAGAACGCCTGCGGAAAGCATGAGGGTGACGAGCAGGAAGACGATCGCGCGGCCGGACATCAAGAGCGGCCGGTCGGGCCGCACCAGCTTTACCACCACTGCGATGATCGCCGGTACCGCGAGGCCCCACGAGATCCACATCGCGGCGTCGCGCGCGATCGCGGCCAGCGCGTTGAATTTCAACGGAAAGGATTTGGTCGCCGGGTCGTAAAACAGCGCGGCCAGCTTCAGATCGAGCTCGGGATGAATCCCGAACAGCAATTCGATGGCCGCCGCAAGGGCGAGCGCGATGACAAGTCCGGTCCGGTTCATGGCGCGGGGTTTAGCCGAGGAGACCGGACAAGAAAAGGCTTCGGGGTCAGCGATTCTGTTCTCTTTCCAGGCGGGGAAGGGCAAAGACAAAACGTCCTCACGGCGGCGATAAATCTTGCGGCGGCGGCGAATGCGCCGGCAGCGGCGGCGGCAACGGCAGCGGCCGCCGTGGCTCGCGCCAGGCGCCCGCATTGCGGCCTGCGATCATCCAATAGACGATGCCCGCGACGATCCCCGCCCCGGTCATGATTTCGAGATGGCGCCGGACGATGCCCTCAAAGCGAAGCGTCTCGGTGTCGAACGGGACCAGGCCGAGATAGCATGCCAGGCCGATGATCGCGCCGCCCACCGCATAGGTCAGCGCACCTCTGATCGAAAAGGCCTCGGTGATCGCAGCGACAACCAGCGCCGGCAACAGCGCAAAGCCGCTGACGAAGATGAAACCGAAACCGAGCACGATGTTCAGCCCGTCCGCGTCGACCGGGCCGGTTCCGAAATCACTGAATTCCGGAAACAGCACCGCGCCGACCACGATCATCCCCGCCACCAGACAGGCAGCGAGAAATCCGAACAGAATGACGAACAGCCGACCGATCAGCGCCATCGGGTCACCATCTAAACGGGATTTGGGATCGCCTCACCTTGGCAACCAGGCCATTCGACTCCAGCAGCATCTTGGTTGCTTCTTCTTGAAGTTCTTGATTCGGGTGCGGGCCAACAATTATCGACTTGATTGGAAGGCCATCCCCTACAGTCGAGAAGAGTTCGACATATGGCACGACTAACCCGTTTCGATCTCTAAACTTGATTTCCTTCAACTCACGTTTTTCACTTGTAGGCTTATGTTTGGCGCGAATGGCTGTTACGGCTAGGCGATACTCGCGCTCCTCTCTAAAGCCAGCATTCTTCAAGAACGGAGCGGCCATTACAAATTTGGCCATCGCCTCATCGATATTCTTCGCACCCGCGATATGACTTATGTTCCGCCCTTCAAACGTTTGCGCAATCATTGCGCCAGCTAAGCCTTGATAGTCCTCTGCCTTAAACCCTCGATTGAACTTATCATAAAGCACATCCTCAGTCTTGAAACCTGCATATGCGTACTTCTTGGCTTCCTGCGCAGATAATTTATCGATCGCGGCTTCATCAAATTCAATAGAGAAGCCACCACCCATCGCATAACCGCGCCACTGACTGAGTAAGCCATTCTCAAAAACTTCAGTTCCTTCGTCGTGCCTGCAAAAGGAGGCAATAAAGGCTGGCGTTACGTTATTTGCTGTTCGTTCTATGGCTCGATAGAGGCCCTCGGCTTGAAGCCAATGTCCTTGCGATCCAAATTCTTTATAAAAATCCTTCGACAAGAAGTTTGCTTCGACCAGCTTAACGGTAACTGTTGCAGTTTCCGCTTCTAATATTGGTAACAACTGCTTTCTTATTTCTCCTCCTTCTGTTGAATCATTTAGATATCGGAAATGAGTTGCATAAATAGCGCCGGACTTAATGATGCCGGTCAGCCCGCGAGCATCGGTGTAGTGAAATATTGACGTCACAGATCAATCCGTCATCGCCATGGCGCGCAGCGCCTGCCGCTCGCGCGCCGACAATTTCTCGGTCTCCGACTTCAACTGGCCGCAGGCCGCCAGGATATCGCGGCCGCGCGGCGTGCGCACCGGCGAGGAGTAACCGGCGTTGAAGATATATTCCGAGAACTTTTCGATCTGGTCCCAGTCGGAACATTCGTAACGCGTGCCCGGCCAAGGATTGAACGGAATGAGATTGATCTTGGCCGGAATCCCCTTCAGCATTTTTACCAGCAGCCTGGCGTCATCCAGCGAATCGTTGACCCCCTTCAGCATCACATATTCGAAGGTGATGCGCCGCGCATTGGACGAGCCGGGATAATCGCGGCAGGCCTGCAGCAATTCGGCAATCGGATATTTGCGGTTCAGCGGCACCAGCTCGTTGCGCAATTCGTCGCGCACCGCATGCAGCGAGATCGCCAGCATGACACCGATTTCATCGCCGGTCCGGATGATGTTGGGCACCACGCCGGAGGTCGACAGCGTGATGCGGCGGCGGGAAATGCCGATGCCCTCATTGTCGGCGACGATCAAGAGCGCATCGCGCACCGCTTCGAAATTGTACAACGGCTCACCCATCCCCATCATCACCACATTGGTGACGAGACGGCTGCCGGTCGGGGTCGTGCGGTCGGCCCAGTCGTTGAGTCGATCGCGCGCCACCATGATCTGGCCGACGATTTCGCCCGCGGCGAGGTTGCGCACCAGCCGTTGCGTGCCGGTGTGGCAGAACGAGCAATTCAGCGTGCAGCCGACCTGCGATGAAACGCACAGCGTGCCGCGGTCGGTCTCCGGAATATAGACGCACTCGACTTCATGCGCCTTCTCGAGCTTGTCGCCGCTCGGCAATCGCAGCAGCCATTTGCGGGTGCCGTCGTTGGAAACCTGCTCGGCGACCACTTCGGGGCGCGCGACCGTGAAATACTGCTCGAGCTGGACGCGCATTTCCTTGGAGATGCTCGTCATCTCGTCGAAGCGCTGCGCGCCGCGGACATAGATCCAGTGCCAGAGCTGCTGAACGCGCATCTTGCGCTGGGCCGGCGCCACGCCAATGGCGCCAAGCCGATCGGCAATCTCCGCGCGCGACAGCCCGACCAGCGACGGCTTTGCCGGCGGCACGTAGGTTTCGAGCGCGATCTTTTCCAGCGGCGCGTCGGCGCGCGCAGACATCTGCGCCGGCGTCGCGCTCTCAGCGGATACGGTTCCGGTCGAAATGCCCGTCATTGCGTCACGATCTCGTTCATGGAGCATCAGATAGGCCTTCCAAGCGCCGCTGGAAAGGCAACAAATGCATCACTCCTGACTGAAAGTCGTTTAGCGCCGGCAATCCTGCGCCAGCCTGTCGAGCGCCTGGGAAAGGCCCTTCATCGAAAACGTGTCGGTGGTCTCGGTGCCCTTCGCCGACACACCCTTGACCACCACATCGGCGGCCTTGCGCATGGCCTCGACCATCCGCTCTTCCTCGGCGGCGTTCTTGATCCAGAGGCCGTCGCCCTGAGTGTACATCGCGTAAGTGGCACCACCGACCTCCAGCGTCGATTCCGACCCCGGCTTGAGCGCGTAGCCGATCATGATCGAGACTTCATTGGTGACTTTCTCGGCCGGACGCGTGGAGACGAAAGCGTAGGCCGGGTCACGCGGACGGTTCGGCGGATTGGTTCTCGACGACGAGGGCTTGGCGAGCGCGAAACACACCTTTTTGCCATTTGGCGTTGCGGTATAGGCTCCCCAGGTGCCGAACTGGCCGATCAGCGTCGGCTCCGCGCCACCCGCCGCAGCGGCGGCCGCCGACACGGCCGGCTTGGCCGCCGAAGACTTGGTCGCCGAAGATTTGGCCGCACTTTTCGACGCCGCGCTTTGCGCCTGCGCGGGGATCGCGACCCCGCAACAAAGCGCACTCGCCGCCAGAGTTATCAGCATTCGCCGCACGGACATGACCAAATCTGGTTCCCTCATCATTGTGACTGGAAGATGGCCCGGCATGGCGGCGTCGCAGGGCCGATGGATAGCGGGGAAACGCCTTTTTGGGAAGGCAGTTACGGGGCAGAGAGCCGACACCTCCGGGCACGCCGTGGCGCGCTTGCCGGCGTCGTTCGACATCAGTTTTTCGACCGCGCCGTCCGCTGCTTTTCCCACTGCGCGTCGCTCCAGTGCAGCAGATCCTCGGCGCCCGAGCTGCGTAAATGCGCGCCGCCGTCCTGCACCACCATCTCGCCGTTGATGTAGCCGGCCCGATCGGAAATCAGGAAACTCGCCAGATCGGCGAGTTCGCCAAGTTCGCCGACACGCCCGAGCGGATTTCGGGAGGCCGGCCCTTCGTCACGCCCGGGATGAAGCTGGCCCGATGCGCCCGGAGTCGGAAACGGACCGGGTGCAATCGCCACCGTGCGGACACCCTTCGGTCCCCATTCCACCGCGAGGCTTTTGGTCATCGCAAGAATGGCGGATTTCGCCATCGCCGAAGGCACCGTGAAGGCGCGGCCGGTAATGGTCGAGGTCGACAGGATGCTCAGCACCACGCCCTTGTGTCCGCCTTCGATCCAGCGCCTCCCCGCACCGAGCGTGCAATACATCGCGCCATGCAGCGTCGGCGCCAGCACCGCATCGGCCGCGCGAAACGACAGTCGCTCGGTCTGCGCGATGAAGGTGGCGGCGGCATTGTTGACCAGCACATCGAGCGGCGCGGCGCGCCAGATCGCGTCCAGCATGGCCTCGACCGACGCACCGTCACGAATGTCGCATTTGATCGCGCTGACCTTGCCGCGGAGATCATCGCGCAGCTGCGCCGCGGTCGCCTCCAGCAATTCAAGCCGGCGACCGCAGATGATCAGTTCGGCGCCGAGCTCGACGAAGCGGCGTCCCATCGCCGCGCCGAGCCCGGAACCGCCGCCGGTGACCAATATCCGCTTTCCCGCCAGCAACCCTGTTTCAAACATTGTTAGAACCCTCGATTGACTAGCAGCCATGCCGTCCCGAATCAGATTGTAGCCCGGCTTCAAATCCGGCATGAAGCATCCAGCATTATTTGTGCGTCCGAAAATCAGGTGTGTCCATGAAAGCCATTCTCTGCTCGCAATATTGCGGCCCCGACGATCTCGCGCTGGCCGATATCCCCGATCCCGTAGCCGGGCCCGGCGAGGCTGTGATATCGATCAAAGCTGCGGCGCTGAATTTCTTCGACCTGCTGATGATCCAGGGCAAGTATCAGATCAAGCCGCCGTTTCCGTTTTCTCCGGCGGCGGAAGTCGCCGGCGTGATCGAGAGCATCGGCGCCGGCGTCAGCAGCCTGAAGGTCGGCGACCGCGTGGTGGCGTCGTGCGGCCATAATGGCGCGCGCGAGAAGATCGCGCTGCCCGCCGACTCCATCGTCAAAATTCCCGACAATCTGGATTTCGACCGCGCCGCCGGCATCATCATCATTTACGGCACCGCGCTGCATGCGCTGGAAGATCGCGCCAGCCCGAAGGCGGGCGAGACCCTGGCAGTACTCGGCGCCGCGGGCGGCACGGGCCTCGCCGCCTGCGAACTCGGCAAACTGATGGGCCTCAAGGTGATTGCCTGTGCATCCTCGGAGGAGAAGCTTGAATTCGCCAAGGCGCACGGCGCCGAACTCGGCCTGAACTACGCAAGCGAAGATCTGAAGGACGGCCTGCGCCGCCTCACCGGCGGCAAGGGCGCCGACATCATCTTCGATCCGGTCGGCGGCAGCTATGCGGAAGCAGCCTTGCGTTCGATCGCGTGGGAAGGCCGTTTCCTGGTGATCGGCTTTGCTGCCGGCGACATTCCGAAAATGCCGCTCAACCTGGCGCTGCTGAAGGGTTGCGATATCCGCGGCGTGTTCTGGGGCCACTGGGCGCGACTCAATCCGGCCAAGAACCGCGTCAATCTGGAAAAACTGGTGAAGTGGACCGCGGAAGGCAAGATCTCCTCCCACGTCGACCGCACCTTCCCGCTGGCGCAAACCGCCGAAGCGCTAAAAGTGCTCGCCGGCCGCAAGGCGATGGGCAAGGTGATCCTGCATCCGTAAGGTGTCTGTATCAAGAATGCAGACGCTCAGATCGGCGCGAAAATTTCCTGTTGGGCACCGACGCCCTTGAGCGTAAACGCGCCGAGGGATTGAGCGGCAATGCCTCCAGCTCTGACGAAATCGGACGACAGCAGCAGCTTTCGGCCAAGCTCCCGGCACATCGATTCGATGCGGGCGGTGAGATTGACCGCCGGCCCGATCACCGTGAAGTCAAGCCGGGTGTCGCTGCCGATATTGCCGTACATCACGTCGCCGACATGAAGCGCCAGGCCGTACTCGATGCGCGCGAGCCCAGCGCTCTCCCGCCGCAGGTTCTCGTCGACCAGCGCCGCCTGCGCGCGCGTTGCGGCAGCCAGCGCGGCGCCGCACCGCGCCGCAGCGTCGCCTTCGATCGGGAAAATCGCCAGCATCGCATCCCCGATGAACTTCAGGACTTCGCCGCCCTGCGCCGCGACCGCGTCGCACATCGGGCCGAAATAGCAATTGAGAAGATCGATCAGCGCGTCGCGCGGCAGCGCTTCGGACAGGTTGGTGAAGCCTCTGAGATCACAAAGCCAGATCACGGCCCGGATGGTTTCGCCGGTGCCGCGCTGGATCTGGCCTTCGAGCACGCGGCCCCCGGATTGCTGCCCGACATAGGTATCCAGCAAGGTGCGCGCGGTGCGGCGCAACGCCTGCACTTCGAGGTTGAACGCGACCGCGGGGATCATCGTCTCGAACAACGCCAGTTCGTCGCCGTCGAACCCGCCGCGACGCGTGGTCGCCAACGACAGCGCCTTGTGGCTGCCATCGGCGAACGGAACGGAATGCACGACATAGTCAGTGAAGCCTTCGCGGCGCAGGTCCTCCAGAATGGAGAACTCTCCGTCGCGCGGCGGCGCGGTGAGATCGCAGCGCACCGGGCCACCGCCGTCATAGGCGATCCGGATCGGGCTGTGCAGTATCGACGCCGGTGTATCCGGCCCCAGACGGTACAGACGCTCGGTCGCGCCCTTGCCGAGTTGCCACAGGCCACTGAAGGAAAAAATCTGCGGATGGAGGATCGGGACGCCGGTCGTGATGCGCGAGACATCCACCTCCGCGGCGCGCAACTCGTTGGCAAACGCCTCCAGAAAATCGCTGGAGTTAACGCGCTTGCGCGCGTCGGTCATCAGCCAGCGAATAACCGGATGCGTTTGGTCTTTCGCGGCCGGCTTCAATTCTATCCTCGCGGTTCGCTCACCCGCCGCAGCGCGGCGCGGGCAGCATCGCGATGGTCCGAGGTGATGTGGCTAGCGACCAAGCGGATCGCCGTTGCCAGCACCGCGGCATCGTCGGTGAAGCCGAGCACCGGCAGCATGTCCGGGATGAAATCGAACGGCAGGATGAAATAGGCGATGGCGCCGAGCAGCGCCGCCTGCACATGGCGCGGCGTTTCCTTGTCGAATGCGCAATAATAGGCCGCCAGCAAATCCTCCGCGAACGGAAGCCTGGCGACCACCCGCTTCAGCTTGAACCAGAAGCGCCTGCGCACGCTTTCGCGGTCCTGAGCCAGCCGGTCGGCCGGTTCAAAACCCACGGTATGTTCGGTTGCCATCATCCCGGCTCCCTGAGAACGGCGGTAAATCGCCGCGGCGTAAGCATCCTCACTTGGGATGTCGTGCTAATCTGGGGATGTCTTGCCCGACCGCAAGCTTAGAGCAGGCCGGTCAGGCCACGCCGAGCTGTCCGGCGATCGCGTTCATGGCCGTTGCGAGATCAATGTCGCGCGCGGTGACGCCGCCGGCATCGTGGGTGGCAAGGACCACTTCGACCGTCTTGTAGACGTTGCGCCATTCGGGATGATGGTCGCTCTTTTCGGCCACCAGTGCGGCGCGGGACATGAACCCGAAGGCTTCGTTGAAATCCTTGAAAACAAAGGTCCGCGCAATCGCCTCGCGCCCCGGCGTCTCGGTCCATCCCGGCAAGGTCTTCAGGGCCGATTTTCGCGCCTCCGCCGACAGCCGCTCCACCATGATCGCCTTCCTTCCGTTTTGCGCCGGTCACACCCTAACACCGAACGGCATGCCCGGGATCCATGTCCGGGATCCATGTCGCATGGGGGTAGCAAAGCTGAGGAGTAGCAAGGCTGGTCCAGGATCGGGCAGGCGTCGTGGTTCGGCCGTTCCCCTCGCCCTTCGCAGATCGATCAGGGCGATTTTGAACCAAAACCACGGGGAAATCGCAGCTTTTTGGCGTCCTTTCGATCGCAATGCTCGCTCAAGGGGCGCCATGGTCCGAATATCGGATCCCGACATGGTAACCATGACGGCGATGTAACTCGGAGCTGGCGGGAAATTTGCTACAAGGTCGATCTAACCATATTGGGCCTATGACATTGAGCCTCAAGCGGTTGTTTGCCAGATGACCGAGGGTCTCGACCTTGTCGAGCCGGCGGCGCCGCCGCGCCCGGCGAAGCAAAAGGCGGCGTTCATTACGTTGGCGGGTGTGCTCGCCATCGTCGGAACGCTCGCGGGCACCTACTACTTTGCGATGCGGCCGGAGATCTTGCAGATCGCGGTCGGGCCGGCGAACAGCGACGACATCAAGGTGGTCCAGGCCCTGACCCAGGCCTTTGCCCAGGCGCACGGCCATGTCCGGTTGCACCCCATTCAGACCGATGGCTCGGTCGCGAGCGCCCAGGCGCTGGCCGACGACAAGGTCGATCTCGCCATCATTCGCGGCGATCTCGGCGTGCCGAAAAATGCGCAAGCCGTGGCGACGCTGCGCAAGAGCCTCGTGGTGTTGTGGGTGCCCGCGCCCGCGAAAGGCCAGGGCAAGAAGGCAGCGGCCAGGATCACCAAGATCGCGCAGCTCGCCGGACACCGGGTCGGGGTCATCGGCCGCACCGAAGCCAATGTCAATTTGCTCAAACTGATCCTGAAGCAATACGGCGTCGATCCGGCCAAGGTCGCCATCCTTCAGTTTCCGGCCAGCGAAGCCGTGGACGCCATTCGCGGCCAGAAGGCGGATGCTTATCTCGCCACCGGGCCGATCAGCGGCCGGGCCACCATGGATGCGATCGCCGCATCGACGCACGATGGCAAAACGCCGACCTTCCTCGCTATCGATTCGGCCGAGGCGATCGCACAAAACCATCCGATGTACGAAGCGTCGGATATCCCCGCCGGCGCCTTTGGCGGCTCGCCCGACAGGCCGGACGACGAGGTGAAGACGATCAGCTTCGCCCATCATATCGTCGCACGTAAGGGGCTTTCGGATTCAACGGTCGCCGCCTTCACCCGGCAGTTGTTTGCGATCCGGCAAGCGGTGATGGCGGAATTCCCGCTGGCGGCCAAAATCGAAACCCCGGACACCGACAAGGACGCCGCGATCCCGGTGCATCCGGGCGCGGCGGCCTTTATCGACGGTGAGGAAAAAACCTTCCTCGATCGCTACAGTGATTTCATCTGGTGGGGACTGATGGGCCTGTCGGCGATGGGGTCCGCCGGCGCGTGGTTCGCCGGTTATCTCAAGAAGGATGAGCGCAACAACAACACCTCGCTGCGGGAACGGCTGCTCGACATGCTCGCGGCCGCGCGCCGCAGCGATTCGGCCGAAGAACTCGACCAAATGCAGGCCGAGGCAGACGATATCCTGCGCAAGACGCTGCTCTGCTTCGAGCGTGGCGCCATCCAGCAGGGATCCTTGACCGCCTTCAATATCGCGCTCGAGCAATTCCACAACGCGGTGGCCGACCGCAAGGCGCTGCTGATGAGCATGGCGCAAAACCCGCAAAGGGCCGGCACCCCGTTGCGGGTGACCGGAACCTTGTAGGCGATCGCCGCTGTAATCGCGCCGTCACATCATCTTCCTAGTTCTAAAGCGTTTTCGAGCGAAGTGGGTACCGGTTCGCGTGAAGAAAACGCGTCAAAACAAAGGACCAGGGCGATCGCGCATCCTGTCGGCCGAAAACGAGGCTTTGCATGACGATTGAAGTTCCCCGCAGGGTTTTCCGCAAACTCTCCCGCCGGCGTTTTCTTTCCACCGGCGCCGCTGCGCTCGGCGTAATGGCGATGCCCTATCTCAGCCGCGCCGCCGACCGGCCGCAAATCGCCCATGGCGTGCAATCCGGCGACGTCGGAACCGACAGCGGCGTGGTGTGGGCGCGGGCGGACCGGCCGTCGCAAATGCTGGTCGAGGTCGCGACCTCCGAGTCATTCAGCGATGCACGGGCCTTGCCGCCGATCGCAGCATTGCCCGAGAGCGACTTCACCGCGAAAATGCTGCTGGAAAACCTCCCCGCAGGGCAGGATATTTTTTATCGCGTCAGGTTCCGCGACCTGTCGCATATCAATATTTCCAGCGAGCCGGTCGTCGGCCGATTCCGCACCGCGCCGAGCGACCGGCGCGACGTCAGTTTCGTCTGGGGCGGCGATGTCGCCGGACAGGGCTGGGGCATCAATCCCGACGATGGCGGCATGCTCACCTTCGCCACCATGCGCAAGCACCGGCCGGACTTCCTGCTGCATTCCGGCGACACCATCTATGCCGACGGCATCATTGCCACCGAGGTTAAATTGCCCGGCGACAAGATCTGGAAGAACGTCACGATCCCGGAGAAGGCCAAGGTGGCCGAGACGCTCGACGAATTCCGCGCGGCGCATAAGTACAATTTTCTCGACGACAATGTGCGCGCCTTCAATGCCGAAGTGCCGATCTTCGTGCAATGGGACGACCACGAGGTCACCAACAACTGGTCGCCGTCGAAGCAGCTTCCCGCCGCCTACCGGGAGCGCGACATCACGCTGCTGGCCGCACGCGCCGCGCGCGCGTTTCACGAGATGTATCCGATACGTGAAAGCATTGCCGAGCCGGGCCGGGTTTATCGCAGCCTCGGCTACGGCCCGCATCTCGACGTGTTCATGCTGGACGAGCGCAGCTATCGCGGCCCCAATGGTCCGAACCAGCAAACCACTTACGGGCCGGACAGCTATTTCATCGGGCCCGACCAGCTCGCCTGGCTGAAGCGGGCGCTGCTGAACTCGCGCGCCACCTGGAAGGTGATCGCCTCCGACATGCCGCTCAGCCTGGTGGTGTATGATGACGCGGCGAATAAATCGGGCTCGGAAGCCTTTGCGCAAGGCGACGGACCGCCGCGCGGCCGTGAACTCGAAATCGCCGACCTGCTGCGCTTCATCAAGACATCGGGCGTCGTCAATACCGTGTGGCTGACGGCGGATGTGCATTACACCGCCGCGCATTACTACAACCCCGACAAGGCGCAATTCGCGGAATTCGAGCCGTTCTGGGAATTCGTCTCCGGTCCCTTGCATGCCGGAACCTTCGGGCCGAACGAGCTCGACAATACCTTCGGCCCCGAGGTGCGATTCATGAAGGCACCGGCCCCCGGCCAGCAGAATCTGCCGCCATCAGCCGGCATGCAGTTCTTCGGTCACGTCAAGATCGACGGCAAGTCAGGGGAGATGACGGTGACCTTACGGGATCGCGCCGATACGGCACTGTGGTCGACAACGCTCGATCCCAAGCAGAGATAGCAGGATTCTGGTGTCCGACCCGGAAGCCCTCCGCGCCCGGGCCTGCCTCTGTAACGAATTCGTCAAAAACCACTTCGAGGAAGTGTTGCGCGGGGTTTATCCCGCCCAAGCGGCCGACAACGGCTAGCCCAACTTTCCCAACTGGGGGGTAACGTGATCAAATAGCCGTTATAGATCAAGGGCGGTGAGCAAAAGGTCTTCACTACAAGGCCCGGGCCGGTGCCTTCGCGATCGCGGCGGTGATCCTTGGAGGGGGCTGGGGCGGCATTTCAAGATTGAGTTGGCTAACAAGGAGCTTCTGATCGACGTTCAACTCGGTGTAGCGGCTGAGGATCAGAGTTCTTCCCTCCGTGGTGGGGAAGTGAACATCCAGCATCTGGATGGCGGCAAACTTGTCGAGCACCGCCCTCGGCGTGAGGCCACCCGCCAACGGCCTGAGCCTTGCACGCAACGTGACGTGGAGACAGTAGGCCAGGAAGGCGACGAAGATGTGAGCTTCGACCCGCTCGATGGTTTGATGGAAGATCGGGCGCACTTCCAGGTCGCCCTTGAGGTTCTTGAACGCCGCCTCGATTTCAGTCAGCTGGATGTAGAACTTCCACAGCTTCTCCGGCTGGTGTTCGTACAGATTGGTGCGCAGCAGATAGCGACCCTCGCGGCGGCGCACTTTGCGTAGCTTGTCGCGGTTGAGCGCGTAGCCGAAGCTGGCAATCTGCGGATCCACTTCGATGTCCACCAGCCGCCACGCCGCCCTTGCCTTGTCCCGCGCGGCGCCGAGTTTCATCAATAGCTCTTCGCGCTTCAGGCGCATGGCGGAGAGCTCCTTGAGCCGGCCCCACAGCCATTTCAGCTTGCGCCGCCGCATCGCGCGTTCCTTGTCGATGCGGGCACGGCTGCGAGCCAGCACATAGAGCTCCTGCTCGTCCGGCAAGAGCTTGACGTCGACCCCATCGCGTACCGCTTGCCACGGCCGCTCGAGCAAAGCTTTTTCCAGTTTGGTCAGTCTTCCTTTCGGAGTGCCTACCAGATATGAGATCGGCGGATCGGATTGCCGCATCTCTGCCAGCACCTCGTCGGTCGGAATGCCGCGATCCATCACCCAGATGCGCTGGGCCTTGCCGGACTGGTTTTCGATTTTCTGCAGGAAGCCGCGCAACGTCGTGTTGTCGGCGGTATTGCCGGGCAAAACTTCATACGCCAGCGGAAAGCCTTCGGGCGTCACGATCAGGGCGATCACCACCTGCACGCAATCACTGCGCTTGTCGCGGCTGTAGCCGTAACGGCGCTTGTCGTTCTCGTCATCCGGCGGGGCCGATTCGAAATAGGTGCTGGTCAAGTCGTAGAGCAGAACCTCGAAGCTGGCGCCGAACAGATCCTGCCAGCGTTGCCGCAGGTGGCTGAACAACGCGGTCTTGTGCGGCAGCACCTTGTCCAGACAGCGATACAGCGCGTTCTTCGACACCAGCGAATAATCCTCGCCGAGAAGATCCCCCATCGCGCTCTGCTCGAACCATTGCCGATGCAGCCGCCATTCGCTGCCGGGATCGATCAACCGGTAGCACACCAACGTCTGCAGGATATGCCGCCAGCTGGTTCCCTGGCGCGAGTCCGGCAGCCGCTCCGTCCAGAACCGGTCGAGCTCCAGTTGCTCGTAGAGATGACACGAAAGCCAGCAGGCTCCCCATTGCCGCGGGCGGCGTAATTCCATGCCATCGAGCCGTACCTGCAGCCCGTAGCCCCGGGCGTGCTCCGGAACGCCTTGCCCGGCAGGAAACAGCGCGAGTTGCCGATGTTGCTGGCTGCCTTCGTCAAAAGCATCGACCACCCGGCACCAGGCCTCGCGCTGGCTGTCGTTGATCTCTCCGAGATAAAGCACCGGCCGCTGTACCACCCGACCACCAGCACAACGCTTGCTCGCGACAATGCTCCAGTAACGGTGCTCCTTGCCGTCCTTACGTCGCCGAGTGAATTGCAAATACATCGGCGCCGATCCTACCCGGAACGAAACGCCGGAAAAGGTAGTAGGTCTTCACTACAACGATTTTCGATCCCCCACCCCTTGCAATGATTCAGCTTTTGCCTCGGCGACACATCGAAAATCGCAAATTCTGAGGTCCAGTTGGGAAAGTTGGGCTA
>CAVSOS010000046.1:0-112512 GCA_963729395.1 uncultured Pseudomonadota bacterium | reverse complement strand
CAACTTTCCCAACTGGGGGGTAGTGATCAAATAGCCGTTATAGATCAAGGGCGGTGAGCAAAAGGTCTTCACTACAAGGCCCGGGCCGGTGCCTTCGCGATCGCGGCGGTGATCCTTGGAGGGGGCTGGGGCGGCATTTCAAGATTGAGTTGGCTAACAAGGAGCTTCTGATCGACGTTCAACTCGGTGTAGCGGCTGAGGATCAGAGTTCTTCCCTCCGTGGTGGGGAAGTGAACATCCAGCATCTGGATGGCGGCAAACTTGTCGAGCACCGCCCTTGGCGCCAGGCCACCCGCCAACGCCCTGAGCCTTGCACGCAACGTGACGTGGAGACAGTAGGCCAGGAAGGCGACGAAGATGTGAGCTTCGACCCGCTCGATGGTTTGATGGAAGATCGGGCGCACTTCCAGGTCGCCCTTGAGGTTCTTGAACGCCGCCTCGATTTCAGTCAGCTGGATGTAGAACTTCCACAGCTTCTCCGGCTGGTGTTCGTACAGATTGGTGCGCAGCAGATAGCGACCCTCGCGGCGGCGCACTTTGCGTAGCTTGTCGCGGTTGAGCGCGTAGCCGAAGCTGGCAATCTGCGGATCCACTTCGATGTCCACCAGCCGCCACGCCGCCCTTGCCTTGTCCCGCGCGGCGCCGAGTTTCATCAATAGCTCTTCGCGCTTCAGGCGCATGGCGGAGAGCTCCTTGAGCCGGCCCCACAGCCATTTCAGCTTGCGCCGCCGCATCGCGCGTTCCTTGTCGATGCGGGCACGGCTGCGAGCCAGCACATAGAGCTCCTGCTTGTCCGGCAAGAGCTTGACGTCGACCCCATCGCGTACCGCTTGCCACGGCCGCTCGAGCAAAGCTTTTTCCAGTTTGGTCAGTCTTCCTTTCGGAGTGCCTACCAGATATGAGATCGGCGGATCGGATTGCCGCATCTCTGCCAGCACCTCGTCGGTCGGAATGCCGCGATCCATCACCCAGATGCGCTGGGCCTTGCCGGACTGGTTTTCGATTTTCTGCAGGAAGCCGCGCAACGTCGTGTTGTCGGCGGTATTGCCGGGCAAAACTTCATACGCCAGCGGAAAGCCTTCGGGCGTCACGATCAGGGCGATCACCACCTGCACGCAATCACTGCGCTTGTCGCGGCTGTAGCCGTAACGGCGCTTGTCGTTCTCGTCATCCGGCGGGGCCGATTCGAAATAGGTGCTGGTCAAGTCGTAGAGCAGAACCTCGAAGCTGGCGCCGAACAGATCCTGCCAGCGTTGCCGCAGGTGGCTGAACAACGCGGTCTTGTGCGGCAGCACCTTGTCCAGACAGCGATACAGCGCGTTCTTCGACACCAGCGAATAATCCTCGCCGAGAAGATCCCCCATCGCGCTCTGCTCGAACCATTGCCGATGCAGCCGCCATTCGCTGCCGGGATCGATCAACCGGTAGCACACCAACGTCTGCAGGATATGCCGCCAGCTGGTTCCCTGGCGCGAGTCCGGCAGCCGCTCCGTCCAGAACCGGTCGAGCTCCAGTTGCTCGTAGAGATGACACGAAAGCCAGCAGGCTCCCCATTGCCGCGGGCGGCGTAATTCCATGCCATCGAGCCGTACCTGCAGCCCGTAGCCCCGGGCGTGCTCCGGAACGCCTTGCCCGGCAGGAAACAGCGCGAGTTGCCGATGTTGCTGGCTGCCTTCGTCAAAAGCATCGACCACCCGGCACCAGGCCTCGCGCTGGCTGTCGTTGATCTCTCCGAGATAAAGCACCGGCCGCTGTAC
This sequence comes from uncultured Pseudomonadota bacterium, assembly GCA_963729395.1. Lineage (GTDB taxonomy): Bacteria > Pseudomonadota > Alphaproteobacteria > Rhizobiales > Xanthobacteraceae > Bradyrhizobium. The sequence continues at coordinate 110,755 of CAVSOS010000046.1, read as the reverse complement.
CACCCGACCACCAGCACAACGCTTGCTCGCGACAATGCTCCAGTAACGGTGCTCCTTGCCGTCCTTACGTCGCCGAGTGAATCGCAAATACATCGGCGCCGATCCTACCCGGAACGAAACGCCGGAAAAGGTAGTAGGTCTTCACTACAACGATTTTCGATCCCCCACCCCTTGCAATGATTTAGCTTTTGCCTCGGCGACACATCGAAAATCGCAAATTCTGAGGTCCAGTTGGGAAAGTTGGGCTACCGCTGCTCGCAAACTGCGGCGCAGCTATGTGTCCCGGTGGATCTAGCGTGCCAGGGATGCACAAAGCACAGGCGTTCTGGTCCCTCATGCTCGCCCGTTGCGCGACCTCATCTTGGAGCCCTCAACGCCGTCAGCCTCGCTGGCTCGCGCCCGGACGACACGCCGGAGGCGCTACAGGCGTTGCCGGGACGAGGCGGCGGTCAGCGAAGCTGGCCGGCGAACCTGATTTATCTGAATCCTCAATGGGTTGCCCGGCAGATACGGAACGAGCAAGTTAAGCCTGCGAGGTTCCGCTGATCAGAGTGATGAGGTAGCTGGACTCCTCACACGCTCGCATAACAGGCAGCGTGCACGAGGGTAAGCATGGCTGCCGTTTAATCATGCCTGAAAATTTAATCATGCCTGAAAAGAGGTCTTGCCGTTGCGCCGCGATCAGCGATAATTATTTATGCAGCTGATGATGGATTGTGCCATGCACACCAACGTGAATTTGCGAGCGGATACAACAAGAAAGTCCACTTCCAAGATGCCGGCTAGCATCTGGTTCGGAGGTGTCGCAGTTCGGACGATTTTCCTCGTTGTTCTGACGGTTTTGACCGCGCGCGTCGCCAGCCCTCAAATCGAAAACATCTGGTCGGTATTCGAGACACCCGGCGACCTCATCCGGGTGGCGTTGGGATTCGCGGTCTGCGTGTGGTTCGTCATCAATCTTTTCATTTTGCCCAAGGACGCGGGCGCCTACCGAACCTGGCTTTACCTCGGGGTGGCCATCTTACCCTTGTCGCTGCTCTGCGCCATCGTCGTCTGGTGAATTTGGCATAAAACCTGGTTCTCCGGTTTCGGAGCCAGCCACCTTTCCCTTCGCAAAACGCCGCCCTCATTGCGCAAACCGGAATCTCTTGCCGTTATCGATGCGCGTGAGTTCAAAAACTTCGCGTGCGAGGGCAACTTCCGGAAGCAGGCATCCCTGATCGAGCAGAAAATCGCGCTATTGCAGTTTTGCGATCGGGGTAGGACTTCGGGTGATCCTCACCCATCGCGCATTCCCGCCAAACCGGCGTTGTGCAGCCGACCGGCCAGCCGCCGCCGAGCGCCATGAACAATGCAGCGGTGTCGGAGAGACGATTGGCTTCGGTTTGCACGCGGTTTATCGCCGCGGTCAGGTAGGTCTGCTGCGCATTGAGAACCGCGAGTTGATTGACCTGCCCGGCGCTGAGCTGCTTCTGGACGATTTCGAGGCTGGCCTTTGCGGTGTCTTCGGCATGAACAGCCGCCTTGATCGCGCGGGCATCGGCCTGCAGGGCGCGCAAGGCATCTGCCACATTCTGGAATGCGGTGATGACGGTGGCGCGGTACTGGGCTTCGGCCTGTTCGAGCGCTGCCTCAGCCGCCTTCTGCTTATTGTACAGCGTGAACCCGTCAAAGATCGGCGCGGTTGCGCCGGCTGCGAGCGTATAGAATCCGGTTCCGGGCGTGAAGCTTTGCGCAATGGTGTAGGCGTTAGATCCGCCGTTGGCCGAGAGCACGATGTTCGGCAGGCGGGCCGCGATCGCGACCCCCACCAGCGCGCTCGCCGAGTGCATATTAGCTTCCGCAGCCCTCACATCGGGGCGCTGATCCACAAGCTTGCCGGGCAGGCTCACGGGCAAGTTTGCCGGCAATTTAAAATGCGCAAGATCGAATTTCTGTTCAATCTCATCGGCTGACAATTGCCCGGCCAGGGCTGTCAAGAGATCGCGCTGCTGTGCGAGTTGCTTCTCGAGGGGCGGGAGCAACTGCTCCGCCTGTGCCAGTGCCGCATCCTGCGCCAGCACGTCCGCTTGCGCCGCCTGACCGGCGCTGAGTTGACGCTTGAGGATATCGAGAAGGTTACGCTCAATACCGATAATGCGTCGGGTCGCCTCGATCTGACCGCGCAGCGAGGCCTCCTGAATGGCGGCCGTCACAACGTTGCTCGTCAGGGCGAGATAGGCGGCCTCCAGCTGAAACAGTTGTTGTTCCGTCATGGCGTCAAGGTTCTCGACCGCCCGGAAGTTGGCGCCCCAGACATCCGGTGCGAAGGTCACCGTCAGTTGATTGGTCACGAGCGTGTATCGGGACTGTGGTCCCGTTGTCGGAATGGGCGGCACCTGACCGGGATTGGCGATGAGGTAATCCGCGCCGTTCGAATTTCCCGATATCTGCGGAAAATACAGTCCGCGCTGAGCCAGGGCATTGTATCGAGCGACCTTGATCGCTGCCTCGGCCGCCTGCAGATTTGGATTGCGGTCGACCGATTGCCTGACGAGTTGGTTGAGCGGCGGGGATTTGAACGCCGACCACCATCGCGCTGAAACATCGGCCCCGGTGACGAAATGCTGCCCCGGCACCGCAGGCCCGCCGCGACCAGGATCAGGCGAAGCAAGTTTTCCGCGAACGTAACCATCGGCGTCCGGCGCCGGAGGCGAGACAAAAGTCGGGCCGACGGCACAGCCTGAAATGGCCAACGCAAGAATCCCCGCGGGGACTCCGCAGGCCGCTTGCCACCATCGGCGCACGATGCACAACATCAGATCGATCCACTCAAAACGCCGACCATCGGACTACTCGATCAGCTTTCTAGACCTTTTTCAGCTTCCGGTGCGCCTTCATCGTCCGGGACACTCGGATTTTCTCTTGCCAGGAATATCTTTCGGAGCGCGGGCGCGACCACGAGCAGCAGCAAGGGTCCGATAAACATACCGCCCACAACCACGGTCGCCAAAGGGCGTTGCACCTGACTTCCTATGCCATGCGAGATCGCCGCTGGAAAAAGACCGACGCCTGCGGAAAGCGCGGTCATCAGCATCGGCCGCATCCGTTGTTCAGCGCCGTAGAACACGGCCTCGGCAATATCCCTGCCCTGTGCACGGAGTTCCCGGTAGTAGGTAATGTTGAGAATTCCATCCATCACGGCGACGCCAAACAGCGAGATAAAGCCGATCGCCGCGGAGACGCTGAAATCGAGCCTCGCAAAATACAGCGCGATCAGGCCGCCTCCGATCGCGAACGGAATGCCGGCAACGGCCAGCAGGCTGTCGCGCAACGAATTGAACAGGCCATAAAGCAGCACAAGAATGAGAAGCAGGGTGATCGGCACCACGACCATGAGCCGCTTCTTTGCATTCTGAAGGTCGTCGAACTCACCGGCCCAAAGGATCTGGTATCCGTTCGGGAGCTTGACGGCGCTCGCAACACGTCGCTGTGCCTCCTCGACCGTGCTGCCGAGATCGCGGCCGCGAACGCTGAACTTGATCGGAATGAAACGCTGGCTGCGCTCGCGATAGATGAACGAGGCGCCCGTATCGAGCGTGATGTCAGCCAATTCGCTCAGCGGAACATAGCCGTTGGTGCCCGACGGGGTCGAATAAGCAACTTTGACAGTACGAATGGCCGCAATGCTGCTGCGGTATTTGGGGTCCAGCCTGACCGCCAGGTTAAACTGCCGATCGCCTTCCAGAACAGTCGTCGCGTTGGTGCCGCCGAGCGCGGCCTGAACTACGGTATTGACGTCTCCGGTATTGAGACCGTAGCGGGCGGCTTTGTCGCGGTTGATCTTGATGTTGAGATTGGGCTGACCGAGCAAGTGAAATATGCCGAGATCGGCGACACCCTGAACCTTGGTCATTTCGGCCATCACCTGAGTGGCCAGCGATTCCAGCGTCGCCAGGTTTGGTCCGACGATCTTGACCGAATTGGCGCCCTTGACGCCCGACAGGGCTTCCTCGACATTGTCCTGGATGTATTGCGAGAAGTTGAAGCCAATTCCAGGCAATTCCTCCTCGAACTCCTTCTGCAGCTCGTCGGTCAGTTTCTCCTTGGTGAGGTCGGCCGGCCATTCGTCAAACGGCTTGAGCGGTGCGAACAGCTCGACATTGGAGAACGGCGAGGCATCGCTGCCATTGTCGGGACGACCGTGCTGGGACACCACGGTGATGACTTCCGGATGCCGCAGCAGGATTTCCCGCATCTTGCGCGTGGCGGCGGTGCCCGCATCAAGCGACATCGTCGACGGCATGGCCGCCCTGATCCAGAAATTGCCTTCTTCCAGCGCCGGCAGAAATTCACTACCGAGACGGGACGCGGCAATCCCGCTGAGCGCGAGAAATACCACTCCCACCATGACGGCAATCCCGAGATGGGACAGCGCCCAGCGAAGCACCGGCGTATAGCTCGCCCGCAAGGCGCGGACGATTCTCGTCTCGGTCTCCTCGATTTGCTTCGGCAGCAGCAGCGAGGCCAGAACCGGCGTCACCGCGAATGTCGAGAGCAGCGCGCCGGCCAGCGCGTAGCCATAGGTCCGGGCCATCGGTCCAAAGATCTGGCCTTCGACGCCCTGCATGGTGAACAAGGGCACGAACGCCGTGACTGTGATCGCCGCCGTAAAGAACACGGCCTTGTCGACCTGCAACGCACTGACGAAGATGACGCGCAGTCGCTCCGTCCACTTCTTGCTCGATGTGGTATGGGCATGTGCCGATGTCGGATCGGGGCCCCAATAACCTTCCGAGAGATGCTGAAGAAGCGTTTGCCTATGCGCGTTATCTGACTGAAAGTTGCGGTAAATATTCTCCATCATGATCACCGCGGAGTCGACGATGATGCCGAAGTCGACCGCCCCGAGCGACAGCAGGTTCGCGTCTTCGCCCTGCAGCACGAGGATAATGATGGCAAAGAACAACGCGAACGGAATATTCGCGCTGACGATGATGGCGCTGCGCAGATCGCCGAGGAATATCCATTGAATGAGAAAGACCAGGAGGCAGCCGAAAATGAGATTGTGCAGGACGGTATGCGTGGTCACCCCGACCAGCGAGCTGCGATCATAGTAAGAGACGACTTTGACGCCCGGCGGCAAACTTCCATCGCGGTTGAGCTTTTCGACCTCCGCTTCGACGCGCGGGATGATATCGTTGGTATGCTGGGTCCGTCCCATCACCACGATCGCGGCCGCAATATCGTCTTCGTAGTCCCTGCCCCCGATTCCAAGCCGCGGCACATAGCCGACGGAAACAGTCGCGACATCCTTTACTTGGATCGGAAGGCCGTTCGACTGGCTTAAGACGACGTTCTCGATGTCCTGGACCTTGTAACCCTTCGTGACATCATCGGCGCCACCGCTATCAACCAATCCGACCCCGCGAATATTGACGGATTGCTGGCCGATCGAGATTTCGCGACCACCGACATTGATGTTGGCATTGCCGAGTGCGGTGATGAGCTGGGGGATCGAAATATTATAGGCTTCCAGCTTGCCGAGATCAGCGTCGACGTTGAATTGCTTTGTGGTGCCGCCCCAACTGTTGATCTGCACCACGCCGGGAATGGTGAGAAGGCGCCGGGCGACGACATAATCTTGTAACGTCCGCAGATTGGTCAGCCCGAAATGCGGCGGACCGACAACCTGATAGCGATAGATTTCACCGACCAGGCTGGATTGCTGTATCTGGGCGACCTGATTGCCCGGCAGATTGACGTTCTGCTGCAGGCTGATCGACGCCTGCGTCAGGGCGAAATAGAAATCGACCCCGTATTTGAAGGTGACGCGGACAAACGACAGGCCGTAGAACGAGGTCGAGCGGATATTGATGACTCCGGGCGTCGGGTAGAGCCCTACTTCCATCGGAATGGTGTAATATTTCTCCATCTCCTCGGCGGACAGGCCGGCGGCTTGCGCCGTGATTTCCAGAATAACCGGCGCCGGATTTGGATAGGCTTCAATGTTGAGCCGCGAAAATGCGATGAGTTCCGCGGCACAGAACACCACAACACCCAGGACAATGATCGCGCTGCGCGTCAGCCCGAACTCAAGTAGAGACTTAATCAAGTGACCCCGCAGTGTGTACCTGGTTTAACAAGTCCAGAGCCGTTCATCAGCCGGCGTCGCCGATCAGGAGTTTGTTGCTCAGAAATACCGCGCCATCCGTGACGACGATTTCTGCAGGCTGAAGACCTTCCAATATCTGGGTCCAGCCATCCTGCTGCAGGCCGACCTTGACGGTTCGCTTTGTGAAGCGACGGCTGTCACTGGTCACCCACACCGTCATCGTTCCGTCACCTTCCCTGACAACCCCGTTCACCGGCACCGCAAGCGAGCGCATCGGATCTCCGACACGAATGACAAAGCTTGCAAACATTCCCGACCGCAGCAAATGCTTGGGATCGTCGATTTGCGAGCGGACCAATTGCCGATGGGTGTTGGGGTCGATGATCGATCCTAACGTCGTAACGTGCCCTTTGAAGACGGTGTCCGGATATGCCGGTACCGTTACCTCTACGCTCTGGCCGAGCTTGTAGGCCGGCGCGTCCGTTTCGATCACATTCGCGATCATCCACATCGTCGACAGATCGGCCACCGCATACGGCGCCGGCGCATTGCCCGGCTGGGTCAGGAACCCCGGGGCAGCACTTCGCGCCACTATTCTTCCGGAAATAGGGCTGGGGACCAGCAGAACGGAATCGACTTTGCGTTTGTCGACGATCTGGTCGATCTCGGCATCGGTCTTGCCGAATATCCGAACCGCGTCCCTTGCCGCCTTGAAATTGCCCTCCGCGGTCTGCTCGTCCGAGGTTGACTGATCGACGTCTTTCTGGGCGCTGCCGCCCGCCTTCAAAAGCCCGGTGGCGCGGGCCAGCGTCCGTTTCTGCAATTCAAGCACGCCCGCCGCCGCGAGCAGCGTTGATTTCAGCCTGCAGCAGGTCCGGGCTATCGATGGTGAAGAGGATGTCGCCGGCCTTGACGTCGTCACCTATGTTGAAATTGGCTTTGAGAATCTTCCCCGGATATTGCGAAAATACCTGGACCAGCAAATCCTCGTTAAAATCGATAGTGCCGACCGCGGTTTTGAAAAGTGTAAAATCACGCGATCCCAGAGGACCTATCTTGAGGGTACTCGCCTGCTTTTCGGATAAATCAACCGACGCGGCGTCCGACGGCTTGCCGGACTGGTCCGCGGCCGCAGATGAATTCGCCTCCTTTCGCCCCGCCGCAGTATCGGCATAGCCAATGAAGCCCCTGCTCCAAAACAGTGCGGCCACGCCGATCACGATCAGCGCGAAAAGCACCACCCGAGACAGCCTCGAAAGGCTTCCGAAAACATTCACGTGACTACCCCCGGAGACGAACAGCTACTCATAACACCATCAGTCTCAACGCCAATTTCGCCTGATGGACCCTAGGCCACTACGCTTACGTCCGCCTTACAACCCCCAGCCCCTTGCGTCGCTTTTTTACGGCATTCACACTATTACTCGCTGCAAATCAAGCAGCGCAGACGCGCGATGCAAATGTCGCGCCCTGATTCGAGCCGTTTAAACCTAAAGTAGAGGACATCCCGGGACGCCCATCCGCAGGCCGGAATAGTCGATTATTCCGGACTCAAGCCAAAGGCGGAAGTGGCGAGGCGCGCTATTCGACTTCCCGCCACATCGGAGACTTCGGACCTCCATAGTAGCGTATGGCAGCGGACCTTGCGCTCTCCTGAGCCGGGGCGCTTTGGATATATTGCGCCCGCGCGTTCAACCCTTCGAAAGGAGCGATGTGAACCCTGTGCCTGGCCGCAGCATCGCTGGCGAACCCGACGGCAGGGATCATCGCTGCAGCCAAAATAAGGAACCCCATCCGCGCACTTCTGGAATTAATGTTGGGCATGGCCTCAATCCCCAAAAACGAAGTCTTCACAACTAGCGATCCGACCACATCGGAGATTTTGGGCCGCCATAGTAGCGCATCTGGCCGCTACCGTCGGACTTACCCGATGTCGCAACTCCCGTATCGCCGGCGCATCCCGCAGCAGCACTGCAAAGCGCCGCGACAGCTAGTACCATCCCGGTCCTTCGCGTCCACGCCGGCAAAGTCGCGTTCGCTTTGCGCTTGCGGCGTGAAAGCGGTTCTACATCGACCGCTGAACGGCTGAGGCAGGCGTCAATATTTCGCAACGACGGCCCCTCCAAACTTGATGTCCAGGCCCAGCGTTATGACGGAGTAGGTGCTGTTGACGGTGTAAGGGAGCTGGCCGTTCGGCGTGAGCGGCCCGCCGGCGCGGCTGTACGCACCAAAATCGTAGTAACGATATTCCAACTTGCCGATGATGTTATCGGTCAGCGCATAGGCAATACCGCCGCCGCCGGTCAAGCCGTTCCGGTGATTCGTGAACTGATCGATTCCATTTACCGGATCGGTGTTGGTATGAACCAGGTCGCCATATGCCCAGCCACCGGTGAAGAACATCAGCAAGCGGTCAACGATGAAACCGCTTCGCGCACGCAGCGTGCCGCCCCAGCGCAGGTTGGTTGCATCGTTCGAACCGAGAGCAAACGCGTCGTTGCCCTTGATGTTGGACCAGAACAAGTCGCCTTCGACGCCGAACAGATATCGGCCGCTCTGCACGTTGTATCCCGCCTCACCGCCGGCCAATTCACCCTGCGAAGAATAATTGACGGTGTAATCTGCAAAGCCTGCAGGACCGAGAGCGTTATCGAGATTGTGATTGCCGTAGCCGCCTCCGCCAAACCCGCCGACGTAGAAGCCGGTCCAATCATAGACTGGCGCTATGGGTACCGGCGCCTTGGCATAGGAGGGCAGATCGGCCGCGAGTGCCGGCGATATCAGCCCAAGCACGCCAAGCGAAACGGTGGTTAAAAGAATTCGTTTCATTTTATTCCCCTATCGAATTGGTCTGATGAAGTGTCTGAGGACACTCGGTCGTCACGACCTTTCCATGCATCAGAAATGAATGATGATGTCCGCCGAACCGATGAGGGCGAAATCTTTGGTGGCGGGAATACCGAGGTTCGAGTTGCCGTTGAACGCGTTCGCATTCAGCGACCTGTAATACGAAACCTCGGGCCGGATCTCGATCTGGGGCGAGAACCAGTGTTGCCAGCCGATGCCGGTCTCGACGTACGCGGTCTTGGTGCCGGTACGCTGTCCTTGAGCATCGTCATACCACTCAAGACGATACGAAATGTTGTCCAGCGGCGATGCCTTGTAGTTCAGGTAGGCGAGCGCGGTCGTCGTGCTCGTATTGCAAGTGAGCACTGTTGGATCTTTGCATTGCGCCAGGCCAGGCGCGTTGAACGGCATGAATTGGGGCGAGAACGGAGTACCTCCGCCGGCGACAATGCCCGCGGCCGTGCCATTAAGCGCATTGGGTACGTTTCTCTCGCCCAAATTGTACGCTTCGAACGAGATATGCCACTGATCGTTGAAGATGTGATAGTAGGTCAGTCCGTACCATTGCAGGTTGTTGTAGCCCCACTGGCCACCATTGATCGCGTCGGCAACAACGTTGATGCTGTCTTTTCCGCTGTCGGTGGTGTAGCGAATGCCGGCGGTGACGCTAGGCGTCGCGCCGGGATCTTTCAGGAATGTCGAACCTGGATAAAGCGGGTTGCCCGGGAGCAGGTTCGTGAGACGCGCGCCTTCGTTCCAGGGCATCGTGTCGCTGCCGACGCTATAACCCAGTTGGAAGATCCAGTTCTTGGTCGCCGCCAAAGTGGCTTGAACTCCGGTGTTGGTGTAATTGTCGAAGGTGTAGGTCATCGAGTGCGTGTACATGTAATTGTTCGGCGCGAGTTGCGCCTCGATGTCGGGAATTGAAATGAAACGCCCGAACCGGATCAAAAGTCCTTCGGCGACCTGCGGGATGAACACCTCGCCATAGGCCATCGGCAGGTCGTAACCGTAGTTCTTGTTCTCGTTCAGGAGCTGGTTGCTCCACAGGCCGTAGGCCGTGGTGTAGCGATAATTCTCGCCGTAAATCGGCGCTAACCGGAAGCCCCAGTCGACATGGTCCTTCTGGACGGTATCCGGCAGACGCTCGATATAGACGACGGCCTGATCGAGCTGGACCGTATTGGGGTTATAGTCATAGGCCGCCGGCGCGTTGCCGCCCTTCACGGTATTGGTGCTGAGGTTGCCGCCGGCGTTGATCCAGCCATAAATCTGAATATGAGAATCGCTCAGCGCCTGACCCGCGGTAGTATTGCTGAGCGCAGCCATCAGCGGGCTATCGATCGAGTTCGGCCGCGTTACGCCGAGGCTGGTCGATCCGCCATACGGCCACTCCGTAAACGGCATCGGGGGCGTGCTCTGCGGCGTGGTCGGCCAATAATCACGACGCGACGGTGGCGCTTTTGGATCTGCTGGCGCGACTTCATGCCCCCATTCGAGTCTGTAGTAGCTGACCAGACGAGTCATGAAATCCAAGCCGAGATAAGGGTCGAGACACGAATAGTTCTTGTAGGGATCGCCGCCGTTGATGCAGGCGTTAGCCTTGACCGGCGTGGTGGCGTCCGCAGCACTTGCTCCGTTGATCATGCCGATCGTCGCCAACGAGACGCCCGCCAAAAGAAGTTTTTTCATAGTTTTGCCCCAAGCTGTTATTACAGACGCCTTCAGGCGCTCTCACGGTTTGTTCACCCTGAGAATTATCTTTCGTTGGGGGGGCAGAAAAAATCGATACGCTTCGCCGCGTCGTTTCATAAAGAATAGATAACTAAAATCGCGGTTTTGACCCTGCTTGCTTATGTAAACATCAGTTGCCTATCACGCCGCCTAAATACCCAGCGAAATACGCGACTTTTCAGCAATTATCGGCAACGCGCCGCAACAATTTCCTAAGCCATGTGTCTTTTTCGTTACATGTCTGACACTGATCGAAGATCTTTTGTCCGCGAAAGCAAATAAGCCCGCCTAGGCTATTTTTTTTCTATGGAAATGGCGGCGTTTGCCCATCGAAGATATATGTCGCTAATCGTTATGCTGACGCGGTGAACGAAATCTGTTCGCTCCTCACGAGGCGTGACGATGGAAGCTGTGGCAGACGCTGCATATGATGTGGGTAGCGTGGCTCTCGCCGGCGGGATTGAGAACTTCGATCTCAGTTTCTTGCCGAAGAACTTGACGGCTCAGTGCCAGAGCCTGATCGTCAGCTACCACGAATTGCACGGCTATGCGTGCCTCCCGAACATCCTGTGGAAGGCCAGGCTTGGGCATTTCATCGAAGCGCATCAGGAATTTCGGCAACTCCTCAAGAAAGCTTCAACGACCCGGAGCGCGAAGAAATCCAACGAGGGCTTTGCTCTGATCGCAACCACGATATTGTCGCTTGAAATCCTGGCAAGCAGTTTCGCCGGATGGAGCGCGATCTACCCGCAAGCGGGATTGATCGCTCGTACAATCCTGCAACAAAACGCGCGCAGCCCGCATATGCCTCTGATGGAGTTCTATCTCTATCCGCCGAAATATATCAGTTCAGCCGCCATCGCGACGCTTGCTCCGCCCGCGATTCTGCAACCAACCGAGACGGAATTGTATCCTGCGGCGAAACCAGAATTCTCCGACGAGAAGCTGGCCCTCAATTACGCCAATGCGATTTATCGGGCGTTGCATGGAAGGCCGCTTTATACGGTCGCAACATCGCCCGCCTTCGATCCGGCTTGATTGACGCAGCGACTCCAGAAGCGGCTGCCAGCGGCAATCCGTCGCGGTTGGCGGCATCGGGCGGATAAATATCGCTCATCCCGGCGGTCGGACATCCTGAAGACTTGGAAAGCTAAGACTTAGAGTCCGACTCATAATGTTTTAGGGTGCTGTCATGCTCTGGCGAGTCTACGCGAGAGCAACTTGACGCTGGCGATCATAAGCCACGCTTCGGCGCTTGCAATCGTTGCCTCGAAGTCTTTTGCAAGACGACGGTTGCGGTTGAGCCAGGCGATGGTTCGTTCGACGACCCAGCGGCGTGGCAACAATTTGAAGCCTTTGGCGGCATCGGATCGTTTGACGATCTCGATGGTCCAGCGGCCGATTGAGGCAAGCGCCTTTTTGAGTTTCGGACCGGCATAGCCACCATCGGCGAAGACATGACGTAACCAGGGGAAAGCACTTCGGATCAACTGGAGAAGCGCGGGTGCGCCGTCGCGATCTTGTACGCTGGCTTCATGCACGATGCCTGCGATCAGAAAGCCTGCGGTGTCAGTGAGAAGGTGCCGTTTGCGTCCTTTGATCTTCTTGCCGGCATCGAACCCGCGCGGACCACCAGCCTCGGTGGTTTTAACCGACTGGCTGTCGATCACTCCTGCGGTGGGACTTGCCTCCCGGCCATCAGCCTCACGCGCCATCATGACAAGATGGTGGTTGATCTTCTGCCAGGTGCCGTCGTCGCGCCACCGATAGAAGTACCGCTGCACCGTCGTATAAGGCGGAAACTCCTTCGGTAACAACCGCCACTGGCAACCGCTCTGAGCGATGAAAAAGATCGAATTCACCAATGCCCGCATCGCCGTCACACGTGGCCGGCCGCGACGATTCTTGCAGGGCATGTGGGGAGCGATCATCGCCCACTCTTCGTCGGTCGTATCGCTTGCATAACGCAGCCCATCTCGACAATATTTCGCTCGGGTGATTTCAGTCCAAACCATCTTGTGCCTCCGTCGTAGCTCGCAACCACGACTGAATCACAAACGACTGAAATCACTCAACTTAATTTTGGGTCAGCCTCTTAGCAAGCTAAGACTTGGGAAGCTAAGACTTGGAAAGGTCGGCATGGCCGAAGCTGCGAACTTCCGGCAACCGCCCATACGCCCAAATACTATTACTTTTATATTTCTTGGCTTCGTGAACGACATAGATTTTCTACGTCGAAATGGAGAATGGTCGCAGCGCTGGGTAGTTGGTGACATCGAGGCGACGATTGACTTGGGCGGTGACGGACTTTTCGCAGGGGATTAGCGACCGCTGATCCTGCGAGTTGGCGTTCTACGTCGTGATCAAAAATTGCCGGGGCGTGATCTTGTTGCGGCCGTTTGCAGCCGCGGTGACGATTATTTCGATGTCTTGCGCTACGAAAGCAACTTCTTTGAATTCTCACCAGTCTGTAATTCCAAAGCCTGCGAAAGCGCGCGGGAAACCGGCTGCGAGCAAGTCTGACGTCTCGCAGTTGGATGAGGAGCGACCGCCGCACCACTTCCTGAACAGGAACGTTCAGCATCTGCTGATGTCTCTCATGTGCGTCGGCCTTGTCACAGCCGTGCTGTTGTCGTTGGACTATAAACTCGCGCTCAACCTCATTCCCATCGCTTACCTGATCCCCGTTATTATCGCGGCCACCCAATGGGGCATCTGGCCGGCTACCCTGGCGTCGGTTGCAGGCACCGGCGCGGCGGACTTCTTCTTCCTTCCTCCGCTCTACACCTTCGAGGTCGACGATCCGCAAGAGGCCGTCGATTTGATGCTGTTCCTGGTCGTGGCGCTGGTCAGCAGCAATCTTGCATCGCGGCTGCGGCGCGAAACGGAAGCGCTGCGGCAGAGGGAAAAGGAAATTCAACAACTTTACGAATTCTCGCGGCGTCTGGCCGCCTGTTTCAGCGTATCCGACCTGATCTCCGCAATTCAGAATTACCTTTCCCGCGCGCTCGGACAACAAGCGGCTTTCTTCGTGGCCATGGCCGACGGTCACTTTGACCCCCCCAAATCGGGCTCGGTGCCAAAGGTAGTGCAAGAGAACGTCGCTTCAATGATCGCGACAATCGGTGTTCCTGCCCGCACCATCGTTGACGAGCCGACGCCGAACATCTGGCTGATACGCGCGGTTTGTTCCGAAACAACGGTTCACGGCCTGGTTGCTGTCAATATCGGGAGCGGCCGACGCGACGTCGTCGATTCCAGGACGCGTCGGGTCGAGGCCATTCTGGAAGAGGTATCCTTGACGCTTGAACGCCTCAATATTGAAAGAGCGATGGAGGACGCCAGGCTGCATCTGCAGGCGCAACTCTTGAGGGACGCGTTTCACGGCACGCTCTCGCATGAACTACGTTCGCCTTTGGCGGCGATCCGGGGATCGGCGAGCGTCCTGGATTCGATGCCGCTGATTCGCAGCGACAACCGGATTCACTCGCTGGTTGAGGCAATATCCGACGAGGTCGCGGAACTCGACGGCTTCATTCAAAACCTTCTCAGCGCAACGCGGGTTACCGCAAGCGGTGTCAGCCCCCGCCTCGAATGGGCTGACCCGAGGGACATCGTCGATGCGGCAATCCGCCGAAGGGAACGACGATTATCCGCTCACAAGGTCGAGATCGAATTCGCCGAAGATCTGCCGCTGGTCCATGTAGACTCCGGTCTCATTGAAGAGTCGTTTGGACAGCTTCTCGAGAATGCGGCCAAATACTCCCCGTCCGGCTCAACGATCTCGGTCAGCACCCGGGCTGATCGAGGACGCGTTATCCTGTCGGTTTCCGATCAGGGCGTCGGGATAACACCGGACGAACAGCAGCAGCTTGGCCGCAGGTCATTCCGCAGCCAGCGCCATCAGGCCACCATCCCCGGGTCCGGTCTGGGATTTTGGATCGCGTCGACCTTCGTCAGGGCGAACGGCGGCACCATCGACATGTCGAGTCGCGGGCACGGATTGGGGACCACGGCCTCCATTGTCCTGCCGGGATCTCGGACCAAGGCTTCCGGGTTTGGCCAATGAATAAATCCACCAATGTCGTATTGCTGATTGATGACGAACCGAAGATAAGGCGTTTTCTTCGCGCCGGTTTCGAACTTCACGGCTTCTCGGTGCTTGAGGCCGAGAACGCCGCGGAAGGGCTGAAAGCCGCAACATTCAACGCGCCGGATCTCATCATCCTCGATCTGGATTTGCCGGATCTTCATGGAACGGAAGTTCTCGAAGGGCTTCGATCCTGGTCGAACGTGCCGGTCATCATCCTATCGGTGGTGTCGGACGAAGACCAAAAAGTAAGGCTGCTCCAGTCGGGAGCCGATGACTACGTGGTCAAGCCGTTCGGCATGGCCGAACTGCTCGCGCGCGGCGAAGCCGCCTTGCGACGATATTTCAAGACCGCAACCGAGAACCCGATCGTGGTGGCCGGCCCTCTCTCGGTCGACCTCGTTGGACGAACCGTGTCGCTCAACGAGAACCAGATCAGACTGACTCGAAAAGAATATCGCCTGCTCCATATTCTGGCGATGCATGTCGGCCTCGTGGTGACCCACGACCAGCTGCTCAGGGAGATCTGGAGCGGCAACCAGCGGGATAATATCCAGTATCTGCGAATCCTGGTTCGCAAATTACGGCAGAAAATCGAAACCGATCCCAATCATCCGCGCCTGCTGGTGACCGAGTTGGGTGTCGGCTATCGCCTTCAGGCCCGGCTTGAAAATGGCGTGGAAGGCTGAACGGATGCCTCGAGAAAGAACTCGCGGGCGCGGCAAGAAACTCCTTCGTCACATCGCCGCTGTCTCGAAATTGTTTCGCTGATCCGGACGGGAAATCGACACGCTTCGGATTGATCATGCTCCGTCCTTCGCCACGCAGATCATTCTACGTTGCCATTTCCCGAACCAGGGGCGATCGCGGCACCTGGTGCTGGGAAATACGTCGCAAGAGAACGCCGATGGGCGTCAGATTGTGGGAAGGCGGTTTCCCGTCTCATCACGCGGCTGATGTGGCTGGAAAGCAGGCCCTGGAGGATTTCCTGAACGGATTATCCATAGAGGCCGGTTCGGGATCTCATTTCTGACTGTCGATCCCGGTCGGGATTTGAAACACCGGGGTGCTCGGACGCCTTTAGCAATACAAAAATAATATATTTCTGTCGCCAAACCGCTTATCCTGCCCAAAAAGGGGGCGGAGCGGTGCAGTTTCTGATCGAGCATTTCACCGTTCTGGGCTTCGAGGTCCAGAACTGGATGCTTATCGTGGTTGGCTTGATGGCCGCCTATGTCTTGTTCGTTTGGAAGGGCCGCGACCGGATCTGAGGATGGTCGAATCAGGCGCCCGCGGAAATGGAACCTGGCCAGTTTCGCCATGTCTGGCCCGGGATTGCGGAAGATAAGCCGCTCCTTTGCGTTCCTTCTCGCCGAGACCTTGGTCTGCGGCAGATCGGCCTTGTTGGGTGACCTGACCGGGTTCATGGCTAGCTTCGATTTTTCGGTCAATGGATGAGGCGCCGCAGATGCGGTTGTTGGTCGTGGAAGACAATGAGGAGTTGGCCGAGCTCTTGGCAAAGGGCTTGCGAACGGCCGGCTATCAGGCCGATGTGTTGTCCACGGTCGAGGAAGCCAGAAGCGTTCTGCTCACGACATTCTACGCTGCCCTCATCCTGGACCTTGGATTGCCCGACGGTGACGGCCTCGCGCTGTTGCGCGAGATCCGGCACCGAAACAATCCCATTCCGGTTCTGGTTCTTACCGCGCGCGGCGGCCTGCATGATCGCGTTCACGGCCTGCGCAGCGGAGCGGACGATTATCTGGTGAAGCCATTCGCGCTGGAGGAATTGATCGCGCGGCTGGAAGCGCAGTTGCGCCGGCCCGGCCATCTGCTCGGGAGTTCTCTCCGCATCGCCAATCTCGAATTCGATACCAGAAACCGGCAAGCCTCGATTGATGACCAGCCTCAACTGCTCTCGGCCCGCGAAACAGCGGTGCTGGAGTTGTTGATGCGCAGCAAGGGACGCGTGGTTTCCAAGAAACAGGTCGAAGATCACATCTTCGGACACTCGGGCGAAGTCGCATCGAATGCGATCGAGGTCTACGTCCACCGTTTGCGCAAACAGCTTTCGGAGCGCGGCGCCAAGGTCCAGGTTCATACCATTCGGGGAGTAGGATACCTCATCGCAGAGGAGAAGTAGCGTGATCAGGTTCCAGTCGATCATTTCACGCATCGTCATCCTGCATGTCGTTGCCGTCGTTATCGCCTCCATTTTCATGTCGCTCGCGCTGTCCTGGCTCTTGAGCTACGCCACCAACAATATTCACAACGAGGCGATGCAGGAACAGGCCGTCACCGTCGGCGAACATCTCAGCGCACAGCCGGATGGCCGCCTCGAACTCGACCTTCCGCTCGATCTGCTCGGGCTCTATTCGCAGGCCTATGGACGTTATCTGTATGCGGTGACCGACGATCAGGGTCGCGTTCTGTTTTCCTCGCTGGAGGATCACGCGGCCCTGTTTCCGGTCGATGCCAGGTCCGGCGACGTCGAGTTTCTGCAGGAGCGGCGCGGCGACGCCACGGTGTCCGGCGCCAGCATCCGAAAGACCGTCGGCGGCCAGACCGTCTGGATCCAGACCGGCGAAAACCTGGCCAACCGCGACGTGCTGATCGACGACATCGTGGCCGACTTCTATAGAAACGTCGGATGGATCACGCTGCCCATCCTGCTGGTGCTCTTGATCGCGGACATCGCCATCTTCCGCCGTGCGCTGCGGCCGCTTTGGCAGGCTTCCGAGATCGCGCGCGACATCGGACCCACGCGCACCGACCTTCGCCTGCCGACGGAAGAGATCCCGCGCGAGGTGCGCCCGCTTGTCTCCGCCATCAACCTGGCGCTCGACCGGCTTGAGGAGGGTTTCCGGATCCAGCGCGATTTCACCGCGGACGCCGCGCACGAGTTGCGGACGCCGCTGAGTATTTTGCGAACCCGCCTCGATACCCTGGAAGACCAGCAGATCGGCCAGGCCTTGCGCAAGGACGTCGACGGCATGGCGCATATCATCAGCCAGTTGCTCGACATCGCCGAACTGGATTCGTTCGTCGTCGATCCCCAGGAGAAAGCCGATCTCAGGTCGGTCACCGCCGAGGTCGCGGAGTTTGTTGCGCCGCTGGCGCTCGCCCAAGGCAAGGACGTCGCGTTGCTCGGCGAAACCGAACCGGTTTGGGTCAAAGGCAATCCGGAGATGCTGAGCCGCGCCATCCGAAACCTCGCGGAGAATGCGATCAACCACACGGCTCCGGGAACGACCGTGGAGTTTTTCATCGACGAGGACGGCACGGTGAGCGTGCTCGATCACGGACCGGGCGTCGCCGAGGACGAGCGCAATCTTATCTTTCAGCGCTTCTGGCGGCGCGATCGCAGGAAGGCGGGAAGCACGGGTCTTGGGCTTTCGATCGTTCAGCGTATCGCCGAGTTGCATTCGGCGACCATCACGCTGGAAAATCGCCGCCCCGCCGGCGCGCGTTTCTCGCTCAAATTTACGCCGCTGAGATCGTAAATGAGATCGTAGAGCCCTCTGCCCGCGTCCGTTGCAACGGCTTAGGCGCCGGCGGACGGCAGACTGGCAGCCGCAATGGCAACGATCAGCGCCAGACGGCGTCTGATCCGGGACGGCGCAGAGCTCAGAAATGAACCCAATTGTCGCATGTCGCCAATTCCTCACCTGCCGGCCGAAGCCACTGTTCCGCGAACGGATCCTCGCAGCGTCAAAATGTTCTCGCGGCCGGCTGGTGTCGAGACCGCAACGAAAATAGCAACGCATCCGTCGTCCGATGGTTGGTCGGCAGTAGATTTATTGTCGCCGGCGACCAGGTAACGGTCGAAATCTTCTCCGCGAAAATTCCGGGCGTGCCCTTGATTCAGCTTTCAAGCAGCCTGAGATTTCATAACGATCCGTCATACTCCGCGAAAGCGGAGTACCCAGTACGCCGCAGCTTTTCGGTCCGATCACTGACACCTCGGAATATGGGATAGCCCGCTTTTTCGAGGGCGATGACGAAAAGTGAGCCGTCATTGCGAGCGCAGCGAAGCAATCCATGAGGCAACAAGGAAGCAAAATTGGATTGCTTCACTGCGCTCGCAATGACGTGGGAAAATCCAGATACGCCTTCGCATTCCCGCGGCGCGAAACGCCCGAGTTGTGCTGAATCCTTCGCCCCGAAACAAAGGGCGTGGGGAATGCCGGGTGCCCGTTGCACCCGCAGCCTCGTGCGCAAAGTGTAGGTGGCACACGAGTGTCGTCACCACGGTCGCACCGGGATCACCCGGCATTCCCGCACGCGATGGTTTTAACGGTTTCCTTCGCGCTCTCCTCGGTGACCGGGCTTTCTTGCCACCGTCGCTTGCGGATTACTCCGCCAACTTGACGCCAGCGTCGGGGCGTCAGGACCACACGACTTCGCCGTCCGCAAGATAGCGCTCTCGTCAGCAGCGCCGCCCGCGTCCATCGCATCCCCTGCCCTACGTCCGTGACGATCGCGAAACGCCCCTCTGTGTGGGCCGGGATGCGATTGATATAGAAGTGATTTGGGTTAAAAGAGAATTGGAATATTTTTTCGAGAAGGACTGGACAGGATAACGACTGATTTGCCCGCCAGGCAAAATCAGTTTGCATAACCGGTGGAGTTGCCCGCATGAGCCAACGGGTCGGCGCGAAGCGCCGCCCATGACAGGTTCCGCGAGATGCGGGGCCAAGCCCGCGATTGACTCCCGGATGTCGCTTCGCTTCCGGGCTACGCTCGCTCCGCGAAAATTGCGCGCGTACCCGTAGATCGGTCAACAGCCGCTACGCCGGCGCAAATCCGAAGGCGCGCTCGAAACGCTCGGCGTAGCGCAGCCATACCTCGGGGTTGATGATGCGCGGCGGCCGCTTGCCGTCGAGCGCGCAAAGGATCTGCTCGGCGGCAATCCGGCCCATATTGGCTCGCGCTTCCCGGGTCACGCCGGCGGTATGGGGGCTCGCGAGCACATTGTCGAATTGCAGCAGCGGATGGTCCGGCGGCGGCGGTTCCTTGGCCCAGACGTCGAGGCCGGCGCCGGCAATGCGCCGGTCGCGAAGCGCTGCGAGCAGCGCGCCCTCGTCATGGATAAAGCCGCGGGCGGTCGTGATGAAATACGCATGCGGCTGCATCAGCGCGAATTCGCGCGCGCCGATCATGCCGCGATTGTCCCTCGTCAGCGGACAGGAGATCGACACGTAATCCGAACGGCGCAATAGCTCGTCCAGTTCGACCTTCTCAGCGCCGCGCGCGGCAATTTCAGCCGACGACAGATAGGGATCATAGGCCAGCACCTGCATTCCAAGCAGGCCCCTGCAGAGTTCGGCGATGCGGCGACCGACATTTCCGATCCCGACAATCCCGATGGTCTTGCCTTGCGCCTCGGTGCCCATCAGGGCGTTGCGGTTCACATCGGGACCGCGCCGAAGCGCGCGATCTCCCTCGAGAATGCGCTTCGACAGCGTCAGCAGCATTCCGAGCGCATGTTCGGCCACCGAGTTCGCATTGCCGCCCGACTGATTGACGACCAGCACGCCCGCCGCCGTGCAGGCCTCGACATCGACTGGATCATATCCCGCGCCATTGCTGGACACGATCAGCAGGTTGGGTGCTCGTGCCAGCAGATCCCGATCGGCGTGGAAGTGGCGCGCGAGTTCGTCGCGCGCCGCACCGATTTGATAGGCGTGCGCCGCGGCCAGCACCGGGGCTGCGATTTCCTCGGCGCTGTCGTTCTCGAGCCGGTCGAGTCGCACGTCGGGCCGCGCCCGCAGGATGTCGGCGTAAATCTCGTGCGCCAGATATTTGACGTAGAACACACGCTTGTTGTTGACGGGCATTTTTGGCAGGGCCCTCGTTTCCCGATATTCTTGTTTCTTCTTCTATCGCACGTCGGCATAGCCGTGGTATCGCGCCGCGACGCGGGGCACGATGACGATCCGGCATGTTGACAATACCCGGGATCGCGTCAAGTTTCGGCGCTTGACGGAGCCGCAGGCAGTCATGCTGCGAACAAGCGGCGTCGCAAGGCAAGGGAGAATTCGATGGCGCCTGCCGAGGGACCAACGTCGCCCCAGAGCCTGCATCAGCGGGCATCGGACGAGAAGGCTTCGGACCAAAAGGCTTCGCACGAGAAGGCCTGGCCTGAGGTGGTGCTGGAAACCTTCAAGCGCAATGGTATCAGGCTGGTGCCGTATGTTCCCGACCGCGTGCTGACCACACTGATC
Source organism: uncultured Pseudomonadota bacterium (assembly GCA_963729395.1). Lineage (GTDB taxonomy): Bacteria > Pseudomonadota > Alphaproteobacteria > Rhizobiales > Xanthobacteraceae > Bradyrhizobium. The sequence goes on along the minus strand of CAVSOS010000046.1, from coordinate 89,763 downwards.
AGGAACATTCACGCCGATCCGTTCTTCACGACATTTCCCACCGCGCGCGAAGAGGAAGCGGTCGGCATCGTTTCGGGCGCGTGGATGGGCGGGATGCGCGGCGCCGTGCTGATGCAGACCAGCGGCTTTGCGACGCTGGCAAATGTGCTGGCCTCGCTGGCCATTCCCTATCAGATTCCGCTGATCATGCTGGTGTCCGAGCGCGGCACGCTCGGTGAGTTCAATTACGGGCAGTCGCTGGTGTGCCGCACCATGCGGCCGGTGCTCGACTTGCTGGCGATGGAGCATCATACAGCGACCCGGCTCGACGAATTCGAGTTCATCGTCGACCGATCGATCAAGCAGGCGATCGCGACGCAGGCGCCGGTGGCGCTGATCCTGTCGCCGCTTCTCACCGGCGGCAAGGTTTTCGAGAAGTGAGCGACCGCATGAGCAATCCATCACACAGCCCTGCCCGCAACACCAAGGTGATGAACCGGTTCGACCTCACCTCCAGGCTGGTTGCCAGGCTGAAGAACGAAGAAGCCGTGATCGGCGGCATCGGCAACACCAATTTCGATCTGTGGGCCGCCGGCCATCGCCCGCAGAATTTCTACATGCTGGGCAGCATGGGCCTCGCCTTCCCGATCGCGCTCGGCGTCGCGCTGGCGCAACCCAAGCGCAGCGTCTTCGCGCTGGAGGGAGACGGCTCGCTATTGATGCAGATCGGCTGCCTGTCGACGATCGCGATGCTGGCGCCGAAAAACCTCTGCATGATCGTGATGGATAACGGCGTCTACCAGATCACCGGCGCGCAACCGACGCCCGCAGCAGGAGTGTCGGATATTGTGGCGATCGCGGCCGGCTGCGGTCTCGCTGAAAGTGCCTGGGCGGCCGACGAAGAAGACTTCGAGCGGCTGGTCGACCGATCGCTGTCGGCTTCCGGGCCGACGCTGATCGCGGTACGAATCGATGACAAGCCCGGCGTCGGGACCACCCGCCGCGATCCCGTGCAGATCAGGGAGCGCTTCATGCTGGGCCTCGGCGTGCGGCAAGCGCTGGGATGATGGAGGGTAAGCCGTAAAGTACACCGTCATTGCGAGCCAACGGGGCGGCGCAAAGCGCCGCCCGATGACAGGCTCCGCGAAGCAATCCATGTAGCCGCGAGGAAAGAATGGATTGCTTCGTCGCGTCGCTCCTCGCAATGACATCGCTCTGATTTTCAACGCCCGTCACGTCCGGTCTACCCCGATGAGCCGACTCTCTCGGTGTCTGAAAGGTGCCAGCACCTGACATCCGCACCGCAAAAATGATCGAGGAGACCTTCACCTATGATCATGAACGAGCCAAGGCCCGACATACCGAGCACCGCTCCTCATGCCCATCCGAGAGTGATTGCGACCACGATAATGCTAAGGGCATCAAGGGCAACAGCGGTCACGATCCTCATATCGTCAAGCGTTGTTACCCGGTATCGGACAAAGCCGATGGTAGCGAAGCTGGTGTCGACGATCGCCGCGGCCCACGCATCGCGCGTCAACAGGTAGGCAAAGGATACGAAAAGCCAGACAACGATCAGCGGGGCGGCCCGTGCCCAACTGTTCCACGGCGGAGAATGAGTGAAATGATACAGCCCGAACAGCACACTCGAACCGATCGCCGCCACCACCGACGCCCATGGCAAGCGAAGCATTGACCCAGCGACCAGTTCCATCGCGTTAAACAGAATTGACAGGAAGACGAGAACTTCGGCAAGGCTGACAGCAAATAGTGCCACGAACAGCCGAAGAATTCGGGGAAGTTCGGACATCCGAGGCCCGCGCAAAGCGAGCGCAATCAGACCAAGGCCCGCGACAAGCGTAACGCCCAAGAGGGCTGCATCGCTGCCATCGACGGGAAGATCGCTCTTCATCCACCCGCTTCGCGTCAGCCATCGGACAACCAAGATCGGCACCACCGTTCCGGCCATGAGGACAACCGCCAGCGGATAAACCAACGTGCCACGCCTGGGCCGCCCAGTATGGTTCGCGAGATAGTTGGCAAGCGGCAGCGCGGACGCGCCGATGAGCGCTCCGATGGCGACGGTCGGCGGAAACGGCATTGCGGGGTCTCTTTCCGACAAAGGACGGGCGGCCTTAGTTGGGGCGTCATTCTCGCGGATGCGGCGCACATCAAAATGCCCTTGATCGAAAAGGGCTTTTCAAGTGCAGAATATCGGGCAGCGCCGTAGGGCGCAATGCGCTGCGTATTGCGCCGTACGGCATTCCTGAGTGGGTCATAAGCGCCACTTTGACCGCGCGCCGGTCACTTGCGGTCTTCCCCCTATGAACAGACATCGACGGCACCGGTTGGCATGTCTCAAAGGTGCCATAAATCGACAAGGCGCTTTATTCGATCGCCTAGGCGGCACAAAGGGTGGATCGCCGTCGAGTACCCGCGAACATGACAGCCACACAACAAGCCGGCCATCGCCATCTTTGATGCGCGTCAAGTCGCACCTCCAATCGCACCCTAGGGTGTTCAGCGATAATCTTCTGATTGTGCGGAGATGCGGCATGTTCGATGCGGTCGTTATTGGCTCAGGACTAGGCGGGCTTACGGCCGCGGCCGTGCTCGCAAAGGCAGGTGAGAGGGTCTGCGTCATCGAGCGCAATCACTCGATCGGGGGGCGGCGTCCGCGTTCAAGGTGGGCGCGTTGCGCGTTGAGCCGTCGTTGCACCAAACCGCCGATCCGCACGATCCCTCTGAGCCCAAGCACGCAATCCTTAAAGAGATCGGCCTGCTTGATGACATCGAATGGACGGCGGCCTCGCCGTTTCACTCGGTGCAGGGGAAACTGGTGGGTGGCTTGTTCGATCTTCCGGTCGGCTTCGATGCGGCGCGCGAAGCGCTTGAGGCGAGATTTCCGAACAGCGGGGCCGGCATCACTGAGCTGCTTCGCGCCATCGAGGCCATGCACGCAGGCGTGGCGCATCTGATGGAAGCGCGATCCGAACGATCCCTGCGCAAACTTGCGCGCGCCGGAATGGAATTGCGGGGCCTCGTTCGCGATTGGCGCCTTTCGGTCGATGAGGTCCTGCAGCGCCATCTCGGTGACGACGAGGGCGCTAAATTCGCACTGGCGGGAAATATTGCCTATTACGCCGACGATCCACGCAATCTGGCATGGCCGTTCTTTGCAATGGCGCAAGGCGGTTTTCTGAAATCCGGGGGCGTCTACGTCAAGGGCGGCTCGCACGTTCTCAGCATGAAGCTTGCCAAGCTGGTGCGAACCGCCGGAGGCAGCGTGATGACCGGGCGCGAGGCGGTTACCATCGAGCTTGACGGCGACCACGCGCCCTGTGCCGTGCGGCACGTCGACGCGCGAGACAGCAACGCCGAAGACCGGGTCGAAACCCGAAAAGTGTTTGCCAATTGCGCACCGACCACGCTTGCCGGCATGCTTCCCGAGCCGGCGCGCGGGGCTTGTGAACGCGCCTATGCCGGAATGCCGCTGTCGACGTCGCTGTTTACCGCACATTTCGGTGTGAACCGTGCACCGAAGGAGTTCGGCCTCAATCGCTATGGCGTCGTCCGCGTGCCGGACTGGGCGCGATCGCTGCGTGATGTCGGCACCTGCGCCCGCATGTTCACGGACAATCCGGGTGAGCGCATGCCCCTCTACGGCATCGCCAATTACGGGGCGATTGACAGCGGACTATCGGACAACGGCTCGACGCTCGTGACGGTGGTCGGCCTCGACCGCTTAGACAATTGGAGCGGGCTAAGTCACGAGGAGGAAAAAGACCGGCGGCTTCGCTGGCTCGATGCCTTCCAGTCGGCGCTTGATAAGGATTATCCGGAATTCGGTTCTGCCGTAAGCGAGCGCATGTTCCTCAATGCCCGTTCCATGCAGAATTTTCTCAATACTCCGGATGGCTGCGTCTACGGCTTCGCACCACTGCCGCCCAAGCGCGGAATCTGGGCCGGCATTCCACGCTCGCCGCGGACCCCGGTAAGCGGCATCTATCTCGCCTCCTCATTCGCTGGCTCGGGTGGATTTACTGGGGCCATGAGCTCGGGCGCCGAGGCGGCGTGGATGGCTTTGAGGACCCGACCAAACCGACTACTGGCGGGCTGAAAGAAAAACGCGCATGGGTCGGATAGAGTCCCTTGAGGAGCCAAAGTCCAGGGTCGCTTGTTCCACATTGATGCCAGGCTGTCGCTTAAATGATGGGGATCGCATGTCAGATCCAGTCGACCTCTTTGAAATGCGCCGGCTTGAGGCTTTGAGCAACACGATTTTTGGCGTCGCTATGACATTGCTCGCCTATAATTTTCCCAAGGGGCAAATTCTGAACGGCTCACCGGTTTGGTCGACGCTCTGGGCCGCGTACCACTGGCAAGTCTTTGCGCTTCTGATCAGCTTTGTTGTTGCAGGCATGTTCTGGATTTCGCACCAGCGCAGGCTGGCCTTCCAGCCACACGCAACCCGCCCCGTGCTATATCTCAACCTGCTCTTTCTGCTTTCGATTATCCTGCTGCCTGTAACCACCGGCCTCTACGGCACCTATGGCAACGCCCGCGATATTGTCGTGCTGTATAGTTGCCATCTGACTGCGCTAGCCGGGGTGAACGGCATGCTCTGGCTTCTTGCGGGACTGCCGCGAGGCCAACCGGGTAAGGCGGCCGGGATGGCGTTCACGACCACAGTCTTCGTTCTGGCGACCCTATTCGCATTGATAGCCCCACAAACATACATCGCTCAATGGTTGTGGAGCTGCGCCTTTGCTACGCCAATTGTCGAGGGATTTTTCGAAAGGCGTAGAAGAAACCAAACAATATGACTTTTCGCTCGATGTCCGAGTTGGGTCAAATGCGTAACATTTGCCCTCAGCAAGTATTTTCCGGGTTACCCTGATAACGGATATCGATGAAGTTCTCGTATGCCGCTAAGCAGGTCTCATGCCCCGACCGTCTTGCCGCGGCCCACCGTCTGGCGCACCTCGAACCCCTCAAACTGCGGGTGATCCAGATACAGCGGCTTGTTGTCCCCTGCTCGACTATGTGCTGCCCGGAACGCCTCTGATTTGGTCCACGCCTCGAACACAGCGCGGTTCTCCCACACGGTGTGAGAAGCATAAAGAGTGTGATCCTCGGCTTCGGGACCTTTGAGGAGATGAAACTCTACAAAGCCCGGCACCTTGTCGAGGTGACTGTCGCGCGACATCCATACCTGCTCGAAGCTGGCTTCGGACCCCTTGGCTACTCGGAAGCGGTTCATTGCGATAAACATCTGGAATCCTCCTTAGGCGTAGCCACAGATGTAACACGCTACTGCGAAAGAAAGACGGCGGCTTAAGCATTGCGCTAATCCGCCCCACCCACCGTCACCGCAATTATTAATCGAAATTCCTGCGCGCTGAATGAACACAGCAACCAGCCGGACGATAACATTCGGCAGGGTTCGCGGGAAAACATCCACTTTCGCCCGGCGCCCGCCCGGCATTAACCACACGGGGCACCGCAACTTATCGTGAGGGGATATCCGGCCGGGGAATTGTGCTATCCCGTCCGGATGACAACCACCCTCCTCCGGCTCCTCGCCTGGTCTTTGGCCGCCGCGGTAACATTCGCGACCCTGGGTCCGCCGAGCTATCGGCCGCACTCCCATCTCGGCCAGGATGGCGAGCATGCGCTGGCGTTCATCCTGATCGGGCTGGCGTTCGGCTTCGCCTATACCCGGCACCGGCTGCTGACGTCGGGGATTGCCGTTGTGATGATCGGCCTGCTCGAAATCCTGCAGTTCTGCGCGCCGGGACGACACGCGAGATTCGAGGATTTCGTCGTCGATGCGCTGACCGCCTGTGCCGGCCTCGCCTTCGCCGCCGCGCTGGCATGGGCGACGCAGCGGCTGCGCTGGAACCAGAGCACGTCCTGAGCTCTTTGAGTTGCGACGTTCAATTCATCTCGCCCCGTTTGCGGGGAGAGGTCGGCGCGTAGCGCCGGGTGAGGGGGCCTATCCGCACGTTCGGACTCGCGTATAGGCCCCCTCACCCCAACCCTCTCCCGCAAGCGGGGCGAGGGAGAAGTGGTGCAGCGACCTCAACCTAAACTCATCAGGCCCTACAGCCGGCCTGCGCCGCGCGCCCATTTGTATTTCGCGCCGAGCACGGCGACCGGGATCTCGGTGGAATACGCGTAGGCGACAATGCCGTTCTGGTAGAGATAATCGGCGGCTTCCTCGACCTCGATATCGCCGGCCAGCGACGCCACGATCGGCTTTTCGATGCCCTTGGCCTTCATCGCGTTTTTCACTTCGACCATGTTTTTCGCGAACACCATCGGCGGCGTCACGATGGTGTGCCAATAGCCGAGGATCAGCGCGTGGATGCGCGGGTCCTCCAGGCCGAGCTTGACGGTGTTGACATAGGTGATCGGCGGCTCACCGCCGGTGATATCGACGGGATTGCCGGCAGCACCAAACGGCGGGATGAATTTGCGAAACGCCGCATCGAGATCGGGCGGGATCATCATCAATGAAAGCTTGTTGTCGACGCAAGCGTCCGACAGCAGCACGCCCGAACCGCCCGCCCCCGTGATGATGACGACGTTCTCGCCCTTCGGGGTCGGCAGCACCGGAATGCCGCGGGCGAACTCCAGCATGTCCCTCAGCGACCTCGCGCGGATCACGCCGGACTGGTTGAACACGTCCTCATAGATCTTGTCGTTGCCCGCCAATGCGCCGGTGTGGGAACTCGCGGCCTTGGCGCCGGCCGACGTGCGACCGGCCTTCAACACCACCACCGGCTTTTTCTTCGACACCCGTTTGGCGACTTCGGCGAAGGCGCGGCCGTCCTTCAGGTCCTCGCAATGCTGGGCGATGATCTGGGTGTTGTCGTCCTGCTCGAAGAAGGTCAACAGATCATCCTCGTCGATATCGGACTTGTTGCCGAGACCGACAATGGCCGAAACGCCCATCTTGGCGGAGCGCGAAAACCCGATGATCGCCATGCCGATGCCGCCGGATTGCGACGACAGCGCCGCGGAGCCCTTGACGTCGTAGGCGGTGCAGAAGGTCGCGCACAGATTGGCGTGGGTATAATAGAAGCCGTAGATGTTCGGCCCCATCAGGCGAATGCCGTATTTCTGCCCGATCGCCTGAATTTCCTCCTGGCCCTTGACGTTGCCGGTTTCGGCATAGCCGGAAGGAATCAGGATGGCGCCGACGATTTTCTTCTCGCCGCATTCGACCAGCGCCGGCGCCACCAGGCTTGCCGGAATGGCGAACACGGCGATATCGATGTCGCCCGGCACATCCTTGACCGACTTGTAGACCTTCTTGCCCATGATCTCATCGGCCTTCGGATGGATCGGGTAGATCTCGCCCTTGTAACCGCCGTTGATGAGGTTCTTCATCACCGAGTTGCCGATCTTGCCGTTCTCGGCGGAGGCGCCGATCACCGCAACGGCTTTCGGCTTCATGATCCGGTTCATCTGGCGCACGATATCGTCATGTTGCGGGCGCGGACGCGGCGGCTTCGGCGCGAAGTCGACGACAATGCGCACGTCGGCGGCGATCGCATCGGTCCTGGTCGCGAATACCGGGTTCAGGTCCATCTCGGCGATTTCCGGAAAATCGGTGATCAGCCGCGAGACGTTGACGATGATGTCGGCGATCGCGTCGCGGTTGGCCGGATCGCTGCCGCGCACGCCCTTGAGCATTTCATGAGCCTGGATGCCGTCCAGCATCGAGAGCGCATCCTGCCTGGTCGCCGGCGCCAGGCGGAAGGTGATGTCTTTCAGAACCTCGACCAGCACGCCGCCGAGGCCGAACGCCACCAGCTTGCCGAACGATCCGTCGGTGACGCCGCCGACGATGACTTCCTGCCCGCCCAACAGCATTTGCTGGACCTGAATGCCCTCGATCCTGGCATCCGATTTGTATTTCCGGGCATTCGCCAGAATGGTCTCGTAATTCTTTTCGACGTCGGCGGCGGTCTTGACATCAACCATCACGCCGCCGGCTTCGGTCTTGTGCAGGATATCCGGCGAGACGATTTTCATCACCACCGGAAAGCCCATCCCGGTCGCGATCTTGGCGGCGTCGCCTGCGGATTTGGCCACGCCTTCCTTCGGGACCGGAATGCCGTAGGCATCGCATACCAGCTTGCCTTCCGGCGCGGTCAGACTGGCGCGCTGATCCGCTTTGACCCGATCAAGTATCTGGCGGACTGCATCTTTAGGATTCGACATTGGCTTCCTCCTTGACGTCAATTCTCTTCGTCGGCAGCCCGCGCAGCCTTGCCGAGGATCGGCTCATTATGGCATTTGGTATGCCAGAAATCCCGTTGTCAAGGGATGGCTTTGGATGAAAGTGCCGAAAAACAGTGGTAACTTGACATTCTGGCATTTGGTATGCCAAAAATAAATGCGATCTTCTTCTGATAAGAGAAGTCTCCCGCAAAAGAGATTCGCCGTGTCCCCACGGAAACAAATCAAGGCGCCGCCCATGATGGCTGAAGCAGAAATCTCGATCGTCCGGATTGCGCCGGAGACCAGCTTCAAGAACAAGGCCTATGAAGCCCTCAAGGAAGCCATCCTCAAGATGGACATTTATGCGACGCCGGAGCAGGTCATGCTCGACGAGCGCGCCTTGTCGGAACGCCTCGGTGTCAGCCGGACCCCGATCCGCGAAGCGATCGCGATGCTGGAGCAGGACGGTTTCGTCAAGACCGTGCCGCGCCGTGGCATCATTGTCGTGCGCCGCACCAAGACCGAGATCGTCGACATGATCCGGGCCTGGGCCGCGCTCGAGAGCATGGCCGCGCGGCTGATCACCACGACCGCACGCAAAAAGGACATCTCCGCGCTGCGCGACTTCTTCAAGAATTTTGGCAAGGATCGCCTGCCGCAGGATCACATCGAGGAATATTCGAAGGCCAACATCGCCTTTCACCAGGCCCTGATCTCGCTCAGCGAGTTGCCGGTGCTGGTCGACATGACCAACGACATCCTGCTCCATGTTCGCGGCTACCGGCAACTGACGATCGGACGCACCGACCGCACCGCGACCTCCCTGCCCGAACATATGGCTATCATCGAGGCGCTGGAAGCGCGTGACACCGAGCTTGCGGAGAAGCGCGCGCGCGATCACACGCTCGGCCTTGCCGCCTATGTGGAAGCCCACGGCCAAGAGCTGTTTTGAGAGCTGTTTTGACCGATTGCACCTCTCCACTTTGAATCTCTCACTTGGAAGACGACCCCCAAGATGGACGAAGTCGTCCGCATCAAACGATCATGGAGAAGGCGGAATGTCCGCGACGGTACAGAGCATTGAGGCAAATACCGCCGAAGCGCAGCGCGAGCTGACGGACGGCTTTCATCTCCTGATCGATGCGCTCAAGCTCAACGGCGTCACCACGATCTATGGCGTGCCCGGCATTCCGATCACCGATCTCGGACGCATGGCGCAGGCTGAGGGCATCCGCGTCATCTCGTTCCGGCACGAGCAGAACGCCGGCAATGCCGCAGCCATCGCCGGCTTCCTGACCAGGAAGCCCGGCATCTGCCTCACGGTGTCGGCGCCCGGATTCCTCAACGGCCTGACGGCGCTCGCCAATGCCACCACCAATTGCTTTCCGATGATCCTGATCTCGGGCTCGTCGGAGCGCGAGATCGTCGACCTGCAGCAGGGCGATTACGAGGAGATGGACCAGCTCGCCATTGCGAAGCCGCTGTGCAAGGCGGCGTTTCGCGTGCTGCATGCCGCCGATATCGGTATCGGGCTTGCGCGCGCGATCCGCGCGGCGGTGTCGGGACGCCCGGGCGGCGTCTATCTCGACCTGCCGGCCAAGCTTTTCGCGCAGGTGATGGACGCCGAAGCCGGCGTCAAATCGCTGGTCAAGGTGATCGATCCGGCACCGGCCCAGATCCCCGCGCCATCCGCGGTCAAGCGCGCGCTCGACGTTCTCAAGGGCGCCAAGCGCCCGCTGATTATCCTCGGCAAGGGCGCAGCTTACGCGCAGGCCGATGATGCGATCCGCGCCCTGGTCGAGAAGAGCGGCATTCCGTTCCTGCCGATGAGCATGGCCAAGGGCCTGTTGCCGGATACACATCCGCAATCGGCGGGTGCGGCGCGCTCGACCGTGCTGAAGGATGCCGACGTCGTGATGCTGATCGGTGCCCGCCTCAACTGGCTATTGTCGCATGGCAAGGGCAAGACCTGGGGCGAGCCGGGATCGAAGAAATTCATCCAGATCGACATCGAACCGAAGGAAATGGACAGCAACATCGAGATCGTAGCCCCCGTGGTCGGCGACATCGGCTCCTGCGTATCGGCGTTTCTGGAAAGCATGGGCAACGATTGGCCGGCCGCGCCGGCCAACTGGGTCAGCGCCGTCAATGCGAAACGCGACGAAAACATCGCCAAGATGGCGCCGCGCCTGATGAACAACAAATCGCCGATGGATTATCACGGCGCGCTCGGCGCCTTGCGCACCATTGTCAAGGAGCGGCCGGATGCCATCCTCGTCAATGAAGGCGCCAATACGCTCGATCTCGCGCGCGGCGTGATCGACATGTACCAGCCGCGCAAGCGGCTCGACGTCGGCACCTGGGGCGTCATGGGCATCGGCATGGGCTATGCCATCGCCGCGGCGATCGAGACCGGCAAGCCGGTGCTCGCGGTCGAAGGCGACAGCGCCTTCGGGTTCTCCGGCATGGAAGTCGAGACCATCTGCCGCTACCACCTGCCGGTCTGCATCGTCATCTTCAACAATAACGGCATCTATCGCGGCACCGACGTCAATCCGACCGGCGGTCCGGACGTGGCGACGACCGTTTTCGTCAAGGACTTGCACTACGACAAGATGATGGAAGCGTTCGGGGGCGTTGGCGTCCATGTGACCACGCCCGACGAACTGAAACGCGCGGTCAATACGGCGATGGATTCCGGCGAGCCGACCCTGATCAACGCGGCGATCGATCCTTCGGCCGGCTCCGAAAGCGGCCGCATCGGCAACCTCAACCCGCAAAGTGTGCTGAAGAAGAAATGACCGGATGCCGGTCTGCGCGGGAATGACGACAACATTTTGATATTGTGCAGGAGCAAGACCATGACCAAGGCGCTGAAGGGCGTTCGCATTCTCGATTTCACCCACGTCCAGTCAGGCCCGACCTGCACGCAGTTGCTGGCATGGTTCGGCGCCGACGTGATCAAGGTCGAGCGTCCCGGCGTCGGCGACATCACGCGCGGCCAATTGCAGGATATTGCGAACGTCGACAGCCTGTATTTCACCATGCTCAATCACAACAAGCGCTCGATTACGCTCGACACCAAGCACCCGAAGGGCAAGGAAGTGCTGACCGCGCTGATCAAGAGCTGCGACGTGCTGGTGGAAAACTTCGGCCCCGGCGTGCTCGATCGCATGGGATTCAGCTGGGAGAAGATCCAGAGCATCAATCCGAAACTGATCGTGGCCTCGATCAAGGGCTTCGGTCCAGGTCCCTATGAGGATTGCAAGGTGTATGAGAACGTCGCGCAATGCACCGGCGGCGCGGCGTCGACCACCGGATTCCGCGATGGCCTGCCGCTTGTCACCGGCGCGCAGATCGGCGACAGCGGCACCGGGCTGCATCTGGCGCTCGGCATCGTCACCGCGCTCTATCAGCGCACCGTCACCGGCAAGGGACAGAAGGTCACCGCCGCCATGCAGGACGGCGTGCTCAATCTCGCGCGCGTCAAGATGCGCGATCAGCAGCGCCTCGCCCACGGCCCGCTCAGGGAATACAGCCAGTTCGGTGAAGGCATTCCGTTCGGCGACGCGGTGCCGCGCGCCGGCAATGATTCCGGTGGCGGCCAGCCCGGCCGCATCCTGAAATGCAAGGGCTGGGAGACCGATCCCAATGCCTACATCTATTTCATCACCCAGGCCCCGGTCTGGGAGAAGATCTGCGACGTTATCGGCGAACCCGGCTGGAAGACCCATCCCGATTACGCCAAGCCGCCGGCCCGGCTGTCGCGCCTCAACGAAATCTTCGCGCGCATCGAAGTGTGGACGATGACCAAGACCAAATTCGAGGCGATGGAGATTCTCAACAGGGATGACATCCCCTGCGGTCCGATCCTCTCGATGAAGGAGCTCGCCGAAGATCAGTCGCTGCGCGCCACCGGCACGGTGGTCGAGGTGGACCATCCCGAACGCGGCAAGTATCTGTCGGTCGGCAATCCCATCAAACTGTCCGACAGCCCGACCGAGGTGACGCGCTCGCCGCTGCTCGGCGAACACACCGACGAGATCCTGCGGCAGGTTCTCGGCTTTACCGATCACCAGGTGGCCGAGATCCACGATTCCGGCGCGCTCGATCCGCCGCGCAAGGTGGCCGCGGAATAGGCACGCGCATTTTTCCCGAAGACATCAGGCCCGCCGGTTTCCGGCGGCCTTTTTGCTTGGCCAGTTTGCGTGGCCAGAACCTCAATGCTGCGTTGCAAAATATAATATGCCGCTATGCAAATAAACAAATTGCATCTGGCATCTGGCATACCTAAATAGCTACTAGAAGAAACGCAGCGACCCGCTGCATCGCTATTAGGGGACAATCATATCCAAGACCGCCTCTCTCGGCCTCATGCCATCGGCCTCGCTGTTGGCCGCATGATGAGCGCGATCGATCGCCTGCTGATGGCCCACGCCGGCATCGCGATCCGCAACGGTGATCTTCCGTATCCTGGGCTCTAAGCCGCGCAGAGCGCGCTAAAGCGGGAAAACCGCTCGGGCCGCGACCGGGTTGAGCCACAACCGTTCCTCCCAGACTTGGCCCCGGTTTTCCGGGGCCATTTTTTTTGAAACTCTGACGCGGCGCCGCCGATCACCTCCCGCGCCGAAGAATGACTTGCGCTCTGGCATATTACATACCAAAATCCCAAACTAGTAACGCTCGTCGCTAATAGAGGCGTGCCTGGGAGGATCCATGACCGCCACCAAACAAGCGGCCGGGCCATCGGTTGACGGCGCGTATTTCCGCTGGCTGCAACTGGCGATGGGCATCGTCTGCATGGCGATGATCGCCAACCTGCAATATGGCTGGACCCTGTTCGTCGATCCGATCGACGCCAGGTATCACTGGGGCCGGGCCGCGATCCAGCTCGCCTTCACGCTTTTCGTGGTGACCGAGACCTGGCTGGTCCCGATCGAAGCATGGTTCGTCGACAAATACGGTCCGCGCGCCGTGATCATGTTTGGCGGCGTGATGATCGCGCTGGCCTGGGTGCTGAACTCCTACGCCAATTCGCTGGCCGTGCTGTACGTCGCCGCGATCATCGCCGGCATCGGCGCGGGTTCGGTCTACGGAACCTGCGTTGGCAACGCCCTCAAATGGTTTCCGGACCGTCGCGGCCTTGCCGCCGGCGCCACCGCCGCCGGCTTTGGCGCCGGTGCCGCCATCACCGTGGTGCCGATCGCCGACATGATTGCGGCGCACGGCTACCAGAGCGCATTCTTCAGCTTCGGCATCGGGCAAGGCGTGATTGTGTTCATCCTCGCATTTTTCCTGCGCAAGCCGTCGCGGGCGATGCCGGTGAAAACGAAGCAACTCAACCTGCCCCAGACCCGGATCGACTTCACGCCGCCGCAGGTGCTGCGAAGCCCGATCTTCTGGGTGATGTATCTGGTGTTTGTGATGGTCGCCGCCGGCGGTCTGATGGTGGCGGCCCAGATTGCGCCGATCGCCCACGACTTCAAGATCGCCGGCGAACCGGTGGGCCTGTTGGGCTTCCAGATGGCCGCATTGACCCTTGCGATCTCGCTCGACCGGATCTTCGACGGTTTCGGCCGTCCGTTCTTCGGATGGGTCTCCGACACGATCGGCCGCGAGCATACCATGTTCATCGCCTTCGCAACCGCCGCCCTGATGCTGCTGACGCTGTCGGTGTACGGTCGTATCCCGATCGTCTTCGTGCTGGCGACCGCGGTGTATTTCAGCGTGTTCGGCGAGATCTACAGCCTGTTTCCGGCCACCAGCGGCGACACCTTCGGCGTCAAATTCGCCACCACCAACAACGGCATGCTGTACACGGCGAAAGGAACGGCTTCGTTCCTGGTGCCGCTTGCGAGCCTTGTCGCGGCCAAATACGGCTGGCCGGCCGTGTTCATGATCGCGGTCGCGCTCAACGCAACCGCTGCGCTGATGGCGATCTTCGTGATCAAGCCGATGCGCCGCGCCTTCATCCTCGGCAATGAAACCGCTGTTGACGCCAGGGCACAGGACGTCAGGGCGATCTGACGACTGCACATTTCGACGAGGCAAAAACCCCCGTTTTTGCATGATCGTGTTGCCATAATCGCCCTGATGTCCGGTGGACATTTGCCGGGCCCAACGGCATCCTCGCCGCCGGACAATTCAGCAACAGCGAAAAGCGCGCGCGGACAAAACGCGGCGGGGAAACATCAGGGGGTCAAGCATGATCAGGACGCGATTTACCGAGCTCGTGGGTGTCGAACACCCGATCGTTCAGGGTGGAATGCAATGGGTCGGACGCGCCGAGCTGGTAGCGGCGGTCGCCAATGCCGGCGCGCTTGGTTTCATCACCGCGCTGACGCAGCCGACGCCGGAGGATTTGACCAGGGAAATCGCGCGGTGCCGCGGCCTCACCGACAAGCCGTTCGGCGTCAATCTGACCATTCTTCCGTCGATCAAGCCGCCGCCCTATGCGGAGTATCGTCAGGCCATTGTCGAAAGCGGCGTCAGGATCGTCGAGACCGCCGGCAACAAGCCGCAGGAGCATGTGACCGAGTTCAAGAAGCACGGCGTGGTGATCGTGCACAAATGCACCAGCGTCCGCCACGCGCTGTCGGCCGAGCGCATGGGGGTCGATGCGATTTCGATCGACGGTTTTGAGTGCGCCGGGCATCCCGGCGAGGACGATACTCCAGGGCTGATCCTGATCCCGGTCGCAGCCGATAAAGTGAAAATTCCGATGATCGCGTCGGGCGGTTTCGCCGACGGCCGCGGGCTGGTCGCAGCCCTTGCGCTGGGGGCGGAGGGCATCAATATGGGCACGCGTTTCATGTGCACCAAGGAAAGCCCGATCCACCAGCTCATCAAGGAAAAGATCGTCGCCAATGACGAGCGCGAGACCGAGCTGATTTTCCGTACCATGCGCAACACCTCGCGCGTCGCCAGGAACGCGGTCAGCACCAAGGTCGTCGCGATGGAGAAAGAAGGCGCCACCTTCGAGCAGGTGCGCGATCTCGTGGCCGGGGCGCGCGGCAAGATGGTCTACGCCACCGGCGACGCCGATGAAGGCATCTGGTCCGCCGGGCAGGTGCAGGGATTGATCCATGATATCCCGAGCTGTGCGGAACTGGTGTCGCGCATCATGCGTCACGCGGAGGCCATCATTCAGAGCCGGCTCGAAGGCATGATGTCGGGCTCCCGCCGCCAGGCCGCGGAATAGACCACTTCGCGTCATCACCTGAGAGTCTAACTCAAAATGCGACCAATGAAATGGGGCTTTAAGTTCGTCATGCCCGGGCTTGTCCCGGGCATCCACGTCTTATGGCAACGGCAGCAAGAAAGACGTGGATGGCCGGAACAAGCCCGGCCATGACGACTCTAACGAGAACAACGTCATGAAAGCCTATGTCTACGGCGCCAATGGCGCTGAAATCACCGATGTCGCCAAGCCCGCTCCGAAAGGCACGCAGGTGCTGGTTCGGGTCCGGGCCTGCGGCCTCAACCGCGCCGACCTCGGCATGACCAAAGGCCATGCGCATGGCAGCGCCGGCGGCGCCGGCACCGTGCTGGGAATGGAATGGGCGGGCGAAGTTGCCGAGCTTGGCCCTGACGCGAAAGGCGTCAAGGTCGGCGACAAGATCATGGGCTCGGGTGGTGCTGCGTTCGCGGAATACACGCTGGCCGATCACGGCCGGCTGTTTCGCACGCCGTCAAACATGAATTTCGCGGACGCGGCCACCCTGCCCGTCGCGCTCACCACCATGCACAACGCGGTCGTGACCAACGGCGCGCTGCAGCCCGGCCAGTCCGTCCTGATTCAGGGCGCGAGCTCCGGCGTCGGCCTGATGGCGATGCAGATCGCCAGGCTCAAGGGCGCCAGCATGGTGATCGGTTCCTCGACCGACACCATGCGTCGCGGCCGGCTGAAGGAATTCGGCGCTGATCTCGCGGTGGATTCCAGCGACCCCGGCTGGGTCGATCAGGTGCTGAAGGCGACCGGCGGCGAAGGCGTCGACCTGATCGTCGATCAGGTCTCCGGCAAGGTCGCGAGCCAGAATCTCGCGGCGACCAAAATCAAGGGCCGCATCGTCAACGTCGGCAGGCTCGGCGGCACCCACGCCGATTTCAACTTTGATCTGCATGCCGCGCGCCGCATCACCTATATCGGCGTCACCTTCCGCACCCGGTCGATCGAGGAAATCCGCGACATCTTCAGCGAAGTCCGCAAGGATATCTGGCCGGCGGTGGAATCCCGCCGGCTGCAATTGCCGGTCGACAAGGTGTTTGCCTTCGACGATATCGGCAAGGCGTTCGAGCACATGGAAGCCAACAAGCACCTCGGCAAGATCGTCGTGACGTTATAATGTCCGCAACCAGGCTCGCGGTGATTAAGCGACGACGATGATGACAGAGACCAGGCTAAGCGCGCTGCTCGACGGGGGACGCTATTTCGAGGGGCCGCGTTGGCACTCCGGACGGCTCTGGTTCGTCGACTGCATGGATCGGACACTTCTGAGTGTCGACCCGTCCGGCATGTGCGAACAGCACGCGAAACTCGAGGACGATACACCCTGCGGCCTCGGCGTCTTGCCGGATGGAAAGCTCATCGTGTTGACGATGTTCCGCAAGCGTCTGATGACCTACGCGGACGGCCAGCTTTCGCTCTATGCCGACCTCTCAGGGATAGCGAGAGGCACGATCGACGACATGATCGTCGACGGGTTGGGACGCGCTTATGTCGGCGATCTCGGCTTCGATTTGCCGGCGCCACCCGATCGAGGGCCTGTAGGCCGCATCATTCTCGTGACGCCCGAAGGCAAGACGCGCGTCGTCGCCGATGGACTGCGGTTTCCAAATGGCATCGCGGTTTCGGCCGATCACTGCCGGCTTGTCGTGGCCGAGATGGATGGCGAATGCCTGGTTGAGTACGACATAGCGGCGGACGGCAGTCTGAACTTTCGTCGTCGGTTCGGAAACATGAGAGCTCCCGACGGCATTTGCCTCGATCGCGAGGAGGCCGTTTGGGTCGCATCCTTCGACGAAGATGCCTTCATCCGGGTAAACCGCGACGGGCGCGAACTACAGCGAATAGAAGTGCCCGGGCGCCGCGCCATCGCCTGCGTTCTCGGCGGCTTGGAGCGACGAACGCTGTTCTGCCTTAGTGCTGTGACGTCGCCCGAAGAGCTGCGGCAACGAAAATCATCTGCCCGGATCGACGCGGTCGTTGTCGAAATCGCCGGCGCTGGTAATCCTTGAGCCTGAATATCCTTCAACTCAACGCCGGGCAGTATACCGACCCGGATGTTCAGAACGGCTTTAGCGGGCACGCTTGAAGTCCATTCACCGCCCGAGATCTCGCCCAGATTGACGCGGATCCGGTGTGGATGATCCTTGTAGAGCGGATGATCCACTTTGCGCGCGTTCCACTCTTCTTCGAGTTGCTTGATATGCGGCCAAAGGCCCAGCGCCTTCTCTATCGCATTGGCACCGACATTGTTTAATCCGCTTATGCATGCTGCGGGTCGCCCTCGACATGGACGCGAAACCAGATGAGGCCAACTTCCGCCCGCATCAGCTTTGGCTCCAACGGTTCCGGCACGAAAGCGCAGTCCGCGTTGTAGCCACGCTGCAGGCAGGCAAGCGTACCGTTGCCGGTGCATTCCTCTTCGACAACGGACTGGAAATGGATCCGGGCCGTGGGAGTGAAGCCCGCCGCGCGAACCGCGTCGAAGGCGAACAGCGTCCCCGCAAGTCCGGCAGCATTTTTATTTAATCGGAACAATTCGCAACAAAATCGCTTCTGCGAGTGAGTGACGATTCCGCCTTCGACAACGTCTTTTATGTTGCATGATGGGCTGCTAAACCGCGCCCATGAGCCATTCCGAACACAACGTCAAATCCCGCGTCGCGGCGATTTCGATCTTCGCCAGCGCCGGCATGGCCGCGGCCAAATTCGTAGTGGGCGTCGCCGATCGGCAGTCTCGCATTGATCTCCGAAGCGCTGCACTCCTCCGTCGACGTGGTCGCGACCGTCATCACCTGGCTCGTGGTGCGGTTTTCCGACCGTCCGGCTGACGAGCGAGCACCATTACGGCCACGGCAAGCTCGAGAGCCTCTCCGCGCTCGGCGTGATCGCGATGCTCTATGTGCTGGCGGGCGGCATTCTCGTCGAATCCTGGAGCCGGCTGCGCGAAGGCGCGCCGCCGCCGACATTGTCGGCGATCCCGTTCGTCGTGCTGCTGATCGACATCGCCGTGAATTTCTGGCGGGCGCGGGCGCTGCATCGTACCGCGCATGAGACACAAAGCCAGGCGCTCGCCGCCGACGCGCTGCATTTCGCTTCCGACGTGCTGGGCTCGGTCGCCGTCATCATCGGGCTCGCGCTGTCCGGCTTCGGTTTCTGGTGGGGCGACGCCGCCGCCGCGGTCGCGGTCGCGGTGATGATCGCGACATTGGGGCTGCGGCTTGCGCGCTCCACCGTGGAAACCCTGCTCGACCGCGCGCCCGAAGGCGTTTCGGAAAAAGCCGCCGCCGCGATCAAGGCGGTGCCCGGCGTCGTTGATGTCGAACGCTTGAGGGCGCGAATGGTCGGCCCGACCCACTTCATCGACGCCATCGTCCAGGTTCCGCGCACTTTTCCGATCGACCGCATCGACGAGATCAAGCGCAAGGCGCAGGACGCGGTCACGCGGGCGCTCGGCGATGCCGACCTGACCTTCACCGCGGTGCCGGTCGCGCGCGACAATGAGAGCGTCCGCGAACGCATCATGGTGATCGCCCGCAATTCCGGTCTCGCCGTCCATCACGTCACCGTGCACGATCTCGGCGGCAAGCTGACCGTCAGCATCGACCTCGAGGTCGACGGCGAGATGGAACTGACGGCCGCCCACGACATCGCCCAGGAGCTGGAGCGGAACATCCGTGACGAGTTCGGCGAGGACGTCGAGGTCGACACCCACATCGAGCCGCTGGAGCCGGAATTGCCGCACGGTGTCGATGCCGCGCCCGACCGCGTCGAAACCATCAAGACCGCGCTGGCGCGCTTCGCCGCCGACAGCGCGATCCATGACATCCACAGCGTTCGGGTGCGCAACACCGACGCCGGGGAAATCGTGAATTTCCATTGCTACGCAGCGCCCTCGATGAGCGTGATCGAGGTTCACGAGAACGTCGACGGGATCGAGCGCGCGTTGCGGCGCGCCTTCCCCGCCGTGAAGCGCGTGATCAGCCACGCCGAGCCGCCGGACGCGCAGTAGGATCTGAAAAGGCGGCAGCGTTCCCGTTTCGGACTCGCCGTGCGCGCCTTTCGCGGTCGCGATTCTGCGTTGGACAAGATTTATTTTCATTAACGAATTGTTGACTCTCGACAGGCCGCGAAAACTGGATTCAAATCGCTGTGATTCGGAAGTGGCCGGGGGCTCTTTCGAACTGGGTGCAGAAGAGCTTTCCGAGGGGGCTAACGGCATGGCGCGCGCACACGCGGCGAGCGCGTGCGTCCAATCCGATTCGATCAAGGGATTGGCGCAGTCGATCGCAAAACCGGCCTATCATCGGCTGTTGGTAGCGGAGCCCGCGCTTCGCCGCGCTGTGCCTACCCTGATCATCGCCTTCCTGATTACCATTTGTCTTGGCGCATTCGTGCAAGTGGTCGATCAGAGCCGGCAAAAACGCACCTCCCTCAAGCGCGATCTGGCGGCTGTCGCCGACCTGCTGGCCGAGCGTCTCGACCACATCGCTTCGATCCGGCAGGATCGCGCCGCCACCATCGCGCGCCTGCAAAGCCTGCTGCCCGGTCTCATTCCGGCATGGGGCCTCGCCGCAGGCCGGCACGTCATCGTCACCGGCGCGGACCAGCGCGTTCTTGCCCGGATTCCGATTGAGGCCGTGCCTGGCGACACCGATCGCATTCTCGACGTCATCAGCGCGGCGCTGCCGCTGACCGCGCTGGGAGCAGCAAGCCGCCGTCACCGACATCACCCTGCCCAACGGCAACGGCGCGCTGGCCATTGCACGCGTCGTCAGGTCGCTGCCCGGCCAGGTCATCGTCATCCAGGAAGCGGTCGACTCGCTGTGGCGGTCGGACGCGGCGCTTGTCGGTGACGCTTTCCGCCACCACCGGCTTTGTCGTGCTGATCCTGGGCTTCGCGTTTCACTGGCAATCGACCCGCGCCCGCGAGGGCGATCTCATCAATGATGCGGTGCGCGGGCGGATCGATACCGCGCTCAATCGCGGCCGCTGCGGATTGTGGGACTGGGACCTGTCACGCGGCCGAATCTTCTGGTCACAATCGATGTTCACGATGCTCGGCCTCGACACCCGCAGCGACCTGCTGACGTTCGGCGAGGTCAACGCGCTGGTGAAATCCGACGACATCGACCTGTTCGCGATCGCCGATCAGCTGATCTCCTCGAAAATCAAGCACATCGACCAGACCTTCCGCATGCAGCACGCCGACGGTCACTGGATCTGGCTGCGGGTCCGCTGCGAGCTCAGCCAGGCCGCCAGCGACGCCGGCCTGCATCTGATCGGCATCGCCGTCGACATCACCGAGCACAAGAGCCTCGCCGAGAAAACCGTGGAGGCCGACCTGCGGCTGCGCGACGCCATCGAGACCATTCCGGAAGCCTTCGTGCTGTGGGACGCGGAAGATCGCCTGGTGCTCTGCAATTCCCATTTCCAGCGCCTGCACAAGCTGCCGGATTCGGCGGTGACGCCGGGCACCTCCTATGAAACCGTGATCGAAGTCGGCAGCATGCCGGAGGTTCGCACCCGGCTGCACGAAAGTCGCGGCCCGCGCGCCCGGCGCGCGCACCTTCGAGGCCCAGCTCGACGACGGCAACTGGCTGCATATCAGCGAGCGGCGCACCAAGGACGGCGGTTACGTCTCGGTCGGGACCGACATCACCCGCATCAAGGAGCACGAGCAGAAACTGGTCGACAACGACCTTCGGCTGCGCGCCACCGTGATCGATCTGAAACGTTCGCAGACCGCGCTGGAGCGGCAGGCCATCGAGCTCGCCGACCTTGCCGAAAAATACTCGGAAGAGAAGACCCGCGCCGAGGAAGCCAACCAGACCAAATCCAAATTCCTCGCCAATATGAGCCACGAGCTGCGCACCCCGCTGAACGCCATCATCGGATTCTCCGAAATCATGGGAAGCGGGATGTTCGGCACGCTGGGCTCGGAGAAATACCAGGAATATTGCCACGACATCCTCACCAGCGGGCATTATCTGCTCGAAGTCATCAACGACATCCTGGACATGTCGAAGATCGAAGCGGGCCGCATGAAGCTCGACATGGAATCGCTCGATCTGTCGAAGACGCTGGCGGAATCGCTGCGCGTGATTTCCGGACGTGCCGACGACAAGCGACTGGTGCTCGATGCGGATATCGAGGGCGCCATTTCGGTGGTGGCGGACCGGCGCGCGATCAAGCAGATCATCGTCAACCTGCTGTCGAACGCGGTCAAATTCACCCCCGATGGCGGCAAGGTGGTGGTCCGTAGCCGGTTGCGCAGCGATTCCATCGTTCTCACGATTGCCGACACCGGCATCGGAATCGCGCCGCAATCGCTGCTGCGGCTTGGCAGGCCGTTCGAGCAGGTCGAGAGCCAACTCACCAAGACCTATCACGGCTCTGGACTGGGATTGGCGATCGCCCGATCGCTCACCAATCTGCATGGCGGATCGATGCGGCTGCGCTCGAAGCTCGGCACCGGCACCGTGGTCTGCGTGTCCTTGCCGCGCGACGCGCGGCTGGTCAGGGACAAGGTGGAGGCGAACAGCGCTACGGCCGCCTAGCCGTCAAAAGGACCCGCCGCCGCCGACTTGCGCAATCTTTGCGCTCTCAATTTATTTGACCAGCTGATTCTGATTTTATTGACCCACGCTCGATCACGGGGTTCCAGAATTGGATCCGCTATAATTGTGCTTGTATCGAAATCTGCTGGGCTGGAAATGTAGGTTCTCCGCGGTTGGATGACGTCGATCCTAATCACTTGCATGACATATGGTCCAAACGTTTGCCAACCCGTTGAGCAGAGGCCGGCGCACCACCTGCATTCCAGGCTGATCGAATATTTCCTCCGGCAGCGTGCGGCCTGAGCGAGCCGCCGCCCAAAGCTGCAGCATGTGCGCGCGGCGGCCGAGCTTCCCTGAAAATATCTCTGAGGCAGCACGGATTCTCGTCAAATGACGTGACGCTTCGATAATCAACACTGTTCCATCGGGCTTTGTGAGCGCCTGTAGCTGCCTCAACGCCATTTTCGGATCGGGCATGATGACGAGCAGCGATGATGCCGAAACAACATCAAAGCCTTCGCCGGCCGCGGCCACAGTCGCAATGTCCCCGACATCGAATGCCGCGGGACTGTTTCGTTCTACTGCAAGCCGCCGCGCGGCCGCTATCATCAGGGGATCCCGATCAAGGCCGAGCGAGGTGTATCCCTTCTGGGAGGCGATTCGCGTCAAGCCTCCTGGGCCGCACCCGACGTCGAGCCAGGTTCGCCCCACGCCGTCAGGCACCGTATCGGCGGCCTGCTGGTGCATGACCTCGTAGAATTCTGCGCCCTGCAGATGGGCGAAAAGGGCAGCGGCAGAACTGCTCATTTTGCGTCCAGGCGGGGGCCGGCCGACCGCAGGCGCACGAGTTCGACCGCGAGCACGGCGACGAAGATGATCGGCAGAAACGACGCGGTCGAGACCTGCGATAGCGTGACCTTTCCGGCCTCGACGGCGAGCACGGTACCAATCCAGTCGATCGCCTGGACGATAATCATCGCGGCAAGCCACGAAGCGCATCGTCTGACATCTCGGAGTGAGACCAGCATCCCGTAGGCGAAGCCGAGCGCGCGAGCGCCCAACATGGCGAACATCCAGTCCGTCCAGGGGGGAGCGGGGGGCAACCCCAGCAACCAGGGGAACGTCGCGGGACTGAGGGTGAAGATGAGGCCGAGTACGATCTGGACAACGGCGATGATGACGATGGTCGATCTTATGAACAGCGATGGGCTGGCTGAGGTTTGCATGAGTACCTTCCGCGGAATGTGACCGCCAAAAGCTAGACCTCAAACTTCGAATTGAAAAGTAATCACCTATTCGATATATAATTTCCGAAAGTGAACTAACAACGAATTGAGAGGCTTACGTTGGGTGAAAAAGGATGCCCGATCGAACGAGCGGTCGGATTGCTAGATGGAAAGTGGACGCTGCTGATCCTGCGGGAGCTGTTTCTTGGCACCCGCCGCTTCGGCCAGCTGCGCGTGACCTTGCACGGGATTAGCCCGAAGACTTTGACCGAGCGGCTGCGCTTCCTCGAAGAACAGGGCGTGCTGACGCGGACGATCTATCCTGAGATACCACCGAGGGTCGAATACAGCCTGACCAAACGCGGTCAAATGGCACGCCCGGTAATCGAGGCGTTACGCGACTGGGGCGAGATCGTCGGGAAAAAGTCGAGGACGGAAAGCGTCGCCGTGGCGAAGCGCCCCATCGAATAGTGTCCTCTTGGGACACCTTGATGCCTTAAGCTTACGATCGCATGCGCCCTGAGCGTAGCAAGGCTGCTTGTAGGCGTTTGTTCGGGCCAAAGCTGAAACCTACGAATGGCCGCAAAGATGATCAACGTGACGTTCCCACGCAAATGCTAACCCTACGAGTCCGTCCGGAGACTTTAGGCCGGATTGCAGAGTTTTCTGAGCATGAGGCGGATTGATGCGAGGCGCAAGAACGCCAGAGCCTTTCGGTTGAGATTCTCCCAATCCTTGGCAAGCCTTCGGCAGCGATTGAGCCAGGCAATGGTACGCTCGACGATCCAGCGTTTGGGCAAGACCACAAATCCGCTGGCCTGATCGGAACGTTTGACGATTTCAATGTCGAGATGCGGCAGAACCTTTGCAAGCGCTTTCGCAAATTTCGGTCCTTGATATCCGCTGTCGGCGAAGAGCGTCTTCAAAAATGGAAACATGCCGAACAGTGTTGCGATGAGTTGATCGCTCGGCTCGGCGAGGTGGGCCGGTGCATCAGCGATATCCGAGTGAAGCAGGGCCGGCGCACCTTCGACAGGCCAGAGGCCGTCCTGCACCATCCAACCTGAAACAAACCAATCGCGCCATAAATGCCGGGGGAGCGGTCAGCGCTCCAGCGTCGGCGCGACTTCGCGCGCGATTTGCGCGAGTGCTGCGATCAGCGGCGTCAAGGGGTCGCGCTGCGGGACCACCAGCCCGATGCTGTAAGTCACGGTGGGATCGACGATCGGAATCGTCCGCACGGCGTCCGACAGGCCCAGCGTCCGCGCCAGCCTGGCCGGCATCACGCTGGCCCAGCGTCCCGTCCGCACATGGGTGTAGAGAACGATGATCGAATTCGAGGTCAGCGTCGGCGTCGCCTCGGCGCCGACCGATTTGAGCGCGCGGTCGATGATGCGGCGGTTCTGCATGTCCGGCGTCAACAGGCACAGCGGCACCTGCCCCACTTCCTTCCAGGTGACCTGCTCCCGGTCGCCGAACATGGCTGTCCGGCGACGTCAGCAATACGATAGTTTTCATTGTAAAGCGGGATCGAGCGAACTTTGCCGATCGGCTCGTTCTCGAGGTAGGTCAGGCCGGCATCGACCTCCAGATTTTCCAACAGGCCAAGCACCGTCGATGGACGTGCAGGACACGATACGAAAACGCACGTTGGGATGCCGCGCGCGGAATGGCGTGGTCAGGGACGCGACCATGCCGAGCACGGTCGGGATCGCGGCAATTCCGATCTCTCCGGAAAGGCCTGTCCTTCAGGCTGTTGATTTCCTGGCGCATCGCGCGGGCATCGCCGACGATGCGGCGCGCCCAGTCCAGCGTCCGCTCGCCCTCGGGCGTAAAGCCCTGGAACCGCGAGCCGCGCTGCACCAGCATGACGCCGAGGATTTCCTCGAGCTGCTTGAGGCTGGTCGACATCGTCGGCTGGGTGACGCCACAGGCCTCCGCGGCGCGTCCGAAATGACGTTCCTTGGCCAGCGCGAGCAGAAGTTCAAGCTTTTCGATCAAAAAGACGCCTCTCTTTACGCTTCGGCAACGAATACCACGGTCCCCGCCGGACAACAGGTAAAAAGCCGCGTCAAAAAGGCGCCGCCATTGCCAGACTTAAGCATACATCATTCTATTTTCATATCACTTGATTTGATATTCTTATTGATCGGCTTTCCGTATTGCAGCATGAGACAGCTTTATTGATATCTAGAGCGATTCCAGTTCTCATGAGTTGGTAATAAGCCTCTGATAGAGAAGGCGGATGATGCCAGCTTACGAACCATGGAATGCCGCCCGCGGCGCCGAAATCATCGCCGAGCATACTCACCTTGAAGGTGCGACGCTGGTGATCCTGCACGCGCTGCAGGAAGCCTTCGGCTATGTGCCGGAGCCGGCGATTCCCATGATCGCGTCCGCGCTGAATTTGTCGCGCGCCGAGGTCCATGGCGTGTTCACCTTCTACCACGATTTCCGCCACAAGCCCGCCGGCACGCCATGTGCTGAAACTGTGCCGCGCCGAAGCCTGCCAGGCCGCCGGCGGCGATGCGCTGGCCGCGCGCGCGGAAGCCAAGCTCGGCATTGCCATCGGAAATACCACGCCGGATGAGCGCGTGACGCTGGAGCCGATCTATTGCCTCGGGCTGTGCGCCACCGCGCCATCGGCGATGCTCGATGGCCGCGTGGTCGGACGGCTGGACGAAGCGCGCATCGACGCGCTGGTCGCGGAGGCGCAACGATGAGCCTTGCGTATTTTCGTTTCGCGCGATGCGGGCGCGGTCGCGGTCGGCGCCGATGAAGTCGCGCTGGCGCTGGAGCAGGCCGCCGGCGAAGCGCGGCGCCGGCCATCGAAATCGTCAGAACCGGCTCGCGCGGGCCTGTACTGGCTGGAGCCGATGGTCGAGGTCGCGACGCCGCAAGGGACGCGTCGCCTTCGGCCCGGTGACCGACGGCCGACGCCGCTTCCGTGCTCGACGCCATGATCGCCGACGGCCCGCATCCGCTGCGGCTGGGCATCACCGACGAGATTCCCTGGCTGAAGCGGCAGACCCGCCTGACCTTCGCGCGATGCGGCGTGATCGATCCGCGCTCGCTCGAGGATTACCGCGCCCATGACGGCTACAAGGGTCTCGAGCGCGCGCTGACGCTGAGTTCGGAGGCCATCCTCGCCGATGTCACGGCCTCCGGGTTGCGCGGCCGCGGCGGCGCCGGTTTTCCGACCGGCATCAAATGGAAAACCGTGGCGCAGACCAGCGCCGACCGGAAATACATCGTCTGCAACGCCGACGAAGGCGACAGCGGCACCTTCGCCGACCGCATGATCATGGAAGGCGATCCCTTCGTGGTGATCGAAGGCATGACCATCGCGGGCATCGCGGTCGGCGCCACCAAGGGCTACATCTACATCCGCTCGGAATATCCGCATGCGGTCGCGGCGATGAACGCGGCGATCGCTGCGGCGCGGCGCGGCGGCTATCTCGGCACGCGCATCGGCGGCTCCGCGCACAGCTTCGATCTCGAAGTCCGGGTTGGCGCCGGCGCCTATGTCTGCGGCGAAGAGACCTCGCTCCTGGAAAGCCTCGAAGGCCGGCGCGGCATCGTCCGCGCCAAGCCGCCGCTGCCGGCGCATAAGGGCCTGTTCGGCAAGCCGACCGTGATCAACAACGTGCTGTCGTTCGCCGCGATCCCCTTCATCCTCGCCGGCGGCGCCAAAGCCTACGCCGATTTCGGCATGGGCCGTTCCCGCGGCACCATGCCGATCCAGCTCGCCGGCAACGTCAAGCATGGCGGACTGTTCGAGGTCGCCTTCGGCATCACGCTCGGCGAATTGGTCGACGACGTCGGCGGCGGCACCTTCACCGGACGCCCCGTTCGCGCCGTGCAGGTCGGCGGCCCGCTCGGCGCCTACTTTCCCGCGCGCTGTTCGACACGCCGTTCGACTATGAGGCCTTCGCGGCGCGCGACGGCCTGATCGGCCATGGCGGCATCGTGGTGTTCGACGACACCGTCGACATGTCGAAGCAGGCGCGCTTTGCGATGGAATTCTGCGCCATCGAATCCTGCGGCAAGTGCACGCCCTGCCGGATCGGCTCGACCCGCGGCGTCGAGACCATCGACAAGATCCGCGCCGGCGAGCGCGTGCCGGAGAACATCGCCGTGGTCGAAGACCTCTGCAACACCATGAAATTCGGCTCGCTCTGCGCGCTGGGCGGCTTCACGCCCTACCCCGTGATGAGCGCGCTGAAACATTTCCGGGAAGATTTCGGCCCGGCGCCCACGCGCCTGCAGGCTGCGGAATAAAAGGACGATCGCCATGTCGCTGATCCAGGAAACCGATTTCGGAACGCCGCGCTCCAAATCCGAAACCATGGTCACGCTGACCATCGACGGCCAGAGCGTCACCGTGCCCGAGGGCACCTCGATCATGCGCGCGGCGATGGAAGCCGGCACGCAGATCCCGAAACTCTGCGCCACCGACATGGTGGACGCGTTCGGCTCCTGCCGCCTGTGCCTGATCGAGATCGAGGGCCGCGCCGGCACGCCGGCTTCCTGCACCACGCCGGCGATGCAGGGCCTCGTGGTCCACACCCAGACCGAGCGGCTGAAGAAGCTGCGCAAGGGCGTGATGGAGCTCTACATCTCCGACCATCCGCTGGATTGCCTGACCTGTGCGGCCAACGGCGACTGCGAATTGCAGGACATGGCGGGCGCGGTCGGCCTGCGCGATGTGCGCTATGGCTATGAGGGCGAGAACCACGTCTTCGCCAAGGCCAATGGCGCGCGCCAACGCCGCCTGGATGCCGAAGGACGAATCCAATCCGTATTTCACCTACGATCCGTCGAAATGCATCGTCTGCTCGCGCTGCGTCCGCGCCTGCGAGGAAGTCCAGGGCACCTTCGCGCTGACCATTTCCGGCCGCGGCTTCGACAGCCGGGTTTCGCCGGGCATGAGCGAGAGCTTCCTCGGCTCCGAATGCGTATCCTGCGGCGCCTGCGTGCAGGCCTGCCCGACCGCGACGCTCACCGAAAAGTCGGTGATCGAAATCGGCCAGCCCGAGCATTCCGTGGTGACGACCTGCGCCTATTGCGGCGTCGGCTGCTCCTTCAAGGCCGAAATGCGCGGCGAGGAAGTGGTCCGCATGGTGCCGTACAAGGACGGCAAGGCCAATCGCGGCCATTCCTGCGTCAAGGGCCGCTTCGCCTGGGGCTACACCACCCACAAGGAGCGCATCCTCAATCCGATGATCCGCGAAAAAATCACCGATCCGTGGCGCGAAGTGTCGTGGGACGAAGCATTCGACTACGCGGCCTCCGAGTTCAAGCGAATCCAGGCCAAATACGGCCGCGACGTCCATCGGCGGCATCACCTCGTCGCGCTGCACCAACGAAGAAACCTATCTGGTGCAGAAGCTGATCCGCGCCGGCTTCGGCAACAACAATGTCGATACCTGCGCCCGCGTCTGCCATTCGCCGACCGGCTATGGCCTGGCCACCACCTTCGGCACCTCGGCCGGCACGCAGGACTTCGATTCGGTCGAGCAAACCGATGTGGTGATGATCATCGGCGCCAATCCGACCGATGCGCATCCGGTGTTTGCCTCGCGCATGAAGAAGCGCCTGCGCGCGGGCGCCAAGCTGATCGTGGTCGATCCGCGCCGCACCGACATCGTGCGCTCCGCGCATGTCGAGGCGCAGCATCATCTGCCGCTGATGCCCGGCACCAACGTCGCCGTGCTGACGGCGATGGCGCATGTCATCGTCACCGAAGGTCTCGTCGATGAGGCCTTCGTGCGCGAGCGCTGCGACTGGAGCGAGTTCCAGGATTGGGCGCAACTTCGTCGCGCTGCCGAAGAACAGCCCGGAAGCCACCGCGATGGCGACCGGCGTCGATCCGAAGGAGCTGCGCGCCGCAGCGCGCCTGTTCGCCACCGGCGGCAACGGCGCGATCTATTACGGGCTCGGCGTCACCGAACACAGCCAGGGCTCCACGACGGTCATCGCGATCGCCAACCTCGCCATGGCGACCGGCAATATCGGCCGGCCCGGCGTCGGCGTGAACCCGCTGCGCGGCCAGAACAACGTGCAGGGCTCCTGCGACATGGGCTCGTTCCCGCACGAACTGCCCGGCTATCGGCATATCTCGGGCGACGCCG
The DNA here is from genome assembly GCA_963729395.1 of uncultured Pseudomonadota bacterium. GTDB lineage: Bacteria > Pseudomonadota > Alphaproteobacteria > Rhizobiales > Xanthobacteraceae > Bradyrhizobium. The sequence goes on along the minus strand of CAVSOS010000046.1, from coordinate 60,404 downwards.
TGCGCGAGTTGTTCGAGGCGATGTGGAACGTCAAGCTCAACAAGGAACCGGGCCTGCGCATTCCCAACATGTTCGATGCCGCCGTCGAGGGCACTTCATGGGGCTTTACGTACAGGGCGAGGACATCCTGCAGTCCGATCCCAACACCAAGCATGTCGTGGCGGCGCTGTCGGCGATGGAATGCGTGATCGTCCACGATCTCTTCCTCAACGAAACCGCCAACTACGCCCACGTCTTCCTGCCGGGATCGACCTTCCTCGAGAAGGACGGCACCTTCACCAACGCCGAGCGCCGCATCCAGCGCGTCCGCAAGGTGATGACGCCGCGCAACGGATTGGCCGACTGGGAAGTGACCATCCGCCTCGCCAAGGCGATGGGCTATGAGATGAAATACACCCATCCTTCCGAGATCATGGACGAGATCGCGGCGCTGACCCCGACTTTCGCCGGCGTTTCCTACGCCAAGCTCGATGAACTCGGCTCGGTGCAGTGGCCCTGCAACGAGAAGGCGCCGGAGGGAACGCCGGTCATGCACATCGACGGCTTCGTGCGCGGCAAGGGCAAGTTCGTCATCACCGAATATGTCGCCACCGACGAGCGTACCGGTCCGCGCTATCCGCTGCTGCTGACGACGGGCCGCATTCTCAGCCAGTACAATGTCGGCGCGCAGACCCGGCGCACCGACAATATCATCTGGCACGAGGAAGACCGGCTGGAGATCCACCCGCACGATGCCGAGCAGCGCGGCGTGCGCGATGGCGACTGGGTCCGGCTTGCCAGCCGCGCCGGCGAAACCACCTTGCGCGCGCTGATCACCGAGCGCGTGGCGCCGGGCGTGGTCTACACCACCTTCCACCATCCGGACACGCAGGCCAACGTCATCACGACCGAATATTCCGACTGGGCCACCAACTGCCCGGAATACAAGGTCACGGCGGTGCAGATCTCGCCCTCGAACGGTCCGTCGGAATGGCAAAAGGCCTATGACGAGCAGGCCCGCCACTCGCGGCGCATCGCGCCAGTCGTGGAAGCCGCGGAGTAGAGGATGCACGAGCCGGTTCGCACCGTTGATCGTCAGGTCTGGCGCGACGGCAGCGCCAGCGAAGGCACGCGTATCATTCCGGAAGAGACCGCGATCGCGCTGACCTACAATGGCGGCACCTATGCCGTGATGATGGGCACGCCGCAGGACCTTGAGGACTTCGCCATCGGGTTCAGCCTGAACGAAGGCATCATCCAGAGCCCCGACGATATCCAATCGCTCGATGTCGTCGAGTCTCGACGAGGGCATCGAGTTGCGGATGTGGCTGGCCCAATCCAGGGCAGACCGGCTCAACGAGCGGCGGCGGCACATCGCGGGCCCCACCGGCTGCGGCATCTGCGGCATCGATTCCATTGCCGAGGCCATTCGGCCGGCTGCGATCGTCGCACCGGGCCGGTCGTTTTCGCCGCGAGAGATCATGGCGGCGATCCAGAGCATCCCGCCGCTGCAAGCGATCAATATCGAAGACGCGCGCGGTGCATGCCGCGGCGTTCTGGACGCCAAGGCAGCCGGCATCGTCGCGCTGCGCGAGGACGTCGGCCGCCACAACGCGCTCGACAAGCTCGCCGGCGCGCTGGCGCAGCAAAAGGTTGCCGCCGGCGACGGCATGGTTCTGCTGACCAGCCGGGTCTCGGTCGAGATGGTGCAGAAGACCGCGGCGATGGGCGCGCCGTTGATGGTCGCCGTCTCCGCGCCGACGGCGCTGGCGGTGCGAATGGCTGACGCCGCCGGCATCACGCTGGCCGCGATTGCGCGTGCCGACGGATTTGAAGTGTTCACGCATCCCGGCCGGATCGCGGCCGAGATCGCCGTCCAGGGAGCCGCCGCCCATGTCGCCTGACCGGCTGATCTATATGGCCAACCAGATTGGCAAGTTCTTTGAGAGCCAGGGCCACGACAAGGCAGTGCCGGGAATTGCCGACCACATCCGGAAATTCTGGGATCCACGGATGCGTTCCGCGATCTTTGCACATCTCGACGCAGGCGGCGCCGGGCTCGATCCGGATGTGCGGGACGCGCTCGAGACGCTGAAGAGCGCGCAGACGCAGCCCTAGATCAGAGCCGTAAAAGCCACGATCCGCGAATTCGATATCATCATCGCCGTGAGCCGGATGGATTGATTTTGCGGCCTCCCGGCGCAGGTTCCCCACGCCGCAGACTTGACAAGTGAAGGTTGAGGATGGTCTAGAAATATTCTAAATTGACCGATCACAGAAGCTTTCTGTGCGGGTGAGCCTTTGGCAGGTCTGCTTACATGGCATTGAAGCCATGCGGCGGCAGGAGTGACAAGGCCGAGCGGAGCTTTGATGCGCCGAAGAGTTTCAGTAGCCGCCGCCATTTTTATTCCTTTCTTCACCGGCACCGCATTCGGCGCCGATCAGGTGCATGACGAAATACAGGTCTACAACGCCGAGATCGCTGGCGTTGGGCAGTGGACGTATGAACAGCATCTGAACTATGCCGGCATCGGGCAAAACCAGCCAGTAGTGCCGGGCGGCTTTTCATCGAACCATGCCCTTCAGGGCACCCCGGAATTCGCCTATGGCCTGACCGACTGGTGGGAAGCCGGCTTCTATCTGCCGTTCGGCGTCAGCGGTGACGGTCAATTCCTTTCAGACGGCGCCAAGATCCGCAGCCTGTTCGTCGTTCCGGACGCCGCTAAACGAAGCTTTTTCTACGGAGTCAATTTTGAACTTGGCTATGAATTGCCGCGGTTCGCCTCGACCCCCTGGGGGCTCGAAATCAGGCCGATCATCGGGGTGCGTAATTCGGAGTGGGAATTCATCGTCAACCCGATTGTCGACGTAAGTTTCGGGCCCGGCGGAGAAGCCGATTTCGCACCGGCTGTGCGACTTGCCCGCAATCTCGGAGAAGATCGCTTCATCGGTCTCGAATATTATGCGGACTTCGGCAAGATCGGAAGCTTCCTGCCGCTGCAACAGCAAAGTCAGCAATTGTTCGCCGTCACCGATTTCAAGGTCGGCAAAGTCGACGTGGAACTTGGTGCAGGCTACGGCTTCACGACAGGATCAGATCGATTTGTCCTCAAAGCAATTGTCGGCTACGCGTTTCCGGTTCCCGGGAAAAATGGCGGGGAAGATTCGACGCCTGTGCCGCTGAAGATGGGTACACCTTCCCGGCCGCTGCAGAGCGCTTGGGCGCTGAACCCGGCCAACTAGACCACGATCGGTTCTGATTGAATAAGAGCCGACGACCCTAAAGCCACCGAAGCAGAAGCGGCACAATAAGCGAGGTGGCGACGCCATTGAGGCCCATCGCGATGCCGGCGAAGGTGCCGGCGATTTCGTCTACCGCGAATGCGCGCGCGGTACCGATGCCGTGCGACGCCAGGCCAACCGCAAACCCGCGGGCGGCGTAGTCGGTGATCTTGAGCGCGTTCATCAGCGGGGTGACGATAACCGCGCCCATGACGCCGGTTGCGATTACCAGGACGGCCGTCAGCGCCGGCCGGCCGCCCATGCTCTCCGATATCGCCATGGCGATGCCGGCCGTTACCGATTTCGGCGCCAGCGATACCAGAATTTCGCGGGGCACGCCGAACGCGGCGGCCACCGCGACGACGGAAACAACCGCTGTCACCGCGCCGGCCAACAACGCGACCATCATCGGCACGATATTGGCGCGGACCAACGTCAGGTGGCGAACCAGCGGCACCGCGATGGCGACGGTGGCCGGACCCAGCAGGAAGTGCACGAATTGCGCGCCCTCGAAATAGGTCTGGTAGGGCGTGCCGGTCGCCACCAGAACGCCGCCGACCATAGCAATGGCGATCAGCACGGGATTGACCAGCGGATGACGACCGCAGGCCCGCGCGATGGCATCCGCCGCAATCCATGCCACCAGCGTCAACGCCAGCCAGAGCAGCGGCGTCGCCGAGAGATAGACCCAGATCGAAAACGGATGGGTCATGAGCCGCCGTCCACGGGCGCGCCCCGCGTGATCGCGCGCTTCACCAAGATGAAGACGTAGACCGTGACGATGAGGGTCAGCACGGTCGAGATCAGTAGCGCGACAAAGATCGGGAACGCATAGCTGCCGATCAGCGGCAATTGCTGGACGATGCCTACCCCCGCCGGAACGAACAGCAGCCCCAGCGAGCCGAGCAGCGCTGACGCCGTGACACCGAGATCGGTTTTCTCGATGGCAGCGATCTCCGCCCCCACGATGCGGGCATAGACCACCGCAAGCACCGCGAGCAGCGCAAGACCGATCACCGGGCCGGGCACCGCCAGGCCCAGCGCCCGCGTCAATATTTCACCGGCGAGTTGGCAGGCGAGCAGCAAAGCGAGAGCACGGATCATGGCTTCGATCGTTGGTCAGGAAGACGAAAAGCGGGCGACACAAAAAGTCAGCGCGACAACAGATTGGTTTTCGCCAAATCGAGAACCTCGTCACCGCGGCAAAGACACGCTTCACACCGGCCTGAATCAATGTTTCGGCGACAAGGTCGGCGACATTTTCGATGGGCATGGGGCTTGTCCCTCTCTCGGGCCTTTTGACAATCAGTGTTCGGCGTCGTTGGACTGGCGACCCACATCATGTTCGGCGCGACGCGACCGCGCAAGTCTATCGCCCGATCAAAACGATTGCCGGCGAGCCGTGTTATCTGGAATCATCAGGGCTGCGGGCGAGAGTGTTTTCCAGCATTTTCGCCAGTTCTTCCGCCGCCGTTTCGATCGGCGCGCCGCTTCGTTCGACGCGCGCCTGGATGAGAGCTCCTTGTAGCGCCGAAACGCACAAGATGGCGAGACGTCCGGTACTAGCCGGTGAAAATCCGTCGCTCGTCAGCTTTCGTTTGAGGACGTCAATCCGGGCGGCATAGGCTTTCCGGCCGGACTCGGCTACCCCTCGATCCGTCGGCGCAAGTTCCAGCAGAACAGTTGTTATCGGACAACCGTCCCTAAATCCGGACTTCCGCAACCATCCGGATAGAAGCCGCGCATGGGCTCGCAGCAGGTCCGCTGTCGATCGCGTTTCGGTTGCGAGCGCCGTCATCGTCTCCGCCACGCGCCTGCCCGCTTCCTCAACCGCGGCGACAGCTATCGAGGCTTTTCCGGCGGGAAAGTAATGATAAAGCGATCCCTTGGGGGCTCCACTGATATCGACGATGTCATTCAGGCCGGTGCCTGCATAGCCTTGTCGTCGAAACAAAGTGACCGCGGCGTCCACGATCGGCTTTCGATGCTTGGGAACGGCGGGCACAACATCCTCCCCTGAAGATTTCGCAGAAATCTATATTGAGTGGTCTACATCAGGCCGTCAACGTCGCGCTGAAACCGTGCATGGAGCGCAAAATGTCAGACCGTATCGCCTACCGCCTTGCCGAGGGCGTCGCCACGATCACGATGGACGACGGCAAGGTGAACGTTATGTCCATAGCTATGCTGCAAGACCTCGGCGCGGCATTCCGGCAAGCGGAAAAAGATCAGGCCATCGTCGTACTGCGCTCCGGACGCAAGGATATCTTTTCTGCGGGTTTCGACCTCAAGGTTTTTGCCGCCAATGATGTTGAGCGCAGTCTCGAAATGGTAAAGACCGGCGCAGAGCTTGCCTTGCACCTGATGTCTCACCCCTTCCCCACGATCGGAATAACGCAAGGCCACGCATTTCCGATGGGGACGTTTCTCCTGCTGGCGTGCGATATGCGCATTGGTGCGAAAGGAAAGCACCGCATGGGCCTCAACGAAGTCGCGATTGGCATCTCGCCGCCCGGATTTGCCATCGAGCTCGCGCGCAGCCGCGTTCACCCGGCCTGGCTCAGCCGAACCGTCACATTGGGAGAAATGTTCGAGCCGGATGATGCGGTCGTCGCAGGATTTCTGGACCGGGTGGTCCCCGCAACCGAACTTGAACATACGATCGATGACGCTGTGTCAGCGCTACGCCGTCTCAACGCGCCCTCACATGCCTTGGCCAAGCAGCGGCTCCGTCTTCCGACCATCGTCGCGATGCGCGAAGCGATCACCCAGGAACTAACGCTGGCCGCGTATCGGTCCAGTTCCGCCGCGCGGACCGCCGTGGCTCTTCCAGCCGCAAGAACCTAGTGAAGCGGTGTTCGGCGCATCTGCGGCCAGAGCGATCAAGGCCAGATCGACCTCAGGCTATACCGCGGCTTTTGGTTGTACGGGTCCGATGCGACCGTCGCCAGAGAGGACTTCCTCACCACTTGCTTCGTCCTTCGGCAGTAAATGCCCTGGCAGATAAAAGGCGTTAGCCAACAAAGTCGGAATCACCGCGCTGCCGACCACGCAGGCCACAAGTACCGAGTATTGCCGCTGGTTGATGATCTGGTGGGACAGACCAAACAGCGCGGAAATCGTGCCAAAGGTCAGACCTGTGGACATCAGCAAGGTCGTGTACATCGCTTCGCCCTGAGGCGACTTGTAAAGGCGCGTCACCGGATAGACGCCGACGAACTTGGTGAGCATCTTGGCGCTGAGCAAGACGAAGAACGCGAGCGGTGCTGCGAGCAGCGCGGGAATCGAGACGAACGATCCCGCACGGATGAAATAGAACGGCGTCAGCAGGCCGAAGGTCAGGGTTCTCAAGCGGCGGACCAGGACGTGGTCCTTGCCGACGGTGCCGGCGAGAACCATGCCGACGATGTAGGCGGGCAATACCGCCTCGCTGTCAGCCCAGCTCGCTAGCGCGCCAAGCCCGAACAGGCAAAGCAGCAGGTATTTCGCTTCCAGCTCGGAAGGCCTATTGCCGTATTTCCTAAAGAAGCGCGGCGTCAGCCAGGGCAGAAACGAAAATACAGCGATGGAGCCGCCCGCGAAAACCAGCGTCTTGACCGTGAATGGCGCAAAGATGATGCCGAGCGCCAGAACCGTGGCCAGATCGTTGATGAAACAGGCGGCAAGAAGGGCTTTTCCGTAGTCGGTTTTATTTAATCCAAACTCGAGCATGACGGCATAGACGACGGCCACCGACGTCGTGGACATGGCTACTCCCGCCAGCCAGCTTTGCTGCGGCCCCCAGCCCAACAGATAATACGCGGCCGCCGTGCAGCCCAGGAACGGCGCGGCAAAACCAACAAGCCCGATCGCCGATGCCTCACGCCACTTGGCGCGAAAAACGGTCGGATCCAGCTCAGCGCCCGCGAGGAATGTCAGGACGATCGCACCCGCGCCCGACAGGAATGTGATCCATAACTCGCTGGTCCCGAGCACTGTCTGCCCAATCACAGCGCCTATCACCAGCTGCGCGATGGTCCCGACCACGATTTCGGACAAGGCTGTTGCGATGCGAAGCCAGATCGAAAGAAGGGTCGCGACAAGCGCCAACCCCAGCCATAAGGCCGCAAGAGTTCATACTTGTGTCATTGTCCCGCCTCGTCTTTGGGCCGGCGAGGATCGCCGGCTCGGTCATGGCCATGGGTGCGGGCGGCAACAAGTGAAAATCCACCCGGGCGGTGGAGGCACACTCCCACCGCGCCAAAACGCGGTAGGAGTCATCAGCCCACGACGGGCGGGTATCGGGGAACTCCATCCCCGTCGGTACTGCGCTGAGTTTAATCGGTTTGGCCTTCATCGGCAAACAGTGGTAGATTGGAGTAGCCAAGGGACAAGGAGATTTGAAGGAGGTTCGCGATGAAATCGCACCGGCTTCCTTTCGAAAACCGATGGACCAACGGCGAGCACGCGCGGGAGTGGAATAGCGAGCTTGATCGGTTGGGCCTGACGAATGTACGGGCGATGTTCGCCGATCACGAAACCCATCATCCAGGCAGGCGCGCTGTCATATTTGGTATTCCGGCTGGTTTCGTCCGGGACTGGCTAGCATTCCACGACGAGCGCGCTGCACGTCAGCAGCTTCTTTGGAGAGCGACTGTTATTGCGCTGGCCCTCGTTGCTGCAACCGCCGCTGTGCTGGGCTTGCTGCGCCTGTGACATCGGAGAACTGAAGGCTGCGATAGGGTCTTCCGAGCGTTTTCGGCTGCCCTCCGCAGCGGGTTACGGGGCTGAGTTCACCCAAGATAGAGTTCCGCAGCGATCGTTCTTGTGCCGAAACCTCGCTAGCGCCCGTTGCCGAGCATTGCCTGGAACACCCGGCGCACCTCGGTCTGGGTTTCCCGCACCCTTGCCTCGATCGACGAAAAATCCGGCGCGTCGCCTGCCCGCGCCATCACGCGCAAGAGATCTTCGCCAGCGGTTTCCGGATTGAATTTGTCACTGACACAGAGCCGCAGAATTTGCGTGAGGTCATGATAGAGGCGCGTTGCCGAACGCAGGATTTCCGCGGCCGATTGCGGCAGCACGCCGAGCCGCGCGGCGTTGTCGAGCACATGCAGCGTATTGACGTCGAGAATGTCCGGTCTGTCGGCGGCGTGAACGAGCTGGAGGTATTGCGCGATGAAATCGATATCGACGATGCCGCCGGCGGCATATTTCAGGTCCCAGACATCGTCCTCGCCCCTCTCCAGCGCCACCGCGCGGCGCATATCCGCGACGTCGGTGGCGACGCCGACCGCGTCGCGCGGCCGCGTCAGCACCTCGCGAATGATGGTTTCGATCCTGGCGCGAAATTCAGGCGACGACGAAATCACCCGGGCGCGGGTCAGCGCCATGTGCTCCCAGGTCCAGGCCTCCCGGTCCTGGTATTCGGCGAACGAGTCGAGGCGCGAGGCCACCGGGCCCGCCCGGCCGGAGGGACGCAGCCGCATGTCCACCTCATACAGCACGCCGTAATTGGTCCGCGTCGTGAATGCGCTGATCAGCCGCTGGGTGAAGCGGGCGAAATAATGCGCGCCGTGCAACGATCGCGCCCCGTCGGAGTCCGGCTGCTCGTGATCGAAATCATAAAGCAGGATCAGGTCGAGATCGGACGAGGCCGTCATCTCCCGGCTGCCGAGCCGGCCCATCGCGAGGATCGCGGTCTGCTGGCCCTTGATCCGGCCGTGCTGGGCCGCGAACCGGTCGGTCACGAGACCATGCACGGTATCGACAATGCCCTCGGCAACGTCGGCAAACGCGTCGCTGGCATGTTGGGCGGAGACCGTGCCGGACAGGATTCGCGTGCCGATCAGGAACAGGCTTTCCTGGCCGAACAATCGCAACCGGTCGAGGAATTCCTCATAGGAATTGGCATCCCTCAGGGTCGCGGCGAGACGCGCCGACAATTCGCGCTGATCCGGCATCGCGCCGAAGAAGCGCGGATCGATCAATCCGTCCATGATCTGCGGCTGCCGCGCCAGCATGTCGCCGAGCCGGGGTGCTGCGCCGAGAATGAGCGCCACCAGCGCGACGAGGTCGCGGTTCTGGCTAAGCAGCGAGATCAGCCGCCCGCCCCGCTGCAGCGCGTGCAGGAAGCGGTCGAACGCGGTCACGGCATTGTCGGGCTCCTCGGCGTCGGCGAGGCCCTCAATCAGCGCCGGAACGAACTCGACAAAGGCGTTCCGCGTCGATTCCATCCTGAACACGCGGAGGTCGCCGACCATCCATTGCTGCACGGTGTTGGCCACCATGATCGGCTTCTTGAAGCCGAGCGCGGCGAGATGTTCGATCAATCGCGGATCGTCCGGACCGGCGCTGTAATCGGCGGCCGGCAATTTCACGGTGCCGGTCGGATCGCCTTCGAACAGCTTGCTGTAATGGCCCTGGACGATGTTGAGATGGCCGAGCAGATCACGGGCGAATGCGGCGCGGTCCTGATAGCCGAAAAAGCGCGCGAAGCGTTCCACCGCCTCGACATCGTCGGGCAGCGTGTGGGTCTGCTCGTCAGCGACCATCTGCAGCCGGTGCTCGACCCGGCGCAGAAACTCATAGGCCGCCGACATCTGGTCGCGCGCCTCGAAGGTGATCCAGTTGCTGGACGCCAGCACCTGCAACGCTTCCAGCGTCGGCCGAACCCGCAATTCGGGATGCCGGCCGCCGGCGATCAGCTGCTGGGTCTGCGCGAAAAATTCGATTTCGCGGATGCCGCCGCGCCCGATCTTGACATTGTGGCCCTCGACCGCGATCTCGCTCTGTCCGCGAAACGTCTGCATCTGCCGTTTCATGTCGTGCACGTCGGCAAGCGCTGCGAAATCCAGATGCTTGCGCCAGACGAACGGCGCGATCTCGGCGACCAGCGCCGCACCGGCCTTGCGGTCGCCGGCGCAGGGCCGCGCCTTGATCATGGCCGCGCGCTCCCAGGTCCGGCCTTCCCGCTCGTAATAATAGAGCGCCGAGGCGATCGAGATCGCCACCGGCGTCGAGGCCGGATCGGGCCGCAGCCGCAGGTCGACGCGGAACACGTAACCATCGGCGTTGCGCTGCTGCAGCAGCCGCGACAGCCCCTGCGTGACGCGCACGAAGAACGGCTGCGGCTCGATATCCGGCGCTAGCGTCGGCGCGGCCGAATCGAAGAACACGATCAGGTCGATGTCGCTGGAATAATTCAATTCGCCGGCGCCCATCTTGCCCATCGCGAGCACGACGAGGCCGCTATCGTCCTCGGGCGCATCGCGATTGGGCGGCGACAGCCGGCCGCGCTGCGGCTTCCTGCCGCAACAGATACCGCAGCGCCGATTGCACCGAGGCGACCGCAAGGTCGGTCAGGGCCGCGGTGACCTGCATCACCGGCCAGGCGCCGCCGATGTCGCATAGCGCAATCAGCAAGGCTGCTTCCGATTTCATGCCGCGAAGCAGTTGCATCGCTTCGGCTTCACTGGATGCCGCAACGACCTCGCGGCGAGTGGTTTCGATCAATCGCGCCAGATGCTTCTCGGGCTCGCATTCGAGCAGCCGGATCGTGCGCCTGCCATCGGCGCGAACCAGATCGAACAGATAGGGAGAGGCCTCGGCGATGCCCAAAAGAATGGTTCTGGCGCGCGGAAATTGCGTCACGAGATCGCTGATCGCAGCCCTTTGCACCGGCTCCAGATCGGCGAGCCAATCAGCCAGATGTCGCTCGGCCTTGTCGGGGACGGACACATGCGGTCCGTCCACGAACCGCGCGGCCAGACAATGTCGGTCCGCGTCGCCCTTCGCGGATGAGATCATGCCACCTTCTGTGGCACATCCGGTGTTTGAACCGCAAGCCTGTCACCGTGAGGCCGCACGCGCCGGGATCGCCAGCGTCGCGCGCAATCCCGGCCGTGCGTCGCTGAGCGTGAGATCGCCGCCATGCAACGTCGCCACCGCCGATGCGAGACTCAATCCAAGACCGGAGCCGGGCTGGGTGCGGCTTGCCTCCAGCCGAACGAATCGCTCCACCGCATGCCGGCGATCTGCCTCAGGGATTCCCGGACCGTGATCGGTAACGCTGAGCAGCACACGGCCGCCGTCGGATCGCGCTTCGATCAGGATCTCCTTGTTGTTGGCCCCGATGACCGCGTCCGCTCCCAGCGGCTGCGCGGCTGCAACAGGCTTGCCGTATTTGATCGCATTCTCGACCAGATTTGCCAGCGCCTGGCTGATCAATTCGCGGTTGCCGTGAAGCGGCGCGTGCATGGTCTTGACGCGGAGGGTCATGCCATCGTCTTCAGCCAACGGCTCATAGAGTTCGTGAATGCCGTTGGCAACGTCGGCGGCGTCGAAGTCGTCCATATTGTCACGCGCCTGCCCGGACTCGGCACGCGCGATCATCAACAGTGCATTGAAGGTCCGGATCAAACCATCGGATTCCTCGATGGTCCGTTCCAGCGCGGTGCGGTATTCGGTCTCGTTGCCGGATTTCGCCAGCGCCTCTTCGGCACGGTTGCGCAACCGCGTCAGCGGCGTCTTCAGATCGTGGGCGATATTGTCGGAGACCTCCTTGAGGCCCATCATCAGGGCTTCGATCCGCTCCAGCATGGCGTTGAGATTTTCTGCCAGGCGATCGAGTTCGTCGCCGCTGCGCCCGACCGGCAGCCGCCCGCTGAGATCGCCCGCCATGATGCGCTGGGTGGTGCCGGTCATGGCATCGATACGCCGCAACACGCGCCGCGCAGCAAAGATGCCGCCGCCAAGGCCGAGCACCACCACGACCAGGATCGACCACTGCGCCGCTTTCGCGACAATTCCGAACAGCCGCCGGCGTTCCTCCAGATCGCGTCCGATCAGCAGCCGAAAGCCGCTGGTCAATTCAGTGACGCGCACCAGTGCGCTGTGATCGGCGGTGTCCTGTTCGTCGAGCCGGCGATAGGCGGTTTCGGACCAGCCTGATGTTCCCATCACGCCCGGCGCCAGCGAGCCGATATTGCCGGCAATGGCCTGCCCCGTTGGCGTGGTCACCAGATAGAGATTGGCACCGGGGCGCAGCGCCCGGTTCTCGATCGTCAAGACCAGGCCGCGCAAACCGCGGCGGCCGTAAATGTCGGTGATCTCGCCAGTTTCCGCGTTCACCGTGCTGGTAATCTGCTCGGTGATCAGCCGGCGCGTATTCCATGCGAAATAACCCAGCAGCGATGCGGCAAACAGCGCAAACAAAAACAGGTAGGCCAGCGTCAACCGGAACGCAGTGGTGCGGACGAGCTTACCGAATGCCGTCACGGATCAGATATCCATTTTGGACGCATCGCCGGCTATCGTCCGCTGTCGTCTGCTGGTGGAAATCTTGCTATTTACCATGGTCTTGGCCGCATCCTTTGTCGTCGAATGTCAGTCCCTATCGTCTGGGCGCAGGCGAAAAACCGATAGCCCCGCGCCCTCTTCCCGTCATAACGATCCGTGACGGTAGTACATCTCAGATCATCCGAGAACCTATACCCGGTATGTATGTGGGAGACGCTAACGTGCCACCCAACGCCACCCAAGTTAAAACTAAGAAAGCTGGCGCCTACGCCGATGGCGGCGGCCTCTGCCTCCACGTCCGGGAGAGATCGACTTTAAGAAAAAGGCCTGGCTCTGTCCTGCCGAGAAGATGAAGATCAAGGGCGGCAATGAGCCAAGGCCGCACCTGGTGCCGCTGTCCGGCCACGCTATCGCGATCATCGAGTTTATGCCACGGCTCGGCCGTTTTGGGTGACCGGTTCATCTGGCCATCTTTTGTTGTCCGAATCGTATATGTTGCCCTCATGACATACGACGCGATCAGGGTCGAGAGCGGCGGTGTCGATATACAGGCGACCGTCTCAGGCAGAGTGCAGCGCCGTCACTGACGTTTGCCGTATGAGATCATCAGCGCCAGGAGAACATGGCCATGCCAGCTCTTGGCTTCTTCCTATCACTAGCACTTGGCGGTGCGGCGTTACTTTTTGGGAGGCCGCCGACCAAATTTCGGTCGGTACATCCTGGGCCTCGGATGTCTGCTCGACGTCGCAGACGTTTTGCCATCATCCCGAATATCTTGCATATGTAGCCGGTGAAGGCGCGTTGTTCGGTTTTAGTTTGGTCGTCTCTCGCAAGTTCGCGCCCACCAGATGGTGATGATCTCAAGAGTTTAGCCCTGATGGCTTGACTGCAATAACTCGTCGCGCTCACTGCGATGTCTTGAAGAGATAGAGACAGCGTCATTTCCTTTTCGCCTTGAGCACCGATCAGCAGCCCCGGCAAATTGACTTGATCATCTTTTCAACTTTCGCGTCTTCACGGTCGATGACGGGGTTGGTGCCAAGGAGCGGCCCTTTCTGAGGGCCATTGCCGCGGCCGCCCGATGAGAGTGCCGTGCCAGCCGAGTTGGTGCCAGGCGCGGCGGGGCTGGTGCCGAAGGCGCCGCCAGTTGCGGACGAATGATGCGATCCCCCACCGCCACGGGCAAACGCGGCGGTGGTCGAAAGGCTGACGCAAAGGGCGACGCAAAGAACCGCAAGCTTTTTCATGCCGAGACTTCCCTCGAACAGGCATTGAAACGCACGACAGCCTAGGGCAAAAGTCGGCCGCCGGAGTCATTGCTCGCGCCATGGGGCCCCCCATCTCTCGGGCACGGCAACCCAGTCTAGTCAGGAAACCGTTCATGGCCAAGCTCGACGGCAAGATCACTCTCATCAGCGGAGGCACCACAGGTATCGGTGCGGAGACCGCCAAGCTCTTTCAATCCGAAGGCGCGACGGTAGTCGTTACCGGCTCCAGCGAGCGCTCGGTAGAAGCCGCCAAGGCGGCGCTGCCCGGGATCGAGGTGTTGGTCTCGGACGCCGGCGACGTGGCCGCTACCAAAGTCTTGGTCGACCAAGTCAAGACCAAACACGGCCGCATCGACGTTCTGTTCGTCAACGCCGGCATCGCCAGGTTCGCGCCGATCGCGCAGGTCGATGAGGCCTTTTACGACAGTCAGTTCAATGTCAACGTTAAGGGCGCATTCTTCCTGCTCAAGCACGCGATCCCGATTATTCCGGACGGCGGCGCGATCATCCTGACGGCTTCTGCGGCCGGCGCGGCCGGCGGTCTCGGCGGCAGCACAATCTACGGCTCGACCAAGGCGGCGCTGCGCTCGTTCGGCCGTACTTTCGCCAAGGAGCTGACGCCGCGCGGCATCCGTGTCAACACCATTAGCCCCGGTCCGATCGTCACTCCGATTCTGGACAAGAACGGGTTCACGCCGGCCCAGAAGGATGCTTTTATCGAGGGGGCCAAGTCCCGCATTCCGCTCGGCCGCACTGGCACCGCCGCCGAAGTCGCCGCCGCAGCCCTCTACCTCGCCGCTGATGCCACCTACACCACCGGTGCCGAACTGTTCGTCGACGGCGGCTTGATTGACCTATAGGTCCATCAGGGCTGGAGTCATCTTGGAAACCGCTATCTGCGCGAAGCTGCGATGTTCACATTGCCGCGTGGGATTGCAACATCCGCAAAGTGCCCAGGAGGCGACATCAGCAGCCGATATCCTCAGGTTGTCCAGGCTCTTTGCACTTTCGCGGCACAACAGCCAGCTTCCGCAAAGTGGATATCCGGGTTGGTCTACGTTTGAAGGCGCGAGCGAATTCGCCTAGCCCAATGTTCGTCGCGGAGGCTGGCCGCCTTCCCAATGCGTAAACTGCATTTCTATCGTGGATCTCTGACACCACCCCTGGGGCGTCAATGAAGCTGTTGCCCGTGGGTTTTACTCACTGTTAGCTGCCGCGGCCGCGCCTCCGGCGTTGATGTCAATGCTAGTCTTGGAGATCCGGCGGTGACACCGCAGAGCGAAGGTGAGGAATCACACTCGTGACTAACCGTGCCACCCTTGGCGAGCGCCGCTGAGCTGGCAAGCGTCAGCGCCGTCGCCAATCCAATAGTCGTTAATTTTTTCATTGCCTTTCTCCCTCTGTCTCTGTTCTCCCTCTGTTACAGACACAAAGAATAGCACCTACGTGGCTAAGGGTGACGGTCGCCTCTTTCCATGCTGCGTTCGCCCTCGAAATCCGGTTGATCAGTCAAAAATATCTCAGCATGCCGGGAAAATATCGGGGCATGCCGGGAAAATATCGGGCCGAAAATAAAGTTCCAGCAATAATGGATTAGCTTCGCCGGAATGCTCCTAATCATCCGGAAAAATGTTGCAGACATCGGATGTCGACGCGTAATTAATATTCCGCTCTTTAGTTTGCGGCTTTGACTTAAATCAATATTTTTCCGTAGCTAACAATTAAATTTTCACAGAGGTTCGCACTGTCGAGCGTGGCAAGAGCGCATCTTGCGATCATGGACGACTTGCGCAGTGGTCGCTCCACGCGGACCGACTCAGCATGGTCGATTGCTGAATATCCCTCATAGACGATTGATAGGTGACGATGTTTGGGGAAGGACTGGTTTGGCTACGGGCGTCCTCATACATTCGAAGCAGATAATTCTTATGATCCGAAACTGAGTTTTGCCGTTGATTGTGCGCACTGCCGGCGTCGACGAATTTCTGGGAAATGCCAGGATAAGGGGAATTTCTTGTTCCGATGACCGACAGCTCCTCGCCGCGCCAATACTAATCGACAATCTCCACAATCCCGCGGTCTGGCGCTAATCCCGTTTCACCCGGCCCGGGGGCGAGGGATTGTGCCGTGTCAGAGCATAGCACCATGTTGATCGCGACAGGCGCGGCTACGCTGTTGCTCACGATCGTCTGGGAGCCCGCGCTACTACGTTTCGCCTGGAACGCATCCGGGAGCGTGGTGGGTTCAGCCAAACGGCGAACAATGATGAGCGGCCGCGCGAGCGCGCGGCGTCGGAGCGCGACCCGTTTACACGCTCCCCTTCCTGGCGGGGCGCGCTTCCGAATCGAGGGCGCCGGCGGGCCCTAACCTTTGCCCCAGTTCCAATATTCACCCGGGTAGGGAGTTGGGTACATGCGCTCGCGGTACCGATGTTCGCGGTGATAGGCGCGCAGAGCCACCGCCCCGGCCGTCGTCGTCGGTCGAATGTTCACGACTTCGGATTCGGCGGCCAAGACTGCCACGTGCAAACGCATCTGATCGTCATCGTGGGGCGCGCTCTTGAGAGCCTCCCAGGCTTGCCGGTGATGCTCGATCGCGGCGAAAATCGGGTCGGGCTCCAGAGTTGCGAGAGCGCCCCTCCCCGGAACCACGAGGGTCGCGAGCGCTGCGGCCATCATGGTCCGCCGGCTGATGCGCCGCGCGGAACCCGCGATGTAGCCAGAGCGATACGCGCGCTGGTTTTCGCTTGGCGATCGCCTGCCCGTGAGGCCGTCAGCGAAACCAGCCTGCCACGGCATCGGATCCTGACATTCCGTTTCAGATCCCATAGTTATCTCCATTTGGTGAGCTTACAATTCGAAAGTGGCTCCCCTCCTTGCTGCCGCACGCTCGACGATGTCCCTTATCACCAGGGCAGGCTCATGACCTGCCAGCGCGAGGGTGCCCAAGAATTCCGAGTAAGGAGTCATGAGCGGGTCGGGGGTGATTTCTATGATGAGCAGTTCGCCGTCCCACAACCGGCCATCGAGTCGAAGCAAATCTATTGTCTTGAGAGGCTGACCCAAAATTAAGTTGAGTGATTTCAGTCGTTTGTGATTCAGTCGTGGTTGCGAGCTACGACGGAGGCACAAGATGGTTTGGACTGAAATCACCCGAGCGAAATATTGTCGAGATGGGCTGCGTTATGCAAGCGATACGACCGACGAAGAGTGGGCGATGATCGCTCCCCACATGCCCTGCAAGAATTGTCGCGGCCGGCCACGTGTGACGGCGATGCGGGCATTGGTGAATTCGATCTTTTTCATCGCTCAGAGCGGTTGCCAGTGGCGGTTGTTACCGAAGGAGTTTCCGCCTTATACGACGGTGCAGCGGTACTTCTATCGGTGGCGCGACGACGGCACCTGGCAGAAGATCAACCACCATCTTGTCATGATGGCGCGTGAGGCTGATGGCCGGGAGGCAAGTCCCACCGCAGGAGTGATCGACAGCCAGTCGGTTAAAACCACCGAGGCTGGTGGTCCGCGCGGGTTCGATGCCGGCAAGAAGATCAAAGGACGCAAACGGCACCTTCTCACTGACACCGCAGGCTTTCTGATCGCAGGCATCGTGCATGAAGCCAGCGTACAAGATCGCGACGGCGCACCCGCGCTTCTCCAGTTGATCCGAAGTGCTTTCCCCTGGTTACGTCATGTCTTCGCCGATGGTGGCTATGCCGGTCCGAAACTCAAAAAGGCGCTTGCCTCAATCGGCCGCTGGACCATCGAGATCGTCAAACGATCCGATGCCGCCAAAGGCTTCAAATTGTTGCCACGCCGCTGGGTCGTCGAACGAACCATCGCCTGGCTCAACCGCAACCGTCGTCTTGCAAAAGACTTCGAGGCAACGATTGCAAGCGCCGAAGCGTGGCTTATGATCGCCAGCGTCAAGTTGCTCTCGCGTAAACTCGCCAGAGCATGATCAGCACCCTAAAACATTATGAGTTGGACTCTGAGATCCGCGGTGAGCTGAACGATTTTCGAGAGCAACTCGTCGGTCATAAACTCGATGGAGCGTAGCGCAACCCGTCGGTCACCCGAAAATTTTAGATTGTAGTCGTAGACATGGTTCATCAGAAAACTTGATTCTTCTCCCACAATCCTTTCAGAACACCCCCACCGAAAGCTCCCACCTTTATCGAACGCAAGGCTTATGAACACCTCCGGACCAGACACGAACTCCTCGACTATTATTCCCTCCGGGAAGTTGCCCAGCTTACGTAGCGCCAAGTCTTTGGCTTCTTCCATCGTTGTGCAAATCGACCCCTGGTCGATGCCGATCGATGACCCTTCCATATTGGGTTTAACGATCACGGGAACGCGAAGGGCGTCGATCAGGTCAGTTTGCGTTGGAGTTGCAACCAAGACGGACGCCGGCGATTCCAGACCCGCTCGCCTGAGAAAGACTTTGGAAAGAGATTTGTCGTTGGCAATCAGCCGGCCATAGGGATCGGGCCCGATGTATCGCAATCCATAGATCTCGCAGATTGCTGCTGCATATCCGGTGCGATTGCGATTTCTCGAACCATTCCAATGTGGCCATACGACAGCATCATGGAGTTTGGGAGCCTGCTGGATAAAGTCTGCCAAATCAGAGAACACGGTTACCTCGTCCACGGCCGACTTCATCAGATTTCTTATGTGAACCGCCTGTTCAGGTGTCGTCATGTCCAGGTCACGAGATCCGAGCGATAGCAAGGAATTCTCTCGCTCGCGGCCTTCTGTGATGAGTGCGAGCCGAAGCGGTAACCGGTCCGCGACGAAAGGCATGACGTTTCCTGGCTGTCCGTGGGCCTGCACTCGCAATACGCTCCCGAACCTGAACCTTATCCCTACAGCGCAGAACCGCGCCTCCTGCACGGGGGCTCTGCCGCAGGCCTGCGTCAACAAATGGATACCATATTGGCTGCCAAATGTCTTTCGTCGCTGGCCGCCATTTAACCAATCTTGCCCTGCATTTTGGACCCGATCGTGCCGTGTCAGGCACATGGCACCAAACATCATGTGCATGAGCCTCTTATGCCGATCTCCTGGCCGCAATGTGTGCTGGGCTGGAACCAACCGGCCTGTCAGATACTAAGTGCTCCTTAGGCTGCGTCGCGTCGACGATACACGATGGGCCAACGTGGCATTGAGGCTCGCTGAGCGCCAGCGTGAGGCATTTACAACGTGGAGGCTGCCCGCGCCGCCGCATTTTTTCGTCGTCATGGCTCTGTTTCCTCTATCGACTTAACGGCGGTACGTGCCGCTAATTCATCCAGATTATGGAAGCGTATGATAGAGATGTATTGAACTCAGGTATCCGCACAGCCAACGAAGGTTGAGTTGTTGCCACACCTCGGTATGAAAGAGCCTGGGACCGGATGGGAGTAGCGCACGGATACTTCATTGGCTCGATGAGCCGGCTCACGAAATTCAAGAACGACCGCGAGAGCGGGACACGAACGACCTGGACGACTTCAAGTATGGTTTCCCACTCTCCCCACCATTGCGCGTGTGCTTCCGTGTGGCAAGGAAATGAGAAAGAACGCAGCGCCAACCTATACCAAAACGTGACGCGCAAACAGCTATGAATAACTAGCGAGAGCGTTCTCCAGCACTACTGTTGAGATGAGGATGCGACGCGCAGTTCTCTCGTCGGAACGGCATCCACGGAGGCTGCTGTCAATGACACCTCGGTGCTTGGTTTGCGAAGAGCCCATGAAGAAAGAGGGTCGCGCTTTCGAGTGTGGACCCTGCCGGCAATTCATCATCTTTTTCACCGCCTCCAATGCGTCACCTTCTATTGCAACGGCCGTCAGGGACCGTGCGGCCAAACCAGGAAGCTCATAGGCTATGGCCCGTCCCGCCGCGCGGTGGCGCCACCGGTGCGTTATTTTCAGCCGGGAGTGGATGTGGGCCGGCCGCTTGTTGGCGCCTCCTGGGCGGAGCTAGAATCCCGCAATGCCCCGGGAGTCCTGAACTTCGCGAAAACGCATGACAGAGTCCGAGGGCAACCGCTTGGCAGCATCCAGCCGGTACTGGCTCTTAAAGATTGCGTCTCCTTCCTTTCGTGGGCACGTGGCGGTATGCTCTGCGGGCGTCGGCGCCTCTGCTGCGGGAGGAGCACGCAGCGCGGAGGGGCGATGTCGTCAACTCTGATCGGAAAGCAGGCCGTCGTAATCGGCGCGGGAATGGGCGGCCTCACCGCCGCGGCGGCGCTCGCCGACTTCTTTGATCAAGTACTCGTTCTCGAGCGCGACACCCTGCCCTCCGAGCCTACGCATCGCGCGGGGACGCCACAGGGGCGGCATGTGCATGGGCTGCTGCTCAGCGGTCAGCGTGCCCTCAGCGAGCTGTTCACAGGATTCGAGACGGATCTCGCGCGGGTGGGAGCCGTGCCGCTCCGCGTCGGTCTCGATGTTCGCATGGAGCGTCCGGGCTACGATCCGTTCCCGCAACGCGACCTCGGCTTTTTCAGCTACGCCGTGTCACGGCCGACAATCGAGCGCGCCGTGCGACGGCGGGTGGAAAGCCGCGCGAACATCAGGCTGCGCCAGCGCTGCCGGGTCAAGGAATTGCTGGCCTCACCAAATGGAGAGACGGTTTCCGGCGTACGTTATGAGAATGACAACGGCGCGAGCGAGACGATCGCGACGGACCTCGTCGTCGACGCCTCCGGACGTGGCGCCCTCACGCTCGCTCTGCTGCAATCGATCAACCGGCCGCTGCCGGAGGAAACCACGATTGGCATCGACCTCGGCTATGCCACATGCGTCTTTGCCATTCCCGACGACGCCTCGGCCGATTGGAAGGGCGTCATGACCTTTGGGCAGGCGCCCCAGGACAGCCGTGGCGGCCTGATGTTGCCGCTCGAGGACAACCGCTGGATGGCAACCATTGGCGGGCGCCACGGTGACGCGCCGGCCGGCGATGCAGAGGGCTTCCTGGCTTACGCCCGGGCACTACGGACGCCGACGATCTACAACGCTATCAGTCACGCCGAGCCCCTTGGCGGGGTCGCGCGCTACGGCTTCCGTGAAAGCGTGCGGCGACACTTCGAGCAGCTTGACGTCTTCCCCAGCGGGCTTCTGCCTATCGCCGACGCCATCTGCCGCTTCAATCCCGTCTACGGGCAAGGCATGAGCGTGGCCGCCATGGAGGCCTGCGTGCTCCAGAAGCTTCTCGGGAAACTGGCCGGAGACAGCAATCCAATCGCCGGGCTGGCGCCGACCTTCTTCGCTGAGGTGCAGACATTGATCGAGACGCCGTGGGCGGTCGCCACACTCGACTTCGTGTTTCCCGAGACGCGGGGTCAACGCCCAGCGGACTTTGAGAGCGCGCTCAAATTCGGTATCGCCCTGACCCAACTCGCCGCCGAAGATCCGGCCGTCCACAAGCTGACCGCCGAGGTCCAAAATCTGCTGAAACCGCGCAGCGCTTATCGCGATCCCGCCCTCGTGCAGCGCGTACTCGCGATGATGGCCGAGGCGTAACGCTTGATTGGAAATGGACACTCACTCGGAGGACCTGTGCCGGCGGGGTGACGGCCGTTTCCTCAAAACCATTGTGTGACGAGGCACGCGGACCATTATTCTCCGGGATGATCTGAAAGACTGGCTGCAGGCTATGCCGACGATTGGTAGGAAAATGGCAGGATAAATGCGGCAATGATCTCCGAACCCCTACTCTTACCGGGCCTCAGCGAATGCCGTCACGGATCATGTACCCCGCGCCGCGAATGGTGTGAAGCAACGGCCGTTCGAAGCCCTTGTCGATCTTGGAGCGCAGCCGCGAAATATGCACGTCGATGACATTGGTCTGCGGATCGAAATGATAATCCCAGACGTTTTCCAGGAGCATGGTTCGCGTCACCACCTGCCCGGCGTGCTTCATCAGATATTCCAGCAACCGGAATTCGCGCGGTTGCAGCGTCAATTCGTCCTTGCCGCGGGCCACCCGATGCGAAAGACGGTCGAGCTCGAGATCGCCGACACGGTAGGTGGTTTCCTCGGCCGGACCGCCATGGCGCCGCGACAGCACCTCGACCCGCGCCAGCAATTCGGCAAACGAATACGGCTTTGGCAGGTAATCGTCGCCGCCGGCGCGCAAGCCCTTGATGCGGTCGTCAACCTGGCCGAGCGCCGAGAGAATCAGCGCCGGCGTCCGGTTGCCCTTGTCGCGCAGGGTGCCGATCAGCGACAGGCCGTCGCGCTTCGGCAGCATCCTGTCGATCACCAGCACGTCATAGTCGCCGGTGTCGGCGAGCGCCAACCCCTCCTCGCCATCGCTGGCGAGATCGGCGACATAACCGACTTCGCGAAACGCCTTGACCAGATAGTCGGCGGATTCGCGGTCGTCTTCGATGATCAGGAGGCGCATCTGGGTGTCGGTTGAGGTCAAGAGGGTCAGCCTTCTGTCACCATGGCGCGGTAGGCCTTCTCATGCAAGGCGACCCGACGCCTCTCCGTTAGGCAAAAAAGCGGGCGGTGAAGCTGGGGGACCTCACCGCCCTTTAGCCTTCCGACAGAGGGGGGCATTATTCCACCGGAAGGTAACTCTAGGGAGCGAGCTTTTGACCCGCTCCCCGGAAAGAGCCGTCGACGGGGGCGACTGATGCCGGCGACACCTTCCATCTTCCCGATCATGATCCGACTGGACCGGATCATCACCTTAACTGTTTCTTCCTCAGCCCTTCGCAAGCGGTACTGCGACGAAGCGCGACGATCCGCCGCTCTTGATGCGCATCAGAACGCTGTTCTTGTTGTCGGCGCGCGCAGCATTGATCGCTTCGCGCACGTCTCCGGCATTGGTCACGTTCTTCCCCGCGACTTCCAAAATGACGTCGCCTTCCTTGAAGCCGCGTTCAGCCGCAGCGCTCTTCGGATCGACCTCGGTGACGACGACGCCTTCCTTGCCGGCGCCGGCAACGCTGTTGGCGGGCGCAACCGTCAGACCGAGCTTTGGCACATCGGTCCCGCGAGTTACGCTACCCTTGTCATCATTGTCATTGTCGGCCTTGGCTTCGATCGTATTGGGCAGTTGGCCAAGCGTCAGGTTGACCACCTTGTCCGTGCCCTTGTGCAGCACGTTGAGCTTCACGGCATTGCCGGGCGCGAGGCCGCCAATGGTGCGGGCGAGTTCGCGGGCATCCTTGACCGGCTCGCCATTCACCGCCGTGATCACATCGCCGGATTCAATGCCGGCCTTGGCCGCCGGGCCGTTGGCCTGCGGTTCCGCAACCAGCGCGCCTTCGGCCTTCTTGAGGCCGAGGCTGTCGGCGATGTCGGCTGTAACCGGCTGAATTTGGACGCCGATCCAGCCGCGGCTGACAGTGCCCTTGTCCTTGAGTTGCGCAATTACATTCTTCACGGTCGATGCCGGGATCGAAAACGCGATGCCGACGCTGCCGCCCGACGGCGAATAAATCGCCGTGTTGACACCCATCACTTCGCCTTCGGTGTTGAAGGCCGGGCCGCCGGAATTGCCCTTGTTCACAGGCGCGTCGATCTGGATGAAATCGTCGTATGGCCCGTTGCCGATATCGCGGCCGCTGGCCGAAACGATGCCGGCGGTGACGGTGCCACCGAGACCGAACGGATTACCGACCGCCAGCACCCAGTCGCCGATCCGGGGTTTGCCGTCGGAAAGCTTGGCGAACGGGAAGTCCGAGCCACCCTCGACCTTGATCAGTGCAACGTCGGTGCGCGCGTCGGTGCCGATCACCTTGGCACTGTAGGTCTTGCCGTCATCGGTCGTGACTTCAACCTTGTCGGCGCCGTCGACCACGTGATTGTTCGTGACCGCATAACCGTCGGCGGAAATGAAGAAGCCGGAGCCTTGACCGGTCACAGCCCCATGTCCGCGCGGACGCAGACCCGGCGGCAAGCCATCGGGTCCGCCGAAGCGGCGGAAGAAGCGCTCCATCGGCGAGCCGGGCTGGAACGGTGAATCATCGTTGCCGCTGTCGTCCTTGGCGACTTTCTCGTTGATATTGACCTTCACCGAAATCACCGACGGCTTCACGCGCTCGACAATGTCGGCAAAGCCGATCGGCTGTGCGACCTTGCGCACTTCATTGTTGACCTGCGCATGCGCGGTGCTGCTGAAGATATCGACCGGGCCATGCGACGGGCCGAAGCCGTAGACGGCGACCCCAAGGCCTGCCACCACCGAAGCCATCAACGCGAACTTGCGCGCAGAGAACAGCGAGCGGCGGGGCGCTTGATAGGAAGGAAGTGACGAAAGATCGGTGGGACGGTCGGTCATACATAAGTCTCCAGAGCCAGAATCGACGGTGCTGGGGCGAGCACCTTGCGCCTCTGAAGATGGGGATTTCCGCCTTACGGCGCGCTGGCGGGCGAATTAAACTTTGGTAATAAAGGGGGTGAATGAATGCGGCAGTTTATCGCAGGGCGAAAACGGTTTATCGCGTAACGAAGGCAATTTATCGCGGCCAGCAACCTACTTGCGCGGGGCTAAACCGGCCGTTCCGGCGACGGTTCCGACGCGATGAGTTGTTCGAGCCGCGCTTCTTCCTCCGCCGTTAACTGGCGCGACGACTGATCCTCCGCCGTCGCCGATTTGGACCGCCGCCGGTTATGCATCCACAGCGCGACCCCTCCACCAGCCAGCGCCAGCGGCGGCAATAACCACAGCAAGAACGTGTGAGGCTCGAGCCGGGGTTTCAGCAGCACGAACTCGCCATAGCGCGCCACCAGAAAATCGAGCACCTGCGCGTCACTGTCGCCGGCCGCGATCCGCTCGCGCACCAGCAGCCGCAAATCGCGCGCCAGCGGCGCTTCGGAATCATCGATCGACTGGTTCTGGCACACCATGCAGCGCAGTTCGCGCGACAAATCCCGCGCCCGCGCTTCCTTTGCCGGATCCGACATGATTTCGTCAGGCTGCACGGCATAAGCGGCCGACGATCCTGCCATCACGGCCAAGGCGAACACGCAGGCGAAGATTCGTTTCATCACTCCGCCGCCTGCAATCCGCGCACGGCCCTGGCGGGCTTCGGCGCACCGACACGCAGCCGTCGGTCCGACAGCGATAGCATGCCGCCGAACGCCATCAGTACGGGGCCAAACCAGATCAGCAGCACCATCGGCTTGTGGTAGATGCGTACCGCGATCGCGCCGTCGGCAGCGGTCTCGCCGAGAGAGATGTAAAGCTGGCTCGCGCCACGCGTCAGCAAGGCGGCTTCGGTCGTCGTCGATCCCCGCGTGGTGAAATTGCGCTTCGACGGCGTCATCGTGCTGAGCCGCTCACCATTAAGACTGACCGCGAATTGCGCCACCATTTCACGATAATTCGGCCCCTGTCGCTGCGTTACGCCGTCCAGCCGCAACTGGTAGCCGGCGATGACAGCGACGTCGTCGGGTTTCATCGATCCGATATATTCGCTGTTCCACTTGGTCTCGCAGACGATCCCGATCAAGGCGATGCCGACGCCAGCATGGGCGAACACCGTGCCCCAGGCCGAACGCGGCAATCCGCGCGCACGCCGCATCGCGGCTCGAGGCGGCACGCGGAACAGGCCGGTCCGCTCGGCGAGATCGCTCAACGCGCCCGCGATGACGAATACCGCGAGCCCGATCGCGAGCGGCGCGAACGCACTGCCGCCGCGCGTCCACGCCCACAGCACCGCGATTGCAACGAGCGCCGCGACGCCGGCGGCGAACAGGCGCTGCGCGGCGCCGAGCAGATCGCCGCGCTTCCAGGCCAATAGCGGCCCGAACGGCATCGCGATCATCAAAGGGAGGAACAAGGGCGCGAAGGTGAGATTGAAAAATGGCGCGCCGACCGAAATCTTGTCGCCGGTCAGGACTTCCAGCGCCAGCGGATACAGCGTTCCAACAAAGACGGTTGCACAGGCGGTGGTCAGGAACAGGTTGTTCAGCACCAGTGCACCCTCGCGCGAGATCGGCGCGAACAGGCCGCCCTGCTTCAGCGCGGAAGCGCGCCACGCATACAGCGTCAGGCTGCCGCCGATGAAGGTGCAGAGGATCAGCAGAATGAAGACGCCGCGCGTCGGATCGGTCGCGAACGCATGCACCGACGTCAGCACGCCCGAGCGCACCAGGAAGGTGCCGAGCAGCGACAGCGAGAACGTCAGGATCGACAGCAGAATGGTCCAGACCTTGAGCGCATTACGCTTTTCCATCACGACCGCGGAATGCAGCAGCGCCGTGCCCGCGAGCCACGGCATCAGCGAAGCGTTCTCGACCGGATCCCAGAACCACCAGCCGCCCCAGCCGAGTTCGTAATAGGCCCAGTACGAGCCCATCGCGATGCCGAGGGTGAGGAATATCCACGCCAGCAGCGTCCAGGGCCGCACCCATCGCGCCCATGCGGCGTCGATCCGGCCCTCGATCAAGGCGGCGACGGCGAACGAAAACGAGATCGAAAAGCCGACATAACCGAGATAGAGCATCGGCGGATGCACCGCGAGGCCGATGTCCTGCAGCACCGGATTGAGGTCGCGGCCCTCGATCGGCGGATTGGCAATGCGCAGGAACGGGTTCGACGTGATCAGGATGAACAGATAGAACGCACTGGCAATCCAGGCCTGCACCGCCAGCACATGGGCGCGCAGCGACAGCGGCAGATTATTGCCGAATGCCGCAACCAGACCGCCAAACAATGCCAGGATCGATACCCATAACAGCATCGAACCTTCGTGATTGCCCCACACGCCGGTGATCTTGTAGATCAAAGGCTTCAGCGAATGCGAATTCTCGAACACATTGACGACGGAAAAATCCGAAGTGACGTGCAGCGTGACCAGCGCTGCGAACGATGCGCCGACAAACAGCAGCTGCGCTAGCGCGGTCGAACGTGCCACATTCATCAGGGCAGGATCGCGCCAACGCACGCCCACGATCGGCACGGTCGACTGGATCAGCGCCAGGCCGAGCGCCAGCACCAGTGCGTAATGTCCGGCTTCCGCGATCATTGCATCGTACCTCGATCCGCCCGCGGCGCCGCCCGATCGGTCTGCGACGGGCTTTGCGCCGCACGTGACGTTTCCGGGGCTCCGGCGGCCTTGGCGCCGTAGCTGTCTTTCCAGTGGCCCTGCTTTTTCAACGCGTCGGCGACATCCTTCGGCATATAGGTCTCGTCGTGCTTGGCAAGCACGGTGTCGGCCCTGAAAACGCCGGATGAATCGAGCGCGCCTTCGGCGACCACGCCCTGCCCTTCGCGGAACAGATCCGGAAGAATTCCCTTGTAGGAAACCGCCAACGTGGCCCTGTCATCGGCGACCAGGAACCTGACCGCAAGATCGTCGCCGCGCACCAGCGACCCCGGTTGGACGAGGCCGCCAAGACGGAAACGCTTGCCTGCCGGAATATGCTTTTCGGCCACCGCCGCCGGCGTCGAGAAAAATACAATTAAATCGCGCATCGCATTCAGCACCAGCGCCGCCGCAACCGCGAGCACCGCGAGCGAGCCACCGATCATTGTCAGTCGCCGTTGCCTGCGCGTCATGCGTGCTCTTTTACCTCAAGAATGATGCGATCCGGGAGCTGCTTTGCAGTTTCCATCATGCTTACCCGTCAAGCCCGAGATCTTTCAGGCCCTCGTTCAATTGTCGCAGCCGCTCGGCGTCATTGGCGACGGCCTGACGGGCCTCCGTCAGCGCGCTTTTCGCCTTGTCGCGATCACCCATCACCATATAGGCGCGCACCAGCCGCAGCCAGCCCTCGACGTCGCCGCCGTTTTGCTTCAATCGGCTGGCGAGGCGATCCACCATGCCACGAATCATCGCGCCGCGATCGGCTTCATTCATATCTTTTGCCGCAGCCATGGCATCACCGGACAGCGCTGGAGCGCTGGAACCGCCAACCCGGGCCAATGCCGCCTGAACCAGCGGCCGCCACGGCGCGTCCGGCGGTGCTTTTACGAGTATCGAACGCCAGATCGATGCGGCTTCGGCGGTCCGGCCATCCTGCTCGGCGGCAAGACCGAGGAAGTAGTTCGCCTTGGTCTCGTCCGCGTTCATGGCGATGGCGCGTTCGAATTCGGCCCTGGCGTCCGATGTGACGACGCCCCCGGCCGCGCCGACCAGGGCTTCGCCGAGATCGGCCCGGCGGTCAGCGCTGTCGCCACCATAGGTGATCGAATTGCGATAAGCCCGCGCCGCTTCTTCGAAGCGGCCGAGTCTCGACAGCACCGGCGCAAGCACGTTCCAGCCGCGGCCATCGGCTGGATTTTTCTCCAGATGCGCTTCGACCTGCGCCACCAGATTGTCGAGCGACTGGGTAGCGTCCGGGGCGCGGGTGCGTTGCGCCAGCGGAAAATCGCCAAGCCGCGGCGAGCCGAGCGGGAGGTAAAGCGCTAGCGAAATGATCGGCAATCCGACCAGCGCCAGCACCGCCGCGAAACGGCGCAACCGGAGGCTCGGTGCGGCAGGCGGATCACGCCGGTTATCAGCCGCAGCGAGCAGACGGCGGCTGATTTCGACGCGCGCGGCCTCGGCCTCGGAGGAGCCGATCAGCCCCGTGGCGAGGTCGCGATCGACCTCCGCCAGTTGATCCCTATAGACGGTTGTCTCGCTGCCATCGCCTTGCGGCCGCCCGCGGCGACCCAACGGCCAGAGCACGGCGAAGATCGCAGCGGCCGTCATCAGCGCGAACACAAGCCACAGAGTCATCAAGCGGTTTCCGGTGGAACAACGCCCACACACCGAGGCGCCGCTGCGCCGCTTTACACCACCGGCGGCAAGCCGGGCAATTAACAAATGCCCCTTGCAAACAAATCAGCGGGTCTGCGCAAAGCCCGATTAGTTGACGCAAAACTCGACGCTATGCGCAGCAGCCTCGCCATGGCCGTTCAGCGCCCTCAGATAATAAACTCCCGGCTTGACGGAGGGAGGTAGCCTGATCCTCAGCGATCCGTTGGGGGCCGGAGACGCAATCGTAGCGACTGGATCTGCCAATTGCTCACCGCTCGCCTTATCGACGAGGACCACCGTGGCCCTGATCATCAGGTTCCGGTATATCGCCGAAATGACGCGGTTTTCTATTTCGATGAAATTAATGATTGAGATCATACCAAAAAGGGTACGTTCGGAGGGATGATATCAACCTTACCTTGTGTTCCGTAATTTCACAATCTTTTTATCCGGCCCGCGAGGGCTTGCGTTCTCCGGTCAGCGCATTCTCGGCCGCCCGGCTCATCAGCGAGGCATAGTCGTGGCCAAACAGGACGTCGCAGAAACGAATTGCCGCCTCGACCTGCATCTGCCGGTAGGCGCGCGTCTTGATGTCACCGCCGCGCAGCGATTGCACCAGCGCTTCGGTGGACTGCTCGACATAATGCTGCAGGTCGGAATAGGTCCGTAGCGTGACCTCGTTGATCGCAAGTTCGCTGGCATAGGTTCGGCACACCGCGACGAAATCGATCAGCGCGGCGGTTTCGTCGACCTCACCGGCGTCGACCCTGGCGCCGGCGGAAATATCCTTGTCGGCGCGCTGACGCAGCAGACGCCGAACACGGCCGGGCACGCTGTCGATTTCCGATTGCAGCGCATTGGAAATTTCCGCCCGGATCGACGCCAATTGCTTGCCCCACGAGGACTCGTTGCGCAGATCGAGTTCGGTGCGCAAGCCGCGTACGCCGTCATGGAGAATTTTGAGGTGCTCGGCGACATTGTCAAAATGGCCGCGCTTGATATCCGACCGCAGGCTCGCCGCGAGGAACGACAGATCGTACAGCACGATGCTGACAGCAACGCCGCAGGGCGTCGCGGCAACACGGATCTCGTCGTCGGACCCGGCCATCTTGATGGCAAGCCGGATGATTTGCCATGGCGCGCTCAGCCGCTGCATCACCAGCGATAGCGCGAACGGCAGCAGTTGCGGTGTTTGCAGAACAGGAACGTTGAGCGCGGTGCTTATCGACGTCATCTGCGGATCCACGAAAGTCCGCAGGAATTTCGGAAGCCGATAGTTGAGGGTATCCAGCGCTTCGCGGCCCTGCAGAACCGAGCCAATCGAGAGCAGGTCCTCGATCACCCCCGGAGGACCGACGCGCGCCAGTGCGCGTTGCTTTTCGCCGGGCACCGGCGTGGCGATGTTGCGGATCGCCTCCGCCGCGGCGCCCTGAAATTCGCCGATCGCCGCTTCGAGGCCCGCAGATGTTCCGGCTTCGCGAATCCGGGCCAACTCCGCCTCGAATTCGCGCGCCTGGTCGGGGGCGCCGTCACGGATCAGCCATCGCCACACCGACAACAGCGACGCACGGCGGATCTGACCCGGCCGAACCGGAATATTGCCTTCGACGAGAAATGGCTCCAGGGGACGGAACAGCAGCCGTGCCGGATCGTCCGTCCGCGGCCGCGCCTCCTCTTCGGTTCCGCACACGACCTTGCGCAATTGCTCGAGCACGAAGTTGGCAACCGCAACGTCTTCACCGCGTTCGATGGCGCGCTCGAACTCCCGCATCAGCAACGCCTGGGCCTGCGGCGGAAGCTGCGCGAGATAATCCCTCAGCCGCTCGGTCGATGTCTGGCTCATGCGCCCGGTGTGCACGCTCGTGTCGCACGGACGACAAATCGCGTCCAATGGGCATATAAAAGCTCCGGCGTTAAGAAGTCGTTGAGGAATACTGAAATTAAAGGCACGGCGGCTGCGCCGGCCGGGCCGGCCGATGCGGCCCTCACACGCCGGGCAGCACCAGTTCCGCCCGCAGTCCCCCGATCGGGGCGCTGCCGAGCGAAAGGCTGCCGCCATAAAGGGCCGCAAGGTCCACCACGATCGACAGTCCCAGGCCGGAACCCGGCTTGGACTCGTCCAACCGCTGGCCGCGGCGCGAGACCTGCGCGCGCTCGGCGGCCGACAGCCCGCGCCCGTCGTCATCGACGATGACCCGCAACACCGGGCCCGCGCCGGGGGCGACCGGCCGTTCCACCAGCACCTCGATGAACACGTGCGACGTCGCCCATTTGCAGGCGTTGTCGACCAGGTTGCCGGCCATCTCCTCAAGATCCTGCCGCTCGCCGCGAAACCTTGCCTGCGCATCGGCCTTGACCTCGATGGTGATACCGCGATCGCGATGGATCTTCTCCATGGTCCGGCGCAACGCCTCGATCGCGGGCGCGACCTCGGTGACCGTGCCGATAACGGTGAGCCGCGCCGCGATCCGCGCTCGCTCCAGATGGTGCGCCACCTGATCGCGCATTACATCGGCCTGCTCCAGAACCTTGGTCGCGAACGGATCGGCGACATGCGCGGATGCTTCATTGACGATGACGGACAGCGGCGTCTTGATCGCATGGGCGAGATTGCCGACATGGGTGCGCGCGCGCTCGACGATTTCGCGGTTGGCGTCGATCAGCGCATTGGTCTCGCGCGCCAGCGGCGCGATCTCGACGGGAAATTCGCCTTCCAGCCGCTCGGCGCGGCCGGAGCGGATGTCGGCGATCGCGTCTGAAATACGTTTCAGCGGCGCAAGGCCGAAGCGGACCTGGAAGATCGTGGTCAACAGCAACACGATCGAGAGCGCGGCGAAGGTGCCGCCGAGATAATAATCGAAGCTGCGCGTTTCGTCGAAAATCTCGGTGGCATCGCCGGCCACGCTGACCAGGAACTTGCCGTCGTCGCCAAGATCGACCGGCCTTTCCACCATCCGCAAGCTCTGGCCTTCGGGACCGTCGACATAGCCGAGACGAATGCCGGCCGCGGTCAGGTCGGCGCCGTGTTCTTCCAGCTTCGGCAGTTTCTTGTCCCACAGCGAGCGCGACGCACGGATCTCGGCCTTTTCGGAATCGGTGCGAGTGATCTGCCAATACCACCCGGACAGCGGCAGTTCGAACAGCGGCTCGCCGAGCGACTGGAACTGATGGTCGGGCGGTTCGTCAGGGGTTGCGACTTCGGCGATCAGGGTGCGGAGATAAAGGTTGAGGCGGCGATCGAAGGCGCGCTCGGTAGCGTCACGATAGACCGACGACAGCACGACGCCGGTGATGATCAGGATCACCACCACCCACGCGGTCGCGGACAGGAACAGGCGGGTGGCGAGCGAACTACCGCGCATCAGAGCATGATCCCGGAAAGCATGTCCCCGGGCGACGTGCCCGATCGAGGGATGCCGGTTTGCAGACAAGATCATGCTCGAACAAGACAGTAAGACCGGGGCTTGATCAACACCCTTGGTCAAGTGCCAGGTCAGGTGCCAGGCGTTGGCGGCGTCAGCAAATAGCCGAGCCCCCGCACCGTCTGGATGATGTCGACCTCGAGCTTCTTGCGGATGCGGCCGACGAACACTTCGATGGTGTTGGAGTCGCGATCGAAATCCTGATCATAAAGATGCTCGACCAGTTCGGTGCGCGATACCACGCGTCCGGTATGGTGCATGAGATAGGCCAACAGCCGATATTCGTGCGAGGTCATCTTGATCGGATTGCCCGACACGCTGACCCGGTTGGTGCGGGTATCCAGCGACACCGGACCGCAGATCAGTTCAGACTGGGCGTGGCCGGTGGAACGGCGCAGCAGCGCGCGGATCCGGGCCAGGATTTCCTCCAGATGAAACGGCTTGGCGACATAATCGTCGGCACCGGCATCGAAACCCTGCACCTTGTCGCTCCAGCGGTCGCGCGCGGTAAGGATCAAGACCGGCATCGCACGGCCGTTGCGCCGCCATGCCTCCAGCACCGAGATGCCGTCCATCTTCGGCAGGCCGATATCGAGCACCACGGCGTCGTAAGGTTCGCTGTCGCCGAGAAAATGCCCCTCCTCGCCATCGAAGGCGCGATCGACCACATATCCGGCGTCGGTCAGTGCCGTTGTCAGCTGACGATTGAGATCGGGATCATCTTCAACGACGAGCAGGCGCAAGCTAGTCTCCGCAAATGAACTGCACGATATCCGCCGGCAAGATGAGCCCAGCCGGCGTGAACGGGCTATGAACGGGCCAACACCGCCTCGTTACTTTCACATTACTTTTTCTTCACAACCGCCTTGCCGATTTCCTGCCGGTTTCTTGCCGGTTTCGGTCACGCCGGGCGCCGCGGTGCCAACCCTCGGGACGCGGGTCGGCCGCTGCCGCGCAGGCCTAACACGCCGAACCGAAAGCCCCAAGCGGCGGCGGCCGGCAAACGCCGGTTCGCACCGGCGCATCGCTGGCCTGGCGTCCGGAATTGATGGGGCAGCACATCCCCACATTGACGTCGGCGCGTGCGATGCCGGCGACATTGCGAGCCCGGCTAACGCCCCGCCGGCGGTCCCCTGACCACGATCAAATCGATGGGGCCGCCGGGCCTGTCATCGTCAAACACCCCGATCACCAGGCGTCCGGTCCGCCAGGCGAGGGTATCGAGGTTGGTGCGGCCCTCATACATCAACGGGCCCTCGGGCGAATTATCATGACCGTGAACGACGTGAAGTCCTCCGAAGCCGCCAGGGAAGCCCTTCGGATAGCGCTTCCACAGCAGCGTCGTTTCGCTCTGCTGGTCCAGCGGAACCTCGGGATCGACGCCGGCGTGAACGTAGACCCGGTGGTCGTCGACGTGCATCAGCTGCAGTCCGTCGAGCCATGCGAGGTGGCTCTGCGGAATGGCGGCGGGATCGCCGCCATAGGACGCCAGCGCGGTATCGCCGCCCTTCTCGAGCCACGAAGCCATCTTCGAGGGATTCCGCAGCGCGTGCGCCATCATGGCGTCGTGGTTGCCCTTCAGCGCAACCAGACGCCAACTTTCGGCCACGCCTGACAGCAGTCGTTCGATGACCTGCCGGCTTTGCGGTCCTTTATCGACGTAATCGCCGATGGTGACGATCGTGCCGGCATCGCCGCTTGAATACCCGTCAATGCTGGCGAGACCCTCGCTGAGCAGATCGTATCGGCCGTGAATATCCGGAATGACGTAAGTCAGGCTCATACGGCGGCTGCGTTTCCGGCACGATATGCGAGGGTCCTATTCCAGTCCGTCCCTGCCATCAACCGGGAGGCCTGCCTTTCGTGGCCGTGCGGCGTATCGACGCTGCCCCTGATTCAGGTACGAAAGAACACGAACCAGACGAGGCCGAGGATCAGCACCGCGAGCCCGGTTGAGACCATCAGGAGGGCAAGCACCGACGGGCCCGGCTCGGCCTGGCGCGCTTCAGTCGGGGTTTCGACGATCTGACCGTGTCGTCTGGTTGCCATGATGCCCTCGATTCCAGCTGTCGTGAACGCCTTGCGGCGCGAGGTCTGAAGGCAACGCCCGATACCGGACGATGTTCCGGGCTTGGGGTCTGCGATGCCGGGGGCCACCGATAGCCGCAGGCGGCCGCGCTAGCGCCAGTGCACCTCGCAACCAACACGGCCCGCCACGGTTAACGCCGTTAGGAGATTCCCGGCCCCATCAGTTTGAAATCCGGGTTCCCTGGTGGTATCGTCACCGGTCGTTTGTCGCGTTTCGGAGTATCCCATGGCCCCCCGCGCCAACTGGAAAGGCTTTCTGCGCCTTTCGCTCGTGACCTGTCCGGTTGCCCTTTATCCGGCGACGTCGGACACCGAAAAAGTCTGCTTCAACCAGATCAACCGCAAGACCGGCCACCGCATCAAATACGCCAAGGTCGATGCCGACACCGGCGAGGAAGTCGCCGCCGAAGACATCATGAAGGGCTACAAGGTCGACACCGACACCTACATCGAGGTGTCGAAGGACGAACTCGACGACATCGCGCTGGAATCGACGCACACCATCGAGATCGACGAGTTCGTGCCGAAGTCCGATATCGACACGCGTTATCTGATCCGCCCCTATTATCTCGTGCCCGACGGCAAGGTCGGCCATGACGCCTTCGCGGTGATCCGCGAAACCATCCGCGGCATGAACAAGGTCGCGATCGGCCGGGTGGTGCTGACCAACCGCGAGCACATCATCGCGCTGGAGCCGCTCGACAAGGGCCTGATGGGCACGCTGCTGCGCTACCCTTACGAAGTGCGCAGCGAGAAGGAATATTTCGACGACATCCAGGATGTGAAGGTCACCAAGGAGATGCTGGATCTCGCCAAGCACATCGTCGAACAGAAATCCGGATCATTCGAGCCCGACAGGTTCGAGGATCGCTACGAATCCGCGCTGGTCGATCTCATCAATCAAAAACGCAATGGCTTGCCGACAGCGAAAGCTGCGCCGAAATCCGGCGGCAACGTCATCAATCTGATGGACGCGCTGAAACGCAGCCTCACCAGCGAGAAACAGTCCGCCCCCCCGGCAAAGGCCAAGGGCAAAAAGCCGCGCAAGGCCGCCCCCGGCCAGCGCGAGATGCTGCTGCCGATCAGCGGCAAGCGCGCAAAGGAAGCGCCGAAGAAGGCGGAGCGACCGGTGCGCACGGCCACCCGATCGAAAAAAGCGGGATAATGCGGCCAGCCTCGCGGCGCCGTCAGTTGTTGCCGCCGTTGAACGGGAAACGACAGCGGTGGTGCCGGCTTCAACCGGCCGATCACCGGCGCGTTCTCACTTCAGCGAGCTGTTGATCGACGTGAATTTGGTGTTGAGTTGAGGGCCGATGCCCTGAACCGTGACGATGATCGCCAAAGCGATACCGCTGGCGATGAGGCAATATTCGATCGCGGTGGCGCCGGATTCATCACGCCCAAATCTTAGAAACAGCCGTCGCATTCAAAAACTCCTGTCGACGCCTTACGGGATTTTCCCGTGCCAATACGCAGGCGAAATCTAGGGCGCATTGGTTGCCAGCGTGTTGAGGAACACGCTCAACGACAGGTTAAGGCCAAGGTCGATCTTTCGTCGAATATACCGGGCATCCCGGTACTGCCGAACTTCCGAAACACCGGCGGGACGCAACGTTACGGCTTGAAAAACGCTGGATCATTCAACGCCTTGATCATGGTGTCGACCATGTCGGCGGCGCCGTGGTCCTCGCGCTCCTCGAGCAACTCCCACATCTTGCGCAGGTTGGCGCGCATCGGCGCCTTCAGCGAAGGGTCGCGCTCGATGAGGGTCCGTGCGATGCAAAAGGCGATGCCTTCGCTGCCCATCCGGGTCTGTTCGATGGTGGGTTTGCTCATGGCAGGCTCCTTGTCGATGATCTTGATTGTCCGACGTGCGGCGGCCGCTGTTAGATCAAATCACGGCTCGTGGATAGCCAAAGCGGCAGGACGGCGCGCCGCGGCCGCGCGCCCTACTCCGCCATCTCCACCGGCGTGGCCGGCCCGGCCAGCGTCCTCTCTTCCATCAGGATCATGCTCAGCGATGCGGCGGCCATCAGCGCCGCGGCCGCGCCGAACACGTAACGGAATGCGGCGATCATGTCGGTGGCAGGAATCGAATTCACCGCGGCACGATGCTCTCCGGCGAGCGAAATATCTGCGCCCAGCGCGACCAGGAGGATCGCTGCTGAACGCCGCCACCGTGAACGACGCCATCAGCGCGCGGAAGAAATTCATCGCGCCGGTCACAGTGCCGACCTGCGAGCGCGCCACCGAATTCTGCAACGAGACCACGCTAACGGGAAATGCCGTGCCAAGCCCCAGGGCGAATACCGACAGCAGTCCCAGCAGGGCCCATAGCGGCAGCGCGGTGAGCGCCAGCGCGCATCCCGCCAACGCCGAGCACAAGGTTCCGATGATCGCAACGCGCTTGTAGTGCCTGGCGCGCGCCATGGTTCGGCCCGCGATCGCAGCGCCGACGGTCGAAACGGCGGCTAGCGGAATCAGCGCAAGCCCGGCTTCGCTGGCGCTGAGATGATAGACCACCTCGTAATACAGCGGCAGATGCACGGTCAGTCCCAGGATCGCGCCCAGCGCGCAACCGCCGGCGGCCATCGCGTAGGGCACCACCGTTCCGCCCATCAGCGGCAGCGGCAGGAAGGGCTCTTCGGCATTCCGGGCGTGCCACACGAACGCGAATGCGAGTGCGATCGCTGCGCCCACCATCGCCGCGATGGTCGGCGACAGCCAGAGATAGCGGTTGCCACCCCAAGTCAGCACCAGCATGAACACCACCGCGGAGGCCATCAGCAGCACGCCGCCGATCCAGTCGACCTTGCGCTTGCGGTGGAATACCGGGATCTTGCCCATCTTCGGCAGCAGCAGCGCCAACGACGCGAGTCCGAGCGGCACGTTGATCCAGAAGATCATCGACCAGTGCAGGTGCTCAGCGAACACGCCGCCAAGGATCGGCCCCGCGATTCCAGCGGCAACCCACACGCCGCTGAAATAGGCCTGATACTGACCGCGCTCGCGTGGTGTCACGACGTCGGAAATCACCGTCTGCACGATCGGCATGATGCCGCCGCCGCCAAGCCCTTGCAGGCCGCGCGCCAGGATCAGCACGGTCATGTTCGGCGCCAGCGCGCACAGCACCGAGCCCGCGACGAACAGGCTGAGAGCCGCGATGATCATGGCGCGGCGGCCGTAGATGTCGCTCAATGTGCCGAATACCGGCGCCACCG
The DNA here is from genome assembly GCA_963729395.1 of uncultured Pseudomonadota bacterium. GTDB lineage: Bacteria > Pseudomonadota > Alphaproteobacteria > Rhizobiales > Xanthobacteraceae > Bradyrhizobium. The sequence continues at coordinate 23,171 of CAVSOS010000046.1, read as the reverse complement.
CGGTCGAAGCCAGCAGGTAAGCGGTGATGACCCACGACAGGTTGGAGACATCCTGGAATTGCCGGCCGATGGTCGGCAGCGCCGTGGCCACGATGGTCTGGTCCAGCGCGGCCAGAAACATCGTCAGCATCAGGCTCATCAGGATGGTGCTTACTTCGCTAGGCGTCAGCGCGGCGCGCGGCGCGATCGGCGGCGCATCGCTGATATCGATGACCTCGCCGGGCAATTGCCGCAGCTTGTTCACGATGGCTTCGGGCAATATCTGTTGGTCAGCCGGCTGCCGGCTCTGCCGTTCGAATTTGTTCATGGGGGATTGCGTAATCTGGCTCAAAAATGCGCGCGGCGAGCAACCCCGCGAGGAATCACTTTTCGACGACACTTTAGGGGCTGCGACCTCACTGTGGCAGCGGGTCGCATGCATGGGTGCCTCCCGCGCACGCGTTATCGCAATCGCGTGATCGTCAAAGGTGCCTTTGGGCGAAAACTTCCACGGCACTTATGCGGGCTGGATGCGCGAGAATGGTCTTCAGGAGCGCGGCCGCTTCTTGAGACGGGCGCGCTTTGGCAAGTGCTCCGGCCATTGCACGATGTGATCCTCGAGGTCGGCGTCCGCGATCTCGTTCTCGGTCCCCTGCACCCGCCCGCGTACCGACACGCCGGCTTCGTGCACCGTATTGGGATCGCCCGATATGAGCGGATGCCACCAATAGAGATCACGGCCTTCCGCCACCAGTTTGTAGCCACAACTCGGCGGAAGCCAGTTCAGGGTGCGGACGTTGGCCGGCGTGAGCCTCACGCAATCCGAAACCAGGTCGGATCGATTCGCATAGTCCTTGCAGGCACACAGGCCCGCATCGAGCAGCTTGCAGGAAACGTGGGTGAAGTAGATCTTGCCGGTATCCTCATCCTCGAGCTTTTCCAGGCAGCACCGCGCACAGCCGTCACACAGGCTTTCCCATTCGGCGCTGGACATCTCCTCCAACGTCTTGGTTTTCCAAAAGAATCCCTCTTGATCCGAGGGCGGCGGGGAGCGGACGGTCATGGGTCCTGACGTTCTTGGATAGCAGCGAACCCTGCCGTTCTAGGGGCTGCGACGGCAGGGGTGCAAGCGGCAAGCTTTCGCGGCGGTGCAAAAGCCCGCCCGGCGTTAGCCCTCCCGATCAAAATCGTGCGTCCGACCATTGGTTTATGACCCCTGCTCGGCTACAAAACGGCCGAGGCCCCCGATGGCGCAAAGGCGCCTTGGGTTTGCCGCAACATTCCAGCAAGACGTCTCGGCGGTGCCCGATCCGGGCGCTAGAGCGCTGCGAACTGACCAAGGGCACAGGGTGCGCAAGATCATCCCAAACGATTGGAAGAGGCGGATCAATCATCTCCGTCTGGATCTGGATGCGCGTTTCGATTCCACGCTGTTCTCGACCTTGGCCGGGGCGCGCGAGCTCTACGAGCGGTTCTCGACGTTCATGGACCGTTTCTATGTCGGCCGCTGGAAGCGCTGGGTCTTCATCGAACCGCTGTCGGAAGCCGCAACCTTCGGGCTCGGCGGACTCCTGCTGATGCTGGCGCTGGCGGTGCCGGCATTTCGCGAAACCGCCGACGAGGACTGGCTGAAAAAATCCGATCTCGCGGTGACGTTTCTCGATCGCTACGGCAATCCGATCGGCAACCGCGGTATCAAGCACAATGATTCGATTCCGCTTGAGGATTTTCCCGACAACCTGATCAAGGCGACGCTCGCCACCGAGGACCGCCGCTTCTACGATCATTTCGGCATCGACGTCGCCGGCACCGCGCGCGCGCTGGTAACCAACGCACAGGCCGGCGGTGTCCGGCAGGGCGGCTCGTCGATTACCCAGCAGCTGGCGAAGAATCTGTTCCTGAACAATGAGCGCACCATCGAGCGCAAGGTGAACGAGGCGTTTCTCGCGATCTGGCTGGAGACGCGGCTGACCAAGAACGAAATCCTCAAGCTCTACCTTGATCGCGCCTATATGGGCGGCGGCACCTTCGGTGTCGATGGCGCGGCGCATTTCTATTTCAACAAATCGGTGCGCGACATCAATCTCGCCGAAGCCGCGATGCTCGCCGGATTGTTCAAGGCTCCCACCAAATACGCGCCGCACATCAACCTGCCCGCCGCCCGCGCCCGCGCCAACGTGGTGCTGGACAATCTGGTCGATGCCGGCTTCATGACCGAGGGCCAGGTGTTCGGCGCACGCCGCAATCCGGCCAATGCGGTCGACCGCCGTGACGAGAATTCGCCGAACTATTATCTCGACTGGGCGTTCGACGAGATGCGCAAGCTGGTCGATACGTTCCCGAAGTCGTACACCGAACGCGTGTTCGTGGTCCGCACCGCGATCGACATGAACGTGCAGCGCGGCGCCGAGGAAGCCATCGAAAACCAGTTGCGCCAGTTCGGCCGCGACTATCATGCGACCCAGGCTGCGACCGTGGTCAGCCGATCTCGATGGCGGCATCCGCGCGATGGTGGGCGGACGCGACTATGGCGCCAGCCAGTTCAACCGTGCCGTGGACGCCTATCGGCAACCCGGCTCGTCGTTCAAGCCCTACGTCTACACGACAGCGCTGATGAACGGCTTCACGCCGAACTCGATCGTGGTCGACGGCCCGGTCTGCATCGGCAACTGGTGCCCGCAGAATTACGGCCATTCCTACTCCGGCCCGGTGACGCTGACGCAGGCGATCACCCGCTCGATCAACGTCATTCCGGTGAAACTGTCGATCGCCATGGGCGGCAAGTCGCCGAACCCGGCCAAGATCGGCCGCGCCAAGATCGTGGCGGTGGCACGCCGCTTCGGTATCAAGGCGCCGCTGCCGGATACGCCGTCGCTGCCGATCGGCGCCGACGAAGTCACCGTGCTTGAACATGCGGTGGCCTATGCGACCTTCCCCAACAAGGGCAAAGCGGTCACACCGCATGCCGTGCTGGAAGTTCGCACCGGCGCCGGCGATCTGGTCTGGCGCTTCGACCGCGACGGCAAGAAGCCGGTCCAGGCCATTCCGGCTTCCGTCGCCGCCGACATGGCGGGCATGATGAGCCACGTCGTCAGCGAGGGCACCGCGCGCCGCGCCGCGCTCGACGGCATTCCGACCGCCGGCAAGACCGGCACCACCAGCGCCTATCGCGACGCCTGGTTCGTCGGATATACCGGCAACTTCACCTGCGCGGTCTGGTACGGCAATGACGATTATTCGCCAACCAATCGCATGACCGGCGGCTCGCTGCCGGCGCAAACCTGGCACGACATCATGACCGTGGCGCATCAGGGCGTCGAGATCAAAGAGATCGCCGGAGTCGGCGCCGGCCAGAAATCGCCAGCGGCTGCCAGCGCGGCGGCTGGCGCGGCCAAGGTCGCGGAAATCAAGCCGGGTCCGCCGCCGATCCTGACCAAACGTGGTGCGGATATTCTGGTGCACGTAGAGAAACTGCTCGACGATGCCGGCAAGGCGCTGGGAAGAACCTCGTCTGCCGACCCGGCGAAACCTGCGAAGCCGTTATCATCCGGCCAGTCGATCGCATTCCCGGAAAGCTTCGCGGCGGTTGCGCCGGACGGCGCGGCGATGCCTTCGCCACGCAAGAACTGACGTGCGGCTGATATTCTTCACCCTGCTGGCGCTGATCCTCGCCACCGTCGTTGGCCTCGGCGCGACATGGCTGACCGCGACGCGCGGCACCGATCTTGGCACCCTCACGATCGGCGCCTGGACCGCCCGCCCCAAGACCGGCACCGCCGATGTCGATCCGTATTCGCGCGCGACCATCGCCCGCAGCGGCGAACTGCCGATCGGCACCGGAGACGGCGTCGCATTCTCGGCGAAGACAGATGACCGCAAGCGACCGCTTGACGGTCGATGCGACGTGGTCGTCAGCGGCGTCACGCCCGCCGCCCGGTTCTGGACCTTGACGCTCTACGATTCGAAAGGACGTCCGGTCGCGAATTCGCTGGGGCGTTACGGCTTTACCAGCCAGGAGGTCATCCGCGGAGCGGACGGCTCGTTCGAGGTGCGGCTGGCACCGAGGTCTCGCGCGGGAAACTGGCTACCCACCGGGGGCATCGAGCGTTATGCGCTGATGCTCCGGCTTTACGATACGCCGGTTGGGGTCGCGACACGCACCGTGCGCGATGCGCCGATGCCCTCGATTGCGACCGCGGGGTGCCCATGATCCGCCTGCTGCTCACCATCATCGCGGGCGTGCTGCTGGGCGGCGTCGTTCATCTCGTCAGCGTTCTGGCGTTGCCGCGCATTGCGACCCAGGACGCCTATTCGCGCCTCACGCCGATGACGAAACTCAACGCCGTCACCCCGCTCCATTTGGCAGATCCGAACAACGCGCCGATGCCGTTCATGGATCCGGCGTTCGCGCTGGCGATTTGCCGCTACGATCTGTCGGCCGGCCCGATCAAGCTCACCGTTCCGGTCAGTCAGGCCTACACCTCGGTGTCGTTCTATACCCGCAACGAAGTGGCCTATTACGCCATCAACGACCGATCCGCCGGACGCAAGGTGATTGAGCTCGATCTCATGACCGAAGCGCAGCATGCCGAATTGCCGGAAGACGAGGACGTGACGGCGGCCGACCGGCTGATCATCGATTCTCCGACCGCCACCGGATTGATTGTCTTGAAAGCGCTGGCGGCCGAGCCCGGCCTGATGCCGCAGGCCCAGGCTTCTCTCGCCGCATCGAGCTGCAAGGTGCAGACCGAACCACCGGCGAGGCAGGCGGAGCCACCGCGAGCCAGGCGTTGACCGAAATGCGGTCGATTGTTCTGATTCCTCAGCCGCGCGTGCTCAGCGCGTGTCCGATCACCGGCTGCGCTGCGACCGGCGGATGCGCCGTTTGCGCGGCAAGCTCGCTGATCAGCCGATCGGCGTCGGCGGCCATGTTATCCGGCGCCTGCAGCACCAGCCGCTCCAGCGCCCAATGGTAGGACGAGATCCGCTGCTCCAGGCATTGCTGCACCCATTGCACGATCAGGGTGTTTTCCTCCATGCGGGCGACCGCGTCGGCGCGCTCGCGTGGCGACAATTCGGAAATATGCGCAAGACTGGCATTACGCTTGCGGTCGAGATCGAACACGCGCGCGGCGCTGGCGAAAAACGGCTCGAACCGCGTGATGTCGTCGCGCACATCGTCGATCAGTTGCGCGTAGCGCGAGGCATGCGAACGATGCGGCTCGTCAATCAGCTGACGCCCATAGGCGGTGCGGTCGAACACCGGCTTCTGCCGCCACGGCGAAGCAATTGTTGCATAATCGCCGAACACGCTCTTCCAGGCGGGGCGCGAATGCGGCGGCTCGATCAGCTGGTAGGCGAGATCGCGAAGCTGCCGTTCATTGTCGGTGAGCTGGAATTGCGACGGACGCAGGCCGACACTACCCGTCGCCTCGCCGCCGATCCAGCGATGCATGTCGTCGCTGACAAAGTCCTGACGGGTGCGGCCGAAATCGCCGCCGCTGCAGCCGCCGAGCGTCGCGCCGATGAGCAACAGCGTCAGCACCGGCGACGGGATCAGGGCCCGCCGTCTTGTCCGGATCGGAAAACACGTCTCCGGCATGTCAAATGTCCGGTGTCAGGTGCGCCGACGGCGGCGGCGGCCCGGGGCCGTACCCTCTTCCGGTCCGCTGCCGCCGCTGGTCTGATCGGGTTCGCGTTCGATCCGGACAACGGGGAGGATCAGGATGATGCCCATGCCCTCGCGTGGAGCGCCATCCATGGTTGCGTCCAGCCGGCGCGAAGCCGCATCCGCCGGAAATTCAATGATGGTACCCATGTCAAACTTTCTCTGGTTGCCGCTCTGACCTGATTTGGCTGGCGACACGCCGTCATTAAGAACAGGACGTGGTTAATGGCATCTTAATTTGCCGTCGCGGGCGCCGACCGTCGGCACCGGATCGCGAGGTGCGCCGCCGCGCCCCGAAAGCCGCGAATATGGCGAGCGGCCTTCACCGGTTGTTTTCCTTAACGAGCTTTTAAAGCAACACAGATAGGCTGGCGCGAGGATTACTCAGTCGCGTACCCTGACATGACCAAACCTTCGCTGTTTCCTGGCTTCGATGGCCTGATGACGCTCTCGCGCCGGGAGGGCGTCGATATTCGCCCCACGTTGCTGCGGGTCCTGACCGACCTCTACGTGCAGGCCAGCGCACACAGCGACGACGAAGCGCGGCAGTTTGTCGAACTGACCTCGCGGCTGATCGATCAGGTCGACGATGCGACGCGCGCGGCCGTGCGGGCGCGGCTTGCGATCTATCCGGGCACGCCGGCCGAAGTATTGCAGAGACTAGGGCTGAAACCCGCCAGTTCCGACCGGCGCGTGCCGCTGGCGGCCGCGATTCCGGCGCAGCTCGTCGCTGCGCCCCCGGCCAAGCCACCGAGCGAGGCGCAATTGCGGATGGCATCGAACATGTCGATGCAGCCGAAAGATGCCGCCGAAATCAACGATATGTTTTTCCGCGCCAGCGCCGGCGAGCGCGCCCTGATCCTGCACAATCTCGCCGACACCCCATTGCGGGCTTCGCCGCGAATTCCCGCCGCACGCGCTGCACGCGCCATTGAAACGCTCGAAATGGCTGCATTCGCCGTCGACGTTGAAAACTTCACGCTGGAACTCGGCGAGACGTTGATATTGCCGTCGCGGGTTGCCGCCCAGGTCGTCAACGATCCCGGCGGCGAGCCGCTGGCTTGCGCAGCCCGGGCGCTCGACATGCCGAGCGCGGTCTTTCAGCGGGTGTTGCTGTTTCTCAATCCCGAATTTGGAACCTCGGTGAACACCGTCTACCGGCTGTCGCGCCTGTATGACCGCTTGAGCGAGCGATCCGCTTTGGTCATGCTGGCTGCATGGCGCGGCTCGACCATGGCGGCCACCCGCGCCAAATACCGCCCCGGGCTTTACGATGACGAACATCACCGCGCACGCGCGGCGTCCGCTCATGCGCGTCCGGCGGCGCAATCGCCGGACGCGGGTGTCGCACCGCGCAAAGGCTCGCAGGGCGCAGGAAGTTAGATCATGATCCGGAAAAGTGGGTACCGGTTTTCCCTCGCGACAAACGCGAAGCGTTTGCGCGGAGATCATGCTCAAATAAAGAAATTAGAGTGAGATGACGATTTCGAAGAAACGTCATCTCACTCTAACTCCGCGCCAGGTCGAGAAAATGCCGCCCTGCTTTGTCCTCGGTCTCGACGATCCAGACATCCGGGTCGAACCGGACTTCCTTCGCAAGCCGCTCCTCCAGGGATGCTTCCGGCACCGGCTGCGGCGATGTGGCCGCGAAAATGCGCTCGATCGGCCGGCTGTCGTCATAGACCGTCTGCGGCGCCGGCGCATACAGCATGGCATTGCCATCGAGCAGCGCCACCTTGACAAAGACCGCACCGGCCTCCTCCGCGCCGCGCCGGCGCACCGCACCGAATATCCCCTCGGTCTGGCAGCGGCGCAAATAAGCCGCCACCCATATGCTGGATTTCAATCGCATGGACCAGACGATAGGCCAGCGCCGGAGATCAGGCTAGAGCAAGATCGGCGACTGGCGCCGGCTTCCTGATTCGATTTTCAAACAGCCAAGGCACCGTCATTGCGAGCGAAGCGAAGCAATCCATGTAGCCGCGAAGAAAGAATGGATTGCTTCGCTTCGCTCGCAATGACGGCAAGACACGCTTCCGCGTTCCCGCGGCGACGCGCCCGAGTTGTGCCTGTATCGTTCGCCCCCTGGAGGGCGTGGGGAATGCCGGGTGCCCGTTGCACCCACAGCCGCGTGTGTAAGGTAGTAAAACACACGCGTTAGTCACCACGGTCGCACCGGGATCACCCGGCATTCCCGCACACAATGGTTTTAACGGCTTCCTTCGCGCTCTCCCAGGTGACCGGGCTTGTTTGCCACCTTCGTCGGTGAAATCTCGTTCACCAACTTGACGCCAGCGTCGGGGCGTCAGGACCACACGACTTCGCCGTCCGCAGATAAGCGCTCTCGTCAGCAGCGCCGCCCGCGTCCATCGCATCCCGACCTACGTTCGTGACGATCGCGAAACGCCCCTCTGTGTGGGTCGGGATGGCGAGAGATGTAGACGTGATTTGGGCCAAATGGGAATTGGAATATTTTTGCAAAGGGGACTGGACGACCCAAATCAGATTGATCCGGTTCAACAAATCACCCTGAGCGCGCAGAGCAGCTTAGCCTGACAGATCGCGCCAATGGGCGCCCGATGTCAGGCCTCCACGATCCGGGATCGCGATATAGATGAGGCTGGCCATGCGGTAAGCTATCTAAGCCCGTACGATGGGAGGTCAGGTTTCCTGATATGATCAAGATCAAAGCACTGGGTTCGATTTTTGCCCAAAATGCTAATGGATAAAAGGGTGCCTGATGCGCAGTGTGACGATGTCGATATTTGTCGCCTTTGTGCTTGTAATTGCGGGCGCAAGGCTGGGTGGTTTGCTCGCGCAAACGGCTCCTGATCCGCCAACTCAATACAAACACGGCCAAGGCTATCAGCACTCCTTTCACGATGCCGAGAAATGGGCCAAGGCATTTGACGACCCTGCGCGCGATGCTTGGCAAAAGCCCGACGAGGTCTTGAATGCCCTTCACCTGCAGCGAACAGACCGTGTAGCGGATCTAGGTGCGGGCACCGGATATTTCAGCGTCCGGATCGCCAAGCTCGTACCCGCAGGAAAACTATTTTCCGTTGATATCGAACCGGAAATGCTCCGTCACCTTCGTGAGCGTGCGCACCATGAAAATCTGAGCGTGTTGGTTCCTATACTGGCGAGCGCCGAGGGCGCCAATCTTCCCGAGCCAGTGGACCTTGTTCTTGTTGTCGACACGTACCACCACATCGACAACCGCATTGCTTACTTTTCCAAATTGAAAGCGTCGTTGCGGGCTAATGGACGCCTTGCCATCGTGGATTTCAAGGCGGATTCGCCGGAAGGGCCGCCGCCTGAACACCGCATCCCACCCGAAGTAGTAACCTCAGAACTGGAAGCCGCCGGCTATACAGTTGTTGCGACCCATCTATTCTTGCCGAGGCAATATTTTTTAGTATTTCAGGCCAAGACTTCCTGAAAAAAGCCAGCGCCGGCCGACCGGGACGCCTACGTCCGCAACCGGTCCAATTGGGAGCGACCGGAAGGAGATCTAGTCGATCGAATGGCCGATCATGGCCGAAAGGTCGCGCACCAGGCGATCGGACATCTGCCCGGTCACCGGCAGCTTGCGCTCCCGCTCGAACTTCTGGATCGCGGCCTGGGTGTCCGAACCGATCGTCCCGGTCGGCTTCAACTGGCCATAGCCATATTCCGTGAGCGCACGCTGCACCGCCGCCACGCGGCGCGAGGCCGAAGCCGCGGTCGGAATCGGCGCCGGTGGCCGCGGGACATTGGCCGTCGCCGGCATGGCGGTGGTGGCCTTGAGCAAATTGGCGAGCGGATCGGCCGCTTTGGGTTCGACGGCTCTCGGCTCGGCAGCTTTGATCTCGACCGACTTGAGATCGGCAGGTTTGGCCTCAGAAGGCTTCGACTCCGGCAGCGAGGTCTCGGCGGGCTTGGTTGCGAGCTCGACCGGTCGCGGACGCGGCAACGGACTGGCTGGCGTCGATCCTGCCGCCGGAATCGCAACGACCGAGCCGAACATCGGCGATGGATGGTGCCCCGCCTGCAGGAACAGCGCGTTGGCGATGATCGCGCTGGCTGCGGCGAACGCCAGCACGCCGGCCACCAGATCTTTCGGGCTATGAAGCAGGATGCGCATCGCCAGGCCGCGCTCCGCTTCCGCTTCAACAGCAACCGCACGCGCGCCGCGGCGGCGGCGCGGCATGTCGTCATCCTTCGCAACGCGTCTAGGCACTTTTCTTCACCTGATGAGGCTGGCTTGGTGGTCCGGATCGCAACGCCGGCGTCAGCGTTGCGATATTGCTGGAAGGCTGCGGCGCCGGCGGCGTCAACGCCAGCGGCAACACGACGGTTACGGTGGTGCCTTCATTGATCCTGCTTTGCACGGAGATCTCGCCGGCATGCAAGCCGACCAGGCTCTTGACGATCGACAGTCCGAGGCCGGTGCCTTCGTGCCGCCGCTGATAGGTCTTGCCGGCCTGGAAGAAGGGGTCACCGATCCGCTTGAGATCGTCGGCCGCGATGCCGACGCCGGTGTCCGCGACGCGAAGCATCAGCCGCGATCCGTCGACCCCGGCGGAAACCGTCACCATGCCGCCACGCTCGGTGAATTTGATGGCATTGGAGACGAGGTTCAACACGATCTGTTTGAACGCGCGCGGATCGCCGTTGATGAAGGGCAGATCCTCAGGAGCGCGGGTCACGAGGTCGATCCCGTTCTCGCGGGCCTTCAATGCGAGCAGGTTGCAGCAATTGAGCAATGCCGCACGCGGCGCGAACGGCTCCGGCGAAATTTCGAAATTGCCGGATTCCATCTTCGACATGTCGAGGATGCCGTTGACCACCGACAGCAAATGCTGGCCCGAATCGTTGATCAGCTGGGCGTATTCCTTGCGGCGCGCCGCATCCAGCATCAACGCATCTTCCTGAACGATCATTTCGGAGAAACCGATAATGGCGTTCAGCGGCGTGCGCAGTTCATGACTCATGGTGCCGAGAAAGCGGCTCTTGGCCGCGTCCGCCTGCTCGGCGGCGGTGCGCGCCAGATCGAGCGCCTGTTCCTGGATTTTCCGGTCGGTGACATCGCGCATCACGGCGACGACCTCGAATTCAGGCGCTGTCGTCGTCTGCGACGGCTGCTCGATCGGCCGGCAACGCATCTCAACCCAGATGAAATCGGTCGAATTGTTCTGACCGCGCTCGCCGCCGCGCGGCGCGTCCCTTCTCAGACGAAATTCCACGCTGCGCGCCTCACCGTCGCGCGCCGCGTCCGAGAGGGCCGTGAGATAGGCCGGACGATCGGCGACATGGACGCGGTCGAACAGACCGTGCCCAAGCAGCCGCGTTACCGGCGTACCCAACATCGTCTCCACCGCGGGCGAAATGAATTGCACCGCGCCGTTGCGACGATGGCGCGAAATCACGTCGCTCATGTTTCGCGCCAGCAGGTGATATCGATCTTCCTCGACATTAAGCAGCGACACACTGATGCGTGCCAGCGACTCCGCGCCGAATGCGAGCCCGGCGGCATAGACCGTCGCCGACGCCACACCGAAGGCCGTGAGGGTGCCGCGCAAGGCCGCGATCGAATCCGATGCCGGCAACATGTCGAAATGCCCGAGAACGATCAGCAGCGCGGCGCATACCAGCGCCAGGGCGGACGCGAATACGACCACGCGGCGTGATGCCGAGAGTGCGGCTTCAAGCGGAACAACGACCAGCCAGATCGCGGCAAAGGACTCAATGCCACCGGTTTTCATTGCCAGCGTCATCACCATGCCCGCCATCGCCAGCGACGACAGCACATGCGCGCCTTCGTAGCGCCCGGTACGCGACAGAAACCACGACAGCAGAATGGGAGCGATCAGCCAGGTGAATGCTGCGACCTCAAGGGCGGTCGGCGCGCCGCGCATCGCCAGATAGACCGGGAATGCCGCGAAAGCCACCAGGCTTCCGAGCAACCGCGGCGCGATGAATGCGCGATGCCGTGCGCGGGTCAACGCGTCATATCGCGCTGATGGATGCAGCAGCGAATCGAGACAATCGCGGATGATATTCAAAACTGCCACAGCTTTCGCGCCTCGGTTGTTCGTCAAACAGACGCGCCGGAACGCTCCCTTTATTGTTGCGCCACCGTGTCAGAGCGAAATTAAGCGAACGCTAAGGCGCCCGGGGCCGACGGTCAAAGACCGAGCCTTTGCGGGGTTTTTGCGGGTCCCAAGACGGCCCATTCAATGCAGATGGTGAACGTCGGGTTTCCAGAGCGGACCGGTATGGTTTCGAAATGGTGGATGAGCCGGACCGAAGACGAAAGCCGCCATCAATCGAAAATTTACACCGAATCAAATCAGCCGGATTTTTCGGAAATTTTCGACGAATTAAGTTCAATGCAAACACTTGCGATTTATCGACGGCTGTTAATCAGGACCGATTGCGCGAGATCAACCGCAACAGGATCAAGAAGGACGGCCGGGGTCGCGAGATGTTTTTCCTGCTTCGCATGGCATTCTGGCTCGGGCTGGTGCTCGTGCTGTTGCCAAGAGACAAGACGCCTGAATCGGAAAAGTCGCCGCAGCTGGGGGCGTCCGAAGCCGTGTCCGCAGCGACCGCTGCCGTGTCGGACATGAGTCAGTTTTGCAAGCGCCAGCCGGCGGCATGTGAAGTCGGTGGCCAGGCCGCGACCGTCATCGGCCAGCGCGCCCAGGCCGGCGCGCGCAAGCTCTATCAGATCATCACCGACAAGCGTACGCCCGAACATACCGGCTCGATCGGCGGCATCGAGAATGCAGACTCCTCGATCGCCGAAGCCGCGCCGCGCGACACCTTGACACCGGACGATCTGGTGGCGGAGTGGCATGCCGTCCCGCCGCCGTGACTGCAAATTGAACCCGAAACCAGCGCCATTTTTCGTTCCATTATATCGCTTTCGATCGCCTGCGGTCCTATATATGGCCAAGGGATTGAATGCGGGACATGATGAAGATCGACGAAATCAGGGATAATTTTGCGCTGCTGGAGGATTGGGACGACCGCTATCGGTACGTCATCGAACTCGGCCGTACGCTGGATCCGATGCCGGACGCCGAGCATTCCTCGGCCAACAAGGTGCAGGGCTGCGCCAGCCAGGTCTGGCTCTCCAAGCAGATCGACCGCCGTGACGCCGGCGAGCCCGTGCTGAATTATCTCGGCGACAGCGATGCGCATATTGTGCGCGGGCTGATCGCGATCCTGCTGACGCTGTATTCCGGCCACACGCCGCAGCAGATCCTTTCCACCGATGCGATCGCGGTGTTCGACGAATTCGGCTTTCGCGAGCATCTGACCCCGCAGCGCTCCAATGGGCTGCGCGCCATGGTCGATCGCATTCGTTCCGACGCCCGCGAGGCGCTTGCCGCAGCCTCATGATAGTCGGCTCCCCGGCGCGAAGGTATCGCCGCCCGGGCCGGCGCTTCGTTGGAAATATTTCGGGAAATATTTCGAGCTATTTTCGTCGCCGCTGCTGCTGGCCAAGTCCCATTTTTTTGGCGAGCTGCGAGCGCGCCACCGCGTAATTCGGCGCCACCATCGGATAGTCGGCCGGAAGGCCCCATTTGTCCCGGTATTGCTCCGGCGTCATGTTGTATTGCGTCCGCAAATGGCGTTTCAGAGATTTGAAGCGCTTGCCGTCCTCGAGACATACCAGGTAGTCGGGGGTCATCGACTTTTTGACGGAAACCGCAGGCTTGGCCGGTTCCTGCGGAGTCTCGATCCGTCCTCCCGAGACCCGCAGCAACGCCGCATGAATCTGACTGATCAGGGCCGGAATTTCGGAAGCGGGCGTCGGGTTGTTGCTGAGATAGGCCGACACGATGCTCGCGGTCAGGTCGATGAAATTCTTGCCGGCAGCGTCGGTCATGGCCTGAACCTTTCAAAGATCGTAACCGCGCAGGAACCTTGCGGATCGAACAGTATACCGCTGCGCCAATGCGCTTCGCGGAACTATCATTACGGTCAGATATGAGCGGATTGACGCCGAAGTGACAAGAACAACGGTGCCTTATTTTTAGAGGCGGGTTCGGCGGAAGTGGAGGCCTACTTATGGACGCTGGTCGAGGTGCGCGCGCAGTTCATCGATCGAGGCGAACCGCATCATGCCTTCGGGCATTTGAGCCTCGATCGAGCCGTCCGAATATAATGAATAGGCCATGCCATCGACGACGCCCGATTTGAGAACCGTAACCGGCGGATGTTCCTCGTTTCGCGCAGGCGGCGAATGGCGATCTGCACCGGTTGGGCCAGCGTTCGGCTCGGTAAATGTCGAGGGTGCGCGGCCGCTGCGCCGCTGCAGCGGCGCATCAGCGGTCCGCGAGCGTTCCGATTGCGGCCAGGCGTCGTCGAACGTCACCGGCGGCGGGGCCTCGCTCGATTTGAGCGGCGGCGGCGCGGCAGGCGGAGGGACGTGAAGATCGGCCGCAGACTGATCGGTCGTTCGCGCCTCAGCGCGCTCGCGCTCCTTCCGCGATGACGAAGAAAACAACAGGTTGCGGCGCGGCTTGACGGCTGGCGTGGCTTCGGCTGCCGGCGGCACATTGCGCGCGCGCTCGCGCGCCGCGGCCTCGTCCTGCCATGGCGCCGGAGAAAGCGCGGATGGTGGCGCTGCCGGCTCGGTATCGCCTGGGCCTGCAGCACCAGGCTGGTCGCGGCCGAACGGGAAACCGTCGCTTTCCGGAGCCAGATCGCGCAACGCGGCGCTTGCGGCTGCCGACCGGAGGGGAGTTTCTGCGCGCGATGTTGTCGCAAGGCTGGGTCCAAGCTGCAGCGCGATGTTCTTCAACTCCCGAACGAGGGCCCAAAGACTAAGCATGATCATGCCGGTGCAGGCCGTAACCACACCGGTGACGATCAGGGTATTGCCGAAGCTGAATTCCTTGACCGGAATTCCAAATCCGATCCCCAGGAGACCAGCCAATAAAATGCCAATCCCGGCGATCAACAACACGACCATCATCTAAATCACCCCTCGGCCTCGCCCGAAAGGCTCGCAGCCGCCTATGCTACGATACCGTCATATTGCACGTACCGCCAACCAGCAATTGCAGGCGTCGCACCCGGCAATATATCCATCGCCGGAAAAGGAATATAGTCCTCATGCCGCGTTCGCGTGCCCGGATGGCTACCTTTACCTTGAGGGGATTGTTGCGGCGCATCAGGGGAAATTACGCCACAATTCCGAATTACTTGGAAATGGAACTGCGCTATATGGACGCCGGGGAACGTGGCCCAAAAGCGCCAACGCTGGCCACAGGGGACGCCGGGTTACCATAGCCATGTCATCCATCACGACATCAACCATCGTTACGCCCTCGCAGCGCACGGTGGAACGGACCATCGATGACCTCGCTATCGTGGTGCTGGTTGCGGTCGGCTTGGCCGCAGGGCTTACCTTTCGCGACTACGGGCTAGGCTGGGACGACTACACCCACGCCGAATATGCCGATCTTCTGCTGCGCATGTACGGTTCCGGTTTCAAGGACACCGGCGCGCTGTCGTTCGCCAATCTCTACATGTATGGCGGCGGCTTCGACATGGCGGCAGCCCTGCTGCACAAGGTCATCCCGCTCGAACTGTTTGAGACGCGCCGCCTGCTCGGCGCCATCGTCGGCATGATCGGGCTTGCCGTGACCTGGCGGCTGGGCCGGCGTGTCGGTGGCCCGCTCGCCGGACTGGCGGCACTCCTGCTGCTGGCGCTGTGCCCCACCTTCTACGGGCACATGTTCATGAATCCGAAGGACGCGCCGTTCGCGGTTGCGATGGTGATCCTGATATTGGGCCTTGTCCGTCTGGCCGAGGAATACCCCTCGCCCTCGCCACGGACCATCCTGATCGTGGGTCTTGGCGCCGGGCTGTCGATCGGCTCGCGCATCCTGGGCGGCCTTGGCCTGATCTATGCTCTGGTCGGCTTCGTGCCGCTGTTGATGGCGGAGGTCCACAGCCAGGGGGCGCGCGAAGCCGCCAGGCGCTTCATGCACGTCGCCCACGGCCTGCTGCCCAGCCTGATCCTTGGTTACCTCATCATGGGCCTGATCTGGCCGTGGTCGATCATGGAGCCAGGCAATCCGTTCGGCGCCCTGAATTATTTCTCCCACTTCTTCGAAAAGCCTTGGAAGGAAATGTTCGAGGGCGCGCTCGTATCTGTGCCGGATATGCCCTGGTCCTATCTGCCGACATTGTTCGCCCTGCAGCTTCCCGAAGTGCTGCTGGGCCTTTCGATCGCCGGCGGCGTCGGCACGCTCGTGGCGCTGACGCGCGGCGATGTCCCGGCACGCCGCAAAACCATCCTGCTGATCGTGACGCTGGCGGCAACGCTGCCGCTCGCCATCGCCATGCTGAAGCGCCCGGCGCTTTACAATGGCATTCGCCATTTCATCTTCGTGATCCCGCCGATGACGGTGCTCGCGGGCTCGGCCTTCGCGTGGGGAATGGACTGGCTTAGAGAGAATCGCCGGCATTGGCAGCCAGCCGCGGTCGCCGTTTTCTCGTTCGGCCTGCTGTTGCCGCTCAGCGAAATGATCCGGCTGCATCCTTACGAGTACACCCACTTCAACCATATTGCCGGCACGGTGCGCGGCGCCGACGACCTGTTTATGCTGGATTACTGGGGCCTGGCGCTGAAACAGGCATCCGACGGCCTGCGCGAGCAACTCGTCGAACGGCAGGAAGCGGCGCCGCAGGGACGCAAATGGAAGGTCGCGGTGTGCGGTCCGCAACGCCCGGCGCAGGTCGCACTCGGCCCGGATTTCACCATCGGCTGGGACAGTCACGCCGCCGATTTTGCGATGACGCTGGGTGAATTCTACTGCAAAGGCCTGCTCGCGCCGGTCATGGTGGAAATCAAGCGCGATGGCGTGGTGTTCGCCCGCGTTTACGATATCCGCGGACGCAGCATTTCCAGCCTGCTGGCCATTCCGGCACCGTGAGGCAGATATCGTTGTCGCTTGGGCATGACTGCCACGCCCGCCCTGTGCCTTGCTGCTCACCTGTCGCGGGGCTAATCTTGCCGCGAGAATAAACAGATCGGGAGAAACCAGTCATGTCACCAGCGGAAGCTCGCCTGAAGGAAGTGCCGTCGGAAATGACGGAGGCCGAGTGGACCCAGCGGGTCAATCTCGCCGCCTGCTATCGCCTCGTCGCGCATTACGGCTGGGACGATCTGGTCGACACCCACATCTCCGCCCGCGTGCCGGGACCCGAACATCACTTCCTGATCAACCCCTACGGCCTGATGTTCGACGAAATCACCGCATCCAGTCTGGTCAAGGTCGATCTCGACGGCAACCAGCTCACAAGAAGCGACTTCAGCATCAATCCGGCCGGCTTTACGATCCACTCGGCGATTCACGAGGTGCGCGAGGACGCCGGCTGCGTGCTTCACGTCCACACGCCCGACGGCACCGCGGTGGCGAGCTGCCTGGAGGGCCTGTTGCCGCTGAACCAGAGCGCTCATTTTGTCACCCACGATCTGGCCTATCACGAATATGAAGGTGTCGCGCTTGACCATGACGAGCGCCCCCGCCTGCAAAGAGACCTCGGCAACAAGAACCACATGTTGCTGCGCAATCACGGCACGCTGACGGTCGGGCGCTCGGTCGCGTCCGCCTTCGAGCGGATGTACCATCTGGAACGGGCCTGCACCATGCAGGTACGTACCCGCATGCTGGGCCCGACCGCCTATCCGGTCGAACAGGCCGTGATCGACAAGAACGAAACCCTGTTTTCGAATCCGGATCGCATGGAACTGCGTTCGACGACACTGGTATGGCCGGCGCTGCTGCGCAAGGTCGAACGGCTCGATCCCGGCTACAAGAATTGAAAATTCCGGAATTCGGTGTAGGATCGCCGCCAACGACCTCTGCACTTCGATTAAAAACGCCGCCCAATTCCGGGCGGCGTTTTCATTTTTTCAGAAGTCTTTCTTTTTCCAGAAGTCATCGGCTTCGATGTCGTTGACTTCTATGCCGTCGGCGCGTCCGCGAGCGCGGCGAGAATTCGCGCCCACGAACGAATGCCCTTGTGAAAGCTCTTCAGGTCGTACTTCTCGTTCGGAGAATGGATATTGTCGTCTTCCAGACCGAACCCCACCATCACCGTGTCGAGGCCCAGGGTGCGCTTGAAATCGGCCACGATCGGGATCGATGCACCCGACCCGATCAGGAGCGCCTCCTTGCCCCACTCGTCGGTCAACGCCCGCCGGGCGGCGGCGAGCGGCTTCATGTTCCAGTCGAGCGCGATGGCCGGCGCGCTGGAATGGTCGGTAAATTCGGCACGGCAATCTCCGGGCAGCCGCGCGGTGACATAATCGCGGAACGCCTTGCGGATCTTGTCGGGCTGCTGCCCTTCCACCAGCCGGAATGAAATCTTCGCCGAGGCTTGCGCCGGGATCACGGTCTTTGAACCCTCTCCGGTATAGCCGCCGATGATGCCATTGATGTCGCAGGTCGGGCGCGACGAGACCTGCTCGATCAGCAGGCGCCCCTTCTCGCCGGCGGGAAGCGAAAGACCGATCGGCTTGAGAAAGGAGTTGGCCGTGAGGTCGAGCTTCGACCGCTGCGCCAGGATATCGGCAGGCAGGTCCTTCACGCCATCATAGAAACCGGGGATCGTGATGCGGCCGTCGTCATCATGAAGCCCGCCGAGAATGCGGGTCAGCACCCGGATCGGGTTTTGCGCGCCACCGCCGAAGATGCCGGAATGCAGATCGCGGCTAGCGGCCTTGATCCGTACCTCGTCGTACACAAGTCCGCGCAGCGACGTGGTGATCGCCGGCGTATTCGAATCCCACATGCCGGTGTCGCAGATCAATGCGAAGTCGGCCTTGAGGTCTTGCTTGTTGGCTTCAAGAAACGGAACGAAATTCTTCGACCCGACTTCTTCTTCGCCCTCGATGACGATGGTCACATCGACCGGCAATGACCCGGTCACCGATTTCCAGGCCCGGCAGGCCTCGACGAACGTCATCAACTGGCCCTTGTCGTCCTCGGCGCCTCGGGCGACGATGATTTTTCGCCCGTCGGCATGGTTGGCAATCGCCGGCTCGAATGGCGGTCGATGCCAAAGGTTGAGCGGATCGACCGGCTGCACATCATAGTGCCCGTAGAACAGGACATGCGGCCGCCGGTGATCTTTAGCCCCGCCGCTGATTTTGGCGACGATCGCCGGATGACCGGCCGTCGGTCTGACGTCGGTGGCGAAACCGAGTGTTGCGATATCCCTGGCCAGATGATCGGCGGCCGCCTTGCAATCTCCGGCAAAGGCCGGATCGGCCGAGATCGACTTGATCCGCAGCAGGGCAAACAGCCGCTCAAGGCTGTTATCGAAATCGGCATCGATGCGATCAAGGACCGGTTGTAGTTGCGGCGCGGTGGACATTCCAATCTTCCCTCGGTCGGTTGGGGTTACTGTGTCTTCAAAATAAAGAACATCGAGCGGAGCCCGCAACGATGGATATCTCGGCTGCGCATTTTCCGAAGAATCGGAAGGAGACCGCGTCGCAGCGAAATACTACCGTCGCAGCAGGCCGCCAAGCGCGCCGCGGACGAGAGCGCGGCCAACCGAACCGCCGATCGAGCCGCCTACCGATTTGCCGAGGTCGGCGACGACCCCGCCGACCACCTGGTTGGTGACCGAACGCGTGACGCTCCGTGCGATGACCTGACCGGTCGACATCTTGCCGCGCCTCACCCCAGTTCCGAAAATTGTACCGACGATCGCACCGATCTGTCCGAGAATCCCCCCGCCGCCCGCGGCCGTCGCGGATCCGGCCACGCGCTTCTGCAGCACCTCATAAGCGGATTCGGAATCGATCGTGGTGTCGTATTTGCCCTTCACCGGGCTCATGTCCATGATCGCCTTGCGTTCCTCGGGTGTGATCGGTCCGATCCGGGCCGACGGCGGCCGGATCATGACGCGCTCGACCATCGCGGGGGTGCCGTTGCCTTCCAGGAACGAAACCAGCGCTTCGCCCTTGCCTAATTCCATGATGACCTTGGCGGTGTCGAGCTTCGGATTGGGCCGGAACGTCTGCGCCGCCGCCATGACGGCTTTCTGGTCACGCGGGGTGAAGGCCCGCAAGGCATGCTGCACGCGGTTGCCCAGTTGGCCGAGCACCTTGTCCGGCACGTCGATCGGGTTTTGCGTCACGAAATAAACCCCGACGCCTTTCGAGCGTATCAGCCGGACGACCTGCTCGATCTTGTCCATCAGCGGCTTGGGCGCATCGTTGAACAACAGATGCGCCTCGTCGAAGAAGAACACGAGCTTGGGTTTCGGCGGGTCGCCGACCTCCGGCAGTTGCTCGAACAGTTCGGACAGCATCCACAACAGGAAGGTCGCATACAACTGGGGGCTCTGCATCAGCTTGTCCGCCACCAGTATGTTGACCATGCCCCGGCCGTCGCGGTCGGTGCGCATGAAATCCTTCAGCGCCAGCGCCGGCTCGCCGAAAAATTTGCCGCCGCCCTGATTTTCCAGGACCAGGAGCTGGCGCTGGATGGTTCCCACCGTCTGTTTCGAGACGTTCCCGTATTGCGTGGTTAGTTCGGCAGCATGTTCTGCAACGAAAGACAGGATCGCCCGCAAGTCCTTCATGTCGAGCAGCAACAATCCCTGCTCGTCGGCCACCCTGAACGCGATGTTGAGCACGCCTTCCTGGACCTCGTTCAGATCCATCATCCGCGACAGCAGCAGCGGACCCATCTCCGAGACGGTGGCGCGCACCGGATGACCCTGCTCGCCGAACACGTCCCAAAAAACCGTCGAAAACCGGTCGGGCTGGAAGGCGAGGCCCATATCGGTGGCCCGCTTGACGATAAAATCCTTGGGTTCCCCAACTTCGGAAATGCCTGAAAGGTCTCCCTTGATATCGGCTGCGAACACCGGAACCCCCGCGCGCGCAAATCCCTCAGCCATCACCTGCAGCGAGACGGTTTTCCCGGTTCCGGTGGCGCCGGTGACAAGACCGTGGCGATTTCCAAGCGCGAGCGTCAGCCAGGCCGGCTGATCCCCCTTTCCGATGAAAATTCTCTCCGCGGTATCGGTCAACTTGTCACCGGACGTCGCCATTGCATCGCCTCTTCGCGCGCATCAAGGATTTCAGCGCCATTATCATACCGCATGTTGCCACCCGATTGAAACCGGCGAACGAACCTGACGTATCTTGCAATATCGCCCGTCCAGTTCCCGATACTTTCGTCTGAACGCTGCAGAGGGCCCGGGTATTGCTGCGACAATGTGCCGTGAATTTCCCGCCAACGCTTGCATTGCTGCAACACTCGCGCGTGATTGATTATGAATCGCGCTTTCGGATGCGGTCATCGCTTGTAATTCATTTCGTGCAAGATCAAGATGAATTCACAAACAGTATCCGGCAAGCAACCGGTTGAGGCGGGGCAACATGGACGAATTGATAGGGCGGCTGGTCGCAAAGGCCGGCATCGATAACGCTGTTGCTGAAAAAACCATCGGCATCATCCTGGGTTTCCTCCGCAACGAAGGGCCCGCCGAAAAAGTTCAATCCCTGATCGACAATATTCCGGGCGCGGAAGCCGCAATCGCAGCCTCAAGCAACGGCGGCGGCCTTGGCAGGCTGATGGGCGGCGGCCTGATGGCGCTCGGCACCAAGCTGATGGGACTTGGTTTGGGCATGGGCGAGATTCAGAACGTCGCCCGTGAACTATTCAGGTTCGGCCGAGACAAAATCGGAGCGGATCAGATCGGCGAGATCATCGCAGGGACGCCGGGCCTCAGTCAGTTCGCTTAAGCACCTTTTTCATATCGAGTACCATGACATATCCAATCTCAGAGATTGATGGCCTGACCGCCTTCACCGCGTCGAAACTGAAATCCGTTGGCATCCGAACCACCGAAGGGCTGCTTGAGGCCGCCCGCACCGTCAAGGGGCGCAAGGCGCTCGCGGCGAAGACCGGCATCAGCGAGCAGCAATTGCTCGAATGGGCCAATGTGTCTGACTACATGCGGATTCCCGGCATGGGCAAGGCCAAGGTCGGGCTGGTGCGCGCCGCCGGCGTCACCACGGTTCGCGAACTCGCGCTGCGCAACCCGGCGCGGCTGGCGCAGAACATGAAAGACGTAAATACCAAGCGCAAGCTGGTCCGCGTGTTGCCTTCGGAAAAGGCAGTGGAGCAATTGATTGCGCAGGCCCGCAAGCTTCCGCCCAAAATCACCTATTAGACGCGTTCAACCTGGAAGCGTTCAACGGCGGGCGACGGCTCAGCCACGCTCAGGCCGGCGGCAGGGGAATTGGGTGAATTTAATCACGCGGCGATGAGGCTTGCGAGATACTCATCGTCCCACCCTGCTGTTTTGCGCCGGAGGCGGATTGAATCCTTGCCCGGGGCCTTTCGGGTGAGATTGTAGGCGATGTGCCGGCAGGTGGCGAAATTGACCGGGGCGTTGTCGGTTCTGACGCGGCATTCGTCGTCGCGAAAGACCATGTCCATGACCCAGTGCAAGGAGTTCTCGATGGCCCAGTGCGCGCGGATCATCGGGCCGACCACAGCGGCCAGCATCACCAGCGAGGTGATGTAGAAGCGCGTCTCGTCGGTGATCTTGCTGTTGATTTCGCGCCGGCTTTCGACCACGACAATGGCGTTCAGGCCCGGCCATTGGTGGCGCGCCTGCAGCCAGTCGACATCGTGGATCACCGTGTAGTTTCGGGCCTCGATACGGCCGTGATCAGCATCGATGGTTTCGTGCGTGCTGATTGTGGTATCCTTGTATTTCAAGGCTTTCTGCTCCTCGACGAAGACCTCGACATCCTCGCGCAGGGTGCCCTGATTGCCCTTCAGCGCGACAATGTAATCGGCCTTTTTCTCGATGATTTTCGTGGCGATGTCACGCTGACAACCCATCGCATCGATCGTCACGACCGCACCCTCGATCGACATCATGTCGAGCAGCGCCGGGATGGCGATGATCTCGTTCGATTTCTCGTTCACCTTCACCTGGCCCAGCACGATGCGTTGCCGCGCCGCGAAGGCAGAGACCATGTGGATCGCCTCTTTCGAGCCCTTCGTCTGATACGAGCGCCGTGACGTCTTGCCATCGATCGCGATCACCTCCGCGGGCGTGTTCGTCAGCGCCGCGACCCAGGCCACAAAGCAAAGCTGGAAGGCGCGGGCATCGAGCGTGGCGAAGATATCGCCAAGATGATCATGCGAGGGCGTGCCGTTCACATAGGGCCGAAACCGCCGCAGCAGCTCGATCTTCCGCTCGCCAAATCGCGCGATGTCGGTGAACGCCTCCGCGCCCGCAAGAACCGCCAGAAAATCAGCAGCAGCACCTCCGGCAGCGGGTAATCCACCTTGCCGGCCTGACGATGATCCGGCAACCCGCTGAAATAGTGAAGGAAACTCGTCGTCTCCGTGATCACTGCAAATCGTGTCCCGTCCGAATCCATCACCGTCCTCCACCCTGCAACTCAGTGGATCACAACAAATTCAGCACTTCAGCCTTTTGTCACGATCTGCTTCACCCGATTACC
>CAVSOS010000045.1:0-82812 GCA_963729395.1 uncultured Pseudomonadota bacterium | reverse complement strand
ATTTTGGCTACAACAGCGAGGGTGGCTGTTCATCTTGGTGAAATTGCAGACATTGATGATCAGGGGCGTGACGGCGCCGTCGAGCTTCTGCTGGTCGCGCAGCGAGCTCATCCAGGCGCCGGAACGCTTCGAGGGCCGGGTGAAATCCATAGAACAGCGCCTGACGCCTGCCCGCGCTATCCTTTACTTCCCAGACCCGCACGTCCGGATGCCAGACCGGGATATCCTTGCGCTCGGAGAAGGTGAGGCCGAACAGGCGGGTGGCGCAGTCGAAGGCGGCCTCGACCAGTGGTCGAGCACGAGGGCTTGATCGCGGCGTCGTCGAAATTGGCGCGGCGCTGCCGCAGCTTCTCGGCGTAGTAGGCCAGTCCCACGGCGCCAGCGTGAAATTGCCGCCCTCCTCCGCCAGCGCCTGCAGATCGTCGGATCTGCCAGTGCGCGGGCCCGCGCCGGCTTCAAGACCCGCTCCAGCAGGCCGCGCACCGCTTCCGGCGTCTTGGCCATGGAATCCTCCAGCCTAGGCGGCGAAGGTCGGATAGCCAAGAGCCGCGCGCTCTCCTCGCGCAGACTCAGGATCTCCACGATGGCCGCGTTGTTGTCGTTGGCGTTGCCATTGTCGCCGCGGGCGATGAACGCCTTGAACACCTTCTCGCGGAGGTCGCGCCGGGCTGAACTCTTGAGGAACGGCTCGACCGCGGAACGCGACATGGTCACGATTGCCTTGCCGGCGAGCCCGCGCTCGTCTGCGGCAGACTTCGCCGCGGCGATGAAGCTGTCCGGGAGCCCGGCGCGGTCGTCCTCGCCGAGTTCCATGACCCAGTCCTGCTCGTCGGCGAGCAGATGATGGCTGAACGCGGTGCCGAGATGGGCCAGCCGCTCGTTGATCTCGGCCATCCGCTTCTTGGCCGCCTCGTCCAGGCCGGCGCCGGCGCGGTGGAAGCGGGTATAGGTGCGCTCCAGAAGCCGCATCTCCTCCGCGGTCAGGCCGAGGCTGGTGCGGTTGTCGTGCAACATCGCGATCCGGCCGAACAGCACCGCGTTCATCATGATCGGGTTCCAGTGCCGCGCCATCCGCAGCGACACCTCCTTGTCGATCTCGAGCAGCGCGGGGTTGGAGTGCGCCGACACCAGGTCGTAGAACACCGCCGATACCCTGGCGAGCAGCTTGCCCGAGCGCTCCAGCGCCGTGATGGTGTTGACGAAGTCCGGCGCGGCGGGATCGTGCGTCGATCGCGGCGATCTCGGCGGCGTGATCGGCGAACGCCTGCTCGAAGGCTGGGAGAAAATGCTCCGGCTTGATCGCGTCGAAAGGCGGCGTCTCGAACGGCGTCTGCCAGGCCTTCAGGAGCGGGTTTGCCTGCGCCTGCGAGGCGGCCGTCGTTTGCAGTATCTCTGCCATCGATTATTCCCGTTTGCGTCCGGCTTGATGGCGCAAGTTATATCACGCGATGGGGCTTTTTTGGGCCTTTTGTGCTTGATAGCGGAGGACTTTTCAGAGAGATTGCGCCCCTCAACAGGATCATGCCCATGAGCCCGCAGCCCGCACCGACCGCCGCCCGCCAGATCGTCTGGCCGAGCGTCATCACCGTCATCTCCGCGGCGATCCTGATCGGCGCTGAAGTGTTCGGCGCGGCGTTTGCCGGCGGCTGGGCGCTGGCGATCCTGTTCGGCCTCGACGACACCGGCGCGCACATCCTGCAGGCCGTGCTGTTCGCGCTCGGCGTCTTCGTGATGGCGGCGTTCATCCGCGCCGCGCAGCGCGTCGAGCCCTTTACGCGACGCGCGTAACTCGCGCCGAGCTGCGGAAACCGCGCTGCGCTGACGCGCTTAGCTTCGTTAAAGAAACTTAACGTCCGTTCACTTTCGAAGCAGCTAACGTCTCTTGCGCGCGCCGATCGCGGTGCTGTAAGCAAGCTGTTAGGGAAATCTCTCGCAGCCTAAAAAAATGTTGCGAAGCTAATGTCAAAACCCTTATTTGCGTTCTTGCCCAATTTCGCACGTGCCTGTGGTCGTGTGTCAGTCGGTAGGTATCCGGACAAGAGGCCGGACAGCCGCCAAGGGATGAAGAACCGAGGGTCGCTCAGAGATCATCGCAGGATTTGAGTGTCCAGCATCTCTCTCAAGAGATGCCGTTGAAGGTCTCTTCCCCCCTTGCAACCGTGACTGGCAGCCGGAGGCGAACCGGCGCACCCCGCTCTCAACGGGGGACGCGACTTAAAGCAACGACGGATCGGGCTTTTTTGGTCCCTGCCGGCATTCCACCGCCGGCGCGGGCTACTGAAAAGGCTTGTCCTTCATTGCCAGGTGTGCGGGCGGGATCCTTCCCAACCAATCCACGGCAGCACAATTCGGTCTGACTCCAGGCTTTGTCGCGCCTCCATCGCGCGGCAGCGTCCGGTGATCGGGTCCGACAGTATTTTGAACTGGCTCCCGTCGCTGGGGCCGTTTGGAGCGTGCTATGACCGAACGTATCCGGAATTCCTGCGCAACCGCCGTGACGACGGCCTCGATGCCGAGCCCTGCCTCGTGGTCGACCTCGAAATCGTGCGGGATAATTATCAGACCTTCGCCAAGGCGTTGCCCGACAGCCGCGTGTTCTATGCGGTGAAGGCCAACCCCGCGCCGGAAGTGCTGTCGCTGCTGGCCTCGCTCGGCTCCTGCTTCGATACCGCCACCGTGGCGGAAATCGAGATGGCGCTGGCGGCGGGCGCGTCGCCCGACCGCATCTCCTATGGCAATACGATCAAGAAGGAGCGTGACATCCCGAGCGCGAAGGCGCGCGCGATATCACGCTCCTTCTTGATCGTGTTGCCATAGGAGACCCGCTCCGGGGTCGCACCGGCGCCAAGCGCCATCTGGATTTCGGCCACCGACGCGCAGTCGAAGCACGAGCCCATCGAGGCCAGCAGCGACAGCACTTCCGGCGCCGGGTTGGCCTTCACTGCGTAGAACACGCGGCTGTCCGGCAGCGCCTTGGAGAAGCTCTGATAGTTGTCGCGCACGACTTCGAGATCGACGACGAGACACGGCTCGGCGTCCTGGCCCTCGTTGCGGCGGTTGCGCAGGAATTCCTGAATGCGTTGGGTCATAGCACCCTCCTCAAACGGCCCAGCGACGGGACACGTTCAAAAATGATCTCGGATCAAAGCGCTTCGGCCACATCACGCGATGGAGGCGCGACGGGGCCAAAAAGCTCAGACCGAATTGTGCTGCCGTGGATTGGTTGGGAATCATCCCGCCCGCACACCTGGCAATGAAGGACAAGCCTCTTCGGTATTCGCGCCGGCTGGTGGAAAGCCGGCAGAGACCAAAAAAGCCCGATCCGTCGTTGCTTTAAGTCGCGTCCCCCGTTGAGAACGAGGTGCGCCGGTTCGCCTCCGGCTGCCAGTCACGGTTGCAAGGAGCGAAGAGACCTTCAACGGCCCCTCTTGAGAGAGAGGCTGGACTCTCAAATCCTGGATGATTTGAGCGACCCTCGGTTCTTCATCCCTTGGCGGCTGTCCGGCCTCTTGTCCGGATACCTACCGACTGACACACGACCACAGGCACGTGCGAAATTGGGCAAGAATGCAAATAGGGCGTTTGCCACCGGTGCGCAACATTTTTTTTAGGCTGAGAAGAAATTTCCCTAACGCTTGCTTGCAGCACCGCGCTCGGCGCGCGCAAGCGACGTTGCGGCAGCGTTGAATGTGAACGGACGTTAAGTTTTTTAACGAAGCGCGCGTCAGCGCGCCGCTTCCGCAGCTCGGCGGAGTTACGCGCGTCGCGTAAAAGGCTCGACGCGCTGTGCGGCGCGGATGAACGCCGCCATGATGAAGACGCCGATCGCAAAGAACACGGCCTGCAGGATGTGCGCGCCGGTGTCGTCGAGGCCGAACAGGATCGCGAGCGCCCAGCCTCCGGCAAACGCCGCGCCGAACACCTCGGCGCCGATCAGGATCGCCGCACTGATGACGGTGATGACGGTCGGCCAGATGATCTGGCGGGCGGCGGTCGGGGCGGGCTGCAAGCTCATGGGGCAGGGGTCCTTTTAGGTTGCGCAATCTCTCTGAAAAGGCCCCCGCTATCAAGCGCAAAAGGCTCAAAAAAGCCCCATCGCGTGATATAACTTGCGCCTTCAATCGGGACGCAAACGGGATTTTTTGATGTCAGAAACCTTGCAGACGACGGTCACCTCGCTGGCGCCGGCCAACCCGCTGCTGATGGCGTGGCAGACGCCGTGCGAGACCCCGCCCTTCGCCGATATCGAGCCCGAGCATTTCCTCCCCGCCTTCGAGCAGGCGTTCGCCGATCACGCCGCCGAGGTCGCCGCCATCACCCACGATCCCTCCGTGCCGGACTTCGCCAACACCATCACCGCGCTGGAGCGCTCGGGCAGGCTGCTCGCCAGGGTTTCGGCGGTGTTCAACGACCTGGTGTCGGCGCATTCCAATCCGGCGCTGCTGGAGATCGACAAGGAGGCGTCGTTACGGATGGCGCGGCACTGGAATCCGATCATGATGAACGCGGTGCTGTTCGGCCGGATCGCGCTATTGCACGATAACCGCATCAGCCTCGGATTGACCGCCGAGCAGATGCGCCTCCTGGAGCGCACCTATACCCGCTTCCATCGCGCCGGCGCCGGGCTCGACGAGGCGGCCAAGAAGCGGCTGGCCGAGATCAACGAGCGGCTGGCCCATCTCGGCACTGCGTTCAGCCATCATCTGCTCGGCGACGAGCAGGAATGGTTCATGGAGCTTGGCGAGGCCGATCGCGACGGGCTGCCGGAGACCTTTATCGCGGCGGCCCGGGCTGCCGCCGACGAGCGCGGCATGGCCGGCAAGGCGATCATGACGCTGTCGCGGTCCTTCGTCGAACCGTTCCTCAAAAGCGCCAGCCGGCGCGACCTGCGCGAAAAGGTGTTCCGGGCGTTCACCGCGCGCGGCGACAACGATAACGCCAACGACAACAACGCCACCATTGTCGAGATCCTGAGCCTGCGCGAGGAGAGCGCGAAGCTCCTGGGCTATCCGACCTTCGCCGCCTATCGGCTGGAGGATTCGATGGCCAAGACGCCCGAAGCGGTGCGCGGCCTCTTGGAGCGGGTCTGGAAGCCGGCGCGCGCCCGCGCGCTGGCAGATCGCGACGATCTGCAGGCGCTGGTGGCGGAGGAGGGCGGCAATTTCGCGCTGGCGCCGTGGGACTGGCGCTATTACGCCGAAAAGCTGCGGCAGCGCCGCGCCAATTTCGACGACGCCGCGATCAAGCCCTATCTCGTGCTCGACCACATGATCGATGCCGCCTTCGACTGCGCCACCCGCCTGTTCGGCCTCACCTTCTCCGAGCGCAAGGACATTCCGGTCTGGCATCCGGACGTGCGGGTCTGGGAAGTAAAGGACCGCGCGGGCAAGCATCAGGCCCTGTTCTACGGCGACTACTTCACCCGGCCCTCCAAGCGCTCCGGCGCCTGGATGAGCTCGCTGCGCGACCAGCAGAAGCTCGACGGCGACGTTACGCCCCTGATCATCAATGTCTGCAATTTCACCAAGGGCGCTGAAGGCCAGCCCTCGCTGTTGTCGCCGGACGATGCACGGACCCTGTTCCACGAATTCGGCCACGGCCTGCACGGGATGCTGTCGGACGTGACCTATCCGTCGCTGTCCGGCACCAATGTGTTCACCGATTTCGTCGAGCTGCCCTCGCAGCTTTACGAGCACTGGCAGGAGCAGCCGCAGGTGCTGCGGCAATTCGCACGGCATTACCAGACCGGCGAGCTGCTGCCGGACGATCTGTTGAAGCGCTTCCTTGCCGCGCGCAAATTCAACCAGGGCTTTGCCACCGTGGAATTCGTCTCCTCGGCGCTGATCGATCTGGAATTCCACACCCAGCCGGCGTCGGCGAGCCAGGATGTGCGGGCGTTCGAACGCCGTGAGCTGGAAAAGATCGGCATGCCCGCGGAAATTTCGCTGCGGCACCGGCCGCAGCAGTTCGGCCACATCTTCTCCGGCGATCACTATGCCTCGGGCTACTACAGCTACATGTGGTCCGAGGTGATGGATGCCGATGCGTTCGGGGCTTTCGAGGAGGCCGGCAACATTTTCGATCCCGCCGTCGCCAAACGCCTGCACGACGACATCTATTCGTCGGGCGGCTCGCGCGATCCCGAAGACGCCTATGTCGCGTTCCGCGGCCGCGAGCCGGAGCCCGACGCGCTGCTGCGCCGCCGCGGCCTTTTGGAAACGTCCGAAGCCGCCTGACGTGAAAGGGCCGCCCAAGGTGAACTCAGCGCTGCGCCGGTTGCTTGCTCTGCTGCTGCTGGCCGGCGCGCTCGGCTTCGGCGGATCGGTTGCGCAGGCGCATCCGCATGTCTGGATCACGGCCACCAGCGAATTGATCTACGCCCCCGACGGCTCGATATCGGGCGTGCGCCACGCCTGGACCTTCGACGACATGTTCGCGACCTACGCCTTGCAGGGCCTCGAGACCAAGACCAAGGGCGTTTACAGCCGCGAGGAACTGGGACCGCTGGCGCAGACCAATGTCGAATCGCTGAAGGAATACAATTACTTCACCTTCGCCAAGGCCGACGGCAAGAAAGCGAAATTCCAGGAGCCGGTTGACTACTACCTTGACTACAAGGATGGCAGGCTGACGCTGCATTTCACCTTGATGTTGAAGGTGCCGGTGAAGCCTCGCGAACTCGTGCTGGACGTGTTCGATCCGGAATTCTTCATCGACTTCACCTTCGCCGAAAAAGATCCGATCAAGCTGGTCGGGGCCCCTACCGCCTGTCAGATGACATTCCAGCGGCCGAGCGACGGCACCGCGAATGCACAAAAGCTCGGCGAGCAGAATTTCCTGAGCGGCGACAATTCGAACTTTGGCGCGATGTTCGC
Source organism: uncultured Pseudomonadota bacterium (assembly GCA_963729395.1). Lineage (GTDB taxonomy): Bacteria > Pseudomonadota > Alphaproteobacteria > Rhizobiales > Xanthobacteraceae > Bradyrhizobium. The sequence continues at coordinate 75,937 of CAVSOS010000045.1, read as the reverse complement.
CAACAAGATCAGGGTGGAATGCCCGTGAGGCCTGAATTCCGTTTTTATTTCGCGCGCGGCCTCGCGGCCTGCCTCGCCGTAGTGCTGGTTGTAATGATGCTCGACGGTGCCGTGCATCTCCTGATGGCGCAGACGCCGTTCGGCGGCCCGCGCCCGACCGGTGCCGAGGTGCCGCCGAGCGGCCTCGTCGGATGGCTGCTCGCCAAGCAATCGGAATTCTACCGCCAGATGTCCTCGACCATTCGCGCCGCGAAGTCCGACGGGTCAGCGGTCTGGACGCTGCTGGCGATTTCATTCGCCTATGGCATCTTTCACGCCGCCGGGCCGGGCCACGGCAAGTCGGTGATCTCCTCCTATCTGGTCGCCAACCGCGAGACCGCGCGGCGCGGCATCGCGCTGTCGTTTGCCTCCGCGCTGATGCAGTCGCTGGTCGCGGTGGTGATGGTCGGGATTTGCGCTCTTTTGCTCAATGCCACCGCCAGGACCATGTGCGGGGCTGAACGCATGATCGAGATCGCGAGCTACGCTTTGATCGCGGCGTTCGGCGCCCGGCTGGTCTGGACCAAGGGCGGCGGCTTCCTGCGCGCGCTGCGGCCGCCGCAACTGGTGCCGGCGATGGCGGTCGCCGCGCAGCATCACGATCATGGCCACGACCATCATCATGACCATCACGACCATGCCCATGCGAGCGTGGCGCATGACCACGGGCACGATCACGGTCGGGACCATGTCCATGACGAGCATTGCGGCCATTCCCACGGTCCCGACCCGAGCGAGCTGGCCGGTCCCGGCGGCTGGCGGCGGGGCTTTGCCGCGATTTTCGCGGTCGGTGTCCGGCCCTGTTCGGGCGCGATCCTGGTTCTGGTGTTCGCGCTGGCGCAGGGATTGTTCTGGGCCGGCGTCGCCGCGACCTTCGTGATGGGCCTCGGCACCGCGATCACAGTGGCGACCATTGCCGTCGTCGCGGTATCCGCGCGCGGCCTGGCGCAACGCCTGAGCGGCGCCAGCGATGGCGGCGGCGCTCTGATCATGCGCGGCGTCGAATTCGGCGCGGCAGCCCTGGTGCTGCTGTTCGGCGTCGGCCTGCTGCTCGGCTATATCGCGGCCGAGCGGGTGACCTGCTTTTAAGGCCGGATGAGATTAGGTTGATCTGCAAAGGCAACGGAAGTGCGCTCCCTCTCCCACAAGGGGAGAGGTGAAGTGAGCCCGCCAGCAGAACCAATTCAATCAAAAGCTATTCCGCTACAGAACCAGGCCGCAGCGTTTTTTACGCGGCGAGGCCGTCTGATCCGGCCGCCTCGTCAGCCCGTCTCTCTTCCGGGGCAAGCCCGGCGAACCGGCGCAAGGCTTCGGCCATCTTCATGCGCCCGCCGACGCCGGTGATCACCACGTCGACCATGGTAAAGGACGTGTGTATGTGGCCGCGCGCGTTGAGTTGCTCGACCGGCACGCCTGCGGCGGCCAGCACCTGCGCGTAAGCGACGCCTCCGTCGCGCAACGGATCGAACTCGCAGGTCACCACGAACGCCTGAGGCAGCCTTTCGAGTTTGCCGCGCAGTGGCGAGGCGCGTGGATCGGTTCGGTTGCCGGGCGGACAGTACATGTCCCAGAACCACTCCATCAGCGGCCGCGTCAGGAAATAACCCTCGGAGTTTTCGCGGTAGGAAGGACGGTCGAAGTCGCAGTCGGTGACCGGGCACACCAGAAGCTGGCCTGCAATCTGCGGGCCGCCGCGATCGCGCGCCAGCTGGCAGGTAACGGCAGCCACATTGCCGCCGGCACTCCAGCCCGCGACCATCACCGGTCCCGGCCTGCCACCGAGCTCGGCGGCATGCTCGGCGATCCACTTTGCCGCCGCGTAGCCATCCTCCGCCGCTGCCGGGAACGGGTGTTCGGGCCCATGCCGGTAACCGACGCTGACGAAGATCATCCCGGTCCGCCGGCACATGTCGCGGCAGAACGGATCATCGGACTGCTCGTCTCCGAGCACCCAGCCGCCGCCATGGAAATAGACCACGACCGGATGCGGCCCCGGCGTCGCCGGCCGATACAGGCGATAGGGCAACTGGCCGTCAGCACCGGGGAGTGTGCCGTCCACTACCTCGCCGACCGGGCGGCCGGCAGGACGGCCGGCATTGAACTGAGCCACAAAGTCGCGCGCCCCCTGGGCTCCCATCGACTCGATCGGCGGCAACTTCATGTCCGCCAGCATGTTCAGCACCAGCCGCACATCCGGTTGCAGGCGAACGATCTCGCCATCGTTGCATTGCTCGGCGACATCGGGGCCTGTGAGCCGGAAACCGAGCATGCCGCGGCTGACGACCTCGTTGCAGATGCTGCGGTACGGACCGACGCCGCCGGTATAGGGCATCACACCCTGCGCCTTGCCGGGAACGTTGGCGCCCGTGTACCAGGTATTCGCCAGCCGATGCAGCGTGAGCGTCGAACAGTCGGCCATGTGTTGCGCCCAGCCGGCCTGCGCCGTTGCGGTCGCCTCGATCGTGGAGAAGCCGGCCTCCCGCATCGCCCGGAGCCGGTCGACCACCCAGTCGACATGCTGCTCGATCGACACCGCCATGTTCGACAGCACCGACGGGCTGCCCGGGCCGGTAATCATGAACAGGTTGGGGAAGCCGGCCACGGTAAGCCCGAGATAGCTCTGCGGGCCCTTGGCCCAGACGTCGGACAGCGACTTCCCGCCGCGGCCGGTGATCGGATGCACGGCCATGATCGCGCCGGTCATGGCGTCGAAGCCGGTGGCGAACACGATGACGTCGACGTCGAAACTGCGCTTGTCGGTCTTGATGCCGGAGGCCGTGATCGATGTGATCGGCTCCTGCCGCAGGTTTACCAGGGTGACGTTGGGACGGTTGTAGGTGGCGTAGTAGTTGGTGTCGAGGCAGGGACGCTTCGAACCGAACGGATGGTCGTGAGGACTCAGCGCCGCCGCCGTCTCTGGGTCCTTGACGATCTCGCGGATTTTCTCGCGGATCAGTTCGGCGAGCAGCGCGTTGCCATCGACGTCGACGCCCTGGTCGGCCCAGAGCTGGGACAGTATGTGGACGAGATCGCCGGCGGCCCACGCCTTCTCGAAGCGTTCGCGGCGCTCGGCATCGCTCAACTGCCAGCTCACCACCGTCGCCGGCGGAAACGGCACGCCTGCCATCGACCAGCGGGCCTGCTCACGGTAGCCGGCGCGGTCGCCTTCCAGCGCCGCAAAGCGATCCGCTGACGGGGCGCCATTATGGGCAGGAAGCGCAAAGCTCGCGGTGCGCTGGAACACGGTCAGATGCGCCGCCTGCTCGGCGATCAGCGGGATCGCCTGGATCCCGGACGATCCGGTGCCGATGACCGCGACACGCTTGCCGGCGAGCTTGACCTCGTGGTGCGGCCAGCGGCCGGTGAAATAAATCTCGCCCTTGAAGTCTTTGACACCCTCGATCTCCGGCGGCTTGGGCGCGGAGAGACAGCCGGTGGCCATGATGTAGTAGCGGCAGGATATCGCTGCGCCCTTATCGGTCGTGAGCCGCCAGCGTTCCGCGGCCTGATCCCACGTCGCCGCCGTGATTTTGGTGTGAAAGCGGATGTCGCGCCGCAGATCATAGCGGTCAGCGACGAAACCAAGATAGCGAAGTATCTCGGGCTGGGTTGCGTATTTCTCCGACCATTTCCACGCGGTCTCGAGTTCCGGATCGAAGCTGTAGCCGTAGTCGATGGTTTGAATGTCGCAGCGCGCGCCGGGATAGCGGTTCCAGTACCAGGTGCCGCCGACGTCGTCGGCCTCGTCGAACACCATCGTTGTGAAGCCGGCCTTGCGCAGCCGATGCAGAAGATAGAGACCGGCAAAGCCGGCGCCCACCACCGCGACGTCGACCTCGTGCGTCGCACCGCCGCTCATTGTTTTCGAAGCAGATGCTTCGACGATCGCGTCTGACATGTCACGCCTCCCATATGTTTTATTTGATGTGTTTTATTTTGACGGAGGCTATCGCCGCATCGCTGGTTTGTCATCAGCGCAATGCCATCTTCGGTCGCGGCGCAAGCGTCTTTGTTTTGACGCATTTCCTCACGCGACGCAGGACGCACGCTGCGTCAAAATGCGGCGCAGGCATTCGCTCGACAACGCTGCGGCGCACGATCGGGAAAGCGGGAACCGGTTTTTGGTTCGGAGATGCGCGGGCGAACGATGCGCTCGCGGAAGCCGGCGAAGCGTCGCCGGGGCCTCGATGGATGGCGACAATTCCGGGCGCGAAACATCCGCTCGACGAGACATCGGCGAGTTACGACCGCGGCCGGCCGCGCCTTAAGTCATTCTTCGCAGGGGAGACGTCTAGGTGGATAGTGTAGCGGTGGATTGCTGCACCGTTTGAATACCGGTTGTGGAATCCGTGACCACGGTGTTGAACTGCGCCGTGCCTGCCGTCGACGACAGCGTAAAGCTGGAATCGCCGATGCGAAACGAATTGTTGGTGGTGATAAAGACCTTCGCATATTGCAGGCCGGTGGAGCTTTGAAACGTCACATTGGCCCGGTAGCCGGAGACGTCGGTGATCGAGAGCGAGAAAGGCTTGCCGAGAGGGTCCTTGCCGGTCCAGGTGCCCTGATATTTGGTCGGATCGACGGGAGCGAATTTGGCTCCGACCGGGATGAGGCTCGGGGTCTGCGCCGCCGCCGCGTAGCTCGACGACAGGATGCTCATGATGTTTGACAAAGCGGAATCCTCATCCGTTCCAAGCCGATGACCCGTCGTAGCGGTCCATGGCTAATTTTGCATGAGTTTCGCCGACGCACGCATCCGATACATGGTTAACAACTTTTTAACGGCGGCGGCAGCACAGTGTCGCGCGAGAAGGGCCAACGCTGCGAAAGAGATGCCATGCTCGATACCATCATCTTGCTGAGCAGCGCGTTGGAGCGGCCGGTTTTCATGACCGTTCTGTCGACGCACAATCCATGCCTGACAATCATCCCCGTCGAATCGCAGGCGGACCTGAACGCGCTGGAGCCCGACACGCTTGCGGCTGCGCGGTTGATCGCGTTTGCGACCAGCGTCATCGTGCCGGCGAAGGTGCTCGATCAGCTCGGCTACGGCGCCTACAATTTTCATCCGGGACCGCCGGCCTATCGCGGCTGGGCGCCCGCGCATTTCGCGCTTTACCAGTGCGCCGCTGAATTCGGCGCAACCGCGCATGTCATGGTCGCCCGGGTCGACGAAGGTCCGATCATCGGCGTCGAGATGTTTTCGATTCCGCCGGGCGCTTCCGTGGCCAGCCTTGAGGGGATGGCCTATGCGCGTCTCTCTTATCTGTTTTGGTCGCTGGCAGCTAAGCTTGCGACCTGCAGCAAACCGCTGGCGCAGTTACCCCTGAGTTGGAGCGGGAAGAAGAATACGCGCCGCGACTATGCCGCGATCTCCGATATTCCCCAGAATATTCCGAGGGTCGCGCGGCACGCCTAGACGGTCTACCGTTTGGCGACGCCGTGGTGATGATCGGGTTCGACATAGGGCCGGAACGTGGTCTTTTCCGTTCCGCAATCCGGGCAGCGCCAGCCCGGAGAGATCATGGCGAACGCCGTGCCTGACGCGATCGCCTGGTCAGGCAATCCCGAAGCCGGCTCGTAGATGAAATAACAACCGCCGCAGATGAATTTCTGCTGTTCGGCTTGCGGCTCACGAACAAGGGGAAGCGGAATGCGGGCCATCGTCGCGCTATCAGGTGTGGCGACATGGGCGCCGATCGTGAGTTCGCACAACTCCCTCGCGATCAGATAAATTCCCAATTCCTTGTGTCCGAACGTGGCGCGCAGCGAGCCGGGCAGATCAAGGTCCCGGCGGCCGGTCTCTGGATCGACATTGGTCGCGCCGCATCGGCCATTGCGCCGGTCCGCGCGAAATAGCCCGTCGCCGATCCGGATGTCGCTGCCGATCCATTCGAACTCTTCCCAGGGTCTGGCTCCATCGATGTAGAGGTTGGCACGAAATCGAAGCGGATCGATTTTTATACCCCATTGCTGCTCAAGACTTCGAACCGTCGCCAGGTTGATCAGCGAGATGACGTTGTCGGGCTTGTCCATGAAATGCCCGTCGGGCGAACGCACGAGAGTTGGCGGACTGCGGAACGTCGGAAGCAGTTGCCAAAAGAACTGCTCGACCCCGGCGCGCTGATCTTCGTCATTCAGATCGGCGACCAGAAGCTGCCGGTTGTCTTGCGCGATCGTTAGTTGCATGGTCTCCACGTCAAGCGTCGTTCGGACCCGCGCCAAAGCTTCTTCAAGCATCAACATCACAAATAGCCCTTTCTTGCCCCATCGCGGCTGACCGACGTCGAACGGAGCTCCGGGGCGCACGAGAGCAAAGATGCGATCGTGCGGGAAAGGCTTTTTGGCGTGGATGTCGACGCGCGTTAACGGCTGGGCGCTCAATCCCTTGATCGGATAGCGGTAGATGCTCTTCAAAACCGGCATTGGCGCGGAACCTTGTCGCGTGAAGTTTCCTGCCGAAGATGCACGAGGAGCCGACCGGCTGCGTAGAACCGGTTGCTGCCGATGTCGTGGGACCAGCTGCTGCCTCGATAAGGGCGCCGGAGGAAGTCGCGCGGACTGGTCTGAGAAAAATGCCGCCATGTCGGTTGCGGGGTCGTCGATCGCGTCATCGATGGCGTCCGACAGCCGCGCGATGCCCTTTTCGATCTGCTTCGGCGACAGCGCGGCGTAGCCGAGGATGATCGACCGCGCGGTGAACGCCGTGCGCCGCTGAAAGCTGACCCGCGCGGAGCCGAATGAGTAGACGCCAACGCGCGCGCGCAGCGCGAGCGTTTCGACCGTCACGGCGTCCGGGATGCCGGGCGGAAGATGCCACAGCACATGCAGGCCTCCGATGTCGCCATCGATCAGGACTTCTCCGAAGTTGCGGCGCATCGCGGCCACCAGACAATCGCGATTGTCCCTGTAATGGGAGCGGACCCGAAGCAGATGCGCGGCGTAACTGCCACTGTGCATGAAGTCCGCGAGCGCGGCCTGCTCAAGCCAGGGGTTGCCGCTGTTGATGAGGGATTTCTCGTTGCAGAAGGCTTCCGCAATCCGCTCCGGGACAACCACGTAACTCAAGCGCAATCCGGCGCCGAGCGACTTGGAAAACGTCCCCATATAGATGGTGCAATCCGGCGCCAGCGCCGCCAGCGGCAGCAGATGCGATCCGAGGTATCGGATGTCGCAGTCATAATCGTCCTCGATGATGTAGCAGCCATAGCGCCGTGCCCAGGCGACGATATCCGTGCGCCGCGCCGCCGAGAGCGTTGCGCCGGTCGGATATTGGTGCGACGGCGTCATGTACAACAGAGATGCCGTCCGCTGCGGCAGCAGCTCCGGATTCAATCCGTCCTGATCGACGGCGACGCTGATGACTTCGGCATCGGCGGCTTCGAAGGCCTTTGCGGCGCCGAGGTAGCACGGATCCTCAACGACACTGAGCGCGCCGCGGCTCAGGAAAAGCCGCGCCGCGATCGTCAGCCCCTCCTGGATTCCGGACACGATCACGATGCGGCTTGGATCGGCCATGATGCCACGCGCTGCCGCCAGATGATTTGCGATCGCGGTGCGCAGCGCCGGAAGTCCTGCGGGCTCGCCGTATTGCGTCAGACCGGTGGCCCCGCCATGGGAAAGATTTGCCTGCAGCAGGCGACGCCAGGTTTTAAGCGGAAATAAATCGGCGCTCGGACGTCCCGGAAAGAAGTCGAACAGCAGCCGGTTGCGGTTCGAGTGGGTCGGCGCTTGCGCCGTTCGCTGACGCAGAGGCATCGGCATGCGGGGCTGCAGCATCGGGTCGTCGGCGGCCAATGTCGGGGGCGCGGTCGCCGCAGGGCGGGGCTGCTGCTCGGCGACATAAATCCCCGACGCCGGACGCGACTCGACGATCCCCTCTATCAACAGCAGGTCATAGGCGCGCATCACGGTATTGCGCGATATCGCCAGTTGTTCCGACAGCCGGCGAGACGATGGCAGGCGCGAACCCGGCGCGATCCGCGCACAACGGATCGCATCGCGAATCTGATCGACCATCTGGGTCGTCAGCGAGTCGGGCCGCGACCGGTCGAGGAGAACGGATATCTGCATGTTCACCGCACTGCGTGGGTTTCGGCGTCCCGGATCGGAGCAAGGGTTGGGCCAGTTATGAGTCCAGTACGGCGAGTTTTGATGCGATTTTGGCCGCTGTCAGCCGGTTTTTCCGTCGAAACGGACTGGTCCCCCCGGTTTGCCAGCAACTGAACTCATGACGGCCGGTCGTGCCGGCGGCTGCTCACCCCGAATGCAGGGACTGCCCGAAACTCTCTGCTTTCGTCCATCTGCTGGGCAGCCGACATCGAACGGTGCCTATCGAAACGTCTTTCGATGGTGCTTTCGCATTTTACCGCGGTGGCTCTCGGTACCCGTCCATCCGCCGTGCGAGCGTCAGGCCACTGACAGACAAACGGGAGCCGCGTCGCGATGCTCCCGATCATCGAACCACACAGGAGCAGTTATGAGCACCGTTCGACAACGCTGGCTTTCCGCCGCGGCCGCCGTTCTCGCCATTCTCGGATCTGGTGTGAACCATGCGAAGGCCGAAGACACCATCAAGATTGGCATACTCCATTCGCTGTCCGGCACGATGGCGATCAGCGAAACCATCCTGAAGGACCTGATGCTGATGGAGGTCGCTGACGTCAACGCCAAGGGTGGCCTGCTCGGAAAGCAGATCGAGCCGATCGTGGTCGACCCGGCGTCGAACTGGCCGCTGTTCGCGGAGAAGGCCCGCGAACTGCTGCAGTCAAGGACAAGGTCGCCGCGGTGTTCGGCTGCTGGACCTCGGTGTCCCGCAAATCCGTCCTGCCGGTGTTCGAGGAACTGAACGGGCTGCTGTTCTATCCGCTCGAATATGAAGGCGAGGAGAGTTCGCTACAATGTCTTCTATGGCAGTTCCGTGCCCGACAACAAAGCGGTCCCGGCCGTCGAATATCTGATGAGCAAGGAAGGCGGCGAGGCCAAGCGCTTCGTGCTGGAAGGCACCGATTACGTCTATCCGCGCACCAGCAACAAGATCATCCGCGCCTTTCTCAAGACCAAGGGCGTGAAGGACGAAGACATCCTGGAGAACTACACGCCGTTCGGTTTCTCCGATTGGCAGACCGAGGTGGCGGCCATCAAGAAATTCGGTTCGGCCGGCAAGAAGACCGCGGTGATCTCGACCATCAATGGCGACGCCAATGTGCCATTCTATAAGGAACTCGGTAACCAGGGCATCAAAGCCACCGAAATCCCTGTGATTGCGTTCTCGGTCGGCGAAGAAGAACTCGCTGGCCTCGACACCAAGCCCCTGGTCGGCCATCTCGCGGCCTGGAGCTATTTCCAGTCGGTGAACACGCCGGAGAACAAGGCGTTCATCGCGAAGTGGCGCGCCTACACCAAGAATCCCAAGCGCGTCACCAACGATCCCATGGAGTCGGCTTACATCCTGTTCCACATGTGGGTGCAGGCGGTGCAGCAGGCCGGAACGACCGATGTGGAAGCGGTTCGTCAGGCGATGATCGGCCAGAAGGTCAAATCGCCCTCCGGCTTCGAGGTCGTGATGGGCAGCAACCACCACATGGCGAAGCCGGTGATGATCGGCGAGATCCAGGCCGATGGTCAGTTCAGCATCGTCTACAAGAGCAAAGCCTTGCCGCCGAGGGCCTGGAGCCCCTATGTCGAGGCCAACAAGGGCAAGGTTGCGGACTGGTCGTGGCCCTGGGTTTGCGGCGGCTGCACCTCACCGCGGTTCGCAACGAACTGATCTCCCTCGCTGCGAGACGGGTGGACATTCCGGTTACCGCGCTGACGCCGCGGTAGCCGGAAGTCCGTTGTGGAAGGCATCCTCACAGGCAGCCGCCGACCTCCGCAACAAAATCCACCCATACCGGAAGCGTTATTTCGGCTTTTGTCCAGCGCCAACGCCTATGCGTGTCCGGCCGCTTCCAGGATCAGATTTGTGACCGTGTCGGGTTGCGATACCAGGGAGAGATGGCTCGCCTTGATCTCGATCGTCTTCGCGCCCATGCGCTTCGCCATGAATCGTTCGAGATCCGGATTAATGGTCCGGTCTTCCGTGGACACGGCATACCAGCTCGGCTTTGATCGCCATGCTGCGTGGGTCGTTTTACCGGCAAGCAAGGTCCGCTTGAACGGCGCTTGAACGGCGTAGAGCACGCGCGCTTTTTCTGCAGGAAGATCACCAGCAAAGTCGCGTAAAAAGGCCTCCTCGCTCAACTGTCCCTCATCGTTGGACCAGACGATGCCGGCAGAGGCCGGCGGGGCCGGAAACTGCTTGGCCAGCGCGGTGTAATCCTCGTCTGCGTCGGGTGCGCGCGCCGCGACATAGACAAGGGCCGAAACCTTGGGATCTACACCGGCTTCGGTGATGATCATGCCCGCGAAGGAGTGACCGACAAGTACGGTCGGCCCCTGCTGCAGGGCGAGAGCGCGTTGCGTCGCTTCCACTGCATCCTGCAGCGTCGTCAGCGGGTTCTGCACAGCAGTGGCCCGGATACCCTTCGACTGGAGCCTCGCGATGACCTCAGACCAGCATGACCCGTCGGCAAAAAGCCCGTGCACAAGGACGACGTTTTGAACCTTTGGCGCGGGCTGCGCGGCGGCAGCGCCCTGCAGAAGCGGGATGGCCGCCCCAGCAGCCGCCATACCCACGAATGTGCGGCGATCCATCAGATACCTATACCGAAGTTCCTCTTGTTCATTCATCGGGGTTCTCCTTTGGGTAAGATAGACCGTGCTATTACCTCCACCTAGCGGATGGCGGCCGGCGTCCGCGCGGCGCAGCCGAATTATCAAGCGACCCGCCGAAAAGTGCTGAACTGAAATCGCTGCACGGCCCCCCAAGGGGTGGTGTGGTCATGGCGCCGGGAATCCATCAATTCGAACTCGGTTCCAAGCACTGCACCAAGAATGCCCGCATCATAACGCATGATCGGCAGGCCGCTGCACCGTTCAGGTCCATCCAGTGCAAAGCTGCCTATGATAACGTGTCCACCGGGCCTGACGGCCTTCTTCAGATGACCGACATAGGCGGAACGATCGGAAGCGTCGGTGAGGAAATGAAACGCAGCGCGGTCGTGCCACAGATCGTAAGTTCGGGATGGCTCCCAGGCGGTGATATCTGCAACCACCCATTTGACATCAGCGCCTCTATCGCCAAGACGTTCCCTTGCCGCATCGAGAGCGGCGGCGGACAGATCCAAAACCGTAATCTTCCCAATTTTCCGCTCGACAAGCGCGTCAACCAGTCGTGATGCGCCGCCTCCGATATCGATGATCGCCGCATCGGTGGAAAGACCTGCCAGTGCGATCAGTTCGAGGGATGGCGCGGGATTTTCCTGGAACCAACTCACTTCCCTTTCGCCTTTAGTGGCGTAGACACTTTCCCAATGAGTTTTTCTGCTGACGTCACTCATGAGTTTTTTCCTTCACTCGCAACGGGCTAGGTCCGAAACAGATGGCTACGCCTCCGATGCTAGACAACAAAAACATTTCATCGCCTTCCATTTTTGTACCTTCGGCGTTGCTGCGCGATGGCACAAGGGACGCGCTTAGAGTGTTGGAAAGTGTGATCGCGACGCTGTATCGAGAGGGTCAGACGACGCTTGCAGACTTGAACTAGATGTAATCGAACAGCGCCATGAACCCGAAATCCATATGCAATTGTTGATGGCAGTGGAACAGGGTCAAACCGGGATTGTCCGCGACAAAGTCGACTTCCACCTGCTGGTAGCCACCCAGCATCACGACATCCTTCATGATCCCGCCGGTGGCTTTTCCCGCTATCCGGGTCAGTTCGAAGCTGTGACGGTGCAGATGGACGGGATGAATATCGTCGCTGGCATTGCTCATGCGCAGCCGATAGCGTTTGCCCCGGCGCAGATGAAACATCGGCTGCCATTTTATCCATTGAGAACGCGACGTCGTTGATGCGCCATTCGTTGAAGCCTTGCCTGGCGGCGTTGTTCTTGGTGAACGTCATCTCGATGGTTTCATCCGGCGCCTGTCGCATCAGCACCGGCTCTTCCGAAAAGCGTGTAGTCCCATTTAGACGGCAGCGGGCTTGGTCCATTTGGGCTTTCCGGTTTTCCCCGCATATTCGATCACGATGCCCATGCCCCTTGTGCGGTCGTCGTCCGCAAGGTCGCCCATCACCCATACGCCGGGATGATTCATCTCCACCACCGCCGAGATGCGTTCGGCAGTCCCGAGCCAGAGGACGGGTGCCGGTTTGGGTGTCGGGACGGGATTGCCGTCCAACGCGATCACTTCAAAGCTGTGCCCGGGTAAAGCGAGGCTGCGGATTTCGGTCGCGCTGCCATTGACGATGTGAAACAGGACACGTTCACCTGTCTTCACGCGGATGGGCTCGCCGTGCCCCAGCATGCGGCCATTGATCGAGAACAGGCTGTAACCGACCTCGAAGCCGTGCGGCATGCCCTTGGCCAGTGAGGCGCGCATGGCTGACTCGCCGGCGTCTTCCAGCGCCTTGACCCGCGTTGCGGGCGCCAGAAAATCCATGGCCATATCGCCGCCGCGGCTGAGCGCCGGCTGGAATTCCTTGAGCATCAAAAATACTTCGCGATCGTAGCGGCCCGGATTCATGTTTCGGCTCGATGTAGACCGTACCTACCTGTCCGCCATATTGCCCGCCGGACAGATCCGCCCCGGGCGTGAGATGCGTGTGATAGAAACGCAATCCAGCCGGCCCCGGCGTAAAGACAATCCGGCGCATGCCATGCGCCGGGATAAAGGGGGTTCCCTCCTCTGAAGCTCCGTCCACATCGACCGGCACGGTCTGCCCATGCCAGTGTAGCTGTTCCGGCGTATCGGTGTCGTTATGGATATCGACAACGACCTGCTGGCCTTCCTTGAAGCGCAACAGCGGCCCCGGAAACTGTCCGTTGTAGGTGGTGGTGGAGATGATGCGATCCGGCGCCAATTCAACGAGCCCGTTGCCGATCCGGATAGTTTGATCTGCAGCGCCCTGGGGCGGTGCGGATGGGTTACCGGAAGACTGAGCCTCTATCCGTTTGGGGAGCGCTGCCGACAGCGCTGTCATTCCCCCAGTCTGCAGCAGCCGGCGCCGATCAACTGTCATTAGAAGTCTCCGTCGTGACGGCTAAATCGACAGCTGCTGAGTTGCACTATCGAAATGCGATAGTCTAGATCGAACGATGTCACAAACGGGGCATTTCTCCGCAACAGGCCATCGCGCGCCGCTTGATGAGTCTATTTTCGCCAGGCCGCCTCGTGATGTTGAGGGTTTCTGTCGGATACGGAAGCCATTATCATCTCCTCAGATTACACATTATGAGCGGAAACGCTTGGCTGCAGTATCGGTTCCCGATATCGTCTATCGATATTTGGGCCGAATCGCATGAATCTGGACCATGAAGTTCAACGACCTGCTCACCGGCTTTATCCGGCTGCATATCCTGCATCATGCCGCAGAGCAGGAAATCTATGGCCAGTGGATGATCGACGAGTTGGCGCGCCACGGCTATCGGCTCAGCCCCGGTACTTTGTACCCGATGCTTCATGGAATGGAACGCAAGGGCTATCTGACTTCGCGCGTGCAGCGCCAAGGAAGTGTCGGGCGAAAGCTCTACAAGGCAACCAAACTAGGCAAACAGGGGCTCGCATTGGCGAAGCTCCGGGTCCGGGAATTTACCGGCGAAGCGATGAAGCACTCAAGCTGATTGCCGGTGCCCGCCGATGACCAGTGATGCTCCCGAGGGCCGCGTGAGTGAAATCTTTATGGCATTCCTGAAGCTGGGCCTGACCTCTTTCGGCGGCCCCATCGCTCATCTGGGATACTTCCGAGAAGAGCTGGTGGTGCGGCGCAAATGGCTCGACGAGACCGCCTATGGCGACCTGGTCGCGCTGTGTCAGTTTCTTCCGGGACCGGCTTCAAGCCAAGTCGGCTTTTCTCTCGGCGTTCTCCGCGGTAACGGGCTTTCGGGTGGCCTTGCTGCGTGGTTCGCCTTCACCATGCCCTCGGCCCTGATCCTGTTCGCCTTTGCGATCGGCGCAGCCGCATTCACGGGACCGGTTGCCGAAGGGTTCCTGCACGGCCTCAAGCTCGTCGCTGCTGCGGTCGTCGCGCAAGCTATCTGGGGCATGTCGCGTACCCTCACACCCGATCGGGCGCGAGCCGGCATCGCGCTCGCCGCGGTTGCGATTGTCGTTTTTTTCGTCGGGTCGTTCGGGCAGATCGCAGCGATCGCGCTTGGGGCATGCGCGGGCCTTTGGCTTTGCCGAGCGGAAGTCGCGCCGGTTTCCGGGCATCTGAATTTTCCGGTCACCCGGCAGGGCGGTGTCACCGCACTCGTACTCTTCGCTGCATTGCTGTTGATCCCTCCGGTCGTTGCTGCTGCGACCGGCTCTCAGGGTCTCGCCTTGTTCGATGCGTTCTACCGGTCGGGAGCATTCGTCTTCGGCGGAGGCCATGTCGTGCTGCCTCTGCTGCAGGCGCAAGTCGTAACGCCGGGATGGGTCACCAACGAGGCATTCCTGGCAGGCTATGGATTGGCGCAGGCGGTGCCGGGACCGCTGTTCACCTTTGCCGCCTATCTTGGAGCAGTGATGGGTCCTGCGCCGAACGGCGTTGCCGGCGCAGCCATCGGCCTCGTCGCGCTGCTGCTTCCGGGCATGCTGCTCGTCTATGGCATGTTGCCGTTCTGGGATGCGATGCGCACACGCCCTGGCGCCCAGGCCGCCATGCGCGGCAGCAACGCGGCCGTGGTCGGTATTCTTGGCGCGGCCCTCTACAACCCGGTCTGGACCAGCGCGGTCTTGACCCCGCGCGATTTCGCACTGGCGCTCGCCGGCTTCCTGCTGCTCACCGTATGGAAGATGCCGCCCTGGATCGTCGTGGTGTTCCTGGCCGGTGCCGGCACCCTGTCGCAATTGGTATGAAGGATGTCACGGTGACCTTGAACAACATACTGCGCACCGGCGAATTGGGTTGGACCGTCCTGGTGCGGCTTCTCGTCGGGCTCTGTGTCTTTTTGCCGGAGGGCATCCAGAAGCTGGTCTTTGCCGATGTTCTGGGAGCGGGACGGTTCGCAAAAATCGGCATTCCTTTTCCCGACGCCATGGGTCCCTTCGTGGGGTTCGTCGAAATCATCTGCGGTTCGCTCATCGTGCTTGGGCTGTTTACGCGGCTTGCCGCGATACCGCTGATTGTCGTCATGATCGTTGCGCTTGTTTCGACAAAAATTCCGATCCTGCTGGGACGCGATGTCTGGATATTTCACTTGGCTCAGGACATCAAGCGCACGGGCTTCTGGAGCATGATGCACGAAGCGCGTCTGGACTTCACCATGCTGCTCGGTTGCGTCTATCTTCTCATCGTGGGGGCTGGCCGCTGGTCGCTGGACGCCCTGCTGGCGCGACAGCGCCGAGGGTGACCCTCATGGGTGCCGCTGAAAATCCCGGTGTCTTAACTACGGATTCTAAGTGAGTTCGGCCGCGCCCGCCGCGGCTCGTTCGCCGGTGGACGAAGGAAGCCGCTAAAACCATTCCCCACGCCTCCTGGGCGGATCGTTCATGCCCAACTCGAACGCATCCCACCGAAAAGCAGGAGGTTCAATTCCCAAGCTGCGCACTAATCGGCTGGGCCGATGCCCTCGGAGTGGTTAGGGCAAGCGCACCCTTCATACATATAGGACATGGTGCGGGGACCTGGCGCATATTCCACTTGTAGGTTCGTCAGATTGAAGCCGGCCAGACGGATAAGTTCGTCTATCTTCCGGTCGAGATGACAGCCGCCCGCCACGCGGCGCCAAGCTGGAGTGATCCGGTGCTGCCAGCGTTCAATGCCGGGCTCAGGCGAAAGCCCGTGCTCGACAAAGCAAAGAGTGCCGTTTGGTTTGAGCACTCTCCGCATCTCGCGCAGCGCGGCCAATGGATCCGGAATCGAACAAAGTGTCCACGTCATCACGACAGTATCAACGGCGTCGTCTGCTAGTGGGATCGCGGTTGCCGAACCCAGAAAAAGTTCAACGGGTACAGATGACGTTGCTGCGCGCCGGCGCGCTATTGCCAGCAATCTGGGTGAAGGATCAATCCCGTAGACAAGTTCGATCTGTTTGCCATAGAGCGGCAAGTTCAGCCCTGAGCCGACCCCGATTTCGAGCACTTTCCCGTGGGCTGTGGCGACCACCGCGCGCCGATATTTCGCCAGCTGCTTCTGCCGCATGACCAAATCGAGAACGGGTGGCAGTATCCAGTTCTCATAGAGATTCATGGTCTACCTCTTCGCTCTCCAGCTCGCCGCAGCCAGGGCTATGACCTTGAGCGATTCCTCGGCTCCGTCAGCGACGCCCTTTTCAAAGTCTCCTTCGATCCGGCCCATCTGATTGGTTACGTGCGCAAAGCAAAGCACAGCGCAATCGCGAGCCTTCGCAAAAGCGTAGAGTGCTGCCGCCTCCATTTCCACCGCAAGAATGCCGGCGCCCTTTGCCGCCTCGATCGCCTTCTCCGTTTCCCGGAATGGAGCGTCTGTGGTCCATGTCGTGCCGGACTCGATCGGAATGCCCGCCACCGTCAGCGCTTCCCTTGCCATTTGCGTCAGATGTGGAGACGCGTCGCTGTATTCGGATGGCGGCAGATAATGATAGCTCGTGCCTTCGTCGCGCAGCGCCCGCTCGATGACAATAAAATAGGGTGGCGCTTGTACCGGAAGAACTTGGCCTGAGGAGGTCATGCTCACAAGGAACCGGCAGCCCGACGCG
Source organism: uncultured Pseudomonadota bacterium (assembly GCA_963729395.1). GTDB lineage: Bacteria > Pseudomonadota > Alphaproteobacteria > Rhizobiales > Xanthobacteraceae > Bradyrhizobium. The sequence continues at coordinate 59,132 of CAVSOS010000045.1, read as the reverse complement.
AACAATTCCTCGGCGACGAGGACCGCATATGAGGCTCCGACAACGCAGCCCAGAATGCCGTATTCGTGCCCACCTTCACGAAAGACATAGAGATCGGTGTGGTAGCAAGCCCATCCGGCGTGACGCTCGGCTAATCCGGCGTTGCGGAGATAGCGAACCATGTCGCCATCGGGATCGAGAATGCAGATTTCGGGGACGGAAACTTCCGGAAGGCTCTTTTGGCGACGTGCTTCACGCAGAAGGCTCTCGGGTTTGAAAGCGGACGCGGCATCGTAGTGCTTATGCGACAGGATCGGCGGTGCTTCTTCTTTGCTCACTGACATGGTTCTCCGTATCGGCCGCCAATTCATTCCGCATTCTTGGTCGCAGACATGGCCAAGAATGCAGCTCCGAATGTTGTCTTCTGCCCAAGCCATAGATCGACCGGGGCAAGGAGCCGTGCCGCCACGCCGCACGGTGGATAGCGCACGGCTCCGCGCATCGCAACGACACGCAGCCCCGCCGCCTCTGCAAGCCTCTGGAGGTCCGCCGCCGTCCGGAACTTCACCGCGCGCCAGACCGGATGCCCCAGCCAGCCGCGAATGCGCCGTTGCGCGGCCCAAAGGCTCCAGCGTCCGAGTTCGCCGATGACAAGCCGTCCTCCGGGCTTGAGCACACGGGCGATTTCCGTCATCGCGCGCTCAGCGTCATGAACAAAGCAGAGGACGGTCACCGCCACCACAACATCGAAAGTTGCATCATCGAAGGGCAGGCTCTCGGCGTCGCCTTCCACGAACTGAACTCGGGTGGCTTCATTTTTGGCGCGAAGTCGGGCGGCTGCAATCATTGACGGGTCGGCATCGAGCGCTGTTACTGTTGCATCTTGCCGCGCCAGTTCGAATGCCATCGCGCCATCGCCACAACCGACATCGAGCAGTTCTTTGCCGGCAACGCTGCGGAGAAGTCCGGCGAGCAGTTGCCGCTCAAGGGCGTCGGTAATCTGACCGAGACGGCTCGATCGCCACCGAACGTATGACTCAGTCAGTTCTTCTGCCGGTTCCGAAGGAGGTTGCCAGTGTCCGGACACACCCAGGGTCATGGCGCGATGGCGAGGGCGTCGTTCAGCCCCTCAACCACAGCTTCAATTTCCTCGTGCGTCGTCCCACGCCCAAGGCTAAAGCGGATGGCACCCATGCCCACTTCCGGCGCGACACCCATCGCCTCGAGCACAGGGGAAACTTCAATACGCCGCGAATGGCACGCCGAACCTGTCGAGGCGGCGACACCATCCAGCCGTTCCAGTATCTTGGCGCCAACGCGGCCGACGAAGGAAACATTGAGCGTGTTCGGAAGACGATGCACAGGGTGTCCGTTGAGAGCGATACGGTTGCCGAACCGCGACTGCAATTCGTGCCAGAAATGGTCGCGCAAGTCCCGCACCCGATCCATCGCCGAGAGATCGCGCGCCAGCTCGCAAGCCTTGCCCAGTCCGACCGCCAACAAAGCGCTCTCGGTTCCTGCGCGTCGCCCGCTCTCGTGTCCAGCTCCGTGAATGAGAGGTTCGAGCGTGACGCCGCGGCGTACGAACAGGGCGCCGATACCCTTGGGCGCGTAGAGCTTGTGCCCGGCGATCGAGAGCAGGTCAACGTCAAGCCCGTTGGCGTCAGTTGCAATCTTGCCGACCGATTGGGCGGCGTCGGTATGAAAGAGGACGCCATGCTCGCGGGCGATGCGCGCGCATTCCTCGATCGGCTGGATGGTGCCGACCTCGTTGTTGGCGTGCATGATGCTGACAAGGATCGTGCGTGGCGTGATGGCCCTGTTGAGGTCTTCGGGGTCGACACGCCCGAATCTGTCCACGGGCAGATACGTTATCTGCGCGCCCAGGCGTTCAAGAAACTGGCAAGGCGCGGTAACCGCGGGGTGTTCGATCTGCGTCGTGATGATGTGATCGCCACTGTCGCGCCGCGCAAAATACACGCCCTTGAGCGCAAGATTGTTGGCCTCGCTTCCGCCGCTGGCGAATACAACCTCCTCTTCTTCACAGCCAAGCAGGGCCGCGATTTGCCCGCGCGCGCTCTCAAGGGCGGCTTTCGCAGGAGCGGCAGCCCAATGCCCGCTCGACGGATTGCCGAAGTGATCCGCAAGAAACGGCTTCATCACGGCGGCGACCGCCGGATCGATTGGCGTGCTGGCGTTGTAGTCGAGATAGATCGGCGTCATGCCAGGCAAGTTCCTCGGACCTTGTTCAGAACACCAGCACCTTGTCGGCGGCAAGCGTCAGGGTTGCGAGTTCCGCCATGTTGCTGCGTCGCGCGCCCGCCATCATCTCGGTGTCGGCAAGGCCGCGTGCCTCCATGCACGTGCCGCACACCAGAACCTGTCCCTTGCCGACGACCACTCCCTTCAGCATGCGCTCGACATTGTAGTAGCCGTCGGGGGTCTTCTGGCCTGTCTTTGCCGCAACCACGGCATCGGCCATCAGGAACACGGTGATGGCGGTCGCAGGCTCGCTCTTGATGAGCGCGAGCGCGACGCGCAGGCCATTGTAGCAGCGCTCGGTGCCCTAGGGTGGGTCATTCAGGATGAGCAGGATTTGCATTGGCGTCCTCGCCGCATGTTTCGAGCGCGCTTCAACCGGAAAGCAACTCGCCGGACGATCGCTACTTTGGTTGCTTAGTCGCCGATCACGCGACGCCGCTCTTCGAACTCGTTCTTGTCGATCTCACCCCGGGCAAAGCGCTCCTTGAGAATATCAAGCGGCGTGCGACCCGGCGGCATATAATGCGGCGGGAAGGTTCCCGGCCACGGCCCGCCGGCCCAGCGTGCAAGCAGGACTACGGCAGCGATGACGAGCGCAAGTAGAAAGATCATGAACAGCGGACCGAGTATCATGGCGTACCCTCCATCCCACCACATCATATGTGGTCCACAAAAGTATCTGTCGGCATCTGACGGCGTTTGCGCCCATGCCGCTCTACATAAGAACGCCAGAGCGGATCCCGCCGCGATGATCTTCATCAAAGCCTTAGACATTGGTTGTCCTCCATCCTGGCGGATCACCTGGTGTGTTCTTACGTCGGCGAATGGTAGGCATTTTGCGCGAGATCAAACGGGACGATCCGTCATCGCCCGGGCATCATCTTTCCAGGCTGCATCTGGCCGGGGCCCATCTGCCCCGACTTCATCGCAGGCATCATCGCCATCATACCCATATGCGGGCTAAGGAGTTCGTCGGCCATCTTCTTCTGTTCGTCGGAAAAGGTGCCGATGAGGTTTGCCAGCGCTGCCTTGATCGCACGGGTGCCTTCGAGGCGCGCAGCCTGCCATTTTTCCTGAAGCGTAAGGCGATCGAGCAAGGTCTGCGGTCCCGCACCCGACATCATTGATGCCCGCACCTCGCCGAGACTCTTTGCATTCGCTCGCAGCGCATCGGCAAATACGTTCCAGGCGCCGGCTTGCGTGTCCGTGATCTTGAGCTCGGTGCGCAGGAAGGCAATCCGACCTTCGATATGGTCGATGGTGGCCATGCCGTCCATTCCGCCGCCCGAGTGCTGCATCATCATCTGCATCATGTCCATCATGGGCATCTTGCCTCCCATCATGTTCATCATGCCCCCGCTGCCCATCATGCCCCGCGAGTTACCCGTCCCGGGCTGGCCTGCCGGCGATGTCGGTTGGGTGGCCGCCGGTGCCTCTTTTTGCTCCGGTCGATCGGTGGGCGACTGGGCCCAGGATGAGGAACTCACGGTCGTAAGCAGCAGTGCCGCAGCCAGTGTCAGACTTTTCATGAGCGTTCTCCTCTGCGAGTTAAATATCATTTTTGGGCGAGTGACGGGCATTTTGCGCAAGATCAAGAGAGTGGCTCGCACGCTCATGCATGAGCACGGCGACCACGGCCCCCGAAAGAAATGATAGTGCGGCAACCATCGCAATTGCCCATGACATTCCCAGGGTGTCGGCGATCACGCCGGCGGAAAGGGCACCGACCGCGTAACCGAGATCGCGCCAGAAGCGGTAGACGCTGAGCGAGCGTGCCCTCCAGGAAGGATGCGACGCGTCGGCGACGGCAGCGATGAGCGTCGGATAAACCATCGCGGTCCCCAGTCCGAGCAGCGCGCTGGCGAGGAGCCACCAGCCAAAGCTGTCACTGGCGGCAATCAGGAAAAGGCCGCTGCCCTGCACCCACATTCCAGTTGCGATCAGACCCTTGCGGCCCAAACGATCGCTCAACGGCCCGGTCACGGTTTGCAGCACGCCCCACACCGCAGGATAGACTGAATTGATGATACCGATCCGCTCGACGGCGAGACCGAAGCTGGCGAAGAACAGCGGGAAAATCCCCCAGCTCATTCCGAAGTTCAGATTGTTGACCAATCCGGCTTGCGATGCCGCGAACAGGTTTCGGTTTCCGAACGACGCGCGCCGAAAGACTTCCCAGAACCCGATTGTCTCACTCACTGCCCCATGATGATGAGATATCTCGTGACTGACGTGATGGCGGGTATCACGCACGAGCAGAACAGAGAGAACGAGCCCGAACACCGCATAGGCGATGCCGAGGTAGAAGGGCTCCGGCCGGAGACCGTAACGTTGTGCGATAAAGCCGGAGAGGAAGGCTGTCGCGCCGACCGAAAGATAGCCCGCGAATTCATTGAGCCCGACGGCGAGTCCGCGCGACTTTGGACCTACGAGGTCCACCTTCATAATAACCGTCATCGACCAGGCGAAGCCCTGATTGATGCCGAGCAACGCATTCGCTGCGACAACCCAGCCCCAACTCGGACCCCAGGCAATCATGAACGGAACCGGTAGGCCAATGAGCCAGCCAAGAACCAGCATGTGCTTGCGCCCGTATACATCGGCAAAATGCCCGGAGACCAGATTGGCAACAGCCTTGATGATGCCGAAGCTGACGATGAAGGAGAGGACGGCCGTCGTCGAAGCGATCTTGAACTCTTGCGAGCCGATCAGCGGGACTACCGTGCTTTGCAGCCCCACCATGCCGCCGACAAAGGCATTGATCAGGACGAGCAGCGCGAACTGCCGCCAGTTTTCCTTGAGCCCGAGCCTGACAGGCGGGTCTGCCGACATTGAAACCGATGGCGCTTCGCTCATCGGTCAGGCTGCCGCGGCGGTCGCGCCGGAGTTGGCCGCTCGCAGCGCGGCCGCCTCGGGTGGGGCCGGAGGAATCTCGGCGAGCATGAAGCGGATGAACTCGGCCTGATCTGCGATCCTGAGCGCCTCGTTGTTTCGTTTCTCGAATCCGATGGTCGACCAGGGCTTTCCGCTCAGACGACGGCCGCACACCGAACCGGCATAAGCGCCGGGCAGCACCTCAACGTAGTCCGGGAGGGCTTTGAGCCGTCCCACGCTGCGGAACAGATCCTTTGCGCCCTGTTCCGCGCTGACGGCGAGTTCCGTGCGACCGAGGTCGCCGACCATCAAAGTGTGTCCGGTCAGGACGAACCAGGGCTCGTCGGCCCGGGTGCGATCGCTCACGAGGAGGCAGATGTGTTCCGGCGTGTGGCCCGGCGTGTGCAACACCTTGGCAACGACGTTGCCGAGCGGAAGCACCTCTTCGTCGCGCGCTCCCCTTAAAGGAAACGAAACCTCCGCACGCGCCCCGAGCACATATTCTGCGCCGGCCGCCTTGGCGAGCTGCCGGCCTGCCGAGAGATGGTCGGCATGAACGTGAGTGTCGATGACAAAGTGGATGCGCATGCCGGCAGCTTCCGCGGCGCGCAGATAAGGCTCGATCTCGCCGACCGGATCGACGACGGATCCGGCCGCACGTCCACCACAGCCGAACAGGTACGAGATGCCAACGGGGTCATGGTGCAGGAATTGACGGAGGATCATGGCTTGCGCTCCCGGCGTTCACACGATAGAAACATTCAATCATTCTGCTGAATGTTTCACTGAGGGGAAGCCGTGTCAAGCACCGGACCGAAACAGGCGATCTTTGCCGGCCTCGCCGAAGTGGCCCAAGCGCTCGGCCACGCCCATCGGCTGGAATTGCTGGAGCACGTCGCCCAGGGCATGCGCAGCGTTGAGGAACTTTCGACGCGGGCCAACCTGAGCTTCGCCAACACATCGCGACACCTGCAGATCCTTCGGCGTGCGCGCCTCGTCGAGGCCGAACGACGCGGAAAGCGCGTGCTGTACCGGCTCGCCGGCGATGCGGAAGTGGTTGAACTGTTGCGGGCGCTCGGACGCCTGGGCGAGCGTAACGTGGCCGAGGTCAGTCGCATCATGACTGACTACTTCCATGCCCGCGACGCGCTAGAGCCTGTGTCGCGAGAGGACATGGTCTCCAGGCTGCGTGACGGGCTTGTCACGGTTCTCGATGTGCGGCCTGAAGACGAGTTTTGGCTAGGGCATCTTCCCGGCGCGCTGAATATCCCGTTTGGCAAGCTGGAACGTCGCTTGAGCGAGCTCCCGGCGGACCGCGAGATCATCGCCTATTGCCGCGGTCCCTATTGCGTTCTTTCGTTCGAGGCGGTCGCAATGCTTCGTGCGCGAGGCTATCTCGTCCGCCGGCTCGAGGACGGTTATCCCGAATGGAAGGCTGCGGGATTGCCGACCGAAGCCGTGGCCTGAATCGCTCGACCCCGACAAATTGCCACTCGGCTCCGTCATCGGACGGGGCGTTTTCGTCTCGAATGAAAGTCCGATGCTGCGCGCCCTTCGGCGCGGCCGGCTGCTTTGACGGCTCGATTCCTGAAGCCAATTGTGATTCTGGAACGGCCCATTCCGGTGATTTGCCTGGCGGGCTGTCGGGTGATTTGGCTGTCCAGCCTCCTTTGCAAAAATATTCCGGTTCACTTTTGACCCAAATCACCTCTACATCCACCGCCGTCCCGGCCCACACTGAGGGGCGTTTCGCGATCGTCACGAACGTAGGGCACGGGATGCGGTGGACGCAGGCGGCGCATTGACGAAGGCGCTTGGCTTGCGGACGGCGAAGTCGTGTGGTCCTGACGCCCCGACGCTGGCGTCAAGTTGGTGAAAGGCGATGTCGGCCCTAACGGGCGCGACACGCCGATTTCGCCGATGACGGTGGCAAACAAGCCCGGTCACCGAGGAGAGCGCGAAGGAAACCGTTAAAACCACCGCGTGCGGGAATGCCGGGTGATCCCGGTGCGACCGTGGTGACTAACTCGTGTGCTACCTACACTTCGCGCACGAGGCTGCGGGTGCGGCGGGCACCCGGCATTCCCCACGCCCTCCATTTCAGGGCGAAAGATTCATGCAAAACTCGGGCGCATTGCGTCGCGGGATGGCGGATGTGTATCGTCATTACGAGCGAAACGAAACAATCCATCCTTTCTTCGCGGCGACCTGGATTGCTTCGCTTCGCTCGCAATGACGGCTGTCTCTTTATCTTCCTGCGCTCGCTATACGCACACATTGAATCGGAACCTAGATCGGCAGATGGCTTCGGATCGCCGGCATGAAGAAGATGGCGAGATTGATCGCAAAGCCGATGCTCCACAGGATCGAGCGCAGCGTCGGCCGATCGCCGAGATAGGTGAAGACGTAGGCAATCCGCACGATCAGGAAGAGTATAGCGAGTTCATTGATCAGGCGCTGCGGGCCGGCGCGAAATTCCGCCAGCAACACGGCGACGGCGAAGAACGGAAACGCCTCGATGCCGTTCTGGTGCGCGCCCAGCGCGCGGGCCCGAAGCGGATCGTCGTAGAACGCGGGATCGCGCGGTCTGGCGTTGTCGAAGCGGCGAAACCCGATCCACTTGATCGATGCGATCGTCAGCAGATACAGCATCAGCGTTCCGAAAACGCACCATTCGGCGGCCGTCATGGTTCCTCCCGAGGCGCGGTTAAATGGCGTCGATGCTTTGACGCTCGACAGTATCGAACTGGCCATTATCTTGACAAGTCCGGTACAACGCGCCAAGCCACGGATCTCATGACGACGGTCGTTTCCATCGAAAGTGCAAGACCCGCCGCGGACGTCAGGCCGCAGCGCGTCGGCGTTCTGCTGGTCAATCTCGGCACCCCCGACAGCGCGGATGCGAAGGGCGTGCGGGTCTATCTCAAGGAATTCCTGTCCGATCCGCGCGTAATCGAAAATCAGGGACTGTTGTGGAAGCTGGCGCTGAACGGCGTCATCTTGCGCACCCGCCCCGGCCGCAAGGCGCGCGATTACCAGAAGATCTGGAACACCGAGAAAAACGAGTCCCCGATCAAGACCATTACGCGCGCACAGTCCGACAAGCTCGCGGCATCGATCGCCGACCACGACCATGTCGTGGTGGATTGGGCGATGCGCTACGGCAATCCGTCGATCCGCTCAAGGATCGATGCCCTGACGACGCAAGGCTGCGACCGGCTGTTGGTGGTACCGCTCTATCCGCAATATTCGGCGGCGACCTCGGCGACCGTGTGCGACGAAGTGTTCCGCGTGCTCGGCGATATGCGCGCGCAACCCACCTTGCGGGTGACACCGCCTTATTACGACGATCTGGATTATATCGAGGCGCTGGCGGTCTCGATCGACGCGCATCTCAAGACCTTGCCGTTCCAGCCCGAGCTGATCGTGGCCTCGTTCCACGGCATGCCGCAGAAATACATCGACCAGGGCGATCCCTATCTGGCGCAATGCGTCGCGACCACCGACGCGTTGCGAAAGCGCATGAGCCTTGAGGCCTCGAAGCTGATCCTGACATTCCAGTCGCGTTTCGGCTTCGACCAATGGCTGCAGCCCTACACCGACAAGACCGTCGCGCAACTCGCCAAAGACGGCGTGCGGCGCGTCGCCGTCGTCACGCCAGGGTTCTCCGCCGATTGCCTGGAAACGTTGGAAGAAATCGCGCAGGAAAACGCCGAGATCTTCCAGCACAACGGCGGCGAACAGTTCGCGGCGATCCCCTGCCTGAACGACAGCGACGCCGGCATGGACGTGATCCGCCAACTGGTATTGCGCGAGCTTCAGGGCTGGATCTGATCTGGTAGCTTATTCAGCGCGTCGAACCTTACATCCCTGATGGACGACCAATCAGGGGTTCGCTGCACTGCAATGCCTGACATATGGTTGCAGTACGGTGCGTTGGCGTAGCAAGCATTTTCGCTTTCAGGAGATTTTTCATGGACGGCTTCGATATTTTCGCCATCGTGCTGGTGCTGCTGGTTGTCTTCACGCTGTTTGCCGGCGTCAAGACGGTGCCGCAGGGATACGACTGGACCATCGAGCGCTTCGGAAAATATACCCGTACGCTGGCGCCGGGATTGAACATCATCATTCCCTATTTCGATCGCGTCGGCCGCAAGATGAACATGATGGAGCAGGTGATCGATATTCCTGAGCAGGAAGTCATTACCAAGGACAACGCCACCGTGACGGTGGACGGCGTCGCGTTCTTCCAGGTGTTCGACGCCGCCAAGGCGAGCTATGAAGTGTCCAATCTCAATCAGGCGATCGTCGTGCTGACGATGACCAACATCCGCTCCGTGATGGGCGCGATGGATCTCGATCAGGTGCTGTCGCATCGCGACGAGATCAACGAGCGGTTGCTGCGCGTGGTTGACGCCGCGGTCTCGCCGTGGGGGCTCAAGGTCAACCGCATCGAAATCAAGGACATCGTTCCGCCGGCTGATCTCGTCGAGGCGATGGGGCGTCAGATGAAGGCCGAGCGGGTCAAGCGCGCCGATATCCTGCAGGCTGAAGGGCAGCGGCAATCGGAAATCCTGCGCGCGGAAGGCGCCAAGCAAGGCCAGATCCTGCAGGCCGAAGGCCGCCGCGAAGCCGCCTTCCGCGACGCCGAGGCGCGCGAACGCTCCGCCGAGGCGGAGGCCAAGGCAACCCAGATGGTCTCCGAAGCGATCGCCAAGGGCGACGTCGCCGCGCTGAATTACTTTATCGCCGACAAATACATCAAGGCATTCGGGCAATTGGCTGACTCGCCGAACCAGAAGATCATCATGCTGCCGATCGAGGCGGTGAGCGTGCTCGGATCGCTGGCCGGCATCGGCGAGATCGCCAAGGCCACTTTCGGCGAAAGTGCGGCATCGGCGCAGGCGGCCGCGCGCCGCCCGTCGGGCGCCGTGCCGCCGGTCCCGCCGCCGGGTTAGAGATGGATCGATGAAGATTGATTCTGGAAGCGCAAGTTGTGCACCTCTCCCATTGGGAGAGGTCGGCGCGCAGCGCCGGGTGAGGGGTTACACCTTATCGAAAGACCGTAACCCCTCACCCCGACCCTCTCCCGCCGGGAGAGGGAGCATGCTGCCGTCGCGTTGTCGAAATCCACAAAACGGTTGGTCGCAGAAGGCCACGCCATGACCGAGATGTTCTCCACCCTTGGCACCTGGAACTGGCTGATCTTCGGCATCGTTCTGATGGCGCTGGAGCTGATCGCGCCGGGGATATTCCTGTTCTGGCTCGGGCTTGCAGCGTTGCTGGTCGGGCTATTGTCGTTTGCGATCCATCCGTCGTGGCAGGTGCAGATCCTGATGTTCGCGGTCTTTGCAGCTGCCGCGGTGCCGCTGTGGCGGCGCATCGCGCGCAACAGCAGTGCGGTCAGCAAGAGCAATCCGTTTCTCAACAAGCGTGCTGACGCGCTGGTCGGCCGGGTGTTTACGCTGGAAAAGCCGATCATCGACGGCGCAGGCACGGTGCGAATCGACGATACGATCTGGCGCGTCGCCGGTCCCGATGCGCCGGCCGGCAGTCGCGTCAGGATCGTGCAGGCCGATGGCGCGAGCCTGACGGTGGCCGTAGCTTAAATCAATTCGCCTGCTGCTTGCTCCAGCGCTCGGCAAAACGATGCAGCGGCAGGAAGTTTTCGTGCAGCTCCCGACCCAGCGCGGTGAGCCGATAGCCGCCGGCGGGCACCAGTTCGACCAGGTTCGCCTGCCGCAGGTCCGAGAGCCGGGCCTGCAGCACGGTGGGGGAGGCTTCGTCGCAGGCGGTGCGCAGGGCGCGCGACGTCAGCGGCTGATCGCGCAGTTCCCACAGGATGCGCAGGGTCCAGCGTCGTCCCAAGAGGTCGAGCAGCACCATGATCGGCCGGCCCGATGTCGAGCCGCGGACGCTACGTTTTTTCATGGCTGAGGCCTGTTTCGACACTTGAAGGGTTTCCTTGCACTTTGCTACAGATAATGTAGCGTATCGCTACGCTTATTGTAGCACAGGAGTTAGTCATGTCACGACTGGCAGCGCTGCAGCCGCCCTATGCGCCGGAACTTCAGCAGCAGTTTGACCGGATCATGCGCGGCGCGCCGCCGCTGATCCTGTTCCGCGTGATCGCCGGCAACGCCCGCGCCTGGGAGAAATTCCGGGCCGGCAGCCTGCTCGATCGCGGGCCGCTGCCGTTGCGGGACCGCGAAATCGTCATCGACCGGACCTGCGCGCTGACCGGATGCGAGTACGAATGGGGCGTGCATGTCGCAACATTCGCGGCGGCCGCGCACCTCACCGAGGAGCAGGTCCGCGCCACGGTGCAGGGCGGCGCCGATGCGCCCTGCTGGTCGGCGGCCGAGCAGGCCCTGATCGCGGCGGTCGATGCGCTGCATCACCGCGCCACGCTGGGTGACGCGGAATTCGAGGCGCTGTCGGCGCATTACGACGATGCGCAGATCTTCGAGATCATCCTGCTCTGCGGCTTCTATCGCACCGTGTCATATCATTGCGAACGGGCTCGATCTGCCGCTGGAGGCAAATGCGGCGCGGTTTCCGGCGGCCGTCAACTGACGAAACCGCCGTTACGCTACGCCAGCGCGCAGGATGTCGTGCAGGTGCACGATGCCGACCGGCTTGCCGGCGTCGGTCACGATCAGTGCGGTGATCTTCGAGGAGTTGAGAATTTCCAGCGCTTCGCTGGCCAGCAGGTCGCCGCGAATCGTCTTCGGATTTTTCGTCATCACGTCATCGACCAGCGCGGTCATCAGGTCCGGCTGCATGATATGGCGGCGCAGGTCGCCGTCGGTGACGATGCCGACGATCTGCCCGCGCGGATCGACGATGCCGACGCAGCCAAATCCCTTGGAGGACATCTCGACCAGCGCGTCCGACATGCGGGTGCCAAGCGGCTTGAGCGGCACCGCGTCGCCGGCATGCATCAGGTCGCGGATATATTTCAGCATCGCGCCGAGTTTGCCGCCCGGATGCAGCACGCTGAAATCGACCGATGTAAAGCCGCGGCCCTCCAGCAGCGCGATCGCCAGCGCATCCCCCAGCGCCAGCAGCATCAGCGAGGAGGTGGTGGGCGCAAGGTTGTGCGGGCAGGCCTCGCGGGCTTTCGGCAGCGTCAGCGCGACATCGGCAGCCTTGCTCAGGGTGGAGTCGCGTTCCGCCGTCATGGCGATCAGCGCGATGCGAAAGCGCTTGGCGTAGGTGATGAGCGTCTTCATTTCCGGCTGCTCGCCGGACCACGACAGCGCCATGATGACGTCGTCGGCGGTGATCATGCCAAGGTCGCCATGGCCGGCCTCGGCGGCATGGACGAAGAAGGCGGGCGTGCCGGTGGAGGCGAGGGTGGCGGCGATCTTGCGCGCCACATGGCCGGACTTGCCGAGCCCGGTGACAATCAATCGGCCCTTGGCGGTGCGAATGACATCGGCGGCGGCGGCAAACGCCGAGCCGAGATCGGATTGCAGCGCGGCGGCCAGCGCGGCGATGCCGCTGCTATTGGCCTCGAGCGTACGCAGCGCCGACTGAATGGCGGCGTTCGCGAGTTCGGTCCCGGATGAATTTGTCATCAGCGGTTTCGGTTTGGCCATGTCGGGTTCCAGGGAGCTGGGGGCATCGGCTTTCGCCTCGGACCCCTCCTTAGCACGGCCAAATCCGCGATGCGACGCGGCGCCCCGGTTCTCAACGGGTCATTAACCATAGTTGTTTTAACTCCGTTAACGACGTTTTCCGCGCGTGGGGGTCGCGCGCGCGGAACCTGGTCGGCAAGCGTATGAATTTGTTGGAGTATTTTGATCGTGATGACGGGTCCAGCAAAGGGCCGCCGCAAGCGCGCAATGACCTTACGCGCGCTATTGGCATGCCTTGTGCTGGTCGCGTTGCAAGACGGTCCGGCGCAAGCCCAGACGCTGACTCCCGATATGCTGCGCCCGGTGCCCGGTGGCTTCGTCTCGCCGCAGGATTCGCCGCTGCGCAAGACCAGCGATAACACCGGCGTCGATCCCACCGACAGTGCCATTGACCCAGCCTATGACGAGAGGCTTCGCGGCAAGGACACCCGCGCGCCATCTCGGATCGGCCAGGTTCCCTCCTATGGCCTTCCCGCCCCCAGCGGCGCATCGGACTCCGGTTTCGACTCGCTCAACCGCAAGCGCAAGAAGCCGAAACTCTATCCGGGCCAGGCCAAGCCGAAACCGCCGCCCGGCCCCGGCAGTCCGCCGCCGGTCGATTCCAGATTGCCGTTGCGGTTGTCGATTCCGCCGTCCGAAATCCGCCAACAAGACGCCACTGCCGCCGGCGATGGCGGGCACCGTGGTCGGCCAGCCGCCGCGCAAGCGCCTCAAGGTCGATGACGATCCGTTCGGCGCGGTCGGCGATTATGCCGGCGGCTTTCTGATCAAGTCGGCAGTTGAACTCAGCGGCGGCTATGACACCAATCCCGGCCGCCTTCCCACCGAAGCCAAGGGATTGCCGTTCTGGGTAGTCGCGCCGGAATTTCTCGCGGTCTCCGATTGGGAGCGCCACGCGCTGGTTGCCGATCTCCGGGGATCGTTCACCGGCTATGGCGGCAACCTTCCAGCCATCGTCGATGGCGCGGTCTCGCCGGCGCCGACCAATATCGACCGGCCGAATTTCAACGGTCACATCGACGGCCGTCTCGATGTCACCGAAAACACCCATCTGACCGCAGAGGTGCGGCTGCTGGCGTCAATCGACAATCCCGGCAGCCCGAACATCCAGGCCGGCCTTGCCAAATATCCGGTCTATACGACGCTCGGCGGCACCTTCGGCTTCGACCAGAAGTTCAATCGCCTGGAGATTTCCGCCGGCGCCACCATCGATCGCACCGTCTATCAGGACTCCACCCTCACCGACGGCACCACCTCCACCAATGACGATCGCGCCTTGAATCAGTACGGCGGCGTCGGCCGGGCCAGTTACGAACTCACACCCGGGTTGAAGCCGTTTATCGAGGTCGAGGGCGACAGCCGCGTGCACGACCTGCCGATTGATCACGAGGGCTATGCCCGCAATTCGACCGGCGGCTATGCCAAGGGCGGCACCTCCTTCGAATTCTCGCGGCTGTTGACCGGCGAAATCTCGGTCGGCTATGCCGCGCGCGATTACGTCGATCCTCGCCTTGGCCGGCTGGATGGCCTGCTCACCGCGGGCTCGCTGGTGTGGACGGCGACGCCATTGACCACGGCCAAATTCGTATCCTCCACCTCAATCGACGAGACCATCGTGCCCGGCGTCTCCGGCGTCCTGACGCATCTCTACACCGTCGAAGTCGATCACGATTTCCGCCGCTGGCTGACGGCGATCGGAAAATTCACCTACGGCACGCTCGACTACCAGGGCGACGGTCGGCTCGACAAGATCTACTCGATCGAGGGCGACCTCGTTTACAAGCTGACCCGCAATCTCTGGATCAAGGGCACGCTGCGCCGCGACATTCTTAATTCCAATTTCCCAGACTCAAGCTCGGCCTCGACCGTGGTGATGCTCGGGGTGAGGGTGCAGAATTAGGCGGGCGCTACCGCGGCAAACTCGTCGACCCCATCAGGAACTGATCGATGGCGCGGGCGCAGAGCCGCCCCTCGCGGATCGCCCACACCACCAGCGACTGTCCACGGCGCATGTCGCCGGCTGAAAACACCTTCGGCAGCGAGGTCTGATAATCTGCGGTGTTGGCGCGGACGTTACCGCGCGGGTCGAGATCGACGCCGAGCGTCTTGAGCAGGCCCTCATGCACCGGATGCACGAATCCCATCGCGAGCAGCACCAGCTGCGCGTCGAGATCGAATTCGCTGCCTGCGATCGGCTTGAACTTGTCGTCGACCTGCACGCAATGCAGTTTTGCAACCTTGCCGTCGTGGCCTGAGAATTTCTGCGTCAGCACCGCGAATTCGCGCCGTGCGCCTTCGGCCTGGCTCGACGAGGTTCGCATCTTCAGCGGCCAGTTCGGCCAGGTCAGGCCCTTGTTTTCATGCTCGGGCGGCGCCGGCATGATTTCGAGCTGCGTCACCGAAAGCGCGCCTTGCCGGAACGAAGTGCCGATGCAGTCCGACCCGGTGTCGCCGCCGCCGATCACGACCACATGCTTGCCGCCGGCGAGAATGTCGGCCGCGTTGCCGAGCGGCTCCTCGGAGACGCGGCGGTTCTGCTGCGGCAGGAAATCCATCGCGAAGTGAATGCCCGACAATTCGCGGCCGGGGATCGGCAGGTCGCGCGCCGCTTCGGCGCCGCCGGTCAGCGCCAGCGCGTCATATTGATTGAGCATTTCGCGCGGATCGATCGCGGCTTTGCCATTTCCTTGCGGAGCGCCGCCGACATGAACGCCGTAATGGAAGGTGACGCCCTCGGCCTCCATCTGCGCCACCCGGCGGTCGATGACATGCTTCTCCATCTTGAAATCGGGAATGCCGTAACGAAGCAGCCCGCCGGCCTTGGCGAATTTCTCAAACAGATGCACGTCGTGACCGGCACGCGCGAGCTGCTGCGCGCAGGCCAAACCGGCCGGGCCGGAACCGACCACGGCGATCTTCTTGCCGGTCTTGTGGGCGGCGATCTCCGGCTTGACCCAGCCATTGTCCCAGGCGCGGTCGACAATGGCGCATTCGATGGTCTTGATGGTGACGGGATTGTCGTCGATGTTGAGCGTGCAGGAAGCTTCGCACGGCGCCGGACAAATCCGCCCGGTGAATTCCGGGAAGTTATTGGTCGAGTGCAGATTGCGCGAGGCTTCTTCCCAGTTGCCGGCATAGACCAGATCGTTGAAATCCGGAATCTGGTTGTTGACCGGGCAGCCCGGCGTGCCCGGCGCCACCGAGCCGGTGCCGTGGCAATAGGGAATGCCGCAATTCATGCAGCGCGCGGCCTGGTCTCGGGTGTCTTTCTCGCTCAGGGGAACGACGAATTCGCGATAGCTCTTGATGCGCTCGGCGACCGGCGCGTATTTGCGATCGTGCCGGTCGATCTCCAGAAAACCTGTAATCTTGCCCATTAAACCTGACGTCCCTACGACCTTACTTCGTCTTCGTTACTTCCCGCCATTCCCCGTCATTGCGAGGAGCGGAGCGACGAAGCAATCCATGTTCTGCTTGCGGCCTTCTGGATTGCTTCGCTGCGCTCGCAATGACGATCTCCATATCTCTTGTTGCTACGCCCCGATCGCGATCTTGGGCTCGGCGTCGGCATTGGCCTTCAATTCCTTCAGCGCGCGGCGGTACTCCACCGGCATCACCTTGCGGAATTTCGGCAGATACGTTTTCCAATTCGCCAGAATTTCGGCGGCGCGCTTCGAGCCGGTCAGCTTGGCATGCCGCGTGATCAGGATGTGCAGCCGCTCAACATCGGAATCGAGCAGGTTCTCGAACACGTCGACCCGGCCATGGGCTTCCAGATCACCCATCTGGTGATAGGTGTTTTCGTTGATCGTCTCTTCCGACAAAACCGGCTCGAGTTCGACCATCGCCATGTTGCAGAGCTTGCTGAAGTCGCCCGCCTGGTCCAGCACATAGGCGATTCCGCCCGACATGCCGGCCGCGAAGTTGCGCCCGGTCTTGCCGAGCACCACGACGATGCCACCGGTCATGTACTCGCAGCAATGATCGCCGGCGCCTTCGACCACCGCGACCGCGCCGGAGTTACGCACCGCGAAACGTTCGCCGGCGATGCCGCGGAAATAGCATTCGCCCTCGATCGCGCCGTACATCACGGTATTGCCGACAATGATGGATTCTTCCGGCACGATGCCGGAATTGCGCGGCGGCTTGACGATGATGCGGCCGCCGGAAAGGCCCTTGCCGACATAGTCGTTGCCTTCGCCTTCGAGATCGAAGGTGACGCCGCGCGCCAGCCAGGCGCCGAACGCCTGGCCCGCAGTGCCCTTGAAGCTGACCTGGATGGTGTCGTGCGGCAGGCCGGCATGGCCATAGATCTTCGCCACCGCGCCGGACAGCATCGCGCCGGCGCTGCGGTCGGTATTGTTGATCTCCATCTCGATCTTGACCGGCGCGCCGCGGTCGAGCGCCGGCCGCGCCTTGTCGATAAGGGTGCGGTCGAGCACCGCCTCCAGATGATGGTTCTGGTCCTGGGCGTGATAGATCTTCTGCCCCGGCAGTTCCTTCTGGCGGACGAACAGCTTGGAGAAATCGAGCCCCTTGGCTTTCCAGTGCGCCACCAGCGTCGACTGGTCGAGCATCTGGGTCTGGCCCACCATCTCGTTGAAAGTGCGGTAGCCGAGTGCGGCCATGATCTCGCGGACTTCTTCCGCGACGAAGAAGAAATAATTGATGACGTGCTCGGGCTGACCGGTGAAGCGCTTGCGCAGCACCGGGTCCTGGGTCGCAACCCCGACCGGGCAGGTGTTGAGGTGGCACTTGCGCATCATGATGCAGCCGGCCGCGATCAGCGGGGCGGTAGCGAAACCGAACTCGTCGGCCCCAAGCAACGCGCCGATCACCACGTCGCGTCCGGTGCGGAAGCCGCCGTCGACCTGGACCACGATGCGGCTGCGCAGCCGCTCGCGCACCAGGGTCTGGTGGGTTTCGGCAAGGCCGATTTCCCAGGGGCTGCCGGCGTGCTTGATCGAGGTGAGCGGCGACGCGCCGGTGCCGCCTTCGAAGCCGGCGATGGTGACGTGGTCGGCGCGCGCTTTCGCAACCCCCGCCGCAACCGTGCCGACGCCGATTTCGGAGACCAGCTTGACCGACACCAGGCCGTCCGGATTGACGTTCTTGAGATCGTAGATCAGCTGCGCCAGATCCTCGATCGAATAGATGTCGTGATGCGGCGGCGGCGAGATCAGGCCGACGCCGGGCGTCGAATGCCGCACCCGCGCGATGGTCGCGTCGACCTTGTGGCCGGGCAGTTGTCCGCCTTCGCCGGGCTTGGCGCCCTGCGCCATCTTGATCTGCATCATGTCGGCGTTGACGAGATATTCGGTGGTCACGCCGAAACGCCCGGAGGCGACCTGCTTGATCGCCGAGCGCATCGAATCGCCGTTCGGCATTGGCTTGAAGCGATCGCTCTCCTCGCCGCCTTCGCCGGTATTGGATTTGCCGCCGATCCGGTTCATGGCGATCGCCAGCGTGGTGTGGGCCTCGCGCGAGATCGAGCCGAATGACATCGCGCCGGTAGCGAAGCGCCGCACGATATCCTTGGCCGGTTCGACCTGATCGAGCGGGATCGGCTTGCGCTTCTCGTCCTCGGCGGACTTGATCTTGAACAGGCCGCGCAGGGTCAACAGCCGCTCGGACTGTTCGTTGAGGATCTTGGCGAACGCCTTGTAGCGCTCCAGCGAGTTGCCGCGCACCGCGTGCTGCAGCGTTGAAACGGACTCCGCGGTCCAGGCGTGATCCTCGCCGCGGGTGCGATAGGCATATTCGCCGCCGACATCGAGCGCGGTCTTGTACAGCAGCGCATCGCCGAACGCGTCCGCGTGACGTCGCGCGGTTTCCTCGGCGATCTCGGCAAGGCCGACGCCTTCGATGCGGGTGTGGGTGCCGACGAAATATTTTGCGACGAAATCCGCCTTCAGTCCCACCGCGTCGAAAATCTGCGCGCCGCAATAGGACTGGTAGGTCGAGATGCCCATCTTCGACATGACCTTCAACAGGCCCTTGCCGATCGACTTGATGTAGCGCTTGACGATCTCGTAATCGTCCAGCGCAGCCGGCAGCCGGTCCTTCATCGCGATGATGGTTTCGAACGCCAAATAAGGATTGATGGCTTCGGCGCCGTAGCCGGCCAGGCAGGCGAAGTGATGCACCTCGCGCGGCTCGCCGGATTCGACAACCAGCCCGACCGACGTGCGCAGACCGGTGCGGATCAGGTGATGATGCACGGCGGCGCAGGCGAGCAACGAGGGAATCGGAATCCGGTCCGAGCCCGCCATGCGGTCGGACAGGATGATGATGTTGACGCCCTCGCGCACCGCGGCTTCGGCGCGCGCGCACAATTCGTCAAGCACCTGCTCGAGCCCGGCGGCTCCGAACCCGGCATGGAAGGTGGTGTCGAGCGTGCGCGACCTGAAATGGGTGTCGGCGATCTCCGAGATCGACCGGATCTTCTCCAGATCGGCGTCGGTCAGGATCGGCTGGCGCACCTCGAGGCGCTTGGTGCCGGCCATGCCCTGCAGATCGAACAGGTTCGGCCGCGGTCCGATGATCGAGACCAGACTCATCACCAGTTCCTCGCGGATCGGGTCGATCGGCGGATTGGTGACCTGCGCGAAGTTCTGCTTGAAATAGGTGAATAGCTGCTTCGGCTTGTCCGACAGCGCCGAGATCGGCGTGTCGTTGCCCATCGAGCCATTGGCCTCTTCGCCTGTCGAGGCCATCGGCGTCATCAGGATGGTGACGTCTTCCTGGGTATAGCCGAACGCCTGCTGGCGATCGAGCAGCGGCAGGTTCGACCGCATGCCCTTGGTCGGGGCGTCGGGCAACTCCTCGAGCACGATCTGGGTGCGATCGAGCCACTGGCGATAGGGATGGCTCTTGGCCAGCTGCGCCTTGATCTCGTCGTCCGGAATGAGGCGGCCCTGTTCGAGATCGACCAGCAGCATCTTGCCGGGTTGCAGCCGCCACTTGGTGACGATCTGATCCTCGGGGATCTTCAGCACGCCCATCTCGGAAGCCATCACGATGCGGTCGTCGCTGGTGACGAGATAGCGCGCCGGACGCAGCCCGTTGCGGTCGAGCGTGGCGCCGATCTGGCGGCCGTCGGTGAAAGCGATCGCGGCGGGGCCGTCCCACGGCTCCATGATCGCGGCGTGATATTCGTAGAACGAGCGGCGCTGTTCATCCATCAGCGGATTGCCGGCCCAGGCTTCCGGAATCATCATCATGACGGCGTGCGGCAGCGTGTAGCCGCCCTGCACCAGGAATTCGAGGCCGTTGTCGAAGCACGCGGTGTCGGACTGGCCTTCATAGGAGATCGGCCATAGCCGGCTGATGTCCTTGCCGTACAGCTCCGAATGCACCGAGGCCTGCCGCGCCGCCATCCAGTTGACGTTGCCGCGCAGCGTATTGATCTCGCCATTATGCGCGATCATGCGATACGGATGCGCCAGCGACCAGGTCGGGAAGGTGTTGGTCGAGAAGCGCTGATGCACCAGCGCCAGCGCGCTCTCGAAATCCGACTCGCTGAGGTCGGGATAGTATTTGCCGAGCTGATCGGCGAGGAACATGCCCTTGTAGACCACGGTGCGGCACGACAGCGACACCGGATAGTAGCCGGCGAGGCCGCGGTCGCGGCGCTGATAGATCGCCTGCGAAATCGACTTGCGCAGGATGTAAAGCCGGCGCTCGAATTGCTCGTCGGTCTTGATATGGTCGCCGCGGCCGATGAACACCTGCATGTGGGCGGGCTCGGTCGGCTTGACGGTTTCGCCGAGCGAGGAATTGTCTGATGGCACGTCGCGCCAGCCGAGCAGCATCAGCTGCTCGTCCCTGATCTGGTCGGCGATGATGCTCTTGATGACGTTGCGCCACGCGGTCTCCCGCGGCATGAACAGCGCGCCGACTGCGTAGTCGCCGGGGTCAGGCAATTGGAAGCCGATCTTGGCGGCCTTGCGCTCGAAGAAGGCGTGCGGAATCTGCACCAGGATGCCGGCGCCGTCGCCGGCGCGCGGATCGGCGCCGACCGCGCCGCGGTGTTCGAGATTGCAGAGAATGCTGAGCGCGTCACAGACGATCTGGTGCGATTTCTTGCCCTTGATGTTGGCGATGAAGCCGACGCCGCAGGAATCCTTTTCCAGGCCGGGATCGTAGAGACCCTCGGCCGGCGGCCGCCAGTCATGCTCGCGCCCGGCATCGGCTTCCGCCGGTTTCGAGGCCGCGGCCGCCGACAGCGCATCCGTCACGATGTTTTCGCGCTCGAACTCCGACCCGCTCATCTCAGTCCTCTCAATAAGCCGAAGGGCCTCACCGTCGTCGGCGCACCTTGGGCGTTTGCGGCACCCACCGGGCCACCGCTCGTCCTTCGCGAGCCGCAATTTCAGAATTCAGGCCTGGGCGTTCAACGTCCCTGAGGAACGGCCTTGCCTTTTACTTCCGGGCGCCTGAGCGCCCAACTTTCGTTGCAATCCCTGTGCCGGGTTTGCCCCACAATTGAGACAGTGATGCTGTCCTAACTCCGACCATGCCAAATTTTTTTCTATCATACAAGCGCGCGAAAGTCGCCGGTTGCATGTCGACCAAGGCGACGGTCGGACCGCCCCGGATTTGAAGCAAACGCGCCGCGATCCGGCCCAAGGACCGCCGGATTCGGCGATGAGGTTGCTGTCCTGACCAAAGGGCGAAAACGCTCGGGGCATTCGGGGCGTTACAGGAGCGATGGGCGATGAAGCTGTTTTCAGGATGGGTAATGTCGGCCGGGCTGGTTTTGGCGGCCGGAGCCGCGAATGCTCAGATGCTGGCGCCATATGATGTTGGCAGGTCGCCATACGCGGCCGTGTCCGACATCGATGGCCCCTATGCGGCGATGCCGCCGGAGGAAGCCCCGCGGCGCTACGGGCCGACCTTGCTGCCGGCACGGGAGGTCTACACGGTGGTCCGCGAGAACGGGTTTTCGCCGCTCGGGATCCCGCAGCAGCGCGGTATGTTCTATACCATCGCCGTGATCGATCGCGGCGGCGCCGACGGCTGGCTGGTGATCGACGCCCGCGACGGGCGGATCGTCCGCCTCGTGCGGGCCGACCGGATGGGCGACAATGTCAACGGCGAACTGACACAACAATATGGTCCGGTCGGGCCGCTGCCGCCGGTCAGCAATGTCCGAGGCGGCCCGCGGCCGCCAGCTTCGATTCCGAGAGTGGCAAGCCGCACGCCTTCGGTGCCGATCCCGAAAGCGGCGCCGCTGCGTGCCGGCGAGCCGAAGGCGCTTGCAGCCAAACCCGCTCCCGAGCCGGCGCAGCCATCCGAGGCGGCGCAGCCATCTCAGCCGACGCAGCAATCCGCGGCGGTGCAGGTGAAGCCGGCCGAGGCGGAAACAACCCCGCAGGCTGCCGCACCGGCGCCTGCCGAAGCAAAGCCCGCCGCGACGCCGATCCAGCCGACGCAGGAAATGCCGAAGGTGCAGGGGCTGGAGTAGTTCAAGCGCTCCTGCATTCTCTCCCCTGCCTTTCCCAGAAGGGCAAAAAAACGCCCCAGGAGACCGGGGCGTTTTCACATTCATCATCTGGATCTGGCGCGAAAGAATTGCGTTAGGCGGCGGCCTTCTCGGCCGAGCCGTCGACGACCTGCGGAGCGTCCGCGTTGGGGGTCACGATCGGAATGCTGCGGGGCTTCTTGGCCTCGGGGATCTCGCGAACGAGATCGACGTGAAGCAGGCCGTTCTCAAGCGAAGCGTTCTTCACCAGTACGAAATCGGCAAGCTGGAACGCCCGCTCGAAGGCGCGCGCGGCGATGCCGCGGTACAGCACCTCGGACTTGTCCTTGCCGTTTTCATTGGCGGATTTTTCGCCCTTGATCGTCAGCGTGTTTTCCTTGGCGACGATCGAAAGCTCGCCCTGCGAGAAGCCTGAAACCGCAACGCTGATGCGGTAGCTGTTGTCGCCGGTGCGCTCGATATTGTAGGGCGGGTAGCCGGGGCTGCCGTCCACTGCGGCCCGATCGAGCAGCGAAAAGA
Organism: uncultured Pseudomonadota bacterium; assembly: GCA_963729395.1. Taxonomy (GTDB): domain Bacteria; phylum Pseudomonadota; class Alphaproteobacteria; order Rhizobiales; family Xanthobacteraceae; genus Bradyrhizobium. Next base: position 36,368 of record CAVSOS010000045.1, on the reverse strand, counting down.
ACCGGTCAAAGCCGACGGTGGAACGATAAAACGGGGTGAGATCGTAAGTGCGCATGGGTAGTCCTCCATTGAGCGACTGTTTGGGTTAACCCGCCCGCCATCGGGCCGGGCTTTCGTCAGTATGCAGCCTTGCGTTCGAGTTCGAAGCACTGGTAGCGGCCTGCACGAAGGTGATATGGGAGGGGCTTCCGGGCGTTCAAGAGGGCCGGATCGAGCCCATTTTTTTGACGTTCCAGTCCTTGATTTTCAGCGCTTTTCACCTATCCGGTCCCTGACATGACGCTCGTCTCGATTCCCGCCAATCCGGTTCCTGACGATGTCGTCTCCGGCACGATCACGACGCCGGACGGCGCGGAATTGCGCTTCGCGCGCTGGGCGCCGCCGGCCAATCGCAAGGGCACCGTCTGCGTCTTCACCGGCCGGGCCGAACAGATTGAAAAATATTTCGAGACCGTGCGTGACCTGCGCGACCGCGGTTTTGCGGTGGCGATGATTGACTGGCGCGGGCAGGGCCATTCGTCGCGGCGCCTGCGCGATCCGCGCAAGGGCTATGTCCGCTATTTCTCCGACTACGAGGTGGACGTCGAAACCTTCGTGCAGCAGGTGGTGCTGCCGGATTGCCCGCCGCCGCATTTTGCGCTGGCGCATTCGATGGGCGGGGCGGTGATGCTGCGCGTCGCGCATGCCGGCAAGCGCTGGTTCGACCGCATGGTGCTGTCGGCGCCGATGATCGATCTTCCCGGCCGTCGCACGTCGTTTCTGCCGAGCACGCTTCTGCGGGTGACGCGGCTCGCCGGGCAGGGCGGCCGATATATTCCCGGCGGCAGCGACCAACTGGTCGGCGCGTCGTCGTTCGTCAACAATCCGCTGACCAGCGATCCCGTGCGCTTTGCCCGCAATATTGCGATTCTCGAGGAAGACCCGACGCTGGGTATCGGCGCGCCGACGGTGGCCTGGGCCGATACCGCGTTCACGGCGATGCGCGGCTTCCGCGCCTTCAACTATCCGTCCGAAATTCGCCAGCCGATCCTGATGCTGGCCGCCAGCAACGACAGCGTGGTTTCGACGGCGGCGATCGAGGAGTTCGCCTATCATCTGCGCGCCGGCTCGCATCTGGTGATCGCCGGCGCCAAACACGAAATCCTGCAGGAACAGGACCGCTACCGCGCGCAATTCTGGGCGGCGTTCGATGCATTCGTGCCGGGCACGCCGCTATTTGGATGACGAGAATCCGTAGGCGTCAATCCGCCCGCGCAAAGCGAATGCAAAAAGCGAATGCAAAATGAGCGTTCGCAGCACTCTTTAAACCGGCGGCCGCGCCTAACCCGCGCCTAGAGCCTTTTCCGTTCCGATGGAGTTGGAACGGAGGCTCTATGTCTTTGTTTGACGCGTTTTCTTTACGCGAACCGGTATCCACTTCGCTGGAAAACGCTCTACTAGGCCGAACGCTTGGAGGACTCTGACCAGCGTCAGCATTCTCAAGGGCACGCCGGCTTTCAAAAGCCCGTCACGATAATGGGCGGTGTCCGCCGCCAATTTCCAGCGGAAATTCTTCAGGTGCCGTTCGACGGTCAGGCCGGGATAATGGCTGAGCAGGACCTCGGCCGCCTTGGCCGCCTCCTCGGTTCGCTCCAATTGCGCCAGCGCGGCTGCCCGCACCGCGAGCACCTGAAGATGGTTGGGATTCGCATACAAGGCTTCACGCGCCCAGGACAGCGACGCATCATATTGCCTGAGCAAATAGTGACTGAACGCGTTCAATGCCGCCCACTTGTATCTGGGATCGCTGTTGCCGCGCTGTACGGCGATTGAGAATGATTTCGATGGCCTGTCGATGCTCGCCGGTGACGAGGTGGCATATTCCAAGAACGCCGCGCGCGCCCATATCGTACGGGTTCAACTCGACCGCCCTTTTCGCGGCATCCATCGCGTCGTCGTGATTGCCCTCCATCGCATGCAAATAGGCCAGAATCGAAAACGCGAACGACGAACGGGGATCGAGCCGTACGCTGCTCTCCGCGAGACTTCGTCGCCTCGCCCCACAGCTCGGTGGTGCTCCTGATCCATCCGTATTGCACGCCCTGCACCAGGATGGTGGCGAGATAGGCGCGCGCAATGGCAAGCGCCGGATCGAGCGCGATGGCCTCCCTGAACAGGGCAATCGAGGTTTCAAAATCCTTCTGTGTCTGCCGATAGTAATGCGAAAGCCCCCGCAGAAACCGGTCCCACGCGGTTAAATCGGTGGCCGATGACCGCACCGGAGCGGAAGCTTCCGCGCGAAATATCTCCGGGGCCAAGGCAGCGGACAGGCTGGTGACGATTTCGTCCTGCATCGCGAATAGATCGCCGATGTCCCTGTCATAGCGGCCGGTCCATAATTGCTCGCCATTTTCAGGAGCGATCAGTTCGGCGCTCACGCGCACCTTGGTTCCGGCCCGCCGTACCGAACCCAGGATCAGGTAGGTCGCGTCGATCTCGCGCGCGATCAGGCGCGCGTTCAGGTTCTTGCCTTTGAACGGGAAAGTCGAGCTTCGGCCCAGCACCCGGTAAAACGACTGCAACGAAAGCGCGTGGATCAAATCCTCGGTCAGTCCATCGGAAAAATATTCGTCGGCACTGTCGCTGAGATTGGCGAAGGGAAGCACGCCCACGATCGCGGTTCGATATTGCGCCGGCAGGTTCGATGTATCCTTGGAGTCCGCGCCGGGAATCTCAAAGCCGCCGGGCGTCCAGGTCCAGACATTGACCGGCTGGGCGATGTTCTTGAAACGGTGAGTGCCGGCATCGACAAAAGTGGCGCTGAGGTGCTTGCTGGCCTCGCTGCAGGCCTTGGCCGAAATCGCGACGCCGCCGGGGACCGCGACGGTTTCGAGGCGGGCGGCGATGTTCACGTCGTCCCCGAACAAATCGTCTTCGTCGGCCATCACATCCCCCATGTGGACGCCGAGACGAAACTGCATGACGCGGTCCAGGGGGAGCTGGCTGTTCCGTTCGGCCATCAGCGCCTGCATCTCGATCGCCGCCTGGATGGCGCCGACGATGCTCGGAAACTCCAGCATGAAACCATCGCCGGTGTTCTTCACGAGCCGGCCACCGTGATTGAGAACGATCGGGTACATCGCGCTTCGGTGGGCCTTGAACGCGGCATGGGTGCCTGCCTCGTCGGCGCCCATCAACCGCGAATAGCCGGCGACATCCGCGCAGACTATGGCGGCTAGGCGTCTTTCCATTTCCCAAACTCCTTCAGGTGCCACGGTAGGTGGTCCGTTGGACGAATCCAATGATTTTAACACACCGTTCCCGACAGAAACCGGATCCGGATGAAGAGGCAATGCAATCCGCCAGGATCGGCGACGCCGGGATGCGGCGAATGGTCTCGATGGGCGTGTAACGGAGGACTCTTATGCGTCCGAGATGACAAATCCCGGACAACCCCGCCGGAAAAGACGAAATCCGGCGGAAACGGAACCGCTATGGGAGGTTTCATTGACGTTCAATGCCTTCGCGTCGGGCATGCCGTGGGTTGGGCGAGTTGATGAGCCGCGGGATGTCGCCCAAAGCGCGCGGCCAGCCGTCAGGCCTGCCGCGAACCTGCCGGTTCGCCCGCTTCGGCGAGCGACGGGATCTATCGCATCGGCCTACGACGCCAGCACATTATAAATCGAGCTCGCCACGAGATAGATCCCGAGCAGGATCATCGCGATCAGCGGCGGAAGGCCTCCGGCTGCATCCGCGAGCGCACCGCCTGTCCGATGAACATGCCGAAGAAGGCGCCGGCCATCGCCACCGCGCCCGGCAGCGCGGTCGATGCATTCAATAGTCCCACGCTGGTGAGATTGAAGGCAAGTGCGGCCGTCGCCACCGTGAAGAACACGCCGAGCGCCTGCACCAGTTCGTCCTTCTCCATGCCGATGGCCTGCATGTAGGGCATCGACGGGATTACCTGCACGCCGGTGGCGGCGGACACCACGCCGGTGATCAGGCCGACGATCCCGCCGATCCACTTTTCATTGCTGCGGGCAACGTGGAAGCTGAATTTGCTCAAGCCGACGATCGCGTAGATCACCAGCAGCACCCCGAGAACGATGGTGCCGTAGCGCGCATAGGGGCCCGTCAGCATGCCGGCGTTCAGCCGGATGCCGGCGACCGTGCCCACCATCAGCGGCCACAGCCGCTGGATGATGTCGCGCAGGTATGGGCCGACGAAGGTCTGCCAGATGTTGGTGATGATCGCGGGCACGATGACGATTGCAAGCGCATGCGCGGGCGGCATCGACACCGCGAGCAGGCCCATCGATACTGTCGGCAGGCCAAGCCCGATGACGCCCTTGATGAAGCCTGCGAGCAGGAACTCCACGGCGATGAGCAACAGGAGCGGTTCGAACATCCGGCTAGATTGACCGATCGTCACGATCGGCACAATCTGGAGGTTACGGACCGAGCCTTCGGGTTTGACGAAGGCATAACTTTACGGAAATCGCCATGCGTTTCGACCTGGTCGACCTCCAGCTCTTTATCGCGGTGGCCGACGCGCGCAGCATCACGCAGGGCGCGCTCCGCGCCCATCTGGCGCTGGCGTCCGCCAGCGCGCGGATCAAGGGCCTCGAAGCCGCGCTCGGCGTCACCTTGCTAAAGCGCGGCCGCCGCGGCGTCGAACTGACCGCGGCGGGCGAAAGCCTGCTCGATCACGCCCAAATCGTCATGCACAATGTCGATGCGATGCGCGGCGATCTCGCAGCCTATGCCAGCGGCGCCAAGGCCAGCGTCCATTTGCTCGCCAACACCTCAGGTCTGTCGGAGCATCTGCCGAAAGCGCTGGCGGCATTCCTGCGCGAACATCCCGATATCAACGTCGATATCGAGGAGCGCGAAAGCACCGATATCGCCGCGGCGATTGTGGCCGGCGCTGCGGATCTCGGCTTCGCCGCCGAGCATGCCTTGCCTGACCACGTTGAACGGTTTCTGTTCAGCGAAGACCGGCTGACGCTGGTGGCGGCGCGGCGCAGCGGGTTTGCGGGCCGCCGCCAGATCGACTTCGCAGAGGTGACCGCCTGCGATTTCGTCGGTCTGACGAGTTCGACCGCGCTGCAAAGCCACATCGCAAAACACGCTGCCAGGCTCGGCGCGCGCCTGAGATTTCGGGCACGCCTGAGAGATTTCGACGCAATCTGCCAGATGGTCGCGGCCGGCGTCGGCATCGCGGTCATGCCGGAGGCCGCCGCGAGGCGTTGCGCGCGATCGATGCCCATCATGATGATCGGGATTCGCGACCCCTGGGCCAACCGCAGGCTGGCGATCTGCGCCCGCAGCTTCAAGACGCTGCCGCGGCCGGCCAAGCAATTAGTGGAATTTCTGCGCAGGGCCGAGCGATGACCCCAACCCATTGGCCGTTCCCGTCAAGGCCGCGATCATGCCTTCGGCAGGCCCGAAGGCAAAATCAACGATTTCCAGATTGTCGGCGTCGATGCGACCCGGAATGATCCGAACGTGCGGAGACGTCGCATCAGAAGAACATCAGGAGATCGATATGCCCGACGTTCTGGCCGAAGTGAGGAGAGGCTGGCTTGCGGGCCGGGGATCGCAATTGCTGGATGCCATCCACGCCGGCATCGTCGAGGCGCTTCATACCCCGGAAGACGACAAGGTGCTGCGGCTGGTCGAACATCCGCCGGCGTATTTCGCAATCCCGGGATCGGCCGGTGAGCGGTACACGCACATTGAAATCACCCTATTCGCCGGCCGGACCCTGGCGGCCAGACGCGCGCTCTACAAGGCGATTGTCAGAAATCTCGAGCCGTTCGGCGTGCCGCCGCGGGACGTGAAGATCATCCTGATCGAAGTTTCCGCCGAAAGCGTCGGGATGCGCGGCGGCATTGCCGCCTGAGATAAACGTGTAGCGCAGCGAATGCGCTAGACTAGCGCTTGAGAATCTTCATGCCCCCCCCCCCCGGGAAAACGCGCTAACCGTTGAGCAATTTCAGCGCTGCCTCATGCACGCGGGGGTCGCCCGCGGCGATGATGCGGCCGCCGCTTTGGGCGGGCTCGCCCTCCCAGGTGGTGACGATGCCGCCGGCGCCGGTGACGATCGGTATCAGCGCTGCGATATCATAGGGCTTCAGTTCGGTCTCGACCACAAGATCGAGATGTCCGGCCGCGAGCATGCAGTAGGAATAGCAGTCGCCGCCATAGCGCGTCAGCCGCACCGCTTCTTCGATGCGGCCGAAGGCGGTGCGATCGGCGTGGTTCATCAGCAGCGGACTGGTGGTGAACGACGTCGCCTCTTTCAGGGACGCGCAGCGTCGCACCGCCAGCCTCCGTTCTCCCGACGGTCCCCGGTAATGCGCCGAACCGCTGTCGCCGGAAAAACGCTCGCCGATAAATGGCTGGTGCATCATGCCGAATACCGGCGTGCCCTTGTGCAGCAGCGCGATCAGCGTGCCCCAGATCGGAAAGCCCGAGATAAAGGATTTGGTGCCGTCGATCGGGTCCAGCACCCAGACATATTCGGCGTCCTCGCGCTCGCTGCCGAATTCCTCGCCGACAATGCCATGCTGCGGAAAATTAGCCTTGATCAGCCGCCGCATCACGGCTTCAGCGGCGCGGTCGGCTTCGGTCACCGGATCGAAATCATGGCTGGTGCTCTTGTTGTCGATTGAGAGCGACGTTCGAAAGAACGGCAGGATGGTCTCGCCGGAGGAGGTCGCGAGGCGGCCGATGAAGGCGGTAAAATCGATGACCGTCACGGTTGTTCCTTGGGCTCTGGGCGCGGGGAGAATATGCGCCTCCTGCCTAGCCCAATCCTGCAAGTCGCGCACGGATAACGGACGCGACCGGCGTCAGAACCTGGTGTTTTTCAGCGCTCGAATCAGTCCGCGAAACGGTGCATTTTTTGACGACATCGTCGATCACGAATTCGAGAGCCTGGTGAATAACGTGGCGGCGCAGCGGCCGACCGAGTCTAGGTCGATCTTCAAGTATTTGAAATTTCAGAAAAAATACGGCTGCATTAAGCTTTTGGCCGGTCAACAGGGTTGGTGAATTTTGCACCGGAAATGATTCAAAAGCCCTTGCGTTTTGTGCAGCGCGGTCGCATATTGTTGCGGTGCGGTAGCGCCTCGCGCTATCGCTGCCCTCCTTGGGCGTTTCCTCCCTAGACTTGGGCCGCTTGCCAACGCAAGCGGCCCTTTTTTCTTGGCACCGTCATGCTTCCCGGGCCTGTCATCCGTTCGTTCGTTCATTGTCATGGCGCGTTCACGCAAAAACCCGTCCTGGAATTTTTGCGATTCGGGGTTCGAGCTGCAAGACGATGACAAGCATCTATTCCGCAGCGGCCTGGAACGGCCCAAGATCGCCGAACGGCACGGCCGCCAGCGCCTCGGCCAGCGCTCCGAAATCTGCGGCCACCTGCGCAAATCGCGGTCCGCGTTCGCGCCGCCGTTCGTCCATGTAGATCGCACGGTTGAGTTCGAGCTGGATGGTATGCAGTCCGGATGCCGGGTTGCCGTAATGCTCGGTGATGAAACCGCCGGCATAGGGTTTGTTGCGGCCGACCGAATAACCCAGCGCGCGCATGGTTTCCTCGACCATGTCGGGAAGCAGGGCCGCGCAACTGGTGCCGTAGCGGTCGCCAATTACCACATCCGGCCGCCGCGGCTCGTCACGCGACACGCCGATCGAGGGCATCGAATGGCAATCGACCACGACCACCGTTCCGAACGCCTGAAGCGCCTTGTTGATCAGCCGGCGCAGCGCGCGGTGATAGGGCTTGTAAAGCGCCTCGATCCTGCCCAGCGCGTCGTCGACGGAAAGCCGCTCGCGGTAGATCTCCTGGCCGTCGCCGACCACGCGCGGGATGGTGCCGAGGCCGCCCGCCACCCGCATCGATCGGGTATTGGCGAAGCTCGGCAATCGCCCGTTGAACATGCGCGGGTCAAGTTCGTAGGGCTCCCGGTTCACGTCGACATAGGAGCGGGGGAAGTTGACCCGCACCGTCGGAAAACCGCGATCGCTCAAATCCCCGATCAACTCGTCCATGAACGAATCCTCGGAGCGGCGCAGCGCAACTAGATCGATTCGCGAGGCGTTGAGGAATTCGTGCGGATAGGTCGAACCGGAGTGCGGAGAATTGAAGATGATCGGTGCCCGCCACGCGGCCGGCTCCACGATCTCGAACGGAGGCGACAGTTCGCCATCAAACTGGGTCATCGTCGGGCGCTGTCCCTGGAATCCGCGGTTCTGGACATCTTGAGTTCTGCCAGAAAAACGGAGCTTTTATGAGAACCATTGTCGGTAATCGCAACCGTTCTGCCAAGCAAAAAAAATGCTAAACCGGCTGGAACGCCGCTTGCGAACCGAAAATGCCCGGGTTCATTGATTTGACGTGCATTCCGGTACAGGAATAACGTCGCGAGCTGCCGACCGTGCCCGGTCATCTTTCACCTGAAATTTACCCTCTGCGGGCTTAGTGAACGAATTGATCCTCTCATTGGGATTCGACGACCAACCGCCATGCATAAAATCCTCCTCGCCGAAGACGACAACGACATGCGCCGCTTCCTGGTCAAGGCGCTGGAAAACGCCGGTTTTCACGTCTCCTCCCACGACAACGGCTTGTCGGCCTATCAGCGGCTGCGCGAGGAGCCGTTCGAAATGCTTCTCACCGACATCGTGATGCCCGAAATGGACGGCATCGAGCTGGCGCGCCGTGCCTCCGAGCTCGACCCCGACATCAAGATCATGTTCATCACCGGCTTTGCTGCGGTGGCGCTGAATTCGGATTCGGAAGCGCCCAAGAATGCCAAGGTGCTGTCGAAGCCGGTCCATCTTCGCGAATTGGTCAGCGAAGTGAACAAGATGCTGGCAGCCTGATTCGCTGCCCAAATTGCTGCCCAATTCCTGCAAAAATCCGGGCAAGTTTCTGGCAATCCTTCGGGCCAAGCGTCCTTGCCTGCCCGCTTTGGAGCCGATATACGGACCCGACCCGTCATCTTAAGGCCTTAGGGCGCGTAGCTCAGCGGGAGAGCACCTCGTTGACATCGAGGGGGTCACAGGTTCGATCCCTGTCGCGCCCACCATTCGGTCCCCTGGTTGTGCAGTTAAATAGGTACTTGCGGAACGATAAGGATCAGAGACATGTGCGCCGAATTTTCGGAATTGCACGGTCTCTGCGGACAGAACTCGGCAAATAGGGCGGTTTCGCCGTTAAATCTCTGCATTGGAAATTCGCGTTCCTGACTCAGTTGGAGACTCGGGTGCTGCCGTCGGCGAGCAACTTTGCCTTGGTGCGGACGTAGCGCTCCCTGAGATCACGAACCAGGGCATTGACCGTGGTTCGAGGTCGCGCCGGTAAATCAGTCTAACCTGTTCGGGGCCTCACTCTCGACGACAGCTAACCGAAGCGGATCATGTGATTCGTGCCTTTTTTTCGGAAGTGGTTTCGCGATCGGAAATCTATTGCGGTCGACGAGCCCGCAAACTCCGCCGCCTGCTTCGCAATCAAAACTGGAACAACATCGATCAGGAAATACGAACTCCTCAGAATTCCAGGCCAAGCTCGCTGCCGGTCGACAGGAGAGGCTGCCCGAGCGTTGTTGCGCGCACTGGCGATCGCTCATCTGACGCCCTCCAGGACCTGAGAGTCGTCTTCAGAATCCGTCTTGCTCTCCGATGCAATGGACGTCCCAGAATCATATGCAATTCCTCTGCCGCCGGGAGGGGCACGTTCTCCATTCGTTCTATTTCCATCGATCACGAGCAAAGCAGGAAGTATCATTTTGGCGGACGCCGAGCCTGCGCGGCGTCGCTCGACGCGGTTCGCCAGCCGTCGTTCTCTCGAAAGCCGGCCGCGACTTTGCGGCCAGCTTTGGTATGGTGCGGCGCAAGCCTGCCAAAGGAACGCTGCTTACCTTGCTAACTGTAGATTTCGATTGCTAGCTGGTCGCCAGGCCGCGAATCCCATGACGACCAATAGGTTCTAATCGAGAGGGGGTATTATTGGATGTGGATCGTCCGACTGGCACTCGATCGACCGTATACGTTCATCGTGCTGGCGTTGCTGATTCTCATCCTCAGTCCGCTGATCATCCTTCGCACCGCGACCGATATTTTTCCGAATGTCGATATCCCGGTCGTCGCAGTTGTCTGGACCTACACCGGCCTCAATCCCGAAGAAATGGAAGGCCGGCTGACATCGAGCTATGAGCGTTCGTTGACAACGCTCGTCGATAATATCGAGCATATCGAGTTCGACGAGCTTCAACGGTCTGGCGCTGGTCAAGATTTATCTCCAGCCGAATGCCAGTCTTGATACAGCCAATGCTCAAGTCACCGCTTGCTCGCAGTTCATGCTGCGTCAGATGCCGCCGGGCACCCAGCCGCCTGAGATACTGAATTTCAGTGCCTCGAGCGTTCCAATTCTGCAGCTTGGTCTCTCCGGACAGGGCATGTCCGAGCAAGAACTCAACGATCTCGCCTTGAATTTCCTGCGCACGCAGCTCGTGACTGTGCCAGGCGCGGTGGTGCCCTATCCCTATGGCGGCAAACAGCGCCAGATGGTGATCAATCTTGATCCCCACAAGCTTCAGGCGAAAGGACTATCGCCGGCCGATGTTCTCAATGCGGTCCAGCGCCAATACATCGTACTGCCCTCCGGCACGCTGAAGATTTCCGATTTCGAATATGACGTCCATGTCAATGGCACAACTTGGAACGCCGATGAATTGAACAATCTGCCGATCAAGACCGTCGACAACGCGACGATCTATCTCCGCGATGTCGCAACCGTCGCCGTTTCCTTTGCGCCGCAAACTAATGTGGTGCGACAAAACGGCCAGCGCGGCGTGCTTGTCAGTATTATCAAGGCGGGCGCCGCGTCTACGATCAGCGTCGTCAACGGCATCCGCAATATCCTGCCGCGCGTTCAACAAACCTTGCCGCCGCAATTGCGCATCGAAGCACTCGGCGATCAGTCGATCTTCGTGAAGGCTTCCGTGGCGAGCGTGGTCCGCGAAGCCGTCATTGCAGCGGGCTTGACTGCGCTGATGATCCTTTTGTTCTTGGGCAGCTGGCGGAGCACTCTGATCATCGCCGTCTCGATTCCACTGTCGATCCTCACCTCGCTCATGGTCTTGAGCTTCATCGGCCAGACCATCAACATCATGACCTTGGGGGGCCTGGCGTTGGCGGTCGGCATTCTGGTTGATGATGCGACGGTCACCATCGAAAACATCGAACGTTATATGGAAGAAGGACACAGCCAGCGCGATGCGATTCTCCACGGTGCGGCCCAGATTGCTGTGCCTGCGTTTGTTTCGACTATATCAATCTGCATCGTCTTCGTGCCGATGTTCCTGCTCAAAGGCGTGGCGCGCTACCTGTTCGTGCCTTTGGCTGAAGCCGTCGTCTTCGCGATGCTCGCCTCATACATCCTGTCGCGTACTTTGGTGCCGACCATGGCCATGTATCTGCTCACAACCGAGAAGCATGAAGGTCTGTCACGCTCGCGCAATCCGCTCGCGGTTTTTCAACGGGCATTTGAAGCGCAATTCGAACGGTTGCGGCGTGCCTATCACAGACTCCTGTCAAGCCTTGTGCACAATCGAAATGCCTTCGTCCCGGTCTTTCTTCTTTGCTGCCTGGCGGTTTTTGCGATCGGGCCCTGGCTTGGACAGGATTTCTTCCCGAGCACCGATAGCGGCCAATTCACGCTTCATATGCGGGCAAAGACAGGCACGCGGATCGAGGAGACTGCGCGGATTGCCGATCTTGTCGAAAATAGAATTCGCGAAATCATCCCGCCAAGCGAAATGGGCGCCGTTGTCGACAACATAGGTCTGCCTTACAGCGGCATGAATTTGACACATGTCACCACCGGGGTGATCGGCGCTGCCGACGCCGATATCATGGTGTCACTCAAAGAGGATCATCGGCCGACCGCGGATTATGTGCAGAAAATCCGCTTGGCCGTGGCACACGACTTTCCCGGGGTCACCTTCTATACGTTGCCGGCCGATATGATTACGCAGATCCTGAATTTCGGCCTGCCGTCACCGATCGATGTCCAGATCAACGGTGCGGACATCGACAAGAACCGTGGGGTCGCCGACAAGATTTTGGCGCGCGTGCGCACGGTTCCCGGCGTGGTCGATGCGCGCATCCAGCAGGATTTCGATTACCCCACCTTCGAGGTCAATGTCGATCGCACCAAGGCGCAGCAGAACGGTCTGTCGGAAAGCGACGTCGCGAGCAGCGTGCTCGATACGTTGAGCGGCAGCTTTCAGACCGCGCCGATGTTTTTCCTGAACCGGAAGAACGGCGTCAATTACAACCTCGCCACCAGGGCACCGCAATACGCGATCCAAACCCTGCAGGATTTACAAAATCTGCCGGTCACCGGCGTTGGCGCGCATCCAGCGATCTTGGCTGATATCGCGACGATCAGCCGATCGCAAGAGATGGCGGCGGTCGATCACTACAATATCCGCCGCGTCATCGACGTTTATGCCAATGTAAGAGGGCGCGATCTCGGCGCCGTCGGCCGCGACGTTCAAAAGATCGTCGACGAGGAGCAGCATCTCCTGCCGCGCGGGAGCTTCATGTCGATCCGCGGCCAGATAGAGACGATGAAGGGCGCCTACATCGATCTGCTTGCCGGTCTCGCTTTCTCGATCTTGTTCGTGTATCTGCTGATCGTGGTTAACTTCCAGTCCTGGTTTGATGCCGTCATCATCATCAGCGCTTTGCCCGCGGCATTGTCCGGCATCGTCCTGTTTCTTTTCTTTACCGGCACAACACTTAGCGTGCCTGCATTGATGGGGGCTATCATGTGCATGGGCGTCGCTACGGCCAACAGCATCCTCGTTGTCGCTTTCGCGCGCGAAAAGCTGGCAGAGCATGGCGACGCTGCACGCGCCGCGATCGAGGCCGGTTTTACCCGTTTCCGGCCGGTGATGATGACGGCGCTCGCCATGATTATCGGCATGGTGCCGATGGCACTCGGGGTGGGCGAGGGCGGCGAGCAGAATGCGCCGCTCGGCCGCGCGGTCATCGGCGGCCTCATGTTGGCGACTCTCGCTACGTTAATTTTTGTTCCGTCGGTATTTGCGCTCTTTCATGCGCGCCGACCCGCTGGCGCACCGGTACCTGCCAGCACTGCGACCGACGGAGCCTAGGAGGACATCATGCTCGAAAAACTCCCTTCGCCAGCAACGGAGGCTAAAGTGCTGCAGCCGGACAAGCCGGCGATCGAGACGATCGAGTCCCCTGCGCGTCGGTCCAAGTGGGTCGGCATTTTGATCGGCGTCACGGCGCTCGTTTTACTCTGCGGCAGCATTTATTTCGGCTTTCGAGGCCGGACCTCGGCTGAGGCCGCTCTCGCGCATGAGACGCAAGAAATGGCGGTACCGATCGTCGATGTCGCGGCGCCACACGCTGATGCACCCGACCAGGTTTTGGTTCTGCCCGGTCAGACCATGGCCTTCACCGATACGCCAATCTATGCCCGCACCAGCGGTTACCTGAAGCAATGGCATTTCGATATCGGTGCCCGGGTGAAACAGGGTCAGCTCCTCGCCCTGATCGAGACGCCGGAAATCGACCAACAGCTGCGCCAGGCGCGTGCCGATCTCAAGACGGCGGAGGCCAATGAAAAGCTCGCGGAGATCACTGCCGCCCGCGCCAAGGCCATGGAGGAGCGTCAGGCCGTATCCGTCCAGGCGCGCGACAATGCGGTGAGCGCCTTTGCCGCCGACGAGGCGATCGTTGCCTCGAACCAGGCAAATGTCGCCCGACTTGAGAAACTTCAGTCCTACGAGAACGTCTATGCGCCCTTCGACGGCGTCATCACCTCGCGCAATACCGATATCGGCGCGCTGATCAATGCAGGTGCCGGCGCGCCCAACACGGAGCTTTTCCGCATTCAGGCGATCCAAACGCTGCGCATTTATGTTGCGGTGCCGGAAACCTATGTCCCATCAATCCATATCGGTGCGACCGCCGCAGTGACGCTCGACGAATATCCCGGCCAGAAATTCCGTGGCACTTTGATGCGCACCGACAACGCGATCAACGCAGCTTCGCGTACTTTGCGGGTCGAAGTCGATGTCGATAATGCCGATGAAAAGCTGTTGCCCGGCGCATACACTTTTGTGCATTTTACTCTGCCGGGCAGTAGGAGCACAGTGACCATCCCGGCCAATACGCTCCTCTTTCGCAGCGAGGGGCTGCGCGTTGGCGTGGTCCGTGACGGCATGGCGGAGCTCGTACCGATTGCCATCGGCCGCGACTATGGCGACAAGGTCGAAGTGGTCTCGGGCATGAGTTTCACCGATCAAGTCATCCTCAATCCGTCCGATTCGCTGATGAGCGGCACAAAGGTTCAGGTTAAGAAACGCAAATAGGCAAGAGTTATCCTCCGACCGCACCAAAATCAACGGTAGGTTGCAGTCCTCTGATTGATTTGACGATCTCGCGCAAGCAATTTTGTCAGTTGCTCGATCCCGATTTTCGGAACCTTCGAGCCGCGGAACAAAACGACCAAGGGCATCAGGCCGCTGGTCGTTACCCGTTACAGCGCCGGTGAGTCGTCGGTTGGGAGTGTATATCTGGTTTCGTGCGAACGGGCGACGGCAAATTCGATTGACCCTGCGAAGATTTAGCCTGAAATTTTCAAAAGAGTTCCCTGTTCTCCGCTGGAGACCGGTTTCGCAGACAACGAGTGGACCGGCACCGCTTATCAGAAGCAGCAGGCGTCGGGCCAGACCGGCATCATTCTCGCGCTCGCGAAGGTCTGAAACCGCGCCGCTCTTTCGATGCGGGCGCATTAAAGGCAGATGGCGTGCAGGATTTTTAGTCAGCCGGACCGTATCCGGCCAGCCGGGGCAGAACATTCTCGATCTCCGCCTTTGACAGCAGGGGCGGCGTGCCGAGCTGAAGGCAGCCGTGATATTGCCGCGCCAATGTCTCGACTTCGACCGCAAGCCACATCGCTTTCGCGAGCGAGGGTCCGATGGCGATCATGCCATGGTGTGCCAACAGACAGGCGAGCCGACCTTCAAGGGCGCTGACGGCGTGCTGCGCCAGCTCGCTGGTGCCGAACGTCGCATAGGGCGCGCAGCGGATGCTGTCGCCGCCGGCGGCTGCGATCATGTAGTGGATCGGTGGAATATCCCGGCCCATGATGGCCAATGTCGTCGCATAGGGCGGGTGAGCGTGAACGACGGCGTTCACCTCGGGCCGGGCTTTAAGGATATTCAGATGAAAGCGCCATTCGCTCGATGGGCCCTGGGCGGGATCGAACGACCCGTCAAGACCCATGAACACGATCTGTTCGGGCTGCATGGTCTCATAGGGCACGCCGGTCGGCGTCACCAGCATCCCGTCATGATGACGGACGCTGATATTTCCGGACGTCCCCTGATTGATCCCCAGCGCGTTCATCTGCCGACAGGCGTCGATGACGGATTGGCGCTTTTCCCGGTCGTTTGCCGCTAACATCCATCTTCCCTATATTCGCACGAGTGAAACACCGGCGTGGCTGGCCGACACACCGGCGGCGCCAGTTAATCAGATGCTGATGCCGTTAGCGACCATCTCCGCTTGCTGTGCCGAAGGATCTTCGAGCGTTTCGGGCAGGCCCGAGATCGACGCAGGCTTGCCGGTGCCGCATGTCGGCCTCGGCTTTAAGGTTCGCGCGATGGGCCCTGACGGGCTTGTGAAAGCACCGCGCTTATGTTGAATGCACGCTGTGTGACGCGGGAGAAGTCATGACGGCTGCCGTGCTTGGCATTATCGGTGGGTCCGGCATTTACGATCTGCCGGGGCTGGAAAACGTGCGCGACGAGGTGATCGCGAGCCCGTGGGGCGAGCCCTCGGCACCGCTTCGGTACGGAACCATCGCCGGCCTGCCGATCGTATTTCTGCCGCGCCATGACAAAGGCCACCGGCTTTCGCCGTCCGATATCAATTACCGCGCCAATATCGACGTGCTCAAGCGCGCGGGCGTCACCGACCTGATTTCGCTGTCGGCCTGCGGGTCTTTCAAGGAGGACCTGCCGCCCGGAACTTTCGTGCTGGTGGATCAGTTCGTCGATCGTACCTACAAGCGCGAGAGTTCCTTCTTCGGCAAGGGGTGCGTCGCCCATGTGTCGATGGCCCATCCGGCGTCTCCCCGGCTGCGCATCCACCTCGCCGCGGCTGCCGAAGCCGAGGGCATCACGGTGGCGCGCGGCGGCACCTATGTCTGCATCGAGGGCCCGCAATTCTCCAGTTACGCCGAGAGCATGACCTACCGCAGCCTCGGTTATTCGGTGATCGGCATGACCAACATGCCGGAGGCCAAACTGGCCCGCGAGGCGGAGATTTGCTACGCGAGTGCGGCGATGGTGACCGATTTCGATTGCTGGCATCCCGACCATGACGCGGTCACGGTGCAGGACATCATCCGGGTATTGAACTCGAACGCGGAGAAGGCGAGAGGACTGGTCCTGCGTCTCGCCCGGGATTTTCCGCGCGAGCATGAGCCATGCCCGATCGGCTCGGACCGCGCGCTCGACACCGCCCTGATCACGGCGCCGGAAGCGCGCGATCCGGATCTGCTGAAGAAGCTCGACGCGGTGGCCGGACGGGTGTTGCGGTCGTGAGGATCGCGGCCCTGGCGGCGGCGCGGACCAGGCGGGGATGACAGGAACATGAAGGTCGACGGCCGGCACATCCGCAGCATCTGGCTCGAGCAGGACGGCTGGTCCGTCGCCGCGGTCGACCAGAGGCGCTTGCCGCATGAATTCGTCATTGCCCGGATCGCGAGCTGCGGGGAAGCCGCCGATGCGATCCGCTCGATGCTGGTGCGCGGCGCTCCCTTGATCGGCGCCACCGCCGCTTACGGGATTGCGCTGGCGATGCGGGTCGATGGCTCCGATGCGGCGCTCGATCGGGCCTACGACACATTGATCGCGACGCGACCGACGGCGATCAACCTGAAATGGGCGCTCGACGAGATGCGCGGAATGCTGCGGCCGCTGCCGCCGTCGGCGCGCACCGAGGCGGCCTACGCCCGCGCCGGCGAAATCGCCGAGCAGGATATCGCCATCAACAAAAGCATCGGCCAGCACGGCGTGGCACTGATCGAGGCGATCAAGGCCAAAAAAAAGCCGGGCGAGCGGGTCAACGTGCTGACCCATTGCAACGCCGGCTGGTTGGCAACCGTCGATTGGGGCACGGCGACGGCTCCGATCTATTCGGCGCACGACCGAGGTATCGACATTCACGTCTGGGTCGATGAAACCCGGCCCCGCAATCAGGGTGCCTCGTTGACCGCCTGGGAGCTCGGCCATCACGGCGTCGCGCATACCGTGATCGCCGACAACACCGGCGGCCATCTGATGCAGCACGGCATGGTGGATCTGGTTCTGGTCGGCGCCGACCGTGTCGCGGCCAGCGGCGATGTCTGCAACAAGATCGGCACTTATCTGAAGGCGCTCGCGGCACACGATAATGGCGTACCGTTCTACGTCGCGCTGCCGTCGCCGACCATCGACTTTCGCATCGACGACGGTGTCAGCCAGATTCCGATCGAGCAGCGCGCCGCCGATGAGGTGACCATGATCACCGGACGGACGACGGACGGACGGATGGAGACGGTGCGGGTGGTCCCGGAGGGCTCGGCGGTCGCCAATTACAGTTTCGACGTGACGCCGGCAAGGCTGGTGACCGGGCTGATCACCGAGCGCGGCGTGCTGCGGCCCGACCGCGTTGCACTGTCCGCCGCCTTTCCCGAACGGCTCGCGCGCCGCTGAAGGTTTTCGTCATTCCCGATTGGATGGTCGCGCGTATTGGGGCCTGATTTTTACAGAGAAGAAAGGGACGATCGCCGATGATTACTGCCATTGTTCTCTATGATCTGCCTCCCTCGATCGGGATCGAGGAGTGCCGCGAACATTTCAGCAGGATCGCGCCGGATTTCCTGAAAGCCCCCGGCTTCGTCCGCAAGCAGTTCATCTGCAGGAAGGAAGGCGACGTCGCCGGCGGCGTCTATATGTGGGAAAGCCAGGCCGCCGCCGAAGCGTTCTACAGCGGTTCCTGGCGCGACGGGATTCGCGCGCGCTACGGCAACGATCCCAGGATCCAATATTTCGAAACCGTCGCGCTCACCGACAGGGCAACGGGCAAAGCCGGAGCGATTTAGGGAAGAAGGGGTTGGGTTAAGTTGGCCTATCAGCAGGTTTTCCTTACCTCTCCCGCTTGCGGGTGGGGGAAAGCCTGTCCCTACGACCAGCGCGTCTTGCGGAAGCACCCCCACCCCAACCCTCCCCCGCAAGCGGTCGCAAGCGGGGGAGGGAGCGCGCTTCCGCCGTAGCTCGGCACCAGCTACACTTCCGCTTTCTGCAGCATAGCGGACATCGACCCCACCGCAGATCGAGCTCGATTTCTGAGCACACGCCCTGGTCATTTTGATATCGGTCGCGTCATCATCCCTTCAGGCGATTGATTTCAGTTCATGAACCAGAAAATCGACGAAGGCGCGGACCTTGGTTGAAGGGCGCGGGCCGCCGGGAAACACCGCGTGGACGTCGACCGGGTCGAGCTTGTGGGGAAGAAGCAGCGGCACCAGCGCGCCGGCCTTGACTTCGGCCTCAACCATCACCGTCGAGGCCATCGCTATCCCGAGCCCCGCCATCACGCTGGCAAACACCCCGGGGCCGGAATTGGTGTGAATGCGGCCGCGCACGTCGACCGATGTTTCGGTGCCGTTGCGCCGGAACGACCAGCTGTCGCGGCCGAAATTGCCCGGTCCAAAGATGCAATCATGCGAGGCGAGGTCGGCCGGCACCTTTGGAGTACCGCGTGCTTTCAGATAGGCGGGCGACGCCACCAGCATTCGTTCCAGCGTAACCAGCCTGCGCGCGCCGAAAGCCGAATCGCCGAGTTCGCCGAGGCGAATGGCGACATCGGCGCCTTCCGCGACCAGATCCTGCCGCGCATCGGAAACCGCCATTTCGACGCGCAACAGCGGATGCGCGGCGAGAAATTTCGGCAGCCGCGGAATGATCTCGCGCGTTCCGTAGACCACGGGCAATGCGAGGCGGATGATGCCGCGCAATGAATCGAGGCCGCGCGCCGCATCCTCGGCGTCCTCGATTTCCGCCAGAATTTCGCGCGCACGATCGAGGAACAACGCGCCAGCGTCGGTGGCCGTGATGCGGCGCGTCGTGCGCAGCAGCAGCGTCACGCCGAGCCGCGCTTCCAGTTCACTGATGATGCGCGAGACCGACGGCTGCGACAGGCCGAGTTCGCGCGCGGCGCGCGAAAAGCTGCCGCTCTCGGCGGCGCGGACAAAAACCGCCAATTCCTGCAGGCGATCATTCATTTGAAATTCGGATAAATCATGTTCATAAATGCAGCATACCCCTTTATCTGCAAATGAACCAGATTGGGCAGGCCAACACCAACACGGAGATTTTCCATGGCCCTGCAAGACCGCCTCGATGCCTTCAAAGCCGATTTCGAATCCGGCCGGCTTCCGCTGCTCAAACCGACCAGGGAGATGCTGGACATCATGCATCGCTCCACCGACGAGTTGATCGCCGGCGCCCAGGCGCAACGCGCCCGAAAAGCCGGAGATGTGGCGCCGGAATTCACGCTCAACGATTCCGACGGCAAGCCGGTGTCGTCGCGCGAACTGCTCGCGAAGGGACCGCTCGTGGTTTCGTTCTATCGCGGCGTCTGGTGCCCCTATTGCAATATGGAGTTGCAGGCGCTGCAGGCCTCCCTTCCGGAGATCGCCGCTCGCGGCGCAAGCCTGCTTGCGATCTCGCCACAGACGGCGGCGAACAGCCGCAAGTCGCAGCGCGACAACAAGCTCGGCTTTCCGATCCTGAGCGACGGCAAAAGCGAAGTGGCCAACGCGTTCGGCATCCGCTTTGCGCTGCAGGACTATCTGATCGAGCTCTACAAGAGCTTCAAGAACGATCTGCCTTCCTTCAACGACGATCCGTCCTGGGTGCTGCCGATGCCGGCGCGCTTTGTGATCGGCACCGATGGCATCATCGCCTATTCCGAAGTCAATCCCGACTACACCCAGCGTCCGGATCCGTCGGAATTGCTGCCGGTGCTGGATCGCCTGACCGCCAGCAAAGCGGCCTGACCCAAACGAGCCGGCGCGGCCAACGCGCCGGCTCGCGGCATCAATCCGGCTCGGCATCCACGCCGGGCCGACGGCGGCTGGCGAGATAAACGATCGCGACCGTTGCGGCGAGCAGGCCGGCCACCGCGCCGGCGCCGAGCGCCCAGCGCGGTCCAAACGTGTCGGCGATCCAACCCACGATCGGGGCGCCGACCGGCGTGCCTCCCAGCGCGATCGCAAGCAGGATCGCGATCACGCGCCCGCGCATGCCGGGCTCGGTCGACGTTTGCACGATACTGTTGGTCGAGGTGGTGAAGGTCTGCGCGGCGAGGCCGATGACAAAGAGCACGATGCCGAACAGCAAATAGTTCGGCATCATGGCCGCCACCGCGCAGCCGACGCCGAAAGTCGCGGCGCCGGCGAGCAGAACCGGAATGCCCGGCTTCGCTCGCGCCGCCGCCATTAGCGCCCCGGCAACGGATCCGGCCGCCATTATCGACGACAGCAAGCCATACTGGCCTGCGCCGGCATGAAAGACCGAGACGGACATGGTCGAGATGAAGATCGGGAAGTTCAATCCGAACGTGCCGACCAGGAACAGCATGAACAGGATGACCTTGAGATCCGGCCGTCGCAGGACATAGCGGAAGCCTTCAACGAAGCTGCCGCGGGCGGAAACCGCGCGGTGGCTCGGCTTCAGTTCGTCGCGGCGCAGCAGCGCCAGAGAGCAGAGCACGGCGACAAACGAGACGGCGTTGATCAGGAACACCCATCCCGACCCGACGCCGGCGATCAGGCCGCCGGCGATGGCCGGGCCGATCATCCGGGCGGCATTGAACGACGTTGAGTTGAGCGCCACGGCGTTCGGAAGATAGCGCTCCTCG
This sequence comes from uncultured Pseudomonadota bacterium, assembly GCA_963729395.1. Lineage (GTDB taxonomy): Bacteria > Pseudomonadota > Alphaproteobacteria > Rhizobiales > Xanthobacteraceae > Bradyrhizobium. The sequence goes on along the minus strand of CAVSOS010000045.1, from coordinate 15,368 downwards.
ACCAGTTCAGCGACGAAGGTCTGCCGCGCCGGCGAATCGAAGGCCGCCGCGCATCCCAGCAAAAATGCAAAAATGTAGACATGCCACAACTGGACGAGGCCGGTGACAACGAGCAGCCCGAGCCCGAGCGCCAATAGCCCCATGGCGGCCTGGGTGCAGAACAGGACCTTTCGCCGGTCGAGATGATCCGCGACGAAGCCGGTCAGTGGCAGCAGCAGGATTTGCGGGCCGAACTGCAGCCCCATCACGATTCCCAAAGCGGTCGCGTTTCGGTGCGTCAGTTCGGTGAGGACGATCCAGTCCTGCGCGGTGCGCTGCATCCATGATCCCACATTGGACACCAGCGCTCCCGCCGCCCAGACCCGGTAGTTGTAGCCTTCCAGCGAACGGAATGTTCCCCTCAAATGACTGCTCACCCTTGAACGGGCGAGTTGCCGCCGTGTAATCGGCCAAACAACCGCGCGGTGTAGAGGCTGAACAGAAGAACGCCCAATCCGAGCGCGATGGCGTCATCGACGGCGCGCAAATCGAAATCGCCGACATGGCAGACCAGCATGTATCCGACGGCGAGATTGAAGAAGCCCCACAGCACGTTCACCGTCGACGAGGAGAGCCCTTTGCCGGGCGGTTTGGCAAACGGGCTCTGGAACGGGCGTCCCATCACGCCGCTGACGAGATGCGGGATCGTGTTGGTGAGAAACGCACCACCCCAGAAGTAAGCCAGATAATGAAGCCATTGCATGTTCAGGCGCTCCTTTGTTTGCCGTGCGAGGCCGCTTCGAGAAGATCGACGATCTCCGAAGTGGTGCCGGTCTCGCCCAGCCTGGGAAAGATCCGCGTGACGCTGTTGAGGTGAGCATCGGCGCTCATGTCCGTCATGGCATCGGCGGCGAGGGCGACGTTGAATCCAAGTTCATGGGCGTGACGCGCGGTCGAACTCGACGCCGGCGCTGGTGGCGACGCCGGCGATCACCACCTGGGTGACGCCGCACTGCTTGAGATGCGCGTCGAGCCCGGTGTTGGTGAAGGCGCCCCACGTCCGCTTGGTGACAAGGTGATCGCCGGGCCGCCGGTTGAGTTCGGGAACGAGGTCGGTCCAGCCGGCCGGAAACTCGCTGATCCGACGGGATTGCTCCGCGCGGCCCGGCGCTCCGCCGTCCACATTGATGAGGACCACCGGCAGGCCGTGGCTGCGAAACGCGTCGGCCAATCGGGCGGCATTGCTCACGACATCGGCCATCGGATGTGCCGTCGGCAGACCGACGATGCCTTTCTGCAGGTCGACCACCAGCAAGGCCGGCCTGGCGTCGAGCGTACTGATTGTCCTGTTGTTGCTCCATTGTTTGGAATCGCTCGCCGGCACGAACCGTGTGGCGCGGCCGCTTGTTCAGGTGTCGACCAGGCGATTGAGAAGGCTCATCGAAGCAGCGAGCTGCTGCTGTTCCTGCGGCGTCAGCTTGGTCTGGATGGCGCGAAACAACCAATCGTGCCGCGCCGCGCGGCCGCTCCGGATCAATTCGCGACAGGCGGGAGTCAGCGACAGGATCGTTTGCCGCCCGTCCTTCGGGTCTGGTGAGCCGCTGACCAGCCCGGCGGCATCGAGCACGGCGACGGTGGCGCCCATCGATTGCGAGCGGACACCCTCGCTCCGGGCCAGCGCGGTGACTGTCGTCGGGCCCTCGCGATCCAGATGCATCAGCACCGATGTCTGCGAGGGCGTCAGATCTCCGGCCGAAGCCAACTCGCGCAGGCGTCGTTTGAGTTTGCCGCTCAGCGCATGCAGTTCGGCCGCCAGGGCCGAAGCGCGGGCGGCGTCGGTTTCCGTCTTCCGTTTGCTCATACCGCAAGTCTAGTAGATATGAAGGAAAACTACAAAGGTAAACCTTCATATCAATTAAACTTGATGAAGGCGATCAGCCGTGGCCGAACCGGCTTGGTTCGAAAGGACTTACGTTTTGACCAAAACCGTCGTCCTCTTGGCGCCTGACGCGGATCGAATGCGACCCCGCCGCAAAAGCCCGATGGAGAAAGTGCGATGACATCGATCAACCCGCTCACGGCCGTCGCCGTGGTGATTGCGACTGCCGCGACCGACGCCGTCTATGTGATGTTCACCTCCGCCGTGGTGGCCCGAAAGCGGGTGCCGGCGGCGAGTTGGAGCAGCATCTGGTACCTGCTCTCTTCCTTCGCCGTGATCAGCTACACCGAGAACTGGGTTTATGTCGGCTTCGCCGCGGCGGGCTCCTGGATCGGCGCATTCGCTTCGATCACGCTGCTGCACCGGCCGGGCGGCCCGCCGGTCGGAGCGAGCCCGGAATAGAGAGCCGGAAAGGCCCGGTTCGCAAAAAGAAGGCTTTCGCGCGCGGCATATCACCCTCCCGGCTTTGGCCATGCCCGACACACGCCCGACTCTTGCGCTCGATGGCCGACGGGAGCACATTTCAGGCGCGGCATGGTCTCGCCGCCAAAAAGATGTTCAGGGAACGCCACCAGGGAGCGTCCATGATGGCCACGCGGATTGACTGCGATATCCATCCCGCGGTGGGCGGAACCCGCACCACGCTGCTGCCCTATCTGGACGATCACTGGAAAGAGCAGGTGGTGAGCCGGGCGATCGATGGCCTCGACCTCACCAGCTATCCACCCAACATGCCGCTGTCCGGCCGGTCCGACTGGCGGCCCGCCAACGGCAAGCCCGGCAGCGACCTGGCGATGGTTCAGCGCGGAGCGTTCGATCAACTCGGGGCCAGCCACGCGATCTGCAACGTGCTGTACGCCCACGATCCCTACATGGCCGCCGCCTTCTGCAAGGCGATCAACGATTGGATCGCGACCGAATGGCTGGCGCGCGACAAGCGGCTGCGCGCCTCGATCGTGGTGCCGATGCAGGCGCCTGATCTGGCGATCGAAGAGATCGAACGCCGCGCCGGCGATGTCAGGTTCGTCTCGGTTCTGGTGCTGGCGCAGGGCGAGAGCCTACTCGGGCGGCGGCACTATTGGCCGGTCTATCAGGTGGCCGAAAAGCACAGCCTGCCGATCGCGATCCATGCGGGCAGCCAGTACCGCGGGGCGCCGAGTTCGGTCGGCTGGCCTTCCTATCGCTACGAATATTATCTGGCCGAGGCGCAGGCGTTTCAGGCCCAGGTGCTGAGCCTGATTTACGAAGGCGTGTTTGTTAAATTCCCCGGCCTCAAGGTGGTGCTGATGGAATCCGGCGTGAGCTGGCTGCCGGCCTTCATGTGGCGCGCCAACAAGACCTGGCGCGGCGTGCGCGTTGAAGTGCCCTGGATCGATCGCGAGCCGGCGGCGATCATGCGCGACCACTTTCGCCTGACGATGCAGCCGTTCGACAGTCCGCCCGATGCGGCGGGCGTTGCCGATATCATCGAGATGATCGGCTCCGACAAGATGTTCCTGTTTGCGTCCGATTACCCGCACTGGCAGTTCGATGGCGACGACGCGATACCGCCGCATCTACCTGCCAGCCTCGTATCACGCATGTGTGCCGAAAACCCGCTTGAAACCTTTCCGCGGCTGAACCTCGCGGCATAGGCCATATCATTCGAAGGAGGACCGCATGAGCGACGTCATCGACCGTCCCGCGCTGGAACAGGAAATTTCCGCCAAAAGCCGCTTACGGATCATCGACTGCGATATCCATCCGAGCCTGCATGCGCGTTCCGACCTCTATCCGTTCCTGGAGAAGCGCTGGCAGGAGCATCTGAAGACCTACGGCGATCATTTGCGCACGCCCTATATCGGCACCACGCCCTATCCGCGGTCCTCGCCGCTGATCGCGCGCCGCGATGCGTGGCCGCCGACCGGCGGGCCACCCGGATCCGATCTCGCTTTCATGCGCAAGCAGCATCTCGATCCGCTCGATGTCGAGTTCGGCATCCTGCAGGTGCTCGATCTCTTTATCTTCTCGCAGCAGAACCTCGATTTCGGCGCGGCGATCCAGCGCGCCATCAACGACTGGCAATTGGCGCACTGGACCAGCCGGGAACCGCGGCTGAAGGCGTCGATCCTGGTCGGGCAGGACGACACGCAAGCCGCGATCGCCGAAATCGAGCGCTGCGCCAGGATCGGCCAATATCTGCAGATCAACGTCTCGCCGCGCGCCAACGAGCCGCTCGGCCGGCATCGCTATTGGCCGATCTACGCGCGCGCCGAGGAACTCGGCCTGCCGCTCGGTATCCATGTCGGCGGCTATGGCGGTCACGCGCCGACCGGCGGCGGCTGGCCGTCCTATTACGCCGAGGAGCATCAGTCGAACGCGCATTCGATGGCGGCGACGCTCACCAGTCTCGTCATCGAAGGCGTGCCCGAGCGTTTCCCGCGTCTCAAGATCGTGTTCATCGAGGGCGGCTTCGGCTGGATCTCCTCGACCATGTGGCGAATGGACCAGCACTTCGAACGCTTCCGCGACGAGGTCCCGCACTTGAAGCGGCGTCCGTCGGAATATGTGCGCGAGCATTTCTGGTTCACCACCCAGCCGATCGACGAGCCCGACGAGGCGAAGCATCTGCGCTCGCTGATCGAATGGGTCGGCGTCGATCGGCTGTTGTTCTCGTCGGATTATCCGCATTGGGATTTCGACGACCCGCGCTTCGCCTTCAGGACGCCGCTGACGGAGACGGAACGGGCGAAGATTTTCAACGGCAACGCCCGCGCGCTCTACAGGCTTTGATTCGAGGTCTTAGGCAAACAAGTCTTAGGCAAAAATGGCCCGTCACATTGTCGCCCGCACCACAGAGATCCCGCCCGGCGGCAACAAGGTGGTCGGCGTGGACGGCCGGGATATCGTCGTGTTCCATGTCAACGGCGAATTCTTCGCGCTGCTCAACCGTTGTCCGCATGCCGGCGCGCCGCTTGACAAGGCGGCCTGCGTGGCACGGCTGACCTCCAGCGAGCCCGGCGTCTATCAGCGCTCGCGGGTCGGCGAACTGTTGCGCTGCGCCTGGCACGGCTGGGAGTTCGATATGCGCAACGGGCAGTCCTGGTTCGATCCGGGCCGCGTCAAGGTCCGGACCTATCCGGTCGTCATCGAGGACGGCGAGACGCTGGCGAAGGGCCCTTATGTGGCCGAGACCTTTCCGGTTCACGTCGAGGACAGCTACGTCATTATCGAGACGTAGAGCGTTTTCGAGCGAAGTGGATACCGGTTCGCGTGAAGAAAACGCGTCAAAATAGAGAAATAGAGCCTCCGTTCCGATTCAATCGGAACGGAAAAGGCTCTAGGTCACGTTAAGCGTCCGCGGCCAAGCTCGCTACTTGGTCAGCGCGACCGTGGTGTCGTCCCAGCCGTCGTTGGTCGGCGCCTCCAGCTGCTGCCTGCAGCGCTCGATCATCCGCAGCGATGCCTGATCCTGTTGGCGGAGGCTTACCACCTGCTCGAAATCGGCCATCGCGGCGGCAAAATCGCGCGCGCGATACGATTCGAGGCCGGCCTCGTAAAGTTTCACCCAGCCTGACGCATCGACGTATTCGCCGGCCATGCCCAATAATTCATAGATCTGCAGCCCGCCGGACCGCCCATAGACGGCCAGCCGGTCAAGCTCGCGAACGGATATCCGGTCGCCCGCGAGCCGGCGTGTTTCGGGGCCGATGATGATCTGCGATCCATAGAGCTTGTTGGTGCCTTCAAGGCGGCTGGCGATATTCACGGCGTCGCCGATCACCGTATAATTCAGCCGGACTTCCGATCCGATGTTGCCGACCAGCATGTCGCCGGAATTGATGCCGATCCGGATTTGCACGGCGTGGCCTTCATCGTCGACCAGACCCTGCTCCCGAACCGCGCGCTGGCACGCCAAGGCCGCGCGGCAGCAATCGACGGCGTGATCGGGATTCCTCGCCGGCGCGCCCCAGAACGCCATCACCGCATCGCCGATGAACTTGTCGATGGTCCCGCCATTGGCCTGAACCTGCGCCGACACCGATTCGAAATAGCGCGACAACAACGGGATGATCCGGTCGCCCAGTCGCTCGGACATGCCGGTGAAGCCGGCCAGATCGACGAACATCACGGTCATGGGCCGCACCGCGCCGCCGAGCTCTGCGCCATTGCCGTCGCTGATCAGCCGCTTCACCAGATCGGCCGGAATATATTTCCGGAACGCGGCGAGCCCCAGCGCCATGTCCGCGATCGCGCCCGAGAGGTTCTCGATCTCGGCCAGTTGCGATGAATGCCGCGCGACCTTGTCGAGGTCGAAACGCTCGACATGCCTGACCTCATCGACGACCTTGAGGAGCGGGGCGGCGATCAGGCGCTGCGCCAGCCATGCCGACAGCAGCCCGGCGATGACGATCAGGACCGCAAGGCCGATCAGCAATTTGCGTATCGTCGCCTCCACCGGTCCGAGAAATTCCGACTTCGGCACCACCGTGACCAGCGACCAGCCCGGAAACGAGATCGGCGTCAGCACGGCTTCATAGCTCCTGCCGTCCCGGGTCACGCGGGTGTGAAACGCCTCGCCCTTGTCGGTGTCGTAGCCGTTGCCAGCCTGGCGGATCGCGTCCACCGCGACCGGAAACAAGGGATGGTTGGTCTTCAGCGCGTTCACTTCATCGGCGTCCGGATCGGGTGCTGCGATCGCGGTGCCGCTGCGATCGAGGATGAAGGCGCCGGCCGATTTTCCCACCGTGAGCTGCGACAGAAAATTCGAAACGCGTGTGAGTTCGATCATGATGGCGAGAACGCCGACGCGTTTATGATCGACATCGACCGGCCCGGCGAGCGCCACGGCCGGCCGCTCGCCGTCGGGATGAGTGGTCAGCGTGAACCAGTGCGCCTCATCGGACTGGCTTGCCTCGCGATACCATTGCTGGTCGGTCACCGAATAGGTGCTGTCCTGGAAGCGACGGCTCTTGAGAGCGACGTCGTAGCCCGCAAACTCGTACTTTTCGATCCGAAGTCTTGGTTCGCCCGCGGCGATATCCAGCATTTCGATGGCGGTATCGCCGAGCTTGTGCGCGGCGGAAAACGACCGGTCCGGCGATCCGAACGCGACCCAGGAGATGGTCGGCTGTGCCTGAAGCTGCGAGAGGAACACAAATTTGCGCTTTTCGGCCTCACGGGTATCCAGAACATTTTGAATAAACAGGGTGCGAACTGCGATCAGAGCAGACGTCGCCTCGGTGGTGATCGACTGCAACTCGTCGCCGACGGCGGAGACGATCTGATCGTTGATGGTGTCGGCAAGGGTCTGGCTGATCTGCCGCGCGGTTCGCCACCACAAAAGATTGACGCCGACGGCGCTGACGATGATCGATGCCAGCACGAGGCTTGAAATGGCGCTGCGGATTCCGATGCGCATGCGGGTCCTCGTTTGCGGGTTTGTACCGCAACATGTGCGGATTATACCGTCAATCAAATCCGGAAAGATATCCAGCCGAGCATTTCATCGGCCGGCGACATCGGCTAAAGCGCGAGGGGGGCCTGAAACCCGGAGAATGTGGCGTTCGTACCATGAGGGCTTATTGCCGATGCGAAGACCAGGCTGCGCCGGCGTCAATTCGAAGGTCATGCGATGCACGATGTCTCGATCCCGGCCGCGCTGATCGCCGGCCTCATCAGCTTTCTGTCGCCCTGCGTGCTGCCGCTGGTGCCGCCCTATCTGATCTATCTGACCGGCGCCACCATCGAGCATGTCGCCAATGACGAGAGCGAGGCCTCGTCGAAGCGCGCGGTGATGATCGCAGCCGTGATGTTCGTGCTCGGCTTTTCCACCGTGTTCGTGGCGCTCGGCGCCAGCGCGAGCCTGATCGGAAACCTGATCCGGGCCTGGTCGGCGCAGCTTTCTGTACTGGCCGGCATCGTCATCATCATCATGGGCCTGCATTTTCTTGGCCTGACGCGGATCGGGCTGTTGATGCGCGAGGGCCGGCTGACCGTGCCGAAGCCGGTCGGGCTGTGGGGCGCCTATGTGATGGGGCTGGCGTTCGCGTTCGGCTGGACCCCGTGCATCGGGCCGATCCTGGCGGCGATCCTGTCGGTCGCCGCCGCCGAGGCGACGGTGACCAAAGGGGCGGGGCTGCTCGCGGTCTATTCCGCCGGCCTCGGGATTCCATTCCTGGTCGCGGCCTTCATGGTCGAGCAATTCTCGTCGCTGTTTGCGCGGATGAAGCGGCATCTCGCCACTGTCGAGCGTGTGATGGGTGTACTGATGGTCATCACCGGGATCGGCTTTCTCACCGGCAGCGTCTCCGCCATCAGCATCTGGCTGCTCGACACCTTCCCCGCCTTGCAGAATTTCGGCTAGACCCGCGTAACAAGGATACCGGTCGCAACGAAACTCCGGACAACGACGCGGCCTTTGTGCCGTGGCGACGTCCGTCGGACGGCGCTGTCCTGGGCGCGCTTGATCGGGTTGGGTTGCACGCACCGCATGACGTGAAGCCGATATTAAAGGAAGGTACCATGAATTTCATCGTCAATCTTCTGATCCTGTTGCCTGCGCGCATTGCCTCCTATTTCGCATGGGTGGGGCCGCTGATCATGCGGCTCGTTGTCGGCTATGTCTTCATGCTAACCGGCTGGGGCAAGCTCAACAATCTTCCGCAGATGATTTCAGAATTTCACCGAGTGGGGCATTCCTTATCCTCACATTTTGACGCCGTTCGTCTCCGGCGTGGAATGCTTCGGCGGCGCCCTGCTGATCCTCGGCCTGTTCACCCGGATTCCGGCGGCCATGCTGGCGGTGGTGATGGTTGTCGCCGTCAAGTCGGCGAAATGGGGCGATGTCGATTTGCTGGAAACGCTGCTCGGCTTCGAGGAAGCGACCTACTTTGCAGCGTTTCTCTGGCTGGCGATCGCCGGTCCCGGTGCGGCGTCGCTGGATCGGCTCCTGGTCAATGCCACCGGTCACCACACTGAATCGACCTGATGCGCACTCTCACGTTCGCGTGACATCCCGGAAATGCTGAGCCGGATTTTCGCAGGCTTCGTAACTCGGCGTAACCGCCAGAACAATCGCGCCGCCGGGAGATGTCATGAAATTTGTCCGCCTTCTCGCATTCGCCGTTGCTGCTGTTGCGGCATCGCCTTCGTTTGCGTCGGAACCGGTCAAATGGAACGGCTGGGACAACGATCTGTTTACCCGCGCGACCGCCGAAAAGCGTTTCGTGATCCTCGATCTCGAAGCGGTGTGGTGCCATTGGTGCCACGTCATGGAAAAGACCACCTATGCGGATCCCGAGGTCGAGGATCTCTTGGCGTCGAAATATCTGCCGGTGCGCGTCGATCAGGACGCCAATCCGGACCTGTCGAGCCGGTACGGCGATTGGGGTTGGCCGGCCACCATCGTGTTCGGTCCTGACGGCACCGAGATCGCCAAAGTCAGGGGATATATCGAGCCGGAACGAATGCAGGCGCTGCTCAAGGCTGTGATCGACGATCCCTCGCCGGGACCCTCCGTAGGCGAACCATTCGAGGTCAAGCCGTCCGCCTCGGCCTTCCTGACCAGGGAACAGCGGGCGCAACTCGTCAAGAATTACGACGAATCCTATGAAGCCAGGATCGGCGGCTGGGGCGACAGCCAGAAATACATCGACGCCGACAGCATGGACTACGCGATGTCCCGCGCCGAAGCCGGCGATGCGGTGGCGATCACGCGAGCCCGGCAGACCCTCGACGCCGCCATTGCATTGATCGATCCGGTTTGGGGCGGCGTGTTCCAGTACTCCGAAGCCGGATCATGGGCTCATCCGCATTTTGAAAAGATCATGTCGTTCCAGGCGCAGTACCTGCGGCAATACAGCCAGGCCTATGCGCTGTGGAAGGACCCGAAATATCTCGCCGCGGCGCGCGGCATCGAGCGCTATCTCACGAGCTTCCTCGCAAGTCCTGACGGTGCATTCTATGTCAGCCAGGATGCCGACCTCGATCGCGATACCGATGGACACACATATTACGCGTTGGGCGACACGGATCGCCGCAAACTCGGAATGCCCGGCATCGACAAGAATATTTATGCGCGCGAGAACGGCTGGGCGATCAGCGGATTGATCGCTTTCTACGATGTCACCAACGATCCCAAGGTGTTGGCTGTCGCGGAGAAGGCCGCGAAATGGGTGAGCGACAATCGTGCGGTGCCGGACGGCGGATTCCGCCACGGCGACAAGGATCGCGGCGGTCCGTTCCTCGGCGACACAATGGCGATGGGACAGGCGTTTCTCGATCTTTATGCCGCCACCGGCAACCGGGACTGGCTCATGGCCGCCGCCAAGTCGGGAGATTTCGTCGGCGCGACGTTCAAGGACGTCGCCGGAGGTTTTCTGACCTCGAAGACATCGGAGGCCAAAGCCGGCGTGTTCGCCAAGCCGGCTAAACCGATCGATGACCAGATCCAGGTCGCCCGCTTCATGAATCTTCTCCATCGCTATTTCGGCAACGATTCCTATCGCGAACTGGCGTCGCATGCGATGCGCTATCTGACCAGTGCGTCGGCCGATATGCTCCGTCCGTTGCCCGGCGTGCTGCTCGCCGATGAAGAACTCGCCGTCGAGCCGACCCATATGACCATTGTCGGTGCAAAGGACGATGCTCGGGCGCAGGCGCTGCACGCCGTCGCCCGGGCTTTTCCGGCAAGATACAAGCGGCTGGAATGGCTGGATCTGCGCGAAGGCAAATTGCCTAACGCGGATGTCGATTATCCCGACCTCGGCGAGCCCGCGGCGTTCGCCTGCAGCAACCGCATCTGCTCCTATCCGTCGTTCAGCGCAACCGAGCTTGATGCAACGGTTAAGCAGATGGCGAAGTTGAGACCATCGCGGGCGTCATTGAACTGACATCGTCGATCAAGACAAGTCTTGTTGTGCGGCGCAACCAAGGGTGGGCATCAGCGCTCCAATCGCTTGAAGCACCACGCTTTCTCGACGATGGGGCCCATGCCCGCGACGCCCGACGCGCCATCAAATATCTGTATCCCGCCGGGGTCGGGCATGGATGGGCTGTCAAGTTCGAAAAAAGAAACTTTTCTTTGAAACCGCCGTAACCAAATCGCCGCTCGTCCGTAGTTAGCTCTGGATGAGTAATCCAATGGCGGAGATCAACTGGACTGCATGACCTAAGCCGACGGCCGTTCTCGTTCGAACGGAGAAGACTTGCGCGCATGCGGACTTCCAGCAGACCTTCGCGATTTGATCGGCATCCGGAGATCGTTATCAAGTTGGCTTCCGGGTCAGACGCAGGATCGCGCATCGAACCTGGAAACCGATGAAATAAATTTTGGTCTGTTGTGTAACCAAAATCGATCTCCAACGTAGCTATCGCTGGATGCAGGTCTGTACATCGGGAAATTCGATCGCGGTCTACAGTCGGTGCATCGCTGCCAACATCCTTTGGAGGAGTGTCATGAAAGTTACTTCTAAGTCTGGTGCTGCTATCGCCGCCGCCGCCGCCACCCTGTTCCTGGCGGGTGCGACCATGTCGACTTCGACCTACGCGGCTGACGAAGGTCACTGCATCGGCGTCAACGCCTGCAAGGGCCAGAGCGCCTGCAAGGGCGGCAACCATGCCTGCAAGGGCCAGAATGCCTGCAAGGGTCAGGGTTTCTTGGCGATGACCAAGGGACAGTGCGCGGCTGCGAAGGGCAAGTTCGAGCCGGCTTAATCCGCTTCACATCGAAGTTAAGGGCCCGGCGATGCGCCGGGCCCCGATTTTCGTGATAACATGGGTCGTGCGAAGCCTATGAGTGCGTTTGGGCCAGCATCTTTTGCCGGTCACACTTGGAGGCCGTATGAACATCGCCAGCAAATTGCCGCAACCTTCCGTGCCGCCGCTTGCGGATCGCCAGGTGGATTCGGCCAGGCCGCCGTTCCTTGGCTTTGGCCTTGGTCTGCGGGCGCAGCACTACGACGAAATTCTCAACGGCAATCCGCCGATCGACTGGTTCGAGATCATCAGCGAAAACTATATGCTGCCGGGCGGCAAGCCGCTGCGCATGCTCGACCGGATTCGCGAGCGCTACCCGGTGGTAATGCATGGCGTGTCGCTGTCCATCGCCTCGACGGCGCCGCCTGATTTCGAATATCTGCGGGCGTTGCGCGAACTGGCAAAACGCGTCGAGCCGAAATGGATTTCGGATCATCTGTGCTGGACCGGCGTGCACGGCAAGAGCCTGCATGATCTCCTACCAATCCCATACACGCGCGAGGCGCTCGATCATGTCGTCAGCCGGGTCCAGCTTGTCCAGGACTATCTTGGACGTGCCGATCGTCCTTGAGAACGTCTCGACCTATGTGCAGTTCAACAACTCCGAGATGACGGAATGGGAATTCATCTCGGAGCTCACGCGCCGCTCTGGCTGCTGGCTGCTGTTCGACGTCAACAATGTCTATGTCAGCGCTTTCAACCATGGCTATGATCCGCACACGTTTCTTGAAGGCATTCCGGCGGATCGGGTGGTTCAGTTTCACATGGCCGGGCATAGCCATATGGGCACCCACATCATCGATACCCATGATCATCCGGTATGCGAAGACGTCTGGGATCTCTATGTTGCAGCCTTGAAACGCTTCGGCCGCGTCTCGACCATGATCGAGCGCGACGACAACATCCCGCCGCTCGATGAGTTGATGGTCGAAGTCAACCGGACCCGGGAGATCGCCGCCCAAGTCTTGTCGCAGGTCTTGCCGCGACCCCTGCCGCAACCGGCGCGGGCAAGCCGGATGAGTGATTTCGCGCGGCAGCAGAGCGACTTTCAGCGCGGCATCCTGACCGGCGACGAATTCAGGTTCTGGCCGAAATCCTCGACAGCCCGCGGGAAAAACGCGCCGTGCTGTTTGGTGTCTACAAATACGCCTATGGCTCGCGGCTGGTCGAGGCGATGGGTAACGACCACAAATTGCTGCACAGTTATCTCGGCGATGAAATGTTCGATGCGATGGGAAAAGCCTATGTCGCGGCGCATCCGTCGCAACACCCGAACCTGCGCTGGTTTTCGCAAGGTCTTCCCGATTTTCTCCGCTCGACCCAGCCCTACAGCGATTATCCGGTGGTGCCCGATCTGGCAGCACTTGAAAAGGCACTCAACGACGCCTTCGACGCCGAAGATGCGCCGGTGCTGGCGCTGGCCGACATGGCCGGCATTGCCCCGGAGCTCTGGAATGACCTCACGTTCCAGGTCCACCCCAGCGCCATCAGGCTCGACATTTCGACCAATGCGTCCGCCATCTGGCGGGCGCTCAAAAAGGACGACATGCCGCCGGATGCGGTCATGCTGGAGCAGCCTTGCCGCCTCCTGATATGGCGCCGCGATGTGACGCCGGTGTTCCGCGAGCTTACCGTCGAGGAAGCGATGATGTGGGACGAAGCCGCGAACGCGATTCCGTTCGGCGTGCTCTGCTCCATGCTGGCGACCTATGACGATCCCGAAGGCGCGGCGGCACGCGGCGCCGGCTACCTGCACGGCTGGATCACGGCCGGACTTTTGGCAGGTGTTTCCGGCGACAAATGAGGGCCGGGCGCATGCGCCGGGAAACCGATCGCCATCTGATGGAACAGGCGACGGCTTTCCTTGCCGGCCGCGCAATAAGCCAATCAAGCGGGATCAAACGTCAGGGCGCTCCCGGATGAAAATCATCAAAGGATATCGCCGGATCGCCTCGGCCGCTGCGGTGGCGTTGCTGTTATTCGGCCTGCTCCCGTGGCGCGCCAATACGCAATCGGAATTCCTGCGCGGCGACCGGATGCCGTACGATGCCTTCGACAAGCTCGCCAGGACCGATCTCGATGTTCCCGGCGGTGTGATTCATGTCGGGTTCGCCCCCGGCGAGATCGCTTTGCCAAAGGAAAAGATCCTGGACTGGGTCAAAACATCGGCCAGGGCCGTCTCGACCTATTACGGCCGGTTTCCCGTCCACTCGTTGCGGCTTCTGCTGGTGCCGGTCGACGGTCCGCGCGTTCGCGGCGGGACCACCTGGGGCTACCGCGGCGCTGCCATCCGGGTGCTGCTGGGGCGCGATTCCGACGAGGATGATCTTCGGCGCGACTGGGTCATGGTGCACGAGATGGTTCATACGGCTCTCCCCGACATGGAGGAGCGCTATAACTGGCTTTCGGAGGGCCTTGCCGTCTATGTCGAGCCTATCGCGCGGGTTCAGGCCGGCGACATGACTGCGAAGGAGATCTGGGTCGCCATGGCTCGCGACATGCGGAAGGGCTTGCCGCAAACCGGCGACGAAGGCCTCGACAACACCGACACCTGGGGCCGGAAATACTGGGGCGGCGCCATGTTCTGCCTGTTCGCCGATATCGAAATTCGAAAAGCGACCGGCAACCGGCTTGGTTTGCAGGATGCGATGCGCGGCGTGCTGGCGGCCGGCGGCAGCCATGAGGTCGACTGGTCGATCGGGCGCATTCTGACCACCGCGGACAAGGCCGTCGGCGTCGATGTGCTCACCCGTCTCCACGACGAATGGGGATCAAAACCGGTGACGCCCGATCTGGATGCGCTGTGGCGCGATCTGGGCTTGCGATTTCTGGGCGGAAGCCTTGAGTTCGACGATACCGCGCCGTTGGCGGCGATCCGGGCCTCCATCACGGCAACACATTCCGGGTAGACTAGATAGCCGCTGCGACAATTTTGACGTCCGGCTTCAAAAAAATGCGATCCGCCTGTGCTATAAGGCGATCCCGGTAAATTTCTTCGTGACAGGCGGGAGCGGATGTCGAAGCAGTCGATGCGTGAAGAGGCCGAGCGTCTGATCCGCGAGACGATGGAGCGCAAGGCCATCGTCATCAAGCAGGGCAATACCCGCATCGAGGCAACCTGCGGAAAATGCGGCGCGCCAAACCGTATCTCGGCGGAAAAAGGCGCAACCCGCGTGAAATTCGCCTGCAAGCAATGCGGCCACAAGCAAGAGACGCTTTGAAAGTCAGGCCGCGTTGAAGATCAGGCCGCGCGCGACGGCGGTCCGGCCGCTTCGAGCGCGGCGGTTTAAGGAACGCCAAGGCCCTGGCACGTGCGTCGCGCACGGCCGACTCTAACGTTATAGCTTCATAACTATAACGAGGCGAAGATGTCCCCGTTATAGGACCAAAGCGGTAGGTTCGGTATTACGCAGTACGTGCCGCAGTCGCTTGAATTAAAACAAGGTTTTCACTTGAGAATTTCGCAGACGGTATGGCCGCCGAGCCGCATCGGGTCGGCGTTCCGGCTGGAAAGCGCGTTCCACCAGGCATCCAGCGAGTCGCGGTTGCAGTGCAGCCTCACGCTCATGCCGTCGACGAACTTGATCCAGTCCGCAAAGTGGTGGCTTGGCACCGCTATCACTACCGGGATATCGACGCTCAATGCGCGCTCGATCAGATATGCAAGACCTTTGCCCTCGCGCTCCTGCCGGCCGAAGCGGTTGACGATGAC
>CAVSOS010000044.1:0-103669 GCA_963729395.1 uncultured Pseudomonadota bacterium | reverse complement strand
ATTGAAACAGATATAAGCCCTGGATTACCCACCATAACCGTGGTCGGTCTTGCCGGATAATGCCGTTAAAGAAAGCCGTGAACGCATACGCGCGGCCATCAAAAATAGCGGTTTTGAATTTCCCGCCCAAAGGATCACGATCAATTTAGCCCCTGCGGACACCAAAAAACAAGGGCCTTGTTACGATTTGGCCATTGCCTTAGGCGTTCTGGCGGCCCAAGGTCTAATGCCTTCGGATGCTTTAAGCCCGTATGCTTTTATAGGTGAACTTTCTTTAGACGGACGTATCCAGCCTGTGCAGGGGGCCTTGTCCATTGCTTTGGCCGCGTCCTCACAGCAATTGCCGCGGCCTTATTGTTCCTTTTGAAAATGCCAAAGAAGCGGCCCTGGCCGGCTGTCCGGTTTTTCCTGCCCGGCATTTAAACGAAGTGGTGGCATTTTTAATGGACCCGCAAACGCTAAGCGCTGTGAAAACAGATTTTGAACTTCTGCTTAAAGATGCCCGTCGCAGCCGTTTGGATTTTAGCGAAGTGAAGGCCCAGCAATACATTAAACGGGGCCTTGAGGTGGCGGCCGCCGGCGGGCACAATGTGATCCTTATCGGCGCTCCCGGCAGCGGTAAAACCATGCTGGCCAAACGCCTGACCACGATCTTACCGGATATGACGCCCGCTGAAGTGTTACAAACCACCCAAATCCATTCAGTAGCCGGCCTGCTTAAAAATGCCGATGGTATTATCACCCAACGGCCTTTCCGGGCGCCTCATCACACGGCCTCGGACATGGCCATTATCGGCGGCGGCAGCGGGCCTCGGCCCGGGGAAGTGACCCTGGCGCATAACGGTGTTTTATTTCTGGATGAATTCCTGGAATTCAACCGCCATGTGCTGGAAGTTTTACGCCAGCCTTTAGAAGACGGCTATGTCAGTATCGCGCGCTCCAGGGGGAGTCTTGCGTTTTCCAACCCGGTTTATGCTCATCGCGGCGATGAACCCATGCCCGTGCGGCTGGAAAGATGTGCAGGAAAGACCTGCCGCTGTTCCCCTTTGCAAGTCGAAAATTACCGGCATAAAATTTCCGGGCCGCTGCTGGACCGCATCGACATCCATTTGCATGCCCTGCCTTTAAAAACCCGTGAACTTGTCGATGCTCCTCTGGAAGAATCTTCCGCAACTATTAAAGAACGCACCACGAAAGCGCGGCAGGTGCAATGGCAGAGATTTCAAGGCCTGCCCGTCTTATGCAATGCCCACATGGAAAGCTCGCACTTGCGCAATTTTGCGCTGACGCGCGCCCGGAATGACGCATATGGCAATCGTCCTCAATACGCCTGCTTCGCGTCCGCCTCGCGGCTGGTCTGCACCAGATCGAGGCTTTCTTCGATCTTGCCGAGCAGCCGCGCGAACTCCTTTCGCTCGCTGCGCCGAGAGGCACGACAGGATCTCCTGCTCCCGGCGCAGCAGGCGCGGGATCAGCTGCTGGTACAGCGCTTCGTCCCTTCCGCGTCATGCGCAGCCGGAACTCGCGGCGGTCGTCGGCATTCTCGACGCGCTCGACCAGTTGCCGCTTCATCAGCGCGGTGACGGCGCGGCTGATGGTGGATTTGTGGGTTCGGGTGCAATGCGACAATGTATTGCGCGCTGCACGCTTCGTTGCGGAAGCCGAGCGTCGCCAGCACCCGCCATTCCGGAATATCCAGCCCGTAGCGTTCCTGATATTCGCTGGACAGCGCGGCGGAGACCTCGGCCGCCAGCCGGTTCAGCCGGAATGGCACGAATCTGAAGAGGTCGAGGGGCGTCCTTTTTTGGACGCGCTTTCCCGACGCGAACCGGTGCCACCCCGGATCGTGCCTCTTTCTCCGTCGCTTCCGGCTTCCCGGCTCGAAACGCTTTTGGCAAAAATCGCTCCAATTTGAGTTGACGGCGGGTGCCGGGTAGTGCTAGATAGTTGCAATTGCGACTATCTTAGCGGGAACGAAGTCCTTTGCCAGAGCAGACTGAGCGCATGCGCGCAGTCCAGAATCCAGTTCGGCTATCGCCGCCATGCCGATCAGGATCGGACCGGCGCCGACTTGGCCGAGTATCCGGTCGTGGTGGTCGGCGCCGGCCCGGTCGGGCTGTCGTTCGCGATCGATCTGGCGCAGCGCGGCCAGGCCGTCGTGCTGCTCGACGATGCCGACCGGATCGGCGAGGGCTCGCGCGCGATCTGCTTCTCCAAGCGCTCGCTGGAATTCTGGGACCGGCTCGGCGTTGGCCGAGCGCATGGTCGACAAGGGCGTGGTGTGGAGCGTCGGCAGGATTTTTCACGGCGCGTCGCTGCTTTATCAATTCAACCTGCTGCCGGAGGAAGGGCACAAGCGGCCCGCCTTCATCAACCTCCAGCAGTTCTATGCCGAGGCCTATCTGGTGGATCGCGTGCAGCGAGCTGCCGGCGATCGACCTGCGCTGGCGCAACAAGGTGACGGGGCTCGAACAGCGCAACGACCATGCGGTGCTGACCATCGAGACGCCGGACGGACCCTATCGGATGCGCGCGAACTACGTCGTCGCCTGCGACGGCGCGCGATCGTCGCTGCGGCAGATGGTCGGTGCGGAATTCGCCGGCAAGGTGTTCGAGGATCAGTTCCTGATCGCCGACGTCAAGATGACGGCGGAGTTTCCGACCGAGCGCTGGTTCTGGTTCGACCCGCCGTTTCACGCCGGGCGGTCGGCGCTGTTGCACAGGCAGCCCGACGACATCTGGCGGATCGATCTGCAGCTCAATCCGGATGCCGATCCTGTCGTCGAGAAGCTGCCCGAAAATGTGCGGCCGCGGATCGCGCGCATGCTCGGGCATGACAATTTCGACTTCGAGTGGATATCGCTTTACAAATTCCAGTGCCGCCGAATGGAAAGGTTCATCCATGGGCGCGTGATCTTCGCCGGCGATGCCGCGCATCAGGTCTCGCCGTTCGGCGCCCGGGGCGCCAATTCCGGTCTGGAGGATGCCGAGAACCTGGCGTGGAAACTGGATCGCGTGCTGCGCAAGATATCGCCGGAAGCGCTGCTCGAGAGCTATCACACCGAGCGAAGTGCGGCGGCTGACGAGAATATCCGGGAATCGACCCGCTCGACCGATTTCATGGCGCCCGGTTCGCGCCAGGAGGCGCGGCTGCGTCAGGCGGTGCTGTCGCTGGCCAAGGAAACGGAATTCGGCAAGCGCATGGTCAATGGCGGACGGCTCTCGGTCCCCTCGATCTACGACTCGCCGCTGTCGACCGCCGATTGCGATGCCTGGCGCGGCGGCCCGCGGCCCGGCGCTTCGATGCTCGACGCGCCGATCGGCGCGCGCAGCGGGAAGCCTGCGTTTCTGACCGACGCCTTCGTCAAGGCGGGAGCGCGGTTCACGCTGCTGCAGTTCAGCAATGGTGCTGGCGTTGATGCCCCCGATGGCGTCGGCGTGATCCGTATCGGCGGCGAAGATGGTTTTTCCGACCCCGCAGGTCTGGCCGGTACCCGCTACGATGCTGAACCCGGCACGGCCTACCTGCTGCGGCCTGACGGCTATGTCGCCGCGCGTTTCCGGCATCCCGACCCGCAGCGCGCTCGATGCCGCCCTGGCGCGCGCGACCGGCATCAACTGAGGTTTTCGATCATGGCGCTGTCGACCAGCTCGAATTTCGCCAAGCCCGACGATGCATTTCGCGCGGTCGTCGAGGCGCATCGCGGGCTGAGCGACGAGCAGAGCGCCGATCTCGATGCCGCGCTGGTTCTGATACTCGCCAATCATATCGGCGATCTCGATGTGCTGCGCGAGGCGATCGCGCTGGCCCAGCGGCGCATGGTGGATGCCAGCCAGCAGGCGCAGCAACAGCAGCAATAACACGAATTCGCAAAATTGAACGTCGCAAAGGAAATTGAACTGATGGCCAAAGGTTTCGCGTCCACCACCGATTTGGCGGAGAAGAAGATCACCTTCTCCGAAATCGGCACCGATCTCTATGCCTTCACCGCCGAAGGCGATCCGAATTCCGCGATCATCGTCGGTGACGACGGCTGCATCGTGTTCGACGCGCAGGCGACGCCGGCGATGGCCAACAAGGTGATCGAGCGGGTACGCACCGTTACCGACAAGCCGATCAAATATGTGGTGCTGTCGCATTATCATGCGGTGCGGGTGCTTGGCGCGTCGGCCTACAAGGCGCAAGCGGTGATCGCGTCGCAGGAAACCTACCGGCTGGTCGAGGAACGCGGCCAACAGGATTGGGATTCCGAATATGGCCGCTTTCCGCGCCTGTTTCAGGATGCGCGAAAGCATCCCGGGCCTGACCTGGCCGACGCTGACGTTCGAGGGCGACATGTCGATCTATCTCGGCAAGCGCGAGGTGCGGCTGATGCAGCTTGGCGCGGGGCACACCTCCGGCGACATCGTGGCGTGGGTGCCGGACGCGGAAGTGATGTTTTCCGGCGACCTGATCGAATATCATTCGGCCTGCTATTGCGGCGACGCGCATTTGCGCGAATGGCCGGCGACGCTGAACGAAATTCGCGCCTTCAACCCGAAGGCAATCGCGCCGGGGCGCGGCGATGCGCTCAAGGGCGTGGCGACGGCGCGCGACGCCATCGCGATGACGCGCGATTTCGTCACCTCGCTCTATGGCGCGGCGGAAACCGCGGTCGCCAGGGGCCGCAATCTCAAGGAGACCATGGCGGCGACCCGCGAGGTGATGGACCCGAAGTTTTCCAGCTTCGCGATCTACGAGCACTGCCTGCCGTTCAACGTTTCGCGCGCGTTCGACGAGGCCTCGGGAATCGACGATCCGGTGATCTGGACCGACAAGCGCGACCAGGAAATGTGGGCTGCCTTGCAAGGAGGATAACCATGAATATCAACACCTCTCCTGAAACGCATCAGCCGGAGCTCGGTCAATATCACGCCGGGCTACATGTCCGGCTTCGGCAACAGCTTCGAGACCGAGGCGCTGCCGCGGCGCGCTGCCGGTCGGGCGCAATTCGCCGCAGCGCTGCGCCTATGGGCTTTACGCCGAACAGCTTTCCGGCTCGCCCTTCACCGCGCCGCGCGGCAGCAACGAGCGCTCCTGGCTCTATCGCATCCGGCCATCGGTGAAGCATTCCGGGCGCTTCGCCAAGGTCGATGCCGGGCTGTGGCGCACCGCGCCGTGCCACGAACATCGAGCTGCCGATCGCGCAATTGCGCTGGGATCCGGCGCCGATCCCGCAAGGCGGACATGACGTTCCTGCAGGGCGTGCAGACCATGACCACGGCGGGAGACGCCAACACGCAGGCCGGCATGGCCGCGCATGTCTATCTGATCACCAAATCGATGGTCGATCAGCATTTCTACAATGCCGACGGCGAAATGATGTTCGTGCCGCAGCAGGGCAATTTGCGCTTCGTCACCGAGTTCGGCCGGATCGATATCGAGCCCGGCGAGATCGCGGTGATTCCGCGCGGCGTGAAATTCCGCGTCGAAATTCCCGGCGGCCCCGCGCGCGGCTACCTCTGCGAGAATTACGGCGGCGCCTTCACGCTGCCGGAGCGCGGCCCGATCGGCGCCAATTGCCTCGCCAATGCGCGCGATTTCCTGACCCCGGTCGCGGCCTATGAAGACAAGGACACGCCGACCGAATTGTTCGTGAAATGGGGCGGCGCGCTGTTCGTGACCAAGCTGCCGCATTCGCCGATCGATGTGGTGGCCTGGCACGGCAATTACGCGCCGTACAAATACGATCTGCGGACCTTCTCGCCGGTCGGCGCGATCGGATTCGATCATCCCGATCCATCGATCTTCACCGTGCTGACGTCGCCGTCGGAAACCGCCGGCACCGCGAACATCGATTTCGTGATCTTCCCCGAGCGCTGGATGGTGGCGGAAAACACCTTCCGTCCGCCCTGGTATCACATGAACATCATGTCGGAGTTCATGGGGCTGATCTACGGCGTCTACGACGCCAAGCCGCAAGGCTTTGTCCCCGGCGGCATGAGCCTGCACAACATGATGCTGCCGCATGGCCCGGACCGCGAGGCGTTCGATCACGCCAGCAATTCGCGAATTGAAGCCGGTCAAGCTCACGGGCACCATGGCCTTCATGTTCGAGACGCGATATCCGCAGCGCGTGACGGACGCACGCCGCGAAATCATCGACCTTGCAGGATGACTACGCGGATTGCTGGAAGGGACTGGAAAAGCGTTTCGATCCGAACCGGCCGTGAGGTCTGGCGCTAACTGTCATTCCGGGGCGCGAGCAAAGCGAGCGAGCCCGGAATCTATAACCACGACAGGGAGTATGGATTCCGGGCCTGCGCCAAGTGGGCGCATCCTGGAATGACGAAGGTAAGTTGAATTGAGAACATAGAAAGCCGAAAATTTTGCCCCATCCCAACGATCCCAAACTCCGCTCCTTCATCGACGTCGATCCGTCGTCGGATTTCCCGATCCAGAATCTGCCCTACGGCGTGTTTTCGTCCAGGGACGGGCTGGCCCCTCGCGTTGGCGTCGCGATCGGCGACTACGTGCTCGATCTTTGGGAGCTCGAACAGGGCGGGCGGCTCGATGTCGGCGAGCTTGGCGCCTTTGCCGCGCCGGCGCTCAATCCTTTCATGGCGCTGGGCCCCAAAGTGTGGTCGCGCACCCGGGCGCGGATCAGCGAATTGCTGCGCCACGACCATCCGGAGCTGCGCGACAATCGCGAGCTGCGCGAACGGGCGCTGGTGCCGATGGCCGACGTCAAACTGCATTTGCCGATCGCGGTCGCGGGTTTCACCGATTTCTATTCGTCGAAGGAGCATGCCACCAATGTCGGCACCATGTTTCGCGATAAATCCAATCCGTTGCTGCCGAATTGGCTGCATATCCCGATCGGCTACAACGGACGCGCGTCCACCGTCGTGGTCAGCGGCGCCAAGGTGCGGCGGCCGCGCGGCCAGCTGAAGCCGCCGAATATGGAATCGCCAAGCTTCGGTCCCTGCAAGCGACTGGACTTCGAGCTGGAAATGGGCGTCGTGATCGGGCAGCCGTCGCCAATGGGCGAGATGCTTACCGAGCAACAGGCGGAGGACATGATCTTCGGCTTTACGCTGCTCAACGACTGGAGTGCGCGCGATATCCAGCAATGGGAATACGTGCCGCTCGGGCCGTTCCAGGCCAAGGCATTCGCGACCTCGATCAGCCCCTGGATCGTCACCCGCGAGGCGCTGGAACCGTTTCGTGTTCACGGCCCGGCACAGGACCCGCTGCCGCTGCCTTATTTGCGGCAGGTGCAGCCAAACAATTATGATCTGCAGCTCGATGTCGGCCTGCGCGCGGCGCAAGCGAACGAAGCCACCAGCATCTGCCGGACCAATTTCAAATACATGTACTGGTCGTCGGTGCAGCAATTGGTGCACCACGCCTCCTCCGGCTGCGCCATGAATGTCGGCGATCTCTTGGGCTCCGGCACCATCAGCGGCCCGGAGAAGCATCAGCGCGGCAGCCTGCTTGAAATCAGCTGGAACGGCGCCGAGCCGGTTGAACTTCCCGGCGGCGTCAAGCGGACATTTCTGGAAGACGGCGATTCGCTCGTGATGCGCGGCTGGTGCCAGGGCAACGGCTACCGCGTCGGCTTTGGCGAAGTCGAGGGCACGATTCTGCCAGCGACGTAAGAACGTCAGCGATCCTCGGGGGGAATTTCCCGGATGCGGGCCGAATGCTCGGCGACATCGTCAAGACTGAACTTGAGATGGACGCGCTTGCTGGATGGCGGATGCGCCTCGGTGCATACGCCGGCACGCCATTCCCTGGCCGGCCTGATCGGCCGCGGAACAAAACCGCCGCCGCAGTTCGGGCACACATTATGGAGCTTGCTCTCGACACAGTCCGCGCAGAACGTGCACTCATAGCTGCAGATCCGTGCTTCCGTCGAACCGGGCGGGAGATCCTTGTCGCAATACTCGCAGTTCGGTCGAAGTTGCAGCGCCATGGGCGTCTCTTAAGTTGAGGCGCGGCGGAGCATCGCAAATCAGACGCCTCATGCGAAGGACGAATCTCCCTCGATTTCGGACATGCCTTTCGGGATCATGCGAGCAGTGGCAGCTTTGAGCTCTCCTTCAAGCGATCGAGCACGATTGACGAACGCACATGCGCCACGCTCTGGTGCGGCATCAGCACGTTGTTGACGATATCGGACAGGCTCTTCAGATCGCGCAGCACGGCCTTTAGCAGATAATCGGCATCTCCAGTGAGCGAATAGGCCTCCTGGATATCGTCAACGCGATTGACCAGCGCACGAAACCGCTTGGCATTGTCCGGCGAATGCGTCGCCAGCGTGATGTGAATGAACGCGATCACGTTGAAGCCGAGCGCTTCGCTGGCGAGGTCGGCGTGATAGCCGGATATCACATTCTCTTCTTCCAGCCGCATGCGCCGCCGCGAGCATTGCGATGCCGACAGGCCGGCGACATCGGCCAATTGCTGATTGGTCAGCCGGCCGTCGTCCTGCAGCGCGCTCAATATTTTGAGGTCGAAGGCATCCACCGAGATCATGCAATATTACCCTCATTGGTGCATAAAACATGCATATTTTAGCATATTTATCCGCCATTTGCATACATCTTGCGGACGCAATGACCGAATATCCACGCCGCCAAATCAAGTAAATCAGCGGCCAGGGAGATCAGCGATGGGTCCATTTCCGCACGACGCGCCGGCCGCGGTGATCAGCGCAGATAATCCGATGGGTACCGACGGCTTTGAGTTTGTCGAATACGCGCATCCGAGGCCCGAAGAACTGCATGCGTTGTTCAAGCTGATGGGTTATGTGCCGGTGGCGCGCCACCGGACCCGGAAGATCACGGTCTATCGCCAGGGCGACATCAATTACCTCGTCAATGAAGCGCCCGGCACCCACGGTTATGCCTTTGTCGCCGCGCACGGGCCATGTGCGCCGTCGATGGCATTTCGCGTGGTTGATGCGAAGCGGGCCTATGAACGCGCGCTATCGCTCGGCGCGGAGCCTGCCGACATTCAGTCGGCGCAGAAGACGCTCGATGTCCCTGCGATCAAGGGCATTGGTGGCAGCCTGTTGTATTTCGTCGATCGCTACGGCGCGAAGGGTTCGGCCTATGACGCCGAGTTCGACTGGCTCGGCGCATCAAATCCGCGGCCGGAAGGGGCTGGGCTGTTTTATCTGGATCACCTTACCCACAACGTCCATCGCGGCCGGATGGACGTCTGGACCGGCTTCTACGAAAGGCTGTTCAATTTTCGGCAGATTCGCTTTTTCGATATCGAGGGCCGGGCTTCGGGCCTGTTCTCGCGGGCGCTGACCAGTCCCGACGGCAAGATCCGGATTCCGATCAATGAGGACGCCGGCGATTTCGGCCAGATCGAGGAATATCTCAATGTCTATCGCGGCGAGGGTATCCAGCACATCGCTTGCGGCTCAAAAGACATCTACCGCACCGTCGAGACCTTCCGCGCCGACGGCCTGCGGTTCATGCCGCCACCGCCCGAGACCTATTTCAGGAAGATCGATGCGCGTCTGCCGAAGCACGGCGAGGACGTCGCGCGATTGCAGCGTGACGGCATCCTGATCGACGGCGAAGGCGTGGTCGATGGCGGTCATACCAAGGTTCTGCTGCAGATTTTTTCCGCCAACGCCATCGGCCCGATCTTCTTCGAGTTCATTCAGCGCAAGGGCGACGACGGGTTCGGCGAGGGCAACTTCAAGGCGTTGTTCGAATCGATCGAGGAAGACCAAATTCGCCGCGGCGTGCTGACATTGAAGGGCGCGGCGTAAAACATAGCCCAGCAACTGACGCCAGAGATTCGAGCGGTCATATTTCGACTTCATGGCCGGGACAAGCCTGGCCATAACGAGAAGGTATGTTACCCGGCCGCCTTCCACTCGCTCGTCAACTCGGCAATATCCACCTTGGCCGCATCGCGGATCGCCGAGGGCGTGCGCGAAAATCGTGGCGCCGGTGCGGGCTGCGTGACGCCATGGCGGGTGACAAAAACCTCTCGGGCCGCCATATGCGGATGTTTCGGGGCCTCGCGCATGGTCAGGACCGGCGCAAAACAGACGTCGGTGCCCTCCATGATGGCGCACCACTCGTCGCGCGTCTTGGTCTTGAACACTTCCGTCAGTTTTTGCTTGAGCGCCGGCCATGCCTTCGGGTCCATCTGCTGATCGAAGCCCGGCTCGGAAAGACCGGCATGTTGGCGCAGCAAGGCGTAGAACTGCGGCTCGATCGAGCCGATCGAAATGAACCGGCCGCAAGCGCATTCATAGACGCCATAGAAATGCGCGCCGCCGTCGAGGAAATTGCTCTCACGCTGCTCGGTCCATCGGCCCGCGGCCGCCATATCGAAGAACATCGACATCAGCGACGCGGCGCCGTCGCACATCGCGGCATCGACCACCTGTCCCTTGCCTGACTTCGACGCTTCCAGGAGGGCTGCGAGCACGCCGACCACGAGATAGAGTGCTCCGCCGCCGAAATCGCCCACCAGATTGAGCGGCGGCACCGGCTTGTCCTTGCCGCCGATCGCGGCCAGCGCGCCGGTCACCGAGATGTAGTTGATGTCATGGCCGGCAGCCTGCGCCAGCGGACCTTCCTGACCCCATCCGGTCATGCGGCCATAGACGAGGCGCGGATTGCGCGCCTGCACGACGTCGGGCCCTAATCCCAACCGCTCCATCACGCCGGGACGGAAGCCCTCGATCAGCGCGTCGGCGTGGCTCAGAAGATCGAGCACCTGTGCGATAGCGTCCTTGCTCTTGAGGTCGAGCTCCACGACTTTTCGCCCGCGACCGGCCACCGATTTTAGATTCTTCTTGGCGCCGACCCGATCAAGCGTGACCACCTCGGCACCCATATCGGCCAGCATCATGCATGCGAAGGGGCCAGGTCCGATGCCGGCAAATTCGATAATACGAAAACCGGCCAACGGACCGGAGGTGCGGGTGGAGGATTGTGGGGCTGATTTATCGAGCACGTTGTTTTTCCGTTGATGAAGGGAAGAAGGGCGGTTTCCGCATCCAGTGGATAGCGGCTTTGCGATCAAAATGCGCGCAAAATTATAAAGAGGAGCATTTTCTTCAGCAAACCGGATTCCACATCGCCGGAAATGCTTCCGAAGTCTCGTCGGCGAAATGGTCCGGCCGTGCGAGAGGTGGCAAGCGCCCTGTGACCCGACGGTGACGGAGTACGGCAGCGTGGCCGGTGCAGTGCAACTAACCCCGTGAAATCCAGCCTGAACGGCCCGTTTGTGCATCGCAAGCTGATTTCCACCAGCAAGCGCTATGGTTTACGGCCTCTTATCCATTCTCGTTTAGTTTTCGGCTTCGAATCCGGGAGCTTGCGCTCCTGGTTTTGCCGGTTTCTGAAGTAAAGCGGGGGTTCGAAGTGGGATTGTCGAAATATGCGCGGCCGCAATCGATGTCGCTGAAGCTCCCGACCATGCGGTTTCGCGCAAAAATCATGCTCGGCTTTGCGATCGTGCTCGCCATTTCGGTAGCGAGCCTGGGCATCGCCTATCTTGGATTTGAGCATGTCTCCGCCGGCGTCCGCTCCTATCGGAACAGCGTGTCGGAAGCCGATCTGGCGCGCAATATCGACCGCGAGCTCACTTCGTACCAGGCGTTGGCGCGGTATTATGTGGTGACCGGGAAGGAAGACGATGGCAAGGCGGCGCTGACCGCCGAAGCGGGTCTGAAGGACGCGATCGAGCGATCGATGAAGGGCACTGCGAATCCAGCGCGTCTCGATCAGGTCAGGCGCCTCGCCACTGAATTCGGGACCTTTGCCAGAATTTTTGCCGATATTCTCAAGGTCAAGAGCGATAGTGCGCTGGTCGCGCAAAACCAGCTCACGCGCGGCGGTACCATGCTGCGTTACAAACTCGACGATCTCGCGAGCAAGGCCTCCGAAGCGGAGCTTCCCGCCGTGGAACTCGGCGTCAAGCAGGTCGCGACGCAATATCTGGCTGTGACGGGGCTCGCCAACACCTTTGTCATCAATTCCGAGCCGGCGGTTGCCACCAGCGCGCTGGCGCGCCTTAAGTTCGTTGAAAATT
Organism: uncultured Pseudomonadota bacterium; assembly: GCA_963729395.1. GTDB lineage: Bacteria > Pseudomonadota > Alphaproteobacteria > Rhizobiales > Xanthobacteraceae > Bradyrhizobium. Next base: position 91,611 of record CAVSOS010000044.1, on the reverse strand, counting down.
CGCTGCAAGCGATATCGTCGACCGACGAAAAGATCGTGCTGGGCCTCAAGGAGGCTTCCGGCATGCTTACCGCATATCGGCAGGCGTTCAGCACGCTGGTCGAAAATGCGAAATCGGTCGATCACCTGACGACCGAGATGGCCAAGTCCACGACCGCCATCATGCAAGGCTCAAGCGCGTTGAAAGCGGATCTGCTTTCCGATCAGCGACGACTTGAATCCGAATCGGACGCGATCATCGGCGAGACCGAGCACCTGATCGTAATGCTCGCGGCCGGCAGCTTCCTGCTCGGTACCGCACTGGCACTGTTGCTGGGCAGGGGCATCTCCCGGCCGATGACGACGATGTGCCAGGCCATGCGTGAACTCGCCAACGGCAAGTTCGATGTCGTGTTGCCCGGCCTCGGCCGCAAGGATGAACTCGGCGAGATGGCGGGCGCGGTGGAAGAATTCAAGCTGCAGGCCATCGCCAAGGCCGAGCGCGATGCCGCGGCTCACGATAACCAGAACCGGGCGAATAGCGCAGCGCGCCGCGCCGAGCTCATTCGCTTCGCCGATGAATTCGAGACCGCCGTGGGCGCCATAGTGTCGAACGTTTCGGCGTCGGCCGTTCAACTGGAATCCGCCGCCGGAACATTGACGCGGACCGCGGAGACCACGCAGAGCCTCTCCAGCCATGTGGCGGCCGCATCGGAAGAAGCGTCCAGCAATATCCAGTCGGTCGCGTCAGCGACGGAGGAGCTTTCCACATCGGTCGACGAAATCGGAAGACGGGTTCGCGAATCCAGTCAGATCGCGGAGGCGGCGGTGCTTCAGGCGCAGCAAACCGATGCACGCATCGGCAAATTGTCGCGCGCCGCGCAGCAGATCGGCGACGTGGTCAAGCTGATCACGGCAATCGCCGAGCAGACAAACCTGCTGGCGTTGAACGCAACCATCGAAGCCGCCCGCGCCGGCGAGGCCGGCCGGGGATTCGCCGTCGTCGCCTCCGAGGTCAAATCGCTGGCCAGCCAGACCGCCAAGGCGACCGATGAAATATCGTCTCACATTTCCGGCATGCAGGGCGCAACGCAGGAATTGGTTGCGGCCATCAAGGAAATCGGCGGCACCATCGCGCAGATTTCGAACATCGCATCGACGATCGCCGGCGCGGTGGAGCAACAAAGCTCGGCAACCCAGGAAATCGCGCGCAGCGTTCAGCACGTCGCCCAGGGAACCCATGAAGCTGCCGCCAATATCGTGCAGGTCAACCGCGGCGCCACGGAAACCGGCTCCGCATCGGCGGATGTGCTGAATTCGGCGCGAACCCTTTCGACCGAAAGCACGCGCTTGCGTGAGGAACTCGCCCGGTTCATGTCGAATATCCGCGCGGCGTAGGGCGCCGTTTATCGCGGGCTCGTCCCGTGCCGACCCTGGACGTAACCTTGCTTCACGCGCGGCCGAATTGATATTTCAACTCGGTCTTGGCGCGTTGCAGTCGCTCTCGCTGTGGTTTCGGCAGCGTCTTGCCGGCACGGTTGATATAAAACGTCAACATGGAGAGCGCGGATCGATACGCGCTGGTCTTGCGGCGCGAACTGCGCTCCGCAGAGCGCTTGAGCGAAGCCGCGATCTTCTTCGGATCGGTCAGTTTGAAAACGCCGTGTCTCAGATCGAGCGCATCGCTTTCTTGTGTCACGCGCTGCGACCAGCGTTTTGGCGACGGCTTGGCGGCAGATTTCTTGGCGGAAGCTCTTTTCCGTACCGAACCCGGTCTCCCGGCCCTCGTTCGGCTGGTCTTGCGAGCCGCAGTTTTGTGCGAATGCGTTTGTTTTCGGCGGCTTTCTACCATGACGGGCTCCTTGACACCGAAAAAACGATAGCGGCCCGGATCGGTTCCCGCCACAAGGCGGGAACCCTTGCGGCTCAACCGCGTTGTTCGGGAAGCCTCGGGGCCTCAATTTGTCCGGGCATTTCCCGTTGGTCTGATCCGAATAGACGGCAGCGATCGCAGCCCGAATCGGTATTGGATCGCCGCGCTCCTTTCCCGGAGTTTTGCAGACGGCAAGCACTGGAGCAACGCGGCATGGCCGGCCGGCATGATGCGACAATTCTTTTGAAGGCTGTTGCGCCGGTGCCGATGCCACGGACCGACGACCGCATCGTCGAAACCACCATTCCTTCCCGCCTCGATCGTCTGCGCTGGAGCGGTTTCCACACCCGTGTTGTGCTGGCGCTCGGCATCACCTGGATTCTGGATGGGCTGGAAGTCACGCTGGCCGGCGCGTTGTCCGGCGCGTTGAAGGATAGCCCGATGCTCCAGTTCACCAATTTCGATGTCGGATTTTCCAACAGCGCATATCTGGCGGGCGCCGTGCTCGGCGCGCTCGGATTCGGCTGGCTCACCGACCGGATCGGGCGCAAGAAGCTGTTTTTCATCACGCTCGCGCTTTACCTCACCGCCACGGCGGCAACCGCGCTGTCCTGGGATGTTGCGAGCTACGCGCTGTTTCGATTTCTCACCGGCGCCGGTATCGGCGGCGAATACACCGCGATCAATTCGACGATTCAGGAATTGGTGCCCGCGCGATATCGCGGATGGACGGATCTCGTCATTAACGGCAGCTTCTGGATCGGCGCGGCGATGGGCGCCACCAGCGCGATCGTTCTGCTCGATCCGCACCGGATCGGTCCCGATCTTGGCTGGCGGCTGGCGTATCTCACCGGCGCCTGTCTCGGCCTCGTGGTGTTGGCGATGCGGATGTGGATTCCGGAAAGTCCACGGTGGTTGATGATTCATGGCCGTCCCGATCAAGCCCGCGCGATCGTCGAAGATATCGAGCGATCGGTCACGGGAAAGCTGCAAGACCCGCGTCAACAAGGCTTGTTGAAAATCAAACTGAAGATGCGCGATCACACGCCGCTGCGCGAGGTGGCCCGCACATTGTTCACGGTCTATCGTCAACGCTCGCTGGTCGGTCTGGCCCTGATGATCGCGCAGGCGTTCTTCTACAACGCCATCTTCTTCACTTTCGCGCTGGTGCTGACTGACTTCTATGGGATCGCGTCGAGCGAGGTCGGATGGTACGTTCTGCCGTTCGCGGCCGGCAATTTCCTCGGGCCCCTGCTGCTCGGCCGGCTATTCGACACGTTGGGACGCCGGGTGATGATTACGCTCACCTATGGCGTTTCCGGCGTTCTGCTCGCGCTTTCGGGTTATCTGTTTGCGATCGGCGTGTTGAACGCAAAGACCCAGACCATCGCATGGATGGTGATTTTCTTTGTGGCGTCGCCGGCTGCCAGTGCGGCCTATCTTACCGTCAGTGAAACCTTTCCGCTGGAGGTCCGCGCGCTGGCGATTGCGCTGTTTTATGCCGTCGGAACCGGAATTGGCGGCGTCGCCGGTCCCGCGCTGTTTGGCGCGCTGGTCGATACCGGATCGCGCGGCAGCGTCTTTGCAGGCTACCTTGCAGGAGCGGGATTGATGATTGCGGCGGCTGTTATCGGCTGGCGCTACTGCGTCGCGGCCGAGCGTCAGCCGCTGGAATCGGTTGCCCCGCCGCTTGCCTTTGTGGAGTAGAATGAAATGAACCGGGAATTGGTCGATCGGGATTTGGCCGACGTGCCCTCGCAGGAAGATATGCCATCAGAACAGGCCTCGCCGGGGACGGTGCCGGCGTCACGCATGCTGCTGCCGCCTCTGGACCAAACAGCGCTCTTGCTCGACATCGACGGCACACTGCTCGATCTGGCGCCGACGCCGCGCGAAGTGTGGGTACCGCCGGATCTGGCAGACACCCTTGGCCGTCTGCTGAGACGTACCTCCGGCGCACTTGCGCTCGTCAGCGGGCGATCGCTGAACGATATCGATTTGATTTTCGCGCCCGAACAATTTCCGGCGATCGGCGGTCACGGTGCGGAGATGCGGCTCTCGACCGACAGCGATGCAGTCGCTACCCATGCCCCGCCGATGGACAAGGAACTGAAGCGTCGCCTGGCCGCCATCGCAAAACTCAGTCCGGGCATTCTGCTGGAAGACAAGGGTTACTCGCTGGCGCTGCACTATCGGCTGGCGCCGCATGCGGAGAAGGCAATCTACGAGGCGGTATCGCTGATCAGGGCCGACCTGCCGAATGCGCCGATTGAAGTGCTTCCCGGAAAATGCGTCTGCGAAATCAAGCAGTCCGGCTTCAATAAGGCGACGAGCGTCGTTGAACTGATGACCCACGAACCCTTCAAGGGCCGCCGCCCGATTTTCATCGGCGACGATGTTACCGATGAATCGGTATTCGCCATCATGCGCGATTTCTGCGGCCTCGCATTTTCCGTCGGCCGCCGCGCGCACGGCGTCGCCGGCCATTTCGACGAACCGCGCGACGTACGGGAGTGGCTTGCGCATCTGCTCGACGACGAAACGGCCACGGCTGCAAAATAATGTGGAGCGATGTTTCGCAAAAACGATGGATCAGAGGTGATTTCGAAATTTTTCGGCCATTATTTGTGGTTTTTGCGATGGAACAACCGGGTTCCATTCGCGGGGCCTGAATTTGGTTTCATTTCGTTGAAAGGGTGACTGGGAACCATATTGATGAATGGCTGTTAATACGCGAGCGCTCCAACAGGAGGGGACCCTGTGAACCTCGTCGTCGTTTCAAACCGCGTCGCGCGCGGCAAGGCCAACGAACCCATGACGGGGGGGCTGGCGGCAGCTTTGCTGCCGGTGGTGGAGAAATCCGGTGCCATCTGGGTCGGTTCCAGCGGTCGCGTTCGCGACGGCGCGAACAAGGAACCATTTGCCGAAATTGAGGCGCTGGGCGCGGGTGCGCTGGCGATGCTGGATCTGCCGGCGGCGCATTACGGCGGCTATTATGAAGGTTTTGCGAATTCGGCATTGTGGCCGGCGCTGCATTCCCGCGCCGATCTGATCCGCGCCTCGCAGGACGACTATCTGTCTTATCGCGAGGTCAATGCCTTCATGGCGCGCGCGCTGCTGCGTTTTCGCAAGTCGGACGCCGCGTTCTGGATTCAGGATTATCATTTCCTGGCGCTGGGCGCGGAATTGCGCGATCTCGGCGTCACCCAGCCGGTCGGCTTCTTCCTGCATACGCCCTGGCCGACGCGCGCGATCATGGGCGGGGTACCCCATCATCGCGAGTTGATCGAAGCGATGCTGGCCTACGACCTGATCGGATTCCAGACCCAGGATGATTGCGAAAATTTCCTTGGCTATCTTTCATCGGAACTCGGTCTCGAAGTCCGAAAACGGCGTGGTGACGTCGCGTCACGGCACGTCGCGCATCGCGGTATTTCCGATCGGTATCGACCCCGAAAAATTCGCCCTGCAGGCCGCCAAGGCGGTGTCGCATCCCGACGTGTCGCGGTTACGTCGAAGCCTGAATGGTGAGAAGCTGGCGATCGGCGTCGATCGGCTGGATTATTCCAAGGGTCTGATCAACCGGATCAACGCGTTCGACCGGATGTGGACCTCGCAGCCGGCGCTGCGGCGAACGGTATCGTTGCTGCAGATCGCCACGCCTTCGCGCGGCGCGATCGAAGCTTATGGCAACCTGCAAAGCGAACTCGCAAAGCTCGTCAGCGACGTCAACGGGCGCCACGGCGAAGTGGACTGGACCCCGATCCGCTATCTCAACAAGGGCTACAGCCAGACCGTGCTGGCAGGCCTCTATCGAACCGCGCAGGTCGGCGTGGTGACGCCGCTCAATGACGGCATGAATCTGGTCGCCAAGGAATATGTCGCGGCACAACACCCGGCCGATCCCGGCGTGCTCGTGCTGTCGAAATTCGCCGGCGCCGCGAACGAACTGGAGACCGCGCTGCTGGTCAATCCGCACGACATCGACGGCATGGCGCGAACCATCGCGCTAGCGCTCTCGATGCCCTTGACCGAGCGGCGCATTCGCTGGGAAGCGATGATGGCGAAACTTCATGCTGGCACGATCCAGCAGTGGTTTGCCGATTTCGTCGACGCGCTGCAGGAGACGCAAAGCGACAAGGCTGCGGTTGTTGCGCCGGCGATGGCCGAACCGCCGGCATCATGGGCGCTGCGCTCGGTCAATTCCGGCGCGCGGTATCACTGACCCTCAGTAGCAATAGGATGCGCCGTCGAGGATGGCGCAGCGCGTCTTGTTGGGCGCGTTCGGATTATCCAGCGGCACCACACCCTTGCCCTGGCCGACGAACACGCCGGGCCCCACGGTCACCGACGATTTGTTGCCGATGATGACGCTCGGATGCGGCGACAGGCTCGATCGTGTGCCGTCGGGCCAGATGATCGCATCGCCTGACAGCAAGCCGCGCCGGCCGTCATCGCAGCTCACATTGGCGCCCTCGCGGGTGCAGGCTTGCGCCATCGCCGGCCTGGGGTAACCCGCCGCGATCGCGGACATCAAAATCGCCAATCCCAGCGCCCGATTGATCGTCATGTCGCCTCCGCAGATTGGATTATCCCCATCGTCAATCGTCGTCCGGGGCCGGTTTTAGGTTCAGCGCGGCATCATGCGAGACCCTGGCATCAATTTAAATGTAGAATTATCCAATTCATTCAACAGGTTGTGGAAATATACGCGGTCGCGACCGCGGTCGCTTGCAAAAGTCCTCCTGCCCCTTCAAGACAGGGCATCCGGAGAGATGGCCGAGTGGCTTAAGGCGCACGCTTGGAAAGCGTGTGTGCGGGAAACCGTACCGTGGGTTCGAATCCCACTCTCTCCGCCACTGAAGCTCCCAAGCTCCTGAAACTCCGATTTAACCTTCAAAATAAGGCTTTCCGAAAACACCCGGTGGTACACAGGAGTGGTCCACCGTGAGCCTTCGCATGATCTCCCCATGGAAAAATCCGCGCTCGAAATTCTATTGGTTTCGACGACGCGTGCCGACCGAATACCGAAAGTACGGCTCGGCATCCGAGATCAAGTTCTCGCTTGGAACAAGCGATTGGGACGAGGCCGTCCTGCGGTGCCAGGAAGAGAATCTTAAGCTTGAGCGCGGGTGGCGTTCCAACCTGGTCGGCCAACTTCCCACGGACCTCTCGCACCTCCAGATTGTTGCGCTTGCCGGCGAATTCTACGCCGAGATGGTTGCTGCGCACCGTGACGAGCCGGGACGCGCGATCGACTGGCAGCAGTCGATCGAGAAAATGAAGAGCAGAAAGCGTTCCACCTTCGGTCCGCATAAAACGCATCTGCGCATGGTGTTCGGCAACGAAGCGCAAGCGTTCCTCCAGAAGAAGGGCGTCTATCTGGTGGGGGATCGCCTTGACGTCTTCGTCCAGGCCTACGTCGAAGCAAAGGAACGCGCGTCGCAGAATTTAATGAGCGCAGCGAATAACGACTACAAGCCCGTGGACAAGGAGGGTCCCTACTATCCGGAATTCGAGCCGCCGAAGCCTGAACAATTGTTCGACGAGCTCTGGCCGGAGTTCTGCCAAGCAAAGGCGCTGTCGGCGGGCACCCTGAAAAAATGGGAGCCGTATTTTGCCGCGTTGATCAAAAGGGTCAAAAGTCGCGACATGAGCCGCGTTACCGAACAGCATCTGCTCGATTGGCGCGATGCTTGCTGGTGCGGGTGACAAAACAGGAGATCGAAGCAGCCTCTATCAAGAACGGGCAAATCGCCGCTGCCAAGACCTTTTTCCGTTGGGCGAAACGCATGAAAAGACTTCCAACGGACCCAAGCGTTGATGTTCATGTCGAGGTCAGCGCCAAGTCCAAGGACGAGAAGCGCGGCTTCACTGACCAAGAAGCGGCTACCATCCTGGCTGCAGCGCTGGCGCCTGTGAACGAACTGATGACCGCCGAGAATGCCGCTGCGCGCAGATGGGTGCCTTGGCTCTGCGCGTACACAGGTGCGCGGGTGAACGAGATCACCCAGTTGCGGGCCTGCGACATTCTCGATGTTGGCGGAATTCCCTGCATTCGCATCACGCGCGAGGCCGGGACAGTGAAGACGCGCAAGGAGCGGATCGTACCGCTTCATCCCCATCTGCTCGGAGCTGAAATTCCGCGAGTTCGCGTCGAAGAAGCGCGGGACAGCACCGCTGTTCTATTCGCTCGAGCGGCAGCGCAATCCGAGGCGCAAAAATCCGACCTATACGTCCGTCGGCAACAAGTTGGCACATTGGGTCAGAAAGGGCTTGAAAATCGAGGATCCGTCGGTTGCTCCGAATCACGGCTGGAGGCACCGCTTCAAGACCATCGCCCGCCGGGTGCGCATGAATCCGGAAACGCGCGACGCGATCCAGGGGCATGTTCCACGCACGGATGGCGAGGACTATGGCGACAATCCGCCGGACGTCATGCTCGCCGAGATCGTGAAGCTGCCGCGGTACGAGGTCGTGGCGGCCGAAATGATGGACGGCCGCCGCCGGCGTCCGCAGCGGCAGAAGCAGGAAGAAATGGCGTAGGATTTACGCGCGAAACCCGTAGGTCGCTGGCCCTAAACGAAATGGATTTCGAATCCTTGCCGCGGCTCAAGAAAACGTTTGGCAATCGAATCCTTGCCGGGTAATACTTGATCGAAGATGATAATAGCGTCGCATAAACGTGTGCATTCGAATAATACGAATTAATTATAAGTAAAAACAAAAATTTTTTCTAAGTATAAAATAACTGGTTACTTTTCATGATGGTTAATAACGCTCCAGAATTCGATTGATGTAAAAAAATCAAGTAGGGTCGTCATATTTAGCTCGGTCTAATACAATTCAAGGCATTTCAATACTGTTCGAGCCGTTCGCTCTAAAAGCGGGTTGGCATGCCAAAAAGCGGGTGTGATATGCAGAAAAGCAGGCGCAGCATGCCGAGATCGAGCGACGCCGTCGCGGCTTGACCGTACCTCCAGCGCGGCGCGCCGGGTGCACCGCCATCGCCAGGTCATGCGCGTCGCCGAGCCGGGTGTCGCTGTCGCGGGCCGGCAAGGAGCGCCGGCGACCGTCCCGTTGAAGATGGCCAGGGAGCACCGGCGGCCGTGGCTGCCGGCCGCGACCAGGCGCCCGGCCGCGGCCGCCTGAGGAGGATGTCGTCGCGCGCTTCGGCCGTCCGCCGGGCTGTGAGACAGGGCAGAGGCTACCGGGGCCCCCCGACTTTGAGTCCGTCCGTGCCGGTCGCCTTCGACCGAGACCACCCAGCGGGCTTGAAGCGATGACCGCATGCAGGCTGCGGTCAGCACCGGTTCTGGGCAGGCCGCCGGCGTGCATCACCCACGGCGGCGCTAACCACCGTGAACGGGACGGCCTCTGGGCGAAAGCCTTTCGAGCATCGCGGCGCGGTGACGCAGCGGTGACGAAACGGGGCGCATCCCCGACGATCCGCCGCCCCGAAACGTCCCAATCCGGCGGAAGCTGACTTCGGAAGTCCCGTATTTGCAGTCTTTTGCATTGCCCCGCAGACCTTGGATACGCTATCGAACATCTTGAAAGGCAGGGGTATCCCCGGGGAAAACGGCCCTCAAGATCGCGGCCGGCCGCGATCTTGAGAACGAACGGCGAATGCGGTGACAGGGCGGTGACAGGACCGAACCGACCGGCCGCCGCCCGCCGCCCCGAGCCGTCCTGAAACGGTGTCGACCCGGCGACCGGCGGTCTGCCCTGCAGGCGGCCTCAGGGGCTCGCCGAGGGCCTTCCAGATGCGAGCCCTTCCTTGTGACGATCCTGCCAATTGACGGCCCGGCTTGGGCCGAGGCGGGGCGAGCAAGGCCTGAGGCCCAAAAAGCAATCGCCGCGCCCGGGGCCGGGCGCGGCGAGGTCTGTCCATCGTTAAACGCCGGCGGCGCCCGGCTAGCGGCGCTTGTTGCGCCGAGGGGGATTGTTCTCGGCGGGGCGCGAGGGCTTGGGCGCCAGCACCGGCTGGCCGGCGTCCCGCGGGTCGGGACGGCGGTCGAACCGCCTGGTCAGCTCGGACCTCCGGTCCGCCTTCGCCCGCCAGCCATCCGTCTTCAGAAGCGCCGCCGCCTGCAGCAGCTTGGCAGTCCGCCGCACTTCGCCGTACTTGCGGGCGATGGTGCGCGCCTCGGTGGAGACATGGGCCGCCAAGGTTTCGCGGTCCATCCCTTCGCTTTCATCGGACCATTCCACGGTCAGGTCCTTGAGGTGATGCGGGATGCGTGCCTTGGGGAGGCCGGCGTCGGCGGCGATGTTGTGGAACGTGGTGATGTCGAGACGCTTGCCGCGGTAGCGCGAGCCGTCCTTCTTGTGGAAGACGAACTCGTAGCCCGCCTCGACGTCGGCCTCGTACCAGGCCCTGACCTGCGGCGCGAACTCCTCGGGAATGATGAGGGGCCCGCGCCGCTTGTTGCCGTCGTACCGCATCTCGCCGTCGCGATGGTAGATGATCTCGCCGTCCGTGACCTCGACCCACGGGCGGTCCTTCAGCGGCAGGCCGTCCATCGGCTCGACCTCCGGGGGCACCCAGCGGGTCGCGGGAAGGCGGCCGTTGCGGGAGCCGGTGAAGGCCAGGAACGGAATGGCCCGCCGCCATGCCTCGCGGTAGGGCGCCGAGCCGTTGTCGGTGAAGCGGGCGTGCACCGGGCCGTCGGGGCCCGCCACCATCTGCGGCGTGCCGTCGGCGTTGAACAGCCAGTTGTCGGCCGCCAGCCGCAGGCGGTCGTATTCCTGCGGCGTCCAGACCTGCTTCGGCAGCCGGGGCGCGGCCTTGATCTTGACGTCGATCAGGTAGGTCGGCGGCACGCCGAGCAACGCCAGCCCCTCCCGCAGGGCGCGCCGCACGGTGAAGAGGTCCGAGGCCCGCGAGTTCGGCCGGCGGTCCGGGGCGCGCCTGTCGTACTCCTTGACGATCCAGTTGCCGAAATCGCCGACCTCCAGGCCGGGGAAGGCGCGCTGGAAGGCGCGGATCTTGGCGCGATACGTCGTCTGCGTCGTGAACTCCACGGTTTTGCCGTCGACGCCCGCGGCCGGACCCGGCAGGAACTGCTCGACGTAGAGGTCGAGGACGTCATTGACGAGAAGCGCCTGGATGCGCGGAATCGGCCACTCGGTCGCGCGGCGGCGGCGGCCCGACGCCCGCGCCAGCTTGACCAGCGCCTCCAGGCGCGCGCCGTCCGCATCCTGCGCCTCCAGCGCGATGCGCATCGGATTGACGGCGATGCCGCCGCCTGCCTCCGGCAGCGCGCGCTGCGGCGCCTTCACGACCAGCTGGAAGACGTCGGTCTTGCGGTCCGCCGACGCCAGACGAACGCGCAGGTACCAGCCGGAATCCTTCGGCGGGTGCTTGAGGTAGCCGGGGCCGACCAGCGGGACGCCATCGAGGCTCGCCAGTCCGAACAGACGCGCGAACTCTTCCTGCGGCATCGCGCGGGCCTCGGCGACGGTCATGTCGAGGCCGTCCAGGGCGCTCGACGGCGCCGTCCCCGGCAAGCGGGCATTTTCATTACGCATAGGTTCTTCTCCTTCGTGTTGCGGGACAGCGTCCCTTCTCGGTTTCGGGACATGCGTCCCCTAGGCGACGGACCGGCGCTTTTCCGCGCCCCCGCCAACATTGCTTTCCGGACTTGATGTCCCGGTCCGGCCCTACCTCAACTGCCACCGCGCTTGGGCAGCAGCGACTTCAAGTGGGCGTCCCAGTCCACGCCTTGCTTACGATCCGCCCCGCCGTCACCGGCGGCACGCTTCTCGCACGCCGCCAACGCCGAAAGCGCTGCGCGCGTCGTGAAGATTTGTCCGGCAACTTTCGCGTAAACGAGTTCACCCTTCGCGATCGCGGTCCGCAGGCTCGACACCGTCACCGGTCCCTGGGGCCACAGCAAATAAACCGCTTCGTGCAGCGCCAGCAGTTCGTCCTCGGACCACTGGTGCGGATCGGGCCGCCGCTCGACGCGCTTGAGCGTTCCGCTGCGGCGTTGTCCAACTGGCTCATCCAAAACCGGTTGGCAAGAGCCACGGGATGGCGTACCGGCGGCGTGCCGGCGCGCGTCGGCCGGATCCCCGCCGGCGCCGAGTGCACGCGAATACTTGACGATACTTTCGATGATACGTCCCATCACGGCGTCCCTCCGGCCTTGCTTTTGACCTTGCGGCGGGCGCCTTCCGTCATCGCGGCGAGCGCCCTTTTTGTCGTCAGAAGTTTGCGCGCGATCAGCGTGACTTCGAGCTCGCCGGCGCGGTAAGCGGTGCGAAGCGAACTCGCCGTCAGCGGGCCTTCCGGCCACAGCAGCGCCGCCGCTTCCGCAAATGTCAGCAGCTCATCTTCGCTCCATTGCGCCGCATCGGGTCGGGCTACGATGCGCCTGGGTCTTGTCGTCATCGGGATGCCTCCACTTCAAGGGGTTACCTTGCAAAAAAGCGTGTTTTGCCGGTGCGGCCGGCGCCGCCGGCGATGGCGCCCCAGATCAGCCAATCGCAGCGCTTGAGTCGGCAGACGAATCCTTGAGCGAACGAGCCGAAGGATTCGTTTGCCGAAAGCGGAAGAGGAGACGAATCCTTGATCAAGGATTCGTCTGCCGAAAATTGGCGAGCCAACGAATCCTTGATCCGGTTTGAAGGATTCGTTTGCCGCCAACACGGGCCGCTGGCGCCGGCGGCCCGGCGCCACGCTACATTTCGTCGTGCTCCGCCCTGCACGCGGCCTCCGCCGCCTTGGCCACAAGCGCCCAAACCGACTGCCGGCGGTCGTGGCTGACGACTTCGCAGGCCGCCGACCGCGGCGGATCGCCGGTTAGCGGATTGCAACCCTCTGTCATCTCGATGCTGTAGTCGCTGCAGTCGGCAAGGTTGCTGACATTGGCGATCCGCATGGTCGCAATCGTCCTCTTGAGCGGGGTGAAGCCGCCGGGAACCAGGTCGATGGTGATTTTCAGCATTTGCTTTCTTCCTGTCAGTGAAGGGTTCGTCAGTGAGGTTTTGGCCGGGCCGGTCTCCTGACCGCCGGTGCGCGCTGGGGAAACCTGGCGACGATGGCCCGGACGGCGTCGCCGGTGAGGTGACGGGTGCGCGCCAGTTCGTCCGCGACCGCGATGATCGCGTCGCGGTGTTTGACCACCAGGGCCTCGGCGCGCAATTCGAGCGCGCGCAGATGCCCTTCAACGATCCGGCGCAAACGCGGATCGGCACGCGCTGTTTCCAAGGCATGCTCGGACGAGCAGCGGTGAAACAGGCCGCCGGTCAGCGCGGTCGAGGTATGGATGACCGACAGCATCGCAGTCGCGATGCCGAGGTCCGAGCGGTCGTTGCCGCCCGACCCGGTCGAAACCGCATTCAGGATGATGCGTTCGGCGACCCCGGCGGCCAGAATCGAGGTGACGCGGTCCTCGACGTCGGCGAGCGTTTCAATGTCCTTGTTGCTCTGCTCGATCCGCGTGTGGCCGCCCGCGCCGCCGTGCGAGCGGAGCTGCACCCGGGTAAGCAAACCTACCGGAATGACGATGCTGGTGACGGCATGGGTCGCCTCATGAATGGCGACCCGCTTCAGGTAGTCCGCATCCTCGTCGCCGGCGCCGACGATCCGGCCGCGCAAATCATCCAGGGTCAGATCCCGCTGTCCGTGCCGGGCCGCGCGACGAGCGGCGCGTACCGTCTCCATCAGTTCGGCGGCAGTGAAACCTTCCAGCATCTGCGAGATTTCAGTGAGGTCGGCGCCTGGCAGATCGCCCTTCAGATGGAAGCGCAAAATGTTACGGACGCCGGCCGCGTCCGGCCGGCCGATCTCGATCGCCCTTTCCAGGCGTCCGGGCCGCATGATCGCCGGATCGATCGCTTCGATCCGGTTTGTGGCGCCCAGGACGATGACGCCATCGCGCCCGCCGCCGCTGCCGTGGCCGCCACCGACAGCATTGTCCAAAAGCGTCATAAAATCTGTTATGATCGGCAACCACCAGTCTACATTATCGCCTGATAACAACCATCGGTTGGGGACCGCATCAACCTCATCACAAAAGAGCAGCGACACCGGATTTGCCAAGGCCCGGGCCTGATCGAAAAAATTTCGCTGGGCCTTGATCACTCCGTCCAAATGGCCAGGCGATTTCGCGAAAAGCTCAGCGACCGAATACACGACGAGCGGGATCTGGCACTTGCGGGCCAGCGCTTGCGCAAACAACGTCTTGCCGAACCCCGGCTGCGAATGCAGCACGGCTCCTCGATCGATTTCCGCCCAAGAGATCTTGCCGGCGCGATAGTCGGCGATGTCGCGCGCCAGCGACAATCCCCAAAGGCGTGCGTCGCCGTATTCAACCGCGGTTTCGAGATCCGGCAGGTCGACCTTGGCCGACGGTCCACGGCGAGTTGCGGCCGCGGCACGAAGGTGCGCGATCGCCTGCGCCGGCGTCGAGCCGGACCGGAAGGCCGCGATCAGGTCGTCGAGGTCGAGACCCGCCGTGACGGCGTCATCGATCGCCGCAGGCACCCTTCCCTTGAGGCTGCGCTTCATCGCCTCGCGCAGCACGGCGCCGTTCGGAAAAGCGACATTGACCGTGAAGTCGGCGGCCGCGACCAACGATGACGGCAGCATGCCGATGTCGGCGGCAATGCCGACCACGTTGCGGTTCTTCGTCAGAGCGGCAGCGACCTCGTCATTGCCGACGTCGGCCTTGTCGCGGCTTTTCAGCGAGCCGGTACGCGCGAACGTCTTCCAGGCGGCGGGTGCAAGCCCTTCGAAGAACTTCTCCACCGGCGCGACCCACGATGCCGTCGGCACGATGACCGCGATGGCGAGCGGCCGCTTGGGATTCGACCAGGTCCGGCGCTGCTTCGACGACGTCACGGCCTCGATCGATGCTGTGACGATCGCCATGCGTGCGGACCACAGACTGCGCGTCGGCACTTTCGCATCCATTCTTGCGGCGGCGGTGTCCGCCATTTCCTCCAGTTCGGACTCGGGAATGAGCGCGAAGTCCGCGCTGCCGGTCGTGCGCAGGCAGGCGAGCGGATCCAGAGCGGATCCGCTCGCCCGTTCGACATTCTTCTGCGCTCGGCGCGCATGCCTGTTCATGCGCTCGCCCGCGCGCGTGTCCGTTCCGGTGCCAGCGAGTTTCGTTTCGGGCTTCTTCTTGGGCTCCCTCATGCTCTCGCCCTCACGATCGTTTCGGGACCGAGCGGCCTGGTGACGAGGTCGATTTCGATCAGGTCGGAGCAGGCCATCGCCATGACCGGCGGAACCGGGTCACGGTCGCCGCGCAAAGCAGAAAGCAGTCGCGTCAACGGCATCGGCCCGTCATCGGAAAGGATCTGGAGGACCGCCATACGCATCGAGATGCCGACCGGCGCGAGCCGGTATGACCAGACGAGGCCGGCATTGGCGAACCTGGGCTGTCGCCGGATGTCTTCCCCAGTAAGGGTGAGAGGCGTCAGGTCCAATGCGGCGAGCGCAGCCGACGCCAGCGCCGCGTCCTCCGAGTCGCGCGCGGGCCGCGCCTCGATGATGTCGAGCCAGAAGCGGCCGTCGTCGCGGACAATGACGATCGTGTTGAGGTCTACTTGTGTCGCGTAGATGCGCGCTTGCGCATGAAAGTCAATCCGGCGCACGGACGGATCGAGCGTCGCCTGAACGAGCGAATCTCGCACCAGGTCGGATGCCGCCGGGATGGCCGTGGTTGTTTTTGCAGAGACGAATAATGTGCTGGCGGTTGATCGGGCGACATGGGAAGCGCGCATGACTGATGACCTGAATCCGACTGGGGGAAGAAATTCTGAGCTGCTTGGCCGGTGGTAAGTTTGTCGTCGATCATGCTCATTCCCCTTACGCGTCGTGGTCGAACTCTTGTCCCTGCCGTCAGATCTCGATGACGAAGTTGATGTCGAAGTGCGGATTGTCCCAGGTCCCGCCGGCATCCCAGGGGCCATATCCCTTCCCATTCGACAGCAACCGGCACGACCCCACCCTCACGTCCACCGTTTCGTGGGTGTGGCCGAACACCCAGCAGTCGGCGGGGATCAGCGGACCGCGGCCATCATCCGCACCCGGCACCATCAGGCGCGTCTGGTCGCTGCGGTAGGCCGCCGTCAAAATGTCGTCGTACGACAGGTCGCGACCATCGAAGGCGGCAACCGCGGCGCCGGGAAAGGGCGCGTGATGGCTGATCGCGACCAACGGACCGGACCGGGGCTTGCGCATCTCCGCTTCGAACAGCGCGCGCGACCTGAAATGCCGCGCACGGGTATCGGCGGGACGCAACTTGCGACGGTACATATCCTGGCGAATCTTTTTGTAGTCGTTCATCCGCTCGCCCGCGATCCGCATCGCACGGTCCGCATCGCCGAACAGCTCGAAGTCAGTCCAGAACGTCGCCGCCACGAACGTGGTGTCGCCAATCTTCACCACGTCGTCCTGCATCACGATCACACGCGATCCTGCGGCGGCCGCCCGGGCCTTCTCCACGGTTCTATCGAGATCGCAGCCGTAGCCCTCATGATTCCCGGGCAGGTACAGCACGACCTTGTCCTTGTCCGTTACCCTCTCGGCCAAAAAAGCGACGCCGCGCTCCATCCGCGGAATCAGGTCGCCGGCGACGATCAGCACGTCGAATTCCGGCCGCGCGTCCGGGCCGGGAAGATCCCAGCCGCGGGTCAGCTCCAAATGCAAATCGCTGATTATCCAGAGCAGCAATTTATTGAATCCTTGGAATTTCCGTCAGGGTTCGAAACGTTTTGATCGTTGTCGGCTCTTCGTTCGGTGGGTTGCGTCGGCCATCAGACTCCCTACCCGGACCCCACCGGATCGAGGTCGATGAAGCGGTCGAGGTCGGGGTCATAACGGCTCCTGACGACGACCCTGACGCGGCCCGCGACGAACTTCTGACGCAGGTGCAGGTTCTCGAAGCCGGGGCGGACAGAGACCGCACCTCCCTGCGCGTGCCCGGCGCAGCGCGTCATGAAGACGCTCTCGCAGCGGTACAGCCGTCCCGGTGCGCCGCAGAGT
This sequence comes from uncultured Pseudomonadota bacterium, assembly GCA_963729395.1. GTDB lineage: Bacteria > Pseudomonadota > Alphaproteobacteria > Rhizobiales > Xanthobacteraceae > Bradyrhizobium. Next base: position 74,753 of record CAVSOS010000044.1, on the reverse strand, counting down.
TCGCAAAAGCACTGGCTGGCAGCCTCGCCGAGGTCGATGGCCTCGCGCACCGCCGCTTCGCCGCCGGCCGAAAGCCGGCCGCCCCAATAGATCCGGAGCGAGCCCTGATGTTCGCGGATGCGCTCGAAGCGAAAGGACTCCCGCTCTTCGAGCGCGGCGCCGATCCGGAAGGCACAGCGATCGATGATCCAGCGCCAGCCGGCGCCGCATTCGATCACGCAGGCCAAGCGGCCGGACCGCGGGACAAAGAACTCTGGCACCGCCGACGCCAGTTCGGTACGCCAATCCTGGTTCAGCACGCCCGCCATACCGACCTCACTCACACGACAAAACGATGTTCTTGTTTCGTTCTCATGGTAGATGGCAGAGGGCTACCATTGAGTCAATAGACCAAATAGGTAAGTGAGAGCTATTTCATATAGGTCTATTTAGAAGACCTCGTTTCGAGGAATTTCGAGGCATTTCAGGAGGATGATCGGACGTGGGGGCGAAAGGCCGACCGCGATTGGAGGGGAAAAAGAGCGTACCCGCGTCGGCGCCTCTTGCTGCGCCCCGCAACCCATGGGACGATTCTGCCACACTTACACCGCGCAGGCAGGGTGATGGCCGACAAAAAACCGGTCGCCCGGGGCAGAAAGCCACCGGTCGGCGAAAAGAAGCAGTTTCTGACGTCCATGGATCCGGACATCATTCGGCGGATCAAGTCCGCTGCCGCCCTGCGAGACAAGACAGCGTCATTGGTCTTGGAGGAGGCCGCCAAAGAGTGGCTGGACCGACACCAGGACGGAAAGAAGTAAGGTCCAGCGATACCCATAACGTCTGACTCGAGTCTAGCCTCTCTTCAAATTGCATCCTTGACCCCACACAACCGCATCACCATTTAAGCGGCGGGTCGATCATTCTTCCAAAAATTTTTCTGAAATCTTGTCGAGCTCCGCTGCGCCCGCGCGAACAACGTCCTGAATTACGGACGCGCGAAAGGCGGCAGACGATTCCATGACACCCAAGACCCACCATTTCCCGCGGAGCCGGCCGGCGGCAACGCGCGAGGAGCGTAACAACCATGACCACATCCGGTGTGAAGGATTCGCGCGATGAACGACGGGATCGGTGCGGATCAGACACCGAAGGTGCCCGCACCCGGCGGGGCCGGCCGACGCATTGGTGTCGCCCTGTCCGGCGGCGGAGTCCGGGCCGCCGTCTTCCATCTCGGCGTGATCAAGCGGATGGCGGCCGAGAACCTTCTGGAAGAAGTCTCGGTGGCGTCGACCGTGTCGGGCGGAAGCCTGGTCATGGCGGCAATCGTCGCGCGTTCCGGGATGAAGTGGCCGTCGTCACGCCAATTCCTCGGCGAGGTGTTCCCGGCGTTGCGCGAAACGATGACGACTACAGATCTGTTCAGCGCGGCGGCGATCGGCTGGCGCGGCGTGCTCGAATTCAACGCTGACCTCGCGCTGAGCCGGGCGACGGTGCTGGCGCGGCTTCTCGAGCGGAATTGGGGAATCACGGGAAGGCTCGCCGATCTCCCGGACAGACCGGATTGGCAGATCAACACCACCTGCATCGAGACCGGCAAGAACTGGCGTTTCGCCAAGCGCGAGATGGGCGATTGGACCTTCGGGCGGCACGCCACGCCCGACCTGCCGCTGTCGGAGGCGGTCGCCGCTTCCGCCGCGGTGCCCTACGTCATCGGCGCACTGAAGCTGCCGCTGCCGGAGCGGGGATGGTGGGAGACCGACCCCGCCACCGGCGCGCGGATCCGGATGCGGTCTACTTCGAGCCGTTCGGTGCGGCTCTGGGACGGCGGTGCCTACGACAACATGGGCCTTGAGGCCGTGTCCAAACCGGGACGCGGGCTTCGCTCCTGCGACTTCCTCATCTGCAGCGACGCCTCCGGGCCGCTGCGGCCGCCGGGAAATTCGCCGCTGGCCGCCCTCGTCCGAGGCCATCTGTCGAGCCCCCGGCTGTTCGACGTCGCCGGCGACCAGATCCGCGCCCTGCGGAGCAGGATGCTCATCGCCGACATCGCTTCGGGCATCGTCGCCGGGGTGCTGGTGCGCATGGGCAACTCGGTGCGCGCCGTCGACGTGAAGGCCGACCGTGCCAAGCCGGCCGCTTTCTACGACGCCTACCAGTCCGACGAGCAGGCCGCGACGGCGCTGCAGTACCCGACCGATCTCAAGGCGATATCCGCAAGCCGGTTCGACACGCTCGCCCGCCACGGCTTCGAGACCGCCGACGCCACGCTGACGACCTACGTTCCCGCGGGCTTCCCGCGATCACTGCCATGGGAGGACCCGGCATGAGAAGTATCCCCACACGGTTCCGCGCCTTTCACCTCGGCTCGCCCGGATCGTCGTTCTCGTACTTCGCGAACGGCCACTTCACCATGATCGAGGGCCGGCTGACCGACGAAAGCCGGGCGCAGGTCGAGACGGAAATGTTCGAACGCTGCAAGGTCGATTGCGCCGACCTGCTTCATATCACCAGCTGGGACGCCGACCACTGCAACAAGAACGAACTGCCGGGCCTGCTGAACCTGATCCGGCCGCACCGGATCGAATGCCCGGGCTACGACCCAAGCTCGGAATACGGCCACGGCGTGGAGTGCCTCGAGATCATCGGCGAATATCGGTCGATGCTGCGCAATTCGGGTGACGTGCCGGTCATCGAGCACATCACCCCGGCCTATATCCGCGGTCTTGAACCGGCGTCGGCCAAGGCATTCCGCAACACGCTCTACAACCCCTATCACATCTCGGACAACGCGAACGACAACTCGACCGTGAAGCTGTTCCGCAGGGGAAGCTTCAACGTACTGAGCCTCGGCGACGTCGAATGCCCCAACATCGGCGCAAGGCTTCGCAGGTCGAGCATCCTGTGCAGTGAGACCGACGTCATGATCCTGGCGCACCACGGCGCCGACAACGGCTTCACCACCAAGAAATTCCTCACGCACATCGAACCGAACGTGGCGGTCTGTTCGTCGGATTACGACAACCAGTACGACCATCCGCGCGACGAGATCAAGGAGATGCTGCATGAGCAGGGAATCTGGCTGAAGACCACCAAGACCGGCGACGTGATCATACGGTCGACCGGGGACCACACGGGGCAATACGAAGTCATCAACCTGATCGAGAAGTCGACGAAGGAATCGTCGCGCCGGCTGTTCTACTCGAAGAAGAGCGGCATCCTCGACGCCAACGGCGACACGCTGCGCCAGCGCTACCAGACCAAGAAATCATTCTACCGCTAGGAGATCGTCATGCCGAAGAACATCGTGGTCTACTCGGACGGAACGGGCCAGGACGGGGGCGTCCGCCCCGAGCAGCGCGTCAGCAACGTGTACAAGATGTACAGGGCCTCTCGGACCGGACCGGAAAACCCCATCGATCCAAAAGATCAGGTCGCCTTCTACGATCCCGGTCTCGGCACCGACATCGGCGCCAGCGCGCTCACGGCGCCCCGGCGCTTCGTCCAGAAGCTGCTCGGTTCGGTGACCGGCAACGGCATCGTCCGCAACATCGCCGAGTGCTACGCATTCATCATCAATCACTACGAACCCGGCGACCGCGTGTTCCTGATCGGATTCAGCCGCGGCGCCTACACGGTCAGGTCGCTAGCGAACCTGCTGATGCTTTGCGGCGTGCCCACCCAGGCGCCTGGCGGCCCGCTGATGCGATACCGGAAGCAGGTCGACGACATCGCGATGGAGGCGGTCACCGTGGTGCTGGAGCACGGCGCCGGCTTTCCTCGCGCGCAATACGCCGCCGAGCGCGAAGAGCAGGCCAGGCGCTTCCGCGAAAAACACGGGTCCGACGGCGCGGTCAATTCGAACGTCGCGCCCTATTTCATCGGCGTGTTCGATACGGTCGCATCTCTCGGCGCCAAAGGTCCGCGCCGCCTCGTCATCCAGGCCGGACTGGCGGCCATGTTCGTCGGCACTGTCGGCCTTGCCGCAGCGCTGCCCTTGCTTCTGCTCGCGTGGATGCTCGAGCGCTGGCTCCCGTTCTGGCCGGCCTGGTGGGGCCTTATGTTCTTCACGCAGGTCGTCGCCGGCCTCTGGTGGGCACGCAGCCAGAAGGCGTCGAGGCTGAAGACAATCCGCGATTTTCCGAAGCCCGGCGACGTCCACCACCATTATGCGGAGTGGAAGGACGAAAACTTCGACCGTCTTCTCAGCGTCTACGTTAGGTTCGGCCGCGCAGCCAACGCGATCGACGAGAACAGGCGGGATTTTCAGCGCGTCGAATGGGGGACCGTCGCTGACGATCCGGCGACCGGCGCCAGCACGGAGGGGCCGCCGAAGCTGGTGCAGATGTGGTTTGCCGGCAATCATTCCGACATCGGCGGCAGCTATCCGGAAGCGGAATCGAGGCTCTCCGACAACGCGCTCGCATGGATGATTGCGCAGGCGACCGCGGTGGCCAACGGCCTGAAAGTCGGCCCTGTCTTCGTCGACGGCGTCAAGGTCGAAGGGGCGGGCGGCGAAGGCACGCCCTTGCATCTTTATCCGCGTGCCGACGGCGTGCAGCACTGCGAGCTTGCCGGCATGCGCGACACCATCGACGGCTACATCGCGAAGGTTCCCGCATGGATCCCGCTGGTGCGCGGATGGCTCGCAGGGCTGAACTGGCCGGAGGAGATGCGAAAGGTGCCGCACGATGCCCGCGTGGACGAGTCGGTGCGCGCACGTTTCACGCTGCAAGACGTGGTGCAGTGCGCCGGCCACGGCGCCTACAGGCCTGAATCCATGCGCCATCACGACGAGTTCGGAAAGCTGTACCCGCCTGCCTGACGGCGGACCATCCCCCTTCGGCATGCCGCAGCGGCCGGCCGCCCTTCTGAATGCCAACGGCGACATGCTGCGCTGGCGCTCCCGGCAACGTCGCACCCGAGATAGGGACCTCAGTGCCAGCAAGCCGGCGGCCAGTGCGAAACAGGACCGGACCCCAAACAGAAAAAGGCCCCTTTTGGGGGCCCTTTTCAAATCCGATAGTTTAAACTCAGGTTGAGGCGTTTAACGGCAAATGTCCCCGAAGCGACAACTCTCCCGGAGTGCACGGCTGTTATGGGGAACACTTGGCGCCTTGTCAAGTTGCATCGACATCGATAATTTCGCTAAATGACTGATACTTCATACGAATTCTTAATCAAGTTTTTTGTGAACTACCTGCCTTTCACGCCCACGGCAGGTCAAGTCGATGAATTCAAAAGAGATTTATCTCTGGTCAGTCCATACTTGATGGAAGCATCTCTGGTTGAACTGAAGAACGGCGCGCAGGGTAAAACCCTTTCCCAGGGCAAGGATTGGCGCCCCGCGATCTTCCAAATCTACAACCGAAAGGTTGCCGAGCACGCGCAGCTGTTCCCCATTTTCCACTCATTCGAGACCGCTTTTCGTTCGACGGTCGCCGTCTCCCTGGAAGAGCATTACGGCATGACGACGTGGTGGAAATTCATCGATGCCAAGATAAGGGCCGGGAAAGATCCCCGGGAGATCACCTTCATCGGAAACCAGCGGATTACGCGCGACCTGGCGAACTCCATCGCTGAGCTCATCTACGTGATCGACGGAGCCGAACTGCATCGCAACGCCGTCGGCTCGTTCACCAACGGCTTTCAGTTCCTGGAACATTGCGAATTGGCCCAGGTGTCGCGCCTGATTGAAGACCATTGGTCAATTTTCGCAGGAAAGTTCATGCGCGGGCAAAATCGCCTGTCGTTGAGCCACTTCAAGACCAAGTTCAGGACGGTCCGAGAGGCCCGAAACGACATCTATCACCACAAGTCCGTGGCCCGCATGACCGGCGTAATCTCCAATGCCGAGGACCTGCTCGACTATCTCGGTTTTTCGCTACGCTTCGTCTTCGACAAGATCGCCGACGCGGCGCCGCAAGAACCCCGCTTCCTCATCAAGACAGAGAACAGGCATCGGGCCTGGTAGCGCACTTGGCCTGACTCAGCGGCGAACTCGACCAACGACCGATTATATGAGCCAGCGGCAAGAAGGCGCTACGCGCCAACAGCAAAGGCCGATCAATGAATATAGACGGCGATTTGAGGTTCGATCTGCTGGTCTGGTTGACTTCACCGCGACCCGGCGAGGAAGGGTGGACCGGCCGCATTTACGAAGACGTGGAATCGGCATGCATGCAGGTCGGCCTGCAGATGCGGCGTTATGAAGTGCCAAGCAAGACCATGATCCTCGAAGCGCTCGACCAAATCGCCGAGGCGGCGCGTCAGGGCAGGAAGCCGTTTCTCCATTTCGATATGCACGGGTCGGTCGAAAAAGGCGTCGAGATCGCCGCCTCGAAAGAATATGTGCCATGGTCCTTGCTGGTGCCCAAGCTGCGCGCCATCAACCAGGCGACGCGCAATAATCTTTGCGTAGTCGCGGCGACCTGTGAGGCATTCCACGCAATCAAGCTGGTCGGAATGACGCAGGCCGTGCCTTTCTTCCTGTTGGTCGCACCCTCCGTCAAAGTGACCTCGGGATTCCTGCAAGACCACATCGCGCCGTTCTACCGGCAGATGCTGGAAACCGGCGACATCGTCGTGTCCATCACGGAGAACCTGGAGCCGGAAATGCGGACGTTCCACTGCGGCGCCGCGCTAGCCCGGGCGATGGCCCAATACATCAGCGTCCACTGCAAGGGCAAAACCGGAGAGAAGCGCCGCGAGATGCTGCTGAGCGAAGTGCTGCTTGCCGGAAGACCGCGTACAAAAGCCACGCTCAGCGAGATAAGAACGTCAATCAAGACAGGCGTTAGACCTGACCAAGGCACACTCGACAGGTTTGCGGAGAAATTCCTTGTCGGCAAATCGTGCGGATTCACCTTCGACCAATTGAACAAACTCGTCGAAGCAGTCATTCAGGCGAAAGCGGCCCAGCGAAAGATCACCGAAAGGCTTGCACGACACTAGGTCGCATACGCTCCGCTGCGCCTCAGTCCACCATCCGCAGCTTGCATGGCGATGGATCGATCGTGACCGTGACCGGCCGGGTCAAATGGGTGAACGAACATACCGCCTGACCCGGCGCCATGTTCGGCAGAGACTTCCAAGTCGCGTCGTTCACGCCCGGCACGATCTTCTTCAGGCGGTTGACGACGCCGGCGTCCGTCAGCTTGTGGAGGATCCAGTTGTTGATCAGTCCGAGCACCTCGTCGGGCAGATGCGACGGAAGCTGCGTGACGAATACAAGACCGAGATAGCGCTTGCGCCCGCGCCGCGCGATGGTCGCGACCTGGTCGAACAGGTTGGGCATCTGCTTGATCCGCTCGGTCGACAGGAATTCGTGCGCCTCCTCGATGAACACCAGCACACGGGTGAGTTCGCCGGCGGCGCTGCCGGCGCGCACCTTTTCCTCCTGCTCCGTATACAGCTCATCCTGCCGCTTGAGCAGCAGACGCAGGATCTGGGCAATGACCAGGTTGCGCAAATAGGGACTTTCCATGTCGGAGAGGTCGATGATTGACACTAGCCCGGGCTCGATCATCTTGCCGATGTCGATCCGCTCGTCGTCACGATCTGCGAATACACCCGCCTTCTTCATCCGCCAGAGGCGCTTGGCGATCGCCTTCCAGGACCGCACATCTCTTTCCGGATTTCTGGCGGCCATGACCTGCTTCACCACGTCGTCCTGCCCGCGGAATTTGGCGGAACGGCAGGCGAACTCGATCGCCTTGTCGCTGTTCGCCATGCCAGCGCCGACGATGTCGATGATCATGTCCACCGTCATCTTCGGCCAGCCGCGCGAAAGCTCATCGATATCGAGTGCCTCCTGCTGCTCGGCGGGGGTCGACGGGTAGACCTGCAGCCGCTCCATCACGACGCGGCAGATCTCATAAGCCTCGTTGAACCTGCGCTCCTGAGCCTCCGACAGATTGAGTATTTCAACCAGCACGGCCGGCGAGATTTCATCGAAGCTGAGCTTGAAGCTCTTCTTGTCGGGGTGTTCCGGATTGGCGGGCTCGCAGCCGGCGAGATGGAAAAGCCGACTCTTCTTGGCTCCATGGGCCTTCAGGTTGCGGCGCTTCAGCGCCGCAAGCATCTGCTGGTTGTCGGTCGGCGTGTCGATGGTTGTATACTCGCCCTCGACGTCGAAGACGATTACTGCATTGCCGGCTTCTGCTTGATGAACGATGGATCCCGAGACCGTCGTGCTCTTGCCGCCGCCGGTCGTTCCAAGGATGCCGGTGTGCTTGAAAAGGACCGACTTGCTGGCAGCCGGGATACCCACGACGATAGGACTTGCCCCGTCCAGAAGCCCGATCCGGACCGGCTTGTCGTTCTCGTCGATGTCGAGCCCGAGGATGGATTTGATTTCTTGCTCTCCGAGCAGGAACACCGGGCTGTTAGGACACGGGCGCCTGAGCGGCGGGATCATCTGGCCATCGATCTTCTCGCCGAACACCTCGACCTGGGCGATGCCGTGATATTTCGGCGTCAGTACGGCGCCGTAGGCTGCCGCGACGACCAGCGTTGGTGCCATTGCGCCCAGTGCGTCGGGCTCCGCAAAGGGCCCTGAGGCGACCACGCCGACATATTCGGCTTCGACCTCGCCGCTGCGCGGATGAATGCTCGGAATCCTGACGTAAGCCTCGCGGGTGACGATCGGCGTATTGTGTTCCGGCACCAGCACCGTGATGGTGCCGTCCTCGGAGCCGGGCCGGTCGAACATGGTGCGGGCGACCGATCCGCGGTAGGCCTCCGGCTCCTTGAACGGACCGCCGTTTTCGTTGCCGGTCCGTTCAAGGCCCTCGGCGGCGTTCGCGACTTTCTCAGCGTTGCTCATCGCCGCCTGTGGTTTCGTCGTGGTGTTCATGCGCGCGTCTCCCGTTCGCCGAGGAACCGAAATGGTGAGCCGGTGCGGGCAAGCGCCGCGTGGACCTGAGCCGAAAGGCCGCCGGGCTCGAACATGCCGCGGCAGGTCCGGTCCGCGATGTCGATCAAATTCGGAAAACCGCGCGTCTCCTGCAGGGCGCTGTCGGCGATGACGATCTGCGCGGCTTCATGGACGTGATCCTCATGGGCATAGAAGATCCGTCCCGGCGCAAGGGACGAGGCGCGGTACACGCACAGTACGACCTTGGATCCGGCGTCGCGCTGGAAGTCCTTGACGGCATCATAGAGGCCGACGCGCTTGTAGTGCGGCCTCTCATAGCTGGTGCCTTCGATGTAGCCCTGGATGATATCCTTGGTGTTGCGGATGACGGCATACTGCAGCGGATGCAGAGCGTTCGCGATGGTGACGACCGCGGCGTCGCTGATCTCGCTGGGCACAAAGATAAATTTCTGATGCCCGAGAAGCAGCCGGCGCAGGACTTCGAGGCTCGCGAACGCCAGTTCCTTGCGGCCGGATCCGACGATCATCTCATGCGGCATGGGACCGCCATGTCCCATCCGCCAAATCCGCTGGGACCGGTCCGCAAGCATGGCGCGCTCCGCGTAGGTCATCAGGGCCCGGCACATCATGTCGCTCATCGACATCGGCTGCCCATCGTCGCCGAACTCGTCGGAAAGCGCATTGCGCTTTTTCCGACTGGAACGGCGGGCGAGAAAATTCAGGACGTCGTCCTCTGCGTTGCCGTTCTTTCGGATGATGTCGTGCCGGTAGAGGCGATGGCCGATGGAGCCTCCGTCGCCGGTGCCGTGATACGTGGTCAGGCAAATCCCGATCTGGACCACGGTGAGCGGCAAAGTGTTGACTGAAACGCGGGTACCGTCGCACGCCTCGACCTGGCCGTTGAAACAGACATTGCGGAGCGCGGCCAAGACGTGGTCCGGGGTAAGCGAATAGACCCCGCTTTCGCGCGAGGCGTCGGCGGCGGTCGACAGGTTTTCCTCGAGCACCTTGAGCAGGCGAGGCGCCATGACATCCTCGAACGACGCGGCGGTCTCGACTTCGCGCTCGAGGCGAGCGGTCAACTCGTCCATGCGGGCGCCGGAAGTCCAGGAATTCAGGTCAAGTGCCGCCTCGAAATCGGTTTCCAAGGATTCAAGTTCGGGCGCATCGGCATCGCCGGGAAAGTCGTCGGCAACCGGAGCTGAATTCGGCAACAAAAGGCGCGTCTTCCGAGGGCGTCGTGCCGCCCCCGAGAGCCTCCGCTATCTCATCTGCCCCAATCGCCATGTCTGCCTTCCGTCCGCTCATCTAATTGTTCGAGCGGCACATCGGGACTTCGACAATTTATTTTTTAGCAAAGATTCCAAGGACTCCTATGGAGGTCCTGGGAGGTGCGACCAAAGCCGCCAATCGGGCGGCTACCGGCGAGGGAAGTCCGAATCTCTCGCGTATGGCACCGGGTTCCATAGTACCGCCTGACGTGAGTTCGCGCCATGGCGCGATCAATTCGACGGCCAGGTCGTCGGCTTCCGCCTCGATCCGCTCGACCAGGCTTGCGTGTCTGCCCCCGATTCCCCGCTCCATGGCATGGCGAAAGGGCTCGATCGGGACATCCCGCAGCGCTGCGGAGAGCCGCTCGCCGGTGGTCGGCGGCCGCAAGCGGTCGATGACGGCGGCAATACCGACACCGAGCGCACCCATGGCCCGTTCGCGGGGCCGAAGATAGTGAAGGATGAAATGGGCGACCTCATGGGCCACCGTGAACCGCTGCTCATCCTCGGGATCTTCGCTGTCGACGAAAACCAGGCCGACCCCGGCATCGGCCAGCAGGCATCCCCGCAGCGGCCTGGGATTGCCTACGGTCCAGGGCCTGCCGGCCCGCGCCGAGATCCTGCCTATGGCCGAGGTGTCCAGACTGGGGATGCCGACGACGGACACGGGAAGTGCGGCGGCCGCGGCAGAAGCGATGTCTATGGGCACGCCGAAGGCCACCCTGCCGCCGGCTTTCCGCCAGAAGGCGGCCGCCGCCTGTTCGGCGCGAGGAGAGGCCATCACTCCTCCTCGTCACGGTCCCGGGCGGCCATCAGCTTTCCATCCTGGACAGCATCGGCCGAATGGGCCGACCGCAACTTCTCGGCCGCTTCCGCGGCCTTCAAGAACGAGACAAAACGATTAAGCTCGACACCGAATTCTCCCGCTATTTCAGCAGCGTCTTCGGGCCACCGGTCAGCCCGCGGACGACGGCAAAGCGCGATCTCGAACAGCGTTCGCTCGGCGATGTCGAGCGTCTTGGCCGGATCCCCTTCAAATACCCTGCGCCAGGCCTCGACCAGCGGAGCGATCAACGGCGCCGGCCCGCGCGCGGCGCGTTTGGCCGCCTTCGCAAGCATCAAGTTCATCCTGTCGTCAGAGGTCATGGCGAAGCCTCTTCATTCTGGCAAGCATCCGGTCCTTTGCCTGCTTGACCGTCTTCTCCACGTCAGGCGCCGCGGGATCGATTTCAAGCGCTGCGGCATAAGCCGCGGTGTCTCTTTCGTCATTGAGGATCATGGCCAGGACCTTGGCTTCAATCTCGCTCGTCACCAACCTGTTCCCATAAAGCCTGATGATGTGCCGGGCATCGACGGAATCCTCTCCCCTGAACACATCCTTCGTGCGGGCGGCCCAGAACTCGACATCGGTCTCCACTTTTTCATCGAGAAGCCGCTCCCGGTTACCGTTCTTCTTCACGCGGTCGATGGCGTCCGCGCGCGCGATCATGCAGAGATAGGTCCAAAGTGAGCTCTTCGTGGTGTCGCATCGTTCCGGCGCAGAGACGTAGATGACGATCGCGTCAACCGAGAGGTCCTCAAGGTCATCGTCCGAAAGCGTCCGGAAGTTTGCCGCCAGGAATCCGCGGAGCGGCTCATGCGCCTCGACGAAAAGGTCGCGCGAAGCCGTCCGGCTGCCGTCCAATATCCGATTGTGGATCTCGTTGAGCCGCCGGGCCAGATCCATCTGTCACCGCCGGCGCTCGACTGGCTTTGTGATCAGCCTCTGCCTGGCGAGGGTCCAATACCGCGGATTGAGCTCGAAGCCGATCGACGGAAGCTTGCGTTTGGCCGCGACCACCAAGGTCGTGCCTGAACCGACGTACGGATCCAGGACCACGCCGCCCCTCGGACAGCCGGCCGCTAGGCAGCGGTCCACAAGCGCCTCCGGATAGGGGGCGGCGTGGCTATAGCGGCGCCCGGAGGTCGCCGCCGGAATCTCCCAGACGTCTTCCTGCCCATCTAGGCCCTTGCGGTTGAAATGGTACGTGCCGGTCTTCGAGAGGATGAAGACCGTCTCGGTCGTCGTCCACGGCCGATCCCGGACGCTGGGTTCGGCCATCGGTTTGGGCTTTTTCCAGACAACCGCCGAGCGGATGATCCAGCCGTCAGCCTGCAACGCCAGCGCGACCCGCCAAGGCACGCCTAACATAGATTTCTTGGGCAAGCCAAAGCCCGGCTTATCCACGGCGCGATACTTCTGGCGCGCCACGCCCCGCCAAAGCTGCTTGGGATCCCCGCCCTTCGGCTGGCCCTTGCCGGAATAATAGGTATCGCCCAGCACAAGGAACACGGTGCCTGAAGGTTTCAGCACACGCCGTACTTCGCGAAACACGGCGGTGATCGCGGCAATGTATTCCTCGAGTGTATCTTCCTGGCCGGTCTGGCCCACGACGCCATAATCTCGTTGCCAGTAGTAGGGCGGGCTTGTCACGGCGCAGTTCACGAAATCGTCGGGCAGCCGCTTCACACCAGCAAGGGCGTCGTCGTTGCTGATCAGCCAGGGCACCTTGCCCTGGAAATAACCGTAGCTCGGGTTCAACAGTGTGGTCGGATCGATCAGCTTGAATTCAGCCTGCTCGCGGCCGTCGAACTCATCCAGACGCGGCTTTGCCATAGGTCTTCCAGCGCGATCGCGCCTGAAAACCTCGGAAACGCTATCGATCCGCTGCGCTTTGCCCGCCATCCGTCCTCCAGAGTTCCATCATTCGCCGGCCAGCAGCAACGTTCAAGGGCGAAGATCGACGAATAATGGCCGTTGACCCAAATTTTGGGTCGGTTGCCGAAAGCCCACCTGCAACAGAAAGCCGACCGCGGTCGTCCAACACTTTTTGTATAGACCGTCGGAACAGGTGGAGAAGCGGCAGCGTCGACTTTCGAATCCGCATTCTGTGTTAGCAGCCGGAAACGAACGGCGGGCGTATGGATTCGTCCGTCAGGAGCGAACCGATGCTGATGACAACGGAACGAAGGCCGGCGGTCCGGACGCTGCGCGGATGGCCTTTGGATGGATCGGTTCGACGACCGCGTTCGGCGACGTCGTGAGGAAGCCGTAAACGTTTGTGTGGACCCAGGATCGGCTTCGACTTCGTGCCGCGGTCGCCTCCTCAGTTGCACGACCATGAACTACTGGAACTTGTCATAGCACGCTCGGTTGATGAAGCTGCTCCGCGAGACATCGGTGTACGCGAAGGGCGCAAGATCCAGCTTGCCGTAAGCTTTTACGTCGATGGTCTCTGCTGCCGCCCAAGTGGAGCCAGCGACGGAAGCCGCGATGACCATGCAATCCGAAGCACAAAGGATGCCTCCTTGTGCTCGGCTTTTCAATCTGGCCTCAGGGATGCTTCTCGGTTTTCGAGGCGCGATCTTCAGCGGCAATCGCTTCTCTCTCGCACATGTACGCGCCGCGCTTCGTGGTGCCGTAGCTCTTCGTTCCCGCAAAGTGATATATCTTTGACGGCAGGTTGACCCACACGACCGTGTCGGTCGGACAGCGAGATTTTGCGGATGCTTCGTCGGCAAACTGTCCAGCCTCCATTGTAGCGCTGGAGGATGGTTGCTGCGCCGGAGCGGGAACCGGTGCTGCTGTCGTCGTGGGCGCCGGCTTTTGCGGCGATTGGGCCGGCGCAGCTTGTGTCTCGGTTGGTGCGGGCCGGCTCGGCGGCGGCGCAGCGGCGGTTGGCTTTGGTTCGGGAGCGGTCGCACTCGGCATGGCGCCGCCAGCCTTGCACTGCTCAACATAGGCCTTTTCGGTGACGCCGCGGGCTTGCATGCCGGCCTTGTCGGCTCGCCACTCAGCGGTGCATTCCTTGGCGGTTTTCTGGGAAGACGAGGTGCTGGTTGACGGTGAAGGCGCTGCAGGGGTCGGAGGCGTTGCAGCCGTCGGCTTCGACGGCGGGGCGGAGGCTGCTGGCGCCACACCTGTCTTGCATTGTTCAACGTAAGCTTTTTCGGTCACGCCGCGGGCTTGCATGCCAGCCTTATCGGCGCGCCATTCGGCGGTGCAGTCTTTCGCGGTTTTCGAGCCGGTGGCCGTTGTCTGCCTGGGCGCCGGTGACGGAAGCGTCTCTGCCGGTCTGGCCGCTGGCGCAGCTGCGGTTGGTTCCGTCCCGCCCTTGCATTGTTCAACGTAGGCTTTTTCCGTTACGCCACGGGCTTGCATCCCGGCTTTGTCGGCACGCCATTCCGCAGTGCAGTCCTTCGCAGTCTTGGCGAAGGCCGGCACTGCGGCGAGGTTGCATACAATAGCGGCGGCGATAAGCAGACCATTCTGGATCTTCATACCCGTTCTCCTGATTGCCTGCTAACCCGCTACCGGGCTCAGTTGATGTTGTGGGGAGGTGATTGCGCGTACACCGCGACTGAACCGCGGACGTCCGGTCGTGAAAAAGCCGCTGCAGCTGTTCTTCTCGTCACACCGATCGCATTCTTCGACAAAGCCGTTCTTCCAATCTGAGATCGACTGGAGTGCATGCGGCCAAACTGACTTGGGAAGGACGCATTTCGGCAGATTATATACGGATACGTTGACGCCAGCAGCATTCAGGTGATCAACGGCCTTGGCAAGGCCGTCGCCGTAGTCCATCGGATCCATCCAGAGCATGGCGTCGTTTGCAATGGCAAATCCCGTGTTTTCGAGGCCCATCAATGCGACGTGATCGACGAACGGCAGATTGCGGGCGATCCACCGGCCCGTCTCCTCGATGATCGGCGCAGTCAATGCATGCAGAACGACACGGATTTCGACGCGTTGGCCCCGGTCTTTGAGCTTGAGAATCCCGAGAACGGTTTCGTCGAACGCGCCCTTGGCCTGCACGACATAATCATGAACGTGATCGACCGCCGCATAGACCGGGATAGCCGCCATGAGATTAGGGTGCCCGATGTCCTTCCAGGCGTCAACAATCTCCGAGTCGGCGAACGCCCGGCCGTTGGTCAGGACCTGGATGGCGGTTGCCGGCAGCCGGTCGCGGCACTCCTTGAGGACGGCGATGAAATCCTCCCAATCCGACAGGGTCTCCCCGCCGGTGAACGTCAGTGCGCGGGTCGCCGGATCAATGAGGGGCAAACCCTCTTTGATTTCCCTCAGAATCCACCGGTCGTCGACATCCTTCGGCGGTTGCGAGCACATCAGGCAGTAATTGTTGCACCGTTCGGTGACCAGAAATGAGTTGTGCGCGGAATTCCGCCGAAACAGGGTGCGGAATTTCCTCGAAAAATGATCGAACCCCAGCACGTCGCCGTCCGCGAGATAGGAATATTTCTGCGGCACCGCTATTAGGCGTCCGTTGAACGTGCCGGGCACATCGATTGGGCCATCAGAGACGACAAAGATCGACGGCCACTCCGCCTCCATTGCGCGTAGGACTTCGCCTGGCGTTCTCGCGAGCGCGAAATCCGCCGCGTGACGGTCGGCTGTGCTGTCGACCGACCTGAGCCTGACGACCGAGCGGGCCTTGTCCGAGGGAAATCCGGCGCTCTGCGCGGCCGTGCCATAGAGAGGAAGGGTCATGCGGTGGCCCACCGTCGCAAGATGGCGGCGTCTTCTGGCGAGTTGTCCAGAATATCCAGGAGCAAGCCCATGATGCCCTTCTGTCTCGCGCAGAACCCCGACAGCGGCTTGATGCCCAGGGCGTCGCCCTGCGTGGCGTGATGATAGACGGGGTCGGCGCCGCAATGGCTCTCAAAAACGCAGGTTGAGCATTCGGGCGCGCACTGCGTCAGCGACGATAATATCGCGTCAATGAGCTTGTCCGAGAGGATAAGGGAATTGTAACTGTCCTGTCCAACGTGCCCGAGTTCGGAACGCACCGTCGCCGGTCTCGGCCAGCATTCTGCCTTCATCCGACGCGAAAACGCTGCCGTCATAGTTGTAGACCAGCGCGCCGAGGCCGGCACCGGCCGGGCTGCGCAGGTCGACATAACCGATGGGACGGTCCGACAGCATCCGTGTGAGCAGCAGCGCGGCGTAGAATTCCCGGAACGGGGTGCCCTGCCGGTTGATCTCCAGAACCCGGCGCAATCCGCGTTCGTAGAACCCCAACCACTTTTGCGCATCGTATTTCGCGAACTGCTTCGTCTTGATGGCAAAACCGAACGGGGACAAGGGGCGCAGGAAGATGCCGTCCAACCCCAGCTGCAGATATTCGTCAATAATATCATCGACGCGATCGAGGCTCGCCTCCGTCGTGGTCATCAGCGCCCCGACCCTGTCCTGGCCTAAAACCTCCCGGGCCCGTCGGATGCCGGCCACCGCCAATTCGTGACTGTTGCCGCCCGGTCTGGGGCGGTTCTTGTTGTGCAGATCGGCGGGCCCGTCGAGGGAGGTCGAGAGGAGGATGTTGTTTGTCTTGCAGAACGCGAGAACAGCATCGTCCAGCAGGGCCAGGTTCGAGGCGATGACGAAGTCGACCATCTTGCCGGACCGCGTCTTCGCGGCGGCGACAATGGTCTTGATCATCGGAAAATTGAGAAGGGGCTCCCCGCCCTGAAACTCAATCTTGATCCGCCCCGCCGGGCTGGCGAAGGCGATATCCAGCGCCTGCATGGCGGTTTCTTCGCTCATATCGAAGCGGGAGCGATCGGTGCTTTGACGCGAGACTTGGCAATAAGGACAAGAGTGCTCGCACCGCAGCGTTACAACGAAAATATGCAGCGGGGTGACCTGCTGCAGAAACGACATCCGGCTCCGCAGCCGGGCCGCGAGAAGCTGTCGTTGCGCTTTCTGGTTGGTCCCCGTGACCAGATGAGCGGCGTAGGCCTTTTCATAGAGGCCGTCGCCGGGCCGTATCCGCAGATCGATCAGCCTGTTGAGCTCGTCCTCAGTCAGGCGAATGAAATCGCCGACCATGTTGGCAACGAGATACTGACCTGTTGCGGTGCGCTCAAGGTTGAACGGCAGCAACGACAGATCATCGGCCGCCGCGCTGAAGGCTTCAGGAGCTAAAAAGCGCGCCATGGTGCTCCGGCTGGACTTTATCCGGCATCTTTTTGGGTAGCGGCCAGAGACCCGAATGCAAGTGCAAGAATAACGTTCCGGACGCCTTCAGTTTTCTCAAACACACGGGTTCGCAGATTCTCATCGGTGACGAGGTTCAGGAACCGTTCTTTCAGATCGTCAGCGCTTAACGCAGCGCCTTTTTGCGGATTAGCCGAGGGAGAAAGACGGCAGACAAAGCGGTCCCCCACCTGGTCAATCCGACAAGTCGCCGTTCCAATTAGGCGATAGGCTGCAGCATCCAAAGCCGCGAGGCTTTGGATGTTGGAATCAAAATCGACAGCTAACTCGACCGGAGTTGCCCCAGGAAGCTTAACGGCTTGAGGCATGAGACGCATGTGAAGCATGCGACGCGTGGGAGGCATGCTGGGCGACGATAGTTCCGTCGGCCTGCTTCGTCATGACAAACCCAAGAAGGTCTTCACCCACCTGATAGTGGGCATTCGGCTCGAGCTTAGTAGCAACGTTCTCGGCAGCAGACGAGCTGACCGCGTTGTTGCTTATCGTCTTGGCCTCGGCACCCTGAACGGACATGCCAGTGAGCGATGCGAGCGCAGCGCCAAGTGAAAGCACAATTTTGGATTTCTCAGCCATCTAAAATCCCCCGAGCTTCAGTTGCTTAATTAATACCCACTCTTACAACTTCCGAGGGTGCGAAGTCCACCACACTATTGCCCGGAAACCCATCTCTTTCGTCTAGCCGGGGATATCGGGCGTTCTGCTGGCGACTAGTACCCGGAATCATAAGTCCCTGAGACGGCGTGCGTTGACATGGAGCTGATGGCGACACACCGAGGTCATGCAATTATGACTTACTCACTTCAGATAGTGGGTACTAGGGCGGATTTGCAGGGAATATCAGGGCCACGCCGGCAACAGCGATTGCCGATGGCTGAGCGTCTCCGGACGATGCTCTCCGGATCGTGGCCTACGGGCAGAAGATTAGCAGTGCCTGCGAGAGCAGCCTTGAACCCCGACAGCGCGATCGTTTTCCACTGGCGCGCCCCGTAGAAAACGACGGCGTTCGCGGCGATAACAAACCATAGCTGGCGGCGATTCTGCTCCTCTGACGCTTCAGCCCTGCCGGGTGCACTGCCGCCCTAAGCGCCGACCGTGCGCAATACCTCGCGCAGTGCCGCCTGACCGAGCAGGGCGAAATCAACAATACCGCCAATCGATTGTCTACCATATCGCTATGCACGCGACGAAAAGGCAGGCGGTTGGCGGTCTTTCGATTACCGAGATTTAATCGAGAAAAATATCCGAGCAGAGCGAACGGGATACGTCCCGCATAAACGGACGTTCATTTCCTTGTCCGGTTTCAGCCACAAATCAAAACACTTACTGGTCGTGTTCAACCAGAGGAAGGGCTAAATCCCTTTACGGCCATGACCAAATATTTTCGCGCAGTTTCTTGTGGGATGATTGTTGCGTTGCTGGCGAGCACTTCGATTGCGAGCGCTTGCTGCCGAGTTTCGTTCGACGTTCCCGGGGTAGGACACGTCGATAGCGGCCACCCACTGCAGCCGGTGACCCCGGCTCCGATCAAAGTGCCGGGCGGCACGATTACGCCGCCCGCACCGGGACCGGTGCCGTCAACGCCGAGCGTCCAGCTCGACAAGAACATTCCGGGCTCGCAGACCTTCAACAAGTTTGACGATATCCTGCACAAGCCCGAGCGCGCCGCGCAGGACGGAGTCAATGCAATCGGCAAAGGCATCGAGCATCTCGGCAACGAGATCGGCATGCTCTGGGCGCATGCGAAGCAGGATGCTATCGATATGGCCAAGGGCTGGCTGGACTGGCTGCTGGCGCTCGCGAAGAAATACGCGCCAATCGCCCTCGGCATCGTATTCAGCGCGATGTTACTCGCGGCGGCAATCGTCGTGTATTTGCCGAAGATGATCCTGGCGCTGTTTCGCCGGGGGCGTCCCGCACGCCGGCGTACGCCGCGCCACGCCTAACCGGCGTCGAAGCTCAGTGCGGCCTGAACTCAGGCCGCGCGAGAGCGATACGGACAGGGCCTCAGCCCCATGAATAACTAACGTCACATCCGGGTATTCACCCTAATACATGCAAGTGACGGTCGGAGGATCGACAGCTCCCCCGATTCTCGTTTCATTTCGCAAAATATCTGTTTTGCGAATGAGATTGGGGAGACTGCGGCGAGTTGAGCCCACGGTCCGGTAGTGCTCTCAATCACTTGCAACCACGATGGCTTTGTGGTTACGATCCGCCATCCTAGGCGGCGAGCTTCGCGCAGCTTGTCATCCGCGAGGGGACGTTAGCGAGTTTGGTGATAGGGAATGATCTTA
The DNA here is from genome assembly GCA_963729395.1 of uncultured Pseudomonadota bacterium. GTDB lineage: Bacteria > Pseudomonadota > Alphaproteobacteria > Rhizobiales > Xanthobacteraceae > Bradyrhizobium. The sequence goes on along the minus strand of CAVSOS010000044.1, from coordinate 55,277 downwards.
AGCAGGCGATCATGCCTGGCGATCGCGTGCCCAACCAAGGTGAGACTTGACGTGACTGGCGCATGGATCTCGGACTTCGACTTTCTGGCTTGGTGGAAGGCTGTTGCTGTTTTGCTGACCGGCTGCTTCGCTCTGATACCGTTATTCACGGAAAAGAACAGCCCAGTATCAAATAAAGCGACCGTGTGGGTTTGGATTTCAGCCTTTGGTGTAATTGTTTCAGCTGGCGGTGGCCTAATAGCACAGATAAAGGAATCATCAGAAACGCTACAGCGACAAGCGCGAGAAAGTAAGCAAACAATAGCTTTGCTTGAAAATACAAAAGCATCACTATTGAACATTCAGCGTGCTTTGTCGCTACTGGAGCCGCCGCACGTCTCCGGAGAATTTCAGTTACCTTGTATAGCTCCAGCCTACCAGGAGCTGTGCGCGACCGCCCTCGCGTTTTTGAAGGAACATCCCCGTGAGGTGTTCCCAACTAGCTTATTGAATGGCTGGCCGAACTTCGGTAGCAGCGGCGGTCTATTATTGAGTGTGTCATTTTATCGAGCTGAGCCTGCTTCGACTGGCTCAGACCCGGATTTGCAAGTTGAGTATAAAATCCCGTTGCTGCCTGCGAATGTTATTGGCTGCGGCGTCAAGCTTCGCAGCTATCCGCATCAGCAGATCGTTGGCATTACGCTAGGCGAAGGCTGTTCGCCCAATCTTCCAATTTCGAACAAGGGCGACCTGAGGAGCGTAGTCGATCTATCAGAGGCGACGGTCTTCGTTTACGCGTCTGCGTACAATAAGACGGACGGGAGTGGGCGAACAGCTCCTCTTAAACCGGAGTTTATAACCCTCTCATTCTCAAATGGACGTCAGATTAAAATTCGAGATTTTTCGCTAGCAGGATCGCTTTATAAGACCAAACTTAGCGCCATAGCTTTCTGAAAGCGGGATGGAGCCGCACCCTAGCGCCGACTGAAGCCGAGGGACGAAACTCTACGGGCTATTTACACCTTTAGAATTCAGAGGCTGATCGCGGGAGGAAAGCATGAATAGGATTGTGATTGGATTGGCATTGATGCTGATCGTTCTGCCTGCATTGGCACAGGAAACAGTTGCGAAATGGGGACGTTGCGAGGGATCGATGTTTGATAACTCCGTTGCCTTTACTCCAGATCAGCGCATCGATTACTGCACACAGTTTGTAAAGAGCGGGAAGCTTACGCCGGCACAGCTTGCTGAGGTATACGTTATTCGCGCTCGCTGGTATGACGTCAAGAATCTTCGCGATGCAGCGTTATCCGATTTAAACCAAGCAGTCTCTCTAAACCCGGATTTCGCAAAGGCCTATTATGTTCGCGGGGGCATCTTTGGGGTTATGATGCGTGACGATCTGGCCCTTGACGATTACAAAAAGGCAATCACACTCGATCCCGATTTTACAGAAGCCTACTTCGCAATTGCAAGCTATTATCGTGCTGAGGCGATCGTAGATAAAATTAGTGGCGATCATGCCCGATCGTTTTCCGAGGACAATGAAGCCATCACCTATTACACGAAGGCGCTTTCGATCAAGCAAGAGCCCGGGATACTCGACGCTCGCGCCAAAACATACGAGCATATGGGGCAGCCCGACAAAGCGATTTCCGACTACCGCACAGCATTAAAAACAGTCATAAATTCGGGTACTTCCGTTGTGGTACAAGAATTTAAGGATGATTTGAGTTGTCTCGGTGCGTCTCCGTGAGATTCTGCGTAACGTTGACAGCTCCGAAGTCATACCGGAATATTTTATAGACTAACTGTTTTACGAAACGAAACCCGCCCGCTGGCCTGCTTCGCCGGCATCTGGACCAACTGGACATCGGTTCGGAAGGTCAGGGAAGGCGAGACCACGAACGACATCTACGCGTTTCTGACGACGGAGCCGAACGCCGAGGTTGGCGCCATCCATCCGAAGGCTATGCCGGTGATCTTGACCACGTCCGATGAAGTTGAGACCTGGATGACGGCGCCTCCAGACGAGGCCCTGAAGGTGCAGCGGCCGCTTCCAGACGGGGCGCTGCGGGTCGTCGCGCGCGGCGTCAAGGAAGACGAGGTAGGATCGCCGCCGTGATCAAAAGCCTCGAACCCAACGGGCAAGCAGCGTGACTTCCGAGGAACCCCGATCGGTCCCGATGACGGACGTCGAAGTCATTGCGCACTATCGTGCCGGAACGCTTTTTCGAGAACTGCATCGACCCGCCGATACCAACCTGCAGGAGGCGTTGCATACCCAGTTGGCGGCGCTGCACAATTCGCAAAGCATCGATCTCCTCGCTTTGACCGCAACGCCTGAATTTCAGGGTCTCGACCGGCGATATTCCTTCACGATTCAACAGGTCTATCGCAACGTCATACCCCAATTGAAAGCGGCTCCGCCGGTCATGCTGGAGTTGATCCACCGTATAGAGAAGCAGATCGGCGGCATCGCGATATTGCCGCGCGACGCATTACGCATTTGGATCGGACAGTCCCAGGAGCGCGCGAAGGAAATCGTCGAGATGGCGCGGTCGGATCCCGCTTTCGACCGAGAGATCCTGGCGGACGCCCTGATCGCTCTCGGGGACGAAACCGCCGCGACGTCGTTCATTGCACCCGCCGACGCCAGAAGGCAGGGCGCCATCGCCGCACTGGGCGCGATCAAGCCACGAAACATGGAGGCGGCCGACGGGACGCTCGGAACGCTGGTCGCGATCGTCGTCGGGGATCCGGACGAGGATGTCCGGTTCACCGCGATATTCGCCGCTTTCGATCTGTTGGCCCGTCGCGAGACGCCGGCGCCGAAGTGGATATCCGCCCTGATAGACGCGGTGACGGCGAAGCCCAGCGATACGACGCGGACCGCCCTTCTGAACGGTCTTTTGCGCCATGCCGAGTTGTTTGGATCGGCCGACGTCGAGGCCGTGCTCTCACTGGCGTGCGACGGCGACCTGACGGCGAGCAGACTCGTCGATATGCTGAGCACGACCCTTTATAATCTTATCGCGGGCTCCCATCACGATCAGGCGATCGACTGCCTGACTACGCTGCTCGCGAGTTCCGGCAGGGCCATGCCGTTCGACAGACTAGAGATGATCGAGCATCGGCTGACGACGCTGGAACGACCGGTTCTCTTTTCGATCGCGGTCCGCTGGTTCGCGACAGGCGACGAGGCGCTTTGCGAGACGATCTCGAAGTTGGTCGGAGTGATCCACGATCAGCGGCCCTTCGACGCGTCCCTCGATGGCTTCGGCTTGACCGGCAGCCAGATGATCGTCCTCTGCCACAAGGCAGTCGGATATATGCCCCTTGCGCCGATCGTGGCCGCTTCGTTCGTCATCGCAGCGCTCAGGGCCGGAGACAAGGACGCGGAGCCGGAACTCGTCCAACTCTTGTTGCACGCGCTTCTCATCAACTTTCGAGAGACCATCGCGGGCTATCTGAAGACAATCGGCAAGGCGGACGCAGCCCACGGACCGGTGCGCGCGGCGCTCAAACTGTACCGGCGCTACGAAAAGGATTCGGACATCAAGGCTCTCATCAAGGAACTGCAGCCGTCGGCATACCAGCGAGCGGTGGTGCGGCAAAATCACTACACTTCCAACCGCGAGATCCGAAAGCAGGCGGAGCGTCAATCGGTCTTCTTCGGGATGGTGCATAGATCCACCCTTCTATACGGCCGCAAGGCTATCACCTATGCGCGCGGAGCCGACGAGCCTCCGACGTCGATGGAATTGAAGGAAATGAGCAGCTACATCGAGATGCCGAGACTTCAGACCGTCGATCCCGTGGGCCTTGCCTGGCTGTACCAGGTCTACAGACTGAGCAGGCCGAAATGAAACTCCTGCTCTCCGACTATGTCGGGTCTCTCAAGGAAAGAGGCGAACTCGACGCGATCCTGCCGGACCTCTTGAGCGAACTCGGCTTCCATGTCATTTCCCGGCCAGCCATCGGAGTCGCGCAGCGCGGCGTCGACATCGCCGCGATCGGGGAGGATGATGGCGTCCGCAAGCTTTTCCTGTTCTCCGTGAAAGCCGGCGACTTGACGCGATCGGAATGGGACACCGGCGTTCAGGCGTTGCGACCGTCGCTGAACGAGATCCTGGACGAATACATCCCGAACCGCATCCCGCCCCAGTACAAGGGATTGAAGGTCGTCATCTGTCTGGTCGTGGGAGGAGTCATTCAGCAGGCCGTGCAGCCGCTGGTGACGTCGTACATGAAGAAGCACAGCGGCAGGAAGATCTCCTTCCAGGAGTGGAACGGAGACCGCATCGCCGGGCTGCTGCTGCAAGGGCCGCTGCGCGAAAAGCTGCTGCCGAAGCCGATGCAGTCGAGCTTTCAGAAGGCCGTCGCCATGGTCGACCAGCCGGAAGTCAGCTACGAGCATTTCGCCCGGCTGCTGTTCGCGCTGCGCGCGCAGGTCGTCAAGGACAAGGACCGGATTCGAGTTGCCCGCCAGATCAACATCTGTCTGTGGGTGCTGTTCGTCTGGGCCCGCGAGATCGACAATCTCGAGGCGCCCCACCGGGCGAGCGAACTGGCGCTGCTCCACGCGTGGGATCTGCTGAAGCCTTTCATCGGAAAAAAAGGAGCGCAAACGGTCGCCATGGCATCCGCCCTGGACCAATTGGTGCTGCTGCATACCATCGTCGCGGGGCTTTTCCTGGAACGAAAGATATTGCCGTTCGTGAATCGACAACACGCTCTTTCGTTCGCCGTAAATTCCGCCGAGCCGACCGACGTGAACCTCAAGATGTTCGATACGTTGGGCCGTTTGGCGTTAGCCGGTCACTGGATGATCTGGTTAGGGCGGCGCGGTGGACGAGACCTCAATGACGAGCAGATCGCGGGACTACGCAAGCACGTAACCAGCGGCTTCAACCTGATCGCGAATAATCCGTCGCTGTTGCTGCCATTGAAGGACGAACAGGCGATCGAACTGGCGCTTTTCCTTTCGCTTGCGACCCAGATGGGGCACGCGCGGGCAGACATTGCGGCCTGGCTGTCGGAGATGGTGCGCCGCCTGAGGATCGCCGTAGCGAGCCACGGCAGGTATCCCGCCGCCTTGACCGACTATCCTGATGTTCTTGCGCATCCGAAAGCCCAAACCGAAGAGTACAGGAAAGAAGTCACTTCCGGCAGCATCTTGATTCCCTTGTTGCTCGCCTTCGCCGCCGGTCTCGGCGACGCGAAGAGCGTCGCTTCGCTGGAGGAACTCGTCGCGGGTCCGCTCGCTCACTGTACTCTGCAGTTCTGGCTTCCGGACGAAGAAAGCGAGAAGCATCTCTACCTGAACGATGCCCTCCACGGGGCAACTCTATCAGACGTTCCCGTCAGCGCCGGCGGCCATGATCTGCTCAAGATCCTTGTGGCAGCCTGCAAGAGCGCCGACGCATTCAACTATCTCTCCGCCATCCGCGTCGGCTGTTTTCCTTTGGTTCTGACTGCCTGCAGGCACTACCGACTACCCGTTCCGCCGCAATATTGGCTTCCACTCTTGGTGCCCACGAAGACGGACGCCACTTCAATGGCCTGACGTCGAAGGGCGTCGTTCGAGGCGTTTTGTTGTCTGGAGACGGAGATGAAGATATTTTGGGCTTGGCAGTTTGACTTGCCGGGAAAAATCGCGAGGCACTTCATCCGCGATGCGCTCGACGCGGCGATCGCTCAGGCCAACCAGGCGAACGACATCGACGAGCCGGATGAAGATTTTCAGCAGGGTAAACTGGAGTTGGACTACGGCCGTAAAGGTCTGAAGGGCAGTCCGGACTTGGCAATCGAAGTCCTCAAGAAGATCGATGGCGCCGCCGTGTTCGTCGGTGATGTGACGCCGGTCGGGAAAGGGGCGCCTTACAAATCCGACGAAGGCGTGAAATCGGACGGCAAACCCCTGATGAACCCGAACGTCGCGATCGAACTTGGCTACGCCTTGAAGTCGCTGAGCACCGAACGCGTGCTGATGGTGATGAACAGCCACTATGGCAAGCGGGCGGATATGCCGTTCGACCTTGGCCACAAGGGCGGACCGATCATGTACGATCTGGCACCGGACGCGACCAAGGACGAGATCGCGAAGGAAAAGAAGAAACTCGTTGCCATTCTTGCCGAAGCGCTGGCCGAGTACGTGCCCAAGCCCGAGATCGCTCCGTTTCCGGCCCTTCAGCCGAAGATCGGAGACGGCATATTCTTCGAGAACGGAGAGGTTCTGGCCGAGGACCTGCACAGCCGGGACAAGCTCAAATATACGATGCCGTTTCGCAGCGTGATGTGGCTCCGGGTGATGCCGACGGCCGAATTGGCTATGCCGATCGACAAGCAGACGCTTCTTCGCGGCATCGGTCGCTTCGGGACATTCGGAGCGCCGCAAGGCGGCGAGCCGACGCGTGAGAACTCTTACGGCGTCTGCTTCTTTAGTCCTGCCGGCGCGACGGACCGGATCGACAGCCTAACGCAGTACACCCGCGACGGCGAAATTTGGGGAATAAACGCCGACATTCTTCGCCAAGGCGAGCACGGCAACCAGAAGGTACTGCTGACGCTCCCGATGGAAAATCTATTCATGACATCGCTGGAACTCTACATGATGTTCATGAAGGATGTGGCGAAAGCACCGCTCCCGATTCAAGTAGAAGCCGGAATGCAGGGGGTGAAGGACAGATTGATCGCTCACAACAGCTACTCGTCCCAGAGTCCGACCATGCACCGTGACGTCGTAAAGCGTCGAGGTGTTTTGCGGACTTTCGACCGGGATGAACAGTGGGCGTTTCTGGTCGAGTTCTTCAAGCTTGTAAATGCGGCATCCGGTGTGCCCCGACCGGATGGACTATACGGCAGGGGATGAAGACTTCCTCGCCGCTGATATGAAGAGGTCGACGATGCAGGATGAATGTGAGCGGATACGGAAGGACCTCGCAGAGCAATTCAAGCACGCCTTCGGGCGTGATCTCGACACGCTGCGGTGCGCGAGGGGGCGCGAGCTTTGGATCATCGGAATCGATTCCAAGAAGCGCGAACTGGTGGACGTCTGCGGGACGATCGACCCGAAGCTGTTCGACGCCAAGATCCGTCGGACTTATGCTGACACCGACGCCGGCTTCATGGCCGACGCCCACGTGCCGCTCGGTATCACCGACGTGAAGGCGGATGCCTTCCTTCTGAACGTCGAGCATTTCGGGAAGGCCGAGGACTTCCTGTATCCGCTGATGGTGCACGAATTGGCCCACTACCTCGATCAGATCGACGAGGACCCGGCGGCATCGGACAAGGACAAGAACAACGCGGCCGCGATGTTGATCGCGATGGCGCCGAATGTTCGCAATCACCCGTCGCACAATCATCGATGGGCGCAGCACCTCGCGGTCGGCGCGCGGCGCCTGGTGACGGACGGCCGAGGCGGACACAAAACGATCAAGGAATTCGTGGAAGCCGCCATCCCCGCATACGACCGACGTCCGGGCTGGGATATCTCGATCAAGGAATGACGGACGGCACTAGCCGAAGGCCGATCTCAGCCATTGCCCAAGGCGCTTGAGAATGCCGATGCGGGGCACGGGCATGTCCCGAGCCAGTTCGGCCAGCATCCTTCGAGCGATCTCCTCGACCATCGCGAAGTCGGCCAGCAACTGCGGGTGAAAGACGATCCTTGGCGATTTCTCCGAAAGCGAGTGCACCATCACCGGCTGAAACTGAACGTGCCTCATCTGCTCTTCGGTCAGCCGATCGAACTCTCGAGGGTCTCCGACGACAGCGTCCTTTTGAGCCTGGAGCTCGGCGTATTTCTCCTGATTCACTATCGCATATCGTGGAATGTAAAGCGGTATCCTATGGGCCAATGCATGACGGAAATCCGCCAGATGCTTGAACCAGTCCTGGTGGGCATCGAGGTAGCCCCTGAACTGCCGGGAAAACGTCCTCCGGATCTCCGTGTACTTCTTTCCCAACCCGACCCGCGTCTCCTTGAGCTGGCCTCCGTCGCGATTCCGGATGCCTCTCTCTTCGACCCACGTCCAGGCCAGATTGTCGAGCGCACCGAAGACGTTGAACAGAAACGCCTGAACGTAGGCGGCGGCATCGATGCAAGCCTCGGTAGTCGGGATAGCATTCTCATCGGGAGGCAAACGGTCGAAGACGTTCTCGATGCAATGAGTCATCGTCCTCATGCGTCGCGAGAAACGATGCGTCGCGAACTCGCGGGCCCGGTCGTTCCGGAAGGCGAAGGAAGCGTAGGCAAGGACGAGCGCGTCCGAGCGTTCGTCCATCGACCTGAAGCCGCCCGACATCTCTTCGATGGCCTGCTGACTGAAGAACATCGTTTCCCGCTCCGGATGTACCGGACCTTGGATACCACATTGTTTCGGCAGCCCGTCTCGTCACGTGCGCCTGCAGCCGGCAACCCGATCCACGGGTCGCGCGCTTCAGATCCAGTCTGTCCTCAGACGCCCCGAATTCGGCTGAGGTTGACGGCCAAACCGGCCGATCCGGTGGTACACAGCGGTGGTCACAAACCTTCGCCCGGCTTTTCGAAAATGCCTTGTTTTCCGATGTTTTTGGAGTGTCTTCGGCTTTCGGACGGGAATCCCACTCTCTCCGCCAGAAAGTCGTTCCAGAAAGCTTCATCAAGCCCCAATTCCTGACACAAAAAGCTGCAATAACAACTACTTGTTGGGAGTTTGGCGTTCCATTCAATTCCATCTCGTCTCGCCAAATCTCACGCCTAGGTGTATGTAGGGATAGGCGAAGTCCTAGAACAAGATGGCGAGGGGCTACGGCAAACTGACCGCCAAGAAGGTCGAACATCTGACAACGCGCGGCATGCACGCTGATGGTGGCGGCCTGTATCTCCAGGTGGCGAAAGGCGGCTCTAAGAGCTGGTTGTTTCGATACAAACTTTATGGACGCACTCACTGGCATGGCCTCGGGTCTCTGCGCGACGTGAGCCTTGAAGAGGCGCGCGAAAAAGCGACTGACGCTCGCAGGGTCAGGCGCAATGGCGCAGACCCGATCCAAGCCAAACGCGAGGCGGAAGCCGCTGCCCGCATCGAGGCCGCCAAGGCGATCACGTTCGGGGCGGCTGCGAAGCGCTTCATCAAAGCCAATCGGGCGGGCTGGAAAAATGCCAAGCACGCCGACCAATGGCTGATGACGCTGCTCGGTATCGACCAGAAGGGCAAGCCGACCAAGAACGACTACTGCAAGACTATCCGTGATCTTCCCATCGGCGCGATTGATACGACGCTGGTCCTCCGGATCATCGGGCCGATCTGGGCGAGCAAGACCGAAACGGCCAGCCGTATTCGCAGTCGCATAGAGCAGGTGATCGATGCCGCCAAGGCGAAGGGCAAGTTTAAAGGCGAAAACCCGGCACGCTGGAGGGGGCACCTCGATAACCTACTTCCGGCCACGTCGAAGGTTCGCAAGGTCCGCAATCATCCGGCGCTGCCCTATCCGCAATTGCCCAACTTCATGCGCAAGCTCCGCGAGCGTCATGGTGCCGCTGCGGCAGCTCTTGAATTTCAGATCCTGACGGCCGTCAGGCCCGGCAACGCCGTAGCGGCAAAATGGGACCAGGTCGATCGGCAGGCATCAGTCTGGACCATTCCGGCCGCACTCATGAAGAGCGATACCGAACACAGAGCGCCTTTAAGTAAGGCGGCGCTCGCCGTGCTTGATCGCATGGAAGCCGCGAAGGATGACAGCGATTACATCTTCCCCAACAGCAAGGGCAAGCCTCTGAGTGACGCCTCGATGGCTGCGGTGATCGACAGGATGAATGAGCTGGAGCGGCGCTGGATTGATCCGAAGCTCGACCGCGAAATCGTGCCGCACGGCTTCTGTTCATCGTTCCGCGATTGGGCTGCAGAGCATGGCTATGACGATCCCACCGCCGAAGCCGCGCTCGCGCACAAGGTCAGTGACGAAGTGGTCGCAGCCTATCGGCGCACGACCTTCTTCGAGCTGCGCAAGCGGATGATGGAAGACTGGGCTGACTATTGCGCCCGACCATCCAGCAGCGTTGACACGGTCGTGGCGTTCCGGGCGCAGTCATGAATCTGGAGAAGCAGGATTGGCAACAGATTTCTCGATGGAGAGCGACTGGCGATCATTGAGGCTGTGCTTTCTCAGTTGCCAGACACCATTGATCTCGCCGCTGCGATCAGCGAGCTGGAAGACTAAACGAACAACCGCCTAACACGTTGCCGGCCTTTTCGAAATCCATGGTCGATTTAGGAACGATGTTCGCCAATTCAAAGTTATCGCTACTTTTGCGACCGCCGTCGTGATCCGCCAAATCTGGCGCCGTAAGAAAAGCCGACTATCAGCACCCCAACCAACGTCCACAAAACTGCCGGTATAAGGTCGTTGCTCCCAGCAGCACGGCTGAACATCTGAATAAATGCGAATGCGAGTAGCACTCCCAAGCCGACCAAAACGAAGAAACGGAATTTCTCGCTTTCCTGTTCCACTCGCTTTCGCCGCTCGTCTTCTCGCCATTTATCCAGCGGAGTTAAGCGAAAGCTAAGAGTCTCACATCGCTTGCGATACAGCTCTTCGTCGTCGAGATATTCTTGCTCCAGAGCGTTCCGTGTGCTCCTGGTTCCCCCTAAAACATGATCGTTGAATAGAACTGCAAGCGTGAAGAGGCCACCGTCACGTTCATCGCCAGCTTTCATCTCTGCCAAGGTCAGCGGCGCGTTACCGTAAAACGCGCAGCGCATTGCCGCGTCGTCCGAGGTGCGACCATCTTTCAATATCGCCTTGTCACCTCCGTAAAGCGCGGCGATCACGCACCGGAATCTGTCTGGTAGAGACAGGTAGTTATGGTCGTTATAGAATAAGGTGCGGTCATCATCTTCACCCGAGTTGTCAGAAGACCAGCGCTCTAGCACCTGCCGAAGTGACTCTGGCGGTGCGGCGAAAGTTGGGTGAAGTCGCTCCAAGAGAGGAACGAGCATCTCGCGCCAACGCTGATCCGAGGGGGCGACTTCCAATACCCTGAAAATTGCCTGTTCACCGATACTTGGATTCCGAAGTGAGATTCTTATGAGGTACGTCCAATGGTTCTCAGGCAGCGATGCGAATGGTTCCTCGCGCCGGTACAGCGCGTTCAGCAATTTGCTGTCGATTTGCGGATTCTCTAACAGCGCCGATGCTTCATCATGATAATCCGCCGCCTCACTAAGCACTTTCCACGTGGCTTCCGTACCGATTACATCCTGCGGAAAGCCTTTAATGTCAGACACCCAAACTATGTGATTTGACAAGCATGCAACTCGCAAGCCTTTCTTGTAAGCTTCGTTTGGAGCGTTGGTGGTCGAACACGCCTTCTCATAAAGCTCTCTCACAATGTCCTTGTCCCTCGCGTAGCGCGCCAAAGCGAGATCGATCAGCGCTTCATTGCGCGCTAGCAGGCTCCTTTCGAGTGTCTGATCCCATGCATCGAACGACCAACTGGAGTCTGCCTGCGAACCGTGTTTCTGCAACTCGTTGAATACCTCTCCGGGACGAGAGATTAGAAGCCGAGCTTCTAGTAAGCGATGATTTTCGCGCGCAATCGTTTCTGCCATTAGTTTCCCCACAGGTGCTTGCGGCTAATTTGAGCCTCCACCGCCACGCTATTTTGTTGAACGTATCGAGCTGCTATATATAGCACCCTCGGCTTTGCTTCCCGCATGGACCTGCGGGACGTGTCGCCACCAATTTACGCCGCTTGCGCGACGCGCGGAAGCTAGCGGAGGATGATCTTATGAGGCCAGGGTGAGCCGAAGCTACTTGAGCCAGCTGGAAAAGGGTTTCTACGCGAGCCTTAACGTCGTTGGCCGCCCTGCCAAGGCGCCAAAGGTCGAAGCGGCGGAATCGCTGAAATTGTCTGCCCGGAGAGGCCGGCGCCACGAGGGCGAGCGCCAGTGATTCTTCGGGCCGGGCGAGCAATTGCGACGTAGAGCGTCTGCCGCTCTAGGGAGGAGCCTGATTGGCGGAGTCCTTATTTGAAATACCAATGGCCGTCGCATCGGGCGAGTTTGCCGGGTGCTGGCGGGCGGCCGGTCATCACTTGCATACGCAATCTCAGTCGCCTTTGGATTGGCTCCGGGCGCATGTAAACCCGCCATTTCTGGAGCACCTATCATTCCGCTTGGGTAATCAACTATTTTTCATTCGGATCGAAGATGCGGACCAGCGCGTTGATGTCCCTGGCAGCCGAGAGGGCCTTCTGACTATCGCTGACGGCTGCAAGGGGCATCCGTGCATTATGCCGATGCGCCGAACAAACGAAGCGTGGTCACCGTTATTTCCATCGTGGGGACTGGCTCACGCTCGCTCTGGCGAACTGGTGCATCCGCCGGCGTTGATAACGCCCGAGCCAATCGAAATGACGGATTGGGAATTGCACGATTTTGCGGTTCAAATCGTTCGCGAGCGGCTCGTAAACGAGGGGCGGAAACTGATGACGTGGGTAAGCCGCCCCGGCATTGATCCTGCGATTTGGTTTCACGGTGACAGCGGGAAAGAATGGGTTGTCGTGCGTGCAGTGAGATATCCTCGGCCTCGCGCCGTTCCGCCTCTCAATTGGCACCAACTTACCAAGTCTTGCGCACGTCTGTGCAAAGTCGGGCACTTTGCTTCGGTCTCTGTAGCAAGTGGCGACCAGTCATTTGATCCAGTCGGCGATACGCCAGTGACGCCGCTTTGGCGCGGACGCCCATTGCTGGCGAGATATTCGGGACCGGAGCCGGCGGCGTAGAACGAAGCGGTTCAGCCGGCGGCGCTTCGGCCATTCGTGGGACGGCTTGGATTTGGCGCGCGACAATGTTTCCGGCTGCGCTGCAGAATGAGGCGCGGTATGGTCGCTAGAGGAACTGGTAGATCGGACATCACGATAATGGCGATGAACAGACCAATGAATGAATACGAGTCTGCCTTGCACGCGGCTTTGATGGAATTAGTCAAAGCGATAGCTAAGGGCGAGACGGACAAGCTCGCGCAGAAATTTCGCTCGGCTGGGCAGACCTATGCCGAACAGGGTTACGGCGACGGCGCTGCCACCCTTAAGATGCTAGCCGAGGTCGCAGAAGGTGATCCGGCATATATTCCGCGTCCACCTTTCGAGATCATCCAAGGCGGCGAATCCGAGCCCGGCAGCTCATTAGGGCACTAACGCCGCTCGCACTGGCGTAGTGTTCGAACCGTGGGAAACGGATATCGTGAAAGTCTCTGAAGACCTAGAAGCAGCGCGAGTATCGACTGCGGCCTAGAGGATGCATCCGATGGACGAGACCGATTTTTGGGATTTGGGGATTACTGCGGAAACCCTGCGCGATATTCAGGCTGCTTGGGATACCAAATTGTTGCGTCTTAAACATCCATATGTTTTCGATCTTATTCGGGTGTTGGCTGCATACCGTCGGCTCAAACGGAAATTCGCGCTCGATGCGATGTGGCGGACTAGAAGGGATGCTGGATTGGTAATTCCGCCCACTTTTGACAGTTCGGTTCAAGCGGCGCTGCAATATTATTGCGCGGAATCGCAGGTATTTAAGCGACGCGGGGCGAGTGCGAACGAAGCATTGTTTAGATGGCCTGAAGGACCGCGCGCCGGAGTTTGGGCTGTCAACCGAGCGAACGCGGAGCCATGGGTTCGAGCCAATCGGGCGGCGGTTCCGCGCCGCACTTTAAGCTCATAGCTAAACTGTATACTACCCGGTCATCGATCCTCTCGACGGCGAACGGGTTCATGAAGACCGTGACGGTAAACGGAAATGACACCATGTGGTGCAGGCGAAGGCGGGCGCCTTGGTACGCCGCGCCGATCGGAACACCGCCGTCATGCCCAAGATTAAAAGCTTGCGCAGATACTGGTCACCCATTTTGGTGATCCGACCGAGCTTGGCCTTGCCGCCAGTCGAGTGCCGGCGCGGCATCCTCGCCAACGTTGCGCTGATATGCTGGTGACCGTCATAGAGTGCGGTTGTTTCTCGAAGGACAAATCCGATCGGATCAGACAAGTGACAAGCCCCACGTTGCGCGTATAAGAGTTATGCGCAGCGTGGCGCTGTCAGATTTTGGATCGCCTCGGATGGCAGTCCGCGGCGATTATTTTTTCAGGCGAATAGTCTTTTTGAGACGAGATGCTATTGCGGTTATCTCATTCCGACAATCTTCTGAGAGCCCGGCACCAGACCATTCGGCAAGAAATATCCAATCGCCCGGGTGGCCGTCCGCGATCACGGTTCCTCCACTGAGACTTTTGCACTTACTGCTTTTCCGCGCTTCACCAAGAACTATCGACTTGATCTGCTCATCTGTCTTTTCTTCAATCATGATAGGTCCTTTCGCTTATATCGATAACCCCCGCCGACAAGCTAACGGCGATAAACTGTCAAGCGATGTGGTTTCATCGTGGGCGAAATGGAAACGGCCAGAACGTGGGCCTTGCGAACCCTTTGCTAATCGCTAATTCGACTCCATGGCTCAGAAATCGACGCGAAAACCGGATGATCCCGAGCAGTCCAAGCGATTCAAAGACGTTGCGAAGGAGCATGGCGCTGTGATCCGAAGGCGCTAGATCGCGCTTTCAAGAAAGTTGCCACAAGCAAGCCGCCCAGAGCCATCAGAGAATTAGCTATCTCGCCAATCGTCTGGCATGAGAGACCGAGCGTATCGTCCGCTTGAAAAGTGTTCTTGTCTGGATCGGGCTTTCCCGCATTGCCGCGCATCAACGACGAACTGCTGGAATAGTTCGATCTGTCCCCTTATGAGTCGCCGGATCCGCCTGACGCCGGGAACGTCACGGAATTGCGTGAAACCGTCATCGGCATCATTTCTTCGTACGGCGGTCACGCTCTGCAACGAGCTTATTGAGTTCGTCTGTTTGTTGAGCGATGCGATCCGCGGCCCTCTCTTCATTTTGACTGCCGGACGCTCCCGCAGCTTGTTCGACAAGTTGCCGAAGATTGTCTCTCAGGACCGCGATGCGATCGTCGAGTTCCGTAAGCGATAGTGTGCTGTTCATTGTTGTTCTCCTTGCCCGCAACGGTGCCTGTGCAACTTGACTCTGGCTTCCGCGGCTTTCTGACGAACAGGCCGCAGAGCAGGCCGCGCCTTAATTTACCAAGGCGTTGTTGAAGGGCTATTGTCGGCTAATAGTGGCGCCAAGCGCAAGTAGAGCCGGTGGCGCCTCTTTTGGTATTGAAGAGTATTGCTGCCAGTCCGATTGCCAATCACATCAACCCGCCGCTTCCTTCACCAACGCCATCAGCTCTTCCCCATAATGCTTGCGATGCCGCTTAGCGCTCATGCACTTTTCTGCCTTCGAAGTAAGTTTGGCGAACCTTGGTATCGGCCAGGTCTTCCGGATCGCACTCGAACAGGTTGCGATCGAGGACGATCAGGTCGGCTGATTGTCCCGGCTCAATCGAGCCCGTGATCTCGTTGGCAAATCTGCGCCGCCATCAGCCGATGCGGAACCCGCCCGGCGATTCAACCGCTCGATCGTCGACCGCGTACGCGCGGGCCAGCTGTATGGCTATCTGGCCTCGCCCGTCGCCGGAACCGGCATTGCCGTCGACGATTTCGGCCTGTTGCCGCCCGCCGCTTTTTTTGACGGAGAGGCCTCCACTCCGGCTGACAATATTCCGCTGTGGCGTCGCCTCGGCGTGCTCTAATGCAACAGCCGCTGGCACGAGTGGTCAGCTTGCTCGTGGCGTAGACGTCGCCGCCGCCGCTGTCACCAGCGCGACCAGCTCTTCGCCGTAATGTTCGAGCTTCTTGTCGCCGATGCCGGGGATGCCGCGGAGCTGTTCCAGCGTTCGCGGGCGCGAGGTCGCGATGCCGTCGATGGTTGAATCGTGCAGCACGACATAGGCCGGCACGCCGCGCTTGCGGGCTATTTGCGAACGCCACGCCCGAAGGGAACTGAGCAGGTTCGGATCGCCGGCTTCACCTTCGCCGGTTGGCGGGGAAGAAATATCGCCGCGCCTTGACTTGGTTCGGCTGGCGCGAAGGCGGGAGCCGGGCGTCTCCTCGCGCAACATCACCTCGGTCTCGCCTTTCAAGACGCCGCGCGCAGAGTTTGTCAGCTTCAACGCGCCAAAGGCTTCAGTGTCGGGCTGGAGGTGGTCCAGCGCCACCAATTGACGGATGACAGCGCGCCATTGCTTTTCGTTAAGCTCGCGGCCAATGCCAAACACCGAGATCTTGTCATGCCCGAACTGCGTGACGCGTTCGGTCAAGCGGCCGATCAGAACATCGATCAAATGCATGGCGCCAAAGCGCTGTCCGGTGCGATAGGCACAGGATAACAGCTTCTGCGCGATCACCTTGCCGTCGCGAAGCCGCGGCGGCGACAGGCAGTTGTCGCAATTGCCGCATTTGGCCGCTTTCGGATGTTCGCCAAAATATCCGAGCAGGCGGGCGCGGCGGCAGCTCGTGGTTTCGGCGAGTCCAACCAGCGCCTCCAGCTTGCCGATTGACACCCGCTTGAACGCTTCCGCGCCGGAGGATTCTTCGATCATGCGCCGCTGCTGCACGATGTCGGACAGGCCATACGCCATCCAGGCGCTGGACGGCTTGCCGTCGCGTCCGGCGCGCCCGGTCTCCTGATAATAGGCCTCGATGCTTTTCGGCAGATCGAGATGCGCCACAAAACGCACGTCGGGCTTGTCGATGCCCATGCCGAACGCAATCGTGGCAACGATCACCACACCGTCCTCGTTGATGAAACGATCCTGATTTCGTGCGCGCGAGTTGGCGTCGAGGCCTGCGTGATAGGGCAGCGCCGTCACACCGGCTTTGGTCAGCGCGGCGGCGGTATCCTCGACCTTGGCGCGCGACAGGCAATAGACGATGCCGGCATCGCCGGCGTGGCGTTCGGCGATGAAGGCCTTCAGTTGCGCCGGGGCGTTTTGCTTGTCGACGATTTCATATTTGATATTCGGGCGGTCGAAACTTGCGACAAAGCTCGGCGCGTCGGCAAGCCGGAGGCGATCGACGATCTCCTGACGGGTAAGCTCATCGGCCGTGGCGGTCAGCGCGACGCGAGGTACGTCAGGGAAACGCTCGGATATCGCCGACAGGCCGATATATTCCGGTCGAAAGTCGTGTCCCCATTGCGATACACAATGTGCCTCGTCGATCGCAAACAGGGCAATCCGCGCCCGGCCGAGCAGAGCGAGGCAGCGCGGCGTCAACAGCCGCTCCGGCGCGATATAGAGCAGATCAAGATCTCCGGCGAGCAGCCGCGCCTCGACATCGGAAGCTTCGTCGAAAGAGAGCGTGGAATTCAGCACCGCCGCCTTGACGCCGGCCTCGAGCAGGCCCGCGACCTGGTCGCGCATCAGCGCGATCAGCGGCGAGACCACGATGCCGCAGCCTTTGCGCAGCAGGGACGGCAATTGATAGCACAGCGACTTGCCGCCGCCGGTCGGCATCAGCACCAGGCAATTGCCGCCGTTTGTGACATGCCTGACGATCGCTTCCTGCTCACCCCGAAAGGCCGGCAAGCCGAACACGGAATTCAAAACGGCGAGGGCGTCGGTGGCGATGTCGGGCTCGATGGCACGGGCTGAGGCGATGGCGGGAACAGGCATGCGAATTCGGTGGTCCGATTAGAGCATTTTGCAGCAAGCCTGCCCCGCACTTGATGCGGAGTGGGTACCGGCTCGCGTGAAGAAAATGCGTCAAAACAGGAAATAGAGCATGACAAGTCTATCCCTGATTCGGCCAATCACCCACCCTCGCTTCCTAAATCGGCGTCGAGCGAATGTCTGATATGAATGGGGACGCGAGGCGTCGATTACCGCGTACCCGCGGTCAGTCAGGCTGCAACGTCGTTGCGGTGCGACCGGAAAGATATCCGAGCCAGTTCCGGAAGATTTCGGTTGGCGCAGCCTCGGCGGCGACATCGCGACGAAGTTTGAGGCCCGGAAGTTCTGTACTCAGCGGCAGCTTGCGCTCGGCGCTTGCCCGCTTCTGGAAGTGGGCAAGCCTGCCCTCGGTCTCGACGTCGAAATATCCGGAAGGGACGGCCGGATAGGTATCCCGTTCGCCTGCGATGAAGCGGGTGATATCGCGCAGATATTCCCGCTGCAGCGACAGGGTATCGTATTCCGGATGCCCCTGAAAGAAGATGAAACGGCTGCGCAACTGCTTGGCGAAGATATCGACGCCGGCTTCCGGCGATTCGGTCAGCACCTGATAACCCCGGGCAGTGAGGTCGCTCTTGCGCAGCGCGTTGAATCGCGAATGCGACACCTTGAGCGGCGACGGGACATTCTCCGTCAGCCAATGGTCATCGATCTTGGCGCAGTCAAAGACCCCCGAGCATTTTGCGTTGAGCCGTTGTCGCTCGATGCCGTCGAGATGCAGGACCGCAGCATGGGCGGCGAGGCACGACCATATCGTCGAACGTGTATTCGCTTCCGCCCAGTCGATGATCCCGGCGAGGTCCTGCCAGAACGGCTCCTCGGGAAGGGTTGCGGCGTTCGGCTCGGCGCCGGTTACGATCAGCCCGTCGATCTTCAAGTGATCGAGATCGGCGATATCCGCGTATTGTTTGTCGACCCGCGACTTCGCCGGCTGCGATCGTTTGACCGATGGCAGCGAGAAGCAGTGCAAAAGGATGCGATTGTTGCCCGCGGTCGCTTCCAGAAGACGGATGAACTGGCGCTCCGTTGCCTGCAGTGCCGAGTCCGGCATGTTGTTGATGAGGCCGATGGTCAGGATTGCATCGGCCGCGTTTTGAGCGCGATCGAATTCATCGGCTTCGCGCGGCTGACCGGGCGCCAAAGCGGGGCTGACGGTCAGCGGATGTTTCTCGAAGACGATGCTCATCCCAGGCCCGGCCGGTCTATTCCGCGGCCTCAAGCCGCTGACGTCGCGAGCAGGCCTGCGCGAGAGCCTGGTCGATATCCTCGATAATGTCGGAGCTGTGTTCGATACCGATCGAAAGCCGGATTGTTTCCGGCAGAACGCCGGCGATGCGCTGCTGTTCGGCAGACATCTGGCGGTGGGTGGTCGATGCGGGATGGCAGGCGAGGGATTTCGCGTCACCGATATTGACGAGCCGCGTGATCAGCTTCAGCGAGTCATAGAAAGTCTTGCCCGCTTCGAGGCCGCCTTTGATCCCGAATGTAAACAGCGATGAAGCGTGGCCATTCAGGTATTTCTGGACCAGCGCATAATAGGGACTGTCGGGAAAGCCGGCATAATTGACCCAAGCAACACGGGGATCGGCGCGCAGGAAGTCCGCGACCTTGCGGGCGTTCTCGACATGCCTTTCGACACGCAACGCCACCGTTTCGATGCCCTGCAGCAGCAGGAAGGCATTGAACGGCGACAGAACGGATCCCATGGTGCGTTGATAGACGCTGCGCGCGCGCTGAATGTACGCGCTGGCGCCGAATTGCCTGGTGTAGACCAGCCCGTGGTAGGAGGCGTCCGGCTCGTTGAAGGTGGGAAAGCGGCGAGCGTGCTCCGTCCAGGGAAATCGGCCGCTGTCGACGATCGCACCGCCGAGGGTGGTGCCGTGGCCGCCGAGAAACTTCGTCAGCGAATGTACCGCGATATCGGCGCCGTAATCGAACGGCTTGAGCAGGATCGGGGTCGCGACCGTGTTGTCGACGACGAGCGGTATGCCGTGGTGGTGAGCCACCTTCGCCAGGGCCTCGATATCACAGACATTGCCGGCCGGATTGCCGATCGTTTCCGAAAAAATAGCCTTGGTATCGTCGTCGATCAGCTTCTCGATGGCGTCCGCCTTGTCGCTGTCGGCAAAGCGCGTCTTGATGCCCTGACGCGGCAGGACGTGAGCAAGCAGGGTGTGCGTCGTTCCGTAGAGCTGAGGCACCGACACGATGTTTCCGCCGCTGTCGGCCAGATTGACCAGAGCGAAATGCAGCGCCGCCTGTCCGGTTGCAACCGCAAGCGCGCCGACGCCGCCTTCGAGTTCGGTGACGCGCTTTTCAAGAACAGCGGTCGTCGGATTTGCAATCCTGCTGTAGCGGTAACCCTCGGCTTCAAGATTGAACAGGGCAGCGCCATGATCGGCGCTGTCGAAGGCGTAGGCTACCGTCTGGTAGATCGGAACGGCGACCGATTTGGTTGTTGGATCGGGGTCGTAGCCGGCGTGAATTGCAATCGTTTCGTTGCGCATTGTTCACCTCTACGGTTGCCTCGCGCATTTTCAGCATGCGTTTTATTCGCCGCTGCTTTTTTTAGAGCTGCGCCGTTAGGGCATCAATAATTCGCGCAAAGATTGAGGAAATAACCCTAATGAACCGCCACCAATTGATTAAAATTTGAATCAATTGGTCGGCAATGCTTCGCGTAATGGCCAGCGTTTTCTTTTCCCCGCATGGTCATCAAACCGTTGACCGCCGTCCGGCTTTTACTTGGCGAGGTCGATCAACCGACTGCGCGCCTGATCTGTGCCCCGATCTCGAGAAGGACCAGTCGGCCCTGGGGAAGAATCGCGCCCATGGCGTGGAAATTGTGGATCATGCCGTCGTGACAGGTGTGCTCGACCGTAATGCCAGCCGCCATCAGTTTTCTTGCATAGGCGTTGCCTTCGTCGCGCATCGGGTCGAACTCGGCCGTATGAATAATCGCGGCTGGAAGCCCGGCTAATTGCGTCGCTCGGAGCGGCGAAATCCTGGGATCGGAGAGGTCGGCGCGGTCAGGCAGATAATCAGCAAGGTCGGCATCGAGGATGGCTCTGTCGACGAGATGGTTTTCGGCGAAGGCATGACGCGACGGCGATATTTCGTCGAAATCGAGGACAGGACATATCAGGCATTGCAGGAGGATCGGGGGCCCGGCGTTTTGCGACGCTTCCTGGCAAACCACCGCGGCGAGCGTGGCGCCCGCGGAATCGCCACCCACTACTAGCTTTGTCGCATCGATGCCGAGCGATGAGGCATGGTCCGATACCCATCTGGTGGCCGCGATCGCATCTTCGATGGCGGCTGGAAATTTGTGTTCGGGCGCGAGGCGGTAGTCCACTGACACGAGGCGACATCCGGTCATTTGTGCGAGCGCAGCGCAGATGCGGTCATGGGTTTCGATACTGCCGGCGACCATGCCGCCGCCATGGAAGAAGACGAAGCCCGGCAAGGGCGAAACGGGGGCGCTTGAAGGCGCATACAGACGGTAAGGAATATCTCCCGGCCAGGCCCGGCAACGATCCGTCGACCCCGGCCAGCGGAGGCACGTCGGCGCGTGCGAACTGCATGAGCTTGGCAAGCGCCTGGCGGCGGTCTTGGGCGGTCGGCCGCGACCGGTCGGTCGGCGAGGCCGCCGCCATCATGGTGAGAAGACGTTTTGCCAGGGGATCGAGCGGCATATCGGCTCCGGTGGGGAAGGCATGGTGTCATTGTGGTCTATCTAACGGGAATCCACCACTATCGCAGGGTCGTCTCGAAAGGAATTCCTTAGAAATTCGGGTCAATAGTGGTGTCATTGTGGGCGGTACCGCAGGGCCGCGGCTTGGATGGCGATGATGGCCCGGATGACAGCAGCAGTTAACTTCTCGCAGACCTGGACCTTCTTTGAGGGTAACTGGCATGAAGGCAATGTGCCGATCATGGGCCCCCGCACGCATGCGGCCTGGCTGGGTTCGGTAGTTTTCGACGGTGCGCGGGCCTTCGAGGGTGTCGCGCCAGATCTCGACCGGCACTGCGCCAGGGTCAATCAATCCGCCATTAACTTCAAGCTGAAACCCGTCGTCGATACCGAAACATGGCTGGGCCTTGCTCGCGAGGGAATAGCCCGCTTCGATGCCAACGCCGAACTCTATATTCGGCCGATGTATTGGCCGCAAACCGGCAGCGGCGGCGGCGTGTTATTCGACCCCGAAACCACCAATTGGTGTCTCTGCATCTACGCGGCGCCGATGCCGCCGCCGACGGGTAGCGCCATCACGCTGTCGCCGTTTCGCAAGCCAAGCATGGAATGCGCGCCTGTCGATGCCAAGGCGGCATGCCTCTACCCAAACAATTCGCGTGCGTTGATGGAAGCGCAGGCGCGGGGCTTCAACAATTGCCTGCTGCTCGACCTGCTCGGCAATGTCGCCGAGTTCGGAAATTCAAACGTGTTCATGGCGAAGGACGGCGTGGTCTATACGCCGGCGCCGAACGGGACGTTCCTCAACGGCATCACGCGGCAGCGGGTGATCGATCTGTTGCGCGGCGATGGCGTCACCATCGTCGAGACCACCCTGAGCTACGCTGATTTTCTCGGCGCCGACGAGATCTTCTCAAGCGGAAACTTTGCCAAGGTCGCGCCGATCATCCGGATCGACGACCGCTCTTTGCAGCCGGGCCCGTTCTACAGCCGGGCCCGAAAGCTGTACTGGGACTTTGCCCACGCCTGAGGGCGTGATCCCGGCCTGTCGCTGCAGGCCGGCCTGTTGTTACAGGCCGAGCAGCTCGCGCACGCTGGCAGGCCACTTGGCCAGGTCGATGCCGTGGGTATGGAACATGGCGACCGCCAGGCGATCCATTCCGAACGCCACGCAGCCGGTATGGGCCGGCTCGCCGTTGGCATCCCTGATGTCCCAGGTGGTGCCGAAATGGTCGCGGTGATAGTTGAAGCTCATGCAGGCGGTCGGCTGCTCTTCGGAGCGCAGCGGGACCAGCAGTTCGAACTTCAGCGATTGCTGCTTCTGGCTGACCGCCTTCATCTGGCCGACGCGGCCGAAGAACGGATCGCTGGCATAATCGACCTTGAAGGTCAGGCCGAGATCGCGCGCGATCGCCTGCGCCCGCACCATCCAGCGCTCGCGGAAATCGGATACGTCCTCCGGGCTGCCGATGCAGACATATTCGCGCATCCGGAACGATTGCAGCCGGTCGAGATGGCGGGACGGCTCGGCGCGGAAGCAGTCGGCCGCGACGTCGAACCGCAAGCCGCCGGACGGGCAGCGGCCCTCGGGCGGCCGCGATCGGATAGACCGGATAGCAGGCCGCGGGCGACAGCACGAGATCGGCCGGGCGAGAGCGACGTGGTCCAGTCGCCGCCGGCATCGAAGCGGCTGACCGCGGAATTGATCTCGCGCTCGGTGCCATGCAGGCCGCAGACGCAGCCGAGCAGGTTGGGGAAGCTCTTCAGATAGCCGGATTTCTCCAGCTGCCCGCGGTTCATCACCGGCGGAAAGCGCATCACCTCGGTGTCGGGTTCGCGATGCCGCGTGATCAGGGCGGCGAGCCGCTCGACCATGTCCTCATAGAGCGCGGTCCGGGCGTAGACGCCGTCGGTGCCCATCTTGTGGAACAGGGCGTCGGCGAGGTGATCCAGCGGATCGGCCGGCTGTGATGCGATCTCCGGCGTGGCGGTTCGGATGGCTACATTCATGTTCGTGCTTCCATTGATTGTCGAAGGGACCGTTTCGCTCTAATCGCGCAAGCTGGCGGGCACGCCGCTCATCAGGCTGGCGGTTGCGATATTGGCCAGGATGCGGTCGTTGTTGATCATGATCGGCGCCGAAAGCACGTCGCGCAGATGCCGGCCGACGCTGAAGTCGCCGTCGTTGCGGTAGCCGGCCAAGCCGCAGGCGCGCATCGCGCTCATGACGGTTTCGACCGCAAGCTCGGAAGCTTCCACCTTGAGCAGGTTGATCTGAGGACTGGAAGTCGAGCGAACTGACAGCGCGCGCTCGTCATGTTCATGGGCCGCATAGGTATCGAGGCTGGACGTGATCATGGCGCGCAGTTTCGCGAGCGTCATCTTGGCCGCGGTAAAATGCGCGGCGCCGGGAGGCATCTGGCCGCCCGCGCCGCGCGCGGCCTTGCGGATGAATAGCTGGCGCGCGTTCGACGGAGGCGGCCGCGATCCCGGCCCAGGCCGAAGACCAGCACAGATGCGCGACCGGCGTCATCGTCTGCGCATGGATCTTGTCATAGCCTTCCGGAAAGATCTGCTCGGCCGAACCCTTGAACTTCAGCTCGAAACCGGCGCTGCAGGTTCCGCGCATGCCGAGCGTCTCCCATTCGAGACTGCGCTCCAGCGTGTAATCGTCCTTGGTGATGGCCAGCAGCACCTGGTCGGAGCCGGCGGCATCGTTGGCGCGGCGGGCGATGGTGACGATGCCGTCGGCCTGCGCGCCGTAGGAAATCACGGTGGCGTTGCGCACCAGCGAGATCTCGGCATCGGTGCGCTCGACGGCGGCGGCGCTGAAGCGGATGTTGCCGCCGTTCTGTCCTTCGGTCGTCGAGGAGGCGAGCAGCAATTGTTCGGACGCGACGCGGCGCATCAGCGTTTCGTGACAGGCGCTGCCGGCGCCATGGCGGACCAGGCAGGCGACCTTGGTCTGGTGCATCGCAAAGATCATCGCCGTGGAGGAGCAGGCGCGGCCGAGCGTGTAGCACATGTCGGAGACATCCGAGATCGATGCGCCGTCGCCGCCGAACTCGGTCGGGATCTGGATTCGCCGAGCAGTCTTTGCCCGCGCGCGGCGTCGATGGCCGCCTTGCGGGAAGCGGGCGTCGCGATCGACGTCCTCGGCTTCCGCGGCGGCGGCGGCCGCGACGGAGGCGGTACGCTGCCGGAAGGAGCTTCGATCGAGGACGAATTGTTCGCTGGTCTTGTCCGCTGACGGCGTTGCGGAAATTGGCTTCGTGCACGTTCATGGCCGATGACCTCGAGGGTTTGCCGGTGCGAGATAAATTTGCACAAACATCGCAACCGATCGCTCAACTGCTTTTGATCGAGCTTCGAGGCTAAGGATTTAATTAAAATGCGTCGATGAAAATCAACGTAAACGCTTTTCATTTCAATGTTCAAAGTTAATCGGCGGTATTCTGATATCCATCATTTTTAGATGTCGCGTAAACCATGGCGCAATCATCGTTAGCGTTAAGAACAGAATGAAGCTTTGGGTAAAACGAGATTAGCTTCCTTTCAAACGACGCCGGCGCTAAATATGACGTTCAATGTTCAGATTCGGTATCGTGCGCGTAGTTGCACGATGACAAATGGAAAGTTGCGCATGCAAGCCGTTGGCGCCGACGTTCAGGATCGGATCCTTGCTCTCGTCGAGGCGATCCTCAAGGAGAACTCAATTGCCATGCAGGTTGATCCGGAATCGCGACTGGTGGATGTCGGTTTGACCTCGATGGATATGGTCAATCTGATGCTCGGTGTCGAAGCCGAGTTCGATTTCACTATTCCGCAGCCCGAGATAACGCCGGAAAATTTCCAGTCGATCAGGACGCTGGAATTGATGATCGTCCGTCAGCTCCATCTCGAGACAGCGGCCTGAGGCGGCGGATCAGCGGCGCGGTTGACGCGCGAAGAGCGGCGCCCCGATCGCGGACAACGCCGTCCTCGGGCGACGAATGATGCGAGCTCATGAATTGCGCCGGGTCGCGTTGGTAGCTATCGCGGCGGCGGCGGTGCGATTCTCGACACCCAGCTTGGCGTAGATCTGCTCCAGATGCTTGTCTACCGTCCTTGGGCTGAGACCCAGGATCTGGGCGATGTCGCGGTTGGTCTTGCCCTTCGACAGCCACGACAGAACTTCGCCCTCGCGGGTGGTCAGTCCGAGTTCACTGCTGAACTCTGCCGGCATATTGGTGCTGGAATCCTTTGCCAGGCGAAGCAGAAATTCATTCGGACCTAGCTTGCCCATATATTGCAGCCGAAGCTGCTCATTGTTGGGAAATGACGCCATCGCCGGAGTTTTGGACCCGGTCTTGACCTTTTGAGCCTGTTCAAGCCATTGCAGCATGGCGTCCGGCAGCACCAGTTCATCTTCGGCTCCGGCGGAGAGATTGTCCGACAATAATTTCTGCGCCTGCGGCGTTGACCACATGATCTTGCCCTGCCGGCTGACGGCGAGCAGAAATCTCCCGGAAACATCGAGTGCCGCGCGGGCGCTCTGGGTCAACCTGGCATTGGCCAGATGAACACGAATCCGCGCCAGCATCTCCTCGATCACAATGGGCTTGGTCACGTAATCGACGCCGCCCGCCTCCAGGCCGCGCACGATGTGTTCGGTCTCCGCCAGCCCCGTCATGAAGATGACCGGCACGTTGCTCAGGCCCGCGTCGCGTTTGAGGCGCTGGCAGGTTTCGAAGCCATCCATCCCGGGCATCACGGCGTCGAGCAGAATGATGTCCGGCGTGATCTGATCGACGATTCGCATCGCGGCGGCGCCGTCCATGGCGACCATCACCGTCATGCCGGCGCCATCAAGCGCGTCGGTCAGCAGGCGCAGCGTCTCCGGGGAGTCATCGACGACAAGAGCGACGTCGCGCTTTTTGGACTCAGTGGTCATAGCTGTGCAGGGTTTTCAGGGTTGCCATGAACTGATCGAGGTCGAAGCGGTCGATCAGAAAGCGCATTTGTGAGACGAATTCGGCATGTTCGGGATAGTCGGCTCCTATTTCATCGAGTTTGATCTGGATCGCGCGAATATATCCCATCTGTCCAAGACTGATGAGTTCCTCAATATGCTTGAAATGCGGCCGCGAGCCGGTTTCTGGCTTCCATTGCGGGACCGCGACCTGATCGGTTTCGTATTGCCATTCGATCTTGAGCAGCTGGCGGATCAACTCCAGCAGCTTGGGAATGTCGATCGGCTTCATCAGATAGCCGTCGTGAAATGGCTGCGCGAGCGGCGCGCCGTGCGCCTCCAGGGCGCTTGCCGAAACCATCAGGATGCGGGCGTGGTGATGGCCGGTCGAGCGCAGTGTTTCCGCGACGGTCCATCCGTCCATACCGGACATCGAGATATCGAGCAGAAACAGATCGGGCCGGCAATGCTGGGCGAGGGCGAGACAGCCAGGTCCATCCGGCGCGCTTAGCAGGATGAAGCCCAGCGGTGTCAGCACTTCGCGCAGCAGATCGCGATGGACGGGATCGTCGTCGGTTATGAGGATTGTTTTGCGCGGGCCGTGGTAACCAAAGACCGGCGCATCGACCGGCGCAATCCGCGTCGGATTGGTGACCTCCGACAGCAGGATCTTCACCCGGAAGATGCTGCCCGTTCCGACGGTGCTGGTGACCTGGATGTCGCCGCCCATCACGCCCGCCAGCAATCTGCTGATGGTCAGGCCGAGACCGGTGCCGGTTTGCGGTTGTGAGACGCCCAATGCGCCGCGCTCGAACGGCGCAAAGATGCGTTCAAGGTCGGTTGCCTGAATCCCGGGACCCGTGTCGGTTACTTCGAATTCAGCGACCGGACTGCGATAGTGGACGATAAACTGGACGCAGCCGGCTTGCGTGAATTTGATGGCGTTCGACAACAGGTTGATCAGGATCTGGCGCAGACGCTTTTCGTCGGCGAACACCACATAGGGCAGCACCGTCGGCCGCTTGAAAACGAAATCGATGCCCTTGGCGGCTGCCTGCAGGCGGAACATCCCGACCAGTTGATCGAGGAATTCGCTTAAGCGGACCTCGTCCCGCGACAGATACAGCCGGCCGGCCTCGATTTTCGAGATATCGAGAATGCCATCGATCAGCCCCGACAGATGATCGGCACTGCGGCGGACCACGCGCACCTGATCGCGCGGCTTGGGAAGCAGGCTTGAATCCTGCTCCAGCAACTGGGCGTAGCCGCTGATGGCGTTCAGCGGCGAGCGCAGTTCGTGGCTTAGTCCGACGACATATCGGCTCTTGGCGAGATTGGCCGATTCGGCGACCTCCTTGGCGCGCTGCAGCTCGGCGTCGGTTCGCTTGTGCGCGTCGATTTCCTGTATCAACAGCGTGGTCTGGCGCCTGGTTTCTGCCTCCGCCGCGCGACGGCTTTGCTGCGCCAGCACGAACAGCCAGGCGACCACGCCGATGATGATGGTGAGCGCGAAGAATACCTTCCAGAGCACGTCGGATAGCTGCAGATTGTCGACACGAATCGTCGCCGATGTCTGCAGGTAGATCAGGCCGAGCGTCAGCCCGACCAGCCCCGCCGAAATCGCGAAGACGCCGATATAGTGTCCAAGTTGTGAATTGATCCGTGCGTAGATCGGCGTCGGCAGCAGCTTGCCGAGGGTGTCCGAGACCTGCGCCTGGATCCGCGCATGCGGCTTGCAAAGATCGTGGCAGCGCGCGTCGAGCGAGCAGCACAGCGAGCAAATCGGCCCGGCATAGGCGGGACACGACGCCATGTCCTCGGGTTCGAAAGTATGCTCGCAAATGCAGCACTGGATTGCTTCGATATTCTGCCAGCTCCGCTTCGGCTTCCGCGCGATGTAGTATTTGCCGTCGGTCGCGTATGCAATCAGCGGCGCCGTGACGAACGCCACGATCAGCGCGACGAACGGCGCCAGTGCCTTCGGCGTCGGTCCGAACAGGCCGTAGAACGCGCTGATCGAGACGATGGTCGCGATAGTCATGGCGCCGACGCCGACCGGATTGATGTCATAGAGATGCGCGCGCTTGAACTCCATGTGTTGCGGACGCAGGCCGAATGGCTTGTTGATCACGAGATCGGCGACCAGCGCTCCGACCCAGGCGATGGCGACGTTGGAGTAAAGCGCCAGCGTCTGCTCGAGCGCCTTGTAGACGCCGATTTCCATCAGCAGCAACGCCACGAGCACGTTGAAGACCAGCCATACCACGCGACCGGGATGGCTATGGGTGAGACGGGAAAAGAAATTCGACCATGCGATCGAACCGGCATAGGCGTTGGTGACGTTGATCTTCACCTGCGACAGGATCACGAACGTGCCGGTCAGCGCCAGCGCGAGCTCCGGTTGCGACAGCACGTAGCGAAATGCCTCAAGATACATGTGCGCCGGTTCGGCGGCATGTTCGGCGGACACGGCATGGCTTAATGCAAAGAACGCCAGGAACGATCCGGCTAACAATTTGAGCGCGCCGAGAATGATCCAGCCGGGACCGGCGCTGACCAGGGCGATCCACCACGAGGTCTTCGAGGTGCGGCGGTCGCGCGGAAGAAAGCGCAGGAAGTCGACCTGCTCGCCGATCTGCGCCACCAGCGCGAACACCACCGAGGCCGCGGTTCCGAACAGCAATAGATCGAGATGGCCGCTCGGGTTGCCATGCTCGCCGGGAAATTTTGTCCACTCCGCAAAGGAATGCGGATTGGCGTAGGCGATCGCCGCAAACGGCAGGATGTGAAGAACGATCCACAACGGCTGCGTCCACAGCTGGAAGCGGCTGATCAGGGTGATGCCGTAGGTAACCAGTGGAATGATTACCACTGCGCTGACGAGATAGCCGATCGGGCGTGGGATGCCGAAGCACATCTCCAGCGCGGTGGCGAGGATGACCGCCTCGATCGCAAAGAAAATGAAGGTGAAGGATGCGTAGATCAGCGATGTGATGGTCGAGCCGATGTAACCGAAGCCGGCGCCGCGGGTCAGAAGATCGATATCGATGCCGCATTTGGCGGCGTGATAGGCGATCGGCAAACCGCAGAAAAAGATAATGACACTGACGACGAGGATGGCCGCGGTGGCGTTGGTGACGCCGTAATTAAGGGTGATGGTGCCGCCGATCGCCTCAAGCGCCAGGAACGATATCGCACCGAGAGCGGTGTTGGCGACGCGGGCGGCGGACCAGCGCCGCGCGCTCTTGGCCGTAAAGCGCAGCGCATAATCTTCCAGCGTCTGGTTGGCAACCCATTGATTATATTGGCGCCTGACGCGGTCTATCCGCTGCCGCCCTGCCACTTTTGCACTCCTGACCCCGAGCGACCGCGCTCGCAAAACCCGCCGCAAAAATCTACGTCGCTATTTTGCGGTGCAATATACGCGATCTTGCGTATCTGTGCACTGCACAATTTCAGCAATCCTACCCCAATCCAAAGCGCGTCCTCG
This sequence comes from uncultured Pseudomonadota bacterium, assembly GCA_963729395.1. Lineage (GTDB taxonomy): Bacteria > Pseudomonadota > Alphaproteobacteria > Rhizobiales > Xanthobacteraceae > Bradyrhizobium. The sequence goes on along the minus strand of CAVSOS010000044.1, from coordinate 25,491 downwards.
AACATAATGGGGTACTCATGTCAGACGAAATCAAACCGGGCCTGCAGTCTCCGCTTCGGCGCAAACTGCTGATGGGAATGGCCGCATTGCCGGCCATATCAATGCTTTCGCGCCCATCCTTCGCGGACGTTCCCGCGACTTCGGCCGTCAATACCACGGGCCTTGCGGTGACCGATACCGATGTGACGGTGGGAATTCTCCATTCCGTCACCGGCACCATGGCGATCAGCGAGACCGGTTCGGTGGAAGCGGAAAAGCTCGCGATCGAGCAGATCAACGCCGCCGGCGGCGTGCTCGGCCGCAAGATCAAGTTCGTCCAGGAAGACGGCGCCAGCGACTGGCCGACCTTCGCCGAGAAGGCGAAAAAGCTTCTGGTCAACGACAAATGCGCCGCGGTAATGGGCTGCTGGACGTCCGCATCGCGCAAGGCGGTGCTGCCGGTATTCGAACAGTATAACGGCATGCTCTACTACCCGACCTTCTATGAAGGCCTCGAGCAATCCAAGAACGTCATCTATACCGGCCAGGAAGCCACCCAGCAGATTCTCGCCGGTCTCGACTGGGTCAACAAGACCAAAGGATCCAAGACGTTCTACCTGCTCGGCTCCGACTACATCTGGCCACGCACCTCGAACAAGATCGCGCGCAAGCACATCGAAGGCCATTTGCAGGGCTGCAAGGTGGTTGGCGAAGAATACTTCCCGCTCGGCAACACCCAGTTCAATTCAGTCATCAACAAGATCAAGCTGACCAAACCCGATGTGATCTACGCCATCATCGTCGGCGGATCGAACGTCGCTTTCTACAAGCAGTTGAAGGCGGCCGGCATCGATCTGTCGAAGCAGACGCTGTTGACCATTTCGGTGACGGAAGACGAAATCGACGGCATCGGCGGCGAAAACATCGCGGGCGCCTATGCCTGCATGAAGTACTTCCAGTCGCTCGACAATCCCAACAACAAGCTGTTCGTACCGGCATTCAAGAAGATGTGGGGCGAAAAGACCGTGATCGGCGACGTGACCCAAGCCGCCTATCTTGGTCCGTGGCTGTGGAAATTAACCGCGGAGAAGGCCGGCAGCTTCGATGTCGACAAGATCGCGGCCGCCTCGCCAGGGGTCGAATTCAAGGGTGCGCCGGAAGGCTACGTCCGGATCCATGAAAACCATCACCTCTGGTCGAAGACCCGAGTCGGCAGGGCCAAGGCGGATGGCCAGTACGAGCTGATCTATGAGACCGCCGACCTCGTCGAGCCGAATCCGTTCCCGAAGGGCTACCAGTAGGGCCGCGGGCAAGCGCCGCTCCCGACACAGGTTGGCGTGGACTGACCAGTCCACGCCAACCACCACCACCGCCGCGCCCCGCGAATCCCTGTCGCGGCGCGGATATGCCTGAACGACGGAGGACGGATCGATGTTCGGCGATTATTCGATTGGCGATCTCGGCGCGATTTTCGCGATGCAGGGCTTCGCGGGACTGATCCTGTTTTCGGTTTACGTGCTGATGGCGCTCGGGCTCGCCATCATCTTCGGCCAGATGGGCGTCATCAATATGGCCCATGGCGAGTTCCTGATCCTCGGCGCCTACGTCACCTGGATGACATCCAATCTATTCCAGGCCTACCTGCCGGGTCTATTCGCCGGCTACTTCTTCCTTGCGATGATATTGGCCTTTATCGCGTCCGGGGCGCTCGGAATGCTGGTCGAATGGGCGCTGATCCGGCATCTCTACAAGCGTCCGCTGGATACCTTGCTCGCGACCTGGGGGCTCAGCCTCATCCTGCAGCAGGCCTATCGGTCGATCTTCGGGGCGCGTGAGGTCGGCGTCGAATTGCCGGAGTGGATGATGGGATCGTGGCAAGTCACCGATGCCATCCAGATTCCGATCAACGGCATGTTCGTGATGTGCCTCACCTTCCTGATCACGCTGGGCGTGGCCTACATCATGTATAAATCGCGCTGGGGCCGGCAGGTCCGCGCGGTGATGCAGAACCGGGTCATGGCCGGCGCCGTCGGCATCAACACCGAAAAGGTCGACCGCTATACCTTCGCCCTCGGCTGCGGCATCGCCGGCGTCGCCGGCTCGGCCTTCACCATGATCGGCTCGACCAGCCCGACCGCGGGCCAGCTCTACATCGTCGATACCTTCCTCGTGGTCGTGTTCGGGGGCGCGGCGAGCCTGCTCGGCACCATCGCCTCGGCCTTCACCATCTCGCAGGCGCAGTCGACCATGGAATTCTTCATGTCGGGATCGATGGCCAAGGTGCTCACGCTATTGGCGATCGTTGCGATCCTGATGATGCGGCCGCAGGGCCTGTTCGCACTCAAGGTTCGCAAATAACAACAAGACGGGAAAAGTCATGGCCGACAATCCGCGTTTCCTCAATCGATCCGAACTGGTGGGCCTGGCAGTATTGGCTTTGCTTCTTGTCGTGATCCTGCCGCTCAGTCTCGACGTGTTCCGCCTCAATCTGGTCGCGAAATATCTGACCTACGCCTTCGTCGCAATAGGCCTCGTACTGTGCTGGGGCTTTGGCGGAATTCTAAGCCTCGGGCAGGGAGTGTTCTTCGGCCTCGGCGGTTATGCCATGGCGATGTATCTCAAGCTTGAAGCCTCCAGCGTCGAAAACACCAAGATTCAGTCGACACCCGGCATTCCCGATTTCATGGACTGGAACCAGATCACCCAGCTGCCGTTCTTCTGGCAGCCATTCCACAGCCTGACATTCACCGTTCTGGCGATCCTGATCATTCCGGCGTTCTTTGCCTTCCTGATCGGCGCTGCGATGTTCAAGCGCCGGGTCGGCGGCGTCTATTTCGCCATCATCACCCAGGCTGTCGCCGCAATCCTGACCATCCTGATCGTCGGCCAGCAGGGTTACACCGGCGGCATTAATGGCATCACCGACCTGCGCACGCTGAAGGGCTGGGACATCCGTCCCGATCACGCCAAGCTCGTGCTCTATTTCTTCGAGGTCGCCTGCCTGTTCGGCTGCATTTTCCTGGCGCAATTCGTACGTCACTCGAAGCTGGGCCGCATCCTCGTCGCCATGCGCGACAAGGAGGATCGCGTCCGCTTCTCCGGTTACAGCGTCGCGAACTTCAAGATTTTCGCATTCACGCTGGCGGCGATGTTCGCCGCGATCGGCGGCGCCATGTTTACGCTGCAGGTGGGCTTCATGTCGCCGTCCTTTGTCGGCATCGTGCCCTCGATCGAAATGGTGATCTACACCGCCGTCGGCGGACGGCTGTCGATCTTCGGCGCGGTCTACGGCACGTTGCTGGTCAATTTCGCCAAGACCGGCCTGTCGGAATCGTTCCCGCAACTCTGGCTGTTCGGCCTGGGCGCGCTTTTCATCGCCGTCGTCCTCGCCTTCCCCAACGGTCTGGCCGGCATCTGGCGCGATCACGTTCAGCCCCGCATCGACCGGCTGGTCTCGTCGCGCAAATCGAAATCCGGCAGCGGCTGGACCGACAATTCGGTCGCCGACGGCGCACCGGCGGAGTGAGGAGATAAATCATGCTCATCGGTCACCAGCCCAAGGAATTTCTGCTCGCGGTCGAGGCGCTCACGGTTTCCTTCGACGGCTTCAAGGCGGTCAACGACCTGTCGTTCTATGTCGACGAAAACGAAATCCGCGTCATCATCGGCCCTAACGGCGCCGGCAAGACCACGGTGCTCGACCTGATTTGCGGGAAGACCAAGGCCACCTCCGGATCGATTCAGTTTCGCAGCCAGGAACTGACCAGGATGAAGGAGAACCAGATCGTTCAGGCCGGGGTGGGGCGCAAATTCCAGACGCCGTCGATCTATGACGATCTCACCGTATTCGAAAATCTGGAAATCTCGTTCCCGCGCGGCCGCAGCGTGTTCGGCGCTCTGGCATTCAAGCGTGACGCGGCGGTGCGCGACCGCGTCGAGGAAGTCGCCGAGATGATCTTTCTGAAGGACCGCCTCAACATGAACGCGGACCTTCTCAGCCACGGCCAGAAGCAATGGCTCGAGATCGGCATGCTGCTGATTCAGGATCCGGACCTCTTGATGCTCGACGAGCCTGTCGCCGGCATGAGCGTCAGCGAGCGGGTCAAGACCGCCGAACTGCTCAATCGTATCATCAAGAACCGGTCGGTTCTGGTGATCGAGCATGACATGAAATTCGTCGAGGACATCGCGCACAAGGTCACGGTCCTGCATCAGGGCCAGATCCTTTCAGAAGGCACGATGGAACACGTCAAGAACGACCCGAAGGTCATCGAAGTCTATCTCGGGCACTAGAGCATGATCGCGGAACGTGACGTCCGGTTTCCGGATCAGATCATGCTCGGCGAAGAACAAGGAGCACTTTGAATGCTGGCTATCTCCGATCTGCATGTCGCCTACGGCCAGAGCGAAGTGCTGCATGGCCTCAATGTATCGGTCGCGCCCAACGAGATCGTTGCGATCATGGGCCGCAACGGTATGGGCAAGACCACGCTGATGAAGTCGCTGATGGGGATCGTGCCGGCCAAGAGTGGTTCGGTGACCATGGAAGGCACCGAGCTCGGCCCGTTGAAGAGCTATGAGCGCGTCGCCAAAGGGCTCGCTTATGTTCCGCAGGGCCGGATGATTTTCTCCACCATGACGGTGAAGGAGAACATCGAGACCGGGCTCGTCGCATCCGGCGAAACCGAGGTTCCCGGCGACATCTACGAATTGTTTCCGGTGCTGCTGGAAATGAAGGACCGCCGCGGCGGCAATTTATCCGGCGGCCAGCAGCAACAGCTCGCGATCGCCCGTGCGCTCGCCACCAAACCCAAGGTGCTTTTGCTCGACGAGCCGACCGAAGGCATTCAGCCCTCGATCATCCGCGAAATGGCCCGCACGCTGAAGCGCATCCGCGACGAGCGCGGGCTGTCGATCGTGGTTTCCGAGCAGGTTCTGAGCTTCGCGCTCGACATCGCCGACCGGGTTCTGGTCATCGAGAACGGCGAGATCGTGCGCGACGATGCGCGCGAGGGCGTCGATGCCGCGCAGATCTCGAAATATTTGTCCGTCTAACATCCTACCAGCACTTGTAAACAGGGGAGCTATTGATGCCAGAGACACTGATCAAGGTCGATCTCACGAAATCGGCCTACGACAACGACATGATTCACAACCGCTGGCATCCCGACGTTCCAATGGTGGCGTGGGTCAATCCAGGCGATGATTTCATCGTCGAGACCTACGACTGGACCGGCGGTTTCATCAAGAACAACGATTCAGCCGACGACGTGCGCGACATCGATCTGTCGATCGTGCACTTCCTTTCCGGCCCGATCGGCGTCAAGGGCGCGGAGCCCGGCGATCTGCTCGTGGTCGACCTGCTCGATATCGGTCCGAAGAAGGAAAGCCTGTGGGGCTTCAACGGTTTCTTCTCGAAGAAGAACGGCGGCGGATTTCTGACCGAGCATTTTCCGCTGGCGCAGAAATCGATCTGGGACATCAAGGGCCTCTATACCTCGTCGCGTCATGTTCCCGGCGTGAATTTTGCGGGCCTGGTCCATCCCGGACTGATCGGCTGCCTGCCGGATCCGAAAATGCTGGCGACATGGAATGAGCGTGAGAACGCGTTGATCGCGACCAATCCGACGCGCGTGCCGCCGCTGGCCAATCCGCCTTTCGCCGCAACCGCGCATGCCGGTCGCGCCAAGGGGGATATCAAGGCCAAGATCGGCGCCGAAGGCGCGCGCACGGTGCCGCCGCGCGAGCATGGCGGCAATTGCGACATCAAGGATCTGTCGCGCGGCTCGAAGATCTATTTCCCGGTCTATATGCCGGGCGGCGGTCTCTCGATGGGCGACCTGCATTTCAGCCAGGGCGACGGCGAGATCACCTTCTGCGGCGCGATCGAGATGGCGGGCTGGGTGCATCTGAAGGTCGAAATCATCAAGGACGGCGTTGCCAAATACGGCATCAAGAATCCGATCTTCAAACCGTCGCCGATCACCCCGAATTACAAGGATTATCTGATCTTCGAGGGCATCTCGGTCGACGAAGGCGGCAAGCAGCACTACCTCGATGTGCATATCGCGTATCGGCAGGCCTGCCTGAACGCGATCGAATATCTCAAGAAGTTCGGCTATTCCGGCGCACAGGCCTATACGATTCTGGGCGTTGCTCCGGTGCAGGGGCATATCAGCGGCGTTGTCGATATTCCGAATGCCTGCGCCACGCTGTATTTGCCGACCGAGATTTTCGATTTCGATATCATGCCGTCGTCGGCGGGGCCGGTGAAGCACATCAAGGGCGGTGTCGACGTGTCGCTCTCGCCTGACAAATAATCCCTGCGCGACGGGTGCGGGACGGTGCATATCTGCCGCCCCGCATCCGTTGCATTTGTGCAGTTGAATGGTGCGAGGAAACAAAAAATGCCGGTTTACGAATATCTCTGCGACGATTGCGGCCCGTTCACCGACATGCGGCCGATGGCGGAATGCGATGCGCCGCAGGATTGTCCGCGATGCGAGAGCGAATCGCCGCGTGTCATCCTGACCGCGCCGAACTTCTTCTGCATGCCCTCCGACAAGCGCAAGGCCCACGCCACCAACGAGCGTAGCGCCAATGCGCCGAAGACCATCGACCAATACAAGGCGTCGCATGGGCCGGGCTGCGGCTGTTGCTCGACCAAGGCCTCGCGGCTGGTCAAGCGAACCCGCAGCGGCGCCAAGAGCTTTCCGACCGCGCGGCCATGGATGATCAGCCATTGATGCGCATGGACTAAATTCCGTCGAACTCACTTCACCTCTCCCCTTGCGGGAGAGGTCGGATCGCATCGTAAGATGCGATCCGGGTGAGGGGTTGCGATCTAACGTTAGGTCGTAACCCCTCACCCCAACCCTCTAAGAGCGAGCTTCGCTCGTCTCGGCCCACAAGGGGAGAGGGAGCGCGCTTCCGTTGCCTCTGCGGATCAATCTAATCTCTCCAGGTTCAGCCGCCGACCTCGGCGCTGATGATGTCACCGAACAGTTCCCATTTGCCGTTCTTGAACTGCATCATCTTGAGCTGCTCGATCGGGGCAAAGTCGGTGGCGCTGGTGTTGATCTTGATGCCGGGAAGCGTCGTATCCGGCGCGAAGTCCTTCAGGCTCGCGGCCTGCTTCATCACGTTTTCCCGGGTCAGGTCGTCGCCGGCCTGCTTCAGCACCTGCACCATGGTCTGCGACGCGGTGTAGCCGTACACCAGATTGGTGTCGGCGATGTTCGCGCCCGGCATATATTTGTCGATGAAGGCCTTGAACTTCTTCATGCCCTCGTCGTCGGCCCATTGCGGGTCCGAGGCGTCCTTGAGATAGCCGGCCGACAGGATACCTTCGGAAGCCTCAAAGCCGGCGGGCTTCATCACCGCGCCGATCGAGATCGAGACGTCGGTCATCAGATGCATCGGTTTCCATTCCAGCTCCGCCATCTTCTTGATGGCTTGCGCGGCGAATTTCGGCGTCGAGATATTGACCAGCACGTCGGCGCCGGTGCCCTTCAGCTTGACGATGTGGGAATCGACCGAGGGTTCGGTGGTCTCGTAGCTTTCCTCGGCCACGATGATGCTGGATGCCTTGTCGCCGAACACGTCCTTCAGGCCGGCCACGTAATCCTTGCCGAAATCGTCGTTCGCGTAGAACACCGCGACCTTGGCTCCGGGCTTCGTCTTCAGGATGTACTTGGCGAAGATACGGGCCTCGACGCGGTAGCTCGGCTGGAAGCCCATGGTCCAGGGAAAGTCCTTCGGATCGTTCCACTTGCTGGCGCCGGTGGCGACGAACAGTTGCGGCACCTTCTTGGCGTTCTGATATTTCTGAACCGCGGTCTGGGTCGGCGTGCCGAGCGCGTTGAAGACCAGGAACACTTCGTCGCTCTCGATCAGCTTGCGGACCTGCTCGACGGTCTTCGGCGGGCTGTAGCCATCGTCGTAAGAGATGAAGTTGATCTTGCGGCCGTTGATGCCGCCGGCATCGTTGATCATCTTGAAGTAGGCGTCCTCGGTCTTGCCGATGATGCCGTAGGCGGAGGCAGGGCCGCTATAGGCCTCGACATTGCCGATCTTGATTTCGGTGTCGGTCGCGCCGGTATCGTACTTCTTTTGTGCAAGCGCACCCTGGGTAGCGAGCAAAGTCAGCGTCGTTGCGGCCGCCATCGAGACCAGGCTTGAGCCGAGCAAAGACAGTTTCTTATTCTTCATGGAGAGAACCCTTCATTGGATGGAAATCGACGATGGATATTCGAAACGCGAGGCGGGACTTACGAAACGGCGGTTTTGAGCTTGTCGATCGCATCGGGAGAGCCGAAGTTCTTCCGTAGCGTCGGCTTGTGGATCTTGCCTGTCGCATTGCGCGGCAGGTTTTCCACGAACTGGATCAGGCGCGGGCACTTGTAGCGCGCCAGATTGGCGGCACAATGCGCATGAATCTCCGCCGCGGCAAGGGAGTGGCCGGGCTTTAGCGCTACGATCGCCATCCCGACCTCGCCCCATTGCTCGCTGGGAATACCGATGACCGCCGCCTCGGCGACGGCGGCGAGCTGGTGGAGGACGTTCTCGACCTCGGCCGGATAGACGTTTTCGCCGCCGGAAATGTACATGTCCTTCCAGCGGTCGACGATGTAATAGAAGCCTTCCTCGTCAATTCGCGCGGCGTCGCCGGTGTGCAGCCAGCCATCGGTGAAGCAGGACTGATTGGCGTCCGGCCTGTTCCAGTAGCCGGGCGTGACGTTCGGTCCCTTGACCCAGAGTTCGCCGATCTCGCCGACCGCGGCGTCGGACCCGTCGGGCAGAACGATCCGCACCTCGGTATGCAGGACCGGTTTGCCTGAAGACCCGGCCTTGCGCGCGGCATCCTCGCGGTCGAGTGTCAGCACCGCCGGGCTGGTCTCGGTCATTCCGTAACCCTGCTGCAGGGCGACGCCACGCGCTTCCCACACCTTCAAAAGCGGGACCGGCATCGGCGCCCCGCCGACGCCGCCGATGATGAGCCGGCTGAAGTCGGAATTTGCGAAGGCCGGATGCTGCGCCATGAACTGATAGATCGACGGCACGCCGAAAAAGACGTTGATGCCCCGCTTCGGATCGCTGATCAATTCCAGCGCGGCCCCGGGATCGAATGCGCGCATGATCAGCACGGTCCCGCCTGCATGCAGCACCGGGTTGGTGTAGCAGTTCAGCCCGCCGGTGTGGAACAGGGGCAGCACAGCCAGGAATACCGACGAGGGCGAGATATAGGCCGGACCGCCGAGGTTGACGCAATTCCAGAACGTCATGCCGTGCGTGATCACGGCCCCCTTCGGCTGGCCGGTCGTACCGGACGTGTACATGATCGTCGATGTGTCATCGAGCGTCACGCTTTCGCACCTGTCGAGCGGCGCCGAGGTTGCGATCGCCGCTTCATAGGAGCCGCCGGCGCCGAGCAGGAGGGTCGACGGCGTATTGCAGATTCTTGCGACCGCAAGCGCGGTATCGCTGAGGTCGGCGTCATGGACGATGACCTTGGGCGTCGCATCGTTGACGATGAACTGAAGCTCCGGGACGGTGAAGCGGGTGTTCAGGGGCAGGAAGATCGCGCCCAGCCTGCCGCAGGCGAACTGCACCTCCAGGGTATCTGACGTGTTCAGGGCAAGCACGGCGACCCGGTCGCCGCGCGCCACCTCGAGCCGGTCGCGCAGATGCGCGGCGAGACGCGAAATCCGCGCGTCGAATTGCGCGTAAGTGAGCCGGCGTTCGCTGGCGAGGTCGACAACTGCCGGTTTTTCCGGCGTCCGGCGGCCGAAATGGGCAATCCAGTCATAGTGGCGAACCGGCAAAATCTCCTCCAAACGTCCGGCGGTCTGATGCCGCCTGATCCCGCTTGATCTTACGCGCTTTCTTCCAGTTGAAAGGCCGTATCGCAATACGTCTTGCGTTGAATGGCTGGCCCATGGCCTGACCGGCCGTCCCGGCTGGCAGGCAGCGCGCGCCCAAGAGCGGGATGAGTTCGGATTGATCGGACACCATCGGCCTCACTTCACCTCTCCCCGGCGGGGAGAGGTCGATTTGCGCAGCAAATCGGGTGAGGGGGCGCCGCAGCAATACGAGAGATTGTAACCCCTCACCCGGCGCTACGCGCCGACCTCTCCGAATGGGAGAGGTGTACTCAGTATCCATTGCCTTCGCCTCGTTTGCAGCCACAGCTTCGCGATCTCGCCGCGCAACCGCGCGAGCCTTACCCTGAACGGTGTGCCCACTGGGATCAGAGGGCGCAGTGCTACCCCAAGAGGGGAGCAGGGAATGCCGGGCGCCGATGCGCCCGCAGCCGCGCGTGGTGTGGTAGGTAGCACGCGCGTTAGTCACCACGGTCACGCCGGATCGCCCGGCATTCCCCGCGCAATGGTTTTAACGGTTTCCTTCGCGCTCTCCCGGGTGACCGGGCTTGTTTGCCACCCTCGCCGGCGAAAATTGCTTTTCGCCGACTTGACGCCAGCGTCGGGGCATCAGGACCACACGACTTCGCCGTCCGCGTCAGCGCCGTTCGTCCGCGCAAAATGTTTGCGCTGCGTCGCCATCGCGTCCACCGCATCCCGCCCCTACGTCCGTGACGTTGCGCAACGCCCCTGAGTGGGGCGGGACGGCGAGGGATATGCAGGTGATTTGGCCTCGGGGTCAAGAAAAATTCGGAAAATCAGAAATTGATCGCCGTTGACGTTTGGCCGCTGGAAACCAGATCACGCCAGCGGTCGCCAAAGTGGTGGTCGGAACAGGGGTGGTTGGACCAGGGGTGGAACTCATAAACGAGGGATGTCCGCTCTTTGGGTTAAAGTAGAGATGCATTGGTCATCCCAGAGTTTCGCCTTTGACCCCGAACGGACATGTGCCCCCCTTACCGCTCCTCAACTCCGGATTGTTAGTTCCAAATTTCTCGTCCATAGTATGGTTGGGGGACGCGCTGTGACACGGCCAAGCAAAATTGCTAGCGAACTGGAGTTCGCGCCTACACCCGCAACGGGTGTACAATCGCCTTCTCTTAAACTCATAAGGCCGGTTGGAGAGATTATCGCGAAGCTTCCATCGACTCGCTACTACGGAAGTAAGCGGAAGCTTCTCCCATGGATATACGATCACATTCGAACCCTCGAGTTTGACACTGTGCTGGATGCGCTTGGCGGTACAGCATCAGTGTCGCTGTTGTTCAAGGCAATGCGCAAGACGGTCACTTATCACGATGGATTTAGATTTAATGTAGATGTAGCCAACACATTGCTCTCGAATCAGATTGCGATGGATCGAGAAGGGGTATTGCAGTTCCTTTCTAGGGTGGCTCCTCGTTCTGGCGTCGTCTCAAGATCATTTCGCGGAATATACTACAAAGACAAAGAGAACTCTTGGATCGATGGCTTCATGGATCTGCTTCAAAGGGCAGATCTCCAGCGAGCACAGTCCTCACTCCTGCGATATCTTCTGTACCAAGCATGCCTCAAAAAGCGACCGTTCAATCTCTTTCACCGATCCAACCTGCACCTGCGAACCAACAAAGGTGTGTATCGATCCTTTGGCAACCACGTAACGTGGGAGCGCAGCTTTCTGCACCATATCATGCAGGCCTATGATGAACTGCCAAACGACCCTTCGATGCAGATACCGTGCACCGTGCTGCAATCCGGCAACGTTGAACGACTTAAGCCAGGCTACGATCTCGTGTATATCGACCCACCCTATGTGAACGATATTTCTCGCTACAATCGAGATGACTACTGGCGCCGTTACCACTTCTTGGAAGGCTTAGCAAACTATCGCATTTGGGAGCAAAGCATTGATGCGGATTCCGACATTCGATTGCTTCGCAGACCTAAGTGGATGCTGGATTGGGCAATGAAGAGCTCATTCCAGGAACGGCTATTCTCTTTCATTCGAACGCACCGGAAGTCGCAGGTTGTTCTGTCTTATGTGACAAGCGCACATCCTAACGAGTCTGAAATCAAGCGATTCTTCGAGGATACGTTTTCTAACGTCTCCGTCCACTCGCGGGAGCATAGTCACGCTCTCGGCGCAATGCCGAGACGTGAACTGCTATTTGTAGGGCGACCTTGATCATGTTCGTGACGGAAAACGTTCCTGTACCAAAATGGCTGCTGCTTTTGCTCGTCGTTGCAGCGATCACGCTTATCGCGGGCATTTATTATTTCTACTATCTAGACCCGAACGACACGAAGCGCGTTGGGCTCATAGGCGGCGTCATTTCCGGTGGACTGGTGTTTCTATTGACTTATGCCATCTCGATTTAACCACTTAAGGAATTGGCCCGCTACGAGCAGATGGGCGTTCGTGGTTTATTGGCTAGTCGGCATGATAAGGCTTATTACGCCCGGTTAGTAGCGAAGGCGCGGCGATCCGTTCAGGTGATGGGTGCATCTTGCACGAGATTTGTTGAAGACTTCCTAGACCCTCAGAGCGAGGATCACGCACTCTTTGAAGCACTTCGACACAATCAGGCGCTCCACGTGCAACTCTTGATCCCTGACGACGAACACATGACCGCCAATGCTAAGCTCCGTTTGCCGGGGCTTTTACAAAAGTTGGATGCACTGAAATCGGACTTCGGAAGGCGGGTTGAACTGCGTCGCTTCCCGGCCATGGCTCAACACAGCTTTGTGAGGGTTGACGACGATCTTGTCGCAGGTCCTGTTTTCCAGGGTGACGAGAGTAAATACGCACCCGCTGTACACGTTGCGATGTCGACGCGATTTGCTCAGAAGTATCATGATTACTTTGAAACGGTCTGGACGGCCTGTGAACCAGCCGGCTAGCGTACGTATAGTGGCTTGCGCTCGCCTCCACTTGGGCTTGATCTCCAGCGCGCTTCGACAATGCGCGAAGGCAGACTTATCGACCGACAATCACCCATTTATCCTCGAAGATACGTCCGTTAAGATCGATGCGTTGAGCAACGACGGAAACGAAATTCCTGGCCTCGAAATCAAGTACTGGATGCAAGGTCAAACCTTCTCGAACTTGGACGCACTACTCCGGTTCCACGGAAATCAAAGGTCGGCCTCAGTGCGATCGGACATACTCCTGCACGTGCCAAAGAATCTTAGGGCAAGTTGGCAGGTCAACGATGACTATCTCATCTTTGTTGGAATCCAAACGGGTCAAATCACCGATACGGAAATCAAATTTGAAAGTAACTTGGTCTATCCTTGGCTAGACAGCGGGTCCTTCAACAAGTGGTTCGCGCCAATCGGCCACGCAATCCCCTTTGGCATGCTGCCAATCGCCGAGGCTGACCGCGTAGACTTTAGGCGCAAGGGATTCGAGCAACTATTTGATTTTCTGACCAGGCGGTACTTTCTGACCGCTGGGCCAAAGCAACTTGAACTCGGCCTCGATCGCAAATCCAACCTGATACTGTCCGGATACACTTGTGCAGGCAAAACGACCGCTAGCCAGCACCTCGCTCGAAAATTCGGATATCTACACGTTGAAGCGAGCGATTTCATGTATCTGAATTACTATTATCGCCACGGTTATCGCGGCGACATTTCAATTGGCGACTTCGCTGAAGACGCACTGGCTCAAAAGCCGGAGATCGCAGCCGAAAAAGTCGTTGAATATATTGCAGACAACCTAGGCTCTCCGGTAATTGTTTCGGGTTTCCGTTCTTCACAGGAGGTCGACTATCTTAAGGAAGCAATGACAACGCTGGGCAAATCCTTTCGCGTAGTGTTTGTCGACTCAGACGAAACTATCCGATACAAGCGCCTTGTCTCAAGAAAGCGGCCGGGCGACGACATATCCTCAGAAGAGTTTAGGCGGCGAGACGAGCAGCAACGTCGCATGGGACTCGAACAAATTGCCAGCTCCCGGGGCGCGGCCTTACTTAAGAACGACGCCAGCCTTCCCGAATATCTGGAGGCGGTGGACATACTTGTTGGCCCTGATCTGCCAGACGACATTGTCGTTGCAACGGCACTGGCCCAATTAGTCGACATCAATGAAGTCAAATTAGAAGAGTCCATCCTAATTGCGCTGCTCGGGGCATGGGCGGGGGAGGAAAACCGTCCCTTCTTCTCAACGACCCAAATCTCGCGAATGATCCAGACAACTTTTGTGAATGCTCCGCCGAAGCACAAGGACAACGTTAGCCGTTATTTCAATCAAGACTTTTACGCGTACTACGAAATCTCTGGCGAACATTCGCACTCGAAGCGTCGCTATCGTCTCTCAAATACCGGTTACGGAATGGCTATTAGATCACTTAGGTCATTGTTAAAGTCTGCTAGTCGGAACCATCACCACTCTGATCCAGGAGATCTCGCCTAAGTTCGCTTTTGGCAGCACAAAGCTAGATGTCCGCTTCTGAGCGCGTGATACGGACACTAAGTCCATGGGGGTTTCTGGATTTATGAGTACGCGTCCTAACAAGCTGATTTGCGTCCGGGGTCAAGAAAAATACGGAAAATCGGAAATTGACCACTATCGGCTGCCCCGAAGTGACGATAGCTATCTGAACCTCACGTCAATCTTGCGCGAAGGCCGGGAAACCGCAAATATCCAGGCAAGTTCAGGTGTCACCCCGGGAATCCCAGACAAATGCAGTTTGATGACGTTATCCTCGGCCGCCGGAGCATCCGCGGTTACAAACCCGATCCAGTACCCAAGGCGCTGATTGAGGAAATCATCGGTTTGGCGATACGCGCTCCGTCGTCAATGAACACCCAGCCCTGGAATTTCTATGTCATCACCGGCGAACCGCTAAATCGGATCCGCGCCGGCAACACGGAGCGGATGGTGGCAGGCGTACCGCAGTCGCGCGAGTTCCGCACGGGTCAGCCCTTTGCAGGTCAGCACCGCGACCGGCAGGTTGGCGTCGCCAAGCAATTGTTCTCCGCGATGGGGATCGCGCGAGATGACAAGGATATGCGCCAGGACTGGGTGCTGCGCGGCTTCCGTCAATTCGACGCGCCTGTATGCGTGATCGTGACCTATGACCGCGTGCTGGACGGCAGCGACGATACGCCCTTCGATTGCGGCGCTGTGGCGACCGCCCTGGTCAATGCCGCCTGGTCTCGCGGGCTCGGCGCCGTGATTAACAGCCAGGGCATCATGCAATCGCCGGTGGTGCGTGAGCATGCCGGAATAGCTGACGATCAGGTCATCATGAAAAGCATCGCGCTGGGCTGGCCGGATGAAAGCTTCCCGGCAAATGCGGTGGTGTCCGAACGAAAGTCAGTCGAGGAAGCGACGGTGTTTGTCGGTTTCGACAATTAGCCGCGCGCATGCGGGAGAGGCAGCATGCTGACAAGGGCACATATGGGCTCTGAGCCGGCAAAACGCCCGGCCTCATTACGAAGCTCCTCGCTTGCGCCGAAGCGGGGATCGAATGATTGGCACATAGCGTCAGTTGTTGCCGCGCGGCGATACGATCCGAAGTTGAGTGTAAACCCGGAAGTGACCGGCCACGGCTGGACCGACCCGATTGACCCGGATGACATTAAGAGCTGACGGTTATTTCAGCCGGCTCAACTCGGAAAGGAGAGACGTACTCTTATCTGCGGCCTCGGAGTTGTGCGGATCGAGCTTGAGCGCATGCTGAAAGCTCAGCAGTGCCTCATCCGGTCGCTCCAGTTTCTGAAGGACATCGCCGAGATTTTTCCATAACTCGGCACTATCGGGCCTAAGTTGGACGGCCTTATCGAAGGTCTTGAGGGCTTCCTCGCGTCGACCCTGTTTTAGCAGCGTATTTCCGAGGCTCGTAAGATACTCCGGTTTAGGCTCTTGCTTGATCGCCCGCGATATCCACTCGACGGCGAGATCGTGTCGGTTGGCATGGAGCGTTATCAAACCCATCAAGTGCATCGTGTCCGCGTGATGGGGATCCATCGCGAGAGCCTGCTGGCAACAAAGCTGGGCATCGAGATGTGCGCCGCCCCGCAAATGGCGAACGCCGGCTTCGTAAAGCACCGCAGGTTTGCCGAAGCCCTTAGCGCGAGATTTCGCGGGTTCAGCTTGGCCTTCGCGAGGGATCATTGGCGTATTTCACCTCAACCCGCGGAAACCGTAAGTGATTCTTTCGTCATCCGGAAGCTGGGAACGCGTCGCCGCCGCCTAAAGGAGCCTGAAAAGGGAGGAGCACCAGGTCTCGCTTATTCTATTTGCCGGCAACGCCGAGCGGGTGTTTCAATCACGGCCGTTTCACGACCGCAAGGCGGGGGATAAGACAGGCATAGTGGCGAACGAGCAAAACCTCCTCCGAAGCTCCGGCGGTCTGACGCCGCCTGATCTTAAGCCCCATCACCGCCGTCGAGCTGGTGGTGACTCTTGCCGACGGCCGCAGGATCGCGACCCCGCTGAAGTGGTATCCCGGGCTGCGCGAGGGCAGCGCCGCGGAGCGTCGGCGCTTCGAGTTGATGCCGATGGGCATTCACTGGCCCGACCTCGACGAGGACCTTGGGATTGCCGGCATGCTGCAGGGTCGATCCGCGGCTCAAGCCAGCCATTCGGCACCGTTCCATCCCGAAGCCCTATCCCGTCTTTTTTCTGGCCGGGGCCTTTCCACGCGATGTCTTCGCCGCCGCCTTCTTGCGCGTCATGTGCGATTTGAGCGCGGCGCCGATGCGGGATTGATAGCCCGGGCCGCTCTCCTGAAACCAGCGAAGCACCGCGGCATCCAGCCGCAAGGTGATCTGTTGCTTGGGATCGGTGGATTTCGGCCGGCCCCGGCGGATCAGCCTGTCACCGTGATAAAGGTCGCCACGCTCGGCCATTTCTTCGGTCAGTTCGGGCACCTCGTCATATTCATACGGCTGAATGACGTGCCGATCAACTTTCTTCAAGTCGCTTCCCAAAGCGCGCTTTTTCCCGATCATTGGCTTTCCTCATCGAAATGACGTGCCGCCCGTTGCCGCGCGGCGTCCAAACCACGATCACCATTCGCCCACGCAGCAATCCCACCGTGATAATCCTGGGCTCGCCATACTCGCGGCGTTCGTCCGGAATATTCAGCGCTTTGCCGGCGAATACCTCGACGGCGTCCGCGAAATCGAGACTGCGGTCCGTTAGCGTCCTCGCCCGCTTTGCCGGATCGAACGTGATCTTCATCGAATTATTGTAGTTACAAATAAGTCGGGATCAAGGTCCTTGGCCCAAAAGCGGGCGAGCGTCGGGTCGCTTGGGCTGATTGGCCGGGACGGGGGCGGGCCGGCCCGCGGCCAGCCACTCGACGCAAGTGTGCTCCAGCCGACACGGGCCATGATGATGTAAGCGGGAGAAGACGATGCTGGAGCGCAGCCGGGCGCAGAGCCCGTTTTATACGGAAGTTCACGAAGCATTCCGCGACGTGATGCGCAGCTTTGTTTCGCGTGAAATCGAGCCTTATGCCAGCCAGTGGGATGAAGCCGGCGAATTTCCGCGCGACGCTCTATGCCAAGGCGGCCGAGATAGGGCTGCTGGCGCTGGGCTTCCCGGAAGAGTGCGGCGGCGTTCCCGCCGACCAGTTCATGAAGATCGTGGCTTCGCAGGAGCTTGCGCGCGCCGGCGCCGGGGGGATCAGCGCCAGCCTGATGAGCCACACCATCGGCTCGCCGCCGATCGCGCGCGCCGCGCGCCCCGACATCAAGGCGCGGGTGCTGGCGGAGGTGCTGTCGGGGGCTAAGATTTCGGCGCTGGCGATTACCGAGCCCAGCGGCGGCTCCGATGTGGCCAATTTGCGCACCAAAGCGCGGCGCGACGGCGACCATTACGTCGTCAACGGCGAGAAGACTTTTATTACATCCGGCATGCGGGCCGACTATCTGACCGTCGCCGTTCGTACCGGCGGCGAGGGCGCCGGCGGCGTCAGCTTGCTCTTGATCGAAGGCGATACGCCGGGCTTGTCGCGCACCAAACTCAAGAAGATGGGCTGGTGGGCGTCGGACACCGCGACGCTGCATTTCGACGATTGCCGCGTGCCGTGCGAAAACCTGATCGGCGAGGAAGGCCAGGGCTTCAAGCTGATCATGCAGAACTTCAACAGCGAGCGCATGGGCATGGCGGCGAGCTGCACGGCCTATGCCCGCGTCTGCCTCGATGAGGCGATCGCCTACGCGAAAGAGCGCAAGACCTTTGGCAAGCCGATCTCGCAGCATCAGGTGATCCGGCACAAGCTGGTCGACATGGCGCAACGGGTCGCGGCGTCGCAGGCGATGCTGGAAATGCTGGCGTGGCGGCTCGAACAGGGCGAAAATCCGGTCGCCGAAATCTGCATGATGAAGAATCAGGCGACGCAGACCATGGCGTTCTGCGCCTCCGAGGCGGTGCAGATTTTCGGCGGCGCCGGCTATATGCGCGGCATCAAAGTCGAGCGCATTTACCGCGAGGTCAAGGTCAATGCGATCGGCGGCGGCACCGAGGAGATCATGAAGGATCTGGCCAGCCGGCAGATGGGATTGTGAGGGATATTCGTCGTCATGCCCGGGCTTGTCCCGGGCATCCACGTCTTAGTTGTTAGAGCGTAGAAAGACGTGGATGGCCGGGACAAGCCCGGCCATGACGTGCAAGTTGAAAAAATGCCAAACTCCGATTGGAGACCGACCCAAACATGCTCTTCAGCAGCGACCATGACGAACCCCGCCGCATCCTGCAGAAATTCATCGCGGCCGAGATCAATCCGTTCGTCGATGAATGGGAGAAGGCCGACATCTTCCCGGCCCATGAGCTGTTCAAGAAGCTCGGCGACCTCGGATTTCTCGGCCTCAACAAGCCGGTGGAATTTGGCGGACAGGGGCTGGATTACAGCTACGCGCTGATGATGGCCGAGGAGCTTGGCGCGATCCGCTGCGGCGGCGTGCCGATGGCGATCGGCGTGCAGACCGATATGGCGACGCCGGCGCTGGCGCGGTTTGGATCGGACGAGGTGCGCCGCGAATTTCTGGCGCCCGCCATATCGGGCGATGCGGTGGCGTGCATCGGCGTCTCCGAGCCGGGCGCCGGATCGGACGTCGCGTCGATCAAGACCCATGCCCGCGCCGACGGCGATGATTACGTCATCGACGGCGGCAAGATGTGGATCACCAATGGCGTGCAGGCCGACTGGATCTGCCTGCTCGCCAATACCGGCGACGGGCCGAAGCACCGCAACAAGTCGCTGATCTGCGTGCCGATGAAGACCAAGGGTGTTCAGGTCGCGCGCAAGCTCGACAAAATGGGCATGCGCTCCTCCGATACCGCGCAGATTTTCTTCGACAATGTGCGGGTGCCGAAACGCAATCGCATCGGCGAGGAAGGCCACGGCTTCACCTACCAGATGGTGCAATTCCAGGAGGAGCGGCTGTGGGGTGCTGCGGCCTGCCTCAAGGCCCACGAAACCATCATCGCCGAGACCATCGAATACACCCGCAACCGCAGGGCGTTCGGCCAGAGCATCCTTGATAATCAAACGGTTCACTTCAAGCTCGCGGAAATGCAGACCGAGGTGGAATTGCTGCGCGCATTGATCTATCGCGCAGGCGAAGCGCTGGTCGCCGGCGAGGATGTGACCAGGCTGGCGACCATGGCCAAACTCAAGGCAGGGCGGCTCGGTCGCGAACTGACCGATGCCTGCCTGCAGTTCTGGGGCGGAATGGGTTTCATGAACGAGACGCCGGTCAGCCGGGCCTATCGCGACAGCCGGCTCACTTCCATCGGCGGCGGCGCCGACGAGGTGATGCTGATGGTGCTGTGCAAGATGATGGGCACGCTGCCGGGCATGGAACAAAAATAAAGAATAGGTTCGAAGATTCAGCACAACCTGGGAGGAAGCCATGACTTCGCTCAATCGTCGTTCGCTGCTGGCCGGCTCGGCCGCGGCCGGTGTGGTCGCTCTTGCGGGCCCTTCCCGTGCGGAGGAGACGCCCGGAGTTACCGCCACCGAGATCAAGATCGGATCCACCACATCGCTGAGCGGCCCGGTCTCCGCATTGGGCACCATCGCAAGATGCCAGGATGCCTGTTTCCGGATGATCAACGACCAGGGCGGTATCGCCGGCCGCAAGATCAATTTCATCTATTACGACGACGCCTTTAATCCGGCGAAAACGGTCGAGCAGACCCGGCGCCTGATCGAATCGGACAACGTCGCCTTTCTGTTTTCGATGCTCGGCACGGCGCCGAATTCGGCGGTGGTCAAGTACATCAATTCAAACAAGGTGCCTCACCTGTTCCTGGCGGTTAACGGCGACAAGTGGGGCGACTACCAGAATTATCCCTGGACCATGGGCTTTGCGCCGAGCTCCAGGGTCGAGGCGCAGATCTTCGCCAAATATGCGTTGAGCCAGAAGCCGGATGCGAAGTTTGCGCTGCTGTACCAGAACGACGATCTCGGCAAGGATTTCGTCAACGGATTGCGCGACGTGCTGGGCGCCCGGTATGACTCTGCCGTGAAGGCGCTGTCGTACGAGGTCACCGATCCGACGATCAATTCGCAGATCGTTTCCCTGCGCGCGACCAACGCCGATATTTTGATTTCGGGCACCACGGCAAAATTCGCCGCGCAATCGATCCGGAAGATTTACGAGCTCGACTGGAAGCCGATGCACTTCGTTACCAGCGGCGCGGCGTCGGTGGCCTCCACGATCATCCCCGCCGGGGTCGAGCGGGCCCAGGGCCTGATCACTTCGGTCTACATCAAGGATCCGTCCGATCAAGCCTGGGCCGAAGACGCCGGCATGAAGGACTACATGAAATTCATGGCCAAGTACTTCAGTGATGGAAACCCGAAGGAGGCGCTCAACACCTACGCATACACCGTCACTTCCGTGCTGCGCAAATTGCTTGAGCAGTGTAATGGAAACCTTTCCCGCGAAAATATCATGCGGGAGGCCAACAATCTCAGGGATGTCGAGGTTGCTACATTGCTGCCCGGTGTTCGCGTCAACACCAGTCCCACCAACCACCATCCGCTGCGGCAGATGCAGTTGCAACGCTGGGAAGGGCAGGGCTGGCACCGGTTCGGCAATATCATCGAGGGGGCGAATATCTGACTGGCGGCGAAGAAGGCTGACGATACCGACGCCGTTCGCTGTGCTATGCAAGACCACGGGCATGCCGTAAATCGTAAACAGGGGAAGGCCGGATGATCACACTTTATCATTGCGCCGCGGCGCGTTCGTTTCGTCCGCTCTGGATGCTGGAAGAGCTCGGGCTGCCCTATGAGCTGAAAATGCTGCCGTTCCCGCCGCGGGTGTTCGCCAAGGAATATCTCGCGATCAATCCGCTCGGCACCATTCCCTTCATGATCGACGGCGAAACGAAAATGACGGAGTCTTCGGGCATCTGTCACTATCTCGGCACCCGCTATGGACCGACGCCGCTGATGGTCGATGTCAATGATCCCGCCTATGGCGCATTCCTGAACTGGATGTATTTCAGCGATGCCACGCTGACCTTTCCGCAAACGCTGGTGCTCCGCTACAGCCAGCTCGAACCGGAGGAGAGGCGCAATCCGCAAGTGGCGGGCGATTACGCCAAATGGTTCCTTGGCCGCCTGCGGGCCGTCGAAGCCGCGACCGGCAAGGCCGAAACGCTGTGCGCCGATCGGTTCACGGCGGCCGACATCGTGGTCGGATACGCGTTGCGGCTTGCGGAAAATATCGGGCTTGCCAAGGATTTCGGGCCCAATGTCGCCGCCTACTGGCAGCGCCTGCAGCAGCGCGATGGGTTCAAGAGGGCCGTCGCCGCGGAAGATCTCGCCGGCATAGAGCAGAAGGTCGCGCGGCGTTCCTGAAGCGGGCGCGACGGCCCCGCAAATCGTCCGAATCTCCAGCATTCCCCGATATTTGCGTCGGTGACATCCGGCGCGATTGCTGTATTCTGGCAAGGCTCCGTGAGAGAGCCCGCGCAAGGCGCCAGGAAGCATCAGATCGTTCCCGGGAGGGACGGACCATGAATGACGACGATCGGCGAGAATCCGGCCGGCTGATGCTCATCAGCCCCGAACGGGTGTTTTATGCCGGGCTGCTGGGCAGGCCGCGAAAGCGAACCAGCGGTGGCTTCAGCCTTTATGCCGCGATGCAGGGAAGCCTCAAAATCACCGAGGGCAAGCTGGAGACGATCAGCGAGGTCAGGGTCGTTCCGCCTTACGTGACCCACAGCGTCGAAAGCGAATATCCCTCGATCATCTGCCTGGTCATTGAGCCGGAAACGGTCGAGCCCACGGCCCTGGTTGCGCTGAGCGCGAGAGTTTCCGGGACGGAATCTCCCGACATCGCGCAACGAATTCGGGCCGCCTATGAGACCTTGCGCTGTCAGCGACGGCGCGGCGGCTTTACCACCGCCGATTTCGACCGGCTGGTTTTTGGCGAGGAACTGCCTGACCGCAACATCGATCAGCGCATCCGGCGCGCCGCTTTGAGCCTCAACGATTTTTCCGGGAGCAAGATGACGGCGGCCGATTGCGCGGCGTCGGTCAACCTGTCGCCATCCCGGTTCCTGCATCTGTTCAAGGAGCAGACCGGCGTATCGTTTCGCGCGTTTCGCGCCTGGAAACGGGCGCGGCATCTGCTGCATTTCGTCAACGAGGACATCAATCTGGCCCATCTCGCGCAGGATATCGGCTACCCCGACTCGACGCATTTCAGCCATTCGATCCGCCGGTTCTACGGATTGCAGCCGCGCGCGATTTTCTCGGGTTCACGGGATCTGGCGATTTACCGGAGTGATCCGGGCGCGCTCGACAATACCGGCTTCCGTCAAGGGCGGCTGTAATCGCGGTCCCGTATCGGCCGATAGCGCGTGGACGCAAGAAGCAGGAACTGGCGGGACGCATGATCCGCCAAGAATAGTCCGTAAGCATATTCCGCAAACAAGAATTGAAAGTTGCTCCATGGGCGACAAGGCCGTCATCACCTGCGCGCTGAATGGCGTGCTCACCGACCCGAAACAGCATCACGTGCCGGTTACGCCGGAGGAAATGGCGCGCGAGGCCAAGGCAGCCTTCAACGCCGGTGCCAGCGTGATGCATATCCATCTGCGTCAGCAGGCACCGAACAAGGGACACCTGCCGTCCTGGGAGGTCAGCGTGTCCCGCGAGATCCAGCAGGCGATCCGCGAGGCCTGCCCGGGCGTCATCATCAATCACACCACGGGCACTTCGGGCCCGAACTATTCCGGCGCGCTCGATTGCGTGCGCGAGACCCGGCCCGAGATGGCGGCCTGCAACGCCGGCTCGCTGAATTATCTCAAGGTCAAGAGCGACAACACCTGGGCGTGGCCGCCGATGATGTTCGACAACGCGGTCGAAAAGATCGCGGACTATCTGGAGGTGATGAAGGCCGCCGGGACGATTCCTGAATTCGAATGCTTCGACGTCGGCATCGTGCGCTGCGTCGGAATGTACCGGCAGACCGGGATGTATTCCGGGCCGCTGGAATATAACTTCGTCATGGGCGTTGCCTCGGGCATGCCGGCCGATCCGGAATTGCTGCCGATCCTGCTCAAGCTGAAACTGCCGGAAGCCCACTGGCAGGTGACCGCGATCGGGCGGGCGGAAATCTGGCCGCTGCATCAGCGCTGCGCCGATCTCGGCGGCCACTTGCGTACCGGGCTTGAGGATACGTTCTATCAGCCGGACGGCGCCAAGGTGACATCGAACGGGCAGTTGATCGAGAGCCTCGCGGCCTGCGCCCGCCGCGCCGGTCGCGAGATCGCCAGTCCTGCCGAAGCCAGGCAGATTTTCGGCATCCGGCATTAAACCCGCGTCCACCGTCATTGCGAGCGAAGCGAAGCAATCCATGTCGCAGCGAAGAAAACGGTGGATTGCTCACATGGGGAATGTGTGAGTCAAGATGAGGAGTCACTTTTTTTGTTCGACTGCGGCCACCTCTTCGTCCCGACCACGGGCGGTGCAGGATGACGCGCGCAGATCAAGCCAAGGCCGGCGCTTTAGGGCCGGCGCGCAGCGGCTTGGCCTTGAGTTGATCGAGCACGTCATCGTGCCTGGTCGGTCGGGCACGACAGGAACTCCTCGTGTTGGCGGTTGGGTCAGGGCATCTGCAATCCTCGCATTTGCGATCCAAGGTTCGAGCCGGTTCGGCGATCTGGGTTGCTTGCCAGATCAAACTCACATTCGGTCGTCGCGCGAGGCGACCGCACCAGGATTCCGCTTGCGGCGGGCAGGCTCGAGAGGACGAGGCCATTCTTCGTTGCGGCGTTTGAAGCCATGCAATCCATCGGTTCGTCCACCCGGATCTTCCGAGACTGATCGGGCCTCGGCAGATAGGTTATGGTTCTTTCGTTGCGTGCGGGCGACGGAGCTTGCCGCTGGGCCCGGTCCCGGATCAGGCGGCTGGCTTCATCACAGCCCCCTCGATGACGAGGCCTTGGGTGATATACTTCCACAACGCCACGAGAAGCTTGCGCGCCAGCGCCACGATCGCGCGCTTGCGGCCTTGCGGGCTACGCTCCTTGAACCAGCGCGTCAGGGCCGACTGCGGCTGGTGACGTATCCACAGCCAGGCGAGCTGGATCATCGTGGTCCGCAGCCTGGGATTGCCGGCCTTCGACACGCCCTGCTCGTGCCGGATGCCTCCGCTTTGCCAGGGCGTTGCCGCAAGGCCCGCATAGGCGGCGACCTGGCGGCGGTTGGCGAACTGCCGGTAGAACGCCTCCGACCAGAGAACGGCGGCGAAGTTGGCGCCGAGCCCTTTCAAAGCCAGCAGCATCGCCACCGGCTCCGGCGCGGCCTTTCCGTCTGCGGGCTTCTCTGCAGGCTTCCTGGCTGCGGCCAGCAGAGCATCCCGTCCGACCTCGACCGCCTTGATCTGTTCCAGAAGCAGTTCGATCCGATCAAGCTCGCGGCCGATCTGCGCCTTCAAATGCGACGGCAGCACCCGTCCATCTCCGGTGCGCAACGCCGCAAGCCGCGCCCGCCGATCGCGCCGCAGCGGCCCGTAGTCGGATATCCCCTGCGCGAACAGCAGCCCCTTGATCCGGTTCACATGGGTGATCCGCTCGGCGATCAGTGTCTGGCGCTCGCGACACAGCCTTCGCCGGTCTTCTTCCTCCGGCGAAGGCGCAACCACCATCGCGCACACCCGCGGCTCGCCGCGCTTGTAGGCGAGAAGCGCCCGCAGCAGCGTCTCACCGTCGAGCCGGTCCGTCTTGGCCCGCCTGCGCCGTCGCGGCATCGCGATCGAGGCCGGATCGACCACGTAGCTCTCAATGCCGTTCTGTTGCAGAACACGGTGCAGCCAGAACCCGTAAGCCCGGCCTCCTCAATCGTGATGATCGGATAACTCTCACCGGTGATGGCCTCCGCCTTCACCGGAGGTCTCGAACGCTTCATCAAGCCGGCAACATCGCCGGCCGCGACGCTGTGCTTGGACATCTTCTTCGCCCTTGCCCGGCGACAGCGACGTCACCAGCCAGTTCGAACGGCTCAGTTCCAACGACACAAAACTTGCGCCAATATGCGTGCGGATAGCGGCCAGTCCGTCGGAAGAATGATCGAGCAACATCGTTGTCTCCAGGTTGAGTGGTTTCAGCAACCTCAGTCTGGCCTCAGAC
>CAVSOS010000043.1:0-126904 GCA_963729395.1 uncultured Pseudomonadota bacterium | reverse complement strand
CAGAGCCCGAAAGAGGTAGCCAAGCAAAAAGAGGCACGGGCGTCGCTCACCGATCCGCAGGCGCGGCGCATGCGGTGCGCGGACGGAGCGGTGCGGGCGAGCTACAATGTGCAGATTGCAGCAACGACGGATCATGGCTTCGTCACCGCGATCATGGCGACGGACCGGCGCAACGACAGCGGTCTGGTGCGGCCCATGTTCGAGGCGAGCGAGCAACGGCTCGGGCGGCCGATCAAACGCGTGCTGGCGGACACCGGCTTCGCGCAGATCGATGATATTGCAACCCTCAGCAACCGGCCTGAAACGCCCGTCGGCGTCTACATTCATCCACCCAGGGATCGCACCGACGTCAAGCCAAAGACGCTGCTGGCGCGGCAAAAGCAGCGAGAAAAAGAGCCGCAGACGATCAAGGACTGGCGGCAGCGGATGACCACGAACGAGGCAGAGGCGATCATGAAAAAGAGGGGACGGATCGAACGGGTCAACGCAAACCTCAAGAACCGGGGCTTCGGCACGCTTCTGGTGCGAGGACTTGCCAAGGTGCAAGCGATCGGGCTGTGGCACGCGCTCGCCCACAACCTCACCATTGCCCTGCGCTTGAGGGCAATGCCTGCTTCCGCAGCGTGAAACCGGACCAGATTGCCTCGCCAACATCACCCGCCGCCGCAGGCGCCCGCTTTCAGATAGGTTCACAGGCTCCTTCGCCGGGACGACCCGAGGAAGCCGCAACGGACTTCCCGCTCAAATCTTGCCGCTGACATCCTTCTGCATCCGGTTGGCCATCTCGACCAGCCGCCGCCAAGCCTGTTCCAGAAACGACATCATGCGATTCATGTCCTGATCGCTCGGCAGCGGAATTTCGATCTTGCGTTCGCCATCGGTCGCCTTCGGCTCGGCCTTTTTCAGCGAGTTCCCCTTTCGGCAGCGGCTCGTCGATCTTGCCAGTGACTACAGGTTCGCGCGCCGCCAATTGTGCCTTCAGCTTTTCATTGTCGTCCTGCAACCGGCCAATTTCCGCATCCAGCGCTGCGCGTTCGTCGGGCACGAGATAGCAGGCCCAGCCGTTGCCGGTATTGGTGCAGGTCGACACCGCGCCGGTCCTTGTATCGAGCCTGATCACGCCATCGGCAACCGGCGATAGCGCGTAGCGGCCGTTCTCGGCATCCGGCATCGGCTGCGCCGCAGCGGCGCCCATTCCGCCGCAAATTCCGCCGAGGCAAAATGCAACGCGCGAAATCACGGCGGTGGCGGCGAATAGTGTGGAGAATTTCGAGGGCGATCTCGCTGTCATCACGGGGTACTCCGCCTCAAAACTGGTCCGGTCTTCCTGTCCCGTACTTTATCCTACGCCTGCGAACGATAGGGAGCGCGGCCGGACTTCAACGCGTCCGCGACCAATTCGATCCGATCCTGCCCCCAGAATACCTCGCCGTCGAGCACATAGACCGGCGATCCGAACACGTCGGCAGCCAGCGCATCCTGGCGGTTTTGCTCGTAGGCCGCGCTGATCTGGTCGGACCCCGAACGCTCGAACCAGCTGCTGGCCGGGAAGCCCCGAATTGTCGGCCATCTTGGCCAGCATCGCGGGATCGGTGAGGTCCAGCTGGCCTTCCCAGACGCCTGCAAAAGCCCGCCGCAGAAATGGATCGGGATCATGGCCAGCCTCGACCGCCGCGATCACAACCCCGTCCGCCAGCCGCGCGTTGAAGGGCCAATTCGCCGGTTGCAGATGAAAGTTCAGGCCGCGCTTGTCGCGCCAGCGCTGCAGTTCGACCATCCGATAACGCTGACGGACCGGATGACGCTTCAACAACGGCAGGCCGCCGGTTTCGGAGAACAGGTCGACCAGCACCACCGGCTTGTAATTCACTTTGAGATCGTAGGTGTTTGCGACGTCCTGGAAAAATTTGTGCCCGATATAGGCCCACGGCGATTGAATCGAGAAATAGTAATCGACCTGGCGCGGCATGCGGTCTCCCTCGGAGATGTGGATATTCGCGGTCATCCCAACAGACCCGTCAGGGCGATGCAAGATCGATCGTCATCAGGCGTCGGAAGGAACCGGCGGAATATTTTTATCGGACGGACGGATCCGGATTGCGCCGCCCGAGGCAAGAGCGCGGCCTTGTTGCCCCGCCTTGTCGCTATGATTTCGAGCTGACTTGCTCGAGCCGCGCCAAAATGCGCGGCCAGCCGCCGCCCATGCCGCGGTAGCCGGCTTCGTCCTGAGGCCGAAAGCCGGACTGCTCCATGCGGACCAGCGTTCCGCCTTCGCAGGGTGTCAGTGTCCATGTGACGATCGTCTTGAGGCCATCCAGCGCCTGGTCGCCCGATGCGTTCCAGCTATAGGCCAGCCGGCGGTTAGGCTCGACGGCCAGCACTTCGCAGTCGGTCACGCCATTCCAAAGCGGAATCGGCGTGACTTCGAAAATTGAACCTGTGGCCGACGACCGGCTGAAAGTCGTTCTGCATCAGCCACTCCTCGATCAACGGACCTTGCGTGAGCGCGCGCCAGATCTTTTCCCGCGGATGCGGCATCTGGCGCTCGACGACGAGCGAACGGGTGGCAGCGGCGAGTTCGATCATTGGTCCATCCTGTTCAGCAGGGTTTCGAGGCGATCGAACCGGTCGCGCCAGAAGGAGCCGTAGATTCTCATCCAGTCGAGCAGCGGCGCGAGGCCTTGTGGCTGGGCGCTGTAATGGGTCTGGCGTCCGTCGCGGCGGTCGAGCACCAGACCGGCAAGCTTCAGGACACCCAGATGTTTGGAGACCGCGGGCTGGGAAACGCCGGATTGATCGGTCAACACCCGCACGGTCTGCTCGCCATCGCGCGCCAGCCGCTCGAAGATTGCGCGGCGGGTCGGCGAGGGCAGCAAAAATCTCTGTCGAAGCGATGGGCATAAAAACCCATAACTTACGAAGTTATGAATTAGTCAAGACGAACTCAGTCCGTCGCGTCGGATTTTTGCCAATCACATGCCGAGCTATTGCACTGCGGCGATTGCCTGGCCTCGGGTTCGTCATAGCGGAGATAAGACCAATTAAATCAATGCGGTAAGTGGTTATTACACAATCTTGACTTGATTAGATGCGGTCAGTATGGTCCGCGCGGCTTTTGAGGGTGACGGGGCGTCATTTCCATCAACCGCATCATCGTTTCGGGTGTCCACAACATGGCGGGCGGCACGAACGATCACGGAAATGGAAGTCGCGATCAATCGTCGTCCGACGAAGCTGCGCTTTCCGCAAGGCTCGGAAGTCTGGATCACCGGTTGTCCGAAATTCGGGACAGCCGCAAAATCGGGACTGACCAACCCGGATCTGAAGGCGGAGACGGAGCTGCCAGAGCCTCGGCGATGGCGCTCGGTTTCCGGCTTTCTTCGGAGTTGATCGCCGGCGTTGTTGTCGGAGCGTTGCTTGGCTGGGGTTTCGACCGTTTGCTGTCGACCTCGCCTTGGGGGCTCATCGTGTTTGTTCTGCTCGGCTTCACCGCCGGCGTGGTCAACGTGGTGAGATCGGCAGGCGTGGCTCCGGACCGCACCAGCCGTTAACACGGAAAGCCGGACCGATTGATTGCAGAACGCCGGCGTGGCCGGCGGTAGTCCAGAGATGCCGCGCGGATGATCGATCCGATCGAACAGTTCCACATCGACAAGCTCTTCACGATTGGCCATATCGGCAATCAGGAGATCGCCTTCACCAATTCGTCGGCCTACATGTTCGGTTCGGTCGCGCTGATTTCGCTGCTGATGATCGGCGGCGTCGCCGGACGGCGGATGGTGCCCGGACGCATCCAGTCGATCGCCGAGTTGAGCTACGAGTTCGTCGCCAGCACCATTCGATCGAACGCCGGCAAGGAAGGCATGAAGTTCTTCCCGCTGGTGTTTTCGATCTTCATGTTCTGCTGCCGTTTCCAACATCCTCGGCATTATTCCCTACGGGTTCACGGTTTCGAGCCACATCATCGTCACGGCGGCGCTGGCGTTTCTGGTGTTCTTCACCGTCCTGATCTACGGCTTCTACAAGAACGGCCTGAAATTCTTCAAACTGTTCGTACCGTCGCGGCATTCCGATCTTCATCCTGCCGCTGGTCGTGTTCATCGAGGTGTTCTCGTTCTTCCTGCGGCCGATCTCGCACTCGGTGCGCCTGTTCGCGAACATGCTCGCGGGCCATATCGCGCTCGCGGTTTTCGCAAGCTTCATTCCGATGCTGGCGGGCCTCGGCATTGCCGGTTACGCTCGGCGCCGTGCTGCCGCTCGGGCATGATGATCGCGCTGACCGCGCTCGAACTGCTGGTCGCATTCCTGCAGGCCTACGTCTTCACCATCCTCACCTGCATCTACCTCAACGATGCTATCCATCCGGGCCACTGATCCGGCCTCACCACCAAACCTCAAGAAGGAGTTCGTTTCATGGATCCGATTGCCGCGAAGTACATTGGCGCTGGTATTGCCTGCATTGGCATGGGTGGCGCCGGCGCAGGCGTGGGCATCATCTTCGGCAACTATCTCGCCGCCGCGGTGCGCAATCCTTCGGCAGCCCAGGGCCAGTTCGGCAACCTGATTTTCGGCTTCGCCGTGACCGAAGCGCTCGGCATCTTCTCGCTGCTGATCGCGCTGCTGCTGCTGTTCGCGCTCTGACCGGCATACTTGGCTGCGCTATTCCGGCCGCAAAACCGGTATCCGGTTTTTGCCGGAAACGCGCCAGCGAACAGGAGAAGCCCGTGGCTGAAAGTCATGGCGACGCCGGGGCACGACCGCCCACACCGAAGCCGATGCGGCCACGAACGCGCGCTTCCCGCCGTTCCAGAAGGACACCTTTGCTTCGCAACTGGTGTCGCTGCTGATCGCATTCGTGGCGCTTTATCTGATCGTCTCGCGAATAGCGCTGCCGCGCGTCGGCGGCGTGATCGACGCACGCCAGAACGCGATCGACGGCGATCTGGCGGACGCGCAGAAGCTGAAGGACGCAGTCCGACGGCGCGCTGAAAGCCTATGAAAACGAACTGGCCGCGGCGCGTTCCCGGGCGCAGGCGATCGGCGCCGAAACCCGTGAAAAGCTGAACGCGGCCTCTGAGGCCGAGCGCAAGACGCTGGAAGAGCAGCTGTCGGTCAAACTCGCGGAAGCCGAAAAGACCATCGCCTCGACGCGCCAGGCGGCGATGGGCAATGTCCGCGGCATCGCCGCGGAAGCGGCGGCCGCGATCGTGCAGCAGCTCACCGGCGTCGCTGCCCGATGGCAAGTCGGTGGACAGCGCTGTCGACGCGTCCTTGAAGGGATAACACCGATGTTCTCCGAACCGGAATTCTGGGTCGCCGTCGCCTTCGTCATCCTGATAGGCGTGTTCGTTTACTATCGGCATCCACCGCACCGTGCTGAAGACGCTCGATCACCGCGCCGACCGCATCAAGGCCGAACTCGACGACGCCCGCCGCCTCAAGGACGAGGCTGCCAAGCTGCTCGGCGAATACCAGGCCCGTCGCGCCAGTGCCGAGCGCGAGGCCCAGGACATCATCGACAGCGCCAAGGCCGAGGCCGAGCGCATCGCGGCCGAAGCCAAGACCAAGATGGAAGACTTCGTCGCCCGGCGGACCAAGACCGCCGAGAGCAAAATCGCGCTGGCCGAGGCCCAGGCGGTGGCCGACGTCCGCTCGGCGGCGGCCAATGCCGCGGTCGACCGCCGCCTCCACCATCCTGTCGCAATCGGTCAAGGGCCAGGTCGCCGACGACCTTCTGGCCAAGGGCATTACCGAAGTTCGCGCCAAGCTGAACTGACGAACTGCCTTCGTGTCACGACAAGCCGGCGCGAGACTATCGCGCCGGTTTTTTTCGCGCCTACTTCTTCTTCCGCGCGCTCGACGCCTTCGGCTCCGGCGTCAGCGCCTGCGGATCGAAGCCGATATAGAAGATGTAGGAATTGCCGGTCGCCGCGGTCGGCACCGGATAGACGATGTCCTCGGCAACCAGACTGAACGGCATCGCTGCCGGCCGCCGTCATCGTCACCGTGGTGCGGTAGACCTTGGTGGTGATCGTCTTCTCCTGACGCCGCCCTGCACCACGGCGACCCGAAGCGGAACCTCAACCGTCGCCGGCGCTTCCGGCCGGGCCGGACGATGACGCGGCCCTGAATGCCGATCCGCGCGGTGATCTGGTCGCCGTTCTTGCGTGCAATCGCGCGCGGTGCGCGAGATCGTCGCCTGGTAACGCAGATCGTTGCCGACCGCCTGCTTGCCCGGCAGGCCCACCGCATAGGTGGACGCGCCGGCGCGAATGCGCGACCGGGGGACAGATCAATTCATTGTCCACCGGCGGCGGCGCGGTTCTCGCCGACGGCCTGCGACCGCGAGCCGAACAACTGGCCGAACCGGTCGCTCGATCGACGGGCCGGAATTATCGGACGAGTCGCCGAGCATGCTGCCGCCGCCGCACCCCGACAAAACGGCGCCGGCAACCGCAAGCGCCAGCGCGCCGCGCAGACGACGCGCCCGGCCGGCACCCGTCGTCCGCATCATCAGCCCGTTACCGCATCATCCAGACGTTCCCAAGATATCCCAAAATTAACGCGCCCTCGAAGGGAGCGCGCGGCCGGCGGGTTATAACAGCGCAATGGCGGCGAACCCAAGGCGCGCACCAAAATCCGAAAACAAGGTTAGCCGCGAAAATCCTCGTGCAGCAGGCCAAACAGCAAGTGGTCCTGCCAGACGCCGTTGATGCAGAGATAGCGCCGCGCCAGACCCTCGCGGGCGAAGCCGCATTTCTCCAGCACCCGGATCGAGGGCGCATTGGTGGGAATGCAGGCGGCCTCGATGCGATGCAGATTGAGTTCGCCGAACAGCGACGGCAGCAGCACCCGCAGCGCCGCCGTCATGTAGCCGCGATGGGCGTGGGGCTGCCCGACCCAATATCCGATCGTCCCGGCCTGCACGATGCCGCGGCGGACATTGGCCAGCGTGATGCCGCCGATCATGGCGCCGTCGGATTCGCGGAATATGATGAACGGATAGGATCGGTCGGCGGCGATATCCTCGGCATAGCGGCGCAGCCGCCGCCGGAAGCCCGAGCGGGTCAGATCGTCGGACGGCCAGATCGGCTCCCACGGCGTCAGGTAGTTGCGGCTCGATTCGCGCAAATGCGCCCACTGCAGAAAATCCGACATCTGCGGCGCGCGCAGCAGCAGGCCGTGACCGCGCGGGGCGAGCGCCGCCGATCCGCTGGATGGCAAACGAAACAGGGCCATGCGTCAAACTCCCGTGCCCGAATCCCGATTCAACGCACCGCCGCGCGTTCAGTGCAGGCGCGCCTTGGCCATCGACCTGGTCAATCCTTCCGCAAAAGCCACCGCCGTGTCCAGACCCCTGCCGCTGCCGAGCGCCACCACCGCAGGCCGGCTGCGCGACAACAGCCCCCTCGCCGCGTTGCGGGTCGATTTCGACGCTGACGGCGTCGATCCGGGTCACCAGCTCTTCCACCGTCAGCGGACGCCCATAGGCCAGCATGTGACGCGCCAGCTGTTCGGCGCGGGAGCTGCAGCTTTCCAGCGCCATCAACAGCCCGGCCTTCATCTGCGCCTTGGCGCGGGCGATCTCGGCTTCGGTCAGGGTCTCGACCGCGTCGTTGATGACATCGACGATCACTTCCATCATCTCCGGCGCGTCGGCGGGATCGGTGCCGGTATAGAGCCCGAAAAAGCCGGTGTCGGTATAGGGCGCATGGAAGGTGTAGATCGAGTAGCACAGCCCGCGCTTCTCGCGCACTTCCTGGAACAGCCGCGACGACATCCCGCCGCCGAGCGTGTTGGTGAAGACCTGCAGCTAGAACAGCGACAGGTCGGTTTGCGGCACGCCCTCCAGCGCCAGCGTCAGATGCGCCTGCTCGAGTTCGCGATGCACCACGCGGGAGCCGCCCTTGCCGAACATCGCCGGCTTGCGGTTTCGGCGCCGGCGTCGCCGTCGAAGCTCGCGAAGCGCTGCGTCACTTCCTCCACCACCCGCTTGTGATCGACGGCGCCGGCCGCCGCTACCACCATGTCGGGCCCGCGATAATGCGTCGAAAGATAGCCGCGCAGCGTATCGCGGTCGAAGCCCTTCAGGGTCTTCGCGGTTCCCAGCAACGAGCGTCCCATCGGCTGGTCCGGATAACACAATTCGTTGAGATGCTCGAACACCACGTCGTCGGGCGTATCCTGCGCCGCGCCGATCTCCTGCACGATGACGCTCTTTTCGCGCTCCAGTTCGTCCGGCACGAAGGATGGATTGGCGAGAATGTCGGCGAGCACGTCGAGCGCCAGCGGCACGTCGGCCTTCATCACCCGCGCGTAATAGGCCGTGGTTTCGGTCGAGGTGCCGGCGTTGAGATCGCCGCCGACCGCCTCGATTTCCTCGACGATCTCGCGCGACGAGCGCCGCGCGGTGCCCTTGAACGCCATGTGTTCGAGCAGATGCGAGATGCCGTGCTCGTTGGGCTTTTCGTCGCGGCCGCCGACCCCGGCCCACACCCCGAGCGCTGCGGTCTCCAGATGCGGCATGGTATCGGTGATGACGGTAAGGCCGGAGGGAAGCTTGGTGACATCGACGCTCATCCGGCAACTCCTTGCTTGGCGGCGCGGCTCACCGACTGTACGAACCGCTCGATTTCCGCCTGATCGTTCTTCATGACCTTGATATGCTCGGGCTTGCGTCATCAGGCCCTCAAGCCAGGCCGGCAATTCCGGACGCACGCCGCAGGCGGCCTCTACCGCATCGGGAAACTTCGCGGCATGCGCGGTCGACAGCACGATGTTGGGAATTCTGCGAATCCGAGGTGTCGCGATCGGCCACCGCCAGCGCCACCGCGGTATGCGGATCGACCAGCATCGCCGGCCTCGCGCCAGGCGGCGCGGATCGCAGCGCTGGTTTCGGTTTCGTCGGCGCGGCCGGCGTCGAATTCCTCGCGGATCTCAGCCAGCATCGCATCGGGCAGCACGAAACGTCCGGACTGCTTCAGCGATGCCATCAGCCGGCGAACGATGCCGGCATCGCGGCCGCTCGCCTCGAACAACAGCCGCTCGAAATTCGACGAGACCTGGATATCCATCGATGGCGAAGCCGTGGCGTGCACCTCGCGCACTTCATAGATGCCGGTCTTGAGTGTGCGCGGCAGGATGTCGTTGATGTTGGCGGCGATCCGCAGCCACCGCACCGGCAAGCCCATCCGCTTGGCGACATAGCCCGCAAAGATGTCGCCGAAATTCCCGGTCGGCACCGTGAAATCGACTGTCCGCGCCGGCGCGCCGAGCGCCACCGCGGAGGTGAAATAGTAGACCACCTGGGCAACGATCCGCGCCCAGTTGATGGAATTGACGCCCGACAGCGAAACCGCGTCGCGAAAGCCGTGATGATTGAACAACCCCTTCACGATCGCCTGGCAGTCGTCGAAAGTGCCTTCGACGGCCAGCGCGTGAACGTTGCCGGCGCCGGTGGTCGTCATCATCCGCCGCTGCACGTCCGATATACGTCCGTGCGGAAACAGCACGATCAGATCGACATTCTCGAGGCCCTTGAACGCATCCACGGCGGCGCCGCCGGTATCGCCCGAGGTCGCGACCACGATGGTGGTACGCTGCGCGCGCTGGGCCAGCACATGATCCATCAGCCGCGAGATCAGCTGCATCGCGACGTCCTTGAACGCCAGGGTCGGGCCGTGAAACAGCTCCAGCATGAATTGATGCGGATCGATCTGGGTCAGCGGCACCACCGCCGGATGACGGAAGGTGGCATAGGCCTCGTTGGCCATGCGACCGAGATCCGCGTCGGCGATTTCGCCGCCGACGAACGGACGGATCACCTCGACCGCGACTTCCCAATAAGGCCGGCCGAAGAACCCGGCGATGGTTTCCGGCGAAAGCTGCGGCCAGGATTTCGGGCACGTAGAGGCCGCCGTCGCGGGCCAGCCCGGTCAGCATCACGTCGCAGAAGCCCAAATCAGGGGCCTCCCCCCGTGTCGAAATATACCGCGTCAAACCGCCCTCCAAAGGTTTTGGGTTCTCTGCCCAAACCTTTGATATCGATGAATTATCGGGTTCGCATCAGACAAACTCGCGGGCACCATAGAAGATCGGGGCGTTAAAGGGTAGCCCGTATGAACCGCCGCAAGAGCGGCAAAAGCGCTGTTTGCGCCGTGCCGGCTATGACGCAGCAGCGAATGCGCGCGACCTTTTGGCTTTGGTTACCCGATAACTTGAGACCGTCATTGCGAGGAGCAAAGCGACCAAGCAATCCATGATGCAACAAGAAAGCAAGAATGGATTGCTTCGCTGCGCTCGCAATGACATCAAGACGCGACTCCGCGATCCCGCGGCACCATTTGCCCGGGTTATGCGTGAACGTTTCGCACCTTGAGAAATCAGGGCGCGGGGAATGCCGGGTGCCCGTTGCACCCGCAGCCTCGTGCGCAAAGTGTAGGTAGCACACGAGTGTTGTCACCACGGTCGCACCGGAACACCCGGCATTCCCGCACGCAATGGTTTTAACGGTTTCCTTCGCGCTCTCCTCGGTGATCGGGCTTTCTTGTCACCGCCATCGGTGAAATTTCTTTCACCAACTTGACGCCGGCGTCGAGGCGTCAGGACCACACGACTTCGCCGTCCGCGAGCCAGGCGCATCTCGTCAAAAGCGCAGCCCGCGTCCACCGCATTCCGTCCCGCGTCCGTGACGATCGCGATACGCCCCTGCATGGGGACGGAACGGCGGGAGTTGTAGATGTGATTTGGGTAAAAAGAGAAGCGGGAATATTTTTGCGGACAGGACTGGACAGCTAGAATTGAGTTGATCCCACTGCAGAATTTTTTCTCAAATGTCATTCCGGACGACGCCTGCTACGCGCCAAAAAAGCCAGGTTTGACGTCGCTGCGGGCAGCGACTTGCCGGCCGTAGCCTGACAAGCGGTGCTCGAAACTATTTCATGACAGTCGGGTCAGCGCGAAAGGCCCCAATTGCCAAATGACGCACCGGGCCCGACCGGTGTCTTGTCGCTTTCTACCTTGAACGCGAAAGTCAGTCCCGCACGAATTTCATTCACGGCGTGTCCATTGACCAACGCATAGCGAAACGCGGCATCGAGACTGAGGTCGTCCTTGACCTGCCAGATGGCGCCGATCAGCAGCGACCGGCTCTCGCTCTCCGTCCATACCTTGTCGTAAAACATCTCCAACACCGGACGAACCTTCCATGTCGACGGTCCTTCAAGGATGACGTCGAGGAACGCCTCGCCATGCTGATCGCGGGTCAGATTGGTCTCGACATTGAAATGCGCGGTCCCCCAGTCCCATCGTTGAGAGACGATGCCGGCCCAACTGAAATCCAACGCCGGGATCGGCGTTGATGCCGGGCAAGCAGCGGGCCAAATTCCGTCGCGATGCTGAGGCCGGATTGGCCCTGGAGAACGCCGGGCTTCATCACGTATTTGAGGAACGCGCCGGTCGCGGCGATGCTGCTCGGCGCCGCCGGTGATCGGCTTCGAGCTTCGGTCTGCAACACCACCTCCCAGCGTTCGGCGAAACCATAATTGTATACGACGAAGGGCGCGACCGCAGTCGATTGCGATCCTGTCTGCAGCCGACCCGAACGGCTGAAGCTCGATCTCGGTTTCGTTCAGGTTGGCCACGCCCGCGTCGGTGCCGTCGAAAGGCCGATAAGCCGCGGCCGGCCTGCGCAACAGGCAAATCGCGACTGCCGCAGCCCAGCCGAGCCAGATGACCAAACGGGTCGGGCGATTCCGTGACGGGTGTGTTCTGGCAGGCCATCCGCCCTCACCGCGACATCCGCCAGGGCGAGCGATCCGCCCATGACTCCAGTGCTATTTTCGCCCACTCGGTGGATTTGTCGGTATGGCACACGTTGCAGGCATTTGGAATCTTCAGGGCATCGGTTTCGCCTGGCGTGACGAAATGGAAGGTGTGGCTTCGAACTTTCTGGTCGGAGATCGTCTGTTCGATCTTCGGCATGTGGCAGGCGATGCATTCGTTGCCCGGCACTACCGGCCTGATGATGGGTATGCGCCTCGATCGTGGGCGCGTGCGGCCCGGCTTGCGCGTTCGGGCCGTGACAGTCGAGACATAGCGCATTGCCGGGCTTACGCACCATGGCGACGTTGTCGCTGCCATGCGGATCGTGGCAGCTGAAACAGGTGACGCCGCGCGCATACATCAGGCTGTCGACGAAGTCGTTGCCCTGCATGCGGTTCTTGTGCGCGGTGCCGTCCGGGAAATGGGTGAAGGTGGTTTCTCCGAGCTTGTGCTCTTCGAGCTTCCAGTAGTCCTTTAGATTTTTGCCGACCTCGTAGCCGACCGGCCAATCGTAATATTTGCCCTGGATCGGGCTGGTCAGAGGCTGGCCCTGCGAGTGGCACTGGATGCAGGTGTCGCTGGCGTGGACATAGTCGAAGCGTGCGGGATCGAGAATGTTGTCGCGCGTCGGTTTTGCGACATGCGCCTCGCCCGGGCCGTGGCATTTCTCACACCCGACGTTCCATTCCGTCTTGTCGTGGGTAGCGATATCGAAATTCACGGAGTGGCAGCCGTCACAGAGCGCCGACGTTGGGCGCTGAAAATTATCCGGCGGGTAAAGCGTTGCCCACCAGTCGGCGCCGTTGAGGACGAAATAGCGGCGCCAGATTTTGTGAGCGACATCCCATTGGGCCGGGAAGACGGAAATAATCGTCGCCCACTTTCTTGAAATAGCGTTGCTTCCACCGGCTGCCGTAGACCAGCGCGACATCGTCTTTGCTGAACGTCAGCAGCGGGTCGGGTTTTGAAAAATCCGGGAGGAAAGCATCGGGGTGTTCCCTGGGGTCACGCACCACATTCGCCATCCGCGTCTTGTTCCAGCGCGCATAGACGCTCTCGTGGCAGCTCTTGCAGGCGGCCGATCCCACATAATGTGGCTGAGTTGGCGGTGCCGCGATCGTCGCAACGCTCGCCACCTCGGGCGTCATCCGCGCGACCCGCGGTAAATTCCGGATGAACGCCACGAGCTGCCAGATTTTTGGGTCCGGCAGATCCCAGGCCGGCATGCCGGTGTTACGGATGCCGTTGCGGATGTGGTAAAATAGCTCACCGTCGGGAGTTGCGGCGATGGCGGCCGAGCGCAGCGTGGGCACGCGCGGAAATTCATTGGAACCGATCGGGGTTTTCCCGCCACCGTCATAGCCGTGGCAGGTTTCGCATTTCTCCCGGTAAAGTTCTTTCCCGGCCGCGGCGTCGGAAGGGTCAGCCGCTGGATTGACGCTCGTCCTGGCGCCGAAGGGAACGCTCTGATGCAGCAACCAGGTCGCGAGAATCGTCTCGGCGGCCGGCGGCTCGGTGCGCGCGCTCGACAGGCCGGGAATCACTCTGGCGTAGAGAACACCAAGGATGGCGGCCGCCGCCACGACGATTAGAAAACGCCAGATAAGGAATTTTCTTCGCACCATTTCCGGGCTCAAGTGCCGGATCGTTTGGAATGCGTAACGTGGGTTTCATCGACCGCGTCGCGACACCAACGATAGAAGGCGTCGTAAAGCGAAAGCCCGGCTTCGAGCTGTGCGAGATCGTCGGTGTACATTCGCGACAATCCAAGCGATGCGGCCAGCAGGCCGGCAGCCTGTGGCGCGAGCTCCAGATGACCGGTATCAGCGCCCCGGACCATCGTGGCTAGACGCAGCAGCGGCTCGATTGTCAGGCCGAATTCCTCGACCATGAGATCGAACGTGCATCTGCCGCCTCGATGACTCCAGAACACGCCTTCAAGATCGAACGGCACGGCGCCGAATCGCTCGGCTACGCCCGGAACCTCCGAGGCAGCAACGAACAGGAACACCGCTCGCGGGTCGATGAAGCGGCGGATCAGCCATGGGCAAGCGATACGATCGACCTTCGGTCGAGAACGGGTGACCCAGACGGTACGTCCGTGACGGTCCAGCGGCGGCATCCTGCCGACCTTCAGCAGCGGCAGCGCGGCCTTTGTCCAGCCCTCAAATCCATATTCGAGCACATCAGCCGTGACGCCGGCGTCGCGTAACCACGCCGCGGTTCCCTGGCTCAAGGTCGATCCGTTGCGGCAGATCACGACGGCGGGTTGACCGACGAACTCGCCGGCCCATTCGGAAGCATTGGAATGCGTTCTTCGGGTCGATCCTGGAATAAGCCGGGGACTGGTCCCGAAATCGTCGTTCGGACGAACGTCGATCAATGCAGGACATCGTGGCGTCCCGACCAGACGCACAAGCTTGTCAGAGGAAATTGAGTTGATTGCCGACACGGTGCGTCCTTGGGTTAACCGGGACGCGATTCTTCAGCATGTCGCCTCGTGGGGAAATCGCAATCCCCATGCCGGGTAAGGTAACCGACCGAGAAAAGCTGTCAAGTATGGCGGATTGGTTCCAGTGCTCCAAGAACCGGAGCAAAGAGGTTGCGGCGCCCGTGCCAATAATGACCGACGACCGAGAGCAACTCAACCAGCACCCCATCCGGTCGTCTTGACGATACGACCACCATGCTTCGCCACTAAAAGCAGACCGGCGGCGGGCGGAACGGGAATCAGATAGGCGTGCCGCCCACTACGGGAGCGGCATTCCTGTTGAAAGCTCGCTGGATAACGAAAGAGAACTGCGCGCGGCGGAATCGCTGCTGCGATATCGCTCGTTGAGGAGTGCGCAACCGATCATGAACACCAAGATCGCGACAACGAATGCGATGATCGAAATTTGCGTTCGGGTTAAAGAAAAGTTCCGGGCAGTTCTATGGACCGGTGAATAAGCGAAAGGCTTCTGCATGGGACACCTTCCTGATGGCGTTAAATGACTTCCCCTTCCGGCATCCACTCCCGCGAAAATGTTGGTTGTGCTGATTGTAAAATTGACTACTACGCTTCTCGCAAAACCAATGTGAAAGAGATCACGTTGGATGGAAAAAATCGATCCGAACCCGTTCCATCAACATGGTGCGTAAGTCCGGGCGCTTGCGCGACGTCGGCACACGCGAACAGGCGCACGTGCGCCAACGCAGGTTGGTTCTTGGGTCTGACTCAAAAAGTGGCCAATGAAATGGGGCTTTACCGCAAAGTTCGTCATGCCCGGCCTTGTGCCACGGCTGTCTGGCACGGTGTGTGCTTGAAGAGGTGCACGGCATTGATTCTACTCGTTTCCAGCCGGTTACAAATCATCGGGACACGAAAAGGGGTCAACACCGTGCGGCATCAGAATATCGTTTTTCATGGGCTTCTGAAGCATATTCCGTGGTCGATGCTCGATCGGCTTGTGGATCAATACAATGCCGATTGGGATAACCGTGTCGTGAAGACCAGGGCCCATCTGATCGCGATGCTGTATGCGCAGTTTTGCAGCGCGCGGAGTCTGCGCGAGATTGAAACGAACCTGCAAAGCCACGCCGGCAAACTTTACCATCTCGGCGGCGGCACCATATCGCGATCGGCGCTCTCGACCGCCAATGCTTCGCGTCCTGTGGAGGTCTTTGCCGGCCTGCTTTCGGCCCTGATGGCTCAGTTGCAGACCGGTTATCGGCGGAAAATCGGCGATTGCGTTCGGCTGATCGATTCGACCAGCGTGCAGCTCAACAGGCTGAGCGGCAATTGGGCGACGTTTTCGGCGGGAGTTTGCGGCGCCAAAGCGCACATCATCTACGATCCGGATGCCGATCAACCGTTGTACCTGATGGTGACACCCTCCAACGTCAACGACATCACGGCCGCCAAGGAGATGCCGATCGAGGCGGGAGCGACTTACGTTTTCGACCTCGGCTATTACGATTACGGATGGTGGGCGAGGCTTGATGAAGCAGGCTGTCGCATCGTCACGCGCCTTAAGTCCAACACGCCTTTGGCCGTCGTCGAGGATCGGCTGGTGCCGCCAGGATCGTCGGTCCTGAGCGATCGGACCGGGTACCTTCCCAAACGGCTCGCCGCCTCTCGCCACAACCCTATGGCGGATCTCGTGCGCGAAGTTCAGGTCATCATCGAGACCGGCAAGGTGCTGCGCATCTTCACCAACGATCTGGAGGCAACCGCGCAGGAGATCGCCGACCTCTACCGGCGCCGCTGGGCGATCGAACTCTTTTTTCGCTGGGTCAAACAGACCCTGAAGATCGGCCACTTCCTGGGAACCTCCGAAAACGCCGTTCGCATTCAGATCACGGTCGCGCTGATCGCCTTCCTGCTGCTGCGGCTGGCTCACGACGCCAATAGGATCGTGACCAGCCCGCTTGCCTTCGCCCGGCTCATCCGAACCAACCTGATGCATCGCCGCGCGATCGGTGAACTCCTTCAGGCTACGCCACCCCCCAAGCCACAACAGTCCAGATTTGACTTCGGACCACATGCAACCCGCGCCGCGCAACGGCGCAGCTATATTCGTGCCGACATCGCCATCGGGATGGCGCCATGATAAGCACACCCCGTGCCAGACAGCCGTGGGCTCGTCCCGGGCATCCACGTCTTAACGGCATTGCGGCAAGAAAGACGTGGATGGCCGGGACATAAGCGAGCGGAAGCGACGCCGTCCTTCGAACGGCTATGCCCGGCCATGACGAAAAAGCGAGTCATTTTCTGGTGGTTACGAAAAAGCCTGAAAATACTGGCTGCATCTTCAGTCAGGTTCTTAGGTCGGAAATCTTGCTCTCAGAATACAGAAGCTCGCCTTGGCCAGCTACGGGGATGGACAGGGCAGATCACGGCCGAAAATCTCGCCGCATCATGAAGGTGCAATCTGCGACTAGCCCGCCGCCCGTCGAGGCATCGAATCCGAGGCAATATCCGCCGGTGCGGGAATTTGCATCAGAATGGTTTGGCCCGCGGATGCGATTTCGATTCCGCACTCCTGGAATTGTCGCTTCATGCGGCGGTTGAATTCGCGCTGCACCGGCCAGCGACCGCTGTCGGTGCAGCGAATCTGGCCGACGATCGACGCCATCGAGCCGTCCACCTTGTCGACGCCCCACAGTTCGAGATCGCCGCGGATCGCCTGCCGGTATTCAGGCTCGCGACGCATTTCAGCGACAATGTCCTTCAGGATCTGGCCGGCGCGGTCGGTGTCTTCCTTGTAGGAGACGTTGACGCTGACAGCCGCATTGCCGGCGCCACGGCTTGAATTGGTGAGCGTCGTCACGGCGCTGAAAGGCACGAT
The DNA here is from genome assembly GCA_963729395.1 of uncultured Pseudomonadota bacterium. Lineage (GTDB taxonomy): Bacteria > Pseudomonadota > Alphaproteobacteria > Rhizobiales > Xanthobacteraceae > Bradyrhizobium. The sequence continues at coordinate 109,751 of CAVSOS010000043.1, read as the reverse complement.
ATGCACCGAGCCATCGGCGGCGCGCAGGCGAATGGTGCGGATCGAAACGTTCTCGACAGTTCCTGACAGGCCGGACACCGTGATGTTGTCACCGACCTGGACGGTATTTTCCAGGAGCAGAAACAGCCCGGTAATGAGATCCTGCACCAGCTTCTGCGAGCCGAAGCCGATGGCGATGCCGACGATCCCGGCGCCGGCCAGCAATGGTGCGACGTTGACGCCGATTTCGCTCAGCGCCGTCAAGCCAACCACGGTGACGATCAGGCACAGCAGCGCGGTTCGCAGCATCGGCTGAAAGGTACGCAGCCGAGCCGCGCGCGCGAAGTGACCATCGCGCGACAGCGCCGTGAGCTTGCGATCCATCAGCGCGTTGCTGGCCTCCCAGATCGCCGCCGCCGTGAGCGCGGCGATGCCGATCGTCGCTACCGCCGAGAGCAGCCGGCTGCCGATCTGGCCGCCGTAGAACCAGACGATGGCATCCACGCCCCAGATTTCAAGCAGCGCAACGAAGCCGATGAAAGCGATGATCGCCGAAACGATTTTGCGCAAGAGCGGCAGATAGCGATTGGCGCGGGTTTCGAGGCCGGGGAAGCGCTGCAGGATATCCGGGCTGATGCTGAAACCGCGATCGATCAGGCTGAGCACCGCGATGGTGGCGATACGCGTGATCAGTGCGACCGCAACGGTTCCGGCAAAATATTGCAGCAGCAGCGAGTAACCGTTGCGGATATTCAGCGCCCACACCGCCCATAATGCAAGGTCCAGAACGATCGCAGGATAGTGCCAAAGGCCGGCGATACGATTGCGCACCCTGGCCGCCGTTCCTTCCCGGCCGGCCGGCGCGCGAATGGCTTCGGCAACCTGCCGGCGGCACTGCAGGATGATGATGACGATAAAGAGATGGACGACCAGCATCACCAGACGCAGCAACGCTCTGTAGCCGGCGTGATGCAACCCCAGCAGCAGCGCGACATTCGCAAAGGCTATGCCTGACACGCCGACGGTAACGATACGCCGCGTCCAGATCTCGATATAGGCCGCGGTCTCGGCACGAACGCGGAACAGTCCGAACGGCCCCGCCATTGCCCGCGCGACGCAGATCAGTCCGCGCGACAGCGCGTAGGCATTCACGACCGCCAGGATCACGAGCCGGGTCGTAGCGAGGTCGCCGATCCCCGTGCCCAGCAACATCATCGCGACGCCGACGAAGACGAGCACCGGAAAGAGCTCGAGCGCCAGACGTCCCAACACGAACGGCAGCCTGAGCAGCGACTGCCAGGCACGCGCCAGGCTGCGACGCCGCCGATCCAGTTCAGGCTCCGCAGTTAGCTCCGCCGCGGAGGAGGACGGCTCGATCTCGGCCAGCGGCCGCGCCGGGGCACGCGCCGTTTGCGGAAGGCGCGCTTCCAGCAGCGCCACCGGCCGCTGGATGACACGGAAGATCACCCATTCGGCAGCGAAGCCGCAACCGAACACCAACGCCAGTTTCCAGGCGATCTCAAGCAACTGATCATAGGCGGACGGATCGTTGGCCGTTCGCATGATCCAGTAATAAAACGCGGAAAAATGCGTCAGGGTTCGCGCCATATCGGCGATCTGGTGCGAGACCTCACTGACCTGTTCGGACACCGTCAGCAGGAGCTGGGCGCCGAGGCTGTCCGCCGTGAGTGGAATGGCGGGTTCCGATTCGGGCGCGGCTAGCGCGGTCTGCGGCGAGGCTTTGGCGATGGCGCGAAGCGTGTCGATGATCTGCGCGCGCTTCTTGTCGTCCTGAAGCGTCTCGAGCGCCCGCTGCGCCTGATCGGGCGTCAGCCCATCGGCGTGGTTCGTGGCTGGAGCCGCCGCCTCGGGCGCGGCGCCGGTCTGGGCCAGGGCGGGGAAGGACAAGAACGCGCAGGCGAACAGGCAGGCGAACCGGTTCGACCGGAACAGTTTCTGCGACACGAAGGCCCCTTTGAATATGTGCACGGCGGCAAACCGGAACAGGTCATCGGCCTTCGCGCATGCGTCATGTCGGATCGCCTCTTTTCGCCGTGATCGTGTGTCGAAAGTTTGCTACTGCGGCGGCGTTCTCTTGGCATTTGCCACAGGATGGCTTAACGGCGTGTCAGCCCGCCGGGATCGGGTCGTCCGCAGCACGCGGAAATGCTCAAAAAAATCGTCCTGTGATGATGCCCCCGGACAGGCTGTTACCGATTGTTAACAAGACCAAATGCCTGAATCCGGTCAGGTTGTAGCGGACGCGATCAGGCGACTCACCGACGTGACAACATTTATGGCATCTGTCAATTTCGATATGCTTCAGGAAACATCGGCTCGGCAGTGGAGGTAAAGTCAAGATGAAGACGTCCAGACGCGCTAGGATAATGCTTCCTCTGGTATCGCTTGTGACCGCCTTTGCGCTGTCCGCGCAGGCGGAGCCCAACGGTCCGCCGCCCAAAGGCGGCGCCAAGCCCGCAGTGCAGGCAGCCCGGCCGGGTCCACATCCGGGGCCGGGTGCCATGCACCAGGGGACAGGCCCGGGGGTAGTACATCAGGGGGCGGTGCCAGGCCGTGGACCACAAAACGCCCATATGGCCCGGGGCAATTTCCACACGCGCAATTTCGGCGGGCATGCCTATCACGGACGCCTTGCCTGGGGAGGCGGACGCTGGCGCCACGAAATCCACAACGGACGCGACGGCTGGTGGTGGGATGTCGGAGGCGCCTGGTACTTCTATCCGCAGCCGATGGAGGGTCCGCCCACCTACGTGTCCGATGTCGAGGTCATGGACGACGCTGCCGACGGACCGCCGGTCGCTGACGGGTATCCGCCGCCGCCCGGAGCCTATGCGCCAGATGAGGCCTACGCGCCGCCGCCACCACCTCCGCCACCGGACCCTGCCGCAAGTGCAGTTGGAGGTGCCATCGTCGGCGGGTTACTGGGAGGTCTGCTCACGGGACGGCCGGGCGGCGTGATCGCCGGTGCGGCAGCCGGCGGCGTGACCGGGGCGATCGTTGGCGCCCAGGCTGCTTCAAGGCCCGGTTATTATCTAGCGCAGGGCAACTGCTATTACCGCTATCCTTCGGGACAATACGTTCCCGCCGACCCCCGCGCCTGCTATTGAATCTTTACGCGCCGCCGCGAATGGCGGGCCTGATCGACGCGAGAGCCCCGGTTCTGATTGAATCAGAACCGGGGCTCTCGCCTTTTGTGTTGAGGCTTAGCGCCCCGTCATCTGCTCGAGCCGTTCGGGGTAACGCGCGCCCTGCACCGCGATCTTCGAAGCAGCCTGTTCGATTTCCCTGATATCCTGGGACGTGAGCGCGATGGCGGCGGCGCCGATGTTTTCCTCGAGCCGATGCAGCTTCGTGGTGCCGGGGATCGGGACGATCCAGGGCTTTTGCGCCAGCAGCCAGGCGAGCGCTATCTGGGCCGGCGTTGCGTTTTTCTTTTCGCGATTCGACCGAGCAGGTCGACGAGCGCCTGGTTGGCCTTCATGGCCTCCGGCGTGAAGCGTGGCAGCAGGCTGCGGAAATCGTCGCTGGCGAGTTTGGTATTCTCGTTCATCGCGCCGGTCAGGAAGCCCTTGCCGAGCGGGCTGTAGGGCACGAAGCCGATGCCGAGTTCCTCGCAGGCCTGCAGCACGCCGTTGCTTTCCGGCTCGCGCGTCCACAGCGAATACTCGTTCTGGATCGCGGTGATCGGCTGGACCGCATGGGCGCGTCGGATGGTCTGCGCGCCAGGTTCGGACAGACCGAAATGCCTGACCTTTCCCTGCCGGATCAAATCCTTCACCGCGCCTGCGACGTCCTCGATCGGCACATCTGGGTCGACGCGGTGTTGATAGAACAGTTCGATGGCGTCGACCTTGAGCCGGCGCAGCGAGGCCTCCGCGACCTCCTTGATGTGCTCCGGCCGGCTGTCCAGCCCGGACCATTGCGGGCCGCCGTCAGGATCAAGCTTGAAGCCGAATTTGGTGGCGATCGCAACGTTGCCGCGAAACGGCGCCAGCGCCTCGCCGACCAGTTCTTCGTTCACGAACGGGCCGTACACTTCCGCAGTGTCGAACAAGGTGACGCCGCGTTCGACGGCCGCTCGAAGCAGCGCGACCATCTCCTGCCTGTCCGCCGCGGGCCCGTAGCCAAAGCTCATGCCCATGCAGCCGAGACCGATGGCCGACACTTCGAGACTGGATTTTCCAAGTTTACGCTTCTGCATTTTCTTCTCCATTCACCTGAACCGGAACGCTCAGGCGGCCTGAACGGCCGTCGCTCGTGGTCATTTAGGGCGCGCGAAGCCATGCGATTAGGTGCTACAATCCGCATGAACTTATTAACTGGATTCATGAATGACGCGCCAACCGATCAATGACCTGCTCGCCTTCCTGGCGGTAGCGCGAGAGCGGAGTTTCACCCGGGCCGCAGCGAAGCTCGGCGTTTCGCAATCCGCGCTCAGTCACACCATTCGCGGATTGGAGGGGCGGCTCGGCGTGCGGCTGTTGAGCCGCACCACGCGCAGCGTTGCGCCGACCGAAGCGGGCGAACGCCTGATCCGGACCGTGGGTCCAAGGCTGGAGGAGATCGACGCGGAACTGGCGGCCCTGACGGAGTTGCGGGAGAAGCCGGCCGGCACTGTTCGCATCACCGCCGGCGAGCACGCGGCCGAGGCTGTGATCTGGCCGGCATTGGCGCGGCTGCTGCCGCGCTATCCCGATATCAAGGTTGAGATGATCATCGACTATGGCCTGACCGACATTGTCGCGGAACGCTACGACGCCGGCGTTCGACTGGGCGAGCAGGTCGCAAAGGACATGATTGCGGTGCGCATCGGACCGGACTTGCGCATGGCGGTGGTCGGCGCGCCCGAGTACTTCGCCGACCGGCCCGCGCCCAAAAAGCCGCAGGAGCTTGCCGTCCACGAATGCATCAATATCCGGTTGCCCACCTATGGCGGAATCTATGCCTGGGAATTTGAAAAGCGCGGGCGCGCGCTGAAGGTTCGGGTCGAGGGACAGTTGGTTTTCAACAACACCGCCTTGCGGCTCAAAGCGGCGTTGTCCGGGTTGGGCCTCGCCTATTTACCCGAAGACCAGGTGCAGGCGCATCTCGCCGACGGACGTCTGATCCGCGTGCTCGCCGATTGGTGTCCGGCCTTTTCGGGCTACCACCTCTATTACCCAAGCCGGAGGCAGCCGGTGCCAGCCTTTGCCGTGCTGGTTGAAGCGCTGCGTTACCGGGGCGGGACCCATCATGGCAAGCTTGCCGCCGGTGCGGAGAATCCAGCCATCGTGGCGGCGGTTCAATCCTGAGAGACTGCGGCGAATGGCGCGCGGCGCCCGCCATGCGAAGCAGAAAGTTCTATGCGCGGGATAATGACGCCCGACGTTGTCCCCACAGCCACACCCCGAACGCCATCACGACCGCGATCGCCAGCCCGAACCAGGTGATGGCGTATTGCATGTGATCGTCCTTGAGATGGATCTCGAGCGGACCGGGTTTTGGGACGCCGCTTAACGGTACCGGCTGCTCAAGGTCGATGTAGAACGGCGCGACCGGCTTGCCGCGCTCGCCCCATCCCAGCGCGCGCGCCATCGCCAGCTGGTCCCGGGCGAACCACAACCGCTTGGCAATATTTTCCGCCGGCGTCAGCACGCCCGCGGCTTCCGGAAAGCGGATGTAGCCGGTCAACATCACCGGCTCGTTGGTAAGAAGGCGCGTCACCGCGCGATCCTCAACGCCGCGGTCCTGCATGGTGTTCTGCACGAAACCGGCATTGACCACGACGGTGTTTCCATCCGACAGCCGCGCCGGCAGGAAGGCCCAGGTGCCGGGGCCGGAAATATCGCCGCGCACGGCAGAGCCGGAACTGTAGACCATCGCGTCCTTTAGCTGCTGATAGGTCGCGGCAAAACGGACGCGGCGGAATTCGTCGCTGGCAGGTTCAAGCCTGTTCCACTGCGAAGCCGGCGGCAGCGCTTCCGCTGGTGCCGCGAGCCGTTCGGTCAAGGCCGCGATCAGGGCATGCTTCTCGATCCGGCGCTGCAACTGCCATATCCCGAGGCCGACGAACAGCGCCACCATCAGCAGCGTGAAGGCGCCGAAGCCGGCGACGTTGCGCCGCCCTCCCGATATCCCGCTCATTTCAGTCCGCGATCGATCATCCGGCCTTCCGCGGCCTTGTGATGGAACTGCAGCGCAATCAACAGCGCCTTCATCGCGCGCAGCGGCAGCAGCGTGGTCGCCAGAATCAGCGGCAGCCAAAGCGCTGCGTGCAGCCAGAATGGCGGCTGATACTTGACCTCGACGATCAGCGCACAGCCGACCACGATCGCGCCGGCAATCATGATGATGAAAACCGCAGGCCCGTCGCCGGAGTCGATGAAGGCATAGTCGAGCCCGCAGGCTTCGCAGTTCGGCCGCAGCGTCAGGAACCCGGCATACAGCCTGCCCTTGCCGCAGCGCGGGCATCGGCAGGCGAGGCCGCTCATCGCGGACTGGTCAGCGTCGGGAAAGTCTGATCCGGCATCGCGTAAGCTTTCAAAAAAGCAAAAAAGGGGCGGCCGTTACGGCCGCCCCCTTTTAGCATATGTGGCGACTAGCTACTCGGCGCCCACCAGGCGGCCGCCGCCGGTGCCCCAGACATAGATGCAGACGAACAGGAACAGCCACACCACGTCAACGAAGTGCCAGTACCAAGCGGCGAATTCGAAGCCGAGGTGCTGGGTCGGGCTGAACTGGCCGGCATAGGCACGCACCAGGCACACGATCAGGAAAATGGTGCCGACCAGCACGTGGAAACCGTGGAAGCCGGTCGCCATGAAGAAAGTCGCGCCATAGATGTTGCCCGAGAAGGCGAACGCGGCGTGGCTGTATTCATAAGCCTGCACGCAAGTGAAGCAGGCGCCGAGCAGGACGGTGAGGATCAAGCCGTATTTCAGGCCCTGGCGATCGTTCTCGAGCAGCGCGTGGTGCGCCCAGGTCACCGTGGTACCCGAAGTCAGCAGCAATAGCGTATTCAGCAGCGGCAGATGCCAGGGATCGAAGGCCTCGATGCCCTTGGGCGGCCACACCCCGCCGAACAGCGCGTCGCGGGCGGCATGGACGGGATCGCCGGGAAACAGCGCCGAGTTGAAGAACGCCCAGAACCAGGCGACGAAGAACATGACCTCGGAGGCGATGAACAGGATCATGCCGTAGCGATGGCTGATCTGCACCACGCGGGTGTGATCGCCCTTGTACTGCGCCTCGCGGATCACATCCGCCCACCAGCTCGCCATGGTGTAGAACACGCCGATGGTACCGATGCCGAAAATGATCGGCGCCGCCGACGTGAGATGATGCATCCACGTGATCGCGCCGACCGCCATCACGAACGCCGAGACGGCGCCGACGATCGGCCACGGGCTCGGATCAACGAGGTGGTAGTCGTGTTGCTTGACTTGCGCCGTAGCCATTGCGGTCTCTCCGTTAGCGGTGCCGTACCATTCGGCACGGCTTTGTCTCAAAAATCAATTCTCACGGTCTGCGCGATCAGGGATAGCGGCGGCCGGAGGTTTGCCCCTTACAGGTTTGTCTCATAAGTTTCCCTTGGCCTTGTCCGGCTCGCTCGCCGCCAGCGGTTTGGCCGCCGGCTCGCGCACGGGATAGAAGGTATAGGACAGGGTAATGGTGTTCAGGTCGTCATTGTCGCTGTCCTCGACCACCGAAGGGTCGACATAAAACACCACCGCCATCTGCCGGGTTTCGCCGGGCGCCATGGTCTGTTCGGTGAAGCAGAAGCAGTTGATCTTCTGGAAATACTTGCCGACCGTCAGCGGCGCCACATTATAGGCCGCCTGCCCGGTCGTGCTCCGCGCCGATTGATTGGTCACGGTGTAATAGACGGTGACCACCTCGCCGATCCTGATCTCGATTTCAGTCTTTTCCGGCTCGAATTTCCACGGCAGCCCGCCGGCGACATTGGAATCGAAGCGCACCGCGATCGTGCGCGCCAGCGGCGCGGAAGTCGGCGACGCGGTCGCGACCTGGGTGGTGCCGTTGAAGCCGGTGGTGCGGCAGAACCAGTTGTAGAACGGCACCGCCGCATAGGACGCGCCGACCATCAGCACCACGACGAAGCCGCAGATAGCCGCCACCATCGCATCGCGACCCAGCCCGCGGTGCGAGACGGCTGTCTTATGGCTGGCGGCCGGTTGTTGCGGCATCGTCGGTTCATTCTCCATGTCGATCACATCACCCGATCACACTGTTCCGGTCATAGTGGCCGCACGAGCACGGCCGGCCCCTTGACCATGGTGACCGCGAAAAACAGCACGACCAGGACGCCGAGCGCCAGCGCGATGGCGATCGAACGCTGACGTCGGCTCTTCTGCTGCGCCTCGGTGAGGACGATTCCATTCGGCTTCGGCTTGTTGTCCATCCGCTCGCCATGCGCCCCCTACCAGATCGACGGCACGAGCGCATGGACGACGACCTCGAGCAGCAGGGTCGCGAACAATGCGAACAGATAAAGGATGGAGAATGCAAACAGCCTTCGCGTCGCGCGGGCCGCCTCGCTGCCGACGCGATGCCGGTAGACGTTGATGGCGAGCGTCAGCATGCCGGCGCCGAGAACCAGCGAGGTCACGCCGTAAACCGCGTCGAAATAGCCGAGCGGCCACGGCGCGAAGGCGACCGCGACCAGCACCACGGTATAGAGCAGGATCTGCAGCCGGGTGGCGTCGGGACCGGCCACCACCGGCAGCATCGGCACCCCGGCGCGGGCGTAGTCGTCGGAGCGAAACAGCGCCAGCGCCCAGAAATGCGGCGGGGTCCAGAAGAAGATGATCAGGAACAGCAGCAGCGGCTCGACCGACAGTGAGCCGGTCGCCGCCGCCCATGCCACCACCGGCGGCAGCGCGCCGGCGGCGCCGCCGATCACGATGTTCTGCGCGGTCCAGCGTTTCAGCGCCATGGTATAGATCACGACATAGAAGAAGATCGTGAAGGCGAGCAGCGCGCCGGCGATCCAGTTGACTAGGATGCCCAGCGTCACCACCGAGAAAAACGCCAGCGTCATGCCGAACGCCAGCGCTTCCGGCGGGGTGATGCGTCCACGCGGAATTGGCCGGTTGGCGGTGCGCGACATCAGGGCGTCGATATCGCCCTCGTACCACATGTTCAGCGCGCCCGAGGCTCCGGCGCCGACCGCGATGCAAAGGATCGAGGTGAACGCCAGCACCGGATGGACGTGGCCCGGCGCGATCACCAGACCGACCAGCGCCGTAAAGATCACAAGCGACATCACCCGCGGCTTGAGCAGCGCGATATAGTCCGCAACCTCGGCCTCGGAAATCCGAACTTCCGAAATTCTCGCCGACAGATCGACGGCGTTGTGATCGACAACCGACACGGCAGGTCTCGTTTCCTAAAGGAGGTCTCGCTTCCTTCGGTCATGATCCGATCATCGGATCATGACCTAATCTCTTTGTTTGAGCCTGATCTTTTCGGAAAACCGGCTCCCACTTTTCCGGATCATGCTCTTACTGCACGCGCGGCAGCACTTCGAACTGATGGAACGGCGGCGGCGAGGGCAGCGTCCATTCCAGCGTCGTGGCGCCGACGCCCCACGGATTGTCGGCGGCCTGCTCCTTGCGCACGAACGCATCGATCATGCCGTAGATGAAAATCAGCACGCCGATCCCGGAGATGTAGGAGCCGATCGAGGACACCAGGTTCCAGCCGGCAAAGGCGTCGGGATAATCGATGTAGCGGCGCGGCATGCCGGAAAGGCCGAGGAAGTGCTGCGGGAAGAACACCAGGTTGACGCCGATGAAGGTGACCCAGAAGTGCAGCTTGCCGATGTTCTCCGATGTACATGTAGCCGGTCATCTTCGGGAACCAGTAGTACCAGCCGGCGAAGATCGCGAACACGGCGCCGAGCGACAGCACGTAGTGGAAATGCGCGACCACGTAGTAGGTGTCCTGCAGCACGCGGTCGACGCCGGCATTGGCGAGCACGACGCCGGTGACGCCGCCGACCGTGAACAGGAAGATGAAGCCGATCGCCCACAGCATCGGCGTCTTGAACTCGATCGAGCCGCCCCACATGGTGGCGATCCACGAGAAGATCTTCACGCCGGTCGGCACCGCGATCACCATGGTGGCGGCGACGAAGTAGGCCTGGGTCGCCGACGACATGCCGACCGTGTACATGTGGTGCGCCCACACGACGAAGCCGATGACGCCGATCGCGACCATCGCATAGGCCATGCCGAGATAGCCGAACACCGGCTTCTTGCGAGAAGGTCGAGACGATCTGGCTGATCATGCCGAAGCCCGGCAGGATCAGGATGTAGACTTCCGGGTGACCGAAGAACCAGAACAGATGCTGGAACAGCACCGGATCACCGCCGCCCTCGGCGGAGAAGAACGTGGTGCCGAAATTGCGGTCGGTGAGCAGCATCGTGATCGCGCCGGCCAGCACCGGCAGCGACAGCAGCAGCAGGAACACGGTGACCAGGATCGACCACACGAACAGCGGCATCTTGTGCAGGGTCATGCCCGGCGCGCGCATGTTGAAGATGGTGGTGATGAAGTTGATGGCGCCAAGGATCGACGAGGCGCCGGCCAGGTGCATCGACAGGATGGCGAAATCGACCGCCGGTCCGGGATGGCCCGAAGTCGACAGCGGCGCGTACAGGGTCCAGCCGGTGCCGACGCCGTTGGAGCCCGGTTCACCCTCGACAAAGATGGAAATGATCAGCAGCGCGAACGAGGCCGGCAGCAGCCAGAACGAGATGTTGTTCATGCGCGGGAACGCCATGTCCGGCGCGCCGATCATCAGCGGCACCATCCAGTTGCCGAAGCCGCCGATCATCGCGGGCATCACCATGAAGAAGATCATGATCAGGCCGTGCGAGGTCACGAACACGTTGTAAGTATGGGTGTTGTGGAAAATCTGCACGCCCGGGTACATCAATTCGGCGCGGATCGCGATCGACATCGCAGCGCCGATGATCCCGGCGATGATCGCAAACACCAGGTACATCGTGCCGATGTCCTTGTGGTTGGTCGAATAGACGAAGCGCCGCCAGCCGGTCGGATGGTCGTGCGCGTGATCGTCATGAGCATGATCGTCGTATGTCGCTGCAGTCGTTGCCATTTTCAAATCCTGCCTTGCAGTCTTCTGGGCCTTGCGGTCCCGTCGCTCTTGTCCCATCGATGCGCGTGAGCCCAAGTCTTACGAAGTCAAGTCTTACTAAGTCCTGGGGCTCAGTGCGCGGCTTCGGCCGCCGAGGCGAACGCGTTCGCCGGGTTGGCCGCAAATTTCTTCTTCGCGGTCTCAACCCAGGCCGCGAAGTCCTGATCGCTCACCACGTGCACCGCGATCGGCATGTAGGCGTGGTCCTTGCCGCACAGTTCCGAGCACTGGCCGTAGAACATGCCGAGCTTGGTGGCCTTGAACCAGGTCTCGTTGAGGCGGCCGGGAATCGCGTCGATCTTGATGCCGAATGCCGGCACCGCGAAGGAATGGATGACGTCGGCGCCGGTGGTCTCGATCCGGACCACCTTGTTGACGGGAACGACCACCTCATTATCGACCGTCAGCAGACGCGGTTGCTGACACTTCTCGCGCGTTTCATCGCATGCCAGCAGAGAATCGAATTCGAATTTGCCGTTATCGGGATAGGCGTAGCTCCAGTACCACTGCTTGCCGGTGGCCTTGATGGTCAGATCGGCCTTCGGAATGTCCAGTTCGAGAAACAGCAGCCGGAACGACGGCACCGCGATAGCCACCAGGATCAGCACCGGGATCAGGGTCCAGGCGACCTCGATCAGGGTGTTGTGGGTGGTCCTGGACGGCACCGGATTGGCCTTGGCGTTGAACTTCACCACGACGATCATCAGCAGCGCCAGCACGAATAGCGTGATGAGCGTGATCGTGATCAGCAACCAGTTATGAAACGTGGTGATGTCGTCCATCACCGGCGTGGCCGATCCCTGCAACTTGTATTCCCACGGCGCAGGCTGCCCCAGTTCGGCGAATGCCGTCCCGCCGGCCGTCACCAGCGCCGCTCCAACAACCGCTAAACCCAGCAACCGGCGGCCTATCTGGCCCTTCGACATCTTCATGCCGCACGCGCTCCCTTAATAGAACCCCAAAGCATTCCGCCGGATGGCGAGAGATGCTGCACGATCCGCCCCCTGACAAACGGCCACGGGAAGTACTTTTTGAAGCACCTAGGCCGGATCGTTAGAACGCGTCGAAATCCAGCCTCTCAAACCATAATTCGACGCCCCTCGCAATGCAGTAGTACGGCGCAGAGCGATGTGGGGGCGGCTATTCTCCGGCGGCCACATTTTCCCGTGAAATCAGCAGAAACCTTCATATTTGCCGCCGGCCTGCGCTTGACAGGCGAATTGCCCGTTGTAGGCACAGTCGGCGTGTTCCACAGGAACCTGATTCGCGACGACGGCGCGGCCATCCCCGGATTGCCTTCAAGGCGCCGTCATTGCCGTATCAGTCCAATGTTCGGACCGACTTTGCCAAGGGAAGACTGGAAGGATGACCCGGACAGGGCCTTCGAAAGACCAGCCGAGCCGTGCCGCGGGCCGCGGCAGCCGCTCGCTGGGCGATAGTCTTGCGCTGAGCGGCCGTTTTGCGCCGGGCGGCTTGGCCATCGGGGTTTACCTGACGTTTTTCTTGACGTTTTTCTTGGGCTTTTTCCTCGGCCTGACCGCTTCCGCCAGCGCCCAGGGCGCGGTGCGCTCGGTCCATGGCGACTGGCAGATTCGCTGCGACACCCCGCCCGGTGCCCAAACCGAGCAATGCGCCCTGATCCAGAGCGTGGTAGCTGAAGACCGCTCCAATGCCGGCCTCACCGTCATCGTACTCAAGACCGCCGACCAGAAGAGCAAATTGATGCGGGTGGTGGCGCCGCTCGGCGTGCTGCTGCCGTCAGGACTCGGGCTGAAGCTCGACAATGTCGATGTCGGCCGCGCCGGCTTCGTGCGCTGCCTGCCCAATGGCTGCGTTGCCGAAGTTGTGATGGACGACAAGCTCCTGGGCCAGCTGCGCAGCGCCAAGACCGCGACTTTCATCATCTTCGAGACCCCCGAAGAGGGCATCGGCTTCCCGCTGAGCCTGAACGGGCTTGGCGAGGGGTATGACAAGCTGCCGTGAGACCAGGCCGGCGTGAGACAATGCGTCTTGCCAGCCCTGGCAGATCTCCCTTTTCCCGGCGACCGTGACTATCTTCCGTCATCGTCGTCCCGGCTAGGCAAGCGCAAGCCGGGACCCATAACCACAGGTTACCGTGTTGTAAGATGAGTTCTGGCGAGTGTGGGCTTAAGTATCAGAACCTGTGATTATGGGTCCTCGCCTTCGCTGGGACGACAAGAGAAAGTCCGGAGTTTCCATGACCAATCCCGCCACAACCTCCCTGCTCGACCGCGCCAACCTCGACCGCGATTCGGTGCGCAACGAGCTCGCGCGGGGCCTGTCCGGCGCCGACGACGGCGAATTGTTTCTGGAATACAGCCAGACCGAAGCGCTGATGTTCGACAATGGGCGGCTGAAGCAGGCCACCTACGACACCTCACAGGGTTTCGGCTTGCGCGCCGTGAAGGATGACGCGGTCGGCTATGCCCATTCCTCCGACGTCTCGCTGCCGGCGCTGATCCGCGCCGCCGACGCGGTCGCAGCCGTGCGCGGCGGCTATAGCGGGACATTCGCGGCAGCCCCTGCGCATACCAATGTGCGGCTCTATGGCGACGACAATCCGCTCGATGCGCCGGGCTTCGAAAGCAAGGTCAAGCTGCTCGCCGAAATCGACGCCTATGTCCGCGACAAGGACCCGCGGGTGCGGCAGGTCACGGTCAGCCTCGGCGCGACCTGGCAGGTGGTGGAGATCCTCCGCGCCGGACGGCGAGAGCTATCGCGATATCCGCCCGCTGGTGCGCGTCAATATTTCCGTCGTCGCCGGCCAGGGCGACCGCCAGGAAAGCGGCAGCAAGGGCTATGGCGGCCGCGAAGGCTATGCGCGCTTCATCGAGACCAAGGCGTGGCGCGAGGCCGCCGACGGCGCGATCCGCGAGGCGCTGGTCAATCTCGAATCGGTCCCCGCGCCCGCCGGCGAAATGGATGTCGTGCTCGGCGCCGGCTGGCCCGGCGTGATGCTGCACGAAGCCGTCGGCCACGGGCTCGAAGGCGATTTCAACCGCAAGAAGACCTCGGCGTTCGCCGGCCTGATGGGCCAGCAGGTCGCCGCCAAGGGCGTCACCGTGGTCGATGACGGCACCATGGCGTCGCGGCGCGGCTCGCTGTCGATCGACGACGAGGGCACGCCGACCAACCGCACGGTGCTGATCGAGGACGGCATCCTGGTCGGCTACATGCAGGATCGCCAGAACGCCCGGCTGATGAACATGAAGCCGACCGGCAACGGCCGCCGCCAGGGCTATGCCCATGTGCCGATGCCGCGCATGACCAACACCTACATGCTGGCCGGCAGCCGCGACCCGGCGGAAATTCTCGCCTCGGTCAAAAACGGCATCTATGCCGCCAATTTCGGCGGCGGCCAGGTCGACATCACCTCGGGCAAATACGTGTTCCAGTGCACCGAGGCCTACAGGATCGAAAACGGCAAGGTCGGCGCGCCGCTGAAGGGCGCGATGCTGATCGGCAACGGGCCGACCGACCTGCACCGCATCACCATGATCGGCAACGACCTCGCGCTGGATACCGGCATCGGCACCTGCGGCAAGAACGGCCAGGGCGTGCCGGTCGGCGTCGGCCAGCCGACGCTGCGGATGGAACGCATCACGGTTGGAGGAACGGGCTCGTGAGCATCAGACACCGCAAACGGCAACCCCGAAGGCGCATGGCTGGCGCGGCCAGCTGGTGCAGCTCGCCGCGATCGTGCTGGCGGTTTTCCTCGCCAAGGGCGCGCTTCGCCGAACCGTTCTACGTGCCGTCGGGCTCGATGGAGCCGACGCTGTTGATCGGCGACGCGCTGCTGGCGTCGAAATATCCCTATGGCTACGGCGCAGCGTCGCTGCCGATCCAGATCACCCTGCCCGAAACCGGGCGCGTGTTCGGCGGCATGCCGAAGCGCGGCGATGTCGTGGTGTTCCGCTGGCCCGGCGACCGCTCGCAGGCCTGGGTCAAGCGCGTCGTCGGCCTGCCCGGCGACCGCATCCAGATGCGGCAGGGCCAGCTCTTCATCAACGATCATGCCGGCGTCGCTGAAGCCCGACGGCATCGGACAGGCGGAAGACGACAATGGCGGCGGTCGAGCCGGCCTATCGCTACATCGAGACCTTGCCGGGCGGCGTCAGCCACGCGATCTTCAAGCTTCGCGACAACGGCCGGCTCGACAACACGCCCGAAGTGACGGTGCCGCCGGGCCGGCTGTTCGTGATGGGCGACAACCGCGACAACTCCGCCGACAGCCGCGTGCCGGTGCGCGCAGGGCGGCGTCGGGCTGCTGCCGGTGGATGATCTGGTCGGTCGCGCCGATGCCGTGGTCGGATCATGGGACCTCGGAATCCGCAGCCAGCCGATCTGGACATGGCTGTCCGGCTTTCGCCTCGCGCGGTTCTTCACCGCGGTCATTTGAGGCTCAAATCGCAGGGTTGGCAAAGCGTAAGCGTGGCCATCCTGCAATCCATTCACAGCCCGATGGACACCGAGGACTTTCTCGCCGCCTGCCTTCGCAATCCCGTCAATGACGCCATTGCCGACGAATTGTTCCGGCTGGCGCTGCCAGATGCCTGGATCGTCTCCGGATGTCTCGTTCAAACGGTGTGGAATGTCCTGACCTCGCGCCCGATCGATCACGGCATCAACGACTACGATATTTTCTATTTCGATCCCGACACCTCGTGGCAGGCCGAGGATGCCGTCATTCGCGAATTGCAGGGCCGGCTCGAGAAACCCGGCGTCAAGATCGAGGTGCGCAATCAGGCGCGCGTCCATCTCTGGTATCCGGAAAAACATGGGCTGCCCTACCCGGCGTTGCAATCCTCGACGCAAGGCATCGATCGCTTCCTGACCAGGAATACCCAGGTCGGAATCCGCCGCCGCCATGGCGGTCACGATGTCTATGCGCCGAACGGATTTGACGATATCGCCAACATGATCGTCCGGCCCAATCCCGGGCCAAATTTCTCCGCCGCCGATTATGAGGCGAAGACCCGGCGCTGGAAGATGCGGTGGCCGGAAATCACGGTGCTGGCCGCGGGCGAGGACCTTTAAATCGGAACGGAAAAGGGAATCGGGACGCGAAAAGCCCTGGCGGCCAACCGTCAACGGCGCCCGATTGCACCGATGACTTGCGGCAGCAAGCGCGCCGCGAGAGCCGCGTGTGCTTCGGCGGTCAGATGAATGCCATCCGGTTGCGTCGGCAGGCCGACGACGTCGGGTATTGCTGAAATAGTCCTGATGCCCCTGGCACGGAGCCGGCCCAGGATTTTCTGGATATTGGCCGCATGGTCCGCCGGACTGATGCCCTTGCGGGCATCGTTGTAGTTAAAGATCGCCAGGATAACGAGTTCTGTCCCGTTGGGTACCGCAGAACCAAGCCGCTCCAACATGCCCGCTGTGGTATCGCCGCTGATTCCCGCATTGGCGACCGTGGCCTGATAGCCCTTGGCGCGCAACATCGCCTCCAGCCGGGCCGGCCAGGCTTGATCGGATCCGACGCCGTAACCGGCGGTATTGCTGGCACCGAAAGCAACAATTTGAGCCGCTGTGGCGCTCGCCAGATTGGCTCCGATCGTGAGCACCAGCGCCACGGCGACCAGCAAACAGAAATTCGAAACGAGGCGTTTCGTCATCGCTTCCCTCAACGCAAGACCCCCTGAGCCGGGGTGGGAAGCGGCCGGCGGTCCATCACGACGTTGTCGATTCGGTGAGCCGTGGCGGCGAGGCGGCGGCCGGCGCGGTCGCGATGGCTGTGGATGTCATCCATGCTACCGCACCACGCCCGAGATAAATCCGGGCTTGCGCCGCGGCGGCTTTATTTCCTTTTTCAGGAAACAGTGCGCTTCCTTGCCGACATAGCCCGGCCGCGCATAGGTCCAGGCCCGGCATTTGTTGTCCTCGGTGCAGGCCGCCTTGCATACTTCGTCGCCCTCAGCCCTTTTAAGTCCGAAACTGCGGTAATCGCCGCCGGCCCGGTCGATCGAGGTTTCGACCGCGCCGTTGCGCGGCTCGACCACGCCGGCGCCGCGCACGCCGGAGACGCAGCAATCATCCCGGATGCGCGCCGGGACGCTGCTCTTCAGCCAGCAGACGGCGCCGCCGGCGATATCGGTCGGATAGTTGAAGCTCCACGCCCGGCAGCGCCGGTCGCGTTCGCACACCAGAGCGCAATCGACCGGATCGCCGGAGGGGACCGGCGAACTCTGATAATCGCCACCCGGGCGATCGAAATTGGCCTGAGCCTGCGCCGGCCGCGCGGCCGTGTCGGCAGCCGCAAAAGCGAGCGCCACCCAACACGCCCCGAGCAGGCGGGCTCCCCACATTCGCGATTACTTTCGACTGATTTGACTTAGCCGCCGTTCGCGGTTTGCCATTTGATCGCCGCGAACCTGTACGGCCGATGAACGGCCCAGAAATCCGGCAATGACCTGTTCAGAAGGCGTATTCCGTGTAGGCCGGCTCCACGGAGCCCTGCCACGGGCCATGGAATTTCTCCAGCATCTCCTCGGCGGGGGTCCGGCCCCCGTCGATAATCCGCTCCAGCGGCTCGAGATGACGGCTCTCGTCGCGGCCGAGGTGATCGATGTGGCCACGACGCCGCAGCCCCGAATGCGCCAGCGCCAGGCATTCCTTGGCGATTTCGAACAGATAACGATCCCTGATCCTGGCCTTGAAGCCGAAGCGCGGCACGTCGTCTCGCAACGCCTGACGCTCCCCGGCATTCCAGTGCTTGGCGATGTCCCATGCGGCATCCAGGCTGGTATCATCGTAGAGCAAGCCGACCCAGAACGCCGGCAGCGCCGGCAGCCGTCCCCACGGCACGCCATCGGCGCCGCGCATTTCCAGATACCGCTTCAGCCGTACTTCCGGAAAGATCGTCGAAAGATGGTTGGCCCAATCCGACAACGTCGGACGTTCGCCCGGAAAGGCCGGATTCTTGCCGTCAAAGAAATCGCGGAACGATGATCCCGCGACGTCGATATAGGCATCGCCGCGCTTGACGAAATACATCGGCACATCCAGCGCGTAATCGACCCAGCGCTCGAACCCCATGCCGTCCTCGAACGCCCACGGAATCATGCCGGCGCGCGCATTGTCGGTATCGCGCCAGATCTCGGAGCGGAACGACAGGAAGCCGTTGGGCTTGCCTTCGGTGAACGGCGAATTGGCGAACAGCGCGGTCGCCACCGGCTGCAACGCCACCGACACCCGCAGCTTCTTGACCATGTCGGCTTCCGACGAGAAGTCGAGATTGGTCTGCACCGTGCAGGTCCGGTACATCATGTCGAGGCCGTAGCGGCCGACCTTCGGCATGTAGTTGGTCATGATCTTGTAGCGCCCCTTGGGCATCACCGGAATCTGCGTCCGCGACCATGACGGCGTCATGCCGAGCCCGAGAAACCCGATGCCCAAGGGAGCCGCGATCTCACGCACCTGCGCCAGATGCGCCATCAGCTCGGCCTGGGTCTGATGCACGGTTTCCACCGGCGCGCCCGATAATTCGAATTGTCCGCCGGGCTCCAGCGAAATCGCGCCGCCACCGGTGACGTCGTAGAGCCCGATGATATTGCCGCGCTCGATGATCGGCTCCCAGCCGAGCAGCAGCTTCATGCCTTCCAGCAACGCGCCGATGCCCCGCGCGCCCTCATAAGGGACGGGATGATGGCCTTGCAGCGTGAACGGCGTTTTCTCGTGCTCGGTGCCGATCCGGAATTCGGACGGTGGCTTCACGCCGGCTTCGAGCCACGCGACCAACTCGTCGCGTGATTGCAGCGGCGTCATATCAATCTGGTCACGCGCCATACAAATTCCGGATGAAAGGCGCTTCGACCGAACGCGCGCGGTGTCGGGGATGTCCCCGGACCGACCGGCCCGGGGATGATGGAGACGAAAACAATATCATCGTGTGGGTGCGCCGTCTCTTGCGACGCCCGCCTGAGCCTCATCGCACGAACAGCCCAGCCGGTCGAGCAGACCACAGAGCCTCACCGCATCCGCATCCGACAATTTCGAGCCGACATGCTTTTCGATCGCGGCGGAATAGGCGCTCCACATCTTCTTCTGCAGCTCGCGCCCGGCCTCGGTGATCTCGACGAACTGTCCGCGCTTGTCGATCTTGCATTCGCGGCGCGCCGCCAGTCCCTCGTCGACCAGCCGTTCGATCAGCCGTGACGTCGAATATTGCGGGATCAGCATTTGCTTTTCCAGCTCCACGGGACGCATTTCGCCGGTCGGCGCGCGCGACAATTCGAGCAACGCGTCATACCAGGCGAGCGGCGGGAAGCCGGCCTTCTTCAAATCCAGCTCGACCGCGTCGAGGACCCGGCTCCGGATCCGCATCAGGCGGATCCATGCTGCCGTCACCTCGCTCGATGGCCTACGCTTCATGGCAACGCCCATAGCTTTCAACTCTGAAGGCCTTCCACTCTGGAACTTCGCATTCAACCCGGAGTTCCGGACCCCAACCGCGCTTATATCGCTCCCCGGCGCGGTTCAGGTCCCGTCATTCTCCCGGCGGACCGCCGGCGTCGTGAGAAAGAGCTTCGGAACATCCCCACACTAGCCTAATAAATGCAGCTGCATCAATCTTGACTATTTCATGCAGATGCATTTAATCATCGCGCCTCCCATAACCAATATTCGCAGGAAGGAAAACTCCGATGAAACTGTATTATTCGCCCGGCGCCTGTTCGCTCTCCCCCCATATCGCGCTGCTGGAAGCGGGTCTCCCCTACGATCTGGTCAAGGTCGACCTGCGTGCCAAGAAGCTCGAGAACGGCGATGACTTCCTGAAGGTGAATCCGAAGGGTCAGGTGCCGGTGCTCGGCCTCGATAACGGCGAGTTGGTGACCGAAGGCCCGGTGATCGTCCAGATGATTGCCGATAAGGCCGCCGGCAAGAACCTCGCGCCCGCCCGCGACAGCGCCGAGCGCTACAAGCTGCTGGAGTGGCTCAATTTCACCGCCTCGGAATTGCACAAGAACTTCGGTCCGCTGTTCAGCCCGGTGCTCGCCGACGAGGCCAAGGCCTTCTTCAAGGATCGGGTGATGACCAAGTTCAAATACGTCGATAGCCAGCTTGCCGGCCGCGACTATCTGATGGGCAAGCAGTTCACCGTCGCCGACGGCTATCTGTTCACGATGCTGTCCTGGGCCGAACGGATGAATTTCGATCTCTCCGCGATGCCGAACCTGTTGGCTTACAAGGCCCGCGTCGCCGCGCGCCCGAAGGTCCAGGAAGCCCTGACCAAGGAAGGCCTGATGAAGGCCGCGTGAACTCTCGATCAATGGCGATAATGCACAAAGGGCTGGATCGACGATCCGTCCCTTTTTGGTTAGCCGCACGAACAGCCCTCACCTGAGGAGCGCGCTCTTGCGCGCGTCTCGAAGGATGGGCCACACGGGTCTCATGGTTCGAGACGGCGCAAGAGCGCGCTCCTCACGATGAGGGGCCGGCAAGTCATAGCCGCTTCCTCGCAATGACGCGGCTGCCCTACGCCGCCGCGAGCTTCTTCGGCGGGAAGCGGCCGTAGAAGGTCTCGCCCTTGGCCGCCATCTCGATCAAAAGTTTCGGCGGCGTGAAGCGCGAGCCATATTTGGCCTCGAGCTTGTGGCACAGCTCGACGAAATTTTTCGTGCCCATGAAGTCGATATAGGACAGCGTGCCGCCGGTGAACGGCGCGAAGCCGAAGCCGAGGATCGATCCGACATCGGCCTCGCGCATATCGGTAATGACATGATCCTCCACGGTGCGCGCCGCCTCCACCGCCTGCACCACCAGGAAGCGCTGCTTCATTTCCTCGATGTCGAGCGTGTCCGGATCGAGATGTTTCGGCTGCAACCCGCTCAAGGCCGACCACAGGCTCTTCTGGCCTTTGCCCTTTTCGGGATAATCGTAAAATCCCTTGCCGTTCTTGCGGCCGAAACGGCCTTGTTTTTCCACCATCTCGACCAGGAGTTTCTTCTGGGTCTGGTCGATGGCGTTGGCGCCGAGGTCAGCCTCGGTCGCCTTCATGATCTTGAGCACGAGATCGAGCGCCACTTCGTCGGACAGCGACAGCGGCCCGACCGGCATGCCGGCCATCTTCGCGGTGTTCTCGATCATCGCCGGCGGCACGCCTTCCATCAGCATCTCCAGGCCCTCGGCGGTGAAGCGCAGCACGCAGCGGTTGGCGAAGAAGCCGCGCGAATCGTTGACCACGATCGGCGTCTTGCCGATCACCCGCACATAATCCAGCGCGGTCGCGAGCGCGACGTCGCCGGTGTTCTTGCCGACGATGATTTCCACCAGCATCATCTTCTCGACCGGCGAGAAGAAATGAATGCCGATGAACTTGCTCTGGTCCTTGAATTCCTCCGCCAGCGAGTTGATCGGCAGCGTCGAGGTGTTGGAGGCAAAGATCGCATCGGATTTCAGGAGCGGCTGCGCCTTGGCGTAGGTTTCCGCCTTGACCTTGCGATCCTCGAACACCGCCTCGATGATGAGATCGCAATCCTTCAACACGCTGTAATCGGCAGTCGCACTGATGCGCGACAGGATCGCGTCGCGATCACTCTCCTTGGCGCGACCCTTGGCGATCAGATCGTCGATCACCGACCTGGCGTGGCCCTTGCCCTTGTCGGCGCTCTCCTGGTCGCGGTCGATCAGCACCACCTCGATGCCGGCGCGGGCCGAGACATAGCCGACGCTGGCGCCCATGAAGCCGGCGCCGATGATCGCCAGTTTCTTGACCTTGGTCGGCGGCACGTTCTGCGGGCGCCGGGCGCCCTTGTTCAATTCCTGCATCGACAGGAACAGGCTGCGGATCATCGCGGCGGCTTCATTGCTGCGCAGGATCTGCGTGAAATAGCGCAATTCGACACGCAGCGCGGCGTCGATCGGCAACTGCAGGCCTTCATAGACGCAACTCATGATGGCGCGCGCCGCGGGATAATTGTCGTAGGTCTCGCGGCGGAAGATGGCGTTGCCGGCCGGAAACATCATCATGCCAGCCTTGGAATAGACCGGCCCGCCCGGCAGCTTGAAGCCCTTCTCGTCCCAGGGCGCGACCGCCTTGCCGCCACCCTTGATCCAGTCCTTGGCTGATTTGATGAGGTCGCCGGCCGGAACCACCGCATCGACCAGCTTCAGCGCCTTCGCCTTGGCCAGATTGATCGCCTCACCCTTCAGCAGCAACGGCATCGCGTCCTGCGGCGCCACAATGCGTGGCACGCGCTGGGTACCGCCGGCGCCGGGGAAAAGCCCAACCTTCACCTCCGGCAGTCCGAGACGGGTCTTCGGGTTCTCCGCCGCGACACGGTAATGGCAGGCCAGCGTCAGTTCGAACGCGCCGCCGAATGCGAGGCCGTTGATGGCGGCCGCCCACGGCTTGCCTGACGTCTCGATGCCGCGAAACACCAGCGAGGATTTGCGGCTCTCGTCGAACAGCATCTGGTTGGCCGCAACCTCGCCCTTCGCCTTGAGCAGTTCGGCATAGCGGCGGTTCATGCCTTCGAGCATCGACAGGTCGGCGCCGGCGGAGAACGCCTCCTTGCCCGAGGTGACGACGACGCCCTTGACCGCCGGGTCGGCGGAAGTCTGCTTCACGATCTCCTCAAGCTCGGTAATCGTGGTTTCATCGAGCACGTTCATCGAACGGCCCGGAATATCCCACGTCACCAGCGCAATGCCGTCGGCGTCGGTCTCAACCCTGAAATTCTTGAAGGCCATAGTCTTGCTCCCAATTCGAAACGCTGTTCGTATTAGCTGAGGCGCGCGAGCGCTGCGGAATGCTTCTCCCTCCCCCTTGTGGGGAGGGAGCAGAATCTCAAACCCGCTCGATGATCGTGGCGGTGCCCATGCCGCCGCCGATGCAGAGCGTGACCAGCGCGGTCGATTTGTCGGTGCGCTCGAGTTCGTCGAGCACGGTGCCCAGAATCATCGCGCCGGTAGCGCCGAGCGGATGGCCGAGCGCGATCGCGCCGCCATTGACGTTGATCTTGGCGTTGTCGATGTCGAAGGCCTGGATGTAGCGCAGCACCACCGAGGCGAACGCCTCGTTCAACTCGAACAGATCGATATCCGATTTCTTCATGCCCGACCGCTCGAACAGCTTCTGGGTCACGTCGACCGGGCCGGTCAGCATCATCGCCGGCTCGGAGCCGATATTGGTGAAGGCACGGATTTTTGCGCGCGGCTTCAGGCCGTGTTTGGCGCCGGCTTCCTTGCTGCCGAGCAGGACGGCGCCGGCGCCGTCGACGATACCGGAGGAATTGCCGGCGTGATGGACGTAGTTGATGCGCTCGATTTCCGGATGCGACTGGATCGCCACCGCATCGAAGCCGCCCATCTGGCCCATGGTCACGAATGACGGCTGCAACTGGCCGAGCGACTGCATCGTCGTCGAGGGCCGCATGTGCTCGTCCTTGGCGAGGATGGTGAGCCCGTTGACGTCCTTGACCGGGACCACCGAATTCCTGAAGCGGCCCTCGTCCCACGCCTTGGCGGCGCGCTGCTGGCTCTGCACCGCATAAGCGTCGACGTCATCGCGCGAAAAGCCGTATTTGGTCGCGATCAGATCGGCCGACACGCCCTGCGGCATGAAGTAAGCCGGCACCGCGATCGATGGGTCCATCGGCCAGGCGCCGCCGGAGGCGCCGATGCCGACGCGGCTCATGGATTCGGCGCCGCCCCCGATGGTGAGTTCATGCTGGCCGCTCATGATCTGGGCGGCGGCGAAATTCACCGCATCGAGGCCCGATGCACAGAACCGGCAGATCTGGACCCCGGGCACCGACTGGCCAAGACCGGCTTTCAGCGCCGCGAAGCGGGCGATGTCGGAACCTGCCTCGCCGACCGGATCGACCACGCCGAGCACGACGTCGTCGACGACACCCTCCTTCAGGTGGTTGCGCTCCTTGAGCGCCTTCAGCGGCGCCGTCGCCAGCGCCAGCGCGGTCACCTCGTGCAACGCGCCATCGGCCTTGCCGCGGCCGCGCGGCGTGCGAACGTGATCATAGATATATGCCTCAGGCATGACGCCCTCCTGGTATGAGGATCATAATATATAGACGAATTGGAAGATGTCGCTGATCGTCTTGCGGGGACGGCAGGAATTTCTCCGATCAGAAAGCTTCCGCCGCCAGTTCCATGGTGGTCGCGCTTCCGGTCTGGATGCGCGCGAGATGCAGCGCGGTTTCCGGCAGCATCCGTTCCATGAAGAAGCGGCCGGTCACCAGCTTGGTGGTCAGATAGGACGTAGCGCCGCCGCCCGCAATCTTGTCCTGTGCCACTTTCGCCATTCGCGCCCACATATAGGCGAAGGTGACGAGGCCGAACAGTTGCATGTAGTCGGTGGCGGCGGCCCCGGCATTGTCCGGCTTCATCATCGCATTCTGCATCAGCCAGGTGGTCGCCTGCTGCAGATGGCCAAGCGCCGCGCTCAGCGGCGCGACGAACGGCTTCATGGCCTCGTCGGCACCGTGATCCTTGGCGAAGGCGGCAACCTCACCGAAGAATAACATCACGGCCCGGCCGCCGTCGCGCGGCAATTTGCGCCCCACGAGGTCGAGTGCCTGAATACCGTTGGCGCCCTCATAGATCATGGCGATGCGCGCATCGCGCACGAACTGCTCCATGCCGTTTTCCGCGATATAGCCGTGACCGCCGAACATCTGCTGCGCCAGCACGGTGTTGGAAAATCCAACGTCGGTCAGCACGCCCTTCATCACCGGGGTCATCAGCCCCATATGGTCGTCCGCCTCCTGACGGTCCTTGGGATCGCTGGAGCGGTGGGCGACGTCGCTTTTCAGCGACGTCCACACCACCATCGCGCGAGCCGCCTCGTTGAAGGCGCGAATCGTCAGCAGCGTGCGGCGCACATCGGGATGCACGATGATCGGGTCGGCCGGCTGGTCCGGCGCCTTCGCACCCGACAGCGAGCGGCCCTGCAGACGATCGCGGGAATAGGCCACGGCGTTTTGATAGGCGACCTCGGATTGCGCCAGCCCCTGCACCGCAACGCCCAGCCGCGCCTCGTTCATCATCACGAACATGCCCTGCATGCCCTTGTTTTCCTCGCCGATCAGCCAGCCGGTCGCGCCGTCGTAGTTCATCACGCAGGTGGAATTGCCGTGAATCCCCATCTTGTGTTCGATCGAACCGCAGGACACGTTGTTGCGTGCCCCGAGCGATCCATCGGCATTGACCAGGGTCTTCGGCACCACGAACAGGGACACGCCCTTGATGCCGGCCGGCGCGCCCTCGATCCGCGCCAGCACCAGATGGATGATGTTCTCGGCGAGATCGTGCTCGCCGGCGGAGATGAAAATCTTGGTCCCCGTTATCTTGTAGCTGCCGTCGGCCTGCTTGACGGCCTTGGTGCGCAGCAGGCCGAGATCGGTGCCGCATTGCGGCTCGGTGAGATTCATGGTGCCGGTCCACTGTCCCGCCACCATCTTCGGCACGAACGTCGCCTTCTGTTCGGGCTTGCCATGCACGATCAGCGCCGCCGTCGCCCCGAGCGTCAGCCCGCCATACATCGAAAACGCCATATTCGCCGAGCACTGAAATTCGTTGACAGCCTGGGACAGCGTGACCGGCAGACCCTGCCCGCCATATTCCGCCGGTGCCGAAAGGCTGAGCCAGCCGCCTTCGGCCACTTGGCTGAATGCTTCCTTGAAGCCCTTCGGGGTCGTGACGCTGCCGTCGTCATGGCGGGTGCAACCCTCAAGATCGCCGACGCGGTTCAGCGGCTGCAATACCTCTTCGCTGAGCTTGGCAGCCTCGGCCAAAATTGCCTCCCGCACGTCGGCGGAGGCGTCGCTAAAGCCGGGAAGATTGTCGTAGCGGTCGATCTGGAACACGTCGTTGAGCAGAAAATGGACGTCTTCCAGGGGGGCTTTGTAGGTCGGCATGGTTTCCTCTCGGCTGGGCTGGCGGGCCTCGTTTAAGGAAGATTTTGCGACGCAGCAATCGCTCAGTTCCAGAATTGAACCTTAAACCGTTCCCGGAGCCGGCGACAGCCATGCCGGCATCTTCGCCGGCCCAACTTGCGACCGCCGGGCCCGACGGCCGGTGAAATTCAGCGGTTGGGCAATTTTCAGGGGCCGCCGCCCGATTCCTTAACCGGTTATTTACCGTAACACGAAAAAGTCGAAGTCAGAGGCAGACGACCTGCGCGGAATTCGATTGTCTCTTCAACGGGGACGCGCGGGGAGGCTGAAGGCGCAGGTGGTGCGCCGAAGTCGGAACCGGACGAAAGCATGAATTCGCGCGTATCGTGGAGTGTTGAGGGCATCGATCCATCGGTGCGCGAGAGGGCCGAGGCCGCCGCGCGCCACGCC
Source organism: uncultured Pseudomonadota bacterium (assembly GCA_963729395.1). Taxonomy (GTDB): domain Bacteria; phylum Pseudomonadota; class Alphaproteobacteria; order Rhizobiales; family Xanthobacteraceae; genus Bradyrhizobium. The sequence continues at coordinate 83,258 of CAVSOS010000043.1, read as the reverse complement.
GGCATGTCGTTGAGCGACTGGCTCAACTCCACCATCGGCAACTCAGCGCCTGCCAATTTTCGCAGCCCGCCGGATCCGCGGCCGACGCTGCCGAGCCAGGAATCCCGGGACGTCGCCGACATTCATCAGCGGCTCGATTCAATCACCCGCCAGATCGAACAGATTTCACGCCCGATGCCGCGCAACGACGAGCCCCGTGGCGACGCGCCCCGCAATGGCGCGCCCCGCAATGAAGCCGCCCGTGCCGAGCCGCCCGTCGCCCGGCAATTGAACGACGCCATCTCACGTCTCGACGCGCGGCTGTCGCAGATCTCAAACCCGTCGCCGGCGCGACCACCCCAGCCTCAGGACAAGCAGCGCCAGGCCGAGATGGTCGAGCGCGCCGCGGCCCAGGTCTATCGTCCCTCCCCGCCGATCAGCCCGGCGTCGCTTGACGTCGCGATCGCAGAAATTGCCGCGCGCCAGAACGAACTCGATAAAGCAGCACCACGGCCGATACCACCGAGCAGCGCGCCGCCCATCGCGCCGGCGATGGCGGCGCCTGCGTCGTCAGGCCCGGATTTTTCCGTGCTCGAGCGCCATCTGTTCAAGATCACGGGCCAGATCGAAGCGTTGCAGCGTCCCAGCGGGATCGAGCAATCGATCGCCGCCTTCCGCAGCGAATTGGCGGAGATTCGTCAAGCCATTACCGAGGCGATGCCGCGCCGGGCGATCGAATTGATCGAAAACGAAATCCGGTCGCTGTCGCGCCGCATCGACGATACCCGCCAGAGTGGCATCGACGGCCAGGCGCTGGCCGGGATCGAGCGCGCCTTAAGCGAAATCCGCGAAGTGCTGCGCTCGCTGACCCCCGCCGAACAACTCGCCGGCTACGACGAGGCGATCCGCAATCTTGGCGCCAAGCTCGACCTGATTTTGCGCGCCAGCGACGACCCCTCGACGATCCATCAGCTCGAAGGCGCCATCGCCGCACTTCGCTCCATCGTCTCCAATGTCGCGTCCAACGACGCATTGGCGCGACTCAGTGACGACGTGCGCCTGTTGTCGTCCAAGGTCGACCAGCTTGGCCGCTTCGAGAGCCATGGTGATTCGTTCGCGATCCTCGAACAGCGCATCGCCGCGCTGACCTCGACGCTGGAAAGCCGCGAACGGCCGGCTGCGAGCGAAAATTCAGAGCATCTGGAGATCGCGCTGCGGGCGCTGTCCGACCGCATCGACCGCATGCCGGTCGGCAATGACGGCGCCTCCGCCTTCGCGCATCTCGAACAGCGCGTATCCTATTTGCTCGAACGGCTCGAAGCGTCGGCCGATCACCGCGCCGGAAACCTCGGACGGGTCGAGGACGGGCTGCAGGAAATTCTGCGCCATCTCGAAACCCAGCATGCGAACTTCGCCGCGCTGACCGAGACCAGCCGGAGCGCTGCGGCAGCGCCGGACAGTGGCCTGGTCGACATCGTCAAGCGTGAACTGTCCGATATCCGCTTCAGCCAGTCGGAAACCGATCGCCACACCCAGGATTCGCTCGAGGCCGTTCACAACACGCTCGGCCATGTGGTCGATCGGCTGGCGATGATCGAGGGCGATCTGCGCGCGGTCCGTTCCGCGCCGGTTGCACCGGTCGTGCCGCAACAGGCAGCGCCGCCGGCGCTTCAACCTGCGGCGCCTGCCGTCGCACCCCGCGCCGCGATGCCGCCGCAACCGAAGCCTGAATTGCCGAACCCCGCCGCGGCCCAGCAACATTTTGCGGCAGCGCCCCGCGATTTCCACGCTGCGCAGCCGGTGATGCCGGCCGCCGCCGTGGCGCCGAAAGCCATCAGTGAAATTCTGGAGCCGCACACCGCGCCACCGCGTGTCGCGATCGAGCCCGAGCTGCCGCCCGATCACCCGCTCGAGCCCGGGACACGGCCGACCGGACGGGCGGCTTCGCCGTCGGAGCGCATTGCCGCTTCGGAAAACGCCCTCAGCGAAATTTCGGCCAGCCCGAAAGAGCCGGTCAGCGCAACCAATTTCATTGCCGCCGCGCGTCGGGCTGCCCAGGCCGCCGCGGCCGCGCCGGCCGGCGACAAGGCTGCTCGCGGCCAACAAAAGGCTCCCGCCGGCGACAAGGCCAGCGAACCCTCGACCATTACCTCCAAGATTCGCTCGCTGCTGGTCGGCGCCAGTGTGGTCGTCATCGTGCTTGGCACGTTCAAGATGGCGATGACGCTGCTCGACGGCGGCAGCCCGCCGCAGCCTCCCGCCATGGAGAGTTCCGGCGAACCGCCGCCGGCTCAACCGCCCGCGGTCGTAAAACCGGCCATGCCGGCTCCAGCGATGCCTTCGATGACCTCGCCGACGCCGATCGGACGGCAATCATTCAATACCGCCGCACCGGATGCTTCCGACAGCACGGCGTCGATCCCGATCCCGCAGACCGAAGCTGCCCCTTCCGCCTCGCTCGCGGCCGTCGGCGACGTCACCGGCGCGATCCCGGCCGCACCGTCGGCCGGCAGCAAGCTCGGTTTGGTGCAGATTCCGCCGACCGAAAAACTGCCGGACGCGATCGGCGGACCGGTGCTGCGCGCGGCCGCGCTCAAAGGCGACCCGACCGCGGCCTACGAGATCGGCATGCGTTACACCGAAGGCAAAGGCGTGGCGGTGAATTCGACGAGGCCGCGAAGTGGTACGATCGCGCGGCGCAAGCCGGCGTGGTGCCGGCGATCTTCAGGCTCGGCACCTTCTACGAAAAAGGCATGAGCGTGAAAAAGGACGCCGAGATCGCGCGGCGCTATTACCTGCAGGCCGCCGATCGCGGCAACGCCAAGGCGATGCATAATCTGGCGGTGCTCGACGCCGATGGCGGCGGCAAGGGCGCCAATTACAAGAGCGCGTCGGAATGGTTCCGCAAGGCGGCCGATCGCGGCGTCGCCGACAGCCAGTTCAACCTCGGCATCCTCTATGCCCGCGGCATCGGCGTCGAACAGAACCTCGCCGAATCCTACAAATGGTTCAGCCTGGCGGCAGCGCAGGGTGACGCGGACTCGGTCCACAAGCGCGACGATATCGCCAAACGGCTCGACCCCCAATCGCTCGCAGCGGCCAAGCTCGCGATCCAGACCTTCACTCCGGAACCGCAGCCCGACGACGCCATCAATGTGGCTACCCCGCCCGGCGGATGGGACAGCGCGCCGGCGCCGGCCGCTGCGGCAAAACCCGCAGCGAAGCCCTCTTCGACCAAGCGCGCCGCCCGTTAATCTGAATTATTCACCACATCGGAAGTTGCGTGGCGCAGAGCGGCAAAAAGCCGCTTTGCCGCGGAATCTTTAGTCCCTCCGATCGACGATTTCGGTTATGCAGGGACGCGGCAGTCGGTATGCGTTCCGTGAGAACCTGTTCTCAACGCTACCGGATTCCACCTTGCCGCAGAGTGCTCGATCGAGAAACCATGCCGTGAGCGGTTTCGGCCCGCCTCAAGGCTAAATTCCAAAGCAAACGCGCGTGCAGCTGTTCCTTCCGATCGCCGACATTCCGGTCAATGTTTTCCTCATCCTTGCGATGGGCGCGGCGGTTGGTTTTGTGTCCGGCATGTTCGGCATCGGCGGCGGATTTCTGATGACGCCGCTGCTGATCTTCGTCGGCATCGCACCCGCGGTCGCGGTCGCCACTGTCGCCAGCCACATCGCAGCCTCGTCGTTCTCCGGCGCCATCACCTACTGGCGCCGCCGCGCCATCGATCCGGCACTGGCGCTGGTACTACTCAGCGGCGGCATCGTCGGCACCACACTCGGCGTCTGGACGTTCACGCAGCTTCGCGCGCTCGGCCAGCTCGATCTCCTGATTGCGCTGTCCTACGTCGTGCTCTTGAGCACCGTGGGTGGACTGATGCTGTGGGAAGGGTCGCGGGCGATCCTTCGCGTCCGCCGCGGCGTGGTGGTGCCGTTGCGCCGCTCCGGCAGCCATGGCTGGATCCACGGATTGCCGCTGAAGATGCGCTTCAAGCGCTCCAAGATTTACCTGTCGGTGGTTCCGGTCGTGCTGGTCGGCGTGATCATCGGCTTCATCGGCGCGGTGATGGGCATCGGCGGCGGCTTCATCCTGATCCCGATCATGATCTATCTGCTGCGGGTGCCGACCTCCACCGTGATCGGCACCTCGATGGTACTGACGCTGGTCACCATGGTGTTCGCCACGCTGCTGCACGCGGTCGACCAATCATCTGGTCGATGCCGTGCTGGCGCTGATCCTGATGGTCGGCGGCGTGACCGGCGCGCAGTTCGGCGCCCGCGCCGGCCAGAAGATTCGCGGCGAGCATCTGCGGTTGCTGCTGGGCATCCTGATTCTCGCGGTTGGACTCCGCTTCGCGATCGAACTGGTGATCCGGCCCGACGATCTCTTCACCATCCGGGAAACCGGGGGCGCCGGATGACCGCCCGCAGTCTGCTCGCAACGGTCGGCCTCGTGCTGGCGCTGAAGGCGGCGATCACCATCCCGGCCGCGCATGCCGAGCGGCTGATCGTGTCGGTCTCCAACCACCGCGTGACCGTGACGCCGAACTATTCCGGCGAAGAGCTCGTGCTGTTCGGCTCGGTCGAGAAGGACGCCTCTACCCCCGCGACCCGCACCAATTATGACCTCGTGGTCACCGTCAGCGGCCCGCGCGCCGACATGGTGACGCGACGCAAGGAACGCAAATTCGGCATCTGGGTCAACACCGACTACCGGCAGTTCCTGGAGGTGCCGACCTATCTGGCGGTGTTTGCCAACCGGCCGTTTGACGCCATCGCCTCGCCGGACGTCGAGCGGCGGCAACAGCTCGGTCTCAAGAATGTGCTGCTCACCCAGCGCGTCGGCACCGACTACGCCGACGTCGTGCCCAACGATGCGTTCCGCAGCGCCTTTGTCCGGCTGCGTTCCGAACATGGCCTCTATCGCGAGGCGCCCTCCGCGGTGACGTTCCTGACCCCGACGCTGTTTCGCACCGGCATTCCGCTGCCGGCCGAGGTGCCGATCGGGACCTACGACGTCGACATCAAGCTGTTTTCCGACGGCGCGCTGGTGACGCGGACGGAGACCGCCTTTGAAATCGTCAAGGTCGGCTTCGAGCAATTCGTCGCCACCACCGCCCGCCAGAACGGTTTCATTTATGGGCTGGTGACCGTGTTCATGGCGCTGATGACCGGATGGATGGCATCGATCGTCTTCCGCAAGGATTAGCCCGGCGTTCCCCGGACGCTGCGCAGCGCGCCGCACTTCGCGGCGTGGTGAGCTGCTGATCCGGGGTCCATGTCTCTGGACGGGTCCCGGCTCTGCGAAGCAGCGTGAAGTACGCTGCTTCGCGTCCGGGACACGGTTTCGATTAGTCACGATGCGGCACCTCGATCAATGTTGCGACGCCGGGCTCGAGCAGCTTGAGACGCGACCCGAAGCCGAGCGCGTCGAAGGAAGCGCGCAGGTCGTTGCCGTTCTGGCGGAAATGCGCCCAGCCATCGGTGTGCAGGGGAATGATCACGGCATCGGGGAACGCGCGCGCGGTTTCAATGGTGTCGTTGGTATCCATGGTCAGATGAAACGGACCGCGGGTCTGCGCCGCGCCCGCGAATGGTAGCACCACGCCGGCGTTGAACCGCCGCGCGACTTCCGCCACGCCATCGTACCAGACCGTGTCGCCGCTGATGTAGATCGGACGGCTGCCTGACTTGCTTGACGTGACCACGAAGCCGATGACGTCGCCGGACAACGGCTCGATCCCGGCCGGGCCATGACGCGCGGGCGTTGCCGTGACGGTCAACGAATGCCCGTCGCTGCCGGTCAATTCAGTGGTGGCCCATGGCGCGAGGCCCTGGCGTGACCGCCGAGCCGTTTGGCGCCGGCGATGGTGGTCAGCACACGTCCGGCCTTCTGCAAAAAATCCTTGCCGGAATGATCGAGATTGTCGGCGTGCTGATCGTGACTGAGCAGCACGGCATCGACTTTGCCGATCGCGTCGGCGCCGAGCGCCGGGCCGGATAGTTTCTCAAGCTTCACATGCGGCAATTGATAGGCGCCCGGCGCATCGAAGGTCGGATCGGTGAGCAGCCGAAAGCCGTCGATTTCAAGCAGCGCGGTAGGACCGCCGATCAGGGTGATGGTGAGCGAAGACATCGAACTCTCCTATCGCAAGGCCGGTGCCGCAGCCGCGGCGGGACGCGTCACCAGATAAATGCCGAGCGCCACCGGAACGATCCCCATCAAATCGCGAACTTCGACATGCTCGCCGAGGATCATCCACGCGAACAGCATGCCGAGCGGCGGCATCAGGAAATGATAGGCGCTCGCCGCCGTCGCTCCGCATACCCTGAGCAGGTGAAACCACAGCCGATAGGCCAGGATCGATCCGCCCAGCACCAGGAACGCGAATGCCCCCATCAGCCGCGCGCTCGGCACGATGTCGCCGACGCTGGACAGCGTGAACGCGAAGGGGAGCAGCACGATTCCCGCGGCCAGATTTTGCACTCCGTTGCCGATCCAGAGGCTGCCCTTCGGCGCCAGCAATTTGAACAGGATGGTGCCGGCCACGATCGACGCCAATGAGGCCAGCGTGAACAGGATTCCGTGCCAGCTGTCGGTGCCGGCCGAGATCCGATGCCAGACAATGAAGCTGACGCCAATGATGCCGAGCAGCAGCCCCGCAACCTTGCGCCAGGTCAGCGCCTCGTTCAGGAAAAGCGCGGCGAAGTTCCTGCGGTGAACACCGGATTGGCGCTGACGATCAGACCGCCAAGGCCGGCCGACACCGTCTGCAGCCCGGTGTAACCGAGGCCGAGATAGAGCGCGTTGTTAGCGATGCCGAGAAGCGCAAAGACGAGAGCGTCGCGCCATGACAGCGACCACGCATCGCCGCGGAAGGCCGAAATCGCGAGGATCAGAACTCCGGCCAGCGAAAACCGCGCCGTGAGCAGGATCAGCGGCGGACAATCGGTGACGCCGATCTTGCCCGCGACAAAGGCGAAGCTCCACAGCAGGCAGAAGGCGCCGATATAGAGCGGCAGCGGATTGAAGGTGGCGCGGGGAACCGCGACGGACGGGGCAAACGACATGGAAGTTCTCCTGGAAGTTCTCCTTTGCCCCGATCTAGGCGCTTGCCTTGATATTTGGAAATTAAATGATAAACTGGATATCAGTGGAAATATGAATGAGTAGATTCATGCTCGATCTCGAACTGCTGCGCAGCTTCGTCTCGGTGGTCGATGCCGGCGGCTTCACCCGCGCCGGCGAGCGCGTCCACCGCACCCAATCCACCGTCAGCCAGCAGATCAGGCGTCTGGAAGACGATGTCGGCCAGCCGCTGTTGAACCGCACGGCCAAGGACGTGACGCCGACCGAAGCCGGCGAGCGGCTGTTGTCCTATGCGCGGCGGCTGTTGTCGCTCGCCGAAGAGGCCCGCGACGTGCTGGCGCGGCCGGGCAATGAGGGCGCGGTCCGGCTCGGCATCCCCGAGGATTTCGCCGCCTACCGGCTGGCGAAATTGCTGGCGACGTTTTCGCGGGCGCGGCCCGGCCTGCGGCTCGACGTGCGGGCCGATCAGAGCACTTATTTGAGGCGCGATCTCGAACGCGGCGAGCTCGATCTGGCGCTGCTCAAGCGTGACGCCGGCGAAAAGGGCGCCATCGCGGTATGGCCGGAGCGGGTGCACTGGGTCACCAGCAAGAGCCATCCGATCGACGGCAGCAGCGGATCCGTGCCGTTGATCGGTTTTCCCGCCGGCTGCCTTTATCGGGCGCGCGCGATCCATGCCATCGAAAGCGCCGGGCGGGCGTGGCATATGGCCTATACCTCTTCAAGCCTCGCCGGCATTCAGGCCGCGGTCGCCGCCGGATTGGGCCTGAGCATCCTTTCCGAAATGGCGATCCAGGCCGATCATCGCGTGTTGACGGTCAGAGACGGTTTCGCGCCGATCGACCGGACCGAGGTGGCGCTGATGGCATCTCCGGACGCCAGCCCCGCCACGCTGCGGCTCGCCGATCGCCTCGCCGAGTTCTGCAATACCGTGCAGGCGAAGGCGGCGTAGGCCTGTCGCGTTTTCGTCCTGGCCCACGTCTGGACGACGAAAATAGTTTCCAATTCAATTTTCAAACAGCCAGTCGCAACACCGTCATTGCGAGCGCAAGCGAAGCAATCCATTTCGCCGCAACGAAAGAGTGGATTGCTCACATGGGGAATGTGTGAGTCAAGATGAGGAGTCACTTTTTTTGTTCGACTGCGGCCACCTCTTCGTTCCGACCACGGGCGGTGCAGGATGACGCGCGCAGATCAAGCCAAGGCCGGCGCTTTAGGGCCGGCGCGCAGCGGCTTGGCCTTGAGTTGATCGAGCACGTCATCGTGCCTGGTCGGTCGGGCACGACAGGAACTCCTCGTGTTGGCGGTTGGGTCAGGGCATCTGCAATCCTCGCATTTGCGATCCAAGGTTCGAGCCGGTTCGGCGATCTGGGTTGCTTGCCAGATCAAACTCACATTCGGTCGTCGCGCGAGGCGACCGCACCAGGATTCCGCTTGCGGCGGGCAGGCTCGAGAGGACGAGGCCATTCTTCGTTGCGGCGTTTGAAGCCATGCAATCCATCGGTTCGTCCACCCGGATCTTCCGAGACTGATCGGGCCTCGGCAGATAGGTTATGGTTCTTTCGTTGCGTGCGGGCGACGGAGCTTGCCGCTGGGCCCGGTCCCGGATCAGGCGGCTGGCTTCATCACAGCCCCCTCGATGACGAGGCCTTGGGTGATATACTTCCACAACGCCACGAGAAGCTTGCGCGCCAGCGCCACGATCGCGCGCTTGCGGCCTTGCGGGCTACGCTCCTTGAACCAGCGCGTCAGGGCCGACTGCGGCTGGTGACGTATCCACAGCCAGGCGAGCTGGATCATCGTGGTCCGCAGCCTGGGATTGCCGGCCTTCGACACGCCCTGCTCGTGCCGGATGCCTCCGCTTTGCCAGGGCGTTGCCGCAAGGCCCGCATAGGCGGCGACCTGGCGGCGGTTGGCGAACTGCCGGTAGAACGCCTCCGACCAGAGAACGGCGGCGAAGTTGGCGCCGAGCCCTTTCAAAGCCAGCAGCATCGCCACCGGCTCCGGCGCGGCCTTTCCGTCTGCGGGCTTCTCTGCAGGCTTCCTGGCTGCGGCCAGCAGAGCATCCCGTCCGACCTCGACCGCCTTGATCTGTTCCAGAAGCAGTTCGATCCGATCAAGCTCGCGGCCGATCTGCGCCTTCAAATGCGACGGCAGCACCCGTCCATCTCCGGTGCGCAACGCCGCAAGCCGCGCCCGCCGATCGCGCCGCAGCGGCCCGTAGTCGGATATCCCCTGCGCGAACAGCAGCCCCTTGATCCGGTTCACATGGGTGATCCGCTCGGCGATCAGTGTCTGGCGCTCGCGACACAGCCTTCGCCGGTCTTCTTCCTCCGGCGAAGGCGCAACCACCATCGCGCACACCCGCGGCTCGCCGCGCTTGTAGGCGAGAAGCGCCCGCAGCAGCGTCTCACCGTCGAGCCGGTCCGTCTTGGCCCGCCTGCGCCGTCGCGGCATCGCGATCGAGGCCGGATCGACCACGTAGCTCTCAATGCCGTTCTGTTGCAGAACACGGTGCAGCCAGAACCCGTCCAGCCCGGCCTCCTCAATCGTGATGATCGGATAACTCTCACCGGTCCTGGCCTCCGCCTTGCGCCGGAGGTCTGCGAACAGCTTCATCAAGCCGGCAACATCGCCGGCCGCGACGCTGTGCTTGGACATCTTCTCGCCCTTGCCCGGCGACAGCGACGTCACCAGCCAGTTCGAACGGCTCAGTTCCAACGACACAAAAATTGCGCCAATATGCGTGCGGATAGCGGCCAGTCCGTCGGAAGGATGATCGAGCAACATCGTTGTCTCCAGGTTGAGTGGTTTCAGCAACCTCAGTCTGGCCTCAGACTTGGTCGCTATCCACTCCCCATGGAATCTTCGTAGCGGAGCCTGTGCTCGGACAGCGCGAAGCGCTGATCCGGGTACTCCTCGCAATGACGTTGACGCGCATCCGCCTTCCCGCGGCGCGATGCGCCCGAGTTGTGCATGTTCCTTCGCCTCGAAAATCAGAGGGCGCAGGGAAAGCCGGGTGCCGGTTGCACCCGCAGCCGCGCGTGTAGTGTAGAAAGCACGCGCGTTAGTCACCACAGGTTCACCGGAACACGGCCTTCCCTGCGCAATGGTTTTAACGGTTTCCTTCGTGCTCTCGCCGGTGACCGGGCTTGATTGCCACCGTCGCTCTCGCGAATTCCTTCGCCAAGAACTTGACGCCAGCGTCGGGGCGTCACGACCACACGACTTCGCCGTCCGTAGATCAGCACTCTCGTCAGCAGCGCCGCCCGCGTCCATCGCATCCCGACCTACGTTCGTGACGATCGCGAAACGCCCCTCTGTGTGGGCCGGGATGGCGATGGATATAGAAGTGATTTGGGTCTGAAGAACACCAGAATATTTTTGCGCGATGGGCTGGACAGGCGGATCCGTGATTTGCCCGTCAGGCACCGCTCCGGGAGCCGATGGCGCCCACGACGACCTCGGCGAACATCACATCGTAATCCTCGTTCCTGTCAGCCGGAATAGGTGTGAAACCTCCCTCGCACATAGGCGTGAGAAACGGCCTTCTTCAATTCGCCGACTTCCAATTCCAGAAACTCGTTCGCGACGATCAGCGCCTTGAGCGCGGCGCGAATATCACCACCGCATACCGCGATTGCTTCGTCCGCCGCGGCCTCAAGCCGGTCGGCATCGGCCTGTGACTCGGGCGCGGTGCTTTGCGGCATGATCGGTTCCGGGTTGACGGGAGCGCGAATTATGTTCCCTTTTTGTTCCTGATGTCAATTTGGTTCTTATGCAATCGGGGGCGGATATATCCCCTTGGAACATGTAGCTGAATTTAGTAGAAGCTTCCCCGCCCCCAACACAAACTCTGGGATGGTCTCAGAGCGGCGGGAGACGTGTGAATGCGGTTCGCATTGCGACTTATTTGGGTGGGACTTCTCGCGTGCAGGCTGTAGACTTTGGGGCCACGCTGTCCGCGCTCCTGAGCGCGCACACGCCGCGCCAGGCTCAGCAGCCAGGCAAATTTGGTTTCGAGACCGGGATCGCCGTCGATCTTGCGGGCAATGTCCCGGATGACGCGGCCAAGATAAGTCTTGAGCTTGCGCAAAGCCCTGTTGGCGCGTTTGAACTGCTTGGCATGGGCGTAACGCTGATGCTGGATCAGGGCGAACTTGCCGACCCGCGTGTAAGACTGGCGCAAATCGACGCCCAGCTTCTTGGCCAGCTTCACCAGTTTCTCACGGGCCCGATTCAGAAGTTTGGCGTCGGTTGGGAAGGTGATGTTTTTCGGTTGCACCGTGGTATCGACAATGACGCGGGCGAGATCGCCGGCTTTCATCGCGCCAGTCCTGGTTGCGACCGCCAGGCTCTCCTGCAACAGCGCCTGCAGCCGCTCCTCGCCCATGCGGTTGCGCCAGTTGGTCATCGAGGAGCGATCGAGCGGCAGCCGGTGCTGGAAAAACTCCTCCCCGCAGAAGTATTGGTAGTACGGGTTCTCGATCCACTGCTCGCACACCACCTCGTCGCTGAGGTTGTAGGTGTGCTTGAGGATCGCAAGCCCCGCCATCAGCCGGGTCGGCAGCGGCGGCCGGCCAGTGCCATCGGCGTACACCGCGCCGAATTTCTCTTCCAGAAACCTCCAGTCGATCGTCCGCGCCAGCTTCACCAGCGCGTGGTCCATATTGATGACCTGATCGAGCCGCGACCGAAACAGATCCTGCTCGCCGCTCTCCCGACGCTCCCGTGGCCGCATCGAATCCTCCGCTCATTACCCGCGAAAGCAGAGAATCACGGCTTCAAATTCGTGGGAATCCCAAACTCGAATTTGCAAGAAAATCGCTGCCGAACCCCCAATTTCCGGCAAATCCTATTGCCGAAAATCGCCCGGTTTCCCTGCCCGATCAGGCGCTTCAGCATATTTCACGGTCGACTAAGTAAGGGCGGTGAATCGAAGGCCAATCCAAACTGGGTAATACGCAAAGACGATCTATTACTTTATGCTTTTGGCATCAGTGAAAAACCGCGTTTCCTTTTCCCGGAGGAACGAGTATGACAAAGAAAATCGAACCAATGCAGCGCTTCGATCAACTCTTGCAAGCAACGGTCACTCAACCCGTACCTTCGGAAAAGCCTGCAACAAAAGTTCGAACATCAGCGATGGCTGCTTCCGCAAGTTATGGCGATACTCGAACTCGCGAAGGTAAAGCTGCAAGTGCTTCTTCGAAACCCAAACGTAAGTCCCGTTGATCCCGCGCTTCACCTGCGACCAGAACGACTCAATTGAATTGGTGTGAACATCGCCGCGCACATATTCCTTGGCTGGAGTGATCGACCATTTCGTGATCGTACCCATGACGCTCTTTGAGCAGCTTGAAGTTTGATGCTTCATCCGTGTGAAGGCGCGAACCCCCTTTAACAAACCGAACAATGTGTGGAACGATATGCGCTTTGGTGCGAGCCTGCACCACGCGCGTCACAACGTCGCCGCCCCGCTCAATCATGCCAAGCACAATCGCCTTGTCATCGCCGTCAGCCGCGAAGTCGTGACCGCCAACGAAGGTTTCGTCTGCCTCTACCGTCTTACCGGGGCCGCCAATTGGCGCGTCACCATCGACGTAGCCCATATAGAGCCGGATCAGGTGGCACATGCGCCAAGCGGTTTTATAGGTCACGCCTAGCTGGCGCTGCACTTCCTTGGCCGCCACGCCGTTCCGCGCCTCGCAGAACAGGAACATCACATAGAACCAATCCCGGAGGCTCGTGCGCGTCTTCTCAAAGGGCGTCCCGGCGGTCGGATAGACCTGATAGCCGCAATGCTCGCAGACGAAGCAGCGGCGCGTTGAGACCCGGTAATAGGTCGCCTCTTTCTGGCACGAGAAACAGGTGAAACGCTCGCCGAAACGGTTGCGCATAAGGTGGGTCAGGCAGGCATCCTCATCGGGGAACCGCTTTTGAAACTCGCGAATTTTGCTGGGTTTCTGGGCCATATCGAGAACCTTCCCTGAGAATGAAACCACTCTATCAGGGTTTGTTCTACATGTCTATAGGGTATATATCCGATCGGGGGTGCTGTCCGTATTTAAGCCTCAGTGTCTTAATCTGAATTAGCGAGTGTCCTAATTTGCGGTTGGGGGTTCGAAATGCGCTTCGAAATTCCGAAGGTCGATTTGAGAGACCAGATGGCTGGCGGGGAAGCAATCACCGATCTTGACACCGGCAAGACCGTCGGAATGTTCTTTTACGGTCACCAATCAGGTCGCAGGGTGAAACTATTCGACGGAAAGTATTACGGTGAGTTCGACAGCCACGCAGAATGCTGCGCCTTCGCCAAAGGTGTGGAAGCGGTTCTCAATCACATGGTCGCGCTAAAAGGCTAAGGCCGTCTCAGTTGCCGGCCTCTTTCATTCGTCACCCTCAATCTTTTCGATCACACTCGGACGGTTGAGCCGCTTTCGCTGGCGCTTCACATAGTCCTCCAGCGCTTCCAACAAACTGTCATCAAATGCATCCGCCCCACTGGCGTGATCGGTCAACCGGGATTTCAACGGACGGGTTCCTGCCTTATCGCAATTCGATCCGCGACACGTTCGGCGACAGCGCCTCGCATGGTGTGATCGTAAAAACGTACAGCGTAACGCAGCTTGTAAAGGAAGCGCAGGGCCGATACTCACCCGCCGCCGTAGTAGCAGTAAGCCGCGAGGTAGTATCAGGCGATCCGGAGCAATACGTTTCGACCAGCTACGTTGAACGGCAGAACCTTTCGCTGCGAATGACGCAAAAGCGGTTCGCTCGGCTGAGCAATGGCTTCTCAAAGAAGCTCACCAACCACGCCGCTGCGGTCAGCTTGTGCGTGACCTATTACAATCTTTGTCGCGTTCATGAAGCCCTGCGGACGACCCCGGGCCTTTGGGCATCGCGGATCGGGTCTGGACCATCGGGGATTTACTGGACGCCGCGCCGGCGATTGAGCCGAACCGGCCTATACGGGCGCAGCGGAATTTCACGGTAATTGACGGGGGGGAGGAAATGATTCGGTCGTCTATACAGACTTTTACGTAATGCAAACAAAGCGTTAACTAATTCACAATTCTATCCTTGAAATCAACAGGTTATAATCATATGTTGTGTATCGAGAAGCGAGGTTGTCCCCTTAAAGGATGATGCCGCGCTCATTCAGGGGCCCGTGCTACACCATAGCGCGGGCTTCCGCGTGTCTGGGGGGATGCGTGAGTACTAATTTCGTCTACCTCGACGAATTTGGCCATATCGGGCCGTATATGTCCCGGTCAAATCCTCGGTACAACGAAAGCCCAGTCTTCGGGCTGGCCGGAATAATTTTGCCGGAAACTGCAATTCGGCCATTTGCGACAAGATTTCTTCAGCTAAAGCAGCACCTCTTCAAGCGTGAAATCGAGAAGGCAAATACCATTGGCGCGCTGTGGGAAAAGAAGGGCACCGAAATTTTTACGACTAAGCACGTTGCAAAGTACAGGCACTATAGAGCAACCGGCTTTCGCCTGATCAACGATATCCGCAATTGCGGTGGTAAAATCTTCTACTACGGCAGAGAGAAAATCTCTGGGACGACCAACGTCAATTCAATTGGGCTCTACACAACCATTTTAAGTCACACCATCCGGCAGCTTGAGAGCTTCAGCGGCGCTCAAAATACTAACTATGTGATGGTGGTGGATGAGCATTCAGCTCGAAAACAGTTATTGGTCACAGCCTCAAAAACGATGTTCGGTCAGCCGCCGGCCCGACATTTGCTAAGCCCGCCCTTTGAGGTCGAAAGCTATATCAATCAAAACATACAAGCCGCCGACTGGATGGCCGCCATTATAGGGCGACTCTGGGCTTACGAACTCCAGCCCGCAGAGTTTGCGGACCACGCCAGTTTCCGCAAGTATTTCTGGAGCCGAATACACCAGGTCTCAACTCACAGCACTGTGCTGCCTCGCTAGTGTCCTAATCTGCCGCCGCCAGTGTCCGAATTAGGACAGCACCCAATCGGGGGTACCGGCCTGTTTCGACCCTCCGTGGCCTAATTTGATTTTAGGAGCAGCCTAATTTGCTTTAATGAAGTCGCATGGAAACCCAATCAACTATCACCTGCCCCCATTGCGCCCACACCTCGGTTGAAACGATGCCAACCGATGCCTGCCAGTTTTTCTACGACTGCAAGGGCTGCGGAACCCGCCTTAAGCCCAAGGCGGGCGATTGCTGCGTGTTCTGTTCTTACGGGTCCGTGCCGTGCCCTCCGATCCAGGAGAATGGCAAGCAGGCTTGTTGTGCGTGAGGCCGGCCCAGTTGGCGGCCTCTGTTGTTTCCGGTGCCTTATAGTCATCTGGAAATGGCGACACGAAATTTGATCCCGAATGACGACGGGTATCTCCAGGCAATAGCCTTCCAACGACCCGCTTCTTGCAAACCTCCCGACGGTTGGGTTTCGCCGAAGCAGCAGCGCGCAGCAACAGCCAAGCGGTCCTGATCTGCCATCGCCCAACGAAAAGGGCCGCCAACGAATGTCAGCGGCCCATCCGGGTAAAAATTTTTCCGAGATAAAAATGCCCCCCGCCCCCGGGTCATTCGAAACTAAATCAAAAATGGCGAATTTGTGGAGTCGGAACTTGGGTTCCCTGCAATGGAACATGGCGACCGTTGCCGCCCCGCAACAGCCGAGCGCAACGAAAGGTGGGGCGCTTTGAACGATTGGCTCGTAGAGGATTACCTGATCTTGGGAATTGTCCCATTCCAGAATTGGATGTGGATGACGATTGTTATCGCCATCCTGGGTATTATCGCTGCATGGTGGATGCAAAGATAAGGCCGCCTCGGCTGGCGGCCTCTTTCATTTGTCGTCGAGATCAATCTTGTAGCCGGCTTGTACCGCTTCCGGCGTCGTGGCGGTCTCCGCGTCGGCCGATTGTCGTTTCGGCAAATAGAACGTGAGCTGGCAGGGCGGCCTATTGCACCGAGCTCACCCCGTTTCCATTTCGCGAGCAAAGCAATGGCGTGTCTACAGCGGACATTTGACAACTCCGCCCGCCGATTGCCGTTCCGGTTAGAATGACTGTCCTGATCTGCCGTCGCCAGTGTAACAAAAATGGCCCCAGCTCCTGGGGGGTGAGCCGGGGCCGCTACTTGGGGCAGTCGTGCTCGGGAGGACCAAGCACAACAAAAACCTAACACGGTGAGCAGGATTTCGAACCTATACGCTCGTTTGAGTGCGTCATCCATTCGGACACCATTGTCCTAATTCCAAATCCCAAGCGGTGGCGCCGGATTGATCGGCCAGAAATCGCAACAGTACACGCTTCAAGACTACCTCCTGCTATCGAGCCGCCGGGCTTCTCCCGGGTTCCATAGGAGGGAACTTGCACGTGCCGAATTTAAATTTCTGCCAATTTTGTGGGTTAGCGAGCAAACTCCGTCATCATACGGAGGCCGTCTCACCGCCAGGCTATTGACCGCACCCCATCTGCGAAGGACTCAGAAAAAAGCCGCCCGGGCGCGACGCCGGACGGCTTCTCATGCGACTGCCGGCCCAGCACTGCTCCGGTTCCGTCGCATCTGTCAGCAATGCTGATCCAGCTTGGTTACCGTGGAGTTAACGTCAGGTTCGGTTTTAGAGCGGCCTGTCTCGAATCTGCGAGTGGCCTAATTCGGCCAGCACCCGATAGACGGCAATGGCCCCTCTCAATCATCACCGAGGTGGTCCCCTTTTTATTCCAGGAGCGGTCTTTTTGGAGATCAGCCGCCGAAATTGTCCTGGATCAAGTCACGCGGCGTATCACGCTTTACCAAAGATCCGTCATTCATGCCGAAGTGCCGTGACTTCAAGTTTCCGGCACCTGCGGCGCTGACATCGAGCCCCGGACTTTCCCAGGTCTGGGGCTTTTCATTGGGCCGTCTTTCATTGGGCCGTCCTTGCGCCGCCCCCGTGTCCCAACTCGGAATTGTGAGTGCCCTAAATTCGAATTAAGTCGACTGCCGGACATAACGTGAATTACGATAAGGGTATCACCGCCCCGCCATCGGCAACCCTCGGTGACTGAGAGTGCTGCATGCTCCCGCCTGATCCAGGGGACGCGTTCGTTATGCCTCAAATCCAACCCTACCCGCCTGCCTGTCCACAATGCCAAAAGAGCATGAAGCTGATGCTGGCAAAGGGAGCCAGCCAAAGAGTGTTTCGTTGCGCAGATTGCGGCCAGCCCGACCCCATGCGAAGCGCAGAAACGCAGGCCTGGCTCAAGGGCGAACTCGGCACCGTGAGGTAAAGGCCGCCTCAGTTGGCGGTCTCTTTCGGGTGCTGGCCATTTGCGATCCTTGGTGGCCCAATTTGAAAATGGCAGTGGCCTGTTTTGGATTGTGATTTGAATCACAGCGTAAGCGAACCGCGCCGCTTAATCCTGCGACGATCAACAAAAGCAGGAGAGAGACATGAGCACCAGAATTCGCGAACTGCCGCTTGAACCGACGATCGGCGAGATGGCTGATGACGAACTCGATGCTGTATCCGGCGGAGTCAGCTTTGACTATGGAAAAATAGAATGGGTGTACACCCAGCAAAAACGTGCGGATGGTTCTCAGCATTAGGAGACCGCCTCAGTCGGCGGGCGCTCTCTTCAAAAAACTTTCTGATCGGCGCCATCCGGCCAATCGATGGTGAACATTCCGGTGATCCTATCCGGATCAAATTGCGTCGCGAAAGGCCGCGACGGAGTCAGATTCGCTTCCACGGCCCTCGAGCGGAACATCCCGGATAGCCTTTTTTCAAGTCTGCGCGTGCCAACAGAAACGGCCCCAGCGCTGGACAGCGCCGAGACCGCTCTGGAGTAGTGCCGCTCGGGTAAACGGCACAGATCGATAACCCGCCATGGCGGCGACTTTTCCAGTGTTACCTTTTGGACAGACGGCCTCCACAACTTCGGTTTCATTCCAGGCATTCATTCACGTTAAAAAATACTCGCGATCAGCCCGGGCCGTCCCCGGGCTTTTTCGTTAGAGCATGATGAGATTAGATTGAGACGGCGGACCTTTCCATCCCCGCCAAACTTCAGCGGCCCCTTTTGCAGCTACCGCGATATAAGGACAATCTGTCGCGGGTTCATCGACTTTGAGCCACCTCAAGGCGCCCGCCGGCGAATTTTCATAGCGTTTGCCTGTAGCCGAACAACCTGCCATCCAGGATGTTGAGGTTATGGGTCCGGTCTCCTAGGCGCACCGGGCCCGCTTTGTTTTAAGGCGCCTCAATTGGCAGTCTCTTTCATTCGTCGGAATCGTTTTTCTCCCGGTCTCGTCTTATTTGGATGGTGATGTTCATCACATCGGAAACGAACCGCCGCGTACGCCTGCGACCACCGATCGTGAGGAGCATGGGAACGCGACCACGACGCTATTGGTGCGGGCTGTGCGTAACGCGCATTCCCGTATTCCCTCCTTGGGAACCAACGTTCCGGAATCTTTTCGCTCTCGCGTTCACGATCAAGTGCCGGGGCCGGAACCCCGGAACAAACAACGGCCGTCAGGATTTTATGCCGCAGCAGCCCGCCGCTTTAGGGCTGAACTGACTGTGTCATTGGCATGGCGAGGAGGCGCGAATGCGCCGGGCAAGCGGGAGCCCGCGATGACGCAGCAAGACAAACCCGACCTCGTAGCGATGGAGTGATCCGATGAGATGTTTACCGCTTGTTATTGGCGCTATCGCCGCCGCGTTCGCCAGCGGCGCCTCGGCGCAATCGATCAACCTCGCTGGCACTTACAGGTGCATCCAGGATTGCCGTGACGGGTATCTTGGCGCGCCGGCCTTTGTCACCCAGAACGGCGATCAACTGAACGTCGTGACGGAGACCGGAGAATCCTACCGCGCCTGGCCCGATGTGACGGCGCCGAACACCCGGATCTGGATCGACGCGCGCGACGAGGGCGCGGTCTATTCGCCCGACGGAATACGGATTCAGTTCGACGACGGCAGAGTCTGGCAGCGAGACATAGGACCTCCGCTGCCGCCCGGTGCCTGGCGGAAAGCGCCGGTGGTCTGGAGACGATAAGCGCGTTTGAGTCCGATCAAACGATACGTCGTCCCGGCGCGGGAAGCGCCGCGGCGATGTTTTGTGTGAAAAACGGCTATCATGACCTATGCCCGAGGATGCCGCCTTCGACACTCCTGCTATTCGCCGCGTCCCAACGTTGAAAGGCCTCCATCCGCATGAAAAAAATCGGCTTCCTCTCCTTTGGCCACTGGACGCTCTCACCGCAGTCGCAGACACGCTCGGCGGCCGATGCGCTCTTGCAGTCGATCGATCTGGCCCAGGCGGCCGAGGAACTCGGTGCGGACGGGGCCTACTTCCGTGTCCATCATTTCGCCCGCCAGCTCGCCTCGCCGTTTCCCCTGCTCGCAGCCGTCGGCGCCAAAACCAGCCGCATCGAGATCGGAACGGCCGTGATCGACATGCGTTACGAGAACCCGCTTTACATGGCCGAAGACGCGGGTGCTGCGGATCTCATCGCGGGCGGGCGACTGCAGCTCGGGATCAGCCGGGGCTCGCCCGAGCAGGTGATCGATGGCTGGCGCTATTTCGGTTACCGGCCGCCCGAAGGCCACAGCGACGCCGACATGGGCCGGCAACATGCCGAGATGTTTCTCACCATGCTGCGCGGTGAGGGTTTCGCGCAGCCTAACCCGCGGCCGATGTTTCCAAATCCGCCCGGCCCGCTGCGCCTCGAGCCCTATTCGGCGGGGCTGCGTGAGCGCATCTGGTGGGGCGCCGGCTCAAACGCCACGGCGGTCTGGGCCGCCAAGCTCGGAATGAACCTGCAGAGTTCAACGCTGAAGGACGATGAGACCGGCGAGCCGTTCGATGTCCAGCAGGCCAGCCAGATCCGCGCCTTCCGCGCGGCCTGGAAGGAGGCCGGCCATGCGCGCGAGCCGCGGGTCTCGGTCAGCCGGAGCATCATCGCACTGACAGACGATCGTGATCGCGCCTATTTCGGAGGCGCGGGTCAGGAGGAAGACCAGATCGGCTTCATCGACGAAAAGACAAGGGCGATCTTCGGCCGCGGCTATTCGGCGGAGCCGGATGCCCTGATCGAGCTGCTGAAGCAAGACGACGCCATCGCGGAAGCCGACACGCTGCTTCTGACCGTCCCCAATCAACTGGGCGTCGCCTACAATGCACATGTCATCGAGGCGCTTCTGACTCACGTCGCCCCCGCCCTCGGCTGGCGCTGACGTCCTCGCCACGCGTCGCAGACTTGGCAAGGGGTGCGGGTGGTCACGCTGCAGCGAAGGAACACCTCGCCATATCTTGCGCAAACGGACGTGACATTGTTCTTGTTTTGTTCCATACTGTCGCGGCTTTCAACCAGTGGATTTTTCAGGAGTGTTTTCAATGCACGACGTTCAGTCCGAAGCCGCCTACCTCCAGCTTGTCCTTCACGATGACGAAGAGACGCCGCGGAATTTCGTGGTCGATCTGGTTCGCTCGGTTTTCAGCCTGCCGGCGGCGGTCGCCACCGCATTGTGCATGACGATTCAGCGGCAGGGCAAAGCGGTTTGCGGAACCTATCCGCGCGCGGTCGCCGAAGCACTGCTTCAGACCGCGCAACAGCGCATCAAGGCATCCGGACATTCGTTGCTGATCACGATCGAGGCGGGCGACGATATGGGCCGCGATAATTGCAAATTATGCGGCGGCCTCGTCGGAGAGAACGAGATCGATCTCGCCGACAAAACGGCATTTGTCTGCGACGACTGCCTGTTGGCCGTCGCCAGCAATGCGCCCGGCGTCTTCGAGATCAAGAAATTCACCCATGCCGACGAAGCGTTGGATTGGCATTTCGCCGGCATCGCGACCGACGCGTTGGCCGCAACCTCGCGGCAGTTTCCCGGACACATGCGCGCCGATGTGCAAACCGCGATCGCCAAGCTGTTCTCGGAATCGGCGGTCCGCTTCTTCGGCATTCACGAGCAACGCCGCTATGAGACACTGACGATCTCCGCACTGACGCGCGATCCGGATGATTATGTTCACCCGATCGCGCCCGCACAGTACCATGATGTCGACATCGGCGAGACCGAGCCGGTGAAATGCCTCAACAACGGCCTTTGGCTCTGCCTCGCCGACGGCCTGCGCTACGCGGTCCTGCTCTCCTCCCATCGCGAGTATGGCTACGAGGCCGGGACCCGTATCGAGATTGCGGTGCCTGCCGGTGCGGCGGGCAGCGAATTGGTGCAACGCTGTTTCTCCGAGCTGGAGAGCGCGGTCAACGCCGCGCGTTGCTATCGCGGCAAGATTCTGTCGCTCGACAGCGACGCGGATTATCGGGGACGCTCGAAAGGCGTCACGGTCCACCGGCTGCCGCCGGTTCGGCGCGAGGAGGTAGTCTTGCCCGAAGTCGACGCTGAAATTGCTCGACCGCAACGTCCTGAGCTTTGTGGGGAGCCGAGCGCAGCTGCGCCGGTTGGGGCAATCGACCCGCAAAGGCATCCTGCTTTACGGCCCGCCGGGAACCGGCAAGACGCACACCATCCGCTATCTGGCGAGCAACCTGCCCGGTCACACGACCCTGATCATCACCGCAGCGCAGGTCGCGTTGCTGGCCCATTACATGAGTTCTTGCCCGGCTGCTGCAACCGGCGATCGTCGTGATCGAGGATGTCGATCTGATCGCACGCGATCGCGACGAGATGGGACCTTGCGAGGAATCGTTGCTCAACGGGCTGCTCAACGAGATGGATGGGACTGAAGGAAGATGCGGACATCCTGTTCATTCTCACCACCAACCGGCCGGAGCAGCTTGAGAGCGCCCTGTCGAACCGTCCCGGCCGCATCGACCAGGCGATCGAGGTGCCGCTTCCGGACGAGATCGGCCGCCGGAAACTCGTCCAGCTCTATGGCAAGGGTCTGCCGCTCGGCGAGACCATCGTAAGCGAGGCCGCGCAGCGGACGAAGGGCGTCAGCGCCGCGTTCATCAAGGAACTGATGCGGCGCGTCGCCCAGGCAAGCATCGCTCGCGACGGCGGAACAGTTGTCGAATCCCGCGATATCGGCGAGGCGCTGGACGACATGCTGTTCACGGGCGGCAAGCTCAACATCAAGCTGCTGGGCGGGGCGCTGGAACTGGCCGACGGATGACGGCCACATTCGCGCCCCTGATCAAAGTAGCTTGGCGCGCGCGAAGAGCGATCGAACCGCGTTGGTCGCCTGCACGATCATCATCGCGTTTTCAGCTGCCGCTTCGAGCGCAGCCTTGGCATCGTTGTGGAGCGATTGAAACTCCATCCACTCGACCGTGTTGAGGCGGGTGATGAACCGGTAAGCTTGGCCGACGGTCGCAATCACAACGGACTCGCCGTTCAATTTGACTTGGAACGACGCCCTCAGCGGGGTCTCTGATGTTGATGCTTCGGTCATCCCGCGTTTGTGCAGCCAGTACGGCCAAAGTCAATCCTCAACCACTTCGTGGGGGGTGACCGGGCAGAATTCGAGGAACCGATCAGGATGTACGGAACCGCAGGCTGCGATGGAATGCCCGATCCCGGTCGCCGGTAATAACGGCCCGGCGAGGCGGCGTGACCGCGCGGCTCGCGGAGCACGCGCTGGCTTGGCCTGGTCGGCGAGGATGGATAAGATGTGGCAACCCGCCGATCCCCCGCTAGGAATGCATTTCCATGGTCGCATTTTTGTTTTTGCTTGCGCCGACGGTGGTCCTCATCGCTGTTTTGATCATTCAGCGCTTCCAGCCCAGCCGGGATCGGAATCCAGAGACCTTGATCGAGCGCATCGTCGAAGGCGGCCGGATCGAGCCAAGATTTCGCGCGGTCAACGACAGTGCCGGGCACCAGCCGGATCCTGAGATATTGATGGATCAGCACTCGATCCCGACCGGCTAAAGCGTTTTCGAGCGAGAGCCTGCTCCGGACGTGGCCACGGGTATGCCGGGAAAACGCGTCAAAACGAAAAACTAGAGCTTCGCTTCTGATGCAATCAGAACCGAAGCTCTAGGCTCAAGCGGACGCTATCAGTCCGACTCTCATATCCTTGGCGAGATAGACGCATGTGTCGTCGGCAAACACGCGGCCATTCGCAATTCCAAGAGCCAGTTTGCCGCGTCTGACCTGGCGCATGCTGACCTCGTAGCGCACGCGCTTGATGTCCGGCTTGATGTCTCCCCGGAACCTGACCTCGCCGACGCCGACGGCGCGGCCCTTGCCCGGAGAGCCCGACCAGCCAAGCCAATAGCCGATGATCTGCCACATGGCGTCCAGACCCAGACATCCCGGCATCACCGGGTCGCCGGCAAAGTGACAGTCAAAAAACCAGAGGTCCGGCGTGATATCCAGCTCACCGACGACATGGCCCTTGCCGAATTCGCCGCCGTCCACGCTGATCTCGATGATGCGGTCCATCATCAGCATCGGCGGTGCCGGCAGCTGCGCATTGCCCGGGCCGAAATAGCCGCCCTGGCTCGATTTGAGCAGATCTTCCTTGGTGTAGGACGATTGCGGAGCGTGAAAGTCGCGAGGGTCGAACAAGGCCATGTCACTTCTGACGATGTTTGGCGGGCGGTGGCCGAACGTCAGACGGCCGAGCCATGGGCGTTTTTTCCGGCGCCGGAGCGAGGCGGTCAGCCGCAGGGCTCCGGCCATAAAGGCCCAGATTTCATCCGTGAGTTTCTCCGGATCGGGTCGTTCTTCGCTGAGCAGGACACCGATCAGGGCCTGGCGAATTCCGCCGATCATCAGCGCAATGGTGAGATCAGGATTGATGTGATCGGGGACGAAGCCGTTACGCCGCGCCGCCTCGATCATTCGCTCGCCGGCGGCAAGCTGCCGGTTGGTGAACGCTCTCTCGACATCCAAAACTTCGGGCGCGCGGCTCAATGCCCCGATGACAAGCGGTGCGAACGGGTGGTCATAGTGGAAGGCGATGTACGAGGCTATTCGCCGCCGTTCTCTGTCCGCCCAGCCTTCCGAGGGCAGCCTCGCGTCGTTGAAAACCACTTCATCGAGGCGGCAGTAGAAGGCTTCAACAACGGCGGCGATCAGGCCCGCCTTCGAGCCAAAATGGTGATAGGCAAGCCCGACCGAAACCTGTGCCCGCTTCGCGACCGCCTGCATTTCCAGATGCCCGTGGCTCGCGATGAGTTCCGCCTCGGCCGCTCGGACCAATCTTTCTCGCGTCTTGATGGTTGTGGTCATCTTTGGTTCAAAGACTGAATTGAATTCAATTCAATATCGGTCTCCGAGCCAAGATTCAAGTCAAAATTTCCGGGAGACCGTGACGTGACGTTCCCTGTGATCGCCCTCACTCGGCAATCGAATTGGAAGCTTCAAGCGTGGGCCGAGTTACGACGGCGACCAGATGTGCATGGAGAGCAGGAGAGGCATTGGGGCGCTAAAGATAACCGCAACGTGCTCGGGCGTAGCGCCACGGTCGATGAAGCTGGGCACTCCTGCCTCGCCGTGGCACCATGATGCGGGCGCCCTGCTGTGCGCCCGGATCGTCCAATCTGCGTCAGATTGCCATTTCGCGCTGACCCCGGAGCCGGAGCAAGCCGCGCGGCTCCCTTACGTCCGTCCTGACTGCCCGAGCACCGCGATCGTCCGCAATGCGATATCGCGCATTAACCCGATCTCGGTCAGATCCCGCCCGTCGACGAGTGCTTTTGCAACGATCGCGAGTTCACGCCAGCACAGGTCGGTTTCCGAAGGTGCCTCGCGCATCCACAGGGCCGTGCGCAAAACAATGTCAGCCCATTTGTCACGACGTCGCGCAATGACGCTCTGCAATAGATAGGTGGCAAGTCTCGCGCGATCACGGCCGCCTGCGCTGTCCACCGCCTGGGCGACTTGCGGGTCGTCCTCGAACCAGGATTGTGCGACGGCATCCAGTTCGGCAAGCTTGTTGCTCTTCCGCAGCACCGATGCAATCGCGGCGGGCTCACACATCGCCTTGGGGACCTCGGCGATCAGCCCGGCGAGCGTTTCACCAAAGGTCATGCGCGCGGGTTGCCAATCGGCACCGCCGATGGTTTCGGCGACCTGGAGCAGGCCGAATGGCGGCGCTTCCCGTTTCTCGATACTGAGCGCCAGTTCGTGCGCCACGATGCGATCGAGATATGAACGGGATACGGCAAGCGTAGGGGTGCCCATCCCAGCGGCGGCGAGGCTCATCTCGATCTGGCGGCGCGATTCCGGTTCGCCGCTCCAGGCATCCGCAATCCCGCCCTTGATCAGAACCGATGAGATCCGCTTTTTCCGTCCGACCGGCGATATCAGAAGGAAACCTTGCGCTGTGGCGCCGTCGACGGCGGTGGCGACAATTGCCTCTATGCTGCCCGCCTCCCATGGCGCGCAATCGATCCCAGCCGCCCGCGCCTTGCGGATGACCGCGTCGACTTCGGCTCGCTCGTTCTCGGGTCGCCAATTGCGCATCGCGATCAGCCGCCGAACCTCCGTCGGCGTCAGCGAGGCGGCGACCTGCGCAAGCGCGCCGGCAACCGTGCGGCGCACAGTCGAATCCGGATCGAGCAGGAACAGAACCGCGGCGCCACGCGCTTCGGGGATGCCGGCGAGCGCCATGCCAACGGCCAAGGCGCTGCGGGTTTCCGCCGGCATGGCAGTGACCGCTTTCGATCAGCGAACCAACGGCAAGGAACGGATCGCCGTCGCAGGCTTCGAGGATGCCGGCGAGAGCGGCGTGGACGTCGGTCGGAAGCGGTCCGTCATGGTTCCTGATCAACGAGCTGATTTGTCGAGGCCGCGGCAAACTCCGGCGATGCAGGGATTTTCGACTGGTGCAGGGCACCGCCCACGAAGGCGAGCATGCGCCTGTCGACGTTTCCGGCCTCGACTTGCGCGACGACGTCGGCCTGAAAATCCGCGATCAGTTTGGCTGCGTCCGCGTAGCCTCGATCGGTGCGATAACGCAGATGCTCGAGCAGCCGCTGCAGCAGAAACAGATAGCCGAAGGCAAGCGGTTCATCCTTGCCGGCCGGAGGCATGTGGCGAGCGGCGCCCGTAAAAGCGGCAAAGATTTCGCGTGGGGAGCTTTCGCAGTAGCGATCGAAGGCATCGTTGAACGGGGGCGGTCGACCTTTCGCGATCGCTTGCGCGATCCGTCTCGCGTGATCATCCGTCGGTGAGAATTTTGGCTGGGCTCGGCTCATCGAGATGCCTCCGCGAATCATTTGAAATGATAGCCGGGAGTTGGTCTCGTTGCTTTCGGAGCGGGCGATATCCACTCACAAAATCCGCGCTTTTGGTGTCGGACAGGCTGAAGTCGGGGAATGATCCGGCCTGGCGGTCTCTTGCAATCTGGCGTAATGTGGCATATGTCTTTGGCATATGCTTGGAGGTAACCTATGTCTGAGCAGCGGCACGTCAGATTATTCCGCAACGGCCGCAACCAAGCGGTCCGTATTCCTGTGGAGTTCGAACTGCCGGGCAACGAAGCGATCATGCACCGCGACGGCGATCGTCTGGTGATCGAGCCGGTGCGTAAGCGCGGACTGCTGGCCCTGCTCGAAACGATGAAGCCGCTGGAAGAGGGTTTTCCTGAAATCGACGATCCCGCGCCGGCGCCGGAGAGCGTGTTTTGACTCGCTACATGCTGGACACGAACATCGTTTCCGACCTGATCAAGAACCCGCAGGGCAAAGTTGCGAAGCAGATCGCCAAGCTAGGCGAGGGCAACATCTGCATCAGTATCATCGTGGCGGCCGAGTTGCGCTACGGCTGCGCAAAGAGTGGATCGAAGCGACTGCTCAAAGCTGTCGAAGACCTGCTCGGCGAGATAAATGTGCTGCCGTTCGAAGTGCCAGCCGACACCAAATACGGCGGAATCCGCGCCGAGCTGGAAGCCCGCGCCGAGCTGGAAGCGGCGGGAAAACCGGTCGGCGGCAACGACCTACTGATCGCCGCCCATGCCTATGCGACCGGCGCTACGATCGTGACCGCCAATACCGGCGAGTTCAAACGTATCCTCGGCCTGAACGTGGAGAATTGGCTTGCTTGAGAACACTCACGAGCAAACCAACTTAGCGGCACAAACGACCCGGGTGATGCCAATGAGCACCGCGATCAGGATTCTTCTCTATGGCCACAAGCGGTCGCCAACCCTTTTTGAGGTGCGGAAATTGGGATAGATTTAGTGCCGCCCTCGGAGGTCCGCCATGAAACTTCCGGTGCGCGAGGATAGATCCAGAAAAGGGGAGAAACCAGATGGACCGCCGTCACGCGCTGAAAGCCATGGCCGGGTTCGCGCTCTGCCCACTTTGCGCGCCAAAGGGCGCAGCCGCCGAAGGGCCCCATTGGAGTTACTCAGGTGCGACGGGGCCGGACCGCTGGGGCAAACTCGAACCGGCCAGCCGCGTTTGTTCAACCGGTACACAGCAATCGCCACTCGACATTCGGACGACGATCAGGGCCGAGTTACCGGCAATCAACATTGCCTGGACCAAAAGCGCCGACACCATCATCAACAATGGACACACCATCCAGGTCAACTTCGCCGAAGGAAGCACGCTGACAGTGAGCGACGAGCGCCTCACGCTGCTGCAGGTCCACTTTCACCGGCCCAGCGAACATCTCATCGGCGGCAAGAGCTTTCCGATGGAGGCGCATTTTGTCCACCGTAAGGCAAGCGGCGGGCTCGGTGTCGTCGGCGTTCTGATGACGGTCGGCAAGACAAATCTGGTCTTCGCGAAGATCATCGCGACGATGCCGGCCAAGGAAGGCCCGGCGAAAAAGGCCGACCCCGCGCTCGATCCGAATGGGCTGCTTCCGGCCGGTCTCGGCTATTATCGCTATTCGGGCTCTCTGACGACGCCGCCGTGCAGCGAGACCGTCGACTGGTTCCTCCTTACCGACCCAATCGAGGTGGCGGACAGCGACGTGGCGGCCTTTGCGAAGCTTTACCCGATGAACGCTCGGCCTGCGCAGACGGACAACCGCCGCTTTGTGCTGCGCTCGTCATGAACAGCGTGAAACACGGTTCAAGGGCCGAACTCCGCAACGGTGCGCGCAAGGCCGGTGAGCCGATCGATCTGCAAAAGCCGAACATCGCAATCGACGAACCTTTCGGACGGGATCCCTCGCCGGCTTGCATTGGTTGATTGATGCCGACCCACCTGTTCGTGTCGCGGCCAATCATTGCGACTGTCCACACCGCTCCCGATGATTGTCGATCGCACAAAGCAGCATCCCTTTTCCGGGTCGATGAAGCTGCGACGCTCTTGCGGTCCCGCCCCGAATCCGTGGAACATCCACATTGCCGCCGTGCAAGCCGATAACCAGAATTCAGCTCGTCCAGATGCGTCAGTTTCGCATCGGTGAGCATTCGTTCCGACGCGGCCGTCGCGGGCGCGGCGCAATGTCACCCGCAGGCTTTGTTGCTGACCGAGCGCATTGTTTGCAACGGCCGAAAGCGATTGGAGTGCACCGTTGCAACACGATCTTGATCAACGCAGGAGCCGATCCATTGCAAACAGTCAACGTGCCGAGCGCACACTCGCCGCTGCAAAATCACCGGCTCATGAGTTGCTTTGTGCGCCGGTTTTGTTCGGCGCGGCGCTTAATCGCTGGCCGTCGTTCGCAGAATATCGCACTTTGTCGCACGTTTGACGGAGCTGGGGGAGGCCGACCGGGCGCTCGATCAGGAAGGCTGGATAAAAGCGACGCCTCCGGTCGCGCTGATTGTGGTTGCGGGAGTTGAGGTTAAGGCGACGTCGCAGGAATTGGCCTGATGGCGCTTTTTGCGGAATGCTAGAGAATTCAATATTCCTGGCGCCAGCCCGCTTTTTTACGCGTGTTTTCTACCCAAAGTGCCGGCAGAAGAATTTATTGACCGGCCTATGTCGAACGAGCCGGACCCGCTCCACCCCGTCAAGCCTCGCGCTGTTCGCGCGCCCGGCTTCGCCGGCTCGCGGGCTTGACGGGGTGTCGCCGGCCCGGCGAGGGCCGTTCAAGCAGGTAAGGGAAGATGGGAGCTACTCGCTCCAGTCTCGATCACTGATGGAGACCGCGGCGCCGGCCATTCTTTTGGCCAAGATGCAGCGCGAGATTCCGAGCATGGCTCGCAAGCGCAAATCCCGAACACGGAACGTCGCGGCGCAGGATTCGCTGCCCGACGACCTCTATGACTATGCGCGCCCGCCGGCCCGTCGCGTAGGCCGGCCGGCGCCGGAGGATACGACCACCTGGACCGTAACGGATGACTGGCCCGATGAGATGCCGATTACCGAGGCCGAGATCGAGGTGTTCGAGGCCTGGTTCGGCGACCTTTTCGATGAGCTATTCTCGACCCGCCACTGACTGGAGGACCTGCTTGTTGCCATTTAAGCCAGCGGCATCTTTGCACCAGTCTTCAGCCGAACACGCGTTTCCTTAGCAACGCGACACGCTTTTGGCGGCACGCGCGCAGGACATTGCGCGAGGCGGATCGGGCTTGAACCTGTGCCTGCCAAGGGTCCGCGATGGAGGTCAATTCCTAATTTCCACCGGGGATAGACCGATCGTACGGCCTCTAGCCATGCAGCGCTGACCCGCAATAAGATGTACTTCGCAGCGAGCCCCCACGTCAGTCCACGCACGATCATCGTCGCCTATTTTGTAAGCGCGCGGCCACCTCTAGCCTCCAAATTTGCCAGCATGCCGCATTTATTGGCTTGTTGAACGTCAAAGCACGAAACTTGCATGTCAACTATTCGGTTTCGATAACGAGGGCTATTCAATGAATTTGATCAGCTTGGACATTCGGATGCTTCGCTCGCTGATTTCAGTCGTCGAGACCGGAAGCATTACGGAGACGGCGAGACGATTAGGCAGAACCCAACCGGCGATCACCCTCCAGCTGCAGCGCCTCGAAGAACTGACGGGCAAGGCCATTTTTATTCACGAAGGTCGGCGCCTTTTTCTCACCACTGAAGGCGAAACAGTCCTCAAATATGCGCGATCAATTCTGGCGCTTCATGACGAGCTGCTGTCTCAGCTGGCATCCCCGGAGATCGAAGGACATGTCGTGCTCGGCACACCCGATCTGTATGCGGCGTTCATGCTGCCCTCGATCTTGAGAATATTTCGAACGGCCTTCCCTCGCGTCCAGGTCGAATTGAACTGCTCACTATCGACCCCCCTCGTCGGATGCGTGAAGCGCGGCGAGGTCGACATCGCCATGGTGACGCGGATGAATGATTTCACGGGCGGTCAGGTCGTGCGGCAAGAACAATTGATATGGATGACAGGGGAACAATCGACAGCCCACAACGAATCTCCCATTCCGCTCGCGCTTCTACCCCCAGGCAACATCTATCGTGATCACGCGATCGAGCGACTCGAAGCCGCACGTTTGCGATGGCGCATAGCGTGCATCAGCGAGAGCGTCGGAGGTTTGCAGGCGGCGGCCTTCGCAGGTATCGCGGTTACAGTACTCGGCCGCAGCGCGCTGGTCCGCAACATGCGTGAAATCGGGATCAAGGAAGGCTTGCCGCCACTTCCAAAGGTCGACCTGCTTCTCTACAAATCACCGGGCGCGACATCCAAGGCCGCCGGCGCCTTGCACGAATATCTGGCGCACTACCTCAATCTCGAAGACGAGCTTCTGCTGGGTGAAGAGTTGCCGCTAACGCCATCCGACGCTGACGTGCCCACCTCGTCAGGACAAGCGGGGGCGAAACTGGACCCAAGGCCGCGCCCATTCGAACGCGGCGGCGATACGCAGGATCAAGCCCTCGTCGAGCCAAGGCGCGACAATCTGAAGTCCGATCGGGAGCCCGTCGGCGTCGAACCCGCAGGGAATTGTCGCAGCCGGCAGCCCGGTCAAGTTTATCGGCCACGAGAACGGCGACCAGCCTAGGTGGCGATCGACAGCGATGTCGGCGACACGATCGACACCCAGCGCGCCGGCGGGAAATGCCGTCACCGCGACGGTCGGTGTGACGATCGCATCGACCTTTTGAAATATATCCAGGAAAGACGAGCGCAGGCTGTTGCGACGATAGCTGGCCTCAACATATTCAACGCCGCTGTACGTCGAGCCTTTCGCCACAACATCGCGATAGTCGCTGTCGGAGGATACGAGCGCGCCGGCGTCGCGGGTTGACACGGCCGCCGCCTGCTCGGTGTAGGCAATCGGCTTCAAAATCCGATCGAGCATGTCCGGCGCGAATTGGACGCAATCCGAAACGATGCTGGCGCCGAGCGAACCGAGGATCTCGACCGCCGACTGAAATGCCTTGCGCACATCGGGAGCCACCGCGGCGTAGCCGAAGTCAGCACTGCTTCCGATCCTGATCCCGTTGAGCTTTCCCGGCGTCGCATCGAAGCTCCGCGACGGCACCGGCAGACTGGCGGCATCGCGCAGATCGTGGGCCGCCACCACTTCCAGCAGAAGCGCTGCGTCGGCAACCGTCCGCGCGATCGGCCCGGTGTGCGCCAGCGAGGCCCATGACGGCGGTGAAAATCCCGGTGATCTTGGAACCAGTCCGAAGGTCGGCTTTAAACCGACCACACCGCAGAACGAGGACGGCACGCGAATCGAGCCGACGCCGTCGGTTCCGATCGCGAGCGGACCACATCCCGCTGCAACCGCAGCCGCGGCACCTCCACTCGACCCGCCGCTGGTCCGCTCTCGATTCCACGGATTGCGGGTGATGCCGGTCACGGGACTATCCGCCGTAAGTTTATATCCGGATTCGCACGTCGTGGTCTTGCACGTGATGATCGCCCCTGCGGATTTCAACGCCGTGACCGCGGCGGCATCGACGGTCGGCACCAGGTCGTTGTTGGCAGGAGCGCCGCCGAGCGCCCGTACGCCGGCGACGTAGATGAGATCCTTGATGCTCACCGGGACACCTGCCAATTTGCCTTCGGGCCGTCCGGCGGACCATGCCGCCGTGGCGTCGTCGGCCGCGGTGCGCGCCTGATCGTATGTCGAGGTGACGATCACGTTGCAGGATGCGTTGGTTAGTTCCAACGCGGCGATCACGTCTTCAATGACATCTCGCGGCGTGAACCGTTTCGCACGATAACCGTCCAGCAATTCAACGGCCGAGAGCCTGGCCAATTCGTTGACGTCAACGGCGCCATCGGCGCGCGCGCTTCCTGCTTTCACTGCACGCCTCACAAGGTCTGAAGAGCGGCCGCCACGGCCTTTTTCGCCATCACGGTCACAAGATGCGCACGGTATTCCGCGTCCGCGTGGATATCGGAACTCAAGTCTTTCGAATCCACTTTGATCGCCGCGATCGCGCCCGGCACGAAGGAGCTTTCGAGCGCGGCTTCCATCCCTGCGACACGGAAGACGCCGGGGCCTGCCCCGGTCACCGCGACTCGAACTTTCCCGCCCTTCTTGGCCACGCAGACTCCGACGACGGCATAGCGCGACGCGGGGGATTTGAATTTGGCATAACCGCCAGCGGACGGAATGGGAAAGCGAAGCGCAGTGATGATCTCTCCCGGTTCAAGCGCTGTCTCGAACAGCCCTCGGAAGAAGGCGTCGGCGGCGATCTCCCGGCGGTCGGTCACGATCGTCGCATCGAGCGCCAGCACGGCGGCCGGATAGTCGGCGGACGGATCGTTGCCGGCGATCGAACCACCGATTGTGCCTCTGTTGCGCACGGCGGGATCGCCGATGCCGATGGCGAGGCTGGCCAGCAACGGTACTTTGCTGCGAACGAGATCGGACTCCGCTACATCGACGTGGCGGGTCATCGCGCCGACCGTCAGAACATCGTCATTGACCGAAATCCCGAACATCTGCGGAATCTTCGAGAGGTCGATCAGCGCGGCCGGCGCTGCGAGCCGCTGCTTGATGGTCGGCAGCAACGTCATTCCGCCGGCGAGCGGCATGCTGTCGGAAACGCTGCTCAGCAATGCGGACATTTCCGGAAGTGTATTGGGCCTGTGAAAGGCAAAAGACCTCATCTCAATTCCTCCTATTCTGCGGCGCGCGGCATCACGGCATTCTGAATGACGCGCCAGATTCGGTTCGGCGTCGCCGGCATATCGACGTGATGAACGCCAAGATGCGACAGCGCGTCGACCACAGAGTTGATGACGGCCGCGGGCGATCCGATGGTGCCGACCTCGCCGCACCCCTTCACGCCCATCGGCGTGTGCGTGCAAAGCGTGGAATGGGTCTTGATCGTCATGTTCGGCAGGTGATCGGCGCGCGGCATGCAGTAGTCCATGAACGAACCTGACAGCAGCTGCCCCGAGACGTCGTCATAGACGGCACTTTCGTACAGCGCCTGGCCGACGCCCTGAACGATTCCGCCATGCAACTGGCCTTCGACTATCATCGGGTTGATGACCGTGCCGACGTCGTCGACCGCGGTATATTTCTCCAGCGTCACGATTCCGGTCTCGGGATCGATTTCGACCTCAGCGATATGACAGCCGCCGGGATAGGTGAAATTGATCGGGTCGTAGTAGGCCTGCTCCTCAAGGCCGGGCTCCAGCACCTCGAGCGGGTAATCGTGCGGAACGTAGGCGGCGCCGGCGATTTCCTGGAACGTCTTGGTGCGGTCGGTACCTGCAACCGAAAAGACCCCGGCCTCAAACTGAATGTCCTGTTCACTTGCCTCGAGCAGGTGCGCGGCAATCTTCTTGCCTTTCGTCACCACCTTGTCGCTGGCTTTCGAAAGCGCTGCGCCACCGACGACAAGCGAACGCGAGCCATAGGTGCCCATGCCGAACTGCACGCGATCGGTATCACCGAACACGATATCGACGTTGTCGAAGGCCACGCCGAGCTTCTCCGACACAATCTGCGCGAAGGTGGTCTCGTGCCCTTGCCCGTGATTATGGGTGCCGATCAGTACGGTCACCTGCCCGGTCGGATGCACCCGAACGGTGGCGCTTTCGTAGAGTTCCGCCGCGGGCGCCGAGACGACCTGCAAAGCGTGACGGCGCGAGGCCGCAGGCTTCGACATAGGTCGAAAAGCCAAGACCGCGGAATTTGCCGTCGCGTTCCGAGGCGACCTTGCGGGCGCCAAATCCCACGACGTCGGCCTCAACCAGCGCGCCTTCAAGGCATCCCATCGGATCGCCGGAATCATATTCGACGAGTACCGGCGTCTGGTAAGGATAGGATTCCTTCGGAATGATGTTGCGCCGGCGCAGCTCGACGCGATCGATTCCCATTTCCCTAGCCGCGACATCCACCAGGCGTTCGACCACGAACGTCGCTTCCGGCCGACCAGCACCACGATAGGCATCGACCGGCACGGTGTTGGTGAAGATCACCTTGACGTTGCAGTAGATCGCCGGCGTCGTGTAAACGCCGCTCAGCAACGGTGCATAGAGATTGGTCGGAATGTTGGGGCCGAAAGTGGAGAGGTAGGCGCCCATATTGGCGAGCGTGGCGACCTTCAACGCAAGAAATTTTCCGTTTTCGTCGAGCGCCAGTTCGGCCTCGGTGACGTGGTCGCGGCCGTGCCGGTCGGAGACGAAACCTTCCGAACGCTCCGCCACCCATTTGATCGGCCGTCCCACCCGCCTGGCCGCCCAGGTGATTATCGCTTCCTCGCCATAGTGAAATTGTTTGACGCCAAAACCGCCGCCGACATCGGGCGCTACCACGCGCATTTTCTGCTCGGGAATCTTAAGCACCAGGGCGCTCATCAGAAACCGCACCACATGCGGAAACTGGCTGGTGGTCCACAGCGTGTAGTGACCGGTTCCGCCGTTGTATTCGGCGATCGCGGCGCGCGGCTCCATCGGATTGCCGATCAGGCGATTGTTGACGAGGCTGAGGCGGGCGACATGCGCCGCCTTGCGGAAGGCGATGGCGACCGCGGCCTTGTCGCCGAGCTCCCAGTCGCAGCACAAATTGTTCGGAACATCGTCGAACAGCTGTGGCGCTCCCGGGCGAACGGCTTCGAGCACGCCGACCACGGACGGCAGCGCGTCATAATCGATCACGACCGCTTCTGCGGCCGCGCGCGCCTGCTCCAGCGTATCGGCGATAACGAAGGCGACCAAATCGCCGACGAAGCGCACTTTGCCCTGCGCCAGTATCGGAAACGCCGGCTCCTTCATCGGCACGCCGTCTGCCCCATGGATACCCCAGCCGCAGGGAAGCGATCCGAGGCCGTCGGCCGCGACATCGTCGCCGGTCAGGACGGCCTGGACGCCCGGCAATGCCAGCGCCGCCGCCTTGTCGATGCCGTGGATAACCGCATGGCCGTGCTGCGAACGGATGAACACGCCGAACGCTATATCGGTCCGCTTCACGTCGGCGACATAATTGCCGCGACCGGTCAGAAAACGGAAGTCTTCCTTGCGGCGCGGCGCGGCACCAATCCCGATGATATCAGACATGGCTATTCTCCGATCGCGGGTGCATTCATGGCCGCCGCACCAGCGAGGACCGATGCCACGATATTCTGATAGCCGGTGCAGCGGCAGATATTGCCTTCAAGACCGCGACGCACTTCGGCTTCTGTCGGCACTGGATTTTTCGCCGTCAGCGCCACCGCCGTCATCACCATGCCGGGGGTGCAGAAGCCGCACTGCAGGCCGTGATTTTGATGAAACGCTTCCTGCATCGGATGCAAACGATTTGAGCCACCCAATCCCGACAGCCCCTCGATCGTCATCAGCGCGCCGCCATCCAGCATCGGCGCGAGCAAGGTACAGCTCTTTACTGCCTCGCCGTTGAACAAGACGACGCACGCCCCACACTGGCTGGTGTCGCATCCGACGTGCGTTCCGGTCAGGTTCAACGTTTCGCGGAGCAATTCTGCCACCAGCGTCGCAGGCTCGACATCGACCGTCCGGGACCGGCCGTTAAGCGTGAAACTAATTATCATGGGTGACCTCCGGTGTTGTGACTGACATCAGGTAAGAACGCGGGCGCGGCCCGCCGACCAGGTAGCGAGCAGCGCGTCGCCGATATTGAACGGATCACGGAAAAAGGTTCGCTCCGGAATGTAGGCGACAAATTCCTCATCCGGTATCGTATCGAGCATCACTTTGACGAACGAACCCTGATATTCGATCGCCAATACCCGACTCGGCAGAGCCGTCGCCCCGTCGGCAAGGCCGGTGGCACCGGCGCGCATCAGTTCGATGTCATCGCGCCGAACCGCCAGATCTATGCGATCGCCGATCTCGATGCTCGCATGTGGGCGCACCCCAACCTGAATTCCGCTTCGGTTCGGCTGCGATATTACAAGATGGTCTTCGCCGACCTTCTCAACCTTGCCCGACAGAACATTTTGCCCTCCGAGGAATTCCGCGACATACCGATCACGTGGATGGACATAGACGTCGCGTGCCGCACCGGATTGCTTGATTTTGCCTTTTTCCATCACCACGACGATATCGGCCAGCGCGATCGCCTCGAGCTGTGTGTGCGTGACGTGAACAAAGGTTATGCCGAGGTCACGCTGCATTCGGCGTAATTCCTGCCGCATCTGCACGCGCAGCTGTTCGTCCAATGCGGAAAGTGGTTCGTCGAGCAACAGCACACGGGGTTCGGTGATCGCCGCGCGCGCCAGCGCCACGCGCTGCTGCTGACCGCCCGATAAACTGGCCGGCAAACGATCCGCCAGTTCCGTCAGTCGTACCTTCTCCATCATCAGATCGACGGCCTTGTAGCGCTCCGTTTTTGATTGCCCGCGCACGCGCAGCGCGAACGCGATGTTGTTCCGGACCGAGAGATGAGGAAACAGTGCGTATGACTGGAACATCATCGCCGTCCGACGCTCAACCGGCGCCAGTCCGACGACATTCTCTCCGCCGATGACGATTTCGCCGGTCGTCGGATCTTCGTGCCCGGCAATCATCCGCAGGATTGTCGTCTTGCCGCATCCCGAGGGGCCGAGAAAGCAGCAATAGGCTCCGTCCGGGATCTTCAGATTGACGCCATCCACCACGTTGGTCACGCCATCGAAGCTCTTGCAGAGACCCGCCAGTTCGATATCGCCTTGACCAGCGCGCATGGAACAATTCCTCAATGGCTTTCAGTGCGCGAACCGCGGCGCTTGTTGATGAGAATGATGGTCCCGATGCAGGCGCCGATAATGACGAACGAAACAATCGTGGTCACCGTGCCGAGCGCATACAACGAGGGCGACGTCACGTTCAGCGTCATGCTCCAGATTTCGAGCGGCAGGGTATTGAGAGAGCCGGCGGTCTGTAACGTACGAGCGAACTCATCGTAGGACAGCGTGAAGCCGAACAGCGCAACGGCGACGAGACCCGGCGCGAGAACAGGAATCACAATGAGCCTGATGGTTTGCCAGCGGGTGGCCCCGAGATCGCGTGCCGCCTCCTCCCAGACGCTGTTGAAGCGCGACAACACGGCGAACATCACCAGCACGCCGAACGGAAGCGTCCAGGATAGCTGTGCGCCCAAGGCGGAGGTGTACCAACTGGCGCTGATGCCGATCCACTGGAAAAGCAGACCGACGCCGATGCCGAGCACGAGGCCGGGAGCAACCAGACTGCCGATCATCAGATAAAAAACAAATGTGTCACCAAAGAACCGGCGCCGGAACGCCAATCCCGCCATGAACGAAAACACCAGCGTGATCACCGTCACCAGAACGGCGAGTTTAATCGATCGATCGAACGAGCCCTTGACATCGCCGGTGCGCACCTGCGTGAAAAGGTCGACGAACCAATGCAGCGAGTGTCCCTTCATCGGAAATACCAGGCCGCCGCGAATATCCTGAAACGAAAGGATGTAGATGCAGATCATCGGCCCGTACAGCGCGGTCACGTAAAATGTGAAGACCGCCGCGAGCGCGTAGAATGTCCAGGGCCGACGGTCGCTTCTCGCCGCCACAAGACCGCGTCGGGCTTTGGTCATGGAGACATCGAACCTTTCCAGCGCAACCGTCATTGTGCGATTTCCCGGCGGAGATCGACCGCGCGAAGGATGATGGAGATCACGACAGTCAGCACCACGGTCAGAAGCACCGCGCTGGCGGCCGCGATCGGATATTGCAGCACACCAACATTTTCATAGAACGCGCTGACGACGGAGGCAGAACTGCCCCCGGACATGACCTTGACGACGAAGAAGTCGCCCATCACAATTGAGATCACGAAGATCGATCCGAGAGCGATGCCGCTTTTCGACAGCGGAATGACGATGTATCGCATGACATCGAGGCGGCTTGCACCGGCATCCAGCGCGGCTTCGACAATCCGCTTGTCGATACGCGCCATCGAATTGAAGATCGGAACGACCATGAAGATCGTCAATTGATGGACGTAGGCGATGACCACCGCGAGACCAGAATAAAGCAGCACGTCGATCGGTTCGCGGATGATACCAGTCGCCAGCAACGCGGAGTTGACGAGCCCTTCCTTTCCAAGCAACGGAATCCAGGAGATCATCCGGATGATATTCGATGTCCAGAACGGAACGGTGCAAACCAGAAAAAGGCTGATTGCAAGCAACTGATTTCTGACATGAAACACCAGAAAATACGCGACCGGGAACCCGATGATGAGCGTAAAGAGCCACGTCAGGACCGTAAACTTCAACGTTGCCATATAGAGATGAAAGGTCTGCGCCGACGTGAGAACGTCGAGGTAGTTCGCGAGCGTGAACGTCGGTAGCAGGCCGCCGAAGCCATCGGTCTCGAAGAAGCTTGCGGCAAGAACCACCAGAATCGGCAGCAAAAAGAACGGAACGAGCACCAACATCAATGGCGCCACGTAAAGCCATGCACTCAGATTTCGCCGCAACATCCCGTATGGCCTGACTTAATGTAGCCTGAGGTTTTCGAAGGAAGATATCTTCGCCGTCTGCCGATGCGCGCGCCGCATCGGCAGACCATGTTTTCAGGTCAAGCGACCTTGAAATCATTCCATCGCTTGTTCATGTAGGCGGCCTCATCCATCAGAGTGTTCCAGCAAGAGATGTTCTTGACGCGATCGAGGAAGGAACCGCCATCTCGCTTGGTGCCGGCCTTTTCCATCGGAACGCCGTAGGGATCGTTGATGACCGATGGGGCCGGCTTGCCGTCGTACCAAAAATCCCATTCCGCCGCGGTCAGGAATTTCTTCGCGGTCGACGGTACCGGGCTGTAGTAGCCGTAGCGTCCGACGAATCCGCCTTGCCAACCCGAAAGATACCAATTGAGATATTCGTAGGCGGCATCGAGTTTCTTGCCTGACAGGTGTTTCATCAAACCCATACCGTTGCACCAGCCGCGGTATCCCTCCTTGCCGTTCTTGATGTTGACAGGCGCATAGACACAGGGAATTTCCTTGACGCGAACCGCGGCGACGGCCGGCGACCACATCGACTGGATGACAACTTCGCCGGCGGCCATCAATTGAACCGACTGGTCAAACGTCGTCCATGTCGCGCGGAATTGACCGTCCTTTTTCAGTTCGATCAGCTTGTTGCAGGTAAAGTCGATCTCCTCCTTGGTCATGTTGCCTTTGTTGCCGTACTTGATCAGGCCGGCGCTTTCGAAACACAGCGCGGCGTCCATGATGCCGATAGCCGGAACGTCCAGGATAGCCGCCTTGCCCTTGTACTTGGGATCGATCAGATCCTTCCACTCAGTGACCTCGTGACCGACAAGATCGGGACGATAGCCAATTGAGTCCGCATTGTAGACTTGCGGCAAGAACGTCGCCCATTCCGTGACGCCGTCGTGCAGGTCGGTCGAATTTGGCTTTGCGATATACATCGCCTCATAGGGGGAAATGCCTTGACGCGGAATCTTGTGTCCGTCGATCTCGCCCTTGGTGAAGATCGGCAGAATATTATCGAATTCCTTGATCTTCTTGACCTCAATTCCCTGAATTACCGACCGCTTCGCAGCCAGCTTTGCTTGCCAGCCTTCGAGGTCCGCAATATCAACCGAATCCGGCTGGCTGATAAAGCGGTTGATGGCAGCGGACGTATCCAGATTCTGCATAGTCACTTTGAAGCCGAGGTCTTTCGCAGCCTGATCTCCGATCGCTTTGACCACCGAATAGGACACGCCGACATGCCGCAATTCGATGTCCTTGATCTCCTGCGCCCAGATCGTCGGGAAGCCCCTGACGACGTCGGATCCGATCGCCGCGCCCGTTGCGGCGGCGCCCGCCTTGAGGATCGCGCGCCTTGACAACCCCCTTCCCTTCGCCGTCTTCCTTGCGGAAGAGGCGTTATCAAATGCATTGTCGTCATCCAACATAACTATCTCCGTTGCGTGTTGAGGACTGGCCCGCGCCCAACCGGCGCATTCTCGCGACGTATTAATGGTGAAGCGTAGCGGCGGAGATTTCGACTTGTAAAATCGGAAGTAAAAATACTCTGCATAAGGGCTGCTAATGAGTTCGCATTTGCTCATCGCGAAGGCACACAAACCTAAAGTTTAACCTTTACTTCCAGGAATGCGCCCACGCTCGTCACCTTCTAGCAAAGGCCATTCGCGAAGAAATTCCGCGAAGCTTTTCCGATCCATGTTTCTGCGGTGTTAGCGAACCGATCGCCGAGGGCAATATCGTTGTGACACAATGGGATTGGGCCGCCTGAGCTACTGCCAGCGTCGATCGCAGCCCGCCGCCTCGGGGGTGATCGCTCTGCCCACAATAGCGGCAAGCTACTGTATCTTGTTGTCCCAATCGTAAGGCTTGCGGGCCGATAACATCGTGCACTGATTGCCGGAGGGATCCGGATAATATGCGCACGGCTTGTCCGGAACAACGCCGTTATTCTTCGCATTCTGCTCCGAATTCAGGAACCACTCGTTGTTGAAGGGGCTACCGCCATTACGAGGATCAACGTGGCTGAACACATTTTGATAGGCCATGAACCCAAAG
The DNA here is from genome assembly GCA_963729395.1 of uncultured Pseudomonadota bacterium. Taxonomy (GTDB): domain Bacteria; phylum Pseudomonadota; class Alphaproteobacteria; order Rhizobiales; family Xanthobacteraceae; genus Bradyrhizobium. The sequence goes on along the minus strand of CAVSOS010000043.1, from coordinate 42,406 downwards.
CCAAGAGGCCGCATCTGCTTGTTGTATGAAATGTCGATGGCAGGCCCGGATAGGTCTTCGAAGCGATTATTGCGGATAACGATATCGTGCGAATCGACCGGCGTCATTTCAATGCCGCGCACATCGTTATTCTGCTTTTGAATATTGGTGCCCGGACGGCCGCCGTTGCGGATTTCGTTCTTTTCAATCAGAAAATTACTGCTCCTTGATAGAATAAGGACCTCACCGCCGCCGCAGACATTCCCTATTCCCTTGCAGCCGCGGGCAAAGAAGAGGCCGGTATTATGGCTGTTCTCGACGAGGTTTCCGGTGACCGTGTTGGCACGGAGGGGGTCGGAAGACAGCGGCTCTACGGCCGAAATCTCCAGGGCATTGCTGCGAATATTCAGAAATTTATTGTTCTCGATGTGAAGCCCGTGAATGGAGCCGTTGTTCTGGCTCCAGATCGCGTTGAAGAAGCTATCTATAAACATCGAGTTGCGGATCGTGACGTTGCCGCTGCCGGAGTTGATCATGATTGCGAAATTCTTGGCCTCAAGAAACTTCACATTGTCGGCGCTGACGTCGGACGATGCGGTGATCCGCAGGGAGTTCGCAGGACAAGGATTTTCATAGGTCTTTCCGGCTGGCGGTTCATGCGCGGTGCATTCGGTGCTGGTCCGGTTTGTCCAAACGCTGACGGCCGGGTTATTGGCGGAAAATTGCTCGAAGGTCAGCGGCTCATTCTGGCCTTCGTCAAAGGTGAAATCGCGCAGGAGAACGGGGCCGGGTGAATTTTGGATCGTCAAGGTGTTGTGCTTGTAGCCGCCGTGTTCACCGTGGCGATAAAAGCCGGATTGGGCGGTCGTTCCCCGGACAACAAAAGTTCTGTTGATGTCGGTGAGGGTGAATTGGCAAGGATTGGCCGAGTTGTCGCAACTGATCGGTCCCGTGACATCGATTTCTGCGTAGGTGCCAGCGTTGGCCGCCTTGACGCAATTTGAGAAGTCGTTGGCAGTCGCGGCGGAGCATAGAGCGCCTTCGGCCTGCGTCGGGCCTGCAGACATGACGGCGAGGAAAACACCAAAGCCAAATTGTAGTTTCCCCATTATCAGGCTTCCTCCTTTATCCTTGACTACCCTGGGGCAACAGAACTTCAAGATATTTTATGGAAGTGAATTCTAGACGCCCGAAGATGAAGCGAAGATGAAGCGCGTCAGCTACATGGCTTCTCCGAAAACAATTGAGGACACCGCCCGAATCAAATTCTGGAGACCGTGGAGAATTACGAGAGTATCCGGCCACATTGGAGCAGATCGCTAATTCGAGGCCTTAACCCACCGGATGCCGACCGAACGTCCGTTGGCACGAAACGGACATGGCGCGATGTCCGGCTTGAGTTGGCTATTGCATGAAAGTCGGAAGTGAAACCGACATCCCCCAGATCAGCAAATCGTGCGGTGGGCGGCGCTTACAATGCCGTCCGATTGTCATCCGCAGCGCTGCGCCGAGACCTGATGCTGAAGGACCGCATCACTGAACTGAAAGCGATCCGGGACCAGGCCCGCGCCGACACTGAGCAGGCCGAGGGTGCAATAGAACGGTTTGGGCCAACCATCACCACCCAATCGATCAAGGCCTTTGCCAGAACCGCCCGCAGGCGCATGCGGACCGAGTTCGGGCGGCTACCGCCGCGATTATCTTCGCGCGCTCGCCCAGCGCGTCGAAGTTGACGCACAAGAACTTCGTATCATGGGCTCAAAAAGCGAACTGCTGCGCACGCTCGTCGCCGCTTCAAGCGCAAAAACGGCGGTACCGATTTCCCCGTGGTAGGCTGGCCAGCGCTAACGATCCACCTTAACGATCGCCGTGGCTTCCCTACCGATTTCCCCGTGGTAGGCTATGCCGGCGCGTCGCTGCGCTCGTCCTGGCGCCGTGGCTTCCCTACCGATTTCCCCGTGGTAGGCTGGCGCAGCTGCATCGCTCACCACTTCCAAAGCCGTGGCTTCCCTACCGATTTCCCCGTGGTAGGCTCTGCCGGCGTGTCGCTGCGCTCGTCCATGCGCCGTGGCTTCCCTACCGATTTCCCCGTGGTAGGCTATCCTGACCGAGGGCGCCGGCTTCGCTTACGCCGTGGCTTCCCTACCGATTTCCCCGTGGTAGGCTCTGGCGCGCGCGCTCCGCTTCCAGCCTGTAGCCGTGGCTTCCCTACCGATTTCCCCGTGGTAGGCTGTGCCATCCATGAGCAAACCACAAAATCGCGCCGTGGCTTCCCTACCGATTTCCCCGTGGTAGGCTATCCGTTCAAGGCTATCAACTCGCGCACCTGCCGTGGCTTCCCTACCGATTTCCCCGTGGTAGGCTGAGAGCGGCAGAAGTTACTGAAAATGCTCTGATTTCCGCGTGACCCGCAAGGCGGAAATCAGAGCAGAACCAGTTGTTGTGGTGCTTTTTTCTCATTAAATGTTGCTTCCCCAAGCAACAGCTTCATACGCGCATACTGACGATCAGTTACCTGAAGGGTACGGACACTGCCGCGCGGCGGCAAGTTTTTAGTTACACGTTGCCCGTGTTTTTCCGCAGCATCGTCGCCACGACAAACGCGGGAATACACTGACCATTGCAGCATCATGAACCCATCGTCCTTCAGGAATTTCCGAAAACGAGTTGCATTGCGACGGTCAGTTTTCGTACCAACCGGCAGATCGAAAAAGACAAACATCCACACGAAACGCACCTCCTCGCTTTTCACGAGTTACGCTCCAGCTCCGGCAATTCCAGAAATGCCGGCTTTTCAAATTCCAAAGCACGAGAGAGGCTGGCGGCAGCCATTTCAGCCGCGACCAGAAGCGACACCTTTCCATCGCCAACTTTACCGTTGAGAAGTAGCGCACCAGCCATTGCTCGACGATCTTCCAGAGTCAGATCGCCATTCTTGTCCGTGCCATCGTGAAACGTCTTGCATGCGAGAGCATCGACAAAAAGCCGGAAGGGTTCAACGAGATCGTCTGCGAGATTGAAAGCGTTGGCCGCTCCATCGTGCTTTAGCCCGAACGCCGGGAGAAAGCCGGAAGCAACCAATGCGCGCGCGACGCCGGCGCGCACGACGGCATAGCCGTAGTTCAGCATCTTGTTGCGGAGATCGTCGTCGTCATCGCGGACAAAATCCCCAAATAGACGCCCCCAATAGAAGCGCGCCGCACGAGCCTCCACATTCTCAGGATCGCCGGGCTCTACATGACGAGCAATTTCTGCAAGAGTTTCCGCATTTTCACGATCAAGAACCGAGAGCGAAGCCGCCTGATTGAGTATCTTGCGGCGAACGATTGTTTGCCACAGCCGCTTCTTCACGCCGTCTTTTGCATCAATCTGAAGTTTGGCGATTCCGCCCTGTCGATGGTGACGATGAAAAGGCAAAGCAAGGCCGGATGGAGTATGCCGTTCATCCGTAAAGATCAGCGCGATTCCCGCCTCCATGCACGCGCTCATGAGCGCGCTCGATAGCGTCGCTTGCGGTGTATCGATCACGATCCAAGCAACATCTTCGAGGGCGAGTTCGAACTTCGCCAGCGTCTTGCTTGACGCAAATCTGACTGTCAGCAAGCGATAGTCTTGCCGACTGCGTCAGGTGCAGGCCTCTCCACGCCATGTACGCACCTCACGCGGAATTTCGAACTTTCGACCAACACGATCGATGGCGAATTTACGAAAACTGGAAAGTGTCTTGACGCCAATACTTCGGATCGTTTCCGAATTGGTTGCCATTGGGGATAAGTTGATCGCACCGGTGGTCCGGTCCATGCTCCGATAATATCCTTCGATCAGCTCGCCATTTGATTTTACAAGTTCGAGGTAACTCATTGGATTAAGCGACCATGCAAACTCGAAATTGCTATCAATTGATGTCCAATCATTTTCGGCCTTGTTGGCAATGACAGCCTTATTCGGCGGAGATTCGAGCGCAATAATCTGATGCGGATAGATCGGTACGACATGGAATTCCCATGCACCCTTCTTGTTCTTCCTTCTGAAAACATCCACGCGCGCCATATCGCCGCGATCGACGGTGCCACCGTTTATTTCGACGGCAACCTTGTCTTTTGTCTCAACTCTCACTTTCCGAATGATGTCGCCCTTTGGTGACAGCGGTGGTTTGTCCTTGGGTCTTCCGGTTGCCATCCACGCGCGAAGATTCTCCACCAATTCATCGCGCAATCTTTTGGGATCGGTCATCTTGCCGTAAGGTTCCGGAACCGGGATTTTTTCCAGATCCTTTTCCGTCAGTTTTTCAACCGGCTTGCGCTCAAAGACTATTCTATCGCCATCGATTTCGCGGATTTGTTTGATGGTGGCGTCGTGAGCCTTGCCTCGCGCCCGGCGACGCTCAGCGCGGGAGACGAAAATTCCGGGCGTGGTGTCGGAGCCATAGACCGTCCGTTCGACATCGATTTCGAAAGCCAGACCATGGCTGACTGCAATGGAAGATATCGTCCTGGCGTCCCTCGCGTTCGCGTTTCTGAACCTCCAACGTTAGACGATTTAGCAGGCTTTCGGTTGTAGCCGCCAGCACAAGTGCATCCACTGCGTGATGCCGGTCATCCTCGACCCGCTTTCCATCTTGCTTCTTGAGACCTTCAAGCCCCCATGCGCGTCTTAGTTTGGATGTAATCGCGCCGGGGCGTGTGAACACCCGACGCTCTTCCTTCTCCTCGCTACCGCCAGACGCGTTCTTGACAACGACGCGCTCGCATTCGCGCGGCGGAAACATTCGCTTGAGTTCGTCGGCGAGCAATCGGGTCGCCCATTGCGTGTCGGTCAGATTGCGCGCCTTGAATTTCTCCTCAACGCTCGCCGCATCCTTGATGCTGTAGTTGCGCTTCTTCCGCCCCTTGACTTCCTTCAGACCCTCAACACGGGCGACATATTCCATCCACTCGGGTTCTGTCTTCTCAGCATCGAACCATTCGAAAGGCGTTCGTCCGCGCTTGTTTTGATTGGCTTTGGTGGTGCAGAGCGTCTTGTTCAGATAAGAATTGTCGCCAAACCGGCTCCACGGCAAAATGTGATCAACTTGATACCGGGTATCATTGGCCGAGATGCCAGCGGGATCAATCGCGTCGCCGGAGTAGATGCATTTGAAGCCCTGCTCATGGGCAAGTTCATATCGCAGGAGTTCGTCGTCGCTGACTGCACGTCCAAGATGCTCCGCAGCGTCCCGGCGACGCTTTTCCTTCTCCGCAGTGCGTTCGTCAAGACCTCTTGTCAGCTTTGCGCGCTCTTCGGCGCTCTTGCCGACTGACCGGGCGAGTTCGACATGAACGAAATCGATAGGGCCATATTCCCGCGCGACCGCTCTGACCTGCTTGATCGCCTCGCCAAACGCCTTGCGCGTCACCGGACTGCCAATCTGTTCAACGGAAACGGATGGACGTGCAGCATGGTCGTAACCGACGCGCGCGCAGGCTTCCGAATAGACCAGCCCCTCTCGGAGTCCCGGAGCGATGTTACGCGCGGCCAGCGCCGAGATATGCGCCGCCCTGGTAAAATCCTTGAAATCGCCGTTGGCCGCCGCCTGCATGAGGCCGTTAACAATGACGGCGTCGAGACCAACCTCATCAAGACCGGTACGGATTGAATTCATGTCTTCACGGAACGATAAAATCTCTGCGATACGGTCAAGTTTTTCAGGCGTTCGCAACAAAGATCGCCACGGCGCGTCGCCAAGAACATCTTTCAGCGTCTTGGTTCCGTAGGCCGCACCGCCGGTACGTGCCGCAACATCAAGCGTGTTTTCTTTTTCCTTCGCGATACCCGTAAAGCGAGCGTTCGGATCGAGATCGAGTGTTTCGCGCAGGGATTTGAACGTGATTGTTTTCTTGCTTTCGCCAAATCCTCGTACTGCGAGCGCAATTTCCTCCTGCGTCAACCGTCGTTCGGGCGACCGGCCGATCGCCAACTTAAGATTTGTCAAGCGGGACAAGAAGCGGAACAATTCAAACGAAGGTGCGCGGCGTGCTGCTCGCTTCTCTCCTGGCTCAAAGGGGCAATCCCCGACTTTGTCTTCGCTGTCCTGCAGCGGACGTTGGAAAAAAGCCGCATCCGCAAAAGCGTGCGAAAACTTCTCACTCGCAATCTGGCTACCAAATCGAACTTGAGCGCGGGAGATTGCACGGACTTCATCTTCGAGATCGGACCGTTTCGCGGTATGTGAATAGTCTTTGTCGCGATTGCGCTTCCGATCCGCGAATTTCGGATCGTTGGCGATCATGTCGCCGAAAGAATGGTATTTCGCGAGGCCTTCGCGCGTGGCCTCCATCGCTTTCTTCATTTTAGATGTTTCGTCCGCGGCATTCGTGCCAGCCTCGTTCTTAGAGTTCGAGCGGAAGCCGCGATGCCGGGCGATATGACCGAGAACAACTGCCAATTCATCATTAGTCAAAAGACGCTCATGCGCGGCAGCGCGAAGCGTCCACGGCGTTACTTGTGATCCCGCGGCGTTTGGCGAAATTCGGCGCAATGCGTGACGCAAAGCATCCGGCGACTGATCAGTCAGCACGCCATGTTCAAAGAGCAGTCTTCGGACGACGTTCATGCGCTGCCGGCGACGACGGATAATCCGCCGCTGACCACGTGCGGTCCGGCGGGTCGCACTCTTTGGCTCACCGGTCTTGTCTATAAGAGGAGCGTCGAAACAGCGGACGCCAGTCGCGATGATGCTTCCGTCGGCCTCGCCGACTTCGATGACCCCCCATCCGCAAGACGCAATACCGAGGTCTATTCCGAGGATGCGCTGGACAGAACTCTCACTCATCACGCCACCCGAAAAGTACGCACAACCAAAAATTGATTATTGACCGCCTTTTGCAATTCGGCAATCATACAGTGGGAAATCGGTTGGAAAGCCACGGCAAGCAACGGAACCTTCGGTTTTCGTTGCGAAGGATTACCCCTCGTTGCGGAAACGTAACGGGGGGATTTATTTAATTTGCTCAGTTGGCCTACTTAATCCACGAGATCGGCAGTCCCAGCCCTAACCCAGCCGTTTTAAGTCTAGAGAAGTCCGAAGGTGTTATTGTGATCTTCGCCGACGTTTTGGCTTATCAACATGGATCAACTCTACCCATCGCCATCTGCCGACCCAAGTCAGGGTTCGCAGTTTTATTCTGAATGGTATGCGATTTGGCGCGCCCGAAGAGATTCGAACTCCTGACCCCCAGATTCGTAGTCTGCGGCGCACATCAATCGCATTAACTCAAAACCCATCTTGAGCGATCATGACCCTTGCTAAGTAGCGATGCCGCTCCACTTTGTTGCCGAAACCATCAGACTGTTTTCAAAGGGAGCAATCATGATAACTCACGAACCATCCGCTTCCGTACGCTCCTCTGCTTCCATATCGCTTCCAGAGGCCGGCGCGGTCCCATCTCCCAAGCCAAATCGCAAACAAACGAAGAGTGGTACCTTTACAAAGGCCACTGTCCGAAAAATGCAGTGCGCTCCCGGACAGAACGAACGTCTATTTTGGGATTCCGCCCTTCGCGGATTTGGTATGCGAACGCTTCGCTCCGGACGGCGGTCCTGGATATATCAGTACCGAGATGAGCATGGCCGGACAAGACGCATGGTCCTAGGTGACGTGTCCGCTGTCGGTGTGGAAACGGCTCGTGAAGCTGCACGCCAAAAGGCGGCTATCGTCGCCCAAGGGGCTAACCCGTCCGTTGAGAGAAAGAAAAAGCGCGCTGCTGGTACCGTGATCGAGGTTGTGGACGAGTATCTCGCCTTTGCGAAAGGGCGCCAGAGAAACCGATCCTTTCGTGAGACGGAGCGCCATTTACGTGTTCACGCCGCACCCCTCCACCACGACCGTATCGAGGCTGTTCGCAGAGGCGATATTGCTGCCCTACTGCGGCGAATAGCTGACAATTCTGGGCCAATAGCGGCGAACCGTCTACGCGCCGCACTAAGCGCCTTGTGGACGTGGGGACTGCGAACAGGACTGATCGAGGCCGATATTAATCCGGTGACATTCACCGTGCGACAACTAGAGAAAACTCGCGACCGCACGCTAAGTGGGGTCGAATTGAAGGCTGTCTGGCAGACCACCAGCGACGGCAAGGATTATTCCCGCATCGTCCGCCTATGCCTTCTTACGGGATGTCGCAGGGAGGAAATCGGAGGCCTTCGATGGGACGAAATCCAGAACGATCGGATCGTATTTGGTCCCGACCGCATGAAGGGAAATCTTGCGCATGAGATCGCGCTCCTCCCTATGATTTTGGCAGTCCTGCCAAAGCGCCCCGATGAAGCAGAGGGCTGCGTCTTCGGCAGACGAGGCACCGGGTTCTCGGGCTGGAGCAAAAGCAAGATTTACCTGGATGCCAAAATTGCTCATCTTGGGTTGGAGATGCCCGCTTGGGGGCTACATGATCTGCGTCGTACCGTTTCTACGAGGTTGCATGACGCCGGCGTTGAGCCGCTCGTTATCGAGGCGCTGCTCGCTCACAAGCAGCAGGGAGTTGCTGCCGTCTATAACCGCGCATCTTTTCGCGAGGCAAAAAGGGCGGCTTTAGAGCGCTGGCACGAAGTAGTAGCAAAGGAGGTTAACGATGGAAATGGATGACGTCACTCTTCCGGCGCACGTTCAGGACATCATCGCCCGAGGTCAATCTGAGTTTTGCAAGGAGGGGCGATTTTATACGAATTGTACCAATGAAACTCTGCGCGCCTTGACCCAGGACCAAAAGCGCCAACATCTTCGCGATTTAATCTTTAACGCTTTGGCGCAAGTTGCGCGCGAGGAAGGCGGTCAGCCGCCGATGGTCGAGCGGTTTCGCGAGACGGCCATTATCGTGGAGTTCTCGAAGCCAAGGGGGTGCCCTTTGGAGTTTGCCGAAACAGCAGAATGAATAAAGCTCTTCGCAAACTGCTAAATGAAAGGGCCGCACATTCAAACGACGATAGGAAATCTCGCCGGAAGAAGATCCAGGCCGGCGCTGTACAAGATTTGTTAAGAAAAATCAGGCAGCTTCGCGCATGTGATGGCTTAGTAAGAATACCTCCCTATTCGGATTAAACTGCCTCCTGGCAGACCATAGCCCCTGATCTATCTTGAGCCCTGAATCAGTCACGAGGGCTTACGATGCACAATTCATTTGATCCGATCCTAAGCGAGGAAGAACTCGCTAAATGGCTCGCCACGTCGCGTCCGACATTGCAACGCCAGAGGTCGGATGGCAGCGGGCCCCCGTTCATTCAGCTCAGCGAGCGCCGCATTGGTTACCGCAAATCCGCGATCGAACGCTGGTTGGCGGCGCGAACGATCAGCCGTGTCGGTGCACTAGCCTCCGCTGAGCAAGCCCCCAGACCCGAAGTCGAAGTTACCGCCACGGTAACTTCCGACGACGCGCCTTGAAATACCGTGAGACACGCACGGTTCGGCACACCAAGCAGCATTTACAAAAATCTAGCTGAGGAGATCAGAAAAGTGCCACGCAAGGGTCAATCGACGGAGCTTTGAAAAATTATGTCAAACGGTGCGTCTATTGACCTCGGCCTTGCAGAAGCGTGGGCCGAGCATGAAGCGGCGAGGAAGGCAAGACATCCAAGCGCCGCCTTGAAGGACATGATCGAGCGAGGTGCGAGCCTTGATGAACTGCTGAGCGCGATGAACAAAATTTATGCCGTAGTCAAATATGGCGATCAGATCGTCATTGCTACCATTGTTGGCAAAAACATGGACTTTATGAGCGACCGTGAATTTCACAAGATGATGGCCAATCAGGTTTTTCGGACAGCAGACGGAAAAGGAATTCAACTCAGTCGCCTTTGGTTCAAATGGGACTATCGTCGCCAATACATCGGGCGCGGAGCCGTATTCGAACCGGGTGGCCCTCTTCATATTCAGGGCGACACGCTGAACATGTTCCGAGGCTTCGCCGTTGATCCCGCACCTGGGAACTGGTCACTGATGAAGGCACACATTCTCAACGTGCTTTGCAATGGGCAACAAGAACTTTTCGATTACCTCATCCGATGGATGGCGTGGAGTGTGCAGAAGCTCGACCAACCGATCGGAGTCGCCGTCGCGATCCTCGGCGATCAAGGGGCGGGCAAGGGAATCTTTGTTCGTGCATTTGGTAGTCTCTTTGGGGAGCACTTCGCTCATGTAGCTAATGGCGATCAATTAACCGGCCGCTTCAACGCAAGCATAGCGAAATCTTGTTTGGTGTTCTTGGATGAGGCCGTGTGGGCGGGTGATAAAAGGGCTGAGGGAGTCCTGAAGGGCCTTATTACCGAGCCCAGCCTATCGCTTGAGGCCAAGTTCCGGGATCCTATCACAGTGGCCAACAAGCTCCGGATCATTGTCGCCTCCAACAATGAATGGGCCGTCCCGGCGGGCATCGGCGATCGAAGGTGGCTGATCCTCAATGTCGACAACAGCTATGCGGGGACAAGCCACGCGGTCTATTTCGATGCACTCGGCTCGGAGATCGAGAACGGTGGGATGGCGGCGATGCTACACGATTTGCTTGCCATGGATCTCAACGGGTTCAACGTCCGAAAAGTCCCGCGCACCGCAGCAAAAGCTCATCAGCAGGCCTTATCTCTACCCAGCGTGGAAGCCTGGCTTTACCAAGTTCTCCAGGAAGGGGCGTTAGAACAACGAGCGCAGATTGGGATGCCGGGTGTCAAACACGAATGGCAGGAGAACGGCTTGATTGTGGGCAAGGACCTCGCCTACGCCGCCTATGAGGGGTTCAGCAGCAGAAACCGAGACTACAGACCTGCCGGTAGATCGCAGTGGTCAAAAAGGCTTCACGCTATCTTGACTCCATACTTAGCTACGACCCGGATTGCCGGCGACGCTGGCCGCACGCGCGCCTTCCAATTTGGACCTCTCCAAGATTGCCGGGAACGCTTTTCTACCGAAATGGGCGCTGACTTTGAATGGGAGCCGGACTATTCACCGCACCCTACGCAGGCGAACGACTGCCCCCCCGATGGGAATGCGGCACCAAAATCGGAGTTCGACACGGGCCCACGCGGCCCATGAAGCTGCCCCGGCCTCCGGCGCCGTCAAGCCCTCAGACGTTGCCGCAATAGCGAAAAGTGTGGCCGCGGCCGACCGCTTTGTCGCGGGTCGCCGCTCTTGAGAACTCGGTGCGTTGAGCACCGACCCCGTGTGTCCACCTGGCGGCTGCCTCGGTCACTTTCCCTGGCCGCGCCAGCACCGTTGAGCCGCTGGCTTAAGTCCGACCAGGTCAACCTGTCCGACCATCGGAAGCACACCCTCAGTCCATTGCTTGAGGGAGGGGACGAACCTCATTGATAAATTTCGGCAGCAAACAGAGTCCTCCTGTTCTCTCTTTCCATTCTTGGTTGGACGGGTTGGACAGGTTGGACCAGGGCTGAGAACCCGACGGTTCTCCGCGTCCAACCTCGCCGTGCTTACTTGGACAGGCCGGACCGAGCGTTACCGGCTACACGCCGAGAAGATCACAGCAAGGTATCCGACTGCCTGCCCTTCCCGCTGCAAACGACACGAACACTCCACTCCATCTCCGTGCTCGCCTTCCACCTTGAAGTCTTCATGTCGTTGAAGTGGGACGTGTCTCCAGCCGCCCGGCGGACTTTACAACCTTTTAAGTACTTCCGCAGAAATTCAACGAGACGGATGTTTGGCGAACGAGCCGCACTAAGCGAAAAAGATGGAGGCAGCCATGCAACGAAACGTCACAAGCCAAGTCGAAAGAGAAGAATTGATCATCCGCCACACGCCGAGACCCCGGCCGCGTTCGCAGCAACGAAGCCCGTGGCAAGGCCCGATGCCGCAAGGCGTAACAGGGATCGTGAAGCGCGAGGCGTTAGATCGGGATCATAGCAAGCTGTATGCGAAGTGGGCGAGCAGCTTCGCGCTGCTCACTGATGAGTTCATTGGCCAGATAGCTAGGGGCGCGCCTGAGAGGGCCACTCGACCGCTTGAGTGGGCTTGTTACAGATTTATCGAATGCTGTTCCTGCAAAGTCGGTGAGAATTACTTGTGGGTCCAAAAGCATGACAGCGGGTGGACTATCGAGCTCTGTTACCCCGACCCTACCGATCCCGATTTATTCGTGCTGACTATCGAGAACATGCCCGTCCTGTGCCCCGATCGTCGGTCGGCGGCTATGCTCGCCCAAACCTGTTATCCCACGGCGCCGTGCAATCTGGCTTGGGATCCGTATTGGTAACGACCGAAAAGCCGGGCTCGCAAGGTGAAACAAGAGCGGAGGGTAAAAAGATGTCACTGCTGGGACGACTAAAAGCGGCCAGAGCCGAACTTGAGGTGCCCGAGGATCCTTGGCTCGCGCCCTTGCACCGCGTCCGCGGCAAGGTCGAGTTTGACGGCCAAGAGCGTCTCAGCAGTCAGACCCTTCTGGACATGCTTGAGGTGCCTCAGCGCAACCGCACAGCGGGCACGTACCGGCGGTTGGCGAAGCTCATGGCGGAGCTTGGGTGGTCTGCAGTGCGTGTGCGCGACCTCACGCGCGGCGGCTACAAGGAACAAGTTCGTGGGTATGTCCGCGGAGCGCGCCGCTGATCGATTCGGCAAGTGCCGGTGACGTCCACCGTTATAAGCGCCTCCAGAATCTCAGGCACCTGCGCTTAAGCACTCGATCAACCCGCCGGGGGTGTAATGCTCCTTTTACCCTGCTTATGGTTTGAGCATTTTCTCAAAGTTTAATACAACTTTTGCACACAATTAACCTTGATTTGTAATGGCCTGTCTAGGGCCTGTCCTCAATTGAGCCAAATGACTGCGGCGGCCAAATGGATGCCGGCGAGGAAGTTTCTGGCGGTCTTGTCATATCGGGTCGCGATCGCTCGGTACTGCTTGAGCTTGCAGTAGAAGTTTTCCATGAGGTGACGTGCCTTGTACATTTCCTTGTCATAGGGGCGTTGGACCTTTCGATTGCTTTTGGGCGGAATGACGAGCTTTTTGCCTGCCGCGATCAGAGGCTCAATGACGCGCTCATCGGCATCGAAAGCCTTGTCGGCCAACAAAGTGTCGGCCTGCATCTGGGGCAGAAGCGCGTCGGCACCTTCCAGATCATGGGCTTGCCCGGCCGTCAGGAAGAAGGCCAGCGGATTGCCAAGGGCATCGACCATGGCATGGATTTTCGTGCTCAATCCGCCTTTGCTGCGCCCGATCGCCTGGTCTTCGCCGTCTTTTTTTGAGCGCCGGCGCTGTGTTGGTGCGCGCGTACGATGGTGCTGTCGATCATCGCGTACTCGTTGTCCGCATCGGCCGCCAGCATTTCGAAGATCTTCTTCCAGACGCCGCTCTTGGCCCAGCGCGAAAACCGCGTGTGGATCTTGATCGGATCGCCAAAACGCTCCGGCAGGTCCCGCCAGGGTATACCGGCGCGATAACGGTAAAGCACCGCCTCGACAAACAGCCGATTGTCCTTGGCGGTGACGCCCACATGCCCCTCACGGCCGGGCAGAACATCCTTGATCCTGTCCCATTGATCGTCCCGAAGGGCGTAGCGGCGCATCTGTCAGCTCCGAATCAGCTGACATCCCATGAATCACGCCACTGTATTCTTGGGAATCGCATAATTGAGGACAGGCTCTAGTTCCTGATCGCATTGTTGCCGCGAAAATGAAGCCGCAGCAGGAAAATAATGACCGAAGGGATGACAGACGCACGCATGTTCGCCGCGCTAAGCGCTACGAACGAGGCGATCTTAAGAGCCAAGACCCACGGGGAGCTCTATCAAAGTGTCTGTGATGCTGCCGTCTACGGTGGCAAGTTCAAAATCACCGGCGCTCTTCTGGCAGAGCCAGATAACTCGTTACAAATCGTTGCTGCTACAAGCGAAAACGGGGTTATTCCCGCTCCTACGATCTCGGTTGATGCCAAGTCAAAGCGAGGACAGGGGCTCGCCGGCATTGCCTTTCGGACTGCTCGCGCATGCTTCAGCAACGACGTCGTTAATGATGAAAGGCTCACACCATGGCGTGACGACAACTTGAGAGATGGCGTAGGCGCAACGGTCGCGGTCCCCATTCTAAAAGGGGAAACAAGCGTCGGTGTTTTTTTATTCTGCACAGCCGACGTCGGATCAATCACCGAACAGATAGTGGCGCTCTTAGAGCGAATGGTTGAAAACGTCTCGTTTGCATTGGATAATTTTGAAAGGGAAGACCACCGAAAGAGGGCGGAACAGCTGAGCCAACGGGTCTCCCGTGTTTATGCCGCGCTCAGCAGCACCAATGAGGCCATCCTTCGCGCAAGAACTGCTGAGGAAATGCTTCAAATGGTCACAGACGCCGCGGTGACAGGGGGCAAATTTCTCGGTGCAGCTATCTTCCGCAAAGCGAACGATTTGGCCCTATTGCGAATGGAAACGAGCGCGGGCCAGTTTGTAGACGTCATTGCGAAAATGCAGGTGTCTACCGACCCGTCCCTGCCGCACGGCCAGGGACTCGGCGGAATTGTATTTCGATCAAACCAACTCTGCATCAGCAATGATGTCCCCAACGATCCAAGGATTAGACCGTGGCGCGAGCTCGCACTTCAGGCGGGCGTAAAGTCGTGCGCCGTTTTGCCGATCTGCGTGCGCGGCACTCCGCAAGGTGTCATGTATTTTTTCTTCGGAGGCGAATACGGTCACCTCGACGAGGAGATTACCGATCTCATGACGCGTATGGCCGAGAACGTGTCCTTTGGATTGGAAATATTTGAGCGAGAGGATCAGCGTCGCTCGGCTAGTGCGCAACAAGAGCAGCTTCACCGGATGTACGTCGCGTTGAGTGCCACGAACGAGGCTATTATGCGTTCAAGTACTCCGGACGAGCTTTTTCAATTGGTCTGCAGCGCGGCGGTTCTAGGTGGTAAATTTACCTCAACAACGATCGCTCTCGCAGAACCAGGCGAGGAGTTCCTTCGGATCGCAGCGACAAACGGTCAGAATGCCGAACGGGTAAGAAGCACCCGATTCGCTGTCTCCGCTGCCCGCCCAGAAGGTCGCGGATTAACGGGGACAGCGTTTCGGACGAAGCAGCCCTGTATCATGAACGACTTTCTGGCCGACAAACGAACCAATCACTGGCACGATCTTGCACGCAAGGGAGGCACAAGATCGGGCGCGAGCTTCCCTTTGCTAAAAAGCGATGAAGCCATTGGCGTTCTTCTTTTTCTTTCGAGCGAACAGAACACATTCACACAGGAACTAGTGGAACTCCTTGCCCGGTTGGCGGAAAACGTGTCGTTTGCCTTGGAAAACTTCGACCGAAACGCGAAAAAGAAGCAGGCGGAAGAACGGATTAATTATCTTGCGACCCATGATGCGCTCACTGGTCTACCTAATCGAGCGTCGTTCAATCAGCTGTTGGAATTTTCGGTCAAGTCGGCGCGACGCAATGAGCGAAAATGCGCGGTCTTGTTTGTCGATCTTGATCGATTTAAGATTATCAACGATTCGTTGGGCCATGCTGCGGGCGATGCCCTTTTGATCGAAGTCGGCCGTAGACTCCGTGGTTGCGTACGCGAAAGCGATGTTGTCGTTCGGCTCGGGGGAGATGAGTTCATCGTCATGCTCAATGAAGTCGTAGACAACAAGCAGGCCGCAACGGTCGCACAAAAGGTGTTGGCGGCCATAAGCCCCGCGTTCACGCTGGCAGGTCAGGAATGCCACACTACGGCAAGTATCGGCATTGCCATGTTCCCCGCCGACGGTGCTGACGTAGACACCCTAACCAAGAACGCCGACGTGGCGATGTATATTGCCAAGGAAGACGGCAAGAACAACTTTCGTTTCTACACCGAAGCGGTCAAGACGCAGTCGATCGAACGTCTGATGTTGGAAACGAGTCTGCGTCATGCCCTAGAGCGTAACCAGTTATCGTTGCATTACCAACCAAAGGTGGATCTGACGACAGGGCACATTACCGGGGTCGAGGCGCTGTTGCGCTGGACGCACCCTGATCTCGGCATGTTGCCTCCGATGCAGTTTATTCCGCTTGCTGAAGAAACCGGCTTAATCGTGCCGATCGGTCGATGGGTATTGAGAGAAGCCTGCGCCCAAAACATGCTGTGGCAGCGGCAGGGGCTTCGGGCGGTCTCAATGGCAGTTAATCTCTCGCCGCGACAATTCGTCGATGAGAGCCTGTTACACGATATCGATGCTGCACTGGCGGCGAGCGGTATGCCACCGGAGCTCCTGCAGTTGGAGGTTACGGAAAGTATGGTCATGCAGAACGTTCCCCGAGCGATCAAACTCCTCGACACGATCCAGAGTAGAGGTATCCGTCTTGCGATCGACGATTTCGGTACCGGCTATTCGTCCATGTCTTTGATGAAGCAATTCCCGATAGATACCATCAAGATCGACCGTTCTTTCGTTCGCGATCTTCCCGACGACTGCGAGGATAAGGCTATCGCGCAGGCGATCATCAGCATGGGGAAAGCACTTGGAATGACGGTCGTTGCAGAAGGCGTGGAAACTAACCAGCAGAAGGCGTTTCTGAGGGACCATGCCTGTGATGAGATGCAGGGTTTCCTGTTCAGCAAGGCGGTCCCCCCACAGCAGCTCGCCGATCTCATTCGGGCCGATCTAACCACCTCGCCACCCCTGCAACCCGAGCTGGCATCGCCCGCATCATCGAGTCTTGCGCGCGATTTGGCAGATCCACTGGATCGCGCCTCCATTTGATGGACCGTTGAGCGGCGTCGAACAGCCATTCGCTGCGTCAGGACTTGATCGCGCCGTCACAATCCGTTCGGATTGCCGCGTATGCTGAGCTCAGTGAACCGGAACCCGGCTCGCGCTGTTCGTGAAATGCCCGCGCACGATGCCACAGTCTCCCGATGATACCTCCGCCACGACGAGCCGCGCCACTAGCGCGGCGCGGCTCGTCGTGATCGCCGCCCTTGCCATGGCCTGGCCGGGTGCGGGGCGCGCCGCAGCGCAGTCCGTCCCGGCGAAGGTGCAGCTTTGCGCCTCGTGCCACGGGCAGGCCGGCGTGCCGTCCGATCCGACCGTTCCGGTGCTGTTTGGCCAGCAGACCGACTACATCGCCAAGCAATTGCACGATTACGTCAACGGCGATCGCGACAGCCAGATCATGGCTTCGATCGCCGAAAGCCTGTCCGACGACGACATCAGGCAGATCGCGGCCTATTACGCAGGCCAGCGCTGGCCAACGTCAGCTGCCACCGCATTGCCGCCGCCGGAGGCGATCGGAACCTGCGGCGCCTGCCACCATGACAATTTTTCGGGAGGTGCCAGCCCGGCCGGCGTGGCGCCTCGCCTCGCGGCGCAATCCGCTCCATATTTGCTCGGCGCCATCGATGCGTTCGGCAGTGGAGACCGCCGCAACAACCAGCCGATGACGGAGATCGCCAAAGCGCTGTCAGCCGACGATCGTAAGCGCGTCGCCGACTATCTCGCCGCGTTCCGCTGACGATCCGCTCTCGCGCGGCGATCACGACAACAAGATGACGACAACATAATCTGTCCGGGAGTTTACCCATGCCGAACTACGGTGCCGTCCTCGCGAGCGTCACCCTCGCGCTGCTGTTCCCCGCAACGCTTGCGCAATCGCAGGAGTTGCACACCGGCGTTGCCGCCTTTGGCGACTGGCGCACCGACGCGCCGGGCGTGATGCGCAAGATCACGCCGGCCGACCTGCCGCAGCCCGGCGCCACCGCTTCCAGCGCCAACCGTTCGTCGGTGGTCGGCAAGCCCGCGGGCGCGACGTTGCAGACAATGCCGGGCTTCTCGGTGGAACCGTTCGTCACCGGCCTGCCGGGCGCCCGCGTGATCCGTATCGCGCCAAACGGCGACATCTTCGTGGCGCTGAGCCGGTCCGAAGGGCGCATCGTCGTCATCCGCACCGGCAGCGACATGACCAGCCCGAAGGTGGAGACGTTCGCAAGCGGACTGCGCGATCCCTACGGCATCGCGTTCTATCCGCCCGGCCCCGATCCGCAGTGGGTGTATGTCGGCCAGGCAGGCGAGGTGCTGCGCTATCCGTATCGCAACGGCGACACCAAGGCCTCGGGCGAGCCGCAGACGCTGGTGTCAGATCTCGCGATCGGCGGCAGTCACTGGACGCGCGACTTGGCGTTCTCCCCCAACGGCCAGATTATGTATGTCGCGGTCGGCTCCGGCAGCAACGTGGCGGAGAATATGGGTGTACGCCCCGACGACCTCGCCGCGTTCGAAAAATCCCACGCGCCTGGCGCCGCCTGGGGCCGCGAGGAATGGCGCGCCAACGTGCTGGCCTATGATCCCGACGGCAAGAACAAGCGGATCTTCGCCACCGGCATCCGCAACTGCTCCGGCCTTGCGGTGCAGCCCGGCACCGGCACGCTCTATTGCGCCACCAATGAGCGCGATCTGCTCGGCGACAATCTGCCGCCGGATTACGTCACCAGCGTGAGGCAGGGCGCGTATTACGGCTGGCCCTGGTATTACATCGGCAGGCACGAGGACAGCCGCCCGAGCGGCGGCGCGCGACCCGACCTCGCCGACAAGGTGACGGTGCCAGACGTGCTGATCCAGCCGCACTCCGCGCCGCTCGGCCTTGCCTTCAACACCGGCGAGCAGTTTCCGAAGGCGTGGCATGGCGACGCGTTCGTCGCCCTGCATGGCTCGTGGAATCGCGCGCTACACACCGGCTACAAAATCGTCCGCCTGCCGTTCAAGGATGGCAAGCCCACGGGCGAATATCAGGACTTCGTGGTGGGTTTCGCCGCAGGCGACAACAACGTCTGGGGGCGCCCCGTCGACGTCGCCTTCGCGAAAGACGGCTCACTGCTGTTCAGCGACGACGGCAACGGCGTGATCTACCGCGTGGTGCACCGGGGGGATTGAGGTCAGAGGTTCGGCGTTGCGGTCAGCGGGGCGGAAAGCCGGCGCTCAGATACGAACTTCAGACTGAACCAAGATTTGTCAGCCCTAACACTGCATGGGGCTAATTTCGATCAAATTGGCCGATCCGTCCCATGTCCGCTATCCCCCGGCTCGCGAACGAACTGCGGACATCACCGGTGGTCCGGTTCTTGCCGCCATGAGGCGTCCGTCGCGACTGGGAAAGGACATTGACGAAGTTCTTTCGGTGCCGTTCAGCAAGTGGTTGTCGGTCCGCATAGACTACATAAATCGTGCTATCGATGGCTGCCTGTAACATACTCAACATGACCCCGTGGTTATGATGTCAGGATCAGTGGTGGTCGTTCTCTTCGTGCAAAAAACGCTTCTTGTGAGTGCCGTGCGCGCCAGCGTTGCTTCGGGACCAAAAGATTAAGCAACGTAAAATTGGCCTGGCGCTGGCAAACCGATGCCAGGCGGCTGCGATCAGAACTTCCTCGCCGGATCGGGAGGCAACCCGAGTCAACGCCCGGAATCAAAGAGATGAACACAACCTACTGTCCCTTATCGTCCTCCATGACTGCCCAGCGCTTGCCGTCGAACCGCGCTAACCGCGATTGCTTGAGGACGGCATAGTCCTCGGTGCTTGTGTTGATGACGATGCCGGGA
Source organism: uncultured Pseudomonadota bacterium (assembly GCA_963729395.1). Lineage (GTDB taxonomy): Bacteria > Pseudomonadota > Alphaproteobacteria > Rhizobiales > Xanthobacteraceae > Bradyrhizobium. The sequence goes on along the minus strand of CAVSOS010000043.1, from coordinate 22,895 downwards.
AGCAGCATCGGCAACTTCACATCCTTGAGATTTGCGGCTTGCCTCATGACATTCTCTCGCGTGAGATCGTCTCCGCACTGCTCCAATACCTTCTGCATAATATGCGCCGCAGCATATGCATATGCATTGAAAAGATCGTTAATATCGCCGCTCGGATATTCTCTCTTCATGAATTCCAGATATTGGACGACGTCAGGATCCCTCTTCCATTGGTCGTCTTCGACATCCTTGTAGGTGATGCTCGTGACAACATCTTTCGATGCCTCCAGGCCCGCTACAGCCATTGTACCCGCGATCGAGCTCGAATTGCTGATCAATAGATGAAGCGGCCGCCAGGAAAGTTCATGCGCCTTGCGGATCGCCTGCGCCGCAAACTTCGATACCGCGACATCGAAGAAGACGTTGGCGCCCGACGATTGCAAAGTCACGATTTGGGATTCGATGGTGGGGTCAGCCGGCTGATAGGTGAGCTCTTTGACAATCAACTTGTCGGCCTTGTCGCCCAGCCCCTCTTTGAACCCGGCGACGAAATCCTTTCCGAGGTCGTCGTTCTGGCTAAGAATCGCGATCTTGGGACCCGAGACGGTCCGAAGGACGTAGCGGGCGAATAGCTCTCCTTCTTCGCGATATGACTGCGGCCAGCCCATCGTCCAGGGAAAACGCCCCGGATCATTCCACTTGGAAGCCCCCGCCGCCACGAACAACATGGGCACCTTGTTGGCGTTCATGTACTTTTGAATGGCTGAATTGGTCGGCGTTCCCATCGTGTTGAAGGTCAGAAGCACGCCATCGCTCTCGACCAGTCGCCTTATCTGCTCGACCGTTTTCGGCGGACTATATCCGTCATCAAGCGATATAAAGTTGATCTTGCGACCTCGGATACCCCCGTTATCGTTGAGCGTCTTGAAGTAGGACGCTTCGAGCTTGCCTATCGTGCTGTAGCTCGAAAGTGGTCCGCTGTAAGGCATGGTCTGACCGATCTTGATCTCGGTGTCCGAGGCGCCGGTGTCGTATTTCTTCTGCGCGCTCGCCGGTGCCGCAGCGACGACCGCCAGCCCGACGGCCAGAATGATTGATCGTGTCCACATGTTTATTTTCCGGTTTTTCATCTGAAGGTGCGCCTCTCGCGGAGCTTTGATTGTTGATCGGCTCAGGCAGAAACCCTTGTGCCGGCGTGTCGCTGCGACAAAGCCGGATTTGCTTCATCGATGATGGTATTCCGAAGTACGCCGATGCCTTCGATCTCAACTTCAACGCTATCACCGGCGCGCAGCCATTTCGGCGGCGTATGGGCGTGAGCCACTCCTGCCGGCGTCCCCATGGCAACAACATCGCCCGGCGCCAGCGTGATGCCGCGGCTGATGTAGGACAGCGTTTCGCCAACGCCAAAGAGCATGTTCGCAGTGTTGTCCGACTGACGCGTCTCGCCGTTCACGCGGGTCGATATTTTCAGTCCGGCTGCCCCGGGGGGGAGTTCGTCAGCCGATACGAAAAGGGGTCCGAAACCCCCGGTGCGGTCGAAATTCTTTCCCATGGTCCACTGGATGGTGTGCCGCTGGAATTCGCGGACGGAGCCGTCGTTGAAGCAGGCATATCCGCCGACCGCGCTCAGGGCCTCCTCCGAACTGGCGTTACGCAAGGGGCGGCCTATGATGACCGCGAGCTCGGCTTCGTAGTCGAGTTGGACCGAAGCCTGCGGCCGCTCGATCGGCTCTCCATGGGCGACGAGAGAAGTCGGTACGCGCAAGAACAATGTCGGATATTGTGGGCGGATGTTCTTCGAACTCGGCAACGTGGTCCTGATAATTCAATCCGAGGCAGATGAATTTCGACGGATTGGCGATCGGAAGCGCCGCCCTCACCTGCTCCAGCGATCTGATCTGCGCGGGCCGGGCCGCCTTTGCCGCTGTCTCGACCTCTGCCAAGACTGTCGGGCCCAACTTCAGCAATGCGGCGATATCGCGCGGTGCGTCAGGCCGCAATTCGCTGAGGTCGGCGAGACCGTCGCCGGTCAGCACACCGAGGCGGCAGCCGTCCGACGAATGAAACCGTATGATCTTCATCCGAGATTCCTCAATTTGGGCCCGGTCACCCCGTTACCGCCGTCATCTCGCATTGGATGAGCATGCCTCCCGGCAAATACGGATTGATCAGGGTGTGACGGACAGGGCGCGAATGCGGATCAGGAAAGCGCAGCAGCCATTGGCTGTTCAGCGCATCGCGACTGATATCCGGTTTGAGAAACACCGTGACCTTGATGACGTCGTCCAGATCCGCGTCCGCGGCTTTGAGGATTTTCGCGGCAAGATCGAACATGTTCGCGCATTGCGCCACGATCGAGTCCGGCATTTTGCCTGTGGCGAGATCGATGCCGGAGATGCCGCCGGTCATGATGATGTTGCCGATCCGCGTAACGGCCGGAATCGGGTTGTTGCCGTGGGAATAGCCTTCGAACTCAAAGCTTTGTCTGCGCATCAATTCGATCTTCCTCTACCAACAGCGAACCTTTACGCCTCACTGATGGTTGCCATATCAGCCCTAGTGGAATTCCTTGCATCCCAGCTGCTTCAGCGTGGCGTCAACCCAACTTCGGTCCATCGATCGGCCGGCGAGCACGTCGCTCAGGATCTTGTTTTCCGCGTCGCGCTTGGCAGTCGCCGCCGCGCAGACTTCGGCAACCTGCTCGAACGGGATTGAGAGCAGTCCGTCGGCGTCGCCGATGATGAGGTCTCCGGGTTCGATCACCATGCCGTCGATGGCAATCGATCGCCCAATCTCGCCGGGACCGGATCGCATCGGGCCGCGGTGGGTAACGCCCGCGGCATACACTGGAAATTTCTGCCTGCCGATCGCAGCGGAATCGCGTATCGATCCGTTGATCACGATCCCGCCGAGGCCGCGCTCGCGGGCATAGCTGACCATGATCTCACCGATGATCGAATTGGTGAGATCGCCACCGGCATCGACAACGACCACGTCCCCGGGCAACGCGATGTCGAGGGCCTTGTGAACCATCAGATTGTCGCCCGGCCGGGTCTTCACCGTAAAGGCGGGACCACACAACTGGGCTTCGGCATGAAACGGCCGCAGGCTTGGGCCACCTGCCGTTAATCGCGACATGCAGTCGCTGGCATTGGCCACCGGGATGGTCAACCATTTTTCGATCATCTCCGGACTAACCCGTCGCCGGATCGGCTGGATCGTAAAACCGATCACGATGGAGCTCCCGCTGGTTCCATCGCCTTCTGACGTTCGATTTGTTGAGTTAACCGGCCGAATACGCGCCTCGCATTGCCTTCGAAAATCTTGGCCTTTTCAGCCACCGACAACGGAAGCTGGTCGACGTAGCGTTTCGTGTCATCGAAGTTGTGTCCGGTCTCCGGGTCCACTCCAGGAACGGCACCTATCATCTCGGATGCGAACAGGATGTTGTCGACCGGGATCACCTTCGCGAGCAACTCTTGTCCCGGAAGATGATAGACGCAGGTGTCGAAGAAAATATTCTTCAGAAGATGCTCCTTCAGGTCGGGCAGTTTCATCACCTGCGCGAGCCCGCGGAAGCGGCCCCAGTGATAGGGCACCGCACCACCTCCGTGGGGAATGATCAACTTGAGGCCAGGGAAATCGCGGAACACAGTTGACGTCATCAATTGCATGAAAGCCGTGGTGTCGCCGTTCAAATAGTGTGAGCCCGTGGTGTGAAAGGCGGGATTGCAGGCATGGCTGACGTGAACCATCGCAGGCATGTCCATTTCGACCAGCTTTTCGTAGATCGGATACCAATACGCATCGGAGAGCGGCGGATCGGTCCAGTAGCCACCGGACGGATCTGGATTGAGGTTCACTCCGACAAATCCGTAGTCGCGAACGCATCGCTCGAGTTCAGCGACGCAGTTCTTGGGGGATACGCCGGGGCTCTGCGGCAACATGCCGGCACCGATGAAATTGCGCGGAAACAACACACAGACCCGATGGATCAACTCGTTACAGGCCGTGGCCCACGCCTCACTGGTTGAGGCCGAACCGAGATGATGACCCATGCCCGCCGCGCGCGGCGAGAATATTGTCAGATCGGTGCCGCGCTCGCGCTGGACCCGCAATTGGCCGCCCGTTATTGTGTGGCGGATTTCATCGTCGCTCATGGTGGGTCGCGGCGGCGCAGGCTTCTTGCTGGAATGCGCCTCGATTTGCTGTTGGCGCCATTGCTCGTGTTGCGGCGGTGCAGTCGTATAGTGACCGTGGCAGTTGATGATCATTCGGGCCTCCTAAAGGTCCAGCACAAGCGTCGCGGATTTGGATCGCGAACAGCAGATAAGCATCCGATCGTTAGCCTCGCGCTCCTCCTGGCTGAGGATGAGATCGCGATGATCGGGAATTCCGGAAATCACCCGCGTCTCGCAACTGCTGCACACGCCCTCAAGACATGAATAAGGCGCATCGATCCCGCGCTTGAGCAGCGCGTCCAGAATGGTCTCGCCCGGGTGGACTTCAATGGTTTGGCCTGATCGGGCCAACCGGACGTCGAAGCCACCGGTCTTGTCGATGCCCTCGGCATTGGAGAAGAATTCCATGTGGATTTGCTGCGAAGGCAGCGATGCCGCCGCCTTTTCAAACACGGCGAGCATATTTCGAGGGCCACAACAATAGACGTGGGCATCGGGCGCCACCTCGGTGACGATCTTCTCGATGTCGATCCGCCGCGCCGGCGTTTCATCGCTGTACTCGTTCGAAAAATAGAAATTTACCTTGGAGCCGTAAGATGCGAGCTGCCGGACGAAGCCCGCCGAGCATCGGTTGCGTGCCGCATAATGCAGCTCCCAGGGCCGCCCAAGCTCCTCCAGCCGACGCACCATGCTGGCAAACGGCGTGATGCCGATGCCGCCGGCGATCAAGACCGATCGGTGGGCGTTCTCGCAAAGCTGAAAGTTATTGCATGGCTCGTGGATATCTACCTCATCCCCCGCACTCAATTGCTCATGAATGAACCGCGACCCGCCCCGGCTGTCCGGTTCTTTCTTGACGCCAATCACGTAACGATGGGTCTCACTCGGACAATTCACCAGCGAATAGCTCCGAACCAGACCATTGCCGAGACGAAGGTCGATGTGGGAGCCAGCCGAAAACGGTGGTAAAACCGCCCCGTCGGGTCGCTGAAATTCGAGCACGCTGATGTCCTCAGCCTCGTGCGTTACGTGTTTCAGCTCGGCCCTGATCATGACGAAGCAACGCCAGCGAAATTCACGCCGGCTCCCGACTTCAGAGCAGGTGCAACCGGATCAGGCGCCGATTTTAGGGTTATTTCCCTGCCGGTTCTCGACGATTGCTGAATGGCCAGACAGACCTCCAGCGTCCCGCGGGCAAACTTCCCATCGTGCGGTGGCGCGATGTCGTGAATTACGGCCTGGTATAGTTCATCGAGCACATCCGCCCGCCCCGGACGCCCCTTGCTTGACGGAATCACAAGCTCGCGGACTCCGCTTTCAGTGTAGACTAGGACCCCATCCGCGGATTGACGAAGATCCGCTTTCTCACAACTCACGACGAGCGTGCCAAAATGCGGCTGATGCCAGCGCTCGCCCTGTTCGGGTTGCCAACGCCGGCCGCTTCCGTAACCACATTTCTCCGAGCGGATCCGTGCCTCCTCGATCCCGTTGGCGACGCCCGAGAGAGCCCGGCCCGTCGCGCCGTGATTGGGTTTCCTGGGCTGGCCGCCTTCGCCGATCCAGCCGTGGAGTTCGTCGCTGTCGAAACGGTCGTAACCGCTGTAGATCAGGCTGGCAGCAGCGCCGTCTTTGAATGACAGCATCGCCATGCAGGATCCTTCGGTCGGGCGATTCGGGTCGAGAATACCGGTCGTGGCGCGAACCTGGCGAACTTCGGATCCGCTCAGCAACCGCGCGATATCGACCTGATGCGGAATTTGATTGAAAAGGATTCCTCCGCCCTGCGACGTGTCCAGTTCTTCCGGGCGTCGCGGCCGGTAGATGAAATCGGTGTAGTTCGACATCGCGATCATCGAGAGGCGGCCGACCTCTCCGCCGGCAATGAGCTCGCACATCACACGGATCGCCGGATCGAAACTGTGGGTATGGCCGACCACGAGCACGGTGCCGCTTCGCTCGAAAGAAGCGATCATTTCGTCGCAATCTTCCAGCGACAACGCCATCGGCTTCTCGACGATCGCGTGCTTGCCGGCCCGTGCCGCCAGCACCGCGTGCTCGCGGTGCCATTGATGAGGCGTCGCGACATAGACGGCCTGGATATCGCGCCGTTGCATGAGATCGGCGGCGCTTGCGTCTACCAGACAACCATGGTCGCCCGCAAAACGGGCTCGCAATTCCGGATTCGGATCTGCGGCACCGGCCAGGATGAAGTCCGGATGGGCCTCGATCGCCGGGACCATCGCGGCACCGGCCATTCCCAAGCCAATGACTCCGATCCGCACAGCCCGGTCTGATTTTTCGTGGTTAGCCAACACGGTCATCAGGCCACGCGCGATGCTTTCTTAACCTGATCCCACCACGGACAGACGCCTGGCATGACCTGATAATTTCCTTCCATCACCTGTACTGGGGCGCGCAGTCCGTTTGCTGCATTGGCATGACGGAGTGCGCGGGCTTTCTTCGTCACTTCCTCCGAAGTCCAGACGCGCTCGTGACCCCAAAGGCTCGGCCCCGAGCGTCGCTCATGCGCCTGCCAGTCTTCCGGATCGATGGATTGCCCGCCCCAGCCATATTCGATCATGAATTCCGAAGGCGTCCGTGAATAGAACGAAGTCATGAAATCGCTGGTGTGGCGGCCGAGTGTCGTGGCGACTCGCTCGTCTGTGTTGGCCAAGTCATATCCTTGGCCGACGTCGTCGAAGCTGAACAGCTCCATCATCAGGTGATGGAATTCGTTCTTCCCTGTCGCGACAAAAGCGAGGCTGTGATGCCGCGGGTTGACGTGCAGAAATCGAGCCTCAAACGGTTCGGAGTAATAGTCGGTGAGACGAAAGCCGAGCAGACCCCGATAAAACGGAAGCATTTTATGCACCGTGTCGGCGCTCTCAACGCCGAAGACGACGTGGCCCAAGCCAAGCACTCCGGTACGGAAGCCCGAGATCGAACGCCCGGGCAAAAATGGATCGGAGGTGCTCTCCGCGCCGTAGAACGCCTCGATCCGATTGCCGATGGGATCCTGAAATACGATCAGGTCGGCGACATGGCGTTCGTCCGCCAGCGCGCGCGTTCCCCGCGCGACCTTGATGCCCGCGACTTCGAGTTGGCCAGCAAGCTTGTCGAGCGCAACTGAGTCCGCCACCTCCCAACCGAAGAAGCCGATGCCGTCGCTACTATCCTGGTTGACGATGATGCGCTGCTTTCGATCGTCCATGCGGAACGCCAGCGTCGAGGCGCTTTTGTCGATCCGTTGCAGGCCGAGCTGGCGGGTTCCATAGTCAGCCCAATTCTCCACGCTCTTTGCGCGAACTCCCATGTATCCCAACGCCTGGATGCTCATTGGCTATCTCCTCGTGGCGAATGCGTCTTCGCGTTAGCTGAGCGTCACCCAGACGCGTTCGACCGATGTTCAGTGAACCGCCGAGACGGCTGCGGCGTCCGGGCTGCCGAGAGGTGTTCCCGCCTTGCCTTCTTCGCCATGGGTCTTCATGAATTCGTCGAAGTCGGCGATCGGGGAGACCTTGGCGATGGCGCGCAGCCCGTATTGCTCGCTTTGCAACGCCGCGATGGGTTCCTTGCCTTCGGCCAATTCGCGTACCAATTTGGTCAGTTTGCGCCTGGCGAATATCGTCGGCAGATCGGACTTGACCAGATGTTCGCCGCGGCGATCAACGATGCCGGGCTGCTCACCGGCAAGACTGGGCATCGACTCCTGCAACGCGCGGTCCTGCTCGTTGACCCCCCAGATGCCGGTGAAGCTTTCGGTCCGTTGCGCGATGCGATCAATTAGGTAGTCATTGCCTTGATTGGCCGAGGGTATGAATGAGTTCGATGACATATCCATGCGGCAGACGGGTCGCACCCCTGGTGGAACGCGGCGGAAACAATCCACCGGTTTCGATCTCCTTGACCTCTGCCACAGAGAGCGGCCGCTCGGGCCGATACTGATAAGCGAACGCTGTTGTATGGTAGTCGTCTATCGGCACCCATGCGCGCCCGGCGCCGATGAAGTCATCGGTGCCGCCCGGAATCGCGCTCCACATCGGAAGCATCCACTGCGTGACACGCCAGTAGAATTGATCGTCGAAGCGCCGTCGTGCGCCGTAGACGAAACCGTAATCAGTGTCGCGGATCTCAATCTGTGGAGCGCCGTCACGCGCGAGGCGGTGGCGATCCGGTCCGTCCTTCGGCACGTTAAGCACGCTATGCAGGAAACTGATGTGAGAGGTGTCGATCTCACCTTCAGCGGCTTGCAGCCAATTGCTCCGGTGAAACCATCTCGAGGCATGAACGTGGCTCTGCGGCAACGTCAGCCATTCCATGCCCGGCAATTCGGGCATCCGCTCCGGCGGGCCCATGTAGACCCAGGCCATGCCGCCGGCCTCGCGCACCGGGTAGCTGGTTATCCTGGCTTTTTCCTTGAGTGCCGGGAAATTGTCGGGCGGAATGATGTTCGGAATGTCCATGCATTCGCCGTGAACGTTGAATTTCCAGCCATGATAGACGCAGCGTATTCCGCACTGTTCGTTACGACCGAAGAATAGCGGCGCCAGTTTGTGCGGACAGTACGCGCCGACAATACCGGCCTTTCCATCGCTGTCGCGAAATGCGATCAGATCCTCGCTCAATATCCGTAGCCGGACGGGCGTCCCGTCGGTTTCGGGTATCTCGCTCGAGAGCAACGCCGGAAGCCAAAAGCGGCGGAACAGGTTCCCCATCGGAGTCCCCGGCCCTACCCGCGTCAATATGTTGAACCCGTCCTCTTGCATGGTGTTTCCTCCGGAAATCCGCGCTGACTTTCAGAAATTTTGCGCACAACTCCGCGCCCGCCGAAAATGCTTTTCGGCAGCAGCTTTTGGTCGCGGTCTCGATTTTTATTGGAACGCTTGGGCAAACCATGCCGCCAGAATGGGGGTCCCACAATGGGTTCACCGACTACTGTGGCAGTAGCCAAAAAGCTACTACCCGTCGGACCGCCTAGTGGCGGACCACCGGCTTCCGCCTTCCTGCCGGGTAACTCGCAAAATCACCCTGTCTCAGGATATCCGCGAACCTGGTGGCGAGCTTTCCGGGCCGCCGCCGCGGCGGGAAGATCAAATGCAGGTCTGCCAGCAAGGGTGGGGCATCGACCGAAAGCTCAACGAGAAGATTGTTGCGAATGAAGGCCTCAGCGGCGGGAACGAAGCCACAGGCAACGACCCGCCCCTGTGCAGCGAGCGCGTTGAGAACCGCGCCCTCCTGTATCTGATGGACCACGCGGTAATCCGATAGCCCGATCGACGACAGCGAATTGAATATCATCTGACCATAGTGACCGTCGCGCCGCGTGGAGACGAACGGCTGATCACCTAATTCAGATACGCTGACCTTCTTGCGCCGCGCCAGAGGATGGTGCGGCGCCACAAAGAAGCCGATTCTCTCCTGTCCGATGATTTCCGATTCCAGCTCCGCGATCGGTCCAAAGTTAATGACACACCCCAGATCGGCTTCGCCGTTCGCGATGATCTCGATCGCCTCTTCAAATGTGCCGGCGTCTACGACGAGTTCGATATCCTCCTCATCTCGAACGAAATCGCAGATCGGCCGCTGCAATACATATTCGGCCAGCACGCGTTGGGTACTCAAAGTAAATCGTGGTCGCTTGAGGCCGGCCCTGTTGGGCGCGAGGTCTTTAGTGAGAAGGTTAGCCTCCTGCACAAGGCGCGTTGCGCGTTCGTACAACCGCCTTCCCTGCTCCGTCAGGTTGGCGCCCAAGCCTTTGCGCCTGATGAATAGTTTGCACCCGACCTGTCGCTCAAGCGCCTTGATGTGATTGCTGATGGAGGGATGCGAAATTCCCAGCCGTTCCGCACTTGCGATAAAGCCGCCAGAACTCGACCACAGCGATAAAGACTTCCAGACGCCTGAAGGTCGATGGAAACATGACTTATGGCCGATCAGCGTTCGATAGCCTGTAAAGCACTCTGAAGCTTATGAACTTATGTCGTGCACATTAACGGTGCGCAACGTAGTTTCAAGGACAGACCTTCTGGGTCATGGTCCTAATGACAAATGCCAAGTCACAGTTGATCAGGTACGAGTGGAGGGCTTTAATGTAAAGACCTTGACATATATCGCCTTGCGTGAAACTCTGAACGACAATCGCTAACAAGAATGCAGGGAGGATAGAATTGAGGCGGGGAAAGAATCCGATTTTATCCTTCGCACTTTTGGCCACCTTCGCATGTATCGGTAGCGCGTCGGCACAAGATCGGCCTGTCAAGGTCGGGATCTTGAACGATCAGGCTTCGGTGTATTCCGCAATTACCGGTCCTGGGTCGGTTGCGGCCGCTCGCCTCGCCATCGAAGACATGGGCGGCTCGTTGCTTGGCAAGCCGATCGAGCTTGTCTCTGCAGATCATGGACATAAGCCGGACCTCGGCTCGGCAATCGCACGGCGCTGGTTCGATACGGAAGGCGTCGACGCAATCTTCGATATCTACAGTTCCGGCGTCGCTCTTGCCGTGCAGGGCATCGCGGAGCAGAAAAACAAGCTTCTTGTCGTCTCGATGGCGTCGAGCCGTGACATCAGCGGCAAGTCCTGCTCGCCCAATGGAATGCAATGGGCCAATGACGGATACGAGGTCGCCAATCTGACGATCAAGGGATCGTCCGGCGACAAACCAACATCTTGGTTCTTCCTGACTGTCGACTACACCGCCGGACACTCGATCGAAGGCGACGCCAAGAAAATGATTGAGAAAGGCGGCGGCAAATTCGTCGGCGCCGTGCGTTTCCCGCTGAACACGCCTGACTTCAGTTCATTTTTGCTGCAAGCGCAAAATTCGGGCGCCAAAAATATCGGCTTCATCGGCGGCGGTGCCGATATGACCAACGTGATCAAACAGGCGGCTGAATTCGGGATCGAACGCACTGGCCAGCGCTTCGTGCCGTTTTCACTGACAACTGTCGACGTTGAATCCCTTGGCAACGAAGCCACGCAGGGCATGCCGCTTGTGCTAAGCTACTACTGGGATGCGTCCGATCAGACAAAGGCCTGGGCGGAACGCTTCAAAAAAGCCTTCGGGAAAATGCCAAGCGACCCACAGGCCAACGTTTACAGCGCAGTCCTGCATTACCTCAAGTCCGTCAAGGCAGCAGGCACGATCGACACGGCAGCGGTCGTGGCGAAAAATGAGGGAGATGCCGGTCGAAGATCTCTTTACGTCTGGCGCGCACATCCGCGAAGATGGACGCTTGATGCGAGACGTCTACTACGCCGAGGTAAAGAAGCCGAGTGCGATGAGTGGATCGACCGACCTGATCACGTTAGTCAAAAAGATGCCGGGATCGGAGGCCTTCATCCCAGCCAGCGAAAGCGATTGCAAGCTCCTCAAGAAGTAGCATGCTCGCCGCGATGCTCAGCCGTACAGCTTCGAAAGCTCTTCCTTCTTGACCTTGCCGGTCGCCGTCATTGGCAACGTGTCGACGATCCGGATCTCCGGGATCTTGTAGACCGCCAGGCGTTCCCGGCAAAACGCCGCGAGTGCCTCGGCGGTCGCGGTCACCTTGCGCTCAGGTAGGACGGTGACGAAGGCGACCGGAACTTGCCCGCGCGCTTCATCCGCACGCCCGATGACGCCGCTGCCGGTCACGTCCGGATGTTGGCCGAGCGCCGCCTCGATTTCGGACGGGAAGACGCTCATGCCCTTTACCTTCAGCATCTCCTTGCGCCTGCCAAGGAAGTGAATGGTGCCCAGCTCCGAGATCATTCCGATGTCACCGGTTCTCAACCAGCCATTCACAGAGTCCTTCGGCCGTCGCATCCGGCTTGTTCCAATAGCCTTTGAGCAGCGACGGCGTGCGCACGCACAATTCCCCCTCCTCGCCAAGCGGAAGCAGCCTGTTCGAACCGAATTCGAGGATCTTGAAGTCGGTCTCCGGCACCGGAATTCCGCAGAAGATCTGCCTTTGCTTCAAGTCCCGGTCGTCGTCCTGCCAGCCGCGATTGAAGGCATCGTAGGAATGCGTTTCGGTCATTCCCCAGGCCGCCTCCCGCAGGATCGTGCCTGTAAGTTTGCGCCACCCTTCGCGGAAGATCGGATTGAGCTTCTTGACGAACGAAGCCACCATGACTTCGCGCAGCGAGGTCAGATCGTACTGGTCGGCATCGGTCCGGTTCATGATCTCGACCGCGTTGTCGACGACCATGTTCGAAATCGTGGCACGATGACGCTGGACCGCCTGCATGTAAGCGACCGGATCCCAGCGGGCCAGCAGCACGCACGTCGCGCCGGTCACGACCGGCAAAACGATACCCAGATCTTCGCCAGCCATCCAGAAGATTGGCCAGAAATTGATGACGACGTCGTCGGCGGTCACGGTCATAGACACCGAGCCCATGACGGCACCGGTGAACAGCATGTCAAACTGCGTGTGGATGCAGCCCTTGGGCATGCCGGTGGTCCCGCCCGTGTAGTTCAACGCGGCGCCGTCGTCGAGCCCGACGTCGACCGGCGGCGGCGTACTGATCTCTTGCGCGAGCGCGCTCATCAGCTCGATAGAATTGGCGACCGCAACGCGCGGCGCGGTTAGCGCCGGCGGCAAGGGCCCGTCGGGATTTGCGCCCAGAGCATCGCCAAAACTCGTCACGATGAGCTGCGCGACCCCGCACTCCTCACGCACTTCTTCGACGAGATGAGCGAGTTGATCGTGCGCGACCACGATGCGAGCCTGCGTGTCGTAAATCTCATATGCCAGTTCAGGCCGAGTGAACATCGGGTTCACCGGGACGTGGACACAGCCAGCCTTGAGAATGCCGAAGAAGCACACGTAGAACTGCGGACAATTCGGCAAGAAAACGGCAACTCGATCCCCCTTGCTGGCGCCGAGACGCTTCAGGAAACTCGCAAACTTGTCGCTTAGGCGGTCGAGCTCAGCGTAGCTGGTCGCGTGTCCATAGAACAGGACTGCCGGTTTTTCAGGCTGGCGACGCGCCCATTCGCGAAGATAGTGAGTCAGCGGCCGGCGACCGTGAGGATAAATCGGTTCGCGGGGAACGCCGGCCGGCCAAAGCGCAGCCTGCAAGGCACGAACATGGTTCAGATAGCTTTCTTCACTGCGTGTGTAGTCCGTATCGGACCCGGCCTTACTCATTTTTTTCTTTCCTCCCTTTGTCGCACCCCGCTCACCATAGATCGACGCGCGTTGCTCTCCTTTCGCTGAAACGGCTTGGCTGCGTGGTCGCCTTGAGCCCGCGGACGACCCAACGTCGTGTCTCGCGCGGATCGATGACGTCGTCGACCTCCAGGAAAGTCGCGGCGCTCAACGCCTTGTTCTCCTCATAGGACTTGGCGACCATCTGGTCGAACCAGACTTTGCGCGCGGCCGGGTCCTCGATTGCAGCCAGTTCCTTGCGATAGGCGAGTTTCACGCCGCCCTCGAGACCCATCGCCCCGAACTCCGCGCTCGGCCACGCCACCATGAAGAACGACATCTGGCTCGAACCGCCAGCCATCGCCAACGCGCCAAGCCCATAGCCCTTGCGTAGGACGATCGTGAAATACGGAACGTTCGCGCGCGAGGCGGCAACGAACATCCGCGAGACATGCCGTACTTGGGCGGTCTTCTCGACCTCCGGCCCTACCATCATGCCAGGTGTGTCGCAAAGCGAGACGATCGGAATCCCAAAAGCGTCACAAAGCTGTATAAATCGCGCGGCCTTGTCGCCGGCGTCAGCGTCGATCGCACCGCCCAAATGGTGCGAATTGTTCGCGATCAGGCCGATGGGAAATCCCTCGATGCGGCCCAGCGCCGTGATCATACCTTTCGCGAAGGACGAACGCAGCTCGAGAACGGAGCCCTTATCCGCGAGCGTTTCAATGATCGGCCGCACGTCATAGGCACGCAGCCTGTTCTCCGGCACGGCATGCCGCAGAAGGCGCTGATCGGCACACGACCAGTCGCCGACGCGGCCCTGGAAATAGCCGAGATATTGCCTTGCGGCGGCGACGCCTTCCGTTTCGTCCTCGACGAGAACGTCGATCACGCCGTTGGGCGCCTGGACCTCAACAGGGCCGATGTCCTCCGGCCTGAACACACCGAGTTCACCACCCTCGATCATGGCCGGTCCGCCCATGCCGATATTCGATGTCCGGTCGGCGATGATGACATCGCAGCTTCCGAGCAACGCGGCATTACCGGCAAAGCACCGGCCCGAAACGACGCCCACAAGCGGCACCTTGCCATTAATGGCGCCTAACCGGCTAAAGGTGGTGGTTTCGAGGCCCGCGGGCGTCGGCCATTCGTCACCAGGCCGGCCGCCGCCTCCTTCTGCGAAGAGCACGACGGGGAGCGACCACTTGTCGGCAAGCGTCAGTAGCCGATCCTTCTTCTTGTGGTTGATGACGCCCTGCGTTCCCGCAAACACCGTATAATCATAGGCCATGACGGCGCAGCGTGATTGCTCGTCACCGAACAGATCGCCGTTAACAGAGCCGACCCCCGTGATGAGGCCGTCGGCGGGACTGATCCGGCGCAATTCCTCCAACGACCGTCGCTGACGCTGCGCCGCAAGCGCGAGGCCGCCATATTCCATAAACAAGTCGGGGTCACACAGGTCGGCGATGTTTTCGCGCGCCGTGCGCTGGTTGGTCTTGCGGCGGCGCGCGACCGCGTCTGGCCGGCGCTCGTCGATCAGCTCCGCATGGCGCTCGATGGCTTCGGTCAAATCGCCTCGAACATGGTCGAGGTCGATGGCCTCGGCGGTCTTGACACCGACGCTAGCTTCGTCCGAGGGCGCGATGTGCAACAGGGTCTCGCCTTCGAAGATCGTATCGCCCGGAGCGATCAGAATATCCTCGATCACGCCGGCTACTGTCGCAGCGACAACGTGCTCCATCTTCATGGATTCGATGACGATCGCCTGCTGTCCTGCATGTACCCTGTCACCGCGCGCCACCGAGCAGGCGATGATCGTGCCCTGAAGCGGTGCCGGTACTGCGACCAGTCCTTCGGGTTTGGGAGAAACCTGTTGTGCTCGTCCTCCCTCGGACCGGGCCGGCACAATGGCCGCGCTGGCATCGAATACGCCGAGCGGATCGATCTCGCGGACATCCCGGGAGCGCTTGGTCGGCTGTTCTGCCCTATTTATAAAAGTTCTCGCGGAGGCGAGCAGCTCTTCGAGATGCTGCTCCAAAAACCGGGTCGACAGACGGTCAGCCAAAAAATCCTCGTTCTCGACGATCGCCTGCAAAATGGGGATGTTCGTCTCCACGCCGTCGATTCGAAAGTCGTTCAATGCCCTCCGGCCGCGCCGGATCGCATCCGCCAAGCCCTCCGGCGAAAAGGCGATGACCTTCGCGAGCAGGGAATCGTACCGTGGGCTCGTGCGATAACCAATATACCCGAAGGTATCGACGCGGATCCCCGGACCGCCCGGCAAGGTAAAGCCGGTAAGCACCCCACCCGTGGGCCGCGCGCTGCCATCGGCCGTCATTCGTTCCATATTGACGCGGAACTGGATCGCGCCACCTCGCGCGACGGGCGAGCCAGCGAGACCGACGTCACCCAGCCGCATGCCCGACGCGACCCGGATCTGGGTCTTGACCAAGTCGATCCCGTAGATCTCCTCGGTAACAGTGTGCTCCACCTGAAGGCGCGGATTGGCCTCTATGAACACAAACTCGCCGCTGTCGGCGGGCACCAGGAATTCGAACGTACCCAAGCCTCGATAAGCCACCTTAGTTGCCATACGGACCGCCGCGTCGCAAAGCGCCTCTCGGATTTCGAGCGCGAGGCTCGGGCTGGGCGCCATTTCCACCACCTTTTGGTGGCGGCGCTGGATGGTGCATTCGCGCTCGCCGAGGTGGACGACGGCATGCCCATCACCGACGATCTGCACCTCGATATGGCGCACGCTCGGCAGATAGCGCTCCACGTAGAGCGCGTCATCGCCGAATGCCGCCAGAGCTTCCGAACGGCAACGCTCCCAGGCGCTGGCCAGCTCGGCTGGTGCGGAAACAACACGCATGCCCCGACCACCTCCGCCGGCGATCGCCTTGATCATGATGGCGCCGCCCTTGCCCAGACCGGTAAGGAATGCCGCAGCCTCGGTCTGCGTAGCCGAACCATCCGATCCGTCGAGGACGGGCACACCTTCGCTGCGGGCAAGCCGCCTCGCTTCGGACTTGTTCCCGAACAGCTCAAGCGTTTCGACCGCGGGACCAATGAACGTCATGCCTGTCGCGAGCACGCCCCGCGCAAATTGCGGATTCTCCGACAGAAAGCCGTAGCCCGGATGCACGGCGTCGCAACCTGCGTCCCGGGCGGCGTCGACGATCGCGTCGATATCGAGATATGCCGCAGCGCCAAGACCGGGCAGTTCCCGTATTTCGCTACAGGCGCGCGCGTGCGCAGAGCCGGCATCGTCGGCGGGAAACGCGGCGACCGTCGGAATGCCAAGCTCGAACGCCGCCCGCGCTATGCGCAGCGCGATTTCTCCGCGGTTGGCAATCAGTATCTTTCGAAATGACATGGCGACCCTTCCCGGCTCGCAGCGGAATCGCGCCTTGATGCGGACGAGATCGCGGCGTTGCAGCAGTTGAAAGCTATGGACAAGGAAATAATATGTCAATATCATTACAGAATTGACGGAGTGCATGATGTCGACAGCGATCCGAACGGATGCGAAGAGCCGCCGCGAACCTCAGAGCGGCGACTCTGCACGCGACCATATGCACAACAAGCTTTTCTTCAGGCTGTTTCAGGCCGCCAACATCTATGAGACGCAGGCCGTCCGTGAATTGAACTTTTCGGCTGTAACGGGCGCCACACTCGGAGCCCTCTCGCGCGATCCAAACGGCATGCTGTTCTCCGAACTCTACGCCTATCTCGGCGTCAGTCGTCAAAACCTCGACGCCGTATTGAAAGGGTTGGAAAAGAAGGGTCTCGTCGAGCGCATCGAGGTTGAGAACGACCGCCGAAAGAAAATGGTTTGCCTGACGCGGGTGGGCGCACAGGCCTGGAAGGACCTGCACCGGCGATCATTGGAATTCTTTCGGCAAGGGACGAAGGGAATGTCGGCAGCGGAAATCACGGAATGCGCCGAGTCACTGTCCCGCATCGGACGGGCTTTGCGGGCTGTCCAGTTGGACTGAGGTCAAATTCCTGCACTCTTGACGCTGCAACAGGAAAGAACACCCGCAAGTCGCAGTGACCGGTGCCATTCAAGTCGCCCCCGTGGCTTCTGCTGCTGGTTGGCGATGGAGATCATCAGGGAGGTTACCATGACAACAAGCCACAAAGTCCCGGCCGCAGAACAATGCGTTCTTCGCTCGCTGGTCGAACGCTGGGGGCG
Source organism: uncultured Pseudomonadota bacterium (assembly GCA_963729395.1). Classification (GTDB taxonomy): domain Bacteria; phylum Pseudomonadota; class Alphaproteobacteria; order Rhizobiales; family Xanthobacteraceae; genus Bradyrhizobium. Next base: position 5,399 of record CAVSOS010000043.1, on the reverse strand, counting down.
CGAGACGCCCGATCATGTCTATGCGACCTTCGATGACGGCAGCAAACTGAAATACGGTGACCTCCTGCGCCTGGCGCGGCAGACAGGGCATGCCTTGCATGCTCTCGGTGTGAAGCAGGGGCAAACCGTGCTGGTGTGGCTCCCGAACGGCTACCAATGCCTGCGCGCCTGGTTTGGCATCAACATGATCGGCGCGGTGTATGTACCGATCAATATGGCCTATCGGGGCGGCATCCTTCAGCATGTCGTCAGCAACGCGGGAGCCAGCGTCGCGATCGTTCACGCCAGCCTGCTTCAGCGACTCGAGCGATATCGACAAGCGCGACCTCCGCACAGTGATTGTCATCGACGGGGAGCCAACGCCGATTGCAGGGCTGGACATGCTGCCCGCAAGCGCTCTCGATTCAACTGCCGAAGACGCGCCCTCTGTCGAACGTCCGATCGCACCATGGGACACCCAGTCGATCATCTACACGTCCGGCACAACCGGCCCCTCGAAAGGAGTATTATCCTCATACGCCCATCTGTACGCTATGGCCCGCGGCATTTCGGCGGACAGGGATGGCTTACCCTATCTCGATGCCGCCGATACTTTCATGGTGAACCTGCCGCTCTTTCATGTCGGTGGCACGGCGCCCAGCTATGCCATGCTGATCAACGGGGGGTCGATTGCCATGGTCGACCGTTTCGACACTGGATCGTTCTGGTCGACAGTCGCAAGGACCAAGACAACGATGGTGATCCTGCTCGGCGTTATGGCGAGCTTCCTCATGAAACGAAACGACACTGGCGAGGAGAAAGGCAGTCCGCTTAAGCACGTCACGGTCATTCCCCTAAGCGAGGAAGGGATCGCCTTTGGCAAGCGTTACGGCATTACAATACGCACGCTCTTCAATATGTCGGAAGTGTCATGCCCCCTGGTTGCCGAGCCAAATCCGGTTGTCGTCGCGACGTGCGGCAAGCCGCGCGCGGGAGTGGAGACCCGTCTCGTCGACGATCACGATTGCGAGGTCGCGCAAGGTGAGATCGGGGAGTTGATCATTCGCACCGATACGCCCTGGGCCATGAACCACGGCTACAATAAGTCGCCTGAAGCCACCGCACTTGCCTGGCGCAACGGCTGGTTCCACACGGGCGACGCCTTTCGTATCGACAAGAACGGCAACTATTTCTTCGTCGACCGCTTCAAGGACGCCATCCGCCGGCGTGGCGAAAATATCTCCTCCTTTGAGGTCGAACTCGAGGTTGCAGCGCACCCGGCCATTCGCGAGGCTGCAGCAGTGTCTGTACCGAGCGAGCACGGCGAGGATGAGGTTCTCGTCGCGGTGTCGCTCACCGAGGGCCAGACGCTGGACCCCATGGAACTTATCGGCTTTCTCAAACCGCGCATGGCCCATTTCATGGTGCCGCGTTATGTTCGCATCTTGGTGGACCTTCCCAAGACGCCCACTAACAAGATCGAAAAATACCTGCTTCGCAGGGATGGCGTTACGCCTGACACCTTTGATCGTGAAGCAGCGGGCATTGTCATCAGGAGCGAGGCAGTGCGCCGGCGGTAGTAATCCTCACGGATATTGAGCTGTTCGTCGCGCATTCAAGCGTCAGCTCTTCGGCCCGATGCCAAATGACGGATCGTGTAGTCAAAAATAGCGAGGCGCACCGCGCTCCGACATGGATAAGACGTCCTTTGCTCAGTAGGCGACTTGGTCTAGAAACTTTGCATGTCCAATTCATCGAACACGCCGCTGCCGTTTGATCAGCTAGTCAAGGCGATTGAGGCTCGCCGTTCTGTTTATGGATGGATCAGCGGCCTTCGGCTCGACGGCGCTGCCCGTGGAGAAGCCTGGTCTAGCCTACCCTACCGTCCTATTTTCGTCGGAGATATCAAAACCGGCATTCTCCACGGCGGCGTCGTGACCGCCATGCTTGATGAGAGCTGTGGCATGGCCGTCCAGCTCGCGCTTGATGGAACGCGCGCGATTGCCACGCTCGATCTGCGCATCGATTACCAGAAGCCGGCGGCGCCTGGCCTCGATATCAAGGCGCATTCAATCTGCTATCGCGTCACCCGCTCTATCGCATTCGTGCGCTCCACCGCTTTTCAAGAAGCCGAAGACGATCCGGTCGCCACCGCGACAGCCTGCTTTATGGTTGGTGCAAATCGAACCAATATGATGTCTGACAAACGCACGAACGACGGCGTGCCACCTATGCTCGAAGCGCCGGAGGATGATCCGACAAGCGTCTTCGCTAACAGCCCTTTTGCGCGTTTTCTTGGTATTCGGGTCGGCAACGACGATATTCTTGTCATGCCCTTTTCGTCCAAGATAGTCGGCAATCCTATCCTTCCCGCCATTCACGGCGGCATGACGGGCGCGTTCCTTGAAACAACCGCGATTTTGGGAGTAACACGCGAGCTTGGCGTCTCCGCGATGCCCAAGCCGATCGGCCTTACGATCAACTACCTACGCTCAGGCCGCGCGCTGGACAGCCACGCAAAGGTGTCGATCGTCAAGCAGGGCCGGCGCATCGTCGCTTTTGAAGCGCAGGCTTGGCAGGACGACGCGACCAAGCCCATTGCCTCAGCGTTTGGGCATTTCATGCTGCGGCGGACGACGGGCATAGACGAGGAATAAGAGTGGCAACGCAAAACGATCTCTTCGCTATGCTTTTTTTAAATGCTTTCTCCGAGCCTAAACCCCCAAGGCGATTAATCTGACCACCCGATAGACCATCGCGCTTGCGACGAAAGCTGCGCCAATTATCATGCCCGTGTGCCGAAATAACGAACCCCAGTCCATGCGGAGCCCCACAATCAAGGAATGGCATCTAATCCAGCCCTTTGTGAGTGCCGGCTCGTCGTCGTGCATCTCGATCAAGTTCATCGATTTCAGCTTTTCCAAGTGCGATGGGTTGAGAGGGGACAATTTCCAGCGTTTGGCCCTGATGTCGCGGAGGGTCCAACGCAAGTCGATCGCTTCTCGAAGCTCAAGGCCGTTAAGCGGGTCGCTCTCGTCGGTCATTCTGAGAAGAGCCTCATTGTGCTACAAATGAAGCTAAGTACACCGCAAACCTTTTGTTCCTGGGCAAGGCGCGCTACTGCAGTGGCACTGTCTCCGAGAGCCGACTTCTCGATCAGGCAGCCACTAAGCCGTGTGACGGCGTGTCGGCATGCACAAGGGCCCAAAGCCCGAGCTCAACAGCGCCAGTGGACCGATCGAAATACCCCTCCAATTCCTTCACCGCAGCGTGCTCCCACTCCTCGGCTTGTTGCAGCAGCGACCAGCGTTGAAGCGGCCGGAACGCTGCGGTCTGACGGCAAAGCGAGGCGATCGCCCGATACCGTCTAACTTTCTCTTGCACCGTTTGACCCTGATTGTGCATCGGTCCCCCCTCCCATTGTTTTGGTCCGCTTGATCGCCACCCTGCACCGCGACGTTTTCCAATTCGTTAGCATCCAGCGTGAACGGTTTCGATGGTTTTCGAGAAGTTGACTTCATCCTTCGTTAGGGGAAATTAAGGGATGGAAACTATCAGCCGGAAAAGCCCTGCAAGGTGAAAATCTAAACGCTCTCCTCGCGCGATACTTGGATTTGTCTGACGGAAATCCATGTAAGGGTGACGGATTGCTCTTCTACGCCGGCAAGACGGCGCCACCATCCGCAGAGTAAAGCTCAGCGAGGTTATCCGTGCCGTCAAGAGGCTCACGACCTTCCTCGGCCGGTCCCCCGACAGCGCGACCCCGGAAGAACTGCGCGCGTTCCAGCTGCATCTGACCGAGACCGGTGTGCAGCCACCGAGCATCAACGCGACCGTGACGGCGCTGCGGTTCTTCTTCAAGGTGACGCTCGACCGGCCGGAGACGACGCGCCATCTCGTGTTCGTCTACGAGCCACGCAAGCTGCCGCGCGTGCTCTCGCCCGAAGAGGTGTTGCGCCTTCTGGAAGCCGCACCCGGACCCAAGCACAAGGCGGCGCTCAGCGTTGCCTACGGCGCGGGTCTGCGCGCCATGGAGGTGGTCGCGCTGAAGGTCTGCGACGTTGATTCCAAGCGCATGATGATCCGGGTTGAGCAGGGCAAAGGCCGCAAGGATCGCCATGCCATGCTGTCGCCGCAGCTGTTGGAGCTGCTGCGCGACTGGTGGCGCATCGCGCATCCCCGAGTGTGGATGTTCCCCGGCCGCGACCGCATCAACCCGATGACCACGCGCCAGCTCAATCGCGCCTGCCACATGGCCGCCGAACTGGCCGGGCTGCCCACATGGGTGGCGCCGCACACGCTCAGACACAGCTTCGCCACCCACCTCTTGGAACAGAACATCGATATCAGGGTGATCCAGGTCCTGCTCGGACATTCCAAGCTCGACACCACGGCGCGCTACACTCATGTGGCCATCAACATCATCCGTGAGGTCATGAGCCCGCTGGACAGGCTAACGCCACTGGTGCCGAAGAAGGACGAGCCGCCAGCGTAACGGGCCCACATGGCCCGTCCAGCCCTGGAGGTCGCGGATGTCTTCCGCGACCACGGGGCCGCGTGGCGCCATGCCAACCGCGGTCACGTGAGCCTGCTCCAACTCAAGGTGATGAGCGCCATCGAGGAGCTGCCGCACGGCGGCCCTCGGCGGACACGTCGCGCGCTGCGAGGACTGTGCCCACACCACGATCGCCTACAACAGCTGCCGCAACCGGCACTGCCCGAAGTGCCAAGGCGCGGCAGCGCGCCAGTGGATGGCGGCGCGCGAGGCCGAACTGCTCCCGATTCCCTACTTCCACGTCGTCTTCACGCTGCCGTCGGCGATTGGCGACATCGCCTACCAGAACAAGGCCGTGATCTACGATCTGCTGTTCAAGGCCTCGTCGGAGACGATGCTCACCATCGCGGCCGACCCCAAGCATCTCGGAGCCCGCATCGGCATCACCTCGGTACTGCACAGCTGGGGCTCGGCAATGACCCATCATCCGCACCTGCACATGATCGTGCCGGGCGGCGGCCTCTCCATGGACGGCGGCCGTTGGATCTCATGCAGGCCAAACTTCCTGCTGCCGGTGCGCGTCCTGTCGAAGCTGTTTCGGCGCTTGATGCTGGAGAAGCTTCTGGCGGCACACGCGGCCGGCAGCCTGCGGTTCCTCGGCTCACACGCCCATCTCGTCGACGCGAAGGCGTTCGCGGCATTCCTCGCCCCGCTCAGCAAGAAGCGCTGGTTCATCTACGCCAAGCGTCCGTTCGCGGGCCCGAAGGCCGTGCTCGCCTATCTGTCGCGCTACACGCACCGCGTCGCCATCTCAAACCGCCGTCTGATCGCAGTCGACCAGCGGAGCGTCACGTTCAAGGTCAAGGATTACAGGATCGAAGGCCCCGGCCGGTACACGACGATGACGCTCGACGTCGGCGAGTTC
>CAVSOS010000042.1:0-11734 GCA_963729395.1 uncultured Pseudomonadota bacterium | reverse complement strand
TCGTTCCGCCCTCTTCATTCAGAGGGCGCAGGGAATGCCGGGCGCCCGATGCGCCCGCAGCCGCGTGTGCAGAATAGTGGAGAAGCACACGCGTTAGTCACGGTCACACCGGAATCACCCGGCATTCCCCGCGCAATGGTTTTAACGGTTTCCTTCGTGCTCTCCCCGGCGACCGGCTTTTTTGCCACCGTCGCCCGCGAGAAGCTGCTTCCCGCCAACTTGACGCCAGCGTCGGGGCGTCAGGACCACACGACTTCGCCGTCCGCCTCAGGCGCTCTCGTCTTTAGAGCACGCTCGCGTCCACCGCATCCCGCCCCGCGTCCGTGACGATCGCGAGCCGCCCCTCTGGTGGGACGGGACGGCGGCAGATATAGAGTGATTTGCCTCTTCGGAAAATCAGAATATTTTTGCAAAAGGGACTGGACAGGTGGAATTGGATTGAACCCAAAGGAGAATTTTTTCCTCTTGCCGTCATTGCCCGATGCGCAATTGCGCATCTATGGGCACACCCATCTATCGGAAGTCGCGCTTTTGACGAGCGTCACTGTCATGTCCCGGAATATTGGGGTCGCGACCCGGCCCTGTTGAGTTCCGTGCCGCGCTTTCCTGCTTCGACGCACCGTTGACGCAGATCAATACTCATTCCAGATAAATCGGTAACTTTCACTAGAAAAGCGCCTGCTACGGGCGCGGCCAATTGGCAGCGAAGATTACTTAGGTCAGCGCAAAGGAGACTCTCATGAAACCGACGCATCGCATGATCGCTGCGACAGCGGCCGCACTCATGGCCGGCATTGTGGGCGCAGCTGCGCAAGAGCGCCCTTCTTCGCCCACGCCACCGATGATGCAGGGCGACACCATGCCTATGATGAGGGGCACGCAGCACGGCGGCATGATGCCCATGATGGGGATGGGCATGATGGGGATGGCGGATCACGTTGAGGGCCGGATAGCGTTTCTAAAGGCCGAACTGAAAATCACCGACGCTCAGCTGCCGCAGTGGAACACGTTCGCCGATGCTCTCCGAAGCAACGCCCAGCGGATCGGTGAGATGCGAGGGACGATGATGCAGGGAGGAACGATGGGGCAAACGCTCACTGTGACTGCACCTGATCGCCTCGACCGCATGGAGAAAATGATGACCACGATGGTCGAGACTGTGCGATCCACGAAAGCGGCGCTGAGCCCGCTGTACGCCGTACTCAATGACGAGCAGAAGAAGACGGCCGATGCGCTCTTGCACGGGCCAATGGGGATGATGGGAAGCATGTAATCGGGGAGATGCCGACGGACTCCCAGAATGGCCAGTCCGAGCCGACATTGACTGCCCGCGCGCGCTCGGCGATGATCCTGCCTGGCTCAGCATGGGGGGAAGCCGGCCATGAAGCTCGCGCCGCGCGCCGAAAATTTAATGGAGCGCATTGCGCTTATCGCAAATCTCGTTCCCCGTCCTCTCCTCGATACGCAAATTGCCTTCACCGCCGCGCGCGCCATCATGGTGGCGGCCGAAGTCGGGCTGTTTGAGGCCCTCGGCAAGGGTGATCAGACGGCCGAGGCGGTCGCTGCCATGTGCGGAACCGATCCCAAGGCAACGAAGCATCTGCTCGAATGTCTGGTTGGCATTGGCTACGCGAGCTGGCGCGACGGCAAATACGATTTGCCGGCTTCGATGAGGAAATGGTTGCTGAAATCGAGCCCGAGTTCGGTCATCGCCAAGCTCGCGTTCCAGTCGATCGAATGGGATCTGGTCGGCAAGACCGGAGAGTTCGTACGCAACGGCAAGCCGCTCGATTTTCACTCGCATATGAACGCCCAGGAATGGGCGATCTATCAGGACGGCATGCGCGACGTCGCCGCCAATCCGGCTGTCGAACTCGCCAAGCGCATGCCCGTACCGCAGGGCGCGACGCGGCTTCTCGACATCGGCGGCTCGCACGGGCTGTACTCGACTGAATTGTGCAAGCGCCATCCCGCGCTCGTCGCCACCATCCTCGAACTACCGGGCGCCGTGGACCGCGCGAGCGAAATCGCGCAGCAAGAGGGGCTCGGCGCGCGCGTGAAGCACAAAATCGGCGATGCGTTGGCGGACGATCTCGGCGAGGCAACTTTCGATGTCGTGATGATCAACAACCTCGTACACCATTTCTCGCCAGAACAGAACGCCGATCTCGCGCGGCGTGTGGCTCGTGCGCTCGCGCCCGGCGGCGTGTACGCCATCGGCGATTTTCTCCGGGCTTCCCATCCCGGCGCAGGGGGCGGCATTCCGGCGGTGATGGACCTCTGATTTGCGCTGACGAGCGCATCCGGCACATGGGCGCTGGATGAGATCGCTTCATGGCAGCGTGGAGCGGGTCTCATGCCGATGAAAGCGATACAGTTCGCTAGCCTGCCGGGATGGGTGTCGCTGCCGGCAGCAAAGCGCAAATGAGATTTGGGGCAGCTTGGAGCCCGCAAGACGCGCGCACTTCTTTTCAACCATGCCCTCGGTGGCGGCTCCGTTGGCACCCCTCGGGGCGAACCGAGGCGGACTTCATCCCGCAGGGGTTTTTTTGCGCGATTGCGGCAGCTTTGACTGGGATCGGCCAGCGGGCAGCTTGGCATCAGCGTGGCATCAGCATAGCGGCGCCGTTAGCCATTTATTAACCTAAAAGCTCGCACGCTTGTCACCGTAACAATGTGAGCCCCCTGTTTGTTGATTTGGTAATCGTGCGTTTTCGGCGGTTGTCGGACTGGGTATTTTCTGGACGTCACACGCAGTCGGATCGATCTCCGTTAGCTGGGGCGAACAGGCGCCGCGCGACTCGTTTTGCACAATTATTAGGCAAATTGCCTGTTTATGACCCACTCGCTGCCCGCGTTGCATATTGCGCGGCGGAGTCTGTTGCGGGTTCAATCGATGTCATGTGCAGATGCCGATTCGTAACGGGAGCCCGTGGCGCGCGTCGATAGGGAACCTTGCCGCGCGTTACAGTGATGCAGCAAACCATATGAGGAGAGGGATCATGTACAACGATTCTCTGTTCAATGCTTTCGCCCGGTCCTTCGAGGCCCGAAGCGAAACCGACATGTCGATGGCGGAATATCTGGAATCGTGTCGAGGCGATCCGATGCGATACGCCAATGCAGCCGAACGGCTACTAGCGGCGATCGGTGAGCCTCAGATGATTGACACGGCCAAGGACCCCCGCCTTGGCCGTATTTTTTTGAACCGGACCATGCGGGCCTATCCGGCCTTCGCCGGGTTCCACGGCATGGAGGAAACCATCGAGCGCATCGTCGGCTTCTTCCGGCACGCCGCGCAAGGTCTGGAAGAGCGCAAGCAGATCCTCTATCTGCTCGGCCCGGTCGGCGGCGGCAAGTCTTCGCTCGCCGAGCGGCTGAAGTCGCTGATGGAAGTCCATCCGATCTATGTGCTGAAGGCCGGCGACGAACTCAGTCCGGTATTCGAGAGCCCGCTCGGTCTGTTCGATCCGGAACAGCTTGGACCGATGATCGAGGAGAAGTACGGCATTCCGCGCCGCCGCCTCAACGGGCTGATGAGTCCGTGGTGCTACAAGCGGCTCGAGGCCTTCGGCGGCGACATTTCGCGCTTCCGCGTCGCCAAGATCCAGCCCTCGCGCCTGCGGCAGATCGCGATTGCGAAAACCGAGCCGGGCGACGAGAACAATCAGGACATCTCCTCGCTGGTCGGCAAGGTCGACATCCGCAAGCTGGAGACCTTCGCCCAGAACGATCCCGACGCCTACAGCTATTCCGGCGGTCTCAATCGCGCCAACCAGGGCATTCTCGAATTCGTCGAGATGTTCAAGGCGCCGATCAAGATGCTGCACCCGCTGCTGACGGCGACCCAGGAAGGCAACTATATCGGCACCGAGAATATCGGCGCGATCCCCTTTACCGGCGTCATTCTCGCCCATTCGAACGAATCCGAATGGCAGAGCTTCAAGACCAACAAGAACAACGAAGCCTTCATCGACCGCATCTGCGTCATCAAGGTGCCGTACTGCCTGCGGGTGACCGAGGAGCAGAAGATCTACGAGAAGCTCATCTCAGGGATCCGAGCTCGCCGCCGCGCCGTGCGCGCCGGCAACGCTGGAGACGCTGGCGCGCTTCTCGGTGATGTCGCGCCTGCGCAAGCACGAGAACTCGACGACCGTTTGCAAAAATGCGGGTCTATGACGGCGAAAGCCTCAAGGAGATCCGATCCGAAGGCCCGCAGCGTCCAGGAATACAAGGATGCCGCCGGCGTCGACGAAGGCATGGACGGCGTCTCGACGCGGTTTGCGTTCAAGGTCCTGGCCGCAACCTACAATCACGACACCACGGAGATTGGCGCCGATCCGGTCCATCTGATGTATGTGCTCGAGCAGTCGATCCGCCGCGAGCAGCTCCCCGAGGAAATCGAGAAGCGCTATCTCGAATTCATCAAGGCCGAGCTCGTGCCGCGCTATGCCGAATTCATCGGCAACGAGATCCAGAAGGCCTATCTCGAATCCTATTCGGACTACGGCCAGAACCTGTTCGACCGCTACGTCGATTATGCCGATGCCTGGATCGAGGATCAGGACTTCAAGGACCCCGACACCGGCCAGTTGCTCAATCGCGAGCTCCTCAACCAGGAACTGACCAAGATCGAGAAGCCCGCGGGCATCGCCAACCCGAAGGACTTCCGCAACGAGGTCGTCAAGTTCTCGCTGCGGTCGCGCGCCCAGAACGGCGGCAAGAATCCGTCCTGGACCTCCTACGAAAAGATCCGCGAGGTGATCGAAAAGCGGATATTCTCCCAGGTCGAAGACCTGCTTCCGGTGATCTCGTTCGGCTCGAAGAAGGACGGCGATACCGAAAAGAAGCACGGCGAGTTCGTCGAGCGGATGGTGGAGCGCGGCTATACCGAGCGCCAGGTTCGCCGGCTCGTCGAGTGGTACATGCGCGTGAAACAAGCCGGCTGAGGCGGCTGCAAGCAGTGGCCATGCACATCGTCGATCGGCGTCTGAATCCAGGCAGCAAGAGCCTGGAAAACCGCCAGCGTTTCCTGCGCCGGGCCAAGGCGCTGGTTCAAGGCGCCGTCAAGAAATCCTCCGCAGGGCCGCGACATCAAGGATGTCCTGGAGGGCGGCGAGGTCAGCATCCCGCTTGACGGGATGCATGAACCTCGCTTTCGCCGCGAAGGCGGCACGCGCGACATGGTGCTTCCCGGAAACAAGAAGTTCGTCGAAGGCGACATGCTTCCGCGTTCGGGCGAAGGCCGCGGGAAGGGCTCCGCAGCCGGGCGAAGGCGACAGCGAAGACGCGTTCCGCTTCGTGCTGAGCCGCGACGAGTTTGTCGACCTGTTCCTCGACGATCTCGAACTGCCCGATCTCGCCAAGCGCAAGCTCGCCGAAGCGGAAAGCGAAGGACTTCAGCGCGCCGGCTATTCGACCTCCGGCTCGCCGGCGAATATTTCGGTGAGCCGCACGGTGCGGCTCGCGATGGCGCGGCGGGTCGCGCTGCGGCGGCCGCGGCCGGAGACGATCGCGCAGCTTGAGGCGGAACTCGCCGAGTGCGACGACGAGGCGCGCCGCGCCGAGCTTGATGGCCGAGATCGAGGCGTTGAAGGCAAAGAGCCGGCGGATTCCGTTCATCGATCCGATCGACATCCGCTACCGCCGCTTCGAGACCGTGCCGAAGCCGGTGGCCCAGGCCGTCATGTTCTGCCTGATGGACGTGTCCGGCTCGATGTCCGAGCACATGAAGGATCTGGCCAAGCGCTTCTACATGCTGCTCTACGTGTTTCTGACGCGGCGCTATCGGCATGTCGAGATCGTCTTCATTCGTCATACCGACCGGGCGGAGGAGGTCGACGAGGACACCTTCTTTCACGGGCCGGCGTCGGGCGGCACCATGGTGTCGAGCGCGCTGGAGGCGATGCACGACATCGTCCGGTCGCGGTTTCGCCCCGCGGACTGGAACATCTACGCCGCCCAGGCCTCCGACGGCGACAACTCGATCGTCGGACAGCGCCGTCGCCGAGCCGGCTGCTGACCGAGATGATCCTGCCGGTCAGCCAGTTCTTTGCCTATCTGGAAGTCGGCGAGGCCGGCGGCAGCACCTTCGAGATGCCGGATTCGTCGCTGTGGACGCTGTACCAGCGTCTGCGCGCCGAAGGCGCGCCGCTGTCGATGCGCAAGGTCAGCGAGCGCAGCGAGATCTTTCCGGTGTTTCACGATCTGTTTCAGCGCCGCCGAAACCAGGAGAAAGCCGCGCCATGACCGCGACAGCCGAACGCCTGTTTGAGGGAGCGGACTGGGATTTCCCGACGCTGCAGCGCATCCACGATGCCTGCGAGGAGATCGCGCGGTCCGAACTCGGGCTCGACACCTATCCGAACCAGATCGAGGTCATCACCGCCGAGCAGATGCTGGATGCCTATTCCTCGGTCGGCATGCCGCTGTTCTACAAGCATTGGTCGTTCGGCAAGCATTTCGCCCATCACGAGGCGTTCTACCGCAAGGGCCTTAGGGGTCTTGCCTATGAGATCGTGATCAACAGCTCGCCGTGCATTTCCTATCTGATGGAGGAAAACACCGCGACCATGCAGACGCTGGTGATCGCGCACGCGGCGTTCGGCCACAACCATTTCTTCAAGAACAACTATCTGTTCAAGCAATGGACGGATGCCGACGGCATTCTCGACTATCTCGATTTCGCCAAGAGCTACGTGGCGCAATGCGAGGAGCGTCATGGCCGGCTGGCGGTCGAGCAGACGCTCGATGCGGCGCATGCCCTGATGTCGCACGGGATCGATCGCTATCCCGGCAAGAAGAAGCTCGATCTTCGCGCGGAAGAAAAGCGCGCCGGAGAACGCCGCGCTGCACGAGGAGAGCGTGTTCAACGATCTGTGGCGGACCGTTCCGACCGGACCGATCAAGAGCGCGGAACTGCTGAGCACGGAGCGGCGCCGCAAGCTGCTCGGGCTGCCGCAGGAAAATCTGCTGTACTTCCTCGAAAAGACCGCGCCGCGCCTGCAGCCCTGGCAGCGCGAGCTGCTGCGGATCGTGCGGCACATCGCGCAGTATTTCTATCCGCAGAGCCAGACCAAGGTCATGAACGAGGGCACCGCGACCTACGTGCATTACCGCATCATGACCCGGCTGCACGAACAGGGCCGGATTTCCGACGGCAATTTCCTCGAATTCCTGCAGTCGCACACCAATGTGGTGTTCCAGCCCGACTTCGACGATCCGCGCTTTTCGGGCTTCAATCCCTATGCGCTCGGCTTTGCGATGATGCAGGATATCGAGCGCATCGTCACCAATCCCGACGACGAGGATCGCGAATGGTTTCCGGACATTGCCGGCACCGGCGATGTCATGGCGGTACTGCGCGACGTCTGGGCCAATTATCGCGACGAAAGCTTCATCAGCCAGTTCCTCAGCCCGCGGCTGATGCGGCAGCTGGCGGATGTTCCATCTGCATGACGATCCGGCGGAAGACGCGCCGGCATCAGGGTCGATGCGATCCATGATGAGCGCGGCTATCGTCGCGTTCGCCGCGAACTGGCGCGGCAATACGATGTCGGATTCATCGATCCCAACATCGAGGTGGTCGATGTCGATCTCGCGGGCGACCGCCGCCTGATGCTGCGCCATGTCGTGGTGAAGGGAGCCCAGCTGAACGAAGCCGACGCCAGGCGCGTGCTTCAGCACCTCGCCGATCTCTGGAGCTATGACGTGTCGCTGGTCGAAGTCGACGCTGACAGGCACGGTCCTCAAGGAATACGTCTTGAACCCGCGTCGGCTCGCTGCCGCAGCGTAAATGGTTGCCGGGTGAATTTCGAACAGGGCAGCAAATGGCTGCTATGGGTGCGACGAGGGGATCGGACCCTGCGCTGCAGCAACAGAGGACACGGCGTGACCTCATTCCTCGTGATCTCGTTCCTTCAGTGTGAACTTCTTGCGTAGCTCCGCAGCTATCTTGTCGGCGAGTTCCTGCGCGTTCTTCGTGTGCTTCGGCGCAGTTACCACCGTCGGTCGCCAGCCGAGCAGCGGATCTCTGCGCACCGATACGAACACACCGCCGATCAACAACCTCTGAAGAATCATGTCTTCGAGCTCGGCGTCGGATTTTGCTTCCTTGACCACTGGATCCTGTTCTGTCGCCAGCCCCAGACTGACGTTGAAATCTGACGATTTTGCGGAAACACCGTGGAACCGTAAGGTTGGTGTAGGGCCTTGGCGGCACGCCTTTACCACCAGCCTGTGACGGCTTTTACGTTGTGACGCAATTGTCGGTTCCTGACACGAAGCGGCTGCCAGCGATGTCCACAGTTCGGTCGCCATCCCACGGACGGCAGTTGGGGCATCCGGTTCGGTCTCTCAAGATCAAAGCCATGTCTTTGCGTCAAAACGTGACGAGCGTCACGGTTTTTCGGCTTCATACGATGGAGCATGGAGCTGCGCTTGTCGAAAACCAGGGGGATGACCGGCATGACCGACAACAATCGCACACACGATCCCTGGGCTGATCTCACGCGTTTCACATGGCTGACACCGGTCAGGCAGCGGATCGAAGACGTCGTCGCGTCTTATGAGCTGGCGCAGGACGACCCGACGCGCGCCGTCGCACCAGAAGGCCTGCATATGCTGCTCGTCGCTAAACCCGGCCTTGGAAGATTCCGTTTTGCCGATGCGCTCGGTTCTATGCTGCTGAACCGCGGCCACATCCGCGACAACAGGATCAACGTTACCTTTGCCAGGGATTTCGTGTCCAGATGGATCGGCCAGACACGCCGGGTGACGCTCGGAAAATGCGAACCTGCGCTCAACGCAATGCTGCTGATCCAATATGCCTCCGAATGGCCGGCCATACTTTTTCGCAAGAGGCCGTGGACACGCTGATAGAGTTCATGGACGCCAACAAGAGCCGCATCGTCATTGCCATGATCCTCGAACCAAGCGAGATGCCGAAATTCGCCGCTGTCTATCCAGAGCTGGTGAGCAGGTTCCACAAGATCGAGTTTCCGGTTCCGGGCCCGGACGAACAGTTCGAGTTCCTGCGCAAACTGGCAAAGCACAGCAACTATCTGCTTCCCAACGATCTCGAACCGCTGCTCGGTCCGTGGATCGAGCGTCGTATGCGCGAAGACTGTTGGGAGTATATGCGCCAGATCGGGCATCTTCTGGGAGCGGCGACCTACGCGTGGGCGGAACGCACAGCAGCTCCGCGTGGTCCCGATCGGCGTTACCAAATTCCCGAGGGCCTGAATCTCGAACGCGTGGACTTCGAGACGGCGATGGCGGAGCTTGATAGCAGGGGCGCTCGCCCAACGGGCTAACTAGCCCGCCGGCCAAGGATGGAAGAAGCTCGAGCCCGCGGGCGCCGCCCGCTATGTCTCGCGTTTCCGATGCGGGTCGTACTTCGAAAGCACGTCCTTGAGGTAATCCCGGCTTTTCCATTCGGGCGGCGGCGGCTCGTACCCCGGTCGAGGAACGAACGGATTCTCCGGTACCGCCGCGGAAGCGCCCATCAGGTCTGGAATGTAACGCGGGCAGTTGGGGAAGATCTCGCATTTGACGCGCACGACGAGTTTCGCGCCATGATGCCCGTCAAGGGTTTCCGGGGTGTCGTGGATCGTCGCCTTGCCCCGGATGCGCGTGCGAAACGTCTTGCCATCGAGGCGCACGAACAGCAGCCCGACGTTCGGGTTCCGGTGAATATTGCCGAGCGTCCGATACATGTTGTTGCCGTCGTATTCGGGGTACTCGAGCGTGTCGGGGCCGGTAATCCTGACGAAGCCGGGATCGCCCGACCGCATGGAACAATCGACGTTGTCCTGATAGCTCGTCGCGATGAAAAAGAACCGGGCCTCTTCGATGAGCTTGCGGTCCTGCTCCCAGAACTCGAAGTGCAGGCGATGCTTCTCGATCGCGTCGGCGACACGGCGGCCGTCGAAGCGGTCCTGCAGCTCGCGCATGCCGTCGTGGTAGAAGGGGGCGCGGTCGATCGGGTCGGTCATGGAGGCCTCGGCGCTGACTTGCTGCACGTCTTATTTCATAGCAGACCGCCGCCCCAGGCGCGACGGGCCAGATACTTCGGGGCGTGGGGCAGGGTTAGCCCGCAGGCGTAACCCGCCGCAGCGAAAAGAAAGACGGCGGGTTGCGCTCACGCTGGCCCGCCCTACACACCTCGCCACATGTCGCGTGACGTCACCCACAGATCCGCGACGTGCCCGAATAAATCGATCTCGCGTTCGATGACGGCCCCGAGCCGCCGCGCCACGGCTTGCGAGGCGATGTTTTCGCGGTCGATGCAATGAACGATGCGATCGATCTCGAAGGTCGCGAAGGTCCAGTCGATCGAGGCCCGCGCCGCTTCGACCGCGTAACCCTTGCCGCGAAAATCACCGGCAATCCCCCAGCCGACTTCCAAGCCCGGCCAGGACGGAGGAAACCACGGCCCGACCCTTCCTACGAATTGGCCGGTGCCCTTTTCCTCGACCACGAACAGGCCAAAGCCGTGCAGCGCCCAATGCCCTGACATGATCGCGGCATTCCGCCACCCGACAAACGCATCGGTGATGGGCTTGCCATCGGCGGTGATGAAGCGCCCTGAGGCGGGATCGGCCAGCATCGCGGTGTTGGGCGCGATGTCCGATTCCTGCCACATCCGCAGCTTCAGACGCCCGGTCTCGATGACTGGAGGCCGTGCCAAGCTGACACCTGGCTTGAGGGGAACCAACAATGTGAATTCCGTTCCTTCACTATCTGCACCGGGATTGTCATGCCGCGAATTCTTTGAAAGCCTGCCGCGGCAGCAACCCTCGGCCGAACCCCATGAGCCGGGCAACAGCTTGCCACCGGAGCCGATCAAGGTCCACAAAGGGAGCCATCATCATGAAACGCCGGGATGTTCTGAAGACCGGGATCTTCTGAAGAAAATGGCGATCGCGGGCTTGGCGGCAGGCGCAGAGGCAACGGCGGCAAAGGCGCAGACCACAGCGCAGACCTTCGTGCTGGTTCACGGCGCCTGGCATGGCGGCTGGTGCTGGAGCCGGGTCGCGGACCGGCTGCGCAGCGCCGGCCACCGTGTGTTCACGCCGACGCAGACCGGGCTCGGCGAGCGCAAGCATTTGCTGTCGAAAGACATCACGCTGGATACCTTCACCACCGACATCGTCAATGTCATCGGGGCCGAGGAATTGTCTGACGTCATCCTGGTCGGGCATTCGTTCGGCGGTAACGCGATCAGCGGCACAGCCGATGCGATACCCGGCAAGATCCGCCATCTGGTCTATCTGGATGCGCTGATGGTGGAGGGCGGCAAGGCGCCGTTCGACAATCTGCCGCCGGATGTCGTCGCCGCGCGCCGCAAGGCCGCCGAGGAAACCAGCGGCGGGCTGAGCCTGCCCGCGCCGCCGCCCTCCGCCTTCGGCGTTCCCGATGCAAACGATACCGAATGGGTCAAGCGCCGGCTAACGCCGCATCCGCTCGGAACCTACACCAGCCCGCTCAACATCAAGGGGCCGGTCGGCAACAACCTGCCGCGCACCTACATCACCTGCACCAATCCGGCCTACGCGGCGCTGCAGGCCTCGCGCAACTGGGTCAAGGCGCAGCAGGGCTGGCGCTGGGCCGAAATCGCCACCGGCCACGACGCCATGGTGATGGCGCCCGACGAACTGACGCGGATGCTGATCAACGTGGCGAACGTATAATGCGTAGGGCTACGGACCTATCGGCTTCAAGGTCGTCATTG
>CAVSOS010000041.1:0-10874 GCA_963729395.1 uncultured Pseudomonadota bacterium | reverse complement strand
AATTAAAGCCGACCTATGATAACAGCGGTAAGGAGCCGGAGTACTCCCCGGCGGCTTCCCGAATTTGCTCGCCAACGGCTCGCAAGGCATCGCGGTCGGGATGGCGACCTCGATCCCGCCGCACAACGCGGCCGAGCTGTGCGACGCCGCCCTTCATCTGATCGACAAGCCGGATGCAAAGTCGAAGACGCTTCTGAAATGGGTCAAGGGTCCGGATTTCCCGACCGGCGGTATCATCGTCGACTCCAAGGAGAGCATCGCCGAAGCCTACATGACCGGCCGTGGCTCGTTCCGCACCCGCGCCAAATGGAGCCAGGAAGAAGGCGCCCGCGGCACCTGGGTCGTGGTCATCACTGAAATTCCGTGGCTGGTGCAGAAATCCCGGCTGGTCGAGAAGATCGCCGAACTGCTCAACGACAAGAAGCTGCCGCTGGTCGAAAATGTCCGGGACGAATCCGCCGAAGACATCCGGCTGGTGATCGAGCCGAAATCCCGCGTGGTCGATCCGGAATTGCTGATGGAGTTGCTGTTCCGGCTGACCGAACTGGAAAGCCGGATTCCGTTGAACCTCAATGTGCTGGTGAAGGGCCGCATCCCGAGAGTGCTCGGGCTTTCCGAGTGCTTGCGCGAATGGCTCGACCATCTGCGCGATGTGCTGCAGCGCCGCACCAATTACCGCAAGGAGCAGATCGAGCATCGGCTGGAAGTGCTCGGCGGCTATCTGATCGCCTATCTCAACATCGACAAGGTGATCAAGATCATCCGCGCCGAGGACGAGCCGAAGCCGGTGCTGATGAAAGCGTTCAAGCTCACCGAGGTTCAGACCGACGCCATCCTCAACATGCGGCTGCGATCCCTGCGCAAGCTCGAGGAATTTGAGATCCGCACCGAGGACAAGAATCTTCGCGCCGAATTGAAGGGCGTCAAGGGGCTTCTCGGGTCCGAGACCGAACAATGGTCCAAGGTCGGCGAGCAGGTCCGAAAGGTGCGCGACATTTTCGGGCCGAAGACGCCGCTCGGCAAGCGCCGGACCATGTTTGCCGATGCGCCCGAGCACGATCTGGCCGCGATCGAGGAAGCGTTCGTGGAACGCGAGCCGGTGACAGTGGTGATTTCCGACAAGGGCTGGGTGCGTACGCTGAAAGGGCAGGTCGCCGATCTCTCGGGGCTCACCTTCAAGACCGACGACCAGCTCGGTTCGGCGTTCTTTGCGGAAACCACCTCGAAACTGCTGCTGTTCGCCACCAACGGCAAATTCTATTCGCTCGACGTCGCCAAGCTGCCGGGCGGCCGCGGCCATGGCGAGCCGATTCGGATGTTCGTCGACATGGAGCAGGACGTCGCGATCGTGTCGCTGTTCGTCAACAAGGGTGGGCGCAAATTCCTGGTGGCGAGCCACGAGGGGCAGGGCTTTGTGGTCAACGAGGACGACTGCGTCGGCAATACCCGCAAGGGCAAGCAGGTGCTGAATGTCGAGATGCCCAATGAGGCGCGCGCGATTGCGACCGTCACCGGCGACACCGTCGCCGTGATCGGCGACAACCGCAAGATGCTGCTGTTCCCGATCGATCAGGTGCCGGAAATGGCGCGCGGCCGCGGCGTGCGCTTGCAGAAATACCGCGATGGCGGGCTGTCCGACATCGCAACATTCGATGCCAAGGATGGCCTGACCTGGAAGGACTCCGCCGGCCGCGAATTCAGCGCTTCCATCAAGGAGCTTGCCGAGTGGCGCGGCAATCGCGCCGACGCCGGCCGCCTGCCGCCGAAAGGTTTTCCGAAGTCGAACAAGTTCGGGCGCGGGGTGGAGTAGGGCGCGACGGTGAGGAGCCGTGTGTAGCGCGGCGTCTCGAAGGATGGTGATGTGGGCCCATGGTTCGAGACGCCCGCAAGGATGCGCGCTCCTCACCATGAGGAATTAATCGGCTCGGACGGTCTTTCCCCAGCTAATCTCGGGCCTGCGGAAACCCATCGCAATCCAGGCGCCGATCAGCTTCAACATGAATTTGCCGGAGTGACCAGGATAGTTCGGCAAATCATCGGCCAGCACCACGCCGGCGCGCCGCTCTGCCGTCATGACCCGCATTTCAAGTGGCGGCGCGTCAGTCGCAAACCGGTTCCGGAACATCGACAGCCAGTGCCCTTTGGTGAAGTCGAGGAACATTGCCGAATTGCAGCAGGTGGCAACGACCCGCCGGGTTGCGGATTCAGGCTTGAGCCGATGCTCTCTGAGATATTGCTGTCCCGTCACGCATCGTACCCGATCCTTGCGATAGAGGACCATGCCTGTTCCACTGTCGGGATCGAGCAGCGGCGGCGCGGCCGGCAGTTGCTCGAACTGACGTCCGGCTTGCTGACAACTGCTGCAATAGCAGGTTCCGGTCAGGATCGGTGCGCCGACGGTTTCGAATTTCACCTTGCCGCATTGGCAGGTCGCGGAAAGCTGTTGCTGCTGCTTCTGGTTCACGGCGCCTCCCATCCTTGGTGTTGTTTGATATCCTGGGGTCGCAACCTACAATCGTTCCGCAATCACCTTCCGCAGCGTGCGCGACAGCGCTTCGACCGAGTATGGTTTTTGAATCAATTCGAAACCATGGTCGGTATTCTGCGCCAGCACGCTGCTATAACCGCTGGTCAGCACGACAGGCAAATGCGGGTACTGCTCGCGGATGATCCTGGCCATCTCCACACCGTTCATGCCGGGCATGATGACGTCGGAAAACACCAGATCGAACGCCCCATGGTCTGCGGCGATGAGGGCCAGCGCCTGCTTGGCATTGTCGGCCCGCCTCGTCGCATAACCCAGATCCTGGAGCAGTTCGGTTGAAAACCGTCCGACATCCTCGTTGTCCTCGACGACCAGAATGCGATGACCAAAGCCGCTCGATGCGGCTTCAGGGCTGGTTGCGGCGACACTGGCCTGACTGCCGGGGAGTTTCGCCTGGGGCAGATAGATCGTGAATTTCGAGCCCTTTCTCAAGGTGCTGACCGCCACGATGTCGCCGCCGGATTGCTTGGCGAATCCGAGCGCCTGGCTCAGGCCAAGACCGGTGCCTTTTCCGACCTCCTTGGTGGTGTAGAACGGCTCGAAAATGGCCGTCATCTTGTCAGGCGCGATGCCTGCTCCGGTGTCCTCGACCGAGATGGCAATGAATTTTCCCTCGCGCCGGCCGCCGATGCCCGAAGCCGGGATCTCATCGGCCTTCTCGACCCGGATGGAAATGAGACCCTCATCCTCCATCGCATCCCGGCTATTGACCGCGAGATTGATCAGGGTGGTCTCGAATTGAGCGACGTCTGCCATGGCAAAGCATTCTGCGTCGGCAATTTCCAACCCGATCTGAATGCTCCCGCCGACCAGCGGGCGAATGAGCTGCGCGATCGCTTCGACCTGAAGGCCGACATCGAACACCTCCGGCGTCAGAGGTTGGCGCCGCGCAAAAGCCAGCAATTGTCCGGTCAGTTTGGATGCACGATCGACAGTGTCGGAAATCGCATCGATGTAGCGGCGGCGGCGATCCTCGGTCAGCTCGCGGCGGCGAAGGAAATCGGTGGCCGAGCGGATGATCGTCAAGAGGTTGTTGAAGTCGTGCGCCACGCCGCCGGTGAGCTGGCCGACGGCTTCCATTTTCTGGGATTGGCGCAGCGCTTCCTCGGCCTGACGGCGTTCGGTGATGTCGACCGCTTCGGGCAGCACGCCGGTGATGGCCCCATGCTGGTCGAATACCGGCCGCATGGCAAAATCAATATAGCGGTCGCCCATCGGCAAATTGAGGAGCATCTCCGTCCGCGCGCTTTCGCCGCGCATGACCGCGGCGAAACCATCGGCGACGATTTCGCCAGCGCCGGGTGTTGCAGAAAACCAGCGTGAATCCCAAAACGGCCGGCCCGCAACATCGGCCACGACGGACTGAATTGCCGCCAGCGCGGTCTTGTTCGCATAGATGACGTTGCCCTTCAGGTCGAGAAACGCCTGGTATTGGTTGCTGGTTTCGAAGATGGCGCGCAATTGCGCTTCGTTCGATTCGAGCTGGGAGGTGCGCTCCTTGATGCGCTGCTCCAGCGTCTCGTTGAGGCGGCGCAGTTCGCCCTCGGCTTCCTTGGCGGCGGTGACATCGTGAGCCACCCCGATAAAGCCGATGTGTTTGCCGACCGGGTCCCAGCGCGGCTGCGATTCCGACCGCATCCATCGCCATTCGCCGTCCGCCCGCCGATATCGCGCTTCCAGCACGAACGGCCTTAGCGAGGCTTCCCCCGCGAGGCTTTCGTTGACGATCCGCATCATATCGTCGGGGTGAAGAATCTTGCGCCAATCGAAAACGATCGCTTTTTCATATTCCAGGCCAAGAAAATCCAGATAGGCCTGGTTGGCGAAGCCGCGCGTGCCATCAAGCTTGCTGACCCACATCGGCACCGGCGCGCTATTGGCAATCAGCCGGAAGCGTTCTTCGCTCTCCTTGAGCAGTTCCTTCGCCAGCGTTTGTTCGGTGATGTCCATATGGGCGCCGACCAGGCGAAGCGGCCGGCCGGCTGCGTCGCGTTCGATCTGCGCTTCAGAGGCGATCCAGCGCACCTGTCCATCGCTTGGCCGGATGATCCGGTATTCGGACGAATACCGTGCATCGGTACCGTTCACGGTCGCCAGAAAATGATTGAGTGCCCGCTCGCGGTCGTCGGGATGAATTCGCTTGACCCAGTCGTCGTGGGTATCGACGGCGTCCCGGCTCAGGCCATGGATATCCCGATAGGCGAGCGTGCGCTGTCCGGCACCGAAGCCATTGCCGAGGTCGACGGTGACCCCTCCGATCCTGGCGATCCGCTGAACGCTGGCCAGATCTTTCTCGCGGTCCTTCAGGGTTCGTTCGGCGACCACGCGCTGTGTGGTTTCCACCACGACGCCGATCACGCCTGCCGGCTGGCCCGCCTCATTCAACACCGGGGAATAGTCCAGATTCATCCAGACCTGCTCCGGCCGGTCGTGCCGGAACAGCGTGAGTTCCTGATCCTTGTAGGAGAGAGTGCCTCCGCTGAGGCCGGCCTTCATGACACGGTCGTTGAAATCGGCGACTTCGGGCCACCCCTCGCGCACTTTCGACCCAAGAAGCTGGGGATGCCTGCCGCCGGCAAAAACGGAATAGGCGTCATTGTAGATCATGACGCCATCTTCGCCCCACAGCAGCACAATGGGTACGGGCGACCACAGCAGGGTATCGGTGACGGTTTTCAGGCTTTGCGGCCACGCCGCGAGCGGCCCGAGGCTCGTTTTTGACCAATCGAATTGCCGTATCAGTCCGCCAAGTTCGCCGCCGCCGGTCGGAAATGATCCACCTGATTCGGCAGATACCCCTTTGTTCGGCAACGGTCCCCCCTTTGAAATGGCCTTGGAATCAACGGTGAGAAACCCTTTATAGCGACTTTTGTTCCATGACGCGCGACGCTTCCACATTACTCGAATCGAGGAAGAGCCGACAGCCGGGCGCCTCGGGCACGGCCTGTTAAAGGGGTGGAGCAAAGGGCCTGTCATCGGGCGCGCATTCGCGCGACCCGTTGGCTCCTCGCAATGACGCCTTTAGGCGGTTAGTATCCGGTCTTGGAATTCCAGAAAAACCGGCAACGGAGGAAACACCGTGAATCGAACCATTGGTTTCGTTGCAGCGCTGTTGTCGGCCGTATGGCTGACGGCTGCCGGCCACGCGCAATCGGGCCAGCCCGGCGTTGAAAAGCTTTACATCCTCAATTGCGGTGAGGGCGCGACCAGCGATGTGTCGCGCTGGTCGCCCGGCGTCGATGAAGGCAAATCGATGGAGTTCGTCGACAATTGCTATCTGATCAAGCACGCGCAGGGCTGGATGCTGTGGGACACCGGGATCCCCGATGCGGTGGCGGCGATGCCGAATGGCCTGGTGCCGGCCGATCCGAAGGGCCTGTTCTGGCATCGCCCGAAGACCCTGGCGGCCCAGCTTGATGAGCTTGGCGTCAAACCATCCGACATCAAGATCATGGCGGTGTCGCATACCCATCCCGATCATATCGGCAATGTCGAGATGTTTCCGGCGGCCATGCTCTATGTGCAGAAGGCCGAATATGAATGGCCCGGCGCCAACGGCGAACCGCGATTCAAGCCGGGGCATCCCGTCACGAAGCTGGAAGGCGACCGTGACGTATTCGGTGACGGCAGCGTGATCATCCTATCGACACCGGGGCATACGCCGGGCCATCAATCATTGCTGGTGAAGCTGCCCCATGCCGGCGCGGTCGTTCTTTCCGGCGATGCCGTCCATTTCAGGAGCAATTGGGACAATCGCCGGGTCCCTTCGATCAATTTCAACAAGGAGCAGACGCTGGCTTCCATGCAAAAGATATCGGAGACGATGACGAAGGAAAAAGCGCAGCTATGGATCAATCACGACAAGGTCCAGCGCGATAGCCTGAAACTGTCGCCTGCGTTCTACGATTGATAAAGATTATCGCCGCAATCGCAGCAGGTTCAGTTGCGCGGCGCGGATACCGGCGGCGGACCGATGCCGATCGGCTTCCTGGGCTTCAGCGTGCCGGCATAGAACGAAAGCCCGCCGATCAGGACAAGGCAGACGAAATAGACCGCAATGGATTGCGGCAAGGTCGTCGCCCATCGCACGAAACCCCGGATCGTGGTGGTCTGGCCGGTTTTATCTTCCATGCGATGGTTTTGCTCGAAATCGGCAGGGATGGGAAGGCCCCTTTGCGGTCACGGCGCCCGCCGTTGCTGTCGCAGCAGGCACAGCGCCAGCAGGGCCGCAAGACTGAGCGCGGACGAGACGATCAGGACGCGGCTTCCCATGGTGTCGATCAGCAAGCCGAACGCCAATGGCGCCGCCGCCTGCGCCATCCGCGCCGGCGCGCCGATAATGCCGAGGCGATAGCCGTAATTTTGCGGGCCGAAGATCGCCAGCGGCAGCGTGCCGCGCGCGATGGTCAGGATGCCGTTGCCGGCGCCGTGAAAAATTGCAAATGCGCTGGCTGCCGGGCCGCCCGCCAGCGCCAGGATCGCGGCGCCGACAGGATGCGTCAGGCACGCGATCCGGGTCGACAAAAGCGGGTGATAGCGGCTGAGGAAACTCGCCTCGACGATGCGGGCCAGCACCTGCGCCGGGCCGATCAGCGCGCCGGCCGAAACCGCCTGCAGGGTGGTGGCACCCGCGGCTTGCAGAATGCGGGGCAGGTGGGCCGCCATCGCGCCGGTGACGCTCCAGGCCGCCGCAAAGGCGAACGCGAGCAGGATCATGGTTCGATCGATCGGGATGTGCGGCTTGGTGGAGGTCGCAGCCTGGGCCTTCGCGACCTGCACGGCGGGCAGCATGAAATAATTGAGCGGCAGGCCGAGCAGGATATGCGCCGCCGCCCATGCAAAGCATGTGTCGCGCCACCCGATGGATTCCAGTCCCCAGGCGGTCAACGGCCAGCCGACGGTGCTGGCGAACCCCGCGATTAGCGTGATGCCGGTGATCGACCGCCGCGCGGCGTCGCCGTAGATGCGCCCCAGCGCCCCGAAGGCTGCGTCATACAGGCCAAATCCCATGCCGACGCCAAGCAGCAGCCACGCGACAACCAGCACCGGGATCGAATAGGCCCAGCCGAGCAACGCCAGTCCGGCGGCCAGCGTCAAATTGGAAGCCGACAGCACCTGCCGGCCGCCGACCAGATCGATCTGCCGCCCGATGCGCGGGCCGAGCAGGGCGGCGATCACCAGCGAGGCCGAGAAGGCCGCGAATATCCAGTTGCTGGAAACCCCAAGATCGTGCGCGATCGGGTCGGCCAGGATGGCCGGGAGATAGTAACTCGAAGCCCACGCTAGGGTTTGTGTGGTGCCGAGTGCCAGAATGATCGGAAGCTGGCGCCGGCTCATGGCTCAGGCGCCATTGTTATTGTTATTCCCGGTGATGGTTGCCACGCGAATCCGCACCCGACTTTGCTTTCTTGCCCGGCATTTGCATACGCCACGCCGCAGCCGTCAACTACGTATTAATTTCGATGAAACCATTCGCCGGATTCGATGAAATCATTGGCAGGCAGACAAATCTTGGCGGCGCTGCCATGACAATTTCCGTTCCGGAAAAGCAGAGTCCCGATTGTCGTGACGCATCATGACGCGGCATAATATCTCATGGACCTGACGCCGCGACTGCAACTGATGAACTGGCTGGTCAACCAGGGCCTGACCGGCATGCCGGAGAACGATCTCATTCGCGGCTTCTGCGAGCGCTGCCGCGCCGAAGGCCTCGAGCTGTCGCGCGGGCTTGTCTTCATCGATACGCTGCATCCGATCTTCGAGGGGCGCGGATTTCGCTGGAACGACAGCGAAACCAACGAGAGCGAGAGCTTTGAATACGGGCCGACCGCTGAGGGCGACGCTGCGCAAAACTGGCGCCGCTCGACCTTCTTTCACATGCTCGAAAACGGCCATGACGAAATGCGGATCGACCTTGCCGATTGCGCCTCGCTCGACTTCTCGATGATCGATGACCTTGCGGCCAAGGGTCACCGGCACTTCGTGGCCTTTGTGCACCGGTTCGGCGAGGCCGGAACCATCGGCCAGATGGATTGCGTCTATTCCTATTGGGTGACCCGGCGGGCTGATGGCTTTGATGAGGGTGACCTGTCGGCGCTGCGCGACCTGGTGCCGATGCTGGGGCTGGCGATCAAGTCCGCCGCGCAGGTGGAAATCGCCAGAACGCTGGGCCGGGTCTATCTCGGGCGCGATGCCTCCGAGCAGGTGCTGCGCGGGCGCATCGCGCGGGGCGTCACCGAGCGCATCAACGCCGTGCTGTGGTTTTCCGATCTGCGCGGCTCGACCGCGATCAGCGAAACCATCGCCCCCGACGAGATCATTCCGTTTCTCAACGACTATGCGCAGGCCGCCATCGACGCCATCCATGATGCCGGCGGCGACGTGCTCAAGCTGATCGGCGATGGCGTGCTGGCGATGTTCACCGGCGACGACATGACGGCCGCAAGGCGGGCCGCCTTGCGCGCCGAGCATCGTTTTCGCCATAACGTGACGTCGCTCAATGCCACGCGCACGGCGGACGGGCGGCCGACCACGTCGGCCTATGTCGGCCTGCATGTCGGCGAGGTGTTTTACGGCAACATCGGCAGCGAGGACCGGCTCGACTTCACCGTTGTCGGTCCGGCCGTCAACGAAGTCAGCCGCATCGCGTCGATGTGCCGCTCGGTCGATCGCGAACTGCTGGCGTCGTCGGCGTTTCAGGCCGGGCTCGATGCGGCCGGCCGGCGCTACCTCGTTTCCACCGGCCGGTTTGCGCTGCGCGGCATCGGTCGCGCGCAGGATCTCCACACCCTCGATCCCGGCATTACGTCGGATGAGGCCGTGGCCGGGAGCTATGCGCGCTACCTCAAGAGCTAGGTGGTGCGTGCCCGCATCGCGTAAAGCCCGAGCGCGACCAGCGAGGCCGCCGCCAGCACGACGCCGAGCGCGAACATCGCCTCATGCGAGATCGTGGCGGCGAGCCAGACGCCGATTGCCGCAACCATCATCTGCCAGAATCCGAGCAGCGCCGATGCGGCGCCGGCCTTCTCGCCGAACGGCGACAGCGCCTGCGCGGTCCCGAGCGGATTGACGATGCCCATGCCGAGCAGGAACACCGCGTTGGCGGCAAGAAACGGCAGGAAGGTCGGATTGAAAACCGACACCAGCAGGACGGCGATGCCGCCGGTTGCCGTCACCAGCAGGCCGCCTTTGATCGAGCGGTCGAGCCCGAAGCGCGGCGCCAGTCGGGTCGCCAGCATTCCCGCCGCGAACACCACCATCACGGTGCCCGCGAAAAACAGGCCGAGCTGGATCGGCGTGAACTGCAGCCCTTCGATCAGAACGCGCGGTGCCGCCGAAAACATCGCGAACAATCCGCCCATGATCAGGCTGACGGTCGCGGCCGGAACCAGGAAGCGGCGATCGGCGATCAGGCCGAGATAGTTTTGGGCGATCGCGAGCGGATTGAGCGGGATCCGCGTCGAGTGATGGGTTTCGCCGAGCACGGCGTCGTAGCCGAGGGCGCCGATCGCCGCGAACGCGCCGACCAGAACGAATTCGGAGCGCCAGCCGAAATAATGATCGAGCGCGCCGCCGAGCAGCGGCGAGAAGCCGGGGGCTGCCGCCATCGCGATCATGATCAGCGCCATCGCGCGGCCGAGCGCCGCGCCGCTGAACAGGTCGCGGGCGATGGCGCGCGAGAGCACCGAGGTCGCGCAGGCGCCGGCGGCCTGGATGACGCGGCCGGTCAGCAGGCCCGGCAGATCGTCGGCGAGGCCGCACCAGATGCTGCCGGCCAGGAACACCGCAAAGCCCGTCAGCACCGGCCAGCGCCGGCCGTAGCGATCCGAGACCGGCCCGACCACGAGCTGGCCGAGCGCGAACACCGCGAGGAACACCGTGATGGCCGAGGTGACTGCCGCACTCGATACCTTCAGGGACGCCGCCATCTGCGGCAGCGAAGGCAGCAGGATATTGGTGGCGAGCGTTCCGGTCGCCGCCAGCGCGGCGAGCACCGCGATCTGCAGGAAGGTGGAGGAGACTCCGGATGGGGGCGGCGGCAACTGTGAGATCGTCTCGTCGGCCATGGAGGCTCCCGTCTATATGACATGACACATATCATATAAAACGGCAGGGGGAATGTTTCCTTAAATTTCTGCCTCGTCATGGCCGGCCTTGTCCCGGGCATCCACGTTTTCCCGTCTTAAAAGGAGAACGTGGATGGCCGGGAATAGGCGAGCGGAAGCGACGCCGTTCTTCGGACGGCTATGGCCGGGCATGACGAAAGGAAGTTTGGATTGTGGCTATCGGCAGGCTCGCTAGGCGCTGGCCGGCTCGCTGACCATCTCCG
>CAVSOS010000040.1:0-14365 GCA_963729395.1 uncultured Pseudomonadota bacterium | reverse complement strand
GATGAAGCGGTCTCGGCGCTCGACGTCTCCGTGCAGGCGCAGGTGCTGGAACTGCTCGACGAAATCCAGACCCGGCTCGGCATCGCGCTGTTGTTCATCACCCACGACCTGCGCGTCGCGGCGCAAATCTGCGACGACGTCGCCGTGATGCAGCACGGCCGCATCGTCGAACAGGGCCCGGCGGCGCAGATCCTGACAAATCCGCAACAAGCCTATACCCGCGCGCTGCTTGACGCCGCCCCCGGACGGGAGTGGGATTTTGCCAACTTCCGGCCGGTTGCAGCGAGCTGCCGTCACGACGTAAATCCGTTACCGTCATTGCGAGCGAGCGAAGCGACGAAGCGATCCGCGTTTGATGCGCGGCACGCGACGGTATGGATTGCTTCGCTTCGCTCTCGCAATGACGGAGGAGGCTTCGCCACGACTAGCATCTGAAACGGCCAAAGCCATGCGGAAGGCGGATTGCTTCGTCGCTTGCGCTTCTCGCAATGACGAGTCTAACGTCGACCCGCAGACACTCGACTGAGACAGAATTGATGACCCGTATCGCCATTGGCGGCTTTCTGCACGAGACCAACACCTTCGCGCCGACGAAGGCGACCTATGACGATTTCGTGCATGGCGGCGGCTGGCCGGCGATGGCACAGGGTGCCGACGTGCTCAAGATCATGCGCAACATCAATGTCGGGCTGGCCGGCTTCGTCGAGCAGGCCGAAGCCAAGGGCTGGGAACTGGTGCCGACCATCTGCTGCGGCGCCAGTCCTTCGGCGCATGTCACCAAGGATGCATTCGAGCGCATCGCCAAAGTGATGGTCGACGGCATCAGGGCGGCCGGGCCACTTGATGCCGTCTATCTCGATCTGCACGGCGCCATGGTCACCGAGCATCTCGACGACGGCGAAGGCGAAATTCTCGCCCGCGTGCGCCAGGTGATCGGCAAGGACCTGCCGCTGGTCGTCAGCCTCGACCTGCACGCCAATGTCACGCCGGAGATGGTCGAACACGCGCGACGCGCTGATCGCCTATCGCACCTATCCCCATGTCGACATGGCCGACACCGGCCGCGCCGCGGCCGCATCATCTCGCGCATGCTGCTCGAGACCAAGCAGCGCCTGGCGAAAGCGTTCCGGCAACTGCCGTTCCTGATTCCGATCAGCTGGCAATGCACCAACGACCAGCCCACCAAAAGCATTTACCAGAAGCTCGCGGCGCTGCAGAGCGACGCGGTGCCGACGCTGTCCTTCGCGCCGGGCTTTCCGGCAGCCGATTTCGCCGATTGCGGGCCGAGCGTGTTCGCCTATGGCCGAACCCAGGCCGACGCCGATGCGGCTGCGGACAAGCTCGCAACGCTTGATCGACAGGTCACGAGAGCGATTTCGACGGCCGCATCTTCAGCCCGATGAAGGCGTGCGCCACGCCATGGAACTCGCCAAGACCGCGACAAGCCGATCGTCATCGCCGACACCCAGGACAATCCGGGCGCCGGCGGCGATTCCGACACCACCGGCATGCTGCGCGCGCTGGTCCGCAACAATGCCACCCGCGCCGCGATCGGCGTGATCTATGATCCGCGGTCGGCAAAGGCCGCGCACGCAGCCGGCGTCGGCGCCGCCGTCACGCTCGCGCTCGGCGGCAAGTCGGGCATTCCGGGCGACGCGCCGTACAAGGAGACCTTCATGGTCGAGAATTTGTCCGACGGACAATTCGTCGCCGCCGGTCCCTATTATGGCGGCCGCGACATGGACATGGGGCCCTCAGCAGCTTGCGGATCGGCGATGTCAGCGTGGTGGTGAGCTCGCACAAGGCGCAGCTGGCGGACCAGTCGATGTATCGCTATGTCGGCATCGAACCGACGGAGCAATCCATCCTGGTCAACAAGAGCTCGGTGCATTTCCGCGCCGATTTCGAACCGATCGCCGAAAAGCTTCTGATCTGCGCCGCACCCGGCGCGATGCCGGCCGATACCGCGGCATTGCCATGGACGCGGTTGCGTCCGGGCATGCGCATCAAGCCGAACGGTCCCGCCTTCGCTCCCGAAACCAAGTCACGTTCCACCTCTTCTGCAACCGGATAACAACAGACATGCCCAACTATCGACCGCATCGAAGGCTTTGCCGACGAACTCACCGCGATCCGCAGGGATCTGCACGCGCATCCCGAGATCGGCTTCGAGGAAGTCCGCACCTCCGGCATCGTCGCCGACAAACTGACGCAATGGGGCATCGAGGTGCACCGCGGATTGGGCGGCACCGGCGTGGTCGGCGTGCTGAAGGGCAAGGGCAGCGGCACCAAGCGCATCGGCCTGCGCGCCGACATGGACGCGCTGCCGATGGAAGAGAACACCAACCTGAAATGGCGCTCGAGCATTCCCGGCCGCTTCCACGGCTGCGGCCATGACGGCCACACCACCATGCTGCTCGGCACCGCGCGCTATCTCGCCGAGACCCGCAATTTCGACGGCACCGTGCATTTCATCTTCCAGCCGGCGGAAGAAGGCCTCGGCGGCGCCCGCGCCATGATCAAGGACGGCCTGTTCGAGAAATTTCCCTGCGACGAAGTCTATGGACTGCACAATGCGCCCGATCTCAATCACGGCGAGTTCGCGATCCTTCCGGGGCCAGCCATGGCCGGCGCCGACTTCTTCGACATCACCATCAACGGCTATGGCGCGCATGGCGCCATGCCCGAGCGCTCGAAGGACCCGGTCGTGATTGCGATGACGGTCGGACAGGCGTTGCAGACCATCGTCAGCCGCAACGTCGATCCCCTGCAGTCGGCGGTGCTGTCGATCACGCAGATCCATGCCGGGTCGGCCTACAACGTAATCCCCGGCGAGGCGAAACTCTGCGGCACCGTCCGCGCCTTCTCCGATGAGGTGCGCGCGCTGGTCCGCGAGCGGATGCGCGCGATTTGCGCCGGCATTGCCAGCGCCTTTCATGTCGAGATCACGGTCGACATCCGCGACATCTTCAGCGTGCTGGTGAACCAGGAGGAACAGTCAAAAGTGGTCGCGGAGGTGGCGCGCACGGTGGTCGATCCTGCCAAGGTCATCACGCGGTCGCAGCCGAAGATGGGCAGTGAGGATTTCGCCGACATGTTGCATGCGGTGCCCGGCGCCTATTTCTGGGTCGGCCATGACGGCTCGGTGCCGGTGCACAACCCCGGCTACATCCTCGACGACAAGATCCTGCCGATCGGCGCCAGCATGTTCGCGCGTATCATTGAAACCCGTCTGCCGGTGGCCGCCCATGCATAAATCGACATCGAAAGACACGGCATCGAACGAAACCGTCACCTCGCTGCACGATCTCAGTGCGGTAGATCTGATCGCGGGCTTTCGGGCCAAGCAGTTCTCGCCGTCCGAGGTGCTGGAGGATGTGCTGGCGCATATCGCGGTGTGGGAGCCGCATATCAAGGCGCTGTACGCATTCGATCCGGAAGGCGCGCGCGCAACCGCCAAGGCATCGACCGAACGCTGGCAGCAAGGGCGGCCGCATGGGCGCGCTCGACGGCGTGCCCGTAACGATCAAGGAAAACATCGCCACCAAGGGCGTGCCGGTGCCGCTCGGCGCTGCCAGCGTCCAAGCTGGTGCCGGCGGCGGCGGATGCGCCGCCGGCCGCGCGGCTGCGCGAGGCAGGTGCGGTGATCTTCTCCAAGACCACCATGCCGGACTACGGCATGCTGTCGTCGGGCCTCTCGAGCTTCCATCCCCTCACCCGCAATCCCTGGGATCTTTCCAAAAATCCCGGCGGCTCCAGTGCCGGCGCGGGCGCGGCAGGTGCCGCCGGCTATGGCCCGCTGCATCTCGGCACCGATATCGGCGGCTCGGTGCGGCTGCCGGCGTGCTGGTGCGGCCTGGTCGGGCTGAAGCCGAGCCTTGGACGCATTCCGATCGATCCGCCCTATGTCGGCCGCGTCGCCGGACCGATGACCCGCACGGTCGATGACGCAGCCTTGATGATGAGCGTGCTGTCAAAGCCCGACCGCCGCGACGGCATGAGCCTGCCGTCCAGACGACATCCACTGGAAGACCCACGACAAACCCTTACGCAAACTGCGCATCGGCCTGATGCTCGACCTGGGCGTTGGCCAGGCGCTGGAGCAGCCGGTACGCGACGTCGCGGTGAAGGCCGCGACGCGCGTTCGAGGCGGCCGGCGCCGTCGTCACCGAAGTGGCCGGCGTGCTGACCCGGGAAATGCTCGACGGCCTCGACAATTTCTGGCGCGCGCGGATGTGGGACGATCTTTCCAAACTCACCGCGAACGAGCGCGCCAAGGCGCTGCCCTATATTGTCAAATGGGCGGAAGCCGGCGCCAGGCTGTCGGGCGTCGACGTGATCCGCGGCTTCAACGCCACCATGGCTATCCGCGCCGCGGCGGCCAAACTGTTTGCCGATATCGACTATGTGATTTCGCCGGTGTCGCCGGTGGTGAATTTCGCCGCCGAGTTCGCCGCCCCGATCAACGATCCCGACCGGCCGTTCGAGCACATCTGCTACACCGTGCCCTGGAACATGTCGGAAAATCCGGCGATTTCGATCAACGGTGGTTATGATGCAAGCGGATTTCCGATCGGCGTGCAGATTATCGGCCGCCGCTTCGACGATCTCGGCGTGCTCGGCATGGCCAAGGCGTTCGAAGCGATGCGCGGCCCGCAAAAACCCTGGCCGAAGCCACCGAAGTAATTTCCTTCGTCATTCCGGGATGCGCCCGTCTTGGCGCAGGCCCGGAATCCATATCCCCTGTCGTAGTTATGGATTCCGGGCTCGCGACTTCGTCAAACCCCGGAATGACAAGTTAGAAGATCCTAAAAATCAACAACACCACAGAGGAAACCCCCAATGGCGTATGAGACGATCAAATATGAGGTCGCCGAGCAGATCCTGACCATCACGCTGAACCGGCCCGACAAGCTCAACGCCTTCAACGGCGCGATGCAGAAGGAATTGATCGACGCCTTCGACCAGGCCGACAAGGACGACAACATCCGCGCCATCATCGTCACCGGCGCCGGGCGCGGCTTCTGCGCCGGCGCCGATCTTTCCTCCGGCGCCGACACCTTCGACCGCGACGCCCGGCGCGGGCCGGTGAAGCGGCTGGCCGACGGCAGCGTCGACTACAGCGATCCCAATGTGCGCGACGGCGGCGGCCAGGTGACATTGCGCATCTTCAAATGCCTGAAGCCGGTGATCGCGGCGGTGAACGGCCCGGCGGTCGGCATCGGCGTCACCATGCAGCTTGCGATGGATATCCGCATCGCCTCGGAGGCTGCGCGCTTCGGTTTCGTGTTCTCCCAGCGCGGCATCGTGCCGGAAGCCGCCTCGAGCTGGTTCCTGCCGCGCATTGTCGGCATCGCGCAGGCGCTGGAGTGGTGCTACACCGGCCGGGTATTTCCGGCGCAGGAAGCGCTGGCCGGCCGCCTCGTCAGCAAGGTAGTGCCCGCAGACGAGTTGCTGCCGGCCGCCCGCGCGCTGGCCCGCGAAATCGCCGCCAAGACCGCGCCGGTGTCGGTAGCGCTGATCCGGCAGATGATGTGGCGGATGCTGGGCGGCCGACGATCCGATGGAAGCCCACAAGATCGACAGCCGCGGCATCTATGCGCGCGGCCGTTCGGATGACGTCAAGGAAGGCGTGGTGTCGTTTCTGGAAAAGCGTCCCGCCGTATTCAAGGACAAGGTGTCGTCGGACATGCCGGATTACTTCCCGTGGTGGGAAGAGCGCGAGTATGAGTAGCATAGCTGTCATTGCGAGGAGCGGAGCGGACGAAGCAATCCAACTTTGCTTGCGTTATGGATTGCTTCGCGGAGCCTGTCATCGGGCGCGCATTCGCGCGACCCGTTGGCTCGCAATGACGGGGGTCTACCGCGTTATCAGCGCAACCCGGCCGATTGCCTTGCGGTCAATCAAGAGCCGCATCGCCTGCGCGCAATTCTCAAGCGGCAGCCGGTGCGAGACGTTCGGCCTGATGCGCCCGGCCTCCGCCCATTCGCTGAGTGCCTTCAAACGCACCTGGCCGAGCAGCGGGTTTCTCCGCACCGCCTCGCCGGCGCGAACGCCGAGCACGCTCGCGCCCTTGATCAGCAGGAGATTGGTGCGGGCGAGCCCGATGCCGCCGGTGAACCCGACCACGAGGATGCGCGCACCCCAGGCGATGCAGCGCACGCTATCCTCGAAGATTTCGCCGCCGACCGGGTCGAACACCACATCGGCGCCACGCCCGTCGGTGATGCGCTTGACGGCATCGCGAAACGGCTCGCGCTTGTAGAGCACCAGATGATCGGCGCCCCGCGCCTTGCGCGACCGCAAGCTTTTCCTCCGACGAGGCCGCCGCGATCACGGTCGCCCCGAGCATCTTGCCCATCTCCACCGCGGCAAGGCCAACGCCGCCGCCGGAGCCATGCACCAGCAGCACCTCGCCGGGTTGAAGCCGGCCGCGATCGATCAGCGCGTAATAGGCCGTGCCGTGGGCGGCGAGA
The DNA here is from genome assembly GCA_963729395.1 of uncultured Pseudomonadota bacterium. Lineage (GTDB taxonomy): Bacteria > Pseudomonadota > Alphaproteobacteria > Rhizobiales > Xanthobacteraceae > Bradyrhizobium. The sequence goes on along the minus strand of CAVSOS010000040.1, from coordinate 7,888 downwards.
AATGTCGCGCCCTCGGCGTAGTCGAAGCTCGACGGCAGCGGCATCAGTTGCGACGGCGCAACCACGGCCTCGTCGGCATAAGCGCCGTGCCTCATCTTGAGGATGACCTTGTCGCCGACTGCAAAGCCCCCTGCCGCGCCGTCGACCTCGATCACGTCGCCTGCGGCTTCCATCCCCGGGCGTGAACGGCAATGGCGGCTTGAGCTGATACTCGCCCGCCGCCATCAAGATGTCGGGAAAATTGATCCCGGCGGCATGAATGGCGACGCGCACCTGGCCTTGCGCCAACGGCGTGGCTTCAAAGCTTTCGAGGCGCAAACTCTCGGGTGGGCCGAGTTCGCGGCAGATGATGGCCTTCGGCATCAGGCCGCGCTCGACGCTGCATTGGTCTTGCGGCGCTGCAGCGCCTCGCGGATCAGCGGCATCCGGTCGTTGCCGAAATACATGTCGGTCTTGTCGACGAAGATGGTCGGCGAGCCGAACCCGCCGCGCGCCATCACCTCGTCGGTATTGGCCTTGAGCTGATCCTTGATCGCCTGCTCGCCGATCCCTGCGAAGAATCTTTGCGGATCGACGCCGACGCTCTTGCAGATCTCGGTCAGCACCGCATCCTGCGAGATGTCCTTGTCGCCGCCCCAATAGGCATCGAACACCGCGCGCGCGAACGGCACCATTTCCTTATCCGAGCCAGATGCAGCCGCGCATCGCCTTGACGCTGTTCACCGGAAATACCGTCGGCGGCATCTTGATCGCAAGCCCCGCCGAACGCGCCCAGTCCGCCAGGTCCTTCTTCATGTACCGCGCCTTCAGCGGCACCGGCGTCTCGCGGGAAGCATAGACGCTGGGATTGACGGTATTGAAGATGCCGCCGACCAGGATCGGCCGCCATGAAATCTCGACGCCGAATTCCTTCGCCAGCGGCTGGATGTTGTGGAAGGCGAGATAGGTCCAGGGACTGGAACAGTCGAAGAAGAATTCGATCATGGTGCGTTTCCTTATTGTCACGTTGTGCGGTTTTTGTTGGTAGGTCGTTCCCTTCGTTATTGCGAGCGAAGCGAAGCAATCCAGGGACGTGAGCGGTAAATTGGATTGCTTCGTCGCTGCGCTCCTCGCAATGACGGCTTCATTTCCTCCCCGCCATCTCCTTCGCTTTTTGCCCGAACATGTTCTTTCGCGCCTCGTCGTCGAACGGCTTTTTCTCGAATTTGCCGATCGCAAGCCCCGCCTGCACCTGCGGCCGCGCGCGGATTTCAGCATACCAGCGCTTGATGTTCGGAAAATCGTCCAGCGTAAACCCCTGCGCCTTGTGCGTCATGGTCCAGGGAAAACAGGCGATGTCGGCAATCGAATAGTCGCCCGCGACGTAGCTTCCGGTCTTGCCCAGTTGCGTATCGAGCACGCGGTAAAGCCGCGCAGCCTCGTCGCGATAGCGCTCGATGGCGTAGGGGATCTTCTCCTGCGCATAGAGCGCGAAATGGCCGTGCTGGCCGAGCATCGGACCAAGCCCGCTCATCTGCCACATCAGCCATTGCGTCACATTGGACGCGGCCGCGCATATCCTTGGGCAGAAAGCGGCCGGTCTTGTCGGCGAGATAGATCAGGATCGCGCCGGTCTCGAACACCGAAAACGGCGCGCCGCCATCGGGAGGCGCATGATCCACGATCGCCGGAATACGATTGTTCGGACTGATCGCCAGAAATTCCGGCTTGAACTGATCGCCGGCCCGGATGTTGACGGGAAACACGGTATAGGGAAGGCCAAGTTCCTCCAGCATGATCGAGATTTTCCAGCCATTCGGCGTCGGCGCGTAGTGAAGGTCGATCATGGCATGATCCTGAGGGAGGCTGCGGTTATCCTAACCCCTGCTTTCGGCGCATTCCACCCCGCCCGAACGCCATGTACGTCGCGCTCAGGACATGGCAGATAGGGTCCGGCAGATAAACCGTCCAATCAAGAAACCACGGGGATACGCCGACATGCTGTTTCCAACCACGATCGCCGGCTCGCTGCCGAAACCGGAATGGCTGGCCGAACCCAATACGCTGTGGGCGCCCTGGAAATCCAAGGGTGACGAACTGGCGCGCGCCAAGCGCGACGCCACCCTGCTGGCGGTGAAGCTGCAGGAGGATGCCGGCATCGACATCGTCACCGAGGGCGAGCAGGCCCGCCAGCATTTCGTTCACGGCTTCCTGGAGAAGATCGATGGGCATCGACTTCGCCCACAAGGTCGAGATGGGAATCCGCAAGGATCGCTACAAGGCGATGGTGCCGCAGGTGGTGGCGCCGCTGCGGCTGAAGGGCCGCGTCCATGCCGACGAAGCCCGCGTCGCCCGCGCCCATACCACCCGCCAGCTGAAATTCACCCTGCCCGGCCCGATGACCATCATCGACACCATCGCCGACAAGTATTACGGCGACCGCGTCAAGATGGCATTCGCCTTTGCCGAACTGCTCAACGAGGAAGCCAGGGCCTTGCAGGCTGACGGCGTCGACGTCATCCAGTTCGACGAGCCCGCGTTCAACGTCTACATGGACGAGGTCAGGGATTGGGGCATCAAGGCGCTGGAGCGCGCCGCCGAAGGCCTGACCTGCGCCACGGCAGTCCATATCTGTTACGGCTACGGCATCAAGGCCAATACCGACTGGAAGCAGACGCTCGGCAGCGAGTGGCGGCAGTATGAGGATGTCTTTCCGGCGATCGCGAAAAGCCCGATCCAGCAGGTCGCGATCGAATGCCGCAACTCGCGGGTGCCGCTGGAACTGCTCGGCCTGCTCACCGGCAAGGTGGTCCAGGCCGGCGTCATCGACGTCGCCAGCGACACCATCGAGACCGCCGAGGATGTCGCTGAGGTGATCGAGCAGGTCTCGAAATTCGTGCCGAAGAGCAACATCGTCGCGACCACCAATTGCGGCATGGCGCCGATGCATCGTGATATCGCCGAAGCAAAGCTGATGGCGCTCGGCGCCGGAGCCAGGCTGGCAAGGCAGAAATTGGGGTGAGTCGCAGACAAAAACATGTCGTCATTCCGGGGCGCGCCACCGGGTCGCGCGAATGCGCGCCCGATGACAGGCTCCGCGCGAGCCCGGAATGACGGCTTTTAAAATTTACGCATCCACCGCACTCTCATGCAGCACCGGCCGGTATCCCGCCGACAATGCCCGCAGCGTCGATGGCGGCGTCAGCAGCATGGCGGCGGCGAGCGCGTTGCGGACGTCGCAATAGCCACCCGGCGACCACAGCAACGCACGGCCCTGCGCGATCAGGTAACTCTCCGCTCCGGCCTGAACCATGGCGCCGTCGGGCAATTGCTGCAGCGGCATCGGCAGTGCGTGCAATCGCTTCCTTCCGCGTTCGAGCCGCTCACGGTGCAGGACGATGTCGATGTCGCGCGCGAGAACCCCGCTGACGCCGTTGCCCTCTTCCCACGCGGCGCGAAACCGGTTGGCATCGTCGCGGCGGCAGAAGAAGCACGGACGATGCCCCGCCGCGAACGCGGTCGCCTCGTCGAGAAAGAACAGCTCGGTCCAGCTGCGGCCGCCCATCACCTTGCGCCGCCGTCCCCTGAATTCGCAGACGCAAGTGAGCCATGCGTTGCTGCCCAGCGCCGCTTCAACAGCGTCCTGGTAGCGGGATCGTGAATGATGCCGCGATTGCCGGTGAACATGCCGCGATGCGGCGTTGCGATGATGTCGCCCTGTGGCGTGACCCGGTTTTGCAGCGGCATTTGGTGCATTTCTCGCGGAATGGCGAGGTGAGCGAATAGCGAGTAGTACATCGCCATTCACCACTGTTCGCTACGCGCCATCTCCCCGATTCGCTCACCTCACGCCGCGCCGTCGCGGATCGGCGGCTGGAACGACAGCGCGGTATCCCACGGAAAGAAAATCCAGGTGTCCTGCGACACCTCGGTGATGAAAGTATCGACCAGCGGCCGTCCCATCGGCTTGGCGTAGACGGTGGCGAAATGCGCGTCGGGCAGCATCTCGCGCACCAGGCGCGCGGTCTTGCCGGTATCGACGAGATCGTCGACGATCAATAGTCCCTTGCCGGTGCCGCCGCCGAGCTTCGCAGTATCGGCCGAAACGCCCTTCAGGACCTTCAGGTCGCCCTGCCTGGTATGATCGTAGCTGGCGATGCACACGGTATCGATCACGCGAACGCCGAGTTCGCGCGCGACGATCGCCGCCGGCACCAGCCCGCCGCGGGTGATCGCGATCACGGCATGAAACGGCCCGACGTCGTTCAGCCGCCAGGTCAGCGCCCGGCAATCCCGGTGAAACTGGTCCCACGAGACCGGAAAGGCCTTGCCCGCCCGCTCCTGCGCGCTCAGTTCCGGATGCTCCGCCATCCTCATTCTCCGAATTGTCCACGTTACCGCCCTCGCCGATCCACTACCGGACCACGTTCAATCCCGCCAGCATCTCCTTGACCGCGGCCATCGCGGCAGCGAGCTTCTCCGGATCGCGCGAGCGGACGACGAGATTGGTGTTCGGCTTCTTGTCCTCATCGATGAAGGGATAGCTGCCGATGATGGTGTCGGGATGCGCGTTGGCGATCTCGCGCAAGGGGCCGCCGATGTCGCCTTCCCGCGCATTGGCGCGGACGGTATCCGACAGCATCCGCACGCCGGATTTGAGCTTCGGCGCGACGATGTCCATCATCGCCTGCATGATCGAGGGCACGCCGGCCATCACGATGACATTGCCGATCTTGAAGCCGGGCGCGAGGATGGTCGCGCTCTGGATCAGTTCGGCGCCGTCGGGGATCCGCGCCATCCGCAAGCCGCGCCTCGTTCAGCTCGCCGCGCGCCCCAGCGCTCGCTGAAGCGGCGCCACCACCTCGGGATGATGATCGATGCCGACGCCGAACGCCTTGGCGACGCTGTCGGCGGTGATGTCGTCATGGGTCGGCCCGATGCCGCCGGTGGTGAAGACATAGGTGTAGCGATGGCGCAGCGCGTCCAGCGCGGCGATGATCTCGGCCTCGTCGTCGGCGACGACGCGGACCTCCTTGAGGTCGATCCCGATATTGGTCAGGTATTCCGCGATGAAGCCGATGTTCTTGTCCTTGGTCCGCCCGGACAGGATCTCGTCGCCGATCACCAGAATTCCCGCCGTGACGATTTCGCTCATGACCTCTCCTTGACGCCGCGACGCGTTCGGACCAGCCTTAGCCGAAATACGCGCTTTCGCACCCCTGCCCGGGCAACGCCTTGAAGTCTGCCGGGTTTTGCCGCCGAAATGAGCACCGCCAGCCGTTTTTTCGGGCAACATTCCGAGCCATCCCTAGCAAATGCCGCAGCGCCAATGCATATCGCGCTGGCCCGGGCCTTGCTACCATCCCTGTCAAGTCATGCACTGTGTCGCATGGCGTCGAAGGGGCAGTCGGGATTTATGGCAGTTGCGTTCGATGAAATGAACGGCCCCGGCGGCGACCTCCGCCCGGCCTACCAGGAGCTCTCCCGCTGGCTGAAGGAGACGCCGCCGGACGCCCTGGAATATCGCCGCCAGGAGGCGGAGCTGCTGTTCCGCCGGATCGGCATCACCTTTGCGGTCTATGGCGACGCCGAAGCCCAGGAGCGGCTGATCCCGTTCGACGTGATCCCGCGGATCCTGTCGGCGAAGGAATGGACCATCCTCGAAAAAGGCCTGAAGCAGCGGGTGCGCGCGCTCAACCTGTTCCTGCGCGACATCTATCACGGCCGCGATATCCTGCGCGCCGACATCATCCCCGACGACCTGATCTTCCAGAACCCGGTGTTCCGCCCCGAGATGAACGGCCAGGACGTGCCGCACGACGTCTACGTCCACATCGCCGGCATCGACATCGTCCGGGTCGATGCCGGAAAACTTCATCGTGCTGGAGGACAATGCGCGCACGCCCTCCGGCGTGTCCTACATGCTGGAAAACCGCGAAATCATGATGCGGCTGTTTCCGGACCTGTTCGCCCGCCACCGCGTCGCGCCGGTGGAGCGCTATCCGGACGACTGCTGTCGGCGCTGCGCTCGGTGGCGCCGCTCAGTCGCCGCGGCCGAGCCGACCGTGGCGCTGCTGACGCCGGGCGTCTACAACTCCGCCTATTACGAGCACTCCTTCCTGGCCGACAAGCTGGGCATCGAGCTGGTCGAGGGCCGCGACCTCATCGTCAAGAACGACGAGGTGTTCATGCGCACCACCGAGGGCCCCAAGCGCGTCGACGTGATCTACCGCCGCGTCGACGACGACTTCCTCGATCCCCTCGACCTTCCGCCCGGATTCGGCGCTCGGCGTGCCCGGGCTGATGTCGGCCTATGCGGCCGGCAACGTCACGCTGGCCAACGCGGTCGGCACCGGCATCGCCGACGACAAGGCGATCTATTCCTACGTGCCGGAGATCGTGAAATTCTACCTCGGCGAAGAACCGATCCTGAAGAACGTGCCGACCTGGCGCTGCCGCGAGCCGAAGGACCTCGCCTACGTGCTCGACCATCTCGGCGAGCTGGTGGTCAAGGAAGTGCACGGCTCCGGCGGCTACGGCATGCTGATCGGCCCGGCCGCGACCAAGGCGACGATCGAGGCGTTTCGCGACAAGCTGAAGCGCGAGCCGGAAGGCTTCATCGCCCAGCCGACGCTGGCGCTGTCGACCTGCCCGACCTGCACCGAATCCGGGCTCGCGCCGCGCCATGTCGACCTGCGGCCTTCGTGCTGACCGGAAGCGACCAGTCACCATCGTGCCGGGCGGCCTGACGCGGGTGGCGCTGAAGGAAGGCTCGCTGGTGGTGAATTCGAGCCAGGGCGGCGGCACCAAGGACACCTGGATTCTGGATGAGTAGATTTGGAAAGAGGACGAATAGACTCCGCATGCTGTCGCGCACCGCTGAAAACCTCTACTGGCTCGCCCGCTATGTCGAACGCGCGGAATATCTGGCGCGCACCATCGAGGCGACGCTGCGCGTCACCGCGCTGCCCAACGCCTATATCGGCAAGACCAATGAATGGGATTCGGCGCTGCTGACCGCGGGCGTCAGCGCCAGCTTCTACGAGATCCACAAGGAAGCCAACGAGCAGAACGTCGTCGATTACCTGTCGTTCTCGCCGGCCAATCCGTCCTCGATCAAGAACTGCATCGAAAACGCGCGGCTCAATTCGCGTTCGGTGCGCACCGCGCTGACCAGCGAGATGTGGGACACCATCAACTCGGCCTGGATCGATCTCGGGGAAGTCTGGGGCAAAGGCACCAAGACGCCGCGAGGAACTGACAAGATTCCTGCGCTTCGTGCAGGAAACCTCGCTGCGGTTCGACGGCTCGGCCTACCGGACCATGCTGCGCAACGACGCCTACTGGTTCTCGCGGCTCGGGCTGCATCTGGAGCGCGCCGACAACACCGCGCGCATCCTCGACGTGAAATATCATGTGCTGCTGCCCGAGGAGGAGCATGTCGGCGGTCCGCTCGATTATTACCAGTGGACCTCGATCCTGCGCTCGGTGTCGGCGCTGACCGCCTATCACTGGGTCTATCGCGAGACGCTGAAGCCCTGGCTGATCGCCGATCTTCTGATCCTCAACGATTCGCTGCCGCGTTCGCTGGCCAGCTGCTACGGCAATCTGGTGCGCAACCTCGACCAGATCGGCGTCGCCTATGGCCGCCAGGGCGCCGCCCAGCGCCACGCCCGCGGCGTCCGCAACCGGCTGGAACACAGCCATATGGACGATATCTTCCAGCACGGCGTGCATGAATTCATCCAGGAATTCATCGCCGATAACTCAAGGCTTGGCGAAATCATCACCAAGCAGTATCTGATTTGACTGATATCGTCGTGGCCGGGCTTCTCCGGGCCGTGGTAGCAACACCAACGACGTCATTTCGAGCGCAGCGAAGCAATCCATCCTTGCCTTGTCGCCCGAT
>CAVSOS010000039.1:0-115548 GCA_963729395.1 uncultured Pseudomonadota bacterium | reverse complement strand
CCGCCTGCGGCGAAGCCCGAGGCGATCGCGCCGAAACGCCGCGGTCGTCCGCGCGCCTATCAGCCCGAGATCGCGCTTGGACAGGCGCTCGATCTGTTCCGAAAGGATGGTTTGCTGCCACGTCGCTCGACGACCTCAGCGCAGCCACTGGCATGAACCGGCCCAGTTTGTACGGGCGCGTTCGGCGACAAGCGCGAACTCTACATCAAGAGCTATCAGCGCTATCGCGCCGACGCCCGCGCCGCGATGACCGATATTTTCAGGGACCAACTGCCGATCCTGGTACGGCTGGAGCGCATCTACGCGACGGCGCTCGATATTTATCTCTCCGGCGAGGCCGGCCCGCGCGGCTGTTTTACGGTGATCACGGCGGCCTCGGAAGCGGTGTCCGATCCCGATATCCGCAAGCTGGTACTGGACGGTTTTGCCGAACTCGACAAGGCGTTCGCCGCCTGCTTCCGCCTTGCCGAGAGAACCGCGAACTGCCCGAAACCGCCGATCCCGTAGTGCTCGCGCAACTCGCCTCCGCGACCATCCACACCATCGCGATCCGGGCGCGCGCCCAGGCGCCGCGCAACGAACTGGAGGCGATCGTGAAAGGTGCGATCGATGTGATGGTGCGCGTCGAAGCCGTAATACCCCCGCGCGGGATCGACGACGTTTTCCAGAGCGCCGCCGGCTTCAAAACGCGCGATCTGCCGTGCGACATATTTCGATATCTCGTCGGGATCGGTGTCGGCGGCGTTGTGCGGCGTCAGGACGACTTTCGGATGGCTCCAGAACGGGCTTTCCGCCGGCAGCGGCTCCTGGGCGAAGACGTCCAGCGACACCGCTCCGAGCGTGCCGTCATCGAGGCAGCCGAGAATGTCGGCCTCGTTCTGCAGGCCGCCGCGCCCGGCATTGATCAGGACCGGCGCGCCCATCGGGCTTTTGCGGTTCAGTTTTGCGAATAATCCACGGTTCAGGATGTGCCGCGTGTCCGGCGTGAGCGGCAGCAGGCAGACCAGGATGTCGGTCTGCCCGAGAAACGCATCGAGCTGCGCGTGGCCGTGAAAGCATTCGACGCCCTCGATCGCCTTGGCACTGCGGCTCCAGCCGCAAACGCGAAAGCCGAGATGCCGCAGCGCCAGGGCGGCGTTCGCGCCCAGCGTGCCCAGGCCCATGATCCCGACCGAAACCGCGTTCGCCGGCCATTGGAATTTCGGCGCCCAGCGCTTCTCGCGCTGGCTGCGCGCAGATAAAGCTCCTGCCGATGATGCATCAGCACATGCAGGACGACATATTCGGTCATGCGGCCGGTGAGATCGCCGACCGCGACGCGAACCAGCGGCACTTTCGGCAGGCCGGGATCCGCCATCAGCGCGTCGACGCCGGCGCCCAGATTGAAGATCACGCGCAGGTTCGGAAACGCCGCCAGTTCGCCGGGGCGCGGCTTCCAGACCGCGGCGTAGTGGACCTCGGCGGGATCGAACGCCGTATCGGGCATCAGCAAGACGCGCCGGTCGCCGCACACCTCGTCGAACCGCTCTTCCATCGTTCCGGCGACCAGTTTTCGGTCCCGCCATGGATCAGCAACGCGAGCGCGCCTTTGTTCATCGGATTTTCGCTTCATCCATGCGGATTCGGGGAACCTTATCCGGTGACCGTTGCCGCGCAAAATATTTCGGATATCCTGTCGGCGCCGGGCATAATGGATCGTCCTTGCAATCAAACGGGAACCGATCCGCATGCTCTACGCCATCCTTTGCTATCACGATGAAGATACCGTCGGTTCCTGGACCAAGGAACAGGACACGGCTGTCATGAAGAAGCTTGCCGTCGTGCAGGACAAATTGACCAAGCAGGGCCGGCTCGGGCCGGTTGCGCGCCTGTTGCCGACGACGTCGGCGACGACGCTGCGCAAGGACGATCCGCCGGTCGTGATCGACGGCCCCTATGCCGAGACCAAGGAACAATTGCTCGGCTTCTATATCGTCGATTGCAAGAATCTCGACGAGGCGCTCGACGTCGCCCGCGATCTTGGCGCGGCCAATCCCGGCGGCGCCTATGAAATCCGCCCCGTCGGCGTGCTCAATCCGGGGAGCATTCCGGCGTGACCGACACCGCCTGGATCGATGCCGCGCTGACGTCGGCGCGTCCCCAGGCGGTCGGCGCGCTGCTGCGCTATTTCCGCAATCTCGATACCGCCGAGGAAGCATTCCAGAACGCCTGCCTGCGAGCGCTGAAAAGCTGGCCGCAGAACGGCCCGCCGCGCGATCCGGCGGCGTGGCTGATCATGGTCGGGCGCAATGTTGCGATCGATGACATCAGGCGCAGCCGCAAGCAGCAACCGCTGCCCGAGGACGAGGCGATCTCCGACCTCGACGACGCCGAGGAGGCGCTGGCCGAGCGGCTCGACGGCTCGCATTATCGTGACGATATTCTGCGGCTGCTGTTCATCTGCTGTCATCCCGATCTGCCGGCGACCCAGCAAATCGCATTGGCGCTGCGCATCGTTTCAGGCCTGACCGTGAAGCAGATTGCGCGCGCGTTCCTGGTCGGCGAAGCGGCGATGGAGCAGCGCATCACCCGCGCCAAGGCCCGGGTCGCAAATGCCGATGTGCCGTTCGAAACCCCCGGGGCCGTAGAGCGTACCGAGCGGCTCTCCGCGGTGGCCGCGATGGTTTATTTGATTTTCAACGAGGGCTATTCCGCGGGCGGGGATACCGCTGCGATCCGCGCGCCGTTATGCGAAGAGGCCATTCGCCTGGCGCGGCTGCTGTTGCGGCTGTTCCAGAGCGAGCCAGAGATCATGGGCCTGACCGCGCTGTTGCTGTTGCAGCATGCCCGCGTGGCCGCGCGCTTCGATGCCGCCGGCGCGCTGGTGTTGCTCGACGATCAGGATCGCGCGTTATGGAATCAGAAGATGATCGCCGAAGGGCTGGCGCTGATCGACAAGGCGATGCGGCATCGCCGCAGCGGGCCCTATCAGATTCAGGCCGCGATCGCCGCCTTGCATGCCCGCGCCGCAAAGCCGGAAGACACCGACTGGACGCAGATCGACCTGCTCTACGGGGCGCTTGAAACCATGCAGCCGTCGCCGGTGGTGACGCTCAATCGCGCCGTTGCGGTGTCCAAGGTGCGCGGGCCGGAGGCGGCGCTCGAAATGATCGAGCCGCTGGGCGAGCGGCTTTCGAATTATTTTCATTTCTTCGGCGTGCGCGGCGCGTTCCTGATGCAGCTCGGCCGCAATGATGAGGCCCGGGTGGCATTCGACCGCGCCATCGCGCTCGCCAACACCTCGGCGGAAGCCGCCCATATCCGGATGCATCTCGACCGGTTGATGCGCGACAGCCAGCCGCGCGGCGCGAAGGCCGGGACGTGAAGTCTTCTTCCCTCTCTCCTTGTGGGAGAGGGAAGAGCCGAAAATTCCGAAAATTATTTTCACGCTCTCTGTCGGACTGCGCCAACGTCGTTCGTCTCTTGTGCATGCATCTACTCTTCAAGGGAGCAAGCCATGTCGACGATCGCCGAGACCCCGCCGGTCTCGAAGCCCGCGCTGCTGGACCGGCCGCGTTCTCAGCGGTCTCGTCATTCTGTTCATGCTGTTCGACGGCGCCATCAAGTTGGTGCCATGGCCGGTTGTCACCGAAACGATGGACAGGGTCGGCTATGGATCGAGCGAAACACTGGCGCGAAGCCTTGGGTTCATCACGCTGGCCTGCACCATCCTTTATGCGATCCCGCCGACCTCGATTCTTGGTGCGATCCTGCTGACCGGCTATCTCGGCGGTGCGATGGCGTCGCATCTGCGGATCGGCAGTCCGCTGTTCAGCCACGTCCTGTTCGGGTTCTATCTCGGACTGATGGTGTGGGGCGGGCTTTGGTTGTGGGACCGGAACTTGCGTGCGCTGATGCCGCTGCGGCGTTGACCTGCTTCATTGATTTGCCTCACCGAGGTTACAGATACGGAGCCGACCATGTTCGAGATCGTTGCCATCGTCGTCATTGTGCTTGCGATCGCACTCGCGATCATGCTGATCCTCGCCGCGGCCAAGCCGGATACTTTCAGCGTCCAGCGTGCGACCATGGTCAAGGCTTCGCCGGAGAAAATCTTCCCGCTGATCAACGACTTTCATCAATGGGGAACCTGGTCGCCTTACGAAACCAGGGATCCCGCGATGAAGCGCAGCTACAGCGGCACGGCGAGCGGCAAGGGCGCGGTCTATGGCTGGGATGGCAACAAGAATGTTGGCTCCGGCCGCATGGAAATTCTCGACGCCTCGGCGCCTGCGAAAATCGTCATCAAGCTGGATTTCTTCAAGCCGTTCGAAGGCCACAACACCGCCGAGTTCACAATGCTGCCGCAGGGCGATGCTACCGATGTTACATGGGTGATGCATGGCCCGGCGCCGTTCATGTCCAGGTTGATGCAGGTGTTCATGAACATCGACCGCATGATCGGCAAGGATTTTGAGATCGGTCTCGCCAACCTGAAAAGGCTCACCGAAAACTAGCCGACTATTCGAAACATCCATAACCCAAGGAGCAAGCGATGCAGGTCAATCCCTATCTGTTTTACAATGGCAATTGCGAAGCGGCATTCAAGTTCTACGCCAAGGTGCTCGGCGGCGAGATCGAAGCCATGATGACGCATGAGGGTGCGCCGGAGACGATGCCGGTTCCGCCGGAGTGGAAGAAGAAGATCATGCACGCCAAGATGTCGATCGACGGCGAGGTGCTGATGGCGTCCGACGCGCCTCCGGGTCACTTCCACCAGCCGCAGGGCTTTTCGGTCTCGTTGACGGTCGAGGATCCCGTCGAGGGGGAACGCCGCTTCAAGGCCCTGTCCGAGGGCGGCACCGTCAACATGCCGTTCAGCAAGACCTTCTGGGCCAAGGGGTTCGGGATGTGCGTCGATCAGTTCGGCATTCCCTGGATGATCAACTGCCCGATGGAGGAGTGATCGATCCAGAGCGTTTTCAAGCGACGCCTGCGCTGCATTTGATGCGGAGTGGATGCCAGTTCGCGCGAAGAAAACGTGTCAAGGCAAGAATAGAGCCTCCGTTGCGATTTAATCGCGAGGCTCTGCTTTTTGTTTGAGAGCATGATCTCCGCGCAAACGCTTCGCGTTTGTCGCGAGGGAAAACCGGTACCCACTTTTCTGGGTCCTGCTCTATCGGCACGCCGGATAGATCGCCGCGAGCTCGCGGCCGCGCAGCAGCAACAGGTGCGAGGTCAATCCGCCGTGGTGGCGAATCCATCTTTTTATCGCGGAAGGATAGGCATCGAGCACAAGTTCGGAGGCTTCCGGCTCGGCATAGGTCCGGCCGCGTCGGTCGATCGATCGTGCGGCATGAAATCCCAGTACCGCCCGGCGCGTCACGCAGATGCGGTTGCTCGGCACCACGCTCAGCACCAGTGTGCAGGCCGACAAGCACGGCCCGTCGATCACGACGCGTTCACCCGAGGCGCGCACGTCCTCGAACATATCGAGGAAAGGCCCCACCTTTCCGCCCGGACTGGCGAGGATGCGAACCTCTGCCTGCGCCGGCAACAACACGAGACTGCACAGCATTGCTGCGAGAAAGATCGCTTTCGCATTCACGATGGTCAGCTCACTCCGGCGGGGCACGCATCAGTGCCCCGCTCCGCTCATGGTTTCAGACCGGTCAAGCCGCCGTTCTGTTCTTGATGGCGCCGACGATCGCCGTCAGCACGGCACCCGCAACGCCACCCCCGGCTACTTGACCGACGATGCTGCCGATATCCGGCGTCGCGCCGGTATTGGCAAGCAGCGGAATCAACATGCCTAAGGATTTGTCCACCAACGCCGCCGCCGATGGCACCCGCGATGGTATTTCCAAGCGTACCGAGATCGACATTCTTGGCGGCGCCGGCGGCAACATTTCCGCCGACGGCGCCGCTAATGACCTGGATGATCAGATTGATGAGCATTCCCGACATAACGTGATACTCCCCCGATCCGGTGTTGAATTTCAACGTCATGCACGACGCCGGACCATCACCGCGCGTTACAACTTAGAAGTTTAAGCCCGAAAGGTCATGCTGCGCTAGCGAAGGATTCAAGCAAAAGTGCAGAGATCGCTTCGGGACCGATCGCATGTCACGCAAGCTTCGTCAAAGCAGGCGCTGCGCGTGCGCGGTCAATCTGCCAAGTGGCGGACGAAAGAAATCGTTCCCGGTCAATGGGTGTTGAGATCCAAGCCGCAAAACGGGAACGCCCACATCACCTCGTCCTGGCCATCGCCTTCTCATAGGCCTTCTGCAACCGCTCACCCACGCTCGGTCCGGTTTTCCTGCGCCTGGCCACGCCGAGATGGCTCTTGCGCAATTCATCCATGAACTCCGCCCACATTTTGGGGCCGCCTTCGCGCAGCAGTTTCGCGCGGATGCCGAGTTCTTCGCTGACCGGGAGATATTTAAATCCTTAGCCCGACACTCACCGGCATTTTGCTGACGCAGCGAATGATGGATTTACCGCAACCGCCGCGCGCCTTCGTCGATTTCTGGACCTCGACCTATCAGGCCATCGACGATTGAACGTCGCCGGCAACGACCTCTGAAATAATTTTGCTTTTGATGTCGGTGCCACAAGGCCCCATTCGTCGTGTTGATGAACGATGGTTCGGCCGGTCAACACCGCAGACGACCGGGTCCTTTGAATTGAAATCCAGTGGAGAGTGAAGATGCGATTCATGATGCTGATGATTCCGTCAGGCTACGAGACGGCGGCCGCCGGCACTATGCCTGCTGCGGATGCGGTCGCCGCGATGATGAAATACAACGAGGTGCTGAAAGAGGCCGGTGTGCTGATCACGCTCGATGGGCTGCACCCGCCGTCGATGGGCGCGCGGGTTTCGTTCGCCGGCGGCAAGCCCGTTGTGACTGACGGTCCCTTCACCGAGGCCAAGGAGGTGCTCGGCGGCTACTGGATGATTGACGTGAAGTCACGGGATGAGGCCATTGCCTGGGCGAAGCGGTGCCCAGCCTCCGACAATGAAATCATCGAAATCCGCCAGGTGCAGGAAATGTCGGATTTTCCTGCCGACGTTCGGGAGGCGGCCGCCGGATTTACCGAACTGCAGGCCAAATCCGCACGCTAGGGTCCAGAGCCTTTTCCGTTCCGATGGATTCGGAACGGAGGCTCCATGTCTTTATTTGACGCGTTTTCTTTACGCGAACCGGTGTCCACTTCGCTGGAAAACCCTCTAGTGACCTTTTGCACCGGCTCATGTAAAAGCCTTTCACATGAGCTGGCGCAAGGAACAGAGCCGCGCCGAGCGCGGCTACCACCACGGCAATCTAAAAGAGGCGCTGCTGCAGGCGGCGCTCCGCCTGATTGCCGAGAAGGGCCCTGCCGGCTTCACCTTCGCCGACGCCGCGCGTTCGGCTGGTGTCAGCCCGGCTGCGCCCTACCGGCATTTTCGCGACCGTGACGAACTGCTTTCGAGCATCGCGCAACGCGGTTTCGAACAGTTCGAGGCGGTCTTGACCGCGGCCTGGGATGACGGGAGGCCGGACACGGTCACCGCGTTCGAGCGGGTAGGCAAGGCCTATCTCGCCTTCGCGCGCCAGGAGCCGGCGTTCTATTCGGCCATGTTCGAATCAGGGCTTCCCGTCGATCTTAATCCGGCATTGCTGGCCGCGAGCGAGCGTGCTTTCGGCATCATCCGAGCCGCGGCGGAGCGGTTGGCCGCGCTGGCGCCGCCCGGCACGCCGCGGCCGCCGGCGTTGATGATGGCGCTGCATATCTGGTCGATGTCGCATGGCGTGGCATCGCTGTTTGCGCGAGGCGATGCGGCACGCCGCAAGCTGCCGATGTCGGCGGAGGATCTCCTGGAAGCGGAAGTGCTGATTTATCTGCGCGGCCTCGGTTTCCCGGCCGACCGCGGGCCGACCGGCCCGAAAGACCAGCCGGATCCCAAACCGGCCGGACCCTGGGGCAGCCCAAAATAAATTCAGGGCAGCCCCCCGCGCCCGGCTTGACAAAAACCTGGCGTGGTTTACGTATGTAAATGTTATTTACATTCACAACGGCGTGATGCCGTCATGGAGAGGGAAATGGCCTACACCGCAGATGTCCATCGATGGCGCGGCCCAGTCGAAGGGCCCTACCGCCCGCATATGCACATACACCCCGGCATGGTCATCGCGACCATTCTTGGCTTCCTGTTCTGGTGGCCGGTCGGACTTGCCTTCCTCTTTTTCACACTCAGGAGCACGAAAATGGGTTGCTGGAGTCACCAGGATCGCTGGCAGAACAAAATGGAGCGGATGCAGTACAAGATGGAGCGGATGCGCAACCACATGGAGCGCCGCGGCTTCAACTTCGGCGGCTTCGGTCCGCCCTCGAGCGGCAACCGTGCGTTCGACGAATACCGCGTGGAAACGCTGAAGCGCCTTGAGGAGGAGCAGACCGAATTCAAGGAATTCCTCGATCGGCTGCGTCACGCCAAGGACAAGGAAGAGTTCGACCAGTTCATGGCACAGCACCGCCCGCGTCCGGCCCCGCCCACCGACGGTCAGCCGCAGGGTTAATCTCCAAGGTTGAAGCCTCAGGCGTAGTGCCCCCCATCAAACCTGACGGCGACACCACCGCCCGTTTGCGAAAGCAGACGGGCGGTTCGCTTTTTGCGGGTATTTGCGCCCCGAGGCGTAGGATTGGCGGGGTTCTCGGACGGTCGTATAGTTGGTGGGCAAGCACCGGCACGATTCAGTATGCTGGATTGGCAGATGGGCATGGTCGCGGACGGAAATTCACCGAGCGGAGCGTTGTGGCACTCGATCCGGCGCGAGGCTGAAACGGCCTTGGCAAACGACCCAATATTCGGCCGTTCCTTATCGGCCTCGATCCTCGATCACTCCGATCTCGGCGCTGCGGTGTCCTACCAGATCGGACAGCGGCTCGGCAAAAGTGCCAGCGATCGGCGTCAATTTGCACGCGTCGCCAGTGAAGCATTTGCGGCGTCGCCTGACCTCGTTGAGGCCGCGCGCCGCGATCTCGCGGGAATCGTTCTTCACGACCCGGCATCGACGGCATTCTTGCCGGCACTGCTCAATTTCAAAGGATACGTGGCTTTGCAAGCCTGGCGCGTGTCGAACTGGCTCTGGCACCGGAACCGGCACGACTTCGCCCTGCTGTTGCAAAGCGAGTTGTCCGATTCTCTTCAGGTGAGCATCCACCCATCGGCTTCGATCGGGACGGCGGTGTTTTTGGATCATGCGACCGGCATCGTGGTCGGATCTTTCGCCACCATCGGCGACGAGGTGACCGTTATGCAGAACGTTACAATCGGGCGGAAGGTCGAAACCCCGAACCGTGCGCCCAAGATCGGCAGAGGCGTCCTGCTCAGCACGGGGGCGACGATTCTCGGCGACATCGATATCGGAGACTTTGCCAAGATCGGCGCCGGTTCGGTCGTGACGTGCGACGTGCCAAGCGGCTGCACGGCGGTCGGCGTCCCCGCGCGCCTGATCAATTGCCCCGAACGGGTTCCAGCCTGACCTCGGGATCGGTTACTCCGAAAAGCTGGCAAAGAGCCCCGACCCGGTTACCGTCGTTCGCCGTGGGCCGAAATCCACTTCGGTAACCTCGCCTTAACCATGATTAGCGTCTGGTTAGGGGCTTAAAGACGCGCTGATAGCCCTCGTTTTGACACGTTGGCAGGGGATGCAGGCCTCGGCTTCGGACGGGCCTCCCATGCGACACGAAATAAGGCCTCTCGCGCTGGCGCTTGCCGCGCCGGGTGCGCGGCTATGGAACCGGCAGCCATTTGCTCCCGGGGGATATGGGACACTTGCGTTGAGAGGATACCGCTCATGAATCCGGCCGACGTGGCTCAGTCAGCCTTGCCAATGGCGTCTAGCGACGTATCGCTGATTGCACTGTTTCTGCAGGCTGCATGGATCGTCAAGGTCGTCATGCTGGGACTGCTGTCTTGTTCGGTCTGGGTCTGGGCGATCGCGATCGACAAGATCATCCTGTATGCCCGCACCAAGCGGGCCATGGATCGTTTCGAACAGGCGTTCTGGTCCGGGCAGTCGATCGAGGAACTTTACCGTGCATTGTCGGCCAAGCCGACGCAATCGATGGCGGCGTGCTTCGTCGCGGCCATGCGCGAGTGGAAAAGGTCGTTCGAAAGCCAGGCGCGGTCGTTCGCCGGGCTTCAGATGCGGATCGAGAAGGTGATGAACGTCTCGATCGCCCGCGAGATCGAGCGGTTGGAGCGCCGGCTGCTGGTGCTGGCGACGGTCGGCTCGGCGGGTCCGTTCGTCGGCCTGTTCGGCACGGTCTGGGGGATCATGTCGAGCTTCCAGTCGATCGCCGCCTCGAAGAATACCTCGCTGGCGGTCGTGGCCCCCGGCATCGCCGAAGCGCTGTTTGCGACCGCAATCGGCCTTATCGCCGCCATTCCGGCGACTATTTTCTACAATAAATTCACGTCCGAGGTGAACCGGCAGGCCCAGCGGCTGGAAGGTTTTGCCGATGAATTTTCTGCGATCCTGTCGCGCCAGATCGACGAGCGGACGTGAGGAGCGGTATATTGTGAGCGCATTGTGAGCACCAGATCATGGCGATGAATATGGCAGGCTCGCCGGGCGGCGGACGCCGCGGCCGGCGTCGCGCCGTGATGGCGGAGATCAACGTCACGCCGATGGTGGACGTAATGCTGGTGTTGCTGATCATCTTTATGGTCTCGGCGCCGCTATTGACGGTGGGCGTACCGCTCGACCTGCCACAGACGCAGGCCAAGAGCCTGGAGCAGGACAAGACGCCGCTGCAGCTTTCGGTCGACGTCAAGGGAAGGGTGTTCATCAACGACACTGAAGTTGCGATGAACGAACTGGTACCGAAATTAAAGGCGATCACCGACGCCCGCGGCGGCCTGGACGAGCGTATATTCATGCGGGCGGACAAGAAGGCGGACTACGGGACCGTAGCAAGGGTGATGGGAAAATTGTCTGGCGCCGGGTTCAAGCGGCTGGCGCTCGTCACCGAAGTGGAGCAGGGGAACTAGGCAGTGAAGGTCGACAAGACACTGGTTGCGTCTGTGGCCCTGCACGTTCTCGTGATCGGGTGGGGACTTGTGTCGTTCTCGTCCAAAGCCTTCGAGTCGATGCCGGAAGAATCCTTGCCGGTCGATATCATTTCCGCCGATCAGCTGGCCAAGGTCACCGCCGGCATGAAATCCGGCAAGAAGGAGAATCCGAAGCCGCTGGTGGAGAAAGTCGCCGAAGCCAAGCCGGTGGATGACACCGTCGGCAAGATCAGCGAGAAGCCGCCAGTCGTGACCGACACCTCGCCGCCGCCTCAGCCGAAGCCGGTTGAAAAACCGGTCGAGAAAAAGCCCGACCCGCCGAAGCCGGTCGCCGAGAGCAAGCCCAAGGAAGAGCCGAAGCCGATCGAGAAGAAGCCGGATCCACCCAAGGTCGATCCGATCGCGGAAGCCTTGAAGAAGGAAGAGAAGAAGCCGCCGCCGAAGCCGCAAGTCCAGGCGGCGACGCCACCGCCGCAGCCGCAAAAGCCGAAGGAACGGACCTTCGATCAGACCAAGATTGCGGAATTGCTCGACAAGCGCGATCCGACCCGGCAGGCGGTCGCCGGCGATACGCTGAATTCCAACGCGGCGCTGGGCCTTGCCAAGGGCAAGGCCGCGGATAATTCAGCGACCTGGGGCGCGATGTTCCAGTCGCAGGTCGAGCGCTGCTGGAAAAAACCCTATGGCGGTATCGAGAGCCAGAATCCCGAGGCAGCCTTCGCCATCAAGCTCAAGCGCGATGGCACGCTGGAAGGGATGCCGGTTCCGGAAGGGACGCCGGCGACGCCGTATCTTCGCGTCTATCAGGAGAGCGCGCTGCGCGCGATCATCGAATGCCAGCCGTATAATCTGCCCGCAGCCTATTTCGAAGAATGGAAATATTTTGCGCCGGTATTCACCGAACGAAAGACCTGAGAGCGGTCGCCTACTGACGATCGCCGATATGAAATGAAGCCGTAACGATGACCGACAAAGATCGACTGCGTGAGATGCCGTTCCGCCCGAGCCGCCGGCAGATACTTTCCGGGATCGCCACACTGGGCGTGTTAGCGGGCGGTGACGTCCGCAACGCTTTCGCGCAGCAGGGTCCGCCCAAGCGGGTCATCGTTCCCGAGGGCGAATTCGTGCCGTTGCCGATCGCGATTCCCAATTTCGTGGCAGGAACGCCCTCGGACGGCGAGGTCGGTGCCGGCGTGACCCAGGTCATTACCAACAACCTCAAGCGCAGCGGCTTGTTCGCGCCGATCGATCAGGCTGCCTATATCGAAAAAATCACCAACATCGATACGGCGCCGCAATTCCAGAACTGGAAGACCATCAACGCCCAGGCGCTGGTGACGGGTCGGATGACCCGGCAGGGCGACGGGCGTCTGAAGGCGGAGTTCCGGCTCTGGGACGTGGCCACCGGTCAACAGCTTGCCGGCCAGCAATATTTTACGTCGCCGGAATATTGGCGGCGAATCGCGCACATCATTTCCGACCAGATCTACGAGCGCCTGACCGGAGAGAAAGGTTATTTCGACAGCCGCGTGGTGTTCGTCGACGAATCCGGAACCGCGCAACGACGTATCAAGCGCCTGGCGCTGATGGATCAGGACGGCGCCAACGTTCGCTACCTGACACGCGGCACCGATCTTGTGCTGACCCCGCGATTTTCGCCGTCGACCCAAGAAATCACTTATATGGAATTCGGCCAGGGCGACCCGCGGGTCTATCTGTTCAATATCGAGACCGGGCAGCGCGAGATCGTCGGCAACTTCCCCGGCATGTCATTCTCGCCGCGGTTCTCGCCTGACGGCCAGCGCATCATCATGAGTCTCCAGCAGGGCGGCAACTCGAACCTGTTCGTGATGGATCTGCGTTCGAAATCGACCACGCGCCTGACCGATACGCCGGCGATCGATACCTCGCCGTCCTATGCGCCCGACGGCACCCGGCTGTGTTTCGAATCCGACCGCGGCGGAAAGCCGCAGATCTACGTGATGCCGGCGACCGGTGGACCCGCGCAACGCATCTCCTTCGGAGACGGGACCTATTCGACTCCGGTATGGTCGCCGCGTGGCGACTACATTGCGTTTACCAAACAGGGCGGCGGACAGTTTTCGATCGGCATCATGAAGCCGGACGGCTCGGGCGAGCGGATTCTTACGTCCGGATTCCACAACGAAGGACCGACCTTTGCGCCGAACGGCCGCGTCCTGATGTTCTTCCGCGACCCCGGCGGCAATGACGGACCTTCGCTGTTTACCGTGGACATTTCCGGCCGAAGCGAACAACGGGTTCCTACCCCCGGATTTGCGTCCGATCCGGCCTGGTCGCCCCTGCTGTCCTGAATCGTCGCCGCCGTCCGACCGGCGCCGGCCTCGCCGCCGGCAAAACTTGCCTAGCCCGCTGATTTAACAGGAGGATTTTCGCCCAGGCGAACCAATGGCAACCTCCCGGTAACGATGTTCCCTCAGAAAGACTTCATCTGCGAGCGCTAGAACTGCAAGCCTGAAGAGGACCCGGCGCGCCCGAAAATGCAGCTTGCCAATCAGCGGGAAGTCACTGAGCAGGAGATATCGCCGTCCATTCGCGCGGCGTTGATCGATTCGCTGTTCGAAGCTCCTGCTCCGCTGCTTACGGGTCTCGTCTTCGCGGCCATAGCGGCGGCCATGACCGCGCTGAAGACGGGAGAAACTCTCATCTGGGCGTGTGTCGCGCTTCTGATCGCGACCGGCGCCATCCGGGCGATCGACTTGCAGCGGTACCAAGCGCGCAAATCGACCCTGACGGCCGCTAAAGCTGCGGGGTGGAAGGAGCGCTATCAGACTCGGGCGGTAATTCAACCCGCTGCGATCGGCATATGGTGCGCCACCACTTTGTTGAGCAGCGACGACGCCGTGGCCCATATGATTGCTTTATCCGTCACCACCGGCCTCGTGGCGGGAGGTGCGGCCAGGGCCTATGGGCGGCAGTGGTTATTCCAATTGCAGGTTGCACTTTGCTTCGGTCCGACGGTGGTCGCGCTGGCGTTGCATGGCACACCCTATTACATCGCCATGTCAGTCGTGTGCGCCGCATTTATCGTGGCTCTCATCCAAATCTCGGCTAATCTGCACAAAATATTCATGCAGGCGCTAATCGCGCGGGAGCGCGAGGCGGCGCTGGCCGGCCAGTTCGACACTGCCCTGAACAACATGCCACACGGCTTGTGCATGTTTGGCGCCGACGGGGGCCTTGCGGTGATGAATTATCGCTTTAGCGAGATGATGAGCCTGTCCGACGATCTCGTGTATCCCGGCGCGAGTGCCGCCGATATCATATCCGCTAGCGTCGGAGCCGGATCAATCTCGGCGGCGAGCGGAAGAATGATCCTCTCGGAAATCGAGAATTCGCAGGCCAAGGATATCATCACCACCGATCCCGACCCCGTCACGGTCCGGTCGCTGTCATGGACATTTCAACCGATGGCCGGCGGCGGCGCTGTCGTGCTGCTCGAAGACATCACCGAACGGCGCAACGCCGAAGCCAGAATTACCCATTTGGCGCGTTACGACGAGTTGACGGCGCTGCCCAACCGGCTCAATTTCCGCGACGAGATCGAACGTCTGTTGGCGGTTCCGCATCATGCCGACCAATTGTCGGCATTGTTGTTTATTGACCTCGATCAGTTCAAGCAGGTCAACGACACCCTGGGTCATCCGTGCGGCGACCAGCTGTTGTGCGCGGTCGCCGACAGGTTGCGCGAAATGTTGCGCCCGGAGGATTTCGTGGCGCGGTTCGGCGGCGATGAATTTGTGGTGTTCCAGCAAAACATCAAATCGAACGAGGACGCCGCGGGTCTCGCCCGGCGAATAGTCGAGCATTTGAGCGAGCGCTACAAGATCGACAATCACCTGGTCGAGATCGGCGCCAGCGTCGGGATCGCGATGACCTCGCCGCAAGGGGGCAGCGCAGATACGCTGCTCAAAAACGCCGACATGGCGCTCTATCGCGCCAAGGCGGATGGCCGTGGAACCTTCTGCTTCTTCCGCGACGAGATGGCGCAAACTGTCGAGTCACGCCGCATTCTGGAACTGGACCTGCGCAAGGCGCTGGCCAACGAGGAATTCGAGCTGTTCTACCAGCCGCTGATCAATCTCAAATCCGGGAGGATATCGACCTGCGAAGCGCTGCTGCGCTGGAACCATCCGGTGCGAGGCACGGTTTCCCCGATCGATATCATTCCGGTTGCCGAGGACATGGGCCTGATCGTGGATCTCGGCCGGTGGATTCTGCGCAAGGCCTGCATGGAATGCATGAAATGGCCCGAGGGCGTCAATGTTGCGGTCAATTTTTCACCACAGCAATTCCACCAGCGCGACGTGTTGAGCGAGGTTCGCTACGCGCTGGAAGTCTCCGGGCTGCCCGCGCACCGTCTCGAAATCGAGATCACCGAATCGTCCCTGCTGCGTAACACCCAAGTGACCCACGACGTGCTGTCCCAGTTGCGTGCCCTTGGGGTACGGATTTCGCTGGACGATTTCGGCACCGGCTATTCGAGCCTGAGCTATCTGCACAACTTCCCGTTGCAGAAGGTGAAAATCGACCGTTCCTTCCTAGAGGGTATCGATACCGATCGTCCATTGACGCTGTTGCGTGGTGTGGCGCGGCTCAGTGCCGATCTCGGCATGTCGGTCGTGGTCGAAGGCATCGAAACCAACGAGCAACTGGAACTGATCAGTGCCGACGGCACGGTCACCGAGGCGCAGGGCTATCTGTTCAGCCGGCCGGTACCCGCGGTGCGCGTGCGCCAGCTGCTGAACGCGTCGCACGGCCGCCGTGGGCCGGATGAGCCGCTGGTGGTGGTTCCATCGCGATCGATCGCCTGAGGCAACTGATCCTGCGGGTTCCGAATCCGTGTCGACCCCGGCCTTAACCCTAATATTTCGATAGCTTTGCAATTTTGTTAACGGACTGTTAATCTTTTTCTCCACTCGCATAGGTTGTTTGCAAGTATGGGAGCATCAGATGAAGTCCGGAGCCGAACCGCGCACTTCGCCCTTTGTGCGGGGAGGAGCGCTGTTTGACCGAGTCGATTACCGACTCATCGAAACTCCCGAGGAAAAAGATCAGCTTTATTTGATGCGCTACAGGGCCTATCGGCACGGCGACTTGATCCCGCCGTCGGAGTCCGGGCGCTACAGCGATCGTTATGACGATGCGCCCGATGCCATGACGTTCGGAATCTATGTTGACGGAGAACTCTGCAGCTCTATCCGTCTCCACGTCCTGACGCCGGAACGGCGGATGTCCTATACAACCGAGTTGTTCGGCGATGTTCTTCACCCGCGCCTCGACAAGGGTGAGGTTTTCATCGATCCGGCGCGCTTTGTCGCAGACCCCGAGAAAGCCCAGCGGTTTCCGGAGCTTCCCTATCTGACGCTTCGGCTGGCCTATCTGGCATGCGAGTATTTCAACGCCGATACCGGGCTCGCGCTCGTTCGTGCCGGGCACCAGTCGTTTTATCGCCGGGTGTTTATGCACGAGACCATCGCCGAACCGCGCCCGTTTCCGAACGCATTGGCAAAGGTGGCATTGATGGCGTCCGATTTCCGGGCCTTGCGGGAACGGGTCCTGGCCCGTTTTCCCATTTTGCGCTCGAGTGCTTTCGAGCGACGGATGCTGTTCCAGCGTTCTCGTCGCTCCTTCGACCCACCGTGATCTCGACCTTCGAGCCTGCTTCGATCGTTCCGAGTTCCTGAACGGGCCGGTCGGGACCGGCGGGAAATTGCCGTTCGCCGGCAGGATTTCTGCCAAATTGGCGTGCAAACTGCCCTTCGGGCCGGATGCTGAACGCCCGAAGGGTGATTCCGGCCTTGTTCCCGCTTGCCTTCACCCTCGCGCCACATTTACAACGCATTAACCATCACGGTTGCTTTTCGCCGTTTGCCGGCATTTGATCGTGTCCGGCAACACCCCATCAAGGTTGACGGAACGTTCGCTTAACCCTCGCCCTGTAGACCGGATAACAGTCGAAAAACGTGAGCGTGGAGGCTCCGGAATGAAACATCAAATGCGTATCCTCCAGGGATTGAAACTGGCCGCGGTGTTCGCGGTGGCGTTGTCGATGGGCGCCTGTGCAAACAAGAACCTTGGCGCCGACGGCGCGATGGCAAGTGCTGCGACCCCGGGCAGCCAGCAGGACTTCGTGGTCAATGTCGGCGACCGCGTGTTCTTCGACAGCGACCAGACCGATCTGTCACCGCAGGCGATCGCGACCCTGGAAAAGCAGGCGCAGTGGCTGCAGAGCTACAACCGCTACTCGTTCACCATCGAAGGCCACGCAGACGAGCGCGGCACCCGCGAATACAACATCGCGCTGGGTGCGCGGCGTGCCCAATCGGTTCGTACCTTCCTCGCGTCGCGCGGTATCGATCCGAGCCGGATGCGGACGATCTCTTACGGCAAGGAACGCCCGGTCGCAGTCTGTAATGACATCTCGTGCTGGTCGCAGAACCGCCGCGCCGTCACGGTCTTGAACGCCAGTTCCTGAGTGTTCGCCTGACGCAAAGTTCTTCGCCGGCGCCTTCGGGCGCCGGCTTTGTTTCGGCACCTTTATTCTGGCACCTTGGCCGAGGCATTAATTTGTCTCAGTCACATTTTTGGCGTACTCCGTCTCCCAATGTATTCCGCTTTCGATGTCACGCCGATTTCGTCGTCAGGCCAAAATGCCATCCAGATTTCATAGAATTACCCGCGTCGCGGCAATGTCGGCGATGCTGGCGCTTGGTTCGCAGGCGTTGGTACAACAAGCCCTGGCACAACAGGTCCTGGCGCAATCCGATGACCAAGACCCGGAGATGCGCATTCAGCAGCTGGAGAATCAGCTGCGGCAACTGACCGGCCAGAATGAGGAGCTGCAATACCGCAACCGGCAGCTCGAAGAACGTCTGCGGTTGCTCCAGGGCGGCGCGCAAGTCGCACCCGGCGGTCAGGCCCCGGTCGCCCAGCCCGGCATCGCCACGGTGGCTCCGACGCAGCCCGGTCCGGCCTACCGTCAGCCACCGGTCCAGCCCGAATATGGCCAGCAGGTCGCAGCCCCGGCGCCGATCGTCCAGGAGCCGGAAGGCGTGCCGCCGGTGCCAGGCCGGCGCCGTGGCGATGCCTTCGATCCCAACCAAAATCCGAATGCTCCCGGCGCGCCGCGCGCGCTTGGCGGTGGCCAGCTCCCGGTCCCGGCTGACGCAGCGGTCGGCGCGCCCGGCGGACGCGACGCCGGCGAACCGCTCGATCTTGGCAATGCCAATCCGGCGCAGCCCGGCGCGCGTGCCGGACTGACCACTCTGCCGCCGTCGGCGACGCCAAAGGACGAGTTCGATCTCGGCATCGGTTATATGGAGCGCAAGGATTATGCGCTGGCGGAAGAGACCATGCGCAACTTCGCGCAAAAATACCCCAGCGATCCCTTGACGGCGGATTTGCAATACTGGCTGGGCGAGAGTTTTTTCCAGCGCCAGCGCTATCGCGACGCCGCCGAGGCCTTTCTTGCGGTAACCACCAAATTCGACAAATCGGCGAAAGCGCCGGACGCCTTGCTGCGGCTGGGACAATCGCTGGCGGCCCTGAAGGAGAAGGAGGCCGCCTGCGCCGCGCTCGGCGAGGTGACGCGGAAATATCCGCATGCCTCGAGCGGCATCAAAGCGGCCGTGGACCGCGAGCAGAAGCGGGTTAAGTGCTAAAGCATGGTCTCGGACCTGATCTCGAGATGAAACCGTCTCGTTTCCGAACGCCATGCCCGACGACGATCATTCAGCGATCTCGGCACAGGATGCCAAACGTCTGTTCGCGGACTGGAAGGCTGCTCCTGCGATCGTGCTTGCGGTCTCGGGCGGCCCTGATTTCCATCGCCTTGATGTGGCTTGCGGTCCGTTGGCGCAGCGCTTTGGCGCGCGGGCCGCGGCTCTTCGCCGTCACCGTCGATCATGGCTTGCGCGCCGAGTCCGCCGCCGAGGCCCGTGACGTCAAGCTTTTGGCGCGCAGCCTCGAACTGCCGCATCGCACGATGCGATGGATCGGCGCCAAGCCGAAAACCGGATTGCCCGCCGCGGCGCGGGCGGCGCGGTACCATCTGCTGGCGCAGGCCGCGCGGACCCACGGCGCCACCCACATCTTCACCGCGCATACCCGTGACGATCAGGCCGAGACGCTGCTGATGCGCATGATGCGCGGCAGCGGCATCGCCGGTCTGGCGGCGATGGCGCGGCAGTCCGAACGCGATGGCGTGCTGCTGGCGCGTCCGCTCTTGCATGTTGCGAAATCGCAGCTCGTCGCGACCCTGAAAAAGGCCAAGGATCGGCTTCGCCGACGATCCGACCAACCGCGACCCGAATTTCACCCGGCCTCGCCTCCGCGCGGTGATGCCGGCTCTGGCCGCCGAGGGCGGCGACGCTCGCAATCTGGCGCGGCTGGCGTCGCGGCTTGCCCGAGCCAATGCCGCGGTGGAAGTTCTGGTCGATGGCGCCGAGCGCTATCTCGCGTTGAGGGATCGCGAGATCAGGCATTCCGGGTTCGGCGCCCAGGCTTTTGACGCCAAGGCTTCTGACGCCAAGGCTTCTGACGCCAAGGCTTCTGACGCAGCTTTGACGCCAAGGCTTTTGCCGGCATGCCGGAGGAAATCCGCCTCCGGCTGTTGCTGCGCGCGATCGAGCGGTTCGGTCACGAGGGGCCGGCAGAACTTGGCAAGGTTGAAGCCTTGCTGGCGGCATTGGATCGCATGGCGGCGGAAAATACCGGCGCGCGCCGGCCGAGGCTGAAGCAAACCCTCGCGGGCGCGCTGGTCAGCCTGATCGACGGCCGGATCCGTGTCGAGCCGGCGCCGCCGCGTCGGCATCGCGCGGATTGAAGCGTTTTCGAGCGAAAGCCTGCCCCGCACTTGATGCGGGGTGGAAACCGGTTCGCGTGAAGAAAACGCGTCAAATAAAGGAGTAGAGCCTCCGTTCCGATTCAATCGGAACGGAAGGGGCTCTAAAGCGGCAATCCGGCATCGACACCGCTTCCCGACGCCCCGGCACCTTAACCACCTCGGAAAACACCCGTCCCGACGCCATTATTTGAGCGGGAATTGCGCTAAGATGCGCTAAATAGTCCTGCGTGGTTCCCTTGGCAGCGACCGGGGCGACACCTAGATTGTAAGGCAGTCGAACGGGGGATTTCCTCTCGGTCGTCTGCCCAAGGACATAAGGCCGCGATCCGCGCGACCACGAAGGAAGATCGATGAACGCCAATCTGCGCAATTTCGCCCTCTGGGTCATTATTGTTCTGCTGTTGTTGGCATTGTTCACGCTCTTCCAGAACCCTGGTCAGCGTGCCTCCTCGCAGGACATCTCGTTCTCGCAGCTTCTGACCGAGGTCGATCAGGGCCACGTTCGCGACGTCGTGATCCAGGGGCCGGAAATCCACGGCACCTTCAACAACAATTCGAGCTTCCAGACCTACGCGCCGAACGATCCGACGCTGGTCAAGCGGCTGTATGACGGCAAGGTCACCGATCACCGCCAAGCCGCCCGGCGACAACGTGCCGTGGTTCGTGTCGCTCTTGGTCTCGTGGTTGCCGTTCATCGCGCTGATCGGCGTGTGGATCTTCCTGTCGCGGCAGATGCAGGGCGGCGCCGGCAAGGCGATGGGCTTCGGCAAATCGCGCGCCAAGATGCTGACCGAGGCGCATGGCCGCGTCACCTTCGAGGACGTCGCCGGCGTCGATGAAGCCAAGCAGGACCTGCAGGAGATCGTCGAGTTCCTGCGCGATCCCGGAAAATATCAGCGGCTCGGCGGACGGATTCCGCGCGGCGTGCTGCTGGTCGGGCCTCCCGGCACCGGCAAGACGCTGATCGCGCGCGCGGTGGCCGGCGAAGCCAACGTGCCGTTCTTCACGATTTCGGGTTCGGACTTCGTCGAGATGTTCGTCGGCGTCGGCGCCAGCCGCGTGCGTGACATGTTCGAGCAGGCCAAGAAGAACGCGCCCTGCATCATCTTCATCGACGAAATCGACGCGGTCGGCCGCCATCGCGGCGCCGGCCTCGGCGGCGGCAATGACGAGCGCGAGCAGACGCTGAACCAGTTGCTGGTCGAGATGGACGGCTTCGAGGCCAATGAAGGCGTGATCCTGATCGCGGCCACCAACCGGCCCGACGTGCTCGATCCGGCGCTGCTGCGCCCCGGCCGCTTCGACCGCCAGGTGGTGGTGCCGAATCCGGACGTCGTCGGCCGCGAGCAGATCCTCAAGGTTCACGTCCGCAAGGTGCCGCTGGCGCCGGATATCAACCTCAAGACCATTGCCCGCGGCACGCCCGGCTTCTCCGGCGCCGACCTGATGAACCTCGTCAACGAGGCGGCCCTGACGGCGGCGCGGCGCAACAAGCGCATGGTGACGCAGGCGGAATTCGAAGAGGCCAAGGACAAGGTGATGATGGGCGCCGAGCGCAAGTCGCTGGTCATGACCGAGGAAGAGAAGATGCTGACCGCCTATCACGAAGGCGGCCACGCCATCGTCGGCCTCAACGTGATCGCGACCGATCCGATCCACAAGGCCACCATCATTCCGCGCGGCCGTGCGCTCGGCATGGTGATGCAGCTGCCCGAGCGCGACAAGCTGTCGATGTCGCTGGAGCAGATGACCTCGCGCCTCGCCATCATGATGGGCGGCCGTGTCGCCGAAGAGCTGGTGTTCGGCCGCGACAAGGTCACCTCGGGAGCCTCGTCGGACATCGAGCAGGCGACCCGGCTGGCGCGGATGATGGTGACGCGGTGGGGTCTTTCCGAAGAACTCGGCACCGTGTCCTACGGCGAAAACCAGGATGAGGTTTTCCTCGGCATGTCGGTGTCGCGGACCCAGAACGCGTCGGAGGCGACGGTTCAGAAGATCGACAGCGAGATCCGGCGTTTTGTCGAACAGGGCTACAACGAAGCGACGCGGATCCTCACCGAGAAGCGCGCCGACCTCGAAGCGCTGGCCAAGGGCCTGCTTGAATTCGAGACGCTGACCGGCGACGAGATTCAGGACCTGCTGAAAGGCAAGAAGCCCAACCGCGAGTTGGTGCTGGAGCCGTCCACCCCGCGCACCTCGGCGGTGCCGCCGGCCGGCAAGCCGCGCCCGCGCCCCGATCCGGATGCCGGCCTGGAGCCGCAGCCGCAGGCGTAAAGCGGCTGCGCCGGCCGGCTATTCCGGCAAATCTCTCATCCAAAAGCTCGGCATCCAGCCGGGCTTTTGCATTTTTATCGACGGTGCGCCGGCCGCCTATGGCGACATCGTAGGCCCACTGCCGGCCGATGTGACGTTCGCAAAGCGGCTGCGGGCGCCGCTCGACATGGTGCATTTATTCGTAAAGCAAGCGGCGGGGCTGGCCGGCAAACTGCGCGGCAGCCGCGATGCCATCGGACCGGACGGCATGATCTGGGTGTCGTGGCCGAAGCAGTCTTCCGGTGTCGCGACCGACCTGACGGATGTTGTGGTGCGCGATACGGCACTCCCGCTTGGACTCGTGGATATCAAGGTCTGTGCGATCGACGACGTCTGGTCCGGATTGAAATTCGTGATCCCGAAAGAGCAACGCAAATCACACCGCGGTCCGATTTGGTAAGCGCGGTTTTGTGCGGGCGAGTCTGGAAAGCAGCTTTTCTGGGTCTCTTGTGATCGTGAAAAGGTGCGATTAACCTCGCTCCTGGATTGCGAGCCGTCAATAGAACCAAACAGGGAGGGGACTCGGATGAAGAAGAGCCTTACCAGGATTTTGGCCGAGACAGGCAAGGTCTCGTGTTTTGCCGCGCTTCTGCTGTGCGCCGGCAACGTGCAGGCCGGTGAACCGAAATACAAGGTTGATGCCTCTCAGTTCAAATGCATCACCAAGTTGACCTCGGTAAAGCACTTCTTTGTAGACAATCTGGCCGGCAATCTGGCGGGCACTGTCGATGTAGCAACGGCGGGTAAGGGTCAATTTCCCGAAGGATCCGTGTTGCAGCTGATACCCAACGAGGTGATGGTCAAACAGCAGAAGGGGTTCAGCCCGGGGACGAACGATTGGGAGTTCTTCGCCCTAGACACCGACAAGAACGGCACGAAAATTGTCAGCCACGGAGCCGAGGAAGTTAACAATTTTTTGGGGCTCAATTGCTTCGAGTGCCACAAAGCGGCGCGCGCGGAATTCGACTTCGTTTGTGAGCAGGATCATGGCTGCGCTCCATTGCCGCTCACGCGCCAAATGTTTCACGCCATCCAGCACACCGACGCGCGTTGCCCGCCGGAGCAGCTCAGCGCCGAGGACGCCGCCGCGCTGAAAGAACTTGGGCCCATCATAGAGCAGATCAAGAACGAGGCCGCCGCGAACAAGAAATAATATTGAATGACGCGTCGAATAGAGTTTGCGACGCTGGCGCTCGAGCATGTGTTGAAAGCCTGCGGCGACGATCTGTCGACCGAAAATATTCTCAAACAGGCCTAGGATAAAATTATTTCGATCTTCTGATCGCACGGTGGAGAACGATTTGAGCGAAATGGTCAAGGTGAGCTTTGACAAGGATCAGATCAGCGCAATAAAACGCGCTCTGTTCAATGATCGTCGCTGCGCAGATCGAATAAGCCTATCTTTTGCCGTCAGATTTCTCAATGTGAAAACTGTCTTGAAGGAGGATCATTTCGTGCTTGGCGAGATCGATTATCTTGAAGGCATTGGTCCGCAATTGAAGACCAAGCGTGAAGAGCCATTTCGACATCCTCCCCTGCTGCCGTTCTGGCACAAACATTACTCAGCGCCACGACATTTTTTGAAGAACGTCGATATTCGTTGGAACCTGACCGGCGGCGGGAATCGAGACCTGCTGCCGATGCTTCAGGACGTTGCGGAAAAGTACGGGGAGGAGCAAGACCGATGGCAAGGGATCGCTGCCCACCGGCTTGTCTTTGACGGCTATAAAGATCGCGCCGAACGCGGACTCACCGGCGATTGGATCATTTTTGCGAAGCACGCGGGAAGGAATTACTACTTGATCTCGCGACCCATGAAGAAGGGCGCGATTCGCAACAGTTATACGAAAAGATACGCCAAGGCAGCGGCGCGGAGTTTCCATTTTTGTTTGAGTGACGATTGCTCGCCCGGTCATCCGATTGGAGTTTCCGGTGACAGTGCACTCAATTGTCGCAACTTGAAAGCGGCCCTATAGCGGGACAGTTAAGTGCACTGTCACAACGCGAAATCCCGTGCAGCGTGCGACAGGCTGCCGCAGCAATCCAGAACTAATGCCGATTGCAAAGCGAAAAAAAGCAAGTTTAGATAACCTTCGCTTTAAGGTCATCAATAACATAACTTTCTACCAAAATTAGAGCAGGGAGTTTTTATTATGATCCGAATATGTTCGTTGACCGCAGTATCGCTCGTCGTCCTGATCAATGCATTAGCTGCAGAGGAGTTGCTTCCGGAGAGCCTACACTCTGGCGCGGTCACCTCATGCACGGCAACTCGATGCCAGACGCCCGTAAAGGAGGTTCACGCCGACGGGTGCGGGTCAGAAACAGACCTTGAGCTAGTGTTTACACCTCCCCCCAACGTAACGTTTGATTGGTCTGGGGGGCATTTTGGAGGAACCGAGATAGAAGGCAGTGGTTCGACGCACTATGTGAATGCTCTGGGAGCTGGCCCAAGCTGGTTAAAATGCAAGTGGTACGCTGCACCAAAGTGCTTTGGCGACAATGGCTTGGCCAAAGGATTTTGCTGGATTGATATAAAGAAGTGA
This sequence comes from uncultured Pseudomonadota bacterium, assembly GCA_963729395.1. GTDB lineage: Bacteria > Pseudomonadota > Alphaproteobacteria > Rhizobiales > Xanthobacteraceae > Bradyrhizobium. The sequence continues at coordinate 90,760 of CAVSOS010000039.1, read as the reverse complement.
AGAGCACCCAGCCCGCCACCCGCCGGTGACGGGCATTAAAGTATTCGTTGGGTTGGCTTGCACTTGAGGGCGAAGTTGCATCCGCCCGTAACGTTACCGGGCTTCAACATTTCTGTGCAAAATTACGGAATTACGGTGACAGTGCACTTAACTGACTTGGCGCGCAGAGTCCGCCCAACAGGTCGGCCGATTTTGCCCGACGGGCAAATCAGCGGTTCGCCTGTCGAGTCCCCTTCGCAAAAATATTTTCATTCCCTTCCGACGCAAATCACCTGCATATCCCTCGCCATCCCAGCCCACACGGAGCAACTGTGCTGTTAGTTGGGTAGACCGGTCATCGGTCGGCCTCAAGGCTGGCGCTGACGCGCCCCCGCCTTTGGCGGCTGACGGCCTTGACCCCGCCCGTTTACCGGTCTGGCGGACGGTCATGCGCTTGGTCGGGGACCGAGCGCAGTAAGAGCGCTCGCAGTCAAGCGATAGCGTGAGCGCCAGGATTCCATTTCTGGCGGCGTGCGAGCATGGTGTTGAGGATGATGATCAGCTTGCGCATGCAGGCGACGAGCGCAACCTTCGGCTCCTTTCCCTTAGCAATCAGACGCTGATAGAAGACCCCAAGCACCGGGTTGTTCTGTGTCGCTGCGCCGAGACAGGGCATGTAGATGGCGTTTCTGACCCAGCGGCGGCCGCCCTTGATGTGGCGCTCGCCGCGCCGCTTGCCGCTATCGTCGTCATAAGGAGCGAGCCCGACCAAGGCCGCGGCGACCTCGTCGCTGACCTGTCCGAGCTCTGGCATCCCCGCAATAAGGATTGCGGACGTCGTTTGCGCGAGGCCCGGAACACTCTGGATGATCTCGGCCCGCTCGGCGAACTCCGGTGTGGCTTTGATCTTGGCGGAGATTGCGACCTCAAGCTTGTCGATTTCGGCGGCGAGGCTCTTCAAGATGCGCGCATGGGCCTTCCGAGCCGGTTCCGGTGCTGCATGCTCGTTCTGAGCTTGCAGTCGGATCTTGACGTCCATCAGAGCCTTGCGCGCTTTCGCCAGCCCTGCGAGTTCCTCACGCGCGGCATCGGGAACCTGGCCGGGTGCCTGGCTAAACGTTTCAGCGAACCAGGCGATCATCTCCGCGTCGATCGGATCGTTCTTCGCCAAACGCCCGGCCGACAGCGCAAAATTGCGGACCCGCCTGGGATCGACAATCCGCACCTCGATGCCGGCGTTGTGTAGCACGTTGCGCCATTCACGCTCGTAACCGCCACTTGCCTCCATCACCGCCTTGCCCACTTGGTACTTGCGAAGCCAGACAGTCAGCTTGCGGCGCCCTTGGAGGGTGTTCGGGAAAGTCTGCCGCAATTTGAACCGGCGAATGCAGGCATCCACCTTGTCCTTGGCCACATCGATACCGACGACAACGAGATCGTTCTGTGCCATCATCCACTCCCTTCCTTGCTCGGTTCGGGCTCGAAGCCCTTTCAACTGTTCGGGTTGAGGAGGACACCGGAGCTGTCCCTCGCTCTGATCACCAGGCTCTGCCGCCTTTGGGGCGTAACGGGCTCAGTTCCAGCGACGGGCGGTTTTACAGAACCGCCCGTTCGCTCATTCTGGCAGATTTTTCGGACACAAGGGGCGTTTCGCGATCGTCACGGACGTAGGGCAGGGATGCGATGGACGCGGGTTGCGCTGTTGACGAGAGCGCTATCTTGCGAACGGCAAAGTCGTGTGGTCCTGACGCCCCGACGCTGGCGTCAAGTTTCGCGGAGCGATCCGCGCAAGCGAAGGTGGCAAGAAAGCCCGGTCACCTGGGAGAGCGCGAAGTAAGCCGTTAACACCATTGCGTGCGGGAATGCCGGGTGATCCCGGTGCGACCGTGGTGACTAACGCGTGTGTTTTACTACCTTACACACGCGGCTGCGGGTGCAATGGGCACCCGGCATTCCCCGCTCCCCCCTTGGGGTAGCGCCACGCCCTCCTTGGGCGGATCGTTCAGGCACAACTCGGGCGCACTCCGCGCCGCGGGAATACGGAGGTGTGTTCGATGAATGTGGACGCACCTCACCGCGAAAACCCTGCCGCAAGCGGGCTTTAAGGTTTCTGCAAGGCTGTTGGCGTTATTGGTTCAGAGGGTGCGCGCGCCGAACGAACTGTATAGCGCGCCCCCCGCGAACAGGACGTCGCATGGCCGCGCCCCCATCCACCCCGATGATTGCTCCCCGCCACGGCGAGATTCCAGCCTCGCTGCTGAACGTCTGCTTTGCGCTGTTGGTCATCAACGCAACGTTTTTTCCAGCCGCCTATGTTGCGCATTGGTGGATCTACGATTCGAGCGGCTCCGGGATTCCGACCGATTTCGTCAACGTCTGGGCGGCGGGCCGGCTCGCGCTCGAAGGCCATCCAGCGCAGGCCTGGGACTGGGTTATCCAGAAGCAGGTTGAACTCGCGCTGCTCAAGCAGGATTTCACCGGCTATTTCGCCTGGCACTATCCGCCGCCATTCCTGTTCGTTGCGTCATTGCTGGCGCGGTTTCCCTATGCTGCGGCGTTCATCGGCTGGGTTGCGATCAGTTTCTTGCCGTATCTTGCCGTGATGCGCGCGATCGTCGGCCGGCCGTTCGGCCTGGTGCTCGCGGCGGCGTTTCCGGTCGTGTTCAACAATGCGCTGGTCGGGCAGAACGGCTTTCTCACCGCGGCCTTGATCGGCGGCACGCTCTATCTGATACCGGTGCGGCCGGTGCTCGCCGGTATTTGTCTGGGGTTGTTGAGCTACAAGCCGCAATACGGGCTGCTGTTTCCGCTGGTGCTGATCGCAGCGTCGCAGTGGACGGTGTTCTTGACGGCGGCTGTCGTTGCGATTGCCATGGCAGTGATGTCGTGGTTCGCCTTCGGTACCGAAAGCTGGCAAGCCTTCTTCCATTGGATGCCGGCTGTTCTCGCAGGCCTTCCTCACCGAGGGCAAGGCTCCGTGGTGGAAGATGCAAAGCCTGTTCGCGCTGATCCGTTATTTCGGCGGCACCGAGCAGCTCGCCTGGATATGCCATTGGATCCTGAGCGCAGGCGTTGCGGTGGTGCTGGCGGTGATGTGGCGCAGCCGGGTCAGCTATTCGCTGAAGGCCGCCGCGCTGGCGATCGGTGCGCTGCTGTGACCACGCCCTATCTGTTCATGTACGACATGATGGTGCTGGCGATACCGGTGGCGTTCCTGGTTCGCATCGGGCTGAAAGACCGGCTTTCGCCGCTATGAGCTTCCGGCGCTTGGGCTGTGCGCTCGCCTTGATCTTCAGTCTTCACGTTCTACCGGCGTGCCGCTCGGACTCGGCGTCAACCCTGATTGTTGGCGGCCCTCGTCCTGCGCCGCGCCGGTCCCTGGGGCGAGCGCGAGCCGGCGCCGTTCCTGATGGCCGCCGCCAGCGCTTAGCTGAGTTGCAGCCCGATATTTGCGTTTCCGCGCGTCTTGTCATTCGTCCCTGAATAGTTGTTCAGTTCTTCAGAGCGATTTGTGTCGAGATCGCTCCAAAAACAGCTGAAGAGATGCGCCCTGGCTCGAGCTCCATGCGGCTCCGGACAGCGCGTCGAGGGACGAGAAACGCGCCATGGTCTATCGGCGGACCCATCAAGTGGTGAAGCGGCTCGCGGCGCGGCGCAGCGCCATCCTGGCGGCGGCGCGGGAAGCCGCTGCCGAGGGCGGCATGGCCGCGGTACAGATCGCGCCGGTCGCGATCCGCGCCAATGTCGCCGCCGGCACGGTCTACCGCTACTTTCCCTCCAAGGCGGATCTGATTTCCGAGCTGATCGCGGACGTCTCGCGCGACGAACTGGCCGCGATCCGCCGCGCGGCGGATGCAGCGCCCGGGCCGTCGTCGGCGCTGGCGGCCGCCGTCACCACGGTCGCGGTGCATGTGCTGTCGCAGCGCAAGCTCGCCTGGGGCATCCTGGCCGAACCGGTCGATGTCGACGTCACGGCCTCGCGGCTGGCAAGCCGTCGCGAGATCGCCGGCGAGACTCGCAGCACGGATCGATGCCGCGGTCCGCGCCGGACACCTGCCCGCGCAGGATACGGCACTGGCCGCGACCGCGCTGCTCGGCGCGCTGCATGAGGCGCTGGTCGGGCCATTGGCGCCGGACAATATGGACGACCCCGCGAAGCTGCGTGACGCCGTGCAAACCGTGACGCTGCTGGCGCTGCGCGCTGTCGGCGTGATGGACGCCCGTGCCCGCGGCCTCGTGGTGCAGGCGGTGCTGCCGGCAAAAACGCTGGTCGGGCGCCTGACGCCGCGGCATTCTGAAAAGCCATCTCGGCAGTGTATTCGGGCCGCCATGGCGCGCGGACCCATTCGCCGCCGATCTGGCGGTTAACGAACGTTACTTCTTCAAATCCCACGGAGCATCCCGATGACGACGACATCCGGATCGGCCAAGTGGCAGGGCGGCATCAAGGACGGCAAGGGCGCGATCTCGACCAAGAGCGGCGCGCTGAAGGATTATCCCTATGGCTTCGCCAGCCGTTTCGAGGGCAAGCCGGGCTCCAATCCGGAGGAACTGATCGGGGCCGCGCATGCCGCCTGTTTCACCATGGCGCTGTCGCTGATCCTGGGCGAAGCCAAGCTCGCCGCCGAGCAGATGGAAACCAGAGCCGACGTCACGCTGGAAAAGCAGGGTGACGGTTTTGCCATCACCTCCGTGCACCTGAACCTGACGGCGAAGATTCCCGGCGCGGACAAGGCGAAGTTCGAGGAACTGGCCGGTAAGGCGAAAGCCGGCTGCCCGGTATCGAAACTGCTGAATACCAAGATCACGCTGGACGCGACGCTGCTCTGATTGCAGGGGCGCGCTCGCGCGACCGGAATGACAGGGGCGCACTCGCATGCCCCGGAAGGCGGCCGCGTCTCACATATCGGCGTCGCCGTCGGGGCCGACCGAGGCGATGCGCACCATGTTGGTGGTACCGGGCGTGCCGAGCGGCACGCCGGCGACGATGATGACGCGCTGGCCGGCCCTGGCAAAGCCGTCGCGAAACGCGATGCTGCCGGCGCGGCTCGACCATGTCGTCCTGATCCTTGGCGTCTTCGGCGACCACGCAATGCACGCCCCAGACCACGGACAGCTTGCGCCCGGTGGCGAGATTGGGGGTGATCGCCACCACCGGCGGCTTCGGCCGCTCGCGCGCGACCCGCAGCGCGGTCGAGCCCGAACTGGTCCAGCAGATGATGGCGGACAGATCGAGCGTTTCGGCGATCTGCCGCGCGGCGTCGGCGATGGCGTCGCCCACGGTCGGCTCCGGCTCGGCGCGCTGCGCATTAAGCACGCCGCGATAGGTCGGGTCGCGCTCCACTTCCTCGCCGATCCGGTTCATCGTCGAGACCGCCTCGACCGGAAACTTGCCGGCCGCGGATTCGGCCGACAGCATGATGGCGTCGGCGCCTTCATAGACGGCGGTGGCGACGTCGGAGACCTCGGCGCGCGTCGGCACCGGCGACTGGATCATCGATTCCAGCATCTGGGTCGCGACCACCACCGGCTTGCCGGCGCGCCGCGCCAGCCGCGTCATCTGCTTCTGCAGGCTCGGCACCCGTTCCAGCGGCAGCTCGACGCCGAGATCGCCGCGCGCCACCATCAGGGCGTCGGATGCTTCGAGGATTTCGGGAAGCCGGTCGATCGCCTGCGGCTTTTCGATCTTGGCCATGACCGCGGCGCGGCCGCGGATCAGCTTCTTGGCCTCGACGACATCCTCGGCGCGCTGCACGAACGACAGCGCGATCCAGTCGACGCCGGTCACCAGCGCTGCTTCAAGGTCGGCGCGGTCCTTCGGCGTCATGGCGGATACCGGCAGATCGGTGTCGGGCAGGCTGACGCCCTTGCGATCCGACATCCGGCCGCCGATCACGACACGGGTGACCGCGCGCTCGGGCGAGGTCTCCTCGGCGATCAGGCGCACCTTGCCGTCATCGAGCAGCAGCGCATGGCCCGGCCTCAGCGCCGCGAGAATTTCCGGATGCGGAAGCTGGACCCGGCTGTTGTCGCCCGGCGCCTTGTCCGAATCGAGCACGAAGCTTTCGCCGTTCTTGAGCTGGATCGAGCCCTCGGCGAACGATCCGAGCCGCAGCTTCGGCCCCTGCAGATCGACCAGAATCCCGATCGGCCGGCCGTAGCTTGATTCGACGTTGCGAATGGTCTTGACCAGTTCGCGCATCTTGTCATGCGAGGTGTGGCTCATATTGATGCGGAAGACGTCGGCACCGGCCTCGAACAGCCGTCGAATCATGGCGCTGTCGGAGGAAGCCGGGCCGAGCGTGGCGAGGATTTTGATACGGCGCAGGCGTCTCATGGCTTGGTTCCGGGTGCAGCGGCTGGCGGCTGACCAGACACCCCCGGAGACGTTCCGCCCGGCGAATTGGACAGGCGAGGCGTCCCGCCTGGCGAACCGGGAAGGTTTGCGGGCCCTTCAGGACCCACCGTTCCCGGGATTCCCGGCACCCGTTGTGCGGGCTGTTCGCTGGATTCGGTCAATTGCACGGTCCAGGCGCGCTGCTCGCCGGTATCGACCTCGAAGAAGCCGGTGCGGTCGAAACCGCGCGCCAGGCAATTCTCGGTGCCCTTGATGGTGAATTCCTTGTCGCGCGAGCACATGAAAGCCTGTCCCGACCACTCGCCGCCGCGGTCGTAATCGAGCGCGTAGATATAATAGAACCGTGCGACCAGCGTGCCGCGCAGCAGGGTCTCGCAGGTGCGCGACGATACGTTCCACCAGCCCTCGGTGGTCCAGCCCTCGGCATCCTTGTAGCCCAGCGCAATGCCGACCCGGCTGGAGGTGTTGTTGCAGAGACGAAAATCCGCTGCGGCTGAACTGCTCCACAGACACATGAGCGCGAGCGCCAGCGCCGGCATCAAGCCGGCGATCATGTGCGTGGACCTTGGATGGGCGCGATGAGGATGTTCAGAGATCATTTAGCGAGGCTATATCAATTCTTTGCTGATTTCGCGTGACCGAGCCGGGGCTGTCAACGCTCCAGAGGCGTTTTCAGGCGAAGGTCGGCCGAAATTCCTCCGCTTGATACCCTGTTTGCGCTGCGATATGGCAAAATCTGTGACAACTCCCCATTTTCTGTGACAACTCCCCATTTAATGTCGATATTCTGCGCATAGTAGCGAGATAACCGGCGAGATAACGGCCATGGCGATTGACGAGAAAACCCGAACGGAACTTGAAGCGGCGGTGTTCCGGCGCCTGGTCGAACATCTGCGCGCCCGCAGCGACGTCCAGAACATCGATCTGATGAATCTCGCGGGCTTCTGCCGCAACTGCCTGTCCAATTGGCTCAAGGAAGAAGCCGACGCCAAGGGTACGCCGATGAGCAAGGACGAGAGCCGCGAGGCCGTCTACGGCATGCCCTACGAGGCCTGGAAATCGGCGCATCAGGGCGCGGCCAGTCCCGAACAACTGGCGGCGATGAAAAAGGCCCAAAGCGGGCATTGAGCGTCCTTGCCTTCATCCCTCTTCGTTATGGCCGCTCCTGGCCATGATGGAAGCTTTCTTCTGTGGGCGCGCTGTGGATGAGCGCGATGTTGCCTTGACGCAAGGCACCGCACTCATGAGGGTCATTTCGAGATGCGCCTCGCGTTGAAGCGTGCGGCGCTTGCCTTCAAGCCTCCAACATCAGTTCATTCAGGAGTACCCGATGGCCACCTCTGCCGCCGTCAAGGAAGCGCCCGCGACAAAATTCGCCAAGGACCAGCTCAAGGCCATCATCGAGCGCATCGAGCGGCTGGAAGAAGAAAAGAAAACGATCTCGGATGATATCCGCGACGTCTATGCGGAAGCCAAGGGCAACGGCTATGACGTCAAGGCGCTGCGCACCATCGTTCGGCTGCGCAAGCAGGACGCCAACGAGCGGGCCGAACAGGAAACCATCCTGGAAACCTACATGCAGGCATTGGGAATGTTGTGAGGGCAGAGGCTCCCGGGTCGAACAGACCCGCGGCCCCTGGTGTCGGCGAGGACGGCACTGAAATTGCGAAAGCGGCAGTGTGCGGCGAGGCGATCAGCGCAGCAATGCGGTCCGCATCGCGAATGATTCGGTCGCCAGCGACGCGGTTGCCGATCCGGTGAACCGGTCGCTCAGCAATCCCATCTGCGGGTCGTCGGAGAAGCTCATCGCGACCGCAGCCTGCGGCTTGACGAAATGCGCGCGCATCGAGGTGAGATCGGCATCGCCGATCACCGTCGAGGACATCGACGTGGTCGCGCTCGGCGCCAGGATCATGACACGCATCCAGATATCGGTGTCGGTAGCTTTGGAAGCGGTGATCCGCGCCGACGTTGAGACCACGCTGCCCTGTCCCTGCGAACCCTTGGCGACCACGGAGGTGACGTCGGTGACGGCCATTGAGTTGCGGGAAACCGATGCTGGCCGGGCGCTGCGGGGAATCGGCGCGGTGGCTGCGACGATGTTCGAGCGGTCAAGCGGTGAATTGGCTGCGGGCGCATAGGCCAACGCGTCGGAGATGCTGGCGGTCGATTGCGGGTCGGCGGAGGAAACCGCCCGGCGGGCGCTCAGAGCGGCGACCTGCGCGGGCGTTGCCTGCTTCGGCGTTGTGGCGGCGTCGCCCCAGAAACCGCGGGCATTGATGATGTCGGTCGGGGTTTCCGGTTTCGCCTCGGCTTTGTCAGCCGATGCGGCCGCCGCCTGCCTGGGTTTTGCGGGCTGTACGATCTGGGCGTCGGCGGAAGCCAGTTGGAGCGTCGCGGCGGCCGACGGCTTTGAGCGCGGCATCGGCACGGATTCGGTGGATTTGGCGGGCGCGGCGGCGGCCATCACGCCAACGGGAGCAGCTTTATCGATAGCCGGTTTTTCGCTGACGGCCGGAGCACTGCCTTCGTCCTCCTCGTCATTCGATTTGCCTTTGAACAGCGCCGTCCACAGGCTTGGGCTGCTCTTGGTCATCGCCCTGTCGTCGCCGTCGCGCTTTTCGATGTCGGCGCGGGCCAGTTCATATCCCTTCAGCGGGGTACCGTCGGTGGGAAGGTGCACGGTGCGTCCGTCAGGGAATACCTTGACCAGTTGTTCACGGGTCATCCGCGGCCAGTGACGAATGCTGCCGGTGTCGAGATGGACGAAGGGCGATCCCGATGTCGGATAGAAACCGACGCCGCCCCGTTGCAGGCGAAGCCCGGCGTAGCGGATCTGCTCAAGCGGCACGTCCGGAATGAAGAAATCCATCGCGTGGCCCAGCATGTGCTGGCTGAAGCGGGCCACCCCTGACGAACGGCGGCGGAGCATGGCGTTGGTGGCGGGGGAGCGGTAGGCGGAAATGATCTGGATCGGCTTCTTGCCATCAACGTCGCGGTAGACCTCCCAGAGGATGTCGAACAGATGACGATCCATCGTGGTCTGGTCCTGGCTGCGCCAGTCGCGGAGATAGTGATTGAGTTGCTTCAGCGCGTCTTCGTCATAGCGCCCGTCGCGCTTGAAGGTGACGGTAAGATCTTCGTTGGAATGGGTGTGGTGAAACGAAAGGGTGCGCGTTTCGTTCAGCGCCGCCGCGTCATGGACCGATCCGGCTCCCGCGAGCAGCAACAGGGATGTCAGGCCGAGATGAACCCCGACCCTCGGCAGCGACAGGGAGTTGAATTGGCGTGCGAAACCAGCCAGCACGTTCGAGCCCACCCAGAGGACGACCGATCGAGGGACTCTTTCGCTACCCCGTGTGGCGAAAGAGGATGAACGTAGTCTTAAAGCGGGAGGGTTAATCGATGTTTACACCCTGTCCCCAAGTCAGGCTTTAACCTAACCTGTTGAGTGTGGCGAAAAATAGCCCAGTGGCCAAATCTGGGTGGAGAATGGTTAATGTGGATGGTCTCGCCAAAATCCGGCGGGACCATTGGTTTTGCTGGGGAAATTCAAACTTCCCGGCTGAAGAGCGCGGTCAGCGGGTGATCACCTGCCGCGGTTGCGGTTGCAGGCGCCTTCGGCCGGGCGGAGGAGCAGGGGTCGCTACGCCGAACAGCCGTTCGAAGAACGAAGGTCCGGAATAGTCGCTGGCGTAGCTGACGCCGGTCGGCAGATTGCCGACCGGGTGGACATAGTTCGGCTGCGAATGCGCAACCACGGTTTCCAGATCCTTGCCTTTGCTGTTGCGGAGCAGCGCCAGCATGGTGGCGTCGCGGCCATAGACGTCGCGGCGGAACTGCAGCTTGCCCGCGTCGTCCACAAATGCGGTCTGATAGGTGATGTTGACCGGGATCGGAGTCGGAAATTTGATATCGATCTCGCCCTGGCCGTACATGCTGCGGATTTTCTCCGGCGTGTAATGACCTTGCGGGTCGGTGATGCCGAGCAGCGTTGCGGCGTATTGATCCGGATTCTGTACTCGCTGGCAGCCGTGGCTGAGCGCGCGATCGGAAGCTGCGAACAGGCTCTTTTCCGGCGTGTCGTGCTGATAGACCAGGAACTTGTTCGGGAAATTGAAGCGGATGCGGCCGAGCGCGTTGGCTTCGCCAGGCGGCTGCGAAATGTGAACGCTGCCATCGTGGCCGTACTCAAGCCTCAGACCCATGCGTTGCAGCACGGTCGGATCCTGCTGCAGGGCTGGCAGATATTCGTTGTAAATGATCGATGGCGGCACATTCCAGGTCGGATTGACCGTGATGAACTTCATGGTCTCGGTCAAAAGCGGCGTGGCATGAATACCCGGTTTTCCGGTCACCACCCTGGTGGTCCACACCTGCGCGCCGTTCTGCATCACCTTGAGCGTATAATCGGGGATGTTGAGAATGACATAGGCGTCGCCGAGCGAGGGTACGCCGAGGTCGCGCGGCAGCCAGCGCCAGCGCTCCATATTGACGACCACGGTATCGATCTGGCGGTCGCGTCGCGGGCTGTTGATGGCCTTGACGGTCTTGTCGTCCAGCACGCCGGTCGGCTTGAGTTCGGCGCCCTGCTGGTATTTGCGCACGGCCTCGGCGACCACCGCATCGTAATGGGTGTCGTCGGCGTTTTCGGTGATACCGAGCTTGGCGCGCAGTTGCGGCACCCGGTCATCTTCCATCTCGACCGGGGCCTCCCTCTTGCCGCGCGCCGGTGTGAATTTCAGCACCGGTCCCTCGGCGATCTGAATGACCGGTCCATTGCCTTCGCCGCGCAACTCGGCAAGCTTCGCCTTTAATTCGCGATAGAGCTTTTGCGGCGGGTTGTAGCTGTCGAGCGCCGCGGAGGCATCCTTGGCCGTCGTCACATTTGCCAGCACTTCCGCCGGATCGGTGGGATGCTCGGGATACTGGATATCACCGCTGACCTGCGAATAGTGCATCCGGCCGCTCTGCGCCTGGCGCGCATAATCCAGCATGCTGGCGGTCAGCTTCAATTCGGCTTCCGCAAGCGCATCCGGATTGGTCGCCGCGGCAAAATCCGGCACCGGATAATCGGCGGCATCGAGGCCGTCGGAGGCCGCATCCTTGAGACGCGCGATGACGCCCTTGCCGCTCTCCGTCAGCGAGCCGCCCTGGGTCCACAGCGGCGCAAATTCGCGCGCGCTATAAAACTTCTCCACCGCGGCTCGTTCGGCCTTGCGCTCGAAATAGCGTGAGGACTTTGTGCCCAGCATGTCGCGCAATTTGTCGGCGACCGGCTGATCGGACGGCGGCACGTTGCTGGCAGCCTTGGTTGCTTCCTTGGCAGGCTCGACGGCCGGCGTCGCGGCCGCCGCCGCCGGTTCGGTCGTGGTGGCAGCGGTGTCGCCCTTGCCGGAGTCGACTTTGGTGGAATCGACCTTGGCGGTTTCGGCCTTGGCAGTGTCGGGCTTGCTCGTATCAACCTTGCTCGCGTCGATCTTGGCGGCATCGGCGGCCGGAGCGGCGACGACGTCGGATGGTTTGGTTTCCGCAGCCTTCTCCGTCACCTTCGCAGCGTTGGGCGCGGGCGCGGCTGTGTCCGGCTTGAAATCGTTGATGGTCGGAGGCGGGACGTTGGCGGGTTCGGGACGCGGGATCGCCGCGTCAATTGCCAGTTCCGCGGGGCTGTTGCGGGACGGACCGGTCTGAGCAAGTGCCGAGGTCGCGGATACCGTGAGGAAAGTCGCCGCGACGGCCATCAGCATGCGGTCAAATCCAGCACGGCTCTTCGAACTGTCAAGCATCGTCAAACCCCTTGGGCGAAACTGCCCCGGCATGGAGCAGCTCTCGAGTATCGTCCGTCACAGCCTTTGCTAAAGCCCCAATCTGATCGGCTCCGAAACACATTCATCCAGCAGCATCTGGATCGCGTCTGAATACACTCCGCATCTAAGGCACATCTAAGGTAAGTACGTCTGCGCATAACGATTCATCTGCAAACGATACACGCGCCTTACTTATGCAGCCAGCGCCACGCGGGGCAACTCACGACAAACTGACCTCAAGGACCCGCTTTGCAGCGGATTGAGCGCTTTTTGCCACGCTCGCCCCGCTTTGTCTGTGTCCGGCAGGCAACGGTTCAAATGTTCCAGAACGATCGTTCGGCGTTATCGATTCGGCAGTTCACCGGCATCTGCCTCAGTTGGCGTCATTGGCGCCGCCGGCCGGAGAATCGTCGCCGGCAGCCTCATCGAGTTTGCGATAAAGCGTCGAACGGCCGATTTTCAGGCGGCGCGCGACTTCGGACATCTGTCCGCGATAATGCGAGATCGCGAACCGGATGATTTCTGCTTCCATTTCTTCCAGCGGCCGGATCTCGCCGGCATTTGTCAGCATCGCGAGGGTGCCCGCGCCCGGCAGCGGCGCAATAGGTATCTCATTACCAGATACCATGGCTGGTGCGGTTGAGTGAAATCCGGGCGCGATGACGAGCGGTTCGACATGCGTGCCGTGCGATTCCGATAGCGCCTGCGATTGCGCGGCGGCCTGCGGAAAATCCGCAAGGCCGAGTTGGTCGGTTTCGCTCATCACCACGGCGCGATAGACCGCGTTCTCCAACTGGCGGATATTGCCGGGCCAGTCGAGTTGCGACAGCAGCGCCATGGCATCACCGCTGATGCCCGTGATGGGGCGATTTTCTTCGGCGCAGAATCTCGCCAGGAAATGTCGCAGCAAATGCGGGATGTCCTCGCGCCGCATCCGCAACGGCGGAATCGTCAGCGGCAGGACGTGGAGGCGGTAGAACAGATCCTCGCGAAACTGTCCGCTTTTGACACGGTCGAGCAATTTGCGATTGGTCGCGGAGATGATGCGGACGTCGACCTTGACCGGTTTGCGGCCGCCGACCGCCTCGACCGCGCCTTCCTGCAGCGCGCGCAGCAGTTTCACCTGGGCGGCCAGCGGCAATTCGCTGACTTCGTCGAGAAAGAGCGTGCCGCCGGAGGCCTCGACGAATTTGCCGGTGTGGCGTTCGGTGGCGCCGGTAAACGCGCCCTTCTCGTGGCCGAACAGGATCGACTCCACCAGATTGTCGGGGATGGCGCCGCAATTGACGGCGACGAACGGTTTTGATTTGCGTTCGCCGCTGCCGTGGATGGCGCGTGCGAACAATTCCTTGCCGACGCCGGATTCGCCTTCGACCAGCACCGGTATGGTGGAGCCGGCGGCCTTCTGGGCGGTGCGCAGCACGCTCGACCATGGCCTCGCTGCGGGTAATGATGTCGGCAAAGGTCAACTCGGCCTTCGCGGCTGTGCCGGATGCGCTGCAGCTCGCCTTTCAGCGCGCTGGTATTGAGCGCGTTGCGCAGCGACACCTGAAGCCGCTCGATGCCGACCGGCTTCACGACGAAATCCTGGGCGCCGGCGCGCATCGCCGACACCACATTGTCGATGCCGCCATGGGCGGTTTGCACGATCACGGGGACATTGAGACCGGCTTCGCGGATTTTCGCCAGCACGCCCATGCCGTCGAGGCCGGGCATCACCAGATCGAGCACCACGGCATCGATCCGGCTGCGCGTCCGGCGCGGTCAGCATGGCGATGGCCGCGTCGCCGCTGTCGACGACGATGGCCTCGTAGCCGCATTTCTGCACCATGTTTTCGACCAGCCGGCGCTGTACGGCGTCGTCATCGACAATCAAAATGCTGGCAGCCATGGCGTTCCTCGGACGTTACAACTATCTGTCTCGAATCGGGGCACTCTGGCGGATGCCGATTAACGCCCTCTTAAATGTTGCGGTCCCGCTCTCGCTCGGCCCTCCAGGCCGAAATGCATACGTCGAAAACGCATAGGTCTCGAACAAGATGACCTCGCGCTCCCCATCCGCTCTCCGCAAGTCGCAGGCCCAACGCAAATCGAACGGCCAGAAATCCGCAGCCAAATCCAAGGCCAAATCCAAGGCCAAATCCAACACCGCCAACAAGCCCGGCAAGCTGCCGGAATGGAACCTGGCCGATCTCTATTCCGGCATCGATGCGCCCGAAATCACCAGCGACCTTGCAAGGCTGGACGCCGAATGCGTCGCGTTTGAGGCCGACTACAAGGGCAAGCTTGCGGAACAAACCGGAAAAGAGGGCGGCGGCAAGTGGCTCGCCGAAGCGGTCAGGCGCTACGAGGCGATTGACGATCTTGCTGGCCGCCTTGGATCGTATGCCGGCTTGTTCATGCCGGCGACAGCGTCGATCCCGCGATTACCAAATTCTACGGCGACGTCTCCGAACGGCTGACGATCGGCGTCGGTGCATCTGTTGTTCTTCGCGCTCGAACTCAACCGCATCGACGATGCGGTCATCGAGCGCGCGATGCAGTCGCCGGAGCTCGGCGCATTATCGCCCCTGGATCGAGGATCTGCGCAAGGACAAGCCGTATCAGCTCGAGGATCGCGTCGAGCAGCTGTTTCACGAGAAATCCCAGAGCGGTTATGCCGCCTGGAACAGGCTGTTCGATCAGACCATCTCCGGCCTGCGCTTCAAGGTGGCCGGCGGCGAACTTGCGATCGAGCCGACGCTTGAATCTGCTGCAGGATCGTGCACCGGAAAAGCGCAAGGCGGCGGGGCAGGCGCTGGCGAAAACCTTCAAGGCCAATGAACGGACCTTTGCGCTCATCACCAATACGCTCGCCAAGGACAAGGAGATTTCCGACCGCTGGCGCGGCTTCCAGGATGTCGCGGATTCGCGGCATCTGAACAACCGCGTCGAGCGCGAGGTCGTCGACGCGCTGGTGGGCTCGGTTCGCGCCGCCTATCCGCGGCTGTCGCACCGCTATTATCAGCTCAAGGCAGGCTGGTTCAAAAAGAAGAAACTCGCCGCATTGGGATCGCAACGCGCCGCTGCCGTTTGCCGCCACCGGCAGCATCGCCTGGCCCGATGCCAGGAACATGGTGCTGACGGCCTATCGCGGTTTCTCGCCGGAGATGGCCGATATCGCCGAGCGGTTTTTCACCGATCGCTGGATCGATGCGCCGGTGCGGCCTGGCAAGGCGCCGGGCGCGTTCTCGCATCCCACCACGCCGTCGGCGCATCCCTATGTGCTGATGAACTACCAGGGCAAGCCGCGCGATGTGATGACGCTTGCCCATGAACTCGGCCACGGCGTGCATCAGGTGCTGGCGGCGAAGAACGGCGCGCTGATGGCGCCGACGCCGCTGACGCTTGCGGAAACCGCCAGCGTGTTCGGCGAGATGCTGACCTTCAAGCGGCTATTGGCGCAGACCAGGAGCGCCAAACAGCGCCAGGCGCTGCTCGCCGGCAAGGTCGAGGACATGATCAACACGGTGGTGCGGCAGATCGCGTTCTATACGTTCGAGCGCGCCATCCATACCGAGCGCAAGAACGGCGAATTGACCGCCGAGCGCATCGGCGAGATCTGGCTCAGCGTGCAGGGCGAGAGCCTCGGCCCGGCCATCGACATCCGGCCGGGCTACGAGAATTTCTGGATGTACATCCCGCACTTCATCCATTCGCCGTTCTACGTCTACGCCTATGCGTTCGGCGATTGCCTGGTGAACTCGCTCTATGCGGTCTACGAAAACGCGCCAGGCCGGCTTTGCCGAGCGCTATCTGGCGATGCTTTCCGCCGGCGGCACCAAGCATTATTCCGAACTGCTCAAGCCGTTCGGGCTCGACGCCAAGGACCCCAAATTCTGGGACGGCGGGTTGTCGGTGATCTCGGGCATGATCGATGAGCTGGAGGCGATGGGCTGAGGTCGGGTGTGCAAACATCTGTTGAACGTCGCCAATGGCATGTTATACATTTGTATAACGGAGCCCTTGGCATGTCCGATTGCCGTCCGCGGGGAGCCTGACCGTGAAAATTGAAATCAAGAAGATCGGCAATTCCGACGGGCTGCTATTGCCGCGTGAATTGATGCAGCGGCTTGACCTTAAACGGGGCCAGGAACTGCACATTACCGAACTCCCCGGAGGCGGGTTTCAGGCCATGCCCTACGATCCTGACTTCGAGAAGACCATGGAAATCGCAGACCGGATTATGGACAAGTACCGGGACACGCTCGCGGCGCTTGCAAAATAGACAGAGCGCCGAATGAACGAGCCCGAAGAGCGGCTTTGGATAACCTACGAGCAGGCCATTGCGATCCACAGCCGTCAACTGCGTCGCTTCGGCGGGGCACCCGGCTTGCGCGATGAAGGCATGCTGCGATCCGCGCTTGCACGACCGATCAACAAATGGCGCTACGAAAAGTCAGACATGGCAGAACTGGCGGCAGCCTATGCATTCGGGCTCGCGAAAAATCACGCCTTCGTCGATGGCAATAAACGCATCGCCTTCATGGCCATGATGGGTTTTCTGCTTAACGAATGGTGTTGCTTTCGACCCGGAACCCGCACCATCGACAGCCATCATCCTCGCTCTCGCGGCGGGCGAAGTCAGCGAGGAAAGCCTGACCCGCTGGATCAGGGACAATTGGCCGCCCGAATGCCCGCAAGTAGCGGAGTGCGCCCGGTGCAAAGCGGCGCATCGCCGTTGCCCTCCCGCCGGGATTGCGGTAATTCCACGGCCAGATGCGAACATTGACTGGGGATACCGATGGCAGAGCATAACGAAGTGGCCTACACGACCGCTGACGGCAACGATTACGTGGCCCATGAGCAGACCTATGAGGGCTTCATCATGCTGGTGAAATACGGCACCGCCGCCGTGATCTTCATCGTCGCCATGATGGCGATTTTCCTGACCTGACTGATCGCCGGTCGCGCCGCCGCCCGGCGGCGCGATCTGGAAAACTCGCACGCGTTCCGGTCGCAAAACCGGTATCCATCTTTGCGAAACAAGCGCTAGTT
Organism: uncultured Pseudomonadota bacterium; assembly: GCA_963729395.1. Taxonomy (GTDB): domain Bacteria; phylum Pseudomonadota; class Alphaproteobacteria; order Rhizobiales; family Xanthobacteraceae; genus Bradyrhizobium. The sequence continues at coordinate 73,579 of CAVSOS010000039.1, read as the reverse complement.
TGCTGCGCGCGCGCATCCCGCGCCGCCGGAGGCCCCATGAAGATTGCCGTCGCCAAGGAAATCGATCCGTCCGAGCCGCGGGTCGCCGCTTCGCCCGACACGGTGAAAAAATTCAAGGCGCTGGGCGTCGATGTCGCCGTCGAGCCGGGCGCGGGCATCAAGTCGGGCCTGCCGGATTCGGAATTCACCGCGGCCGGCGCCACCGTCAGCGCCGACGCGGTCAAGGACGCCGACATCGTCATCAAGGTGAAGCGGCCGGAAGCTTCCGAGCTTGGCCGATTACAAGCGCGGCGCGCTGGTCATCGCCATCATGGACCCTTACGGCAATGACGCCGCGCTCAAGGCGATGGCGGATGCCGGCGTCTCGGCCTTCGCGATGGAATTGATGCCGCGCATCACCCGCGCCCAGGTGATGGACGTGCTGTCGAGCCAGGCCAATCTCGCCGGCTACCGCGCGGTGATCGAGGCGGCCGAGGCCTTCGGCCGCGCCTTTCCGATGATGATGACGGCGGCCGGCACGATCCCGGCGGCCAAGGTGTTCGTGATGGGCGTCGGCGTCGCCGGCCTGCAGGCGATCGCGACCGCGCGGCGGCTCGGCGCCGTGGTCACCGCCACCGACGTGCGGCCCGCGACCAAGGAGCAGGTCGAAAGTCTCGGCGCCAAGTTCCTTGCCGTCGAGGACGAGGAGTTCAAGAACGCCCAGACCGCCGGCGGCTACGCCAAGGAAATGTCGAAGGAGTACCAGGCCAAGCAGGCCGCGCTCACCGCCGAGCATATCAAGAAGCAGGACATCGTCATCACCACGGCGCTGATCCCGGGCCGTCCGGCGCCGAAGCTGGTCAGCGCCGAGATGGTGAAGTCGATGAAGCCGGGCTCGGTGCTGGTCGATCTCGCGGTCGAGCGCGGCGGCAATGTCGAAGGCGCAAGGCCCGGCGAAGTCGTCGACGTCGGCGGCGTCAAGATCGTCGGCTTCACCAATGTGGCCGGCCGCGTCGCCGCCTCGGCCTCGAGCCTTTACGCGCGCAACCTGTTTTCCTTCATCGAGACCCTGATCGACAAGGCGAGCAAGGCGCTCGCGGTGAACTGGGACGACGAACTGGTCAAGGCCACCGCGCTGACCAGGGACGGCGCCGTCATTCATCCGAACTTCCAGCCGAAGGCATAAGGAGAGCCGCCATGGAACATATCGCTCAGGCCGTCGATCCCTTCGTGTTCCGGCTGTCGATTTTCGTGCTGGCCGTCTTCGTCGGCTATTTCGTGGTCTGGTCGGTGACGCCGGCGCTGCATACGCCGCTGATGTCGGTGACCAACGCGATCTCCTCGGTGATCGTGGTCGGCGCGCTGCTCGCGGTCGGCGTCGGCATGGTCTCGCAGCGGCGGCGGCTGGGCGCGCGGCTTCGGCTTCGTCGCGCTGATCTTTGCCTGCGTGAATATCTTCGGCGGCTTCCTGGTCACCCAGCGCATGCTGGCGATGTACAAGAAGAAGAGCCAAGTGAGCGGCGTGCACCTCGTGGTGACGAAGACAATGGGGGCCTTGAGATGAACGCCAATCTGTCTGCAGTTTTCTACCTCGTCGCCGGCGTCCTGTTCATCCTGTCGCTGCGCGGGCTGTCGAGCCCGGCGTCGTCGCCGCCACGGCAACTTCTTCGGCATGATCGGCATGGCGATCGCGGTGGCGACCACGCTCGCCAGCGCATCCGCCGGCCGACGGCATCGGCCTGGCTGCTGGTGATTCTCGGCGTCGCCATCGGCGGCGGCGATCGGCGCGGTGATCGCGCGCCGGGTGCCGATGACGTCGATGCCGGAACTGGTCGCGGCGTTCCACTCGCTGGTCGGCATGGCCGCGGTGCTGGTCGCGGCCGGCGCCTTCTACGCGCCGGAGGCCTTCGACATCGGCACGCCCGGCAACATCCATCCGCAGAGCCTGGTCGAGATGTCGCTCGGCGTCGCCATCGGCGCGCTGACCTTCACCGGCTCGGTGATCGCGTTCCTGAAGCTGTCCGGCCGCATGAGCGGCGCGCCGATCATCCTGCCGGCGCGCCACCTCATCAACATCGTGCTCGGCGCTGGCGCTGGTGTTCTTCATCGTCGGCCTCGTGCTGTCGGGCAGCGCGCTCGACTTCTGGCTGATCACCATCCTCGCGCTGGTGCTCGGCGCGCTCCTGATCATCCCGATCGGCGGCGCCGACATGCCGGTCGTGATCTCGATGCTGAACTCCTATTCCGGCTGGGCCGCCGCCGGCATCGGCTTCACGCTCGGCAATTCGGCGCTGATCATCACCGGCGCGCTGGTCGGCTCATCGGGCGCGATCCTGTCCTACATCATGTGCCACGCGATGAACCGCTCCTTCATCTCGGTCATCCTCGGCGGCTTCGGCGGCGAGACGGCTGCCGCGGGCGCCGGCGCCGGCGGCGAAGCGCGGCCGGTCAAGCTCGGCTCGGCGGAGGACGCCGCCTTCATCATGAAGAACGCGCAGAAGGTCATCATCGTGCCCGGCTACGGCATGGCGGTGGCGCAGGCGCAGCACGCGCTGCGCGAGATGGCCGACCAGCTCAAGAAGGAAGGCGTCGAGGTGAAATACGCCATCCACCCGGTCGCCGGCCGCATGCCCGGCCACATGAACGTGCTGCTCGCCGAAGCCAACGTGCCCTATGACGAGGTGTTCGAGCTCGAGGACATCAATTCGGAATTCGCCCAGGCCGACGTCGCCTTCGTGATCGGCGCCAACGACGTCACCAACCCGGCGGCCGAGGACGACAAGACCTCGCCGATCTACGGCATGCCGGTGCTGCAGGTCTGGAAGGCCGGCACCGTGATGTTCATCAAGCGCTCGCTGGCCTCGGGCTATGCCGGCATCGACAATCCGCTGTTCTACCGCGACAACACCATGATGCTGCTCGGCGACGCCAAGAAGATGACCGAGAACATCGTCAAGGCGATGTGAGGCCCCTCGCGGGAAATCATGACCGTCCTGAAATGGCTCGTCGTTCTCGCTGTCGGTCGGCTATCTCGGCGGTCTTGCGTTTTGTTTTTCGCGCAGCGGTCGCTGGTCTTCCCGATTCCGCAGAGGTTGCGCACGGCCCCGCAGCCAGCCGGCTTTCCGCAGGCCGAAGAGCATTTTCTGGACGACGGCTGACGGCGAGAAAGTCATCGTCTGGCACGTCCCGGCAAGACCGGGACATGCGGTTGTCATCTATTTTCCTGGCAATGGCGATTTTCTCGCAGGCAGCGTCGGCCGCTTTCGAGACCTGATCTCGGACGGGACCGGCCTCGTCGCGTTGTCCTATCGCGGGTATGCCGGCTCAAGCGGCCAGCCCAGCGAGAGCGGGCTGCTGCTGGATGCCGCATGCCGCCTATGGCTTCACGGCGGCACGGTACAGCGCGGAGCGAATTGTGGTCTGGGGTTTCTCGCTGGGAAGCGGGGTTGCGGTGGCGCTGGCGGCCGAGCGGCCGGTCGCGAAAGTGATCCTGGAGGCTCCCTATACCTCGATTGCGGATTTGGCGGCCTTGCGGTTTCGAATCGCGCCGGTACGTTGGCTGATCAGGGATTTGTTTCGATCCGACGCGCGTATCGGGCGTGTCACGGCACGGCTTCTGATCATGCACGGCGAACGCGATCCCGCCATTCCGATCAGATTGGGCGAGCGTTTGTTCACGCTCGCCCATGAACCGAAACAATTCGTGCGGTTTCCGGAAGGAGGCCATAACGATCTGGACAATTATGGTGCGATTGAAACAGCTCGACAATTCATCGGCGTTTCAACGGGCTGACGGCTGCCGCAGTTGGGGGCAGGGGGTCGATGCCCGGACTTTAGGGATGGGGTGACATGAGCGTGCACGGCCCGATGCCGCGATCGGCATGGATTTTCCCGGCGCTGGCGGTTTTGCTTTTCGCCGGCGCCACCGGGCTTGGCGTCGGCTTCACACCATCGGCCGCCGGGCTGGTGTTTGCCGCGGTGCTGCTGGTCATCCTGTTCGGCACCGTGTTCGCCGCCGTCCATCATGCCGAGGTGATCGCCGAGCGGATTGGCGAGCCGTACGGCACGCTGCTGCTGACACTGGCGGTCACGATCATCGAGGTCGCCCTGATCGCGACCATCATGCTCGGTGAAAAGCCGGTGCCGACGCTGGCGCGTGACACCGTGTTCGCCGTCGTGATGATCGTCTGCAACGGGCTGGTCGGCATTTGTATCCTGGCCGGCGGTCTGCGCTACCGCGAGCAGGATGTTCAGGTCACCGGATCCAATCTCTATCTCAGTGTGCTGATCGTGCTTGCGACCATCACGCTGATCCTGCCCAATTATACCCTGACCACACCGGGACCGGTCTATTCGGCGGCGCAGCTTGGCTTCGTCAGTGTCGTTACGCTCATTCTCTACGGGGTGTTTCTGTACACCCAGACCATCCGGCACCGGGATTATTTCATCAGTGAAACCGCCGGCGTCGCCGATGACGGGGCGCACGCGTCGAACCGGACCTTCCTGCTCAGTGTCCTGTTGCTGCTGGTTTCGCTGCTGGCCGTGGTGCTGCTGGCGAAGAAGTTTTCGCTGGTGGTCGATGCGGGTACCGCGCTGATCGGCGCGCCTCCGGCTTTCGCAGGTATTCTGGTGGCGCTGTTGATCCTGCTGCCGGAAAGTGTCGCGGCGATTTCCGCGGCGCGCAAGAACGATCTGCAGAAGAGCATCAATCTGGCGCTCGGCTCATCGCTGGCGACCATCGGGCTGACCATTCCGGCGGTCGCCGTCGCCGCTTACGCGCTGGACAAGCAATTGGTGCTTGGGCTCAAGGTTCAGGATATGGTGCTGCTGGCGCTGACGTTCGTCCTCAGCATGCTCACCTTCGGCACCGGGCGCACCAACATCCTGTTCGGACTGGTTCATCTGGTGGTGTTTGCCGTATTTGTATTTCTGGTGTTCGTGCCGTGACCCGGTGCGGTGAATTCGAAGTTCCCGCCCAGGCCCCTCACGGGAACGTCACGTTCAAATCGGATGATTAATTATATTATAATATTGTTGGTCTTTGATTCCGCAGTTCGAACATGAGGGTGTCGCGAATACCTGCGAATTTTGGAACCGGGAGCACGAGGCCGAGACAGGAACGACCATGATCAGCGCCAAGTCGGATGTTCAGATCGATACGCCGGAAGTCCGCGTCACCGAGTGGCGGCTGGCGCCGGGCAGTGCGACCGGCCATCACATCCACGAAATGGATTATGTCATCATTCCGGTATGCCCCGGCGAAATGACCATCGTGGCGCCCAACGGGGAACGCTCCAAGGCCCAGCTCGGCCTCGGCAAATCCTACTTCCGCAAGGCCGGGGTCGAACATGACGTGCTCAATGAGACCGCCGCCGAAATCGTGTTCCTGGAAGTTGAATTGAAACCATAATGGCGCCATATGCTTAATTGCCACCGATCTGTCGCAGTTGATCCCTCAATGTGCCTCAAAGTTTCCGCATCAAAACCAGCGCGGGGAGTGTCCTGGTCATGCTGAAGTACTTTTCAAAAATTGCCATGGATATACTGCCTTCGGTGGCTGCGACCATCATCGGGGCCTACATCGTCAACCACTACATCGTCGCCAAGCCCGCACCCGACGCCCCGGCGGCGGCCGCGATGTCGTCGGCCAACTCGAAGAAAGTCAGCCCGAAGGCCGATTTGAAGCCGCCCGAGACCTCCTCCGACGTCGCCAACCTCCCGGAGGCGGGGGTCAGGGCCAAGGGCATCTCCGAGAAGGCCGTCTCAGAAAAGGCGGCCTCTGAAAAGGTTAACTTCGAGAAAGCCGCCGCCGAAAAGCCCGCACAGAAGTCCGTTGACAAGCCGTCGGAGACCGCAAGTATCCCCGCGGACTCGCGCCGGCATCTGTTTGGGCCACGCGAAAAGGAAAAGACGGTCGCCAAGACGGCTCCGGCGCCGGTCGTCGTGCCGGCGGTCGCCACCCCGGAAGTCGCCACGCCAAATACCGCGCCCCCGGTCGAGGCCGCCATCGCCCCCGACGATCACCTCAACGCCAACGAAATCGCCCGCGTGACGCTGGAGCGCCTGCGCGGCACGAACGAAGGCCCGGCCCGAACGCAAGAAGCCGCGCACACGCCGGATCCGCCCCGTTTGGCGTCAACCCCGCCCGTGTCTGCTCCAGCGGTTCGGCCGCTTCCGCCGCCGATCATGGTCTCGACGCCCGGCAATGACAGGTTCAATTCGGCGCCGGGATTGTTCCAGAAACCGCCCTATGCGGCTGCCGCGCCGACCGATGATCCGCGCCGCCCGACGCCGCCAGCCGACATTCCGACCGCGCCGCCGCTCGATCTGCGCGCCGAGGCGGTGGAGCCGCCGCCGGCCCACACCAATGTTGCCGAAGACATGCTGTCGGCGGCGAAATCGGTGTTTCACGCGGTTTTGCCGAAGCCTAGCCCGGAATAGTTCAGAACGTTTCGTAGCTCTGGCCGACTTTGCCGCCGACGCGCGCAAAGCCGCTGCGGGCGGCTTCATCCCTGGGGCGGATGTTGATGGCGCGGCCATATGAGCCGGCGGCCTTGGTCTTGTCGCCGAGGCGCTCATAGGCAAGCCCCCGGGTAATCCAGATCTGCCCGTTCTGCGGATCGGCCTGCACCGCCTCGTCAAGATCGGCCGCAGCTTCCTTTGCCCTGTCGAGTGCAAGATAACTCAACGCGCGAGCCAGCAGGGGCTCGGCCTGCTGCGGCATCAGACCGCTCGCCACCGTGAAGTCATCGATCGCGAGCTGGTGCTGCTTTTCGCCCAGATAGAGCAGGCCGCGATTGTAATGGGCCTCCGCATTATCGGGATGAAGGCTGATCGCCTTGTTGAAATCCTCCAGCGCTTCCGCCTCCTGCTTGCGCGCCTTGTAGACCATGCCGCGGCCGAGATAGGCCGGCGCGTAACTGGGATCGAGCGCCAGCGCGCGATTGTAGTCGTCCATTGCCTGATCGAGCCGCTTGGTCTTGCGATAGATCAGTCCGCGGTTGGCAAAGGCCTGACCGTAATTGGGATCGAGGCTGATCGCCTTGTTGAAATCGGCGAGCGCGTCGTCGGTCCTGCCGGCCTGCGCCAGCACCGAGCCGCGCATGTTGTAGGCCTGCGGATCGTTGGAGTTGTTCTTGATGGCTTCGGTGAGCGAGGCGATATTGCTTTGGGAGGCCAGTTGCGCGGGCTGGTCGTGCTCGTCCGAAGGCGACAATGATCCCAGATTGATCGAGCAGCCGCAGAGCACGATCGCGACCAATGCGACCGGCGCGGTCACGCTCGCGACGCGCGAGGCTCCGGGCGGGAAGCGACAGGGAACCGGAATGGCCATCGATACGGAACGCTCACGCGGTTGACGCCGTATTGGTAGCCCGACGCGCGGCAAAATGCATCGGTCAAAACAATGACGCGGGCACCTCTGCCCGCGTCATCAAATCCGGATCTGCAAAATTTTAGATCAGCGCGGCCCGCGCGGGCCTGCGCCCGGACCACCGCGGCCGCCGGCGCCACGTTCAGCGCCCGGACCGGCGCCAAACACCGGCTTCGGCTTCATCGGCAGCAAGCCTTCGCGCTGCAGCTTCTTGCGGGCGAGCTTGCGCGCGCGGCGCACCGCTTCGGCCTTTTCACGGGCCTTTTTCTCGGAAGGCTTTTCGTAGTGGCCGCGGAGCTTCATCTCGCGGAAAATACCCTCGCGCTGCATCTTCTTCTTCAGCGCCTTGAGAGCTTGATCGACATTGTTATCGCGAACGAGAACCTGCACGCGGCATCCTCTTTCAATTGATCGGATTGGAATCTGGTAAGGCAAAGAGCTGGCGAAAAGCCTGACCCTTAACCTCAAGCGCGCGGATGTATCAGATCAAGGCGGGAATGTCCACCTGCGCAAGCACCATCGCACGGCCAAATCGGTCCTTTTTCCATCCCGATCAGGGCGTTTTTGGCGGTGCGACCTGCGTCACATGGCCCATCTTGCGGCCCGGCCGCGGCGGCCCCTTGCCATAGAGATGGAGCGTCGCGCCCGGCACCGTCAGCCATCGCTCGTAGTCGTTGATATCGTCCCCGATCAAATTGGTCATGGTGACGGGGCCATGGCGGACCGGCTTGCCGAGCGGCCAGCCGGCAATGGCGCGGATATGCTGCTCGAACTGCGAGATCGAGGCGCCGTCGAGCGTCCAGTGCCCGGAATTATGCACCCGCGGCGCGATCTCGTTGACCAGAACCTTCGGCCCGCCATCCCCGGGTACCACGAACATTTCGACCGCGAGCACGCCGACATAATTCAGGGCGTGTGCGATCCGCTCGGCGATGCCGCGCGCCTGCGCCGCCAGCGCATCGGAGATCGCAGCCGGCGCGCGGGAGATTTTCAGGATGTGGTCGCTGTGCTCGTTTTCGGTGACGTCGAAGCATTCGACCTGGCCGTCGGCACTGCGCGCGGCGATCACCGAGATCTCGCGCTCGAACGGAATGAAGGCCTCGAGGATCGCGAATTTTGTGGCGAGGTTCTCCCAGACCTGATCCAGATCGTCGCCGCTGCGGATGATCGCCTGGCCCTTGCCGTCATAGCCGAAGCGGCGGGTCTTGATCACCGCGGGCAGGCCGATGCGCTCGATCGCGGTCCGCAACGCCGAGGCGGACGATACGTCGGCGTAATCGGCGGTGCCGATGCCAAGCCGCGTGACGAAATCCTTTTCGGCCAGGCGATCCTGGGTGGTTTCCAGGATTTTCCGGTCGGGCAGCACCGGCCGGCGCGCCGCCAGGATCATCGCGGAGGCCGCCGGCACGTTTTCGAATTCGTAGGTGATGACGTCGACGTCGCTGGCGAACAGCTCCAGCGCCTCGACATCGGCATATTCCGCGCAGGTCGCATTCAGCACGACATCGAACGCCGGCGAATCCGGGTCCGGTGAAAACACCTGGCAGCGCAAGCCCAGCCGCGCCGCCGCCATCGCCAGCATCCGGCCCAGTTGTCCGCCGCCGAGAATTCCGATGGTGTCGCCGGGCTTCAGCTTCACCTGATTGGACGCCGTCACGCAGATCCCTCCGGGCGCTCGCCCACCGCCTCGGTCTGCTGCTTGCGCCAGGCGGCAGCCGGCCCGACAGCGCCGGATCGTTCAGCGCGAGCACGCTGGCGGCGAGCAGCGCGGCGTTGATGGCGCCGGGCTTGCCGATCGCCAGCGTTCCGACCGGAATCGCCGGCCGGCATCTGGACGATGGAATAGAGCGAATCGACGCCGCGACAACGCCTTGGATTCGATGGGAACGCCGAATACCGGAAGCTCCGTCAGCGATGCGGTCATGCCCGGCAGATGGGCCGCGCCGCCGGCGCCGGCGATGATGATCTTGAAGCCGGCCGCCTTGGCGCCCTTGGCAAAGGCGAACAGCCGGTCCGGGGTGCGGTGGGCCGAGACGATGTGTTTTTCGCAAGCCACGCCGAGCGCGGCCAGGGTTTCGGCGGCATGGCGCATGGTGTCCCAGTCCGACTGGCTTCCCATGATGATGGCTACGGGCGCGGTCATGCGGTCAATTCTTTTCGGGAATCCAAAAACATAGGCCGGATTATAGGATTGGCCCAAGGTTCGGCAAGGCGTGGCAAGGGGTTCGGAATGGACTATCCTGTCTTGGTGAATTCCGGCAAGCCTCCTCTCAAGGATGCCCATGAAGAAGAAAGCAAGGCCGAGCGCTTCGGGCACCTCAAAACGCCGCAAAGGCAGCGTCGCGGGACGCAAGGCCGGCCGCGCCGCGCATCAACGGCCGGCGGCAGGCCCAGCCGGCGTCGCCGGTCGCCGCCCAACGATGCCAAATCGAGCGTTCGCCGGCTCAGGGCCGAATTGGCGCAGGCGCTGAAGCGTATCGACGAATTGCAGGCGTCACGCCGATACCGACTTCCTGCTGGATATTCTGAACCGGCGCGGTTTCGAGCGCGAGCTCAATCGCTCGATCGCCTATATCAAGCGCTATCACGCCAGCGGCGCGCTGATCGTGCTCGACGTCGATCGCCTGAAGCCGATCAACGACGCGTTCGGGCACGCCGCCGGCGACCAGGTGCTGAAGGCCATTGTCGGCGGCGCTGCAGCGTCAGGTGCGCTCTTCCGACGTGATCGGGCGGCTGGGAGGCGATGAGTTTGCGCTGCTGTTGTGGAATCTCAGCGAAACCGACGCGCACGCCAAGGCGGCGGCGCTGGAACAGGCCATCGATCGGCTGAGCTTCGTGTTTCGCGGCCACACCGTCACCGCAGGCGCGTCCGCCGGCGTCGCGCTGCTCGGACCGCATGCCGAAGCCGGCAAGGCGCTGGAAGAAGCCGATCGCGCGATGTATGTGCGCAAGGCGCAACGGCGGCATGAAAAGTAACGGGAAACATAACAGGCAGGACTTCATGACCATCAAACCCACGCCCTTCACGCTTCACGTCCCGGACGCTGACCTCGCCGACCTGCGCGATCGCCTTGCCCGCTCACGCTTCCCCGACCAGCCGCCCGGTGAGGCCTGGGTCTATGGCACCGATGTCGCTTATCTTCGCGAACTCACGGAATACTGGCGCGACGGGTTTGACTGGAGGGCGGAGGAAGCCGCGCTCAACGCCTTTCCGCAATTCCGCGTCCCGCTCGACGGCATCGACCTGCATTATCTGCACGTGCCCGGCGTCGGCCCCAACCCGATGCCGCTACTCCTGCTGCACGGCTGGCCGGGCTCGGTGTTCGAGTTTCTCGAGATCATTCCGCGCCTCACCGACCCCGCCCGCTTCGGCGGTGACGCGCGCGACGCCTTCACCGTGGTGGCGCCATCCTTGCCGGGATACGGGCTCTCTTTCCGCCCCGGCCAAAAGCGGTTCGGCGTTCCGGAAATCGCCGATTGTGTCGCCGCCCTCATGCATGACGTGCTCGGCTACCGCAGGTTCGGCGCGCAAGGCGGCGACTGGGGCGCCGCGGTCACCAGCCGGCTCGGCTATGCGTACAAGGATCGGATGATCGGCATCCACATCAATCTGATGATGGCCGCAGGCCGCGATGCCGCAGCCTTTCCCAATCCGAACGATGAAGAGAAGCGTTACCTCGGCGATCTCGCGCACTGGACGCGCGAAGAGACCGGCTACCAGTGGATCCAGGGCACCCGCCCGCAGACGCTGGCCTTTGCGCTCACGGATTCACCTGCCGGCCTTGCAGCATGGATCGTGGAGAAATTCCGCGCCTGGTCGGATTGCGATGGCAACGTTGAGAGCGCGATCGGCCGCGACCGCATGCTCGCCGACATTGCGCTCTACTGGTTTACCGGCGCGATCGGTTCGTCGTTCTGGCCGTATTATGCACGGCTTCACGGCTCGGCCATCCTGCCCGCCGGGGAAACCATCACGGTGCCGACCGGCTACGCGCAATTCCCGCGCGAAATCCTCAAACCGCCGCGCAGCGCGGCGGCGCGCGTGTTCACCGACATTCGCCGCTGGAGCGTCATGCCAGAGGGGCGGACATTTCGCGGCGCTTGAACAGCCGGAGTTGCTCGCCGACGAGGTGCGCGCCTTTTTCCGGGAATTGCGCTGAGCACGAATTTTGAGCACTACAGCCCGCTCAGATCGTCCGGCACATTGCCGAATTTCCTGAGCAGTTGCGCATCGCCGAATTCGCCGATCATGGGATCGCCGGTGCGGCTGAACGCGACCGCGCCGATGCTGCCCGCGGTGCTGCGACAAGACTTCCGCGCGTCGCAACGCGCCCGACGAACTCTGGCATTCTTCCGCGGCGCCCGCGACCGGCGAGCCGGTTTCATCCTGCAGAAATGGCATTGCGACGTAATAGGTGACATCGGCCATTTGCGTTGCTCCCGTTGTCGCTCGGTTCGATCAGGCGGCCTCGCCGCTTGCGCGCGGCAATTCTGCCGGTATCGCCGCCGGTTCGAGGCCGCCGCCTGCAATTCCTGCAATTCGATTTCCAGATACTCGTTCGCCATGATGAGCGCCTTGATCGTGCTGCGCAGGTTTCCGTCGCACATCGCGATCGCCTGGTCGCAGGCCTGCTCGTAACGATCTGACGTCGGACGAGCGAAGCGGGTTCGGACATTGGCAGGCTCGGATTTGGCAGGTTCGGTCATGGCGAAATTCCCGGACGGTTGGAGGGCAGGAATGAATGTTCCTATTTTGTTCTCGTCGAGTCAAGCGGGTCAAGGCAAGCCGGAATATCTTTTTCCACCGCGCCAATCCGAGACGTCACGGCTTTCGAAACGTGAACCGGTTCTCCTGCGGCGATGCGATGACGCCTTGCCCGGTGTCCTCGTTCGCGAATTCGGCAGCGCTGGAACTAAAACAATATCGGCGCTTGATGCCTGTTCGCAAGGAGTGAGACGCATGGGTCTTGTCGATTCCAAAAGACCCGTGGTGCTGATCGTCGAGGATGAGTTTCTGTTGCGGATGGACGCGGTCGATATGATCGCAGGCGCCGGGTTCGAAGTTGTCGAAGCCGCGAATGCCGATCAAGCGATCGAAATTCTGGAAGCGCGCCGCGACATCACCGTGGTCTTCACCGACATCCAGATGCCCGGTTCGATGGACGGGTTGAAGCTTGCCCGAGCGGTCCGGGGGCGCTGGCCGCCGATCAAGATCGTCGCGACCTCCGGCCACGTCGATGTGGGTGAACGCGACCTGCCCGAAGGCGGACGGTTTCTGCTGAAACCCTACAGTCCGCTCCAGGTGACAGGCGTGCTGCGCGAATTGACCGGCGGGGGAAATTCAACCCGTATCCCGGGCTGCGCCGAAGACACGATTCGCAATCTCGAGATTCCGGGGTTCAGTTCATTCGCGCCCCCGGAATGACGAAAGCTACGCAATGATGTCCGGCGTGATCTGGTCTTCGATGAAGGCGATGCGGTCGCGCAGCTGCAGCTTGCGCTTCTTCAGCCGTTGCAGCCGCAACAAATCCGGCGCGGGCGATTGATGCAGCGCATCGATCGCCGCGTCGAGATCGCGGTGCTCCTGCTGCAGCCGTGCGAGCTCGGATTGGAGTTCGCGCTCATCTTCGTCGGTCATGGGGTACGTTAACTGAAAACGCGATGAGATTGCGAATGGTTGCGAAAGCCGTCCAAGGAATATCGTCCCTGGCGGCCCGGTCCGCAAGCTGGTGTCGCGGTCGGGAGGTTCGCTTCATTCTCGCTTGCCGGTCTGTTGCGAAACTTCCGATCCCGAACCGCAATGAGCGTATCCGGCGAAAGCTGCGCGCACTCGATGCGGGTGGATATCGGCCGGCGTGAAGAACCCGGTTCAAAGGCAGGAAACAGAGCCTCCGTCCGATTTGATCGGAACGGAAAAGGTCGTGGAATCATGAGTTTCCGCCGTCCAGCAACGCTAAGATAGCTCAAGGCGCGCACGGCTGCGTGGTCCGGATTCGGCACAGGCGCCCGTGGTTCCATCCTCACGATTTGTTACATATGACAGCGAAATATGAGAGCGCCATTTTTGATATCCATCGACAGATTCGCCGGCTCGTGTACACTCGGCCGTCCGGATCGAATTTGAGGTCTTAATTCCAACCGAGGAGGTTTCGAATGGCAATTCAGGCGCATCTTGTTGAACTGGAACGCAAACACAAGGTTCTCGAAAACGAATTGCATGAAGCTCTTGTGCATCTTTCAACGGACGATCTGCAAATTGTCGAATTGAAGCGCCGGAAATTGATGGTTAAGGACGAGATCGAGCGGTTGAGGCATACCGCAAGCGAAACCCTGCATAGCCAGCCGCTCCCCGCACTCCGCAAGCGCCGCCCGTCGCTAGGATGTGTCATTGATTCACCCGCCGAGTACCGTGCCGTCACAGCTTCGCGACGCTCACATCCGCCAGTTCGCCGACATGGTCGGCGATCGCCAGCGACGATGTGAGCCCTGGCGATTCTATTCCAAACAGGTTGATCAACCCGTCGACGCCATGGTCCTTTGCGCCCTGGATGAGGAAGTCCTGCACGGCTACCGCCGGCGGCACGATCTTGGGACGAATTCCCGAATAGCTCGGCATCAGCGCGCCGTCCGGCAGCGTCGGCCAGTATCGCCGGATCGCCGGATAAAACCGTTCCGCCCGCGCCGGATCGACGGCGTAATCGATGGCATCGACCCATTCCACGTCGGGACCGAACCGGGCCTGCCCCGCCATGTCGAGGGTGAGGTGCACGCCGAGCCCGCCGGGCTCGGGCACCGGATAGATCAGACGTGAAAACGGCGCCCGCGCGCTGCAGCTGAAATAGTTTCCCTTGGCGAGATAGGCCGGCGGTATCAGGTCGATCGGCATGCCGTCGATGCTGCGCGCGACCGCCGGGGCGCCGAGCCCCGCGGCGTTGACGAGAAGCCGGCATTCAAGCGCTGATCGGCGCGTCGCCGCCGGCCTCGAGTTCGATCCGGCCCGCTGCCGCCCTGGCGCGCAGCAGCGGGGTGTGAAAGGCGAAGGCCGCGCCGGCTTCCTCGGCGTCGCCGCGCAGCGCCAGCATGATAGGCGTGGCTGTCGACAATGCCGGTGGAAGGCGAGAGCAGGGCGGCGTCGCAGTTCAGCGCCGGCTCCAGCGCTCGCGCGGCCTCGGCGCTGAGAGCGTTTGCAGGTCGAGCACGCCATTGGCTTCGGCGTGAGCCCTGATCGATTGCAGCTTTGCGGTCTCTTTCGGCGTCGTCGCGACGATCAGCTTGCCGCAGTTGCGATGCGGGATGCCGTGATCCTCGGCAATATCGATAGAGCGCGCGCTTGCCGCTGACGCACATCCGCGCCATCAGGCTGCCGGCCGGTAATAGATGCCGGCGTGGATCACCTCGCTGTTGCGCGACGACGTGACGGTGCCGATTCCCTCGGCCGCCTCCAGGATGATCACCTCGCGGCCGGCCTGCGCCAGCCGCCGCGCGACCGCAAGACCGATCACCCCCGCACCGATAACGACGCACTCAACCTTTTCCATTCGCAGTTCGAGTCCGGACTTGGCTTGCCGATTTCAGATCCGGCCCAGATGAGCTGACCCCACGTCCAGGATCAATCGCCTTCGCGCCTTTTTGCCTTGTTCAGGATGATTTTTCGAGGAAAGCGCCGGGCTTTTTCGCGGCCGGCTTCTGATCCGGGTTCCTGTTAGAGAAGCATTAATCATGTCAGGGCAATTGCCATAATTTGAGTCACATTTTTGGCGTTGCGCGGGTACGCATTTACCCGATCCAAACCCGTGAAGCCAGACACTCCGCCGCAGAAATCCGCGGGTGACTGATGGCTGACAAGAATTGGCAGGCAGGCGGCAAGATTCTGATTTCCGCGCAGGCCGTCGTGTGCCTGTTCGCGACCGTTGTGCCGCTCGGCAAAGCCTCGGCCGTTTCCGATAATTTTGCGCCGGCGAGCTATGTCGGCTCAGCCGGCGCCCAGCATGATCTGGGAAGTGCTGATCGGCGGCATCGTCGTCTGCTCCTTTCTGGCCGCCGTCGCGTTGTGGATCCTTTCGGCATTGCGCAAGGTCAAGCGCTCGCAACTGCGCAGAAATGCCTTTGTCAGTTCCGCCCTGAACAATCTCAACCAGGGCGTGGTGATGACGGATCCGCAGAAGCGGATCGTGTTCTGCAACGATCGCTATCTCGAGATCTACGGCCTCACGCGTTCGGATATCCCCCGAAACATGACCGGCCCGCAACTGCTGGAGCTGCGGCGCGAGCGCGGCATACTCGATCTCAGCGTCCGAGGATTTCTATGCAACGCGCCACCTCGCCGGAAGGCCTATGTACCGAACTGCCCGACGGGCGCGTCGGTTCTGGTCAAGTATTTTGCGCTGCCGAACGGCGGTTCGGTGGCGACGCATGAGGATTGCAGCGAGCAGCGCAAGCTGTCGCGGCAGCTTGCATCGACCAAGCAATTCCTGGAATCGGTGCTCGACAATGTTCCGGTCTGCGTGGCCGCCAAGAGCATCGAGGACGGCCGCTATATTTTCGCCAACCGCGCGTTCGAGCGCTTCTCGCGCTTTTCCCGCGACAACATCGTCGGCAAGCGCGCCGACGAGATCTTCCGCCCGTGACCGCGGCCAGCATCGAGGCGGCCGACCAGGCGGCGCTGGCTGCGCCCGACGGTCACTTCCGCAACGAATTCGCGGTCGAGCGCGGCAACGAGAAGCGCGTTCTGGCCAGCGTCCGCGTGATCGCGCGCAACGACAAGAACCAGCCTGAATTCCTGATCGCGCTGTTCGACGATGTCACCGACCGCCGATCGCTTTCCCAGGAGCTCGAAAATACCAAGAAGTTTCTCGAACTGGTCGTCGACAACATTCCGGTCTCGCTGATCGTCGAGCGCGTCAGCGACGGACGATACCTTCTCGCCAATCGCAGCGCCGAGACCATCCTCAACCGGCGCCGCGAGGACGCGACCGGCTTGACGGCCGCGGATATCTTCAATCCGAAGGAAGCCAAGCTGATCATTGCGCGCGACGAGGCGGCGATCAAGAAGCGCGGCCTGCTGACCGAGGAACATCCGATCAGCACCAAGGACGGGTTGCGGCTGTTCCTGACGCGTCGCATGACGGTGCTCGATGATGCCGGCGAGCCGCAATATCTGATCAAGACCCATGAGGACGTCACCGACCGCCGCCAGACCGAGTTCGCGGATGGCGCATATGGCCTATCATGACGGCCTGACCGATCTGCCGAACCGCGCGGCATTCCTGCAGGCGCTCGCGCAGATGATCGAGGCCTGCGTGAGGCACCGACGAGGAGTTCGCGGTGCTGTCGATCGATCTCGACGGGCTGAAGGAAATCAACGACGTGTTCGGCCATGCGATCGGCGACAAGCTGCTGATCGAAGTGGCGCGCCGCCTCCAGGCATCGGCGCGCGGCGGCGTCGTGGCCCGGCTCTCGCGGCGACGAGTTCGGACTGATCATCGACGGCAAGCAGCCCGTCGCCGGGATGCTGCTGGCCGAACAGCTCGCCGAAGCGATGGCGAAGGAGTTCGAGATCGACGGCAAATCGGTTCGCACCGGCGTCACCACGGGCATCTCGATATTCCCGCACAATGGCGCCGACGCCGCCTCGCTGCTTGCCAACGCCGGCGCGGCACTGTTTCGTGCCAAGGCGAAATCGCGCGGCTCGATCAGCATCTATGAACCGGAGATGGACCAGCAGATTCGCGACCGCCGCGTGCTGCACCAGGATCTTTCGCACGCGATCAAGAACGGCGAGCTCTCGCTGCATTATCAGCCGCAGGCGATGTCGCGCCATACGCGTCGGCGTTCAGCGAGATCATCGGCTTCGAGGCGCTGGCGCGGTGGCTGCATCCGGTGCGCGGCTTCGTGCCGCCGAGCGATTTCATTCCGCTGGCGGAAGAAAGCGGCCTGATCGTCGAGATGGGCGAATGGATCCTGCGCGAGGCCTGCCGCGAGGCCGCGTCCTGGCCGATGCCGCTGCAGATCGCGGTCAACCTGTCGCCGGCGCAGTTCATGCACGGCGACGTTGTCAGCCTCGTGCATTCGATCCTGCTCGAAACCGGCCTGGCGCCGGGACGGCTGGAGCTTGAAATCACCGAGGGCGTGCTGATCGAGGATTTCGACCGCGGCCTGGCGCTGCTGCGGCGGTTGAAGGCGCTCGGCGTGCGCATCTCCATGGACGATTTCGGCAGCGGCTATTCCTCGCTGAGCTATCTGCAGGCGTTCCCGTTCGACAAGATCAAGATCGACCGCGACCTTCGTCATGAATCTCGGCCGCAACTCCGCAGTCGGCGGCGATCATCCGGGCGGTGATCGGCCTCGGCCATGGCCTCGACATGTCGATCGTCGCCGAAGGCGTGGAAACCCAGGAGCAGCTCGAGTTTCCTGCGCAAGGCCAATTGCTGCGCAGGTGCAGGGCTACTTCATCGGCAAACCTGCGCCGATCAGGCAGTATTCGGCGCTGGTCGGCCGCAGCGGCGGCAATACGATGGAACCTGCTCGCAAGACCGGCTAGGGCTTTTTGGCTTTGACGCGTTTTCCTGACGCGAAACCGGTATTCTCCCCGCATCACGGGCGGGCAGGCTTTCGCTCGAAGGTGCTGGCGGCGTTCATGGCGACATCCGCTTGAGCCGCCGCCGATCCGCCGCTAGCGTGCGGCGACGATGGGGCTTAACTGGCATCATGGCTGAGGAATTATTGGCTCCCGGGCCGCCGATCGCCGCGTTCGACGTTCCCTTGCTGCGCATCGACGCGGTGGTGAAGAAGTTCGGCGCGTTCCGCGCGGTGGACGGGCTGTCGCTCGACATCCGGGCCGGCGAGTTCTTCGCGCTGCTCGGTCCGAGCGGCTGCGGCAAGACCACGCTGTTGCGGATGCTGGCCGGTTTCGAGACGCCGGACGAAGGCCGCATCCTGCTCGACGGCAAGGACATCGCGCAGGTCCCGCCGCATCAGCGTCCGGTCAACATGATGTTCCAGAACTACGCGCTGTTTCCGCATCTCAACGTGCGCGACAACATCGCGTTCGGACTGAAGCGCGCCGGCATGGCGCGGGCCGAGATCGACACCCGCGTCGCCGAGATGGTGGCGCTGGTCAAGCTCGAGGGCCTGGAGAAGCGCAAGCCCGATCAGCTCTCCGGCGGCCAGAAGCAGCGCGTGGCGCTGGCGCGCTCGCTGGCGCGGCGGCCGCAGGTGCTGCTGCTCGACGAGCCGCTGGCCGCGCTCGACAAGAAGCTGCGCGAAAGCACGCAGCTCGAACTGATGGAGCTGCAGCGCCGGCTCGGCATGACCTTCATCATCGTCACCCACGACCAGGAAGAGGCGATGACGGTGGCCGACCGGATCGGCGTGATGGATGCGGGCCGGCTCGAACAGGTGGCGACCCCGCGCGAGCTCTACGAGGCGCCGCGTTCGCGCTGGGTCGCCGAGTTCGTCGGCGACATCAATCTGTTCGAGGGCGAGATCGAGCCGCGCGAGGCGCCGATGACGATGGCGCCGCGGCTGGCGATCGCGACGCGCGACGCCGGAACCATCTATCGTCGCCGAGCCGCGCCAGCCGGTCGACGAAAGCCGATCGTCTGCGTCGCGATCCGCCCCGAAAAGGTCAAGCTGTCGCGCCGCGGCGCCGGCTCCGATGCGGACGACGCCCACGCCATCAACCGGCTGGAAGGGGTCGTGACCGATGTCAGCTATCTCGGCGGCCTGACCACCTACAAGGTGCAAGCTCGACAGCGGCGCGGTGCTGCGCTCGTCGATGGCCAACACCGCGCGGCTCGATCTCGACGCCTACAGCCCGAGCCAGCGCGTGGTGGCGTGGTTCACGCCCGACGATTGCGTGGTGCTGGAGCAATGAGCGCGCCGCCCCATCTTCACCCGCCCGGCGCGGCTCGCCGCGATCGCGCCCTATCTGTGGATGGTGCTGTTCTTCCTGGTGCCGTTCGGCTTCGTGCTCAAGATCAGCCTGTCGCAGACCGCGATCGCGCAGCCGCCCTATACTGCCGGTGTTCGACCTCACGCGAGGGCTTGGCGGCGATCAAGGCTGCCTTCGCCGCGCTGTCGCTGGATAATTTCAGGCTGCTGTTCTCCGACGATCTCTATGTCCTGTCCTATCTGCGCAGCCTCGTGGTCGCCGCGGTCTCGACCTCGATCCTGCTGCTGATCGGCTACCCGATCGCCTATGGCATGGCGCGGCTGCCGCGGCGCTGGCAGAGCGTGGCGATGATGCTGGTGATCGTGCCGTTCTGGACCTCGTTCCTGATCCGCATCTATGCCTGGATCAACATCCTGCAGCATGACGGCCTGCTCAACCAGATCCTGCTCGCGCTGCATCTGGTCTCGGCGCCGGTGGTGTGGCTCTCCACCGACAGCGCGATGTATCTCGGCATCGTCTACTCCTATCTGCCGTTCATGATCCTGCCGCTCTATGCGACGCTCGCCAAAATGGAGCCGGCGCTGCTGGAGGCGGCCGAGCGATCTCGGCGCCTCGCCGCGGCGCGGCGTTCTGGCTGGTGACGTTTCCGCTGTCGCTGCCGGGCGTCGGCGCCGGCGTGCTGCTGTGCTTCATTCCGATCGTCGGCGAATTCGTGATTCCCGATCTGCTGGCGGGCTCCGATTCGCTGATGATCGGCCAGACGCTGTGGCTGGAATTCTTCACCAACAAGGACTGGCCGGTGGCCTCCGCCGCCGCGGTCGTGCTGCTGGCTGCTGCTGCTGGTGCCGCTGCTGCTCTACGACCGGCTGCAGCGCCGCCAGCTGGAGGCGCGGTGATGGCCGCGCGCGTCGACAGACTTTCCCGCTTCAACGTCGCCTCGCTCGCGCTGGGGCTTGCGTTTCTGTATCTGCCGATCGTGATCCTCGTGATCTATTCGTTCAACGCCTCGCGGCTGGTCACGGTGTGGGGCGGCTGGTCGCTGCGCTGGTATCACGAATTCTTCAACGATCGCGCCATGCTCGAGGCGGCCTGGATGAGCTTCCGGGTGGCGGCGACTTCGGCGACGCTGGCGACGCTGCTCGGCACGCTCGCCGCGGTGGCGCTGTCGCGCGGCGAGCGCTTTCGGGGCCGCACGCTGTTTTCCGGCATGCTCTATGCGCCGCTGGTGATGCCCGAAGTCATCACCGGGCTGTCGCTGCTGTTGTTGTTCGTGGCGCTCAACGCCGAGCGCGGCTTCTGGACCGTCACCATCGCGCACACCACGCTGACCATGTGCTTCGTCGCGGTGGTGGTGCAGTCGCGGCTCGGCCTCGCTCGACCGCAGCCTCGAGGAGGCGGCGATGGATCTCGGCTGCGATCCGGCGCGCGCGTTCTTGGCGGTGACGCTGCCGCTGATCCTGCCCGCGATCGCGGCGGGCTGGATGCTGGCGTTCACGCTGTCGCTCGACGATCTCGTGATCGCGAGCTTCACCACCGGCCCGGGTTCGGCGACGCTGCCGATCCGGATCTATTCGGAGGTGCGGCTCGGCGTGAAGCCCGAGATCAACGCGATCTGCACGCTGGTGATCGGCCTGATCGCGGTGGTGATCGTGCTGGCGTCGTTGGCCTCGAAGCTGTCGAGCCGAAGCGGCGAGAGCGCCGCGCCGTTGTAGAGCCCGGCATTCGTCGTCCTGATTCAAATTTCAAACAGCCAACGAAAATTAACTCGTCATTCCGGGGCGCGAGCGAAGCGAGCGAGCCCGGAATCCATAGCCCCTGTGTTTCGTTCAGCACCAAAACGCCACCACAGGGAGTATGGATTCCGGGCCTGCGCCAAGATGGCGCATCCCGGAATGACGAAAGGCGTCGGGGATGACGACAAACAAATACACCTCCGCATTCCCGCGACGCATGGCGCCCGGGTTTTGCTTCATCGGTCCGCCCAGAAGAGGGCGTGGGGAATGCCGGGTGCCCGCCGCACCCGCAGCCTCGCGTGTAGTAAAAAAACACGCGAGTTAGTCACCACGGTCGCGCCGGGATCACCCGGCATTCCCGCACGCGAATGGTTTTAACGGTTTCCTTCGCGCTCTCCTCGGTGATCGGGCTTTTTTGTCACCGTCGCCTCGCAGATACTTCTGCGACGCTTGACGCCAACCATTGAGGCGTCAGGACCACACGACTTCGCCGTCCGCTTCAGCGCATCTCGTCAAAAGCGCATCGGCGTCCACCGCATCCCCTGCCCAACGTTCGTGACGATCGCGAAAGGCCCCTTTGAGTGGGCCGGGACGCGAGGGATATGGAAGTGATTTGGGTCAAATGAGAAGGGGGAATATTTTTGCGAACAGGACTGGACGACCCAAATCGCGTTGATCCGGCTCGACAAATTCGCCGTTGCGGGCAGGGCAGTTTAGGCTGGGGAGGGCTCCGGACAGCGCCTGAGATCGTCATTGCGAGCGAAGCGAAGCAATCCATTCTTTCTTTTCGTAGCACGATGGATTGCTTCGCTTCGCTCGCAATGACGGGATGGGTCTGGCGTATCCCGAATGACGCATCAAGCCGCCGAGAGCCGCACCTGAAACTTGCTGCCGGTTGCCTCGGCATAGCGCAGCAGCGTCTTGGTGCTCGGAAGGGTGTGTCCGTTTTCCAGCGAGCCGGTAGATGGGGTAACGGGCGGCGAGGCCTTCCAAGCAAGCCGCGCTCGCTACGGCGCTATTGATGGCGCGCTTGGCGCGGCTTGCTTGGAAGGCGGGCGGTCGTCCCTCACATGGATGGTGTTGCGGAGTTGAGGATGGACCTCGCTCCAAGCATCAAGGAGAGACGACCATGGAGCATTATGCCGGAATTCGACGTGTCATTGGAATACTCGAGCGTGTGTGTTGTGGATGCCAGCGGCAAAATTGTCCGGGAAGGCAAGGTGGCCAGTGAGCCGGATGCGTTGATCGGCTGGCTCGGGTCGCTCGGCTATGAACTGAGCCGGATTGGATTGGAAGCTGGCCCCCTGTCGCAATGGCTTTTTGCGGCAATGCGGAAAGCGGGGTTGGCGGTTGAGTTGCTGGAGACGCGGCACGTCCACAAGGCATTCGAGGCGATGCCGGTGAAGTCAGACCGCAATGATGCGCGCGGTATCGCGCAGCTGATGCGGCTGGGCTGGTTCCGGCCGGTGCACTGCAAGTCGATTGCGGCACAGGAGATCCGTGCGATGCTTACGGCGCGCAAGCTGGTGCAGAGCAAGCTCCTGGACATCGAGAACAGCCTGCGCGGGATCTTGCGCGGCTTCGGGCTGAAGGTCGGCAAGATCACGCCGACAAACTTCGCCGGGCGCATCGGAACGCTGGTAGAGGGCCATCCGAACCTTCAAACGATCGCAGAAGCGCTGCTTCGGGCACGGGCCGTTCTGCTTGCAGAACTCAACGGCTTTGAGAAGCGCGTGCGGGCGATGTCGCGTCTTCATGCCCAAGCCAGGCTCTTGATGTCGACACCGGCGGTAGGACCGATCATTTCGCTGACGTTTGCCTGCGCGATCGATGATCCCGCCCGTTTCACGTCATCGAAGCAGGCAGGTCCGCATTTCGGATTAACGCCGAAGAAGTATCAGTCCGGCGAGACCGACTACACCGGTCGCATCAGCAAGCTCGGTGACGCCTCCGCGCGCGAGGCGCTTTACGAGGCCGCCCACATCATGCTGACGAAGCCGATCAAGGGCTGCTCGGCGCTCAAGAGCTGGGCAATGCGGATCGCTCGGCGCGCCGGTATGAACAAGGCCAAGGTGGCGCTGGCGCGCAAGCTCGCCGTGATCATGCTTCGCATGCTGAAGGATAATGTGCCGTTCAATCCGGCTGCCAAGCCAGCAGCCGCCTAGAGGAAGGACAAACGGTTTTCGGGCGGGTCACGACACCAGGCTCTCCCCGAAGCGAAGTCCCTTCGCCGGGACGGCGGATCAGGTCAGGCCGCCATGCGGGTTGTCGACACATCGAATGATGTGATCACGCTTCCGTAGATTGGCCGACCTGCTCCTCTCATGAACCCCATCAGGTGACGGCCCCGCGCCGATCCCGTACAGAAGCAAGTGCCCGGCGAGTGGATAACGCAAAAAGGGATTGACTAATCGAGGCCCGTTACAGAAGCCCGCATGAGCGCAGCGATATCCGGGGCTTGAAGGACTGTGGAAATCCCGGATGTCGCTTCGCTTATCCAGGCTACGGTCGCTAACACATGGTCCCGGAATTACGGCTTGGATGCTCTTGCTTCGTCATTTTGCTCAAGCATGGCATCAAGATGTGCATGCCGTTCGTCCATGCGTGACGCGCCGATGGCCTGACCCCTCCCGTCGGGCAGTTCGGCCGTCGCGAAGGTGCGGCGACGCTGCTTGGAACGACGAAATTCTTCTTGCTCGTTCGGCACAACCGCCTCCTTTATCGTTGTAGTCCCAGCTGGCTTTCGTTTCTGCTAATCCCGCAACATTCGAACAGCCGCCTCAGCTTCAGCTATCCTGCTAGACGGCAACGAAGCAAGAAACTCGTTGTGGCCAGCGAGCCTGATATTGCTCGGGCGATTACGAACCATCGTATAAGTCGTGCTGTCGGCCGAGGCGACATCGAAGCCGTAGGCGTCCGCGATATCACGGTCGATCATGTTTTTCGGGATTACGATCCGCGCGTTGATATATTCAGGATAGGCCATCTTTTCCCTCTCGAATCGAGAAGACACGATCTCACGCGCCGTTTGCGGCCTTTCTCGCACCGTCATTGCGAGCGAAGCGAAGCAATCCATAGCGCCACGAAAAGAAAGAATGGATTGCGTCGTCGAGGCTGTAAGTATTTCGCCTGTGGCTCCGAACTGCAATGGGATTGGGCGGGATGTGTGGCTCGTGGGGGATGTGATGCGAGGTAGATCAGGCCGTCTTCAGCGCGCGGCGGCAGCTAATGGCCCACATAAGGTTGTGGGTCACGGCATGAAGCCAACATGCGATGCGGACCTTGGCCAGGCCACGCAGGGCCATGCGCTCAAAGCCGCGGTTCTTCAGGCGGGCATGGGCGTGTTCGGTGTTGCTGCGCCGTTTGTAGACCGCTTGGCCTTCTTCACTGTCCATGCGGGCGCGCCACTCCTTCAGGCATTGCGGTTCGGCTGCGCGGTTGCGTTCGTATCGCGCCTTGCTCTCTGGTTTGGAGGCCGCCTTGCAGGCCGGTGGCGGGCTGAACACCTGCATGGAGGGATGAGTTTGCGCAAGCGTCGTGATATCGGCCGCGGTCATCGCACCGGTGTCGGCCAGCAGGCGGGTCGGCGGCTTGCCACAACGCTGTTGGACCTGCGCCACCACCGCCGGCGCAAGACCTCGATCATTACGCCGCTGGACCGGCTCGATCGCGACCACGAAGCCGCAGGCGCTCGCCACTTGTACGTTATAGGCGACCCGCACGGCACCGTCCGCCATCCGCATCAATGGCGCGTCCGGATCAGTCGTCGAGACACGCTCTTCCTTGGGTTTCTTGCCGCTCTTGCCGCCGCCGGCCAGCGGGGGATCGTCCCCCTCGTTCTGGTCTTTCTCGTCCTTCGGCGTTGCCGCAGGATGTTTCGCCAACGCTGCCGCGACACGACGGGCGCGGTCTTCGGCTGCAGAGAGGCGACGCTTCAACAGCCGCCGCTCGCCCGCCGCAGAATCGGCCTCCAATTCCTGCTTCAGCTCGGCAACCCTGATCCGGGCCTTTTCTTCCAACTCCACCAGGGTTCGCCTTCGCCGCATCGACGAGCGGCTTGCCGCGGCCCTGACCTTGGTACCGTCGGTGATGACCTCGTCCAGTGTGATCAGGCCTTCCTTCATCAAAGCCGCCAGACTGCTTGTCAGAAGGCGATCGAGGAACTCGCCGCTGTCCAGACGGAACTCCGACAGCATCGTGTGGTTCACCCCGACCCCGCCGCAAATCCAGCGATAGATCGTATGATGCTCGCACAGCCGCGCCAGCGCGCGGGCCGACCCAATCCCGTCGGACGTCGCATACAGCCAAAGCGCAAGCAGAATGCGCGGGTCGGTCGCAGGCCGACCCGGTGTCTCGCCGCGCGCCTTGATGCGATCGTAGAACGATTGAAGGTCCAGGCCTTCCACGAAGGACCACACGGCCCGTACCGGGTGGTCATCAACCACCAGGCTCTCAAGATTAACCAGTTCAAAACCAGCCTGCCGACGTTCCGCTTGCCGAATACGAATGTCCATCACGTGCTCCGAATCAACCCACGCAATGAATCACGCCGCAGCACCAAAAAAATGACAGGCCCGTCGCTTCGCTCCTCGCAATGACGTGGCGGGTCTGGCGTATCCCGAATGACACCTCAAGCCGCCAATAGCCGCACCTGAAACTTGCTGCCGGTTGCCTCGGCATAGCGCAGGAGCGTCTTGGTGCTTGGAAGCGTGTGACCGTTTTCCAGTCGGGCGATCGTGGATTGGCTGGTGCCCATCCGGGCCGCGAGCTCGGCCTGGGAGAGGCCGGCGCGCAGGCGAGCCCGGAGCAGTTCGGCGGCAATCTCGAACTCCGGCGCCAGCGCGTCATACTCGGCCTTGACCCTGGGGTTGGCGAGCAGGCGGGCCTTCAGCTTTTCGAACTGGATGGTCATGTGATTTATCTTACAAGTTGAAATCCGTCCAAAATACGCGCTATTTACTAGCCGCAACCTGTGCGGACGAAGACGATGGATATAACCACATTCGGTGCGTATGTAGCTTTGGGCTTGGCCGGGTTAAAAGTGGTGGAATTCTTCAGAGACCGTAAGCCAGTATTGTCGGTCGAGCCGCTCCTTAGAGGAAGCGCTGAAGTTGGAAACGATTTGTTGTTACTTAACTCCTCAAAGGTGCCAGCGTGCATCTATTATTATGATTTGATGTGGGTGAAGCCCAAGTTCCTGACAAGATGGTTCGGATTGATGCGCGAAGAAGTCGAGTATGAGTTTTCGCTCGAGGACAATACCGCTGATATCACCGTAGGTGGTTATTCGATCGCGACCCTCAACTTTAGCGACGGTGATCATTTTGATTGGGGCGATAACGTCAAGAACGACCTCTATCTAAAGGTGTCGATGGTCGGTCGAAAGCGGCCACTGTGGTTCTGGATCACAGGACCCAAGCACTAACACATCGAGCTGTATTCGTAGCTGTAGGTCGGGTTCGCCCAAGGCACAACCCGCCGTTCTAGAGTCAAAGGAGCGGCGGGTTACATTTTCGCGAATCTGCTCTGGCGGCTGTATCGGTCATCTCCAGTTTATTACTCACAGGAAGATTCCATGGTTTGGTATGTCGGCGGAGGTTTGAAGGAACACGCTGGCATCCAAGCGCTGGAGGTAGAATTGGCACGCGCATCCGACCGTGCTGCCGCAATTCTAGCAGGTTCCTTGGTGGAGGCCCGACTTACGGCCTTTCTAAAATCCCATGTTCGAGATGATGGGAAGGTATGGAAAGATCGTACTCATTCGAGTGCGCCCCTGGGCAGTTTCGCGATCAAAATAGATTTGGCCTTCTTGTTCCACCTAATCACAAAAGAAGCCCATTCCGACTTGATCGTCATGAAGAACATTCGGAATCAATTTGCTCATGAACTTAATGTTCAGGATTTTGAAACTCGGTCTATCAAGGACAGGTGTGCCAACCTGAAGCTCGTGGACATCTATGTCAAAAATGACGAGGCCTTGAGCATGTACCGGGTCGTGAGTGGTGCACCGCCAGACGCGATCACAGGCAACGATTTCACTTTCCATGTCGGCGGCGCTGGCGCTAGGGAGGAATTGGACGATCCGCGAAAACGCTACATCTGGAGTACAAAAGTTTTTAACATCGCTTTTGGCTTTCCCCCTGTGCCCAGGTATCCGCCGCACCCCTGAGGACAGCGTTCGATTTACAGCGTGCGGATGCTCGCTCGTTCGGCCTACGCTTGCTGCCGGGACACGAGAAGGCTAGCATTATCCTGATCTATTCGGCGTACGCGGACATTTATCGATGGATACCTACGAAAATCCTTTACCCGGCAAGACTTACATTAGCCCGAGCCTCAACGCTTTCGGTCAGCAGGAAAGGAAGGTGCGGATCGCATCGAAGGCGATCGCATCCCCGGACGCTTATGCGTTCGCCACCATCCGGGATGAAGTAGTTCTTCGTCACAAGGTCGGGGCTAAAAGCAAAATTACGGCAAAATTCTTCGAGGATAACCGTGGCCTTTTTGTTCTCTCCATTCAGGGATACACAGCCGCGACTGATAAGCCGCACAACGCCTCGTTCTCGTTTGTCGGCGACGAAATCGGCACGCTCCTTGAGTTCATTGCCAACATTCGCTCTGTCACTTTCACGAGTTCGCGTTCCTTGAACATAACCGACGAAGAACTGCGTGATCTGGTGCTGTCCAAGCAGCAGGCAAGAACGCTTGTCGTGGACAACGAGGAACTATTCGCCGAGGTCGTTGCTTCCGCTATTACAACGAGTGATGTCGTCGCCATCGGCTATCGAAAGCGGCAACTCGACGTATTCCGGCGGCTGCTCGAGGAATTTGAGTATTTTGCGAAAGCAAAAGATGCAAAACAGTGCAGCGATGAGAGCTTGTGGCAGAAGTTCTTTGAAAAGAATCCTTGGGTTTTTGGCTATGGCCTCAACTATATTTATCTCGAAAATCTTGATCGTAAAAAGCTGGAGCAGGTCGTGCAGGGTTTCCATGTGGGCGGGCATGGAAAACGCGTCGATGCTTTGATGAAGACGAAGGGCGCGCTCTCCAGCCTCTGCCTCGTGGAGATGAAAACCCACGGAACGCCACTTTTGGCCAAGCAGGCCACGCGTTCCGGCTGCTGGCCTGCGTCGTCTCAACTAGCCGAAGCCGTCTCGCAGGTACAGGGCACGGTCGCAGCGGCTATGGATACCATCCGAGGGTCGCTGAAGCCGAATGACGAACAGGGTTATCCGACCGGCGAGGAAGCGTTCAACTACGCGCCGAAGTCATACTTAGTAACCGGCAATCTTGGCGAATTCATAAGCGAGCATGGTGTCAACAAGGACAAGCTTCGGTCCTTCGAGCTTTTCAGAAGAAACCTTCATTCTCCCGAGATCATAACTTTCGATGAGCTTTATGAGCGAGCGAAATTTGTAGTCGATCAGAACGATGAGGCATTAGCGACCATGCGATAACCTTCGATTCTGAGACGAATTTCGAATTAGCGCGGATCGTCGATGCAGCATGGTGAGCCCTCACAGGCGCAGTATTTCTTGATTAGTAGGTCATATAGTCGGTAAGCGGTGTCCACGCTGTCGCCAATCCGCCCGCGAAACCCACCACCCCCTCAATTCGCCTTCGCATCCCCCACCGCCGCCGGCGCACTCGCCGGCGCAGGCGCCGCGGCCGCCTCCGGCGCTGCCGCCTTCACGCCACCGCCCGTAAACCGCTCCAGCACCGACCTTCACCGCATCGCGGGTCTTGCGGTCCTTCACCGCGTCGAGCAGCGGCGCGCGAGCCGGCGAGCGGCGGATCAGGCTTTCCGGATCGGGGAAGATCAGGGGATCGTCCCACGGGCCCTGCACCACGAACGGCAGGTCGAAGCCGGGCGCGCGCGTTCGGCGGCGCGGTCAGGCTGGCGACGCCCTTGAGGTCGAATTCGCGCGCCGGCACCGAGGCGGTGCCGGTCATGGTCGAGGCGCGCGGCGGGGCCCTCGACGCGGACGTCCTCGGCGGTGGCGATGCCGTCGGCGAATTTCACCGCGATGGTCAGATTGTCGTAGGGCGTCGAGCCGGAGCGGAAATTGCCGCCGCCGGACAGCGGCCGGCGCTCCAGCCGCTTCAGCAATTGCTCGACATTGAAGCCGGAGATCGCGCCGTCATGGCCGGTCAGCGTCGCGGTGCCGTCGAGCGATGCGCCAGCCCGAACGGGCTCGAGCCCGAGGCCACCAGCGAGACGTTGAGATTGCCGCGGCCGGACAGCTTGGTGATGCCGAACAATTCGCTGGCGCAGGCCTGCAGGTCGACGTCGGTGAACTGGAACTGGGCCTTGACGTCGGCGATCGGCGTCGGCGCGCGCGATGCCCGAACGAGCCCTTGGCGATGCCGCCATAGACCTGCGCCTCGCCGACGCTCAAGCGCCAGCGCGCCGCCGCGCAAGTTCGCGCCGAACGCGGTGCGGCCGAGTTTGGTCGGGCCGACCGTCACGCGCGCGGCCGACAGGCGCATGTCGAGATCGGTCGTCGACAGCGACTTCAGGTCGAACAACTGCCGGTTCCAGTCATGCGCGCCGCTGGCGAGCAGGCGGAAGGTGGAGATGTAGGGCGTGAAGTCGAGCGCGTCGGCGGCGAGCGTCGCCTGCAGCGTCTGGCGGCCGTTATTGGCGTAGGTCATCACGCCCTCGGCGACATTGCCGTCGAGCTCGACATTGACGTTGGTGAGCGCGATCGAGGGGCCGACCACATTGGCGCGCGCCTTCAGCGCGAAGCGGCCGAACCCGCCGGTGCCCGGCGGCGCCTGCCCGGTCCAGCGCAGCGCGTTGCGCAAGCGATGGGCGAGTCGACCGTCAGCGTGCCTTCCATCATCATGCTGGTGCGGTTGGCGACGGTGCCGTCGAAGGCGAGTTTCAGCGGCGCGCTGGCGAGCCGCGCCTTCAGGCCGGAGCGGTCGCCCGACAAGCGCGGCGACGAAATCGCTGATCGCTGATCGCGCCGTCGACGCGCTCGCCGCGCCAGTCGAACTGCCCGGTGGCGGCGAAGGAGCGCGAGATCGACGGCCAGGCCAGCGACAGGTCGATATCGTCGAGCTTTTCGGTCAGCGTGATGGCCGGTATCCTCGTAGGTCAGGGTGCCGTCCTGGATCCTGATTTCCGAGAACGACACCTGATTGTCGGCGCCGGGCTTCATGGTGCGGGCGATGGTGCTCGATGAAGGGCGTCCAGTTGCTCTCGCCATCGGCGTCGCGGACCACGTGGATATGCGGCCGCAGCATCATGACGTCGGCGATCTCGAACCGCTGCAGCAACAGCGGCAGCAGCCGCAAATTCGCGGTCAGCACGTCGACGGCGAGCGCCGGGTCGGAGGCCGCCCCGCCCTTCAGCCCGACGTCATGAAAGGAGACGTAGCTGCCGGGAAACACCGAAATTCGGTCGTGCCGTGGACCACCAGATCGAGGCCGGTCACGGCGCGGATCTGCGCCTCCACCGCCTGGCGCAGGGCGTCCCGGTTGAGGAACCAGGACGTCGCGATCAGGCCGATCAGCGCCACGCCGAGCAACGCCGCGATCGGCATCCCCAGGCGCTTTATTCCTTGGGCCATCGTCAATGGCATATCCTGGTCTGGTTAGATCCAAATCGGGCTGGATCAAGCAGTGCTGGATCAAGTCTGCTGGATCGAGTCGGTTAAATCAGGTCTGGTCAGATCAAGTCCGGTTAAACCAGATCGGTTGATGTCGCCGGGTCGCTGTTGAAAGGGCTCGGGCAAGGCACCCGCCAACTTGAGTTTGACCCGGGTTTGGCAAAGTAACGTTGTCCCGGCAGGCGATAGCCGATCCGGATGGCGCCCCTGCCAACCTCCGCAACCTGATGGGTTTTCTTGACGCTTTCAAGGCCATAGCCACGATCTGAAGCACGCCGCATTGAGTCGCAGGCACCGGTCGATTGACAGCCATCCGTCATTGACGCATTGCGAAGATTTCGCCTAATAATCCGCCTCGACTAGCGCCGGTGCGGCCGTCAGCGCTTCCCTCCATCAGGTCGCATTTCATGAACAAGGTTTATCCCGACGCCAAATCGGCCCTCGACGGCATTCTCAAGGACGGCATGATGATCATGTCCGGCGGCTTTGGCCTCTGCGGCATCGCCGAGACCCTGTCGGACGCGATCCGCGATTCCGGCGTGAAGAACCTGACCGTGGTCTCCAACAATGCCGGCGTCGACGGCATCGGGCTGTCGCCGGCTGCTCGAGACGCGGCAGATCAAGAAGATGATCTCGTCCTATGTCGGCGAGAACAAGCTGTTCGCCCAGCAATTCCTCGCCGGCGAACTGGAACTCGAATTCAATCCGCAGGGCACGCTGGCCGAGCGCATCCGCGCCGGCGGCGCCGGCATTCCCGCCTTCTACACCAAGACCGGCGTCGGCACGCTGATCGCCGAGGGCAAGGAAGTGAAGGAATTCGACGGCGAGAAATACGTCATGGAGCGCGGGCTGTTCGCCGATCTCGCCATCGTCCACGCCTGGAAGGGCGACACCGCCGGCAACCTCGTCTACCGCAAGACCGCGCGCAACTTCAATCCGATGATGGCGACCGCCGCCAAGATCACCGTCGCCGAGGTCGAGCATCTGGTGCCGGCCGGCGAGCTCGATCCCGACCACATCCACACGCCCGGCATCTTCGTCAAGCGCATCATCCAGGTCGGCAACCGGCAAGAAGCGCATCGAATTCCGCAACACCCGCAAGCGCGCAGCCGCGGCCGCCGCCGCAACCGGAGAGGAAGTCTGATGGCCTGGACCCGCGAACAGATGGCCGCGCGCGCCGCCAAGGAACTGCGCGACGGCTATTACGTCAATCTCGGCATCGGCATTCCGACGCTGGTGTCCAACTACATCCCCGACGGCATCGACGTGCAGCTGCAGAGCGAGAACGGCATGCTCGGCATGGGCCCGTTCCCCTATGAGGGCGAGGAAGACGCCGACCTGATCAACGCCGGCAAGCAGACCGTCACCGAACTGCCGTCGACCAGCTATTTCTCCTCGGCCGATTCCTTCGGCATGGTCCGCGGCGGCCATATCGACCTGTCGATCCTGGGCGCGATGCAGGTGGCGGAGAACGGCGATCTCGCCAACTGGATGATCCCCGGCAAGATGGTCAAGGGCATGGGCGGCGCGATGGACCTCGTCGCCGGCGTCAAGCGCGTCGTGGTGGTGATGGAGCATTCCGCCAAGGACGGCCCGAAGCTCCTGAAGCAGTGCAACCTGCCGCTGACCGGCGAGAAGGTGGTCGACATGGTGGTGACCGATCTGGCGGTCTTCACCATCGACAAGCACGGCAAGGACGGCATGGCGCTGATCGAACTCGCCGACGGCGTCACGCTCGACGAGGTGAAGTCGAAGACCGAAGCCGAGTTCCGGGTCGCGCTGAAGAACGCGTGAGCGTTCCGGCGTCGTAGTCCCTTCTCCCTCGCCCCGCTTGCGGGGAGAGGGTCGGGGTGAGGGGGCCTCTCCGCGGATTCAGAACTCGCGGAGAGGCCCCCTCACCCGGATTGCACCGGACGACGCTTTGCGCCCCCGAGGCAATCCGACCTCTCCCCGCAAGCGGGGCGAGGTGAACCAAACACGTCTATTCAATTCAAAGCCATCATGCCCTTACGCCCGCGCCAGCGCGTGCGCGAACACCACTTCGATCAGGGTGCCCGAATGCGGGCCGGTCTTGATGTGGAACTGGGCGCGGTTGGCCTCGACCAGCGCCTTGGTCAGCGACAGGCTGACGCCGGAACTGTCGGAGGCCTGGTCCGATGGCGCAGGCGTGCGGAACGGCTCCATCGCGGCGGCGACTTCATTGTCGTTGAGCCCGTGGCCGGTATCGCGGACCCGCAGCACCACCTCGCCGAAATCCGATAGCGCGGTGGAGACGATGACCTGGCCGCCGGCATTGGCGAGATGGATCGAATTGCCGATCAGGTTCAGCGTGATCTGGCGCAAGCGCGCGGGCGTCGGCGACCACCGGCGGCAGCATATGCGCCAGCGAGGTGCGGATGATGATGCGTTCGCGGTTGGCCTGCGGCTGCATCACCGCGACGCATTGCTCGACGAGATCGTTGAGGTTCTGGTTGGCGAAGGCGAGGTCGAGCTTGCCGGTCTCGATCCGGCTGAGATCCAAGAGGTCGTTGATGATGGCGATCACGCGCTCGCCGGAGGCGCGGATGTCCTTCATGTATTCGATGTAGCGCTCGTTGCCGAGCGCGCCGAACCGTTCGCCGATCATCACTTCGGCAAATCCGATGATGGCGTTGAGCGGCGTGCGGACCTCGTGGCTGATCCGCGCCAGCATGTCGCTCTTGGCGCTGGCCGCGCGCTCGGCCAGCCGCCGCGCCTGCTAATAGTTCGCTCTCGCTCTTTCTGGTTTGCGACAGATCGCGAAACACCGCGAAGAAATTCGGCCCGTCTGCTTGCGTCCGGCCCATCGTCATCGACAGCGGGATGAGGCCGCCGCCGCGGACCTGGCCCAGCACCTCGCGGCCCTGCTCAAGCAGGCTGGCGACGCCGGAGCCCTTCAGGCTGTCGAGATAATCCTTAACCGCGCTTTGGCTTTCCGGCGCGAACAATTCGGTGAGCTTGCGCTGCACCAGTTCGGGCCCGTCATGGCCGAACAGCGCTTCGGCGCTGCGGTTGGCCGAATTGAGGTTGCCCTCGGCGTCGAACATCACGATGCCTTCGGCCGTGGTGTCGAGGATGGCGCCGAGTTCCTCGGCATTGGCGTGGCCGACGGCCGACGGGCCGGGGATCGTCGAAGTGGCGGGGATCGAAGGGGCAGCGACCGGCTCGGCGATCGCCGCGGCAACCGCCGTGCTCTCAGCGCCGGCGCCGGAGAAAATCAGGGCCAGCGCGGAATCATCGTCCCAGGAAATCGCATGGAGGTGTGCCTGCGCCGCCGAGGCCGGCGCGTGGTCGGACGAGACTTGCGTTGCGGACGTTGCGGAAATCGTCACCGGCGTGCCGGTGCCCGATGTGCTGCTGGCGTTGGAGACGCCGGGCTCGACATAGAGCGCGTCGAGACCGCCGGCTTCCTCGAGGGCGTGAAGGCTCGCATAGCCCATCCGCTCGAGAAACGCCGCGTTGGCATAGAGCAGCCGGTCGAGCCGGTAGATCAGCACGCCGACCGGGACCAGATCGAGCAGCGCCTTGTCGCGCCTTGTTTCGCCCCGCGCCGGTACCTCCGGATGAACCAGCCACTGCGGTGGCTCGTGGACCTCGGACGTTTCGGGCGCTGCCGGCTGATCGGCGACGGCTTCTGATGTGTCGGATAAAGCGGGCGCCGCAGGCGCGCCGTTCTCGCTCTCGAGCCGGGCTGACAGTTGCCGGGCGAGCTCGTTGAAGGCGCTGTTCTCCACCGGGGTCAGCACCGGCGATTTCGATTCGCCGATGGGGCGGAACGGCAGCACGTTCTTCGGCGCGTCCTCGATCGTGTCCTCGAGTATTGGCTTGAGTAGTTCGTTGGGGGGTTCCACGGATGTTTCCAAATCGGTTTGGTGTGAAGTCTCGAAAGCCATTGGCGTGGATGGATCGGGAATGCTGGACGACGCTACGCTGGATTTGGCGGGCGGTATTTCGGCGGGCAAATCTTCGACGAACAAGTCCTCGGCAAGCAAATCAGCTGACAAATCTTCAACGGACAAATCTTCAGCAGAAGAGTCCTCGGCCGGTGATTCCGCAACCGGCATTTCCGCCGCGGCCCTGTCGCTGGCGGGATCCGCCGCAACGATTGCGGCCGAAAGCGCCTGCGGCGGCGGCTCGCTGAACAATTCAAAGCGGCGCAGCGCGGCGAGCCGCGCCAGGCCGTCGAGGTCGCGGCAGACCCCGAAGCCGCGATAGCCGGCAAAATTCCGCGCGCGATCGAACACCGGCAGTCCCGACAATTCCACCGGCAACCGTCCGTCGCCATCGACCGGCCAGTTCAGGATGATGCCGCTCCAGGTGTCGCGCGTGGCGACTGCCTTGAGAACGCGGCCCTCGGGGTCGAGCCCGAACACCGCGGCGATTTCGCTCCACAACCGGCCGAAGCCCGCCGCGGTGCGCGAGCCGATCAGGCGGGTGAATTCGTCGGAGCCGAGCGTGAAGCGGCCGTCGGTATCCATCTGCCACATGAAGCGCAGCGGATGCCGCCGCGTGTTTGGCGCGGGCTGATCGAGCCACGACAGCGCTTTGGCAGGTTGCGCCGCGCCCGGCGCCGGGGCGGACGCTTCGATCGGCGGTGGCGGCGGCGCGGCGGCGGCAGGTGCGGGATCTTCGGCAACGGCTTCGACTTCGGCAGACGCTTCGCTGGGAGAGGCTTCGCCCCGGTGAATTTCGGTCTCGTGTGTTGCTTCTTGCTCCGATACTTGCGGAGATGTTTGCGCCGGCTCTTCCGCGAACTCATCGACCAGCGCGAATTCCGCCGGTGCTTCGCCTGTTGTCGCCGGTTGCTCGTAAGCCGGTATCGGTTGCTCCGCCGCCGGCGCCAACGGCTGCGGTGGCGGCTCGACCGTGGTGGCGTGCACGGCGTGAAAATGCGCCTGCGTTGTTGCGCCCGGCACGATCAGCGCCACCAGGCCGACATCCGCGCCGGTGCCGACGCGTTGCAGCACCAGATGGCCGATGCCGATCGGCGTCTCGACACGGCCCTCTCTCAGCGCGTCGTTGCGCGCTTCGTCAAGGCCCGCCTCGGTGAGATTGCGGAAACCGAGCAGCGATCTGGCGCCGTCGCTGGCGCCGATGAACAGGCCGTCGCGCGCGAAGGCTGCGATCGGCGTATCGATGCCTTCGACCAGGCGTTGCAGCCGTTCGACCAGTGGCATCGCGCGGCCGACCGGCTCAGCGGCCGCCACCAGAATGCCGTGGCTGCCATCGGCAAAATCAAGCCGGGCGCAGCCGCAGGTGACAAGCGTGCCGAGCACGGCACCGAAACCGCGCAGCCGCTCCAGCCGGAACGCGCCGGTTGGCGGCAGCCGGCCGGCGAGCTGCGCGACCTGGCGCCGGTGCTGGTCCGCCGGGCCGAATGTCTTGCCGGCGAGGACGGCGGCATTGGCGGCGCCGAACAGCCGGGCGCCGACCGGATTGGCCCATAAAATCTTGGTGCCGTCGGTCGACCACAGCCATGCGGGCAGGGCGCTCGTCGCATGCACCGCCAGTCGCGGATCGCCGACGCCTCGCAACTGAAATTCCGCGTTATTCATCGATATGACATGACCGCACGAGTTGGGCTGCTGACCGGCAATGGCGACAGGGTTCGGCGGCCAAACGATGACAGCCTTAACGGAAGGTTAGTATCGCGCGCGGGAGACGGCAGGTCCACGGCCTGAACCTCGCCAGGCCACCCAAAGCCGCGATAACCTTAATTAGAGCGTTTTCGAGCGAAAGCCTGCCCCGCACTCGATGCGGGGTGGATACCGGTTCGCGTGAAGAAAACGCGTCAAAACAAAATGGCCTGAATCTCGGGAATGTGTCTGAACGCTTGCGCGCAGAATCCCGTTGGGGTGTTGAAAAAGGCGCTCAGAGGTCCACGATCGGGAACCCTGCGGGACGCGGCGCGAAGCCGCGAAACCGCTGGCGAGCCGAACGGAAGCCGGGGCGGTGGATGGCGCCTGGATTTGCGGAGCGGAAACAGCACACAGGAGTGGCATCATGAGCGACGATGGGCATAACCGTTTCGAGATTCCAAAGGAAATGCGATCGATGGCTGAGGCGAGCTTCGAGCAGGCCCGCAAGTCGTTCGAGAAATTCCTCGCCGGCGCGCAGCAGACCGCGGGCGCGATCGAGGAGCGGGGTGCTACGGTTCGCGCCGGCGCCAAGGACATCAGCGCCAAGGCGATATCCTACGCCGAAAAGAACGTGCAGGCCTCGCTGGATTATGCGCAGGCGCTGCTGCACGCCAAGGACCTGACCGAAGTGATGCGGCTGCACAGCGAATATGTGGGAACGCAGATGCGCTCGCTTGCCGAACAGGCGAGCGAAATGGGCCAGGCCGTCAGCCGAGCGGCGATGGATGCGGCCAAGCCCAAAAGCTAGAGCTTCTTTTGGTTCACCGCGGCCCTCTCCCCGCAGGCGGGGAGAGGGAGAAGTGGGTCCCGCCGCCTCGAACTCATCATGATCCGGACCTCAAAACCGAGCCCAAATCGCCCAAATTTGGTTCTCCCGGACAGATGTTTGGCTCTGGAATGGTGCTTTGTCGCCGGAAACGCGGTTTGATCCGGGTCAAAATGCCGCGACGCACATTAAATTTCGTTGCGTTGCACAAAATTGACATGATATGCGTATTTACTACTGGTTGCTCGAAGTCGGGTATTCCCGTGACCCGGTCTGCGTAAATCCAAGTCGGCGCTCGCAGCTTTATGGCTGTGGGGCGTTGGGGTCACATTTTCACCCCTGTTTCCGAAAGATGCATGCCATGGCTAATCCCACCGACCCGTTCTCCTCCTCCGTGATCCCGTTCGAAGTTCCCGAGCAGATGCGTGCCTTCGCCGAAAAGGGCGTCTCCCAGGCCCGCGATAACTACGCCAAGTTCAAGGATGTCGCCGAAAGCCACAACGGCACCATCGAGGCGGTGTTCACGACCGCCAGCAAGGGTGCCAGCGAATACTCCGCCAAGCTGATCGAGATGATGAAGGCCAGCACCACCGCGAACCTCGACTTCGCGCAATCCCTGTTCGGCGTGAAATCGCCCTCCGAAGTGATGGAGCTGTGGACTTCCCATGCCCGCAAGCAGTTCGAGACCTTCACGGCGAACGCCAAGGAGCTCGCCGAATTGACCCAGCGGGTTGCCACCGAAGCCGCCGAGCCCATCAAGGCCAATGCGACCAAGCTGTTCAAGCCGGCCGCCTGATCGAGCAGCGTTCTGATCGAGCGGCGTTGCCGTT
The DNA here is from genome assembly GCA_963729395.1 of uncultured Pseudomonadota bacterium. Lineage (GTDB taxonomy): Bacteria > Pseudomonadota > Alphaproteobacteria > Rhizobiales > Xanthobacteraceae > Bradyrhizobium. The sequence continues at coordinate 35,732 of CAVSOS010000039.1, read as the reverse complement.
CCAAAAAAAGCCCGGGCCGCCAGCCCGGGCTTTTTGCATGCGGAGCGAAGGTCAAAAGCCGAAGCCCGGACTACAATAAACAGGGGATTTTGGGTCCTGCGACCGCGCGGGTTGGACGCCAATGTTGCCGCCGGCCCGGCCTTGCCAAAGCGCGGCGTTGCACCTAGTTTCCGCCCGGTTCGGGGACCCCTTTTTGAGGGCCCGGCCAAGGATGCAGTTGTAGCTCAGTTGGTTAGAGCGCCTGTCTGTGGAACAGGAGGTCGGTGGTTCGAGCCCACCCAACTGTACCAGCAAAATCAGCATCTTGGATCAAAGCCGCGGCGTGGCTACATTCCTGTAGCCAATGATAGCCGAGTAGAGATTGCGACTTCGCAACTTGGTCGAACTCGACTGCAAAAGTGCGCTCGGATTTTTTGCGGTAAATAGCTCGACGCTCGGATTAATTGAGGCCGCCATCGCCGCGATTTCTTCCTTGTCTTTGTCATTTATCCTGCAACCGAAATATATGGCTGCGAGTTCGGGAGGATGATAATTCAAAAACTCTACTTCGGTCGTTTGCGAAAAGTCGTAAACTCGCCACTCTTGCTCGTATTGCCAATCCGTTGCTTTGCTCAAGACGGTCCGCTTCACGATTGACTCGCGTTGTAGCTCGGCTTGCCCGGTGAAAAGTTTGCGAAGCTCCTGCTGGTTTACAATGCGCGGCATGCTTTCGGTATAGACGACAGGTTCGGCGACTGACCAAGAGCTATCGGTTTCTTCTAGACAAGCGAATGACAATGCCCCGATGATAGTCTGCATAATGGGACCACATGAGCAGATTGTCGTTAACGGCCGATAGGCAGAGCACCTTGTATTTCTTGAAATGATTGCGAAGGTGGGCGTGCATAGCAGGCATATCGACTGGAAGATTTTCGATCGCAGTTCGAAACGCTAACTCCAGGAAATGATCCAGCACATCAGCAGGCATGCGAGGAGCGGCGGTCTGAAGGCGCGAAAGAACATTTCCGAGCCCGATCAGCGGCTCGAACCCCTGTTTGTCTTAAGAGGATTTCTTTGCAATCTTGCTTGCACAACCTCACGAGTTCGTCTGCATCAAATTCGAGATGCAAATCGAATTGCATATCGAAGGGATCATTGAAAGTTCACGCGGGCGACCACTTGAGAGTCCCCGGTTCATCAATACCGCCTTTGCTGTGTCGCAATTCATATATTTGTAGAAATGATCTCGGTCATGTCTCCAATGGTCAGGTCTGCTCCGCGAAATCATCTCAGGACCTCAACTTGGAAGCAACCGGCCCACTTTGGTCTAAGGTCAAGGCGATTATGATGATATCATCTATCCGTAGCGCCGCCCGATGAGGGGGCGAAAGGAGGTGCGAAATGAGGGCCGTATTTTGCTCCTGCCTACTGATGATGTTAGTCGTCGTCGCGGCGCTGGCCGACCCGATCGGCGCGAACACACCGCTTAACTATCGGAGCTCGGGGACATGTTTGGCCTCACCGGAAGGCTTCAACTCGAAGTTCGAACCCATGAATACCGGCGTTGCGTGGACGACGACATTCACGAGCATGGGCAGCATTGATGATCACGGCGCAGCCACTGAGGTCGGACAGGCCGTGGACACCGCCTCCTTCGGCGTTGGGCCGCGAATGCATGCGCCTGCTATACACGCCTATGACGACACGTTCGCCGTTGTTATCACCGAGCCGGCGGACGACGGCAGCGTCACCTTCCATGTGGGAACGGTAAGCGGAACCTTTACCGCCGGGCCCTATGCGGGGCGCAGCTTCAGCCTTTCAGGCTTCGAGCTTAAGAAAGCCGTCCGCGACCACGGAGTTGACGTGTACGGGAGCGCCGCGTCGCCTGTCGTACAAACCCTATCGCTCGCTGGTGGAATAAAGTTTGAGCGCATCTGCGTATTGACGGTATCAACGTCGCCGCGACGCTAAGCAAGGAGCTCCTTTGGAATGGAGCGTTCAGACCTATTTCCTCATTACAAAATCTGATACAAAGCGGCATAAGTCGCGAGCAAATTGGTCGGACTTTTCGTTCCCACCCAACTGTACCCCCTCATCAAGCCCATCATTTGTCACGTTTGCGGCTCGTATCCTTACGCGAGAAACTCCTCAGGGTAAGTTTCGGGGAGTAGCGGGCGGTCCCGGATTTGTTGGGCCGCGCGAGCGCTCGGATCAATCTGAGGGGCATCTGATCCGACGCATCACGCTCGCTCCCTGCTTGATGCGGAGGCTTCCAAAACGGCATCCTCGGGAACTTCGCGGGCTTGCATCATGCGCGACGCCTAATCATGATCTTTCTTGTCCTTGGGCCGACGCTTTGGTTCGGATTGCGTGTTGCGGACGGCCTCGGTCAGCATCTCGCGGAGCTCGGCCTTCGTCTTCGGAGGTTGGCGCGGTGTTTTTTGCCATTGGGTCATGGACGATATATGGGGATGCGGCAGGGAGAATTAAAGCCGTCTTGCCCTGCAGCTTGCGGTTGTGGTTAAGCCGGCTTTTGGGCGGTCTCAGCGTCTTCGCGGGCTGTCGAAAGTACTCGAATGAATTGCCGGCGAAGTCGGCTAGAGACGTCGTCGCTAGTGGATAGAATTTGACGTTTGGTGCCCGCGCAGAAACCTCCGTCCCGGTCGTGGAAGGGCGTTCCGACCCTGTGCCCTGACGCAGAAATTCCGAATGTCTCAGGAGGGTGGTTCGCGGCCCTCTGGTTACTCGTCATACCGACAAAGCGGCGCGTAGTTTGTGCCCAACCTCACTTTCGCGTAACGGCAGCTCAAGCTATTCTGAAGACCCTTGGGTGGAGATTTGTGGCATGGCGAAGCTCATCTTCGGATTGTCGCAGTCCCTGGACGGCTACGTCGACCACCTGGAAATGCGGCCAGGCCCCGCGCTCTTTCGTCACTTCGTAGAGCACGTGCGCGACCTAGCCGGCAGTGTGTATGGTCGCCGCACGTACGAGATCATGCGCTATTTGGGACGAAGACCTGCCCGAGTGGGATGTGGAGGAACTCGGCTTCGCGGCGGCGTGGCGAAGCCAACCGAAGTGGGTCGTGTCGCACTCGTTGAAGTCAGTCGGCCCCAACGCCACGCTTGTCCAGAATGACGTCGGGACCGTGTTGCGCGAGCTTAAGGCTCGGCTCGTCGGGAAGATTGACGTCGCCGGACCAGACCTGGCGCGAAGCCTGACTGACCTTGGTCTTATTGATGAGTATCGACTCTACTTCCGCCCCTTCGTGCTCGGTCACGGCACGCCATTCTTCGCCGGCCCCCGGCCGCCGCTCCGCCTTATGGCCAGCGATCCAATTGGCGAGGACACGATTAGGTTGACGTACGTTCCAGCTTAATCACGCCAGCGCTACCCGCGTTATGCGGAAGTGAAAAACTTCGTACCATCGAAAAAGCGGTTCGGACGGTTGAATACGGAGATGAAGGTCGCTCCGTTGGGAGCATGCGCAACGTGGATGTTGCCGCCCGGTCGCCACACGAAGTCTCCCGCTCCAACGCTGCCTTCCGAATCTTCCAGCGATCCTTCGATCATGAAGGTCTGTTCGAGCGCCGCGTGCTCGTGCAATGGCACGACCGCGCCCGGCGCCATCTTGAACAGGATGGTCGAGCGTCCTTCGTCGTCCTTGTACAGGATCTTCATCTCAATTCCGTCGAAGTCCGTTCGCTGCCAGGGCATCGACGACGCGGCGACGAAGGTCGACCGAAGTTCGGGCGGGTTGACGGGCAAAGGCTTGTTCATGGCTTCTTCTCCGGAATAGGACGGGATCGCGCCGCGTTCCAAACCCTTACCACAAAATACGCTGAAATTGAACGGCGAGGTCGGTGGCTCGAGCCTACGCAACTGAACCACTCATCTCGCATCACCCGACGGAAAGAACTGGCCTTTGCTTTTTGCGGCGTGGCCAGAATGGGACTATGCTTGGTCGCGGGTAGAGCTAGGCGTTGCGTTGGACGATGACATGGCAAGGAGGCAGCCATGGACCTGCACAAGATCACCTGGGCCCAGGCGGGACGCGTGACCGATCCCGGCCGCTACATGTTCAAATTCGGATGGCTGACGATCACGGCCGATGACCTGGCCGTCTGGCAGGCTTATCCGAATGCCGCATTCACGCTGATCAGAGGAACGGCGGCGCCGCCCGCGGAAGGCGATGAGCAGCCTCCTGGAGAGGAGTTTCGATTGGGCATGTTCGAATTGCCGATCGATTCCAGCCCTTCAGATAGCGAGAAATGATCGCCTCCTGCGGCCGCTCACAACGCTCTAACGGCATCCCGAGCGAACCACGTGGTCACGATCTTCGTATCCCGTGGTCGCCATCTTCGCATCCGGTGAGCGGCCCGACAGCTTTCAGGCCAGCGGGTGTGTCCAGGGCGGCCAGCCGGGCGTGGAGCTGTCATTTCTCACCTCGTCCCACCGCGCTAAAAAGGCCGCAGAACATTGCGTCCTGCGGCCGCCGGGTTCAAAAATTTATGGCTATGAAATCCTACCCCCAACCCCGGTAAGCGGAGCTAAGACCACGCGGCGCCCGCCGTAAATCGAAATGCGTGGTTCCGCAGCAGGAACCAGGATTTAGTTGCCGCGCAGCAACGGTAACAGAGAAGCTCCGGGCGCTGGAGGATTGCGTTGGGCGGGCTGCCACCGCGCCACGCGGCGACCCCTCATCGCGAGGAACAGATGACCGGCCGGGTGGCGTCGACCAAATCCAGCACGGCCGCGGCGACAAAGGAATTCCGGGCGCGACCGGCAAGGAGATCCGAAGCTTGACGCTCAAGGCTACCCTGGGCGGGTGCGGATCAATGATCCGGATCGGCGCGAAACTCCGTGAACTTCTTGTATATCCAATGCCGTCCATCGCGGCGGCGCCAGACTTGTCCATAGACCAATCGGCCTGTGATCGAACGACGCGGAAAGAACACTGTCCACAAGTGCCATGCCTCAACCCAGGCTGGCCGCGGGCTCAAGTCCATCATCACAGTGTGATTGTCGCTGTCAGCAATCATGAGCGGCTCTCTAAAAAACAAGGCCGCCGGGCGGAGTATGATCGCCCGACGGCTTTGCCATGCTTGGTCCGGATGGGGCAATATCCGGTGCCGATCACGCTAGTCCTTTTGCTTTCCGCCGCAACGAAAGTCGCTCGTTAAGCTGAATAGAGGCGCCGCGGGTTAATTCCGGAACCGCCGGCGGCTTTGCGTGAACCAAAGGATCAAAAAGGGAGCGAGGAGCTACCACCGCCGGAATTTGTTCTTGCGTCCGATAGCACTGGGCCACTTGGATTGGCCTGATCGCGATACCGAAGGCGTCGGCCTATTTGATCGCCATAAAAGAACTTGCCACGATTGAACCCGGCGATGCATTTGGCCGATGTGGCTTCTCCGAAATTTGGCTTGTGGACGCCGGCCACAAGTATTCGTCCCGTCGCGATTCTCGTTGTCCTGCCGACGTTTTCTGTTTCTCACCCGTCGGCTTCGCTGAGGCCCGTCCGGAAGTTCGGCTGCTCGGCGTAGCACTCGCGGCATTATCGGCGTAGCCCGCGCTGGCGCACAGGCAATAGGGTCCCGGCGTCAGCCTCTCGCGCCCCCCGAGTTATTCGACGGAGAGAATTGGCCTTCCTTTTGCGGCGTGGCCGGAGTGGGACTATGCTGGGTCGCGGGCAAAACTGGGCGCTGCTTTCAACGTTGACTTGCCCGGCGGTTGAAAGACCGGGGTTTCGATCCGCCCCGCGCCTAATGTTGTCGCCGCCGCTGTTTTGCCCGCAGGTCCAATCGCCGATGACGAGGCGTCGGCAAGGGAGGCAGCCTTGGACGTGAACAAGATCACCTGGGCCAAGGCGGGACACGTGACCGATCCCGGCCGCTACATGTTCAAATTCGGATGGCTGACGATCACGGCCGATGACCTGGCCGTGTGGCAAGCCTATCCGAATGCCGCATTCACTCTGATCAGGGCGCCGGCGCCAGCGCCGGCAGAAGGCGATGAGCAGCCTGCCGGAGAGGAGTTTCGGCTGGGCGCGTTCGAAGTGCCGATCAATTCCAGCCCTGCAGATAGCGAGAAATGATGGCCTCTGATCCTCCTTTTCGTCATGGCCGGGCATAGCCGTCCGACGGACGGCGTCGCTTCCGCTCGCTTATGCCCGGGCTGACAAGCCTCGACGGCTTCCTTAACCGTCCCTTTACCATAACTGTTCATAATGCTGCTGGTAGCGATCCTTCAAAGGTCTCGAACGACATGGCGCAGCGCAGTCTGAGAGCTTCGGTCGGCAGCAACGAAAACGTCGAGAGCTTTGGCCGGCCGTCGGCACCCGATTGCGGCGTGACAGCTCTCAATCTTGTGTACCAGGCGGCCGAAATCTTCAGCAGCATGGAAGATCAAGCCCGAGAGACCGAAGCCCGCGCCCAGTCGCTGTGCAAGAGCGCCGCTGAACGACTGAAGCTGGCTGAAAAGCGAACGGAAGCTGCCGAGCGTGAGCGATGGCAAACCATCATGGAGGTCGATTGCAAGCTGCAAGACGCCTCCCGGGCCTTGAAGCAAGCTCAATTGCGATTGGCCGCCAATGAAGATCGCCTGACGGCGTTGGAGTTCCGCGCTCAGGCAGCCGAAGTGGAAGCACGTGAAGCCAAGCAGGCGCTCGCGCTCGTCGCGGAAGCCATCCGCCGGCGCCTGCTTTGCGCAAGTCCGGAAGCTCTGGCAGGTTAAACGCGGTCGCCTGACCGGCATCCCGCGTGTTCACATCAGACCCAATACAGCGCGAGACGCCACGGGTTGTGAGCCGGGCAGCGGCGCGATTTACAGCAGAGCGTTTTCCAGCGAAAGCCTGCCCTGCACTTCCCCTTTGCGAGCAACAGGCGCGGCGTCGTCCTTGCGGGCAGGGCGGGATCAGATCAGAAGACGATGCCGACGAAGCCGGCTATGGCCAGCACGAGGGTCGTCGTGATGGCGAAAAGCCAAAGCATCCTGGCTTCCCCTGGATTTCGATCGGCGGGTTTATGGTTGTCAAGCAACGTGGACATCGCGATCTCCCGTAAGGAATACGGGTACCTAGTAGCGCAGACGATCAGTTGCGAATGTGAAGCACCTCATACTCACTCGAGTGTGAAGAGACGTGACCGGCTCGCCAAGCGATCGCGTCGCGGGTCGGTGTGGCGCCGCCGGCATTGCTGGTAACCGGCGCATCGGCTTGCCAATGCCCCGCGGTTCACTCACACTTCCGCCACAACAAAAAAACGGAGGAAACCAATGTTCGTCAGGAAGTTCGGGCTGCTCGGCTTGGCACTCGCGGCATTAACGGCGCAGCCCGCGCTGGCCCAGAAGCAATATGGTCCCGGCGTCAGCGACACCGAGATCAAGATCGGGCAAACCATCGCCTATAGCGGGCCGGCCTCGGCCTATGGCACGCTCGGCAAGGTCGAAGGCGCCTATTTCAAATGGCTGAACGACACCAAGGGCGGCATCAACGGCCGCAAGATCACCTTCATCAGCCGCGACGACGGCTACTCGCCGCCCAAGGCGGTGGAGAATGTGCGCAGCCTGGTGGAAGGCGACGAGGTCGCGCTGATCTTCGGTGTGCTCGGCACGCCCCTGAACATGGCGATCCGGCCCTATCTGAACAAGCAGGGTGTGCCGCAGCTGTTCGTCGCCGCCGGCACCTCGGCGCTGAACGACCCCGCGCATTTCCCCTGGAGCATGGGCTGGCAGCCCAATTTGCGCGACGAGGCCAGGTTCTATGCCAAGCACCTGCTCGCCCACAATCCGAAGCCCAAGGTCGCGGTGCTCTACCAGAACGACGATTTCGGCAAGGATCTGCTGAACGGACTGAAGGAGGGTCTGGGCGAAGACGCCGACAAGATGATCGTCAGTGCGCAGAATTTTCAGTCGAGCGACCCCACCATCGACAGCCAGATGGTCATCCTGCAGAACTCCGGCGCCGACGCGCTGTTCCTGTTCACCTATGCCAAGCAGGCGGCGCAGGCGATCTCGAAAATGTCCGACCTGAAATGGAAGCCGGAGACCTATCTGCATCTCGGCGCGGCATCGGTCGGGGCGACGTTCAAGCCGGCCGGCCTCGACAAGTCGACCGGCATCATGAGCGCGGGCTTCATGAAGGACGTCACCGATCCCAAATGGGCCGACGATCCCGACGTCAAGACCTGGACCGAGTGGATGAAGGCCAACATGCCCTCGGCCGACCGCAACGACAGCCTGACCGCCGCGGGCTACAGCTTTGCCCAGACGCTGGAGCAGGTGCTGAAGCAGTGCGGCGACAATCTGACCCGCGAGAACATCATGAAGCAGGCCGCCAACTTGCGGGATTTCCGCGTCGGCCTGCTGCTGCCGGACAGCCGCATCAATACATCGCCTGCGGATTATCGCGTGGTGACCTACATGCAGCTGCAGCGCTTCAACGGCGCAAGCTGGGACGAGGTGAAGTAGGGTGAGGGGTGTTGCGTCATTGCGAGCCAACGGGTCGCGCGAATGCGCGCCCGGTGACAGGCTCCGCGAAGCAATCCATAGGACAACGAGGAAGCAAGAGTGGATTGCTTCGTCGCTTCGCTTCTCGCAATGACGTAGCCGGATCACCACCCGGGTCCTGACGACGCAACCGTTGGATTGTTCCTGCCTGCTTTGAAGGCACGCTCTCGTGATTTGGACTCGTTTTGTTCGCTGCGACGCCCCTCAATGACTCGATAACGTCATTCCGATTCGATTTTTCACTCTGTTGCGGCGCACGGTGTGACTCAAATGCCATTGCCAAACATAAATCAGGGCCTTCGTTGGCATTTACGGTAAATTTTTCTTTCACGAATCACCGAGCTGATTCATTTTTGCGTTCTGGGGTCAATCTGGAGGCCAAGGTATGAACGTCATTGTTTTCGCATCGCGTAAAGGCGGCTCGGGGAAAAGCACCCTTGCGGCTCATCTCGCTGCGCATGTCCATAAGTCAACGAAGCCGTGCCTGCTTGTCGATGCCGATCCGCAGGGGTCATTGACCTTGTGGCACAAGCTGCGCGGCACCAACGAACCGGCGATCAAGACCGCCGTCAATTCCGTCAGCGGAATTGTCGCCGCCGCCAAGCGCGATGGTATCGAATGGGTATTCATCGACACGCCGCCGAATGTGTCGTCGGTCGTCGAGGATTCCATCCGCAACGCCACCATGGTGATCATTCCGGCGCGGCCGGGGGTATTCGACGTCAATGCCGTGCAGGAAACCATCCTGACCTGCCGCGCGGCGCGCAAACCCTATGCCGTCGTGCTCAACGGCGCGCCGGCTCGCCGGGATGAAGCGGAAAGCCCGATCGTCACCATCGCGCGCGAAGCGCTGACCAAGTTCCGTGCACCGGTGTGGGGCGGCCAGATCACCAACCGCGCCGACCTGTTGATGGCGCTCGGTCATGGTGAAGGTGCGCGCGAATACTATGCCGAAGGCCGCGCGGCGGCTGAGATCGGCCGGTTGTGGGCTGCGATCGAACGCTCGGTGAAGGCGATCCGTGGTACGGCGCCGGCCTCCGGCGCCATGCACAAGCAGGCGGCATAGCCTCGCTACGCCGTCAGGTCGACAAAGAACGCGCGGGTCCCGCGCGTTTTCTTGTTGTGCGTTGGATGTCCGGTGTCAATTCACCATCAGCACGTAGAAGATGACCACCGGCGACAGGGTCAGGATCACCGACCAGATGCCGACCGCCCAGAGCACGTCTCCGGTGCTGAAGCCCTGTTGTTCGCCGGATGGATTTTTCGCAGTCTTCGTCGTCACGACGCCCCTCGTGTTTTATCCGGGATGGTTTCTTGTGGAGACTTGATACGCGCCGCCTTTTAAAAAGTCGGCCACGATTTCGCTTGCATTTGAACACAGGTGCTACCGCCGATTAACGACGATCCGCCCCCCGCGTGATGCCGTCAGCTTGCCATCAGCGCATGGAAGGCCAGCACCGGCGACAGCCCCAGCACCGCCGCCCACAGGGCGAACGACGCCACCAGGAGCAAATCCTGCATCCTCTGGGCCTGTTCGCTAATCGGATATCTGGTGTTTGCAATCGATGGTGTGGTCATGGTGTCCCCCCGTTTTTGGTTATGGGATTTCAATAAGCCTCAAATTTTAAAGAAATCGCCGCGGCAAGGACCGGATTTGCAACGCCGGCGTCACCGCGCATTAACCAAACGCGCTCGTCCAACTTCGTGTCCCGGACGCGGTGCAGCGCGCTTGCGCTGCTCCGCAGAGCCGGGACCCACAAATTTGACGTGTGTGTAAATGGACCCCGGATCAGCAGCGCACCACGCCGCAAGACATAGCGCGTCAAGGACGCGCGCGAACGCGCTGACGGCGCTGCGCAGCATCCGGGGAACGGATGCTCGCTGCCGGCTACCGGTCCGCGCGGCTGACCACGTCCATCAACTCGGTGATCTTGCGGCGCTGATCGGCCTTGTCGCCCGAGGTAAATCGCATGCTCGACGCAATGGGCGACATGGTCGCGCAGGATTTCCTCCTCGACCCGGCGCAGTGCTGCCTTCGCCGCCGCGATCTGCGTCACCACGTCGATGCAATAACGGTCGTCCTCGACCATCCCGGCGAGGCCGCGGATCTGGCCTTCAATTCGTTTCAGCCGTTTCAGGCAGGAGGTCTTGATCTCGGTGCGCATTGGGTTCATATACCCCCACAGGGTATATAGATCAAGAGGCCGCGAGAGTTCGGATGACGCAGTTGGATCACGATCACGCACACGGCAAGCCCGCACACGGCAAGCCCGCACACGGTTCGGTTCACGCCGGCCATCATCATGGCGCCGCGGCGTCAGCATCGCCCTGCTGCGGCGGCAAACATGCCGATGCCGACAAATCAGCCGCCGCGACCGCGATCGATCCGGTCTGCGGCATGCGGGTCGATCCCGCGACCGCCAAGCACCACTGCACCTATAAGGGGCAGGATTATTTCTTCTGCTCCGGCCGCTGCCGCGAACGGTTCGAAGCCGAGCCGGAAAAATTCCTGCAACCGAAACAGCCGGAGCCCGCCGCACCCCCCGGCGCCATCTATACCTGCCCGATGCATCCCGAGGTGCGGCAGGTCGGACCGGGCAGTTGTCCGATCTGCGGCATGGCGCTGGAGCCCGAACAGGTTTCACTCGACGATGCGCCGGATCCCGAACTCGCCGACATGACGCGGCGGTTCTGGATCGCGCTGGTGCTGACGCTGCCGGTATTCGCGATCGAGATGGGCGGCCATTTCGGCCAGATGTTTCTGGCCGGCGAGATGCATCTGGTGCCGCCGGCATGGTCGAACTGGATTTCGCTGGTGTTGTCGACGCCGGTGGTGCTGTGGGCGGGCGCGCCGTTTTTCGTGCGCGGCTGGCGTTCGCTGGTTACCAGGAATCTCAACATGTTCACGCTGATCGCGATGGGCACCGGCGTCGCCTGGGCTTACAGCGTGGTCGGCACCCTGGCGCCGCAACTGTTTCCGGCGGCTTTCCGCGACATGCACGGCGTGGTCGCGGTGTATTTCGAGGCGGCGGCCGTCATTACGGTCCTGGTGTTGCTGGGGCAGATGCTGGAATTGCGGGCACGCGCGCGCACTTCGGGCGCGATCCGGGCGCTGCTCGGGCTTGCGCCGAAAACCGCGCGGCGCATCGGCGGGCAGGGCGACGAGGATGTCGCGATCGATGCAATTGCGATCGGTGATCGCTTGCGGGTGCGGCCCGGCGAGAAGATTCCGGTCGATGGCATCGTCACCGAAGGAAGCTCTTTCGTGGATGAATCCATGGTCACCGGCGAATCGATGCCGGTGTCGAAGGCCGCGGGCGCGCGAGCGATCGGCGGCACCGTCAACCAGAGCGGCGGACTGATCGTGCGCGCGGACCGGATCGGCCGCGATACCATGCTGGCGCGGATCGTCGACATGGTGGCGCGGGCACAGCGCTCGCGGGCGCCGATCCAGCGCCTCGCCGATCGGGTCGCCGGCTGGTTCGTGCCGGCGGTGATCGCCGCGGCGGTGCTGGCATTTGTCGTCTGGATGGCGTTCGGGCCGGAGCCGCGCTTCACCTTCGGCCTGGTCGCGGCGGTGACGGTGCTGATCATCGCCTGTCCCTGCGCGCTGGGATTGGCCACGCCGATGTCGATCATGGTCGGTATCGGCCGCGGCGCGCATTCGGGAATTCTGATCCGCGACGCCGAGGCGCTCGAGCAGTTCGAGCGCATCGACACCATCGTGCTCGACAAGACCGGCACCCTCACCGAAGGCAAGCCGAGGGTGGTCAGCATCATTCCGGCCGATGGTTTCGAGGAAGGCCAATTGCTGCGGCTGGCCGCCGGCGTCGAGCGCGGCAGCGAACATCCGCTGGCGCAGGCGATCCTGCAGGCCGCGAGCGACCGCAAGCTGAGCCCCGGCGAGGTCGGTGATTTTGCGTCGCCTTCCGGCAAGGGCGCGACCGCGACCGTCGACGGCAACGCCGTCGCGCTTGGCAATGCGATGCTGATGAATGAACTGAAGATTGTCACGGCGGATCTGGACAGCGCCGCGGAGACTGCCCGGAAGGATGGCGCGACCGCCATCTTTGTCTCGGTGGCCGGGCGCGCCGCCGGAATCATCGCCATCGCCGATCCGGTCAAGCCGTCGGCGCGCCGCGCTTTGCAGGCGCTGCGCCAGGACGGCCTGCGCATCGTGATGCTGACCGGCGATAACCCGACCACCGCGCGCGCGGTGGCGAAAACCCTTGGGATCGACGAGGTCGAGGCGGGCATCTTGCCGGAGCGCAAGAGCGAGGTGGTGCAGCGGCTGCGCAATGAGGGCCGCCGCGTCGCCATGGTCGGCGATGGCGTCAACGACGCGCCGGCGCTGGCGGCGGCCGATGTCGGCGTCGCCATGGGCGGCGGCACGGATGTGGCGATCGAAAGCGCCGGCGTCACGCTCTTGACCGGGGACCTGATGGGCCTGGTGCGGGCGCGGCGATTGTCGGTCGCGACCATGCGCAATATCCGCCAGAACCTCGCCTTTGCGTTTCTGTACAACGCCGCCGGCGTGCCGATCGCCGCCGGGGTACTCTATCCCGTGTTCGGCATCTTGCTGTCGCCGATGGTGGGCGCCGCCGCGATGGCGCTGTCATCCGTCAGCGTGATCGCCAATGCGCTGCGGCTGGCGCGCACCAGGTTGGATCAGGGCGTGAACCCATAGTTCAGGTGCGCAAGCAGCGTATTAGGCCGATACCGCCTCAAAGCGACGCTCGACGTGGAACGACTTCGCCGTTACCAGCCATGCTCCGCCGATCAGGTGATAAGAGAGGTAATCGACGAAGAGTACATCATCGATACGAACGCGAACCTTGACGAGCGCCTGCGACAACGACGCCATATCGATCAAGAGAATTTCCTGCTGACGCGGCGCGTTTTTCGACTTGGGCGATGGACGCGAGGAAAGCAGCCTATGATACTCTGCGGCCGGCAGCACGCGCACCTGACCCTCCTGCACACCGTGCAGTTGGGCTGTCGGGGCAAAGACGGTGTCGAACCGGCTCAGGTCGCCGTCATACATCATTTCGAGATATTGACTGACTGCAGATAGCAGTGCGCCGTGGGCGGTCTTCTCAGTCATCTTCAGGCTCCGGTGGATCATTGCGTGCGGAAAAGATCGCACCGAAGCACCAGGCATGTCCTTGCGAAGTGTGCTAGATTGAGTTGCTAAAACGCAACGAATGGCCTGATTGGACGCTAGTTACTGTATGAACATGCCAAAATATAAATTTGACGCACTCGATCGTCGCGTGATCGCCGAGCTTCAGGCCGACGCGCGCCTGACCAATGTCGAACTCGCCAGGAAAATCGGCCTGTCGCCGTCTCCGTGCCTGCGGCGTGTGAAGCGGCTGGAAAAGGAAGGGGTCATCGAAGGCTATCGCGCCCTGCTCAGCCGCGATCGGGTTGGTCTCGGCATGACGGTCTTTGTCAGCGTCAAAATAGAGGGGCATGCGAGCGAGGACGCCGACGACTTCGTGGCGGCCGTAAGCGCCATGCCAGAGGTGATCACCTTCCATCTTGTATCTGGTGAAACGGACTACTTTCTGGAGGTCGTGGTGGCAGACCTCGCTCACTACCAACGATTCCTCCTCGACCGTTTGCTCGGCATGCCGATCGTTCGGGAGGTCAAAAGCAACATCGTCATACAGGCACACAAAGCCAGCGCGCCGATGCCGCTTGATCACCTGGCGGACCGGTGAGCATTGTTGGCGGCACGCCATTCTGCGGCGTGCCGATCAAGCCTGGCGCGACGTGCGGTATCACCGCGCGCGACGGAGAAGCGCTCGACGAGCAGAGGAAGTTCGGTGGCAGCAGGGTTACCATAGACCAAGGTCGAATTTACGGGTAGGATCGACGCACTAGGCTTTTTGATTTGCAAGACCGTGTCATTAGGGATGTCCGCTCCCGTGATGGCGTTCGGTAGGTGCCGCTCGCTATCCAGGACCGGCTTCCTCCAGTCGGCATGGGCGCGAGCGCGCAATGACGGCGCAGCCCCCAACAAGAAAACAGACATCGATACCCTCATCCACTTCCGTGGATGGGGAACGAAACGCATTCCGCAAGTCCCAGTCTGATATCGGCCAAGGAGACGCAGAATGACGACATTGGACATCACAACCAGCCCGTTGTCGGAAGCCGACCACCGGGCGCAATTGCGCCGCGCCATGATCGCCAGCACGGTAGGCACCACCATCGAATGGTACGATTTCCTGCTCTACAGCACGGTGACCGGTCTCGTCTTTGGCAAGCTCTTCTTTCCCAAGTCCGATCCCCTGGTCGGCGTGCTAGAGGCGTTTGCGATCTACACCGTGGGATTCATCGCCCGGCCGATCGGCGCCGCGATCTTCGGCCACTATGGCGACCGCATCGGCCGCAAGGGGGCGCTCATCGCCACGTTGCTGGTGACCGGGATTGCCACTGCGGCGGTCGGCCTCGTCCCCACCTATGACCAGATCGGCATCTGGGGCGCCGTCATCCTGACCATCATCCGCTTCATCCAGGGCGTGGGCGTCGGCGGCGAGTGGGGTGGCTCTGTGCTGCTTTCGATGGAGTGGGCACGGACCAACCAGCACCGCGGCTTCATCGCCTCATGGCCGCAGTTCGGTGGCCCCGCCGGGTTGCTGCTGGCGAACATTGCGGTGCTCGTGTTCAGCCGCCTTTCCGGCGACCAGTTTCTGGTCTGGGGCTGGCGCATCCCGTTCCTGCTCAGCCTCGTGATGATCGCCATCGGACTTTACATCCGGCTCGGTATCATGGAGACGCCGACGTTCCGGAGGATCGTAGCCGAAAACCGTGTTGCGCGGGTCCCGGTCATCGAGGTGATCAAGCGTCAGCCGCGGTCGATCATCCTCGCGGCGCTGGCGCGGATGGCCGAGCAGGCGCCAGCCTACATCTACCTGGCCTTTGTCTTCGCCTATGGCACGCAGGTCCTCCATCAGAGTCGCGACTTCCTGCTGATCTGCCTGATCTGCGCCGGCGTCGTCTCGCTTTTCACCGTCCCGCTGGCCGGATACCTGTCGGATCGCATCGGACGCAAGCGCATGTATCTGATCGGCTCGGTCCTGACCGGACTGTTTGGCTTTGCGTATTTCGCCCTGCTGAACACCGCAGTGCCGGAGCTGATCTTCGTCGCCATCGTGCTTTCGTTCGTACCGCACGACCTGATGTACGGTCCGCAGGCGGCGTTGATCGCCGAATGCTTCACCCCGCGGCTGCGGTACAGCGGCAGCTCGATCGGCTACCAGCTTTCGTCGGTCATCTCCGGAGGGCCGGCGCCATTGATCGCCACCGCACTGCTCGCCGCCACCGGATCGGGCTACATGATAGCGCTCTACATCCTGTTCTGCGCGGTCGTCAGCATTGTCGCTACCGCCTTGATGCCCGACTACACCAACAAGGACATTTCCGAAGAGCACGACAGGCCTTGATCAAATGCCTTGTGGCCGCGGGATCGAGACGACCCCGCGGCCATCGCGCGGGGTTGCTGCCGGCCGATGTCTGATCCGTTCGCCGATCTGATCGCTGCTACTCTGATGCAGGATCAGTCGCGCCGCGGGGCGGGCCTTGATCCATCGATCGCCATCACATAAAGTCAAATTTCCGCTTGGAGGCCGTCGGCCGGTGAAAATTTCGTCCTGAATAGAGAGTTAGGTTCCGGGCTTTGCGCTCGCTGACCTGATTGAAATTGACTGCGCGATATCGCGCGGGTCCTTCTCCCATTCAGACGACTCATGCGGACGATTCATGCAAAAATTCGAACTTGTACCGGAAGCAAGGCGCGAGGCCGTGCGCGCAGCGCTGCGGACTGCGTTCGGCGCCAGCGCGGCGCGTGATTTCCAGCCGATCAAGGGCGGCGTTTCGGGTGCCTTGATCTGCCGTTTCGACGTCAATGAACGAAAATATGTGCTGCGGATCGAGCCAGAGCGCGTCGCGCTGCACGACCGTCAGCGAGGTTTTGCCTGCATGGCCGCGGCGGCGGCCGCGGGCGCCGCGCCACGGGTCCACTACTACGATCCGGTGACCGGTGTGGTCATTATGGATTTCGTTTCCAGCCGGCCGCTTTCAGAGCATCCGGGCGGAGCTGCGGGCCTGGCGCGCGCGCTCGGCGCACTTATTTCGAGGGTGCAGGCGACGCCGCCGTTTCCGATGCTTGGCTCCTTCTCCGAGGTGATCGGGAGTGTGTTGGCTGGCGTGAGTAAATCGAGTTTTTTCGCGCCGGGACAACTGGACCCGCATGCGGAGGGCCTGGCACGCATCTCCGCTACCCTGTCGTGGGACACGTCCTCCCTGGTCTCATGCCATAACGATCCCAATCCACGTAACATCCTGTTCGACGGCGAACGGGTGTGGTTGATCGATTGGGAAATGGCGTTCGGCAACGATCCGCTGGTGGACCTCGCGATCCTGACTACCGAACTCATGGAAGCGCCGGAGCTGGAGGCTCTCTTGCTCGAAGCGGCCTTCGGCCGGATGCCGAACGGCCGGTTGCGCGCCCGGCTAAGCGTGATCCGGTTGCTCACGCGACTCTTCTACGGATGCATCGTCCTCGATAGCCTTGTTGATACCCTACGATCCGCCCCGGATATCGGCCTCGCCGCATCGAGCCCCGCCGCGTTCCGCGCCGCGGTGGTGGAGGGGCGGCTGGCGTCCGGTACCCCCGAGACTGCCTACGCCTTCGGCAAGATGTCGCTCGCAGCCTTCATCGGCGGCCTCGCGACGCCAGGGTTCGATGAAATGTTAAAACGGGCAGAGCAGGGCTGATCGGATCGCGCCCGTCCGATGTGGGACGGCGACGCGAGAAAAGGCCATCGCTTCATGCTTTTTTACTTTTGCGTGCTTTCGCTCGCGTAGCCGCAGGCGCTTTCTTTTTAGCCGCAGGCGCGTTCTTCTTCAATTTGGTCTGGTTGTAATCAATCGCGGCACGGACCAGATTTTTCAGAGCGCGCTCATTGATCTTGTCGCCCTCGAGAAAATCGATCGCTCGCCACGCGTTGCCTTCAAGTCCCGCGTTGAAGAGCTTGTCAGGATCAGCCAGGTTCGCCCCCTGGATAAAGGTAAGCTTCACCTTCGCTTTGTGGGCGTTGCCGACCGCAATCATTCCGTCGCGAGACCATACCGGGCTTCCCATCCACTTCCATTCCTCGACGATCTCCCGATCGGCGGCAAGGAAACTCTTGCGGATACCGGCGAGCGTTTTGCCACGCCAGTCGGTGAGTTTTGCGATCAGCTGGTCGATATGTTCCGATGGATTCATTGGATCCTGACGCCTCGAATTCCGATCCCGGTTGCTGCTGCCCCAATAGTGCAGCGATTATGCGCCGCCATCAATCTGTCCGCGCCAACACTTGCTCCAGGGCCTCAAAGTATTGCTGCCACCCGTATTTGGCGCCGTGGTAGGCCTGCGGCTGATCCGGCCGGAAGCCCGATTGCTCCATGCGCAGCAGGGTCCCCGTGCTTGTGGGAGTGAGGGTCCAGGTCACGACACTCTCGAGACCATAGGCCGCCCAGGTGTAAGACAGCGTTTTGTGCGGCTCGACGGCCAGGACCTGACAGTCGACAACGATGCTCACATTGGGTTGAGGGTTCTTTCGAAGATTGAAGCGGTGGTCCACCACAGGCTTGAAGTCGTTCTTCATGAGCCACTCCTCGATCAAATGAGGCTGGGTGAGCGCGCGCCAGATCTTTTCCGGCGGAAAAGGTACCTCCCGTTCGACAACGACAGAGCGCGTTCCCGCCGATGCTTGATTCATTGGTCCATCCTCTTGAGCAGGTCTTCGAGGTCGTCGAACCGGCTCTGCCAGAACCCGGCCATCTGGCTGGTCCAATCCATCAGCGGGGCCAAGGCGCCAAGCTGCGCGCTGTAGTGGGTCTGTCGTCCTTCGTGGCGGTCGCGTACCAACCCGGCGTGCTTGAGGACTCCAAGATGCTTGGAGACGGCCGGTTGCGAGATCCCGGCCCGAGCCGTCAGGGCGCCGACCGTCTGCTCTCCTTCGCGGCACAGCCGCTCAAAGATCGCCCGCCGGGTCGGATCGGCGAGCGTCCTGAAGAGCACATCGTGAGCGTTCGGCATTTGCGATCGATAACTTCCCGCCCTACCAGCGCGCCAGCTGGGTGATTTGAATGAGGTTGCCGCAGGTGTCGTTCAGCTGGGCGATGGTCGAGCCGGTCACCTCGGTCGGCGACATCGTGAACTCGGCGCCGCGCGCCTTGATGCGCTCGTAGTCGCCCTTGACGTCGCCGGTAAAGAACATGACCGCGGGCTGGCCCTGCCGGAATATGGCTTGCTGGTAGGCCTTGGCCGCCGGGTCGTCGTTGAGCGCGAGTTGCAGCTCGGTTCCATCCGGCTCGTCGGGTGAGGCCACGGTCAGCCAGCGATACGGCCCGTTGCTGAAATCGGCCTTCTTGGTCAGGCCGAGCACCTCGGTGTAGAAACCCAGAGCCTTTTCCTGGTTGTCCACGTACACGCTTGTCAGCTTGATCTTCATTCGTACGTTCTCCGTCGGTCAGGTTCGCCGTGTGGGCCGGGTGATTTGGTTTAATCAATAACCCATTGGCTATTGATATACGTATAACCATCGAGATATGTGTTAGTCAAGCAGGACCGGGTAACGGCGCCAGATCCTTCCGCCGGCCAGGCAAGGCCCGCGGGCGTCTGGGGGTTGGCGTCACGCGGCCACCAACCTGGGTTTCCTTGAATTTATCATATCCCGCTGGTTATGTGTCGCGCGGGGTTCGGGTGCGGCTTCCGAGACCGGCATTCGCAACATTCCGAAGCGTACCGAGCGCTTGCGGTCTTTTCCGATAAGCAGACCTCTGGATTGCCTGGTTGCGGAGTTGAGCGGGCATCGCCCGGACCTGCGGTCACTTCCGTAAACGGTCGCAAAGATTTTTCCTCTGACATCGTGTTCGGCACCCCGCGACGGCTCATTCGAGTGTGACCCGATGATCTCAATCACACTTCCCAAAAACCTCTGGCGGCGTTCGTACGACAAATCATTCGAACGGCAATGGTGCCGCTCGACGCAGGCAGCGGATGGCCCGTTTGTCAGCGAAACCTCAATCCAAGGAGATTTCCAAATGTCCGACCAGAAAAGAGCGACCGAACAGAAGAAAACGCGTGACCAGCTCAGTGAGAAAGACCTGGAGAAGGTCGCGGGCGGGCTCAATCCGCAACCCCTTCCGCCCGGCATCGTTCGGGACTCGAATTTCCGCATTTTAGTCTAGTACCGAAACGCCGCGACGGCTGGCGCGGCTTTTTTTCGACGGGCGTGGCGGCGCCCTTGCGAGCTTGCCCTGGTCCGGTCGCCGAGCCTGTCCCCGTCATCAGGCGCGCGTTCCCGCGACCTGTTGGCCCTCGCAAGGACGGGTGAGGCCAACCGCTCGATTTCCCGATCAAGCCGTGCGGCCAGTTCGGCGCTCACTTGCGTCATCGGCAGCCGCACTTCCGCGCTGTCGATCAATCCGGTCCGCCACAGCCAGTGCTTGATCGGCGCCGGGCTCGGCTCAGTGAACAGCAATCGGGCGAGATCGGCGACCGATCGCCAATGCGACAGCGCGGCCTCGCGCTCGCCCGCTATCAAGAGGTCGTGAATCCGCGCGAAGGTTTCGGTTTCGATATGCGCGGCCGCCAGGATTCCACCGTCGGCGCCGTCGGTCAGCGCTTCATGATATTGCGCGTCCTCGCCGGTCAGGATGGCAAAGCCCGCGGGGCGACGGCGCAGCAGGTCGCGCGACTGGTTCCGATCCGCCGAGCAATCCTTCAGTCCGACAATATTGGGATGATCGGCCAGCCGCAGCATCGCGTCGTTGCCGAGATTGACGCCGGTCCGGTAGGGGATGTTGTAGAGCATCACCGGATGCGCCGCACGATCGGCGAGCGCGCCGAAGTGAAGCTGCAAGCCGTGCTGCGACGGCCGCGAATAATACGGGCAGGAGATCAGATAGAAGTCGATCGGCCAGTTCGCGGTTCGGTCCAGGCTGTCCAACAAGGCGCGCGTGTTGCTGCCGGACAGGCCCAGGCAAAGCGGAAGAGTCCTGCCGGTACCGATTTCGCTGGCGAGCGCACTCACTTTATCCCGCACTGCGAACACCAGCCGTTCGGTTTCCTCCGATGTCAGGGTCAGGCTTTCGCCAGTGGTGGCCGCGAGCACCAATCCGTCGATCGGGCTGCTCGCATAGTGCCGCACCAGCCGCCGCAGCGAGGCTTCATCGAGTTCGCCATTGCGAAACGGCGTAACGAGCGGCAGCCAGAGGCCACGCAATTGGCTTTGAAGGTCGTTCATGGGTCCATCTCCTATGGGTTTTGCGCCGGAGACGGGATAATAAAAAACCCCGTCCAGACGGCGGGGTTTGGCGGGATCGATGTGGGCGAGAGGTCTATCGCGCGCGTCGATCCGCGGTCCCCGGAAGGGGAACATTTTTCGACTGCGCTGCGATACACAGATTTGTGATCATTGGCGGATGATGCTCGGCGGCACTGAGCCTGTCAACGGACAACGAACGCGGCGCAGCGCGTCTTATACAATACGAATATAATGCGAAAAAAAGCCGGGCTCCTGCGAGCCCGGCTTGAGGTATTGGCCACGTGAGGCCGACACAATCACCTTCCAAGAGGGATTACCGAGTCCTCGCGTCACTGGAGGAGGGGGACAATGCGCAACGCGAAATCTCAGTAAGAGAGACTATGATCCGCGTGGGTGCCCTGCAGCAACTACCCAAGCCGCATGTCAGTCATGCGGAGACCGGGGCCTATCAGACCACCGATCATGACGGCCAGCGTTGCGCCTTGCTCACCACGAAATCGCGGAACACCTGCACGCGTGCCACCGACTTCAACTCTTCGGGATAGACGAAATAGGTGTCGAGCTGGATCGAGTCCGATTCGCTGAACAGCTGCACCAGCCGGTTGTTTTCCTCGATCAGATAGTCCGGCAGCGCCGCGATGCCGAGGCCCTGCTGGCACGCGCGCACCAGGCCGAGGATGTTGTTGACCTTGAAATAGGTTTCGCGCGGACCGGAGCCGTTGCGGCCGGCCTCGATCAGCCAGTTGCGGTTCTGCAAATGCGGCGCGACCTGGCCGTCGCTCAACGTGATGATGCGATGCGCATCGAGCTCGTCGAGGGTGCGCGGCGTGCCGAAACGCTTGATGTATTCCGGCGAGCAATAAGCGTGGAAGCCCATCGCGAACAGCTTGCGCTGGATCAGATCGGGCTGCGTCGGCTTGCGGGTGCGGATCGCGACGTCGGCTTCACGCATCGAGAGGTCGAGTTCCTCGTCGGTGACGATCAGCGAAATCCGGATCTCCGGATAGAGTGCGGTGAATTCGCCGAGCCGCGGTATCAGCCAGTTGATGCCGACGCCGGGCGTGGTCGTGATCTTGAGATCGCCGCTCGGCCGCTCGCGGCTGTCGGTCAGCTTGGCACGCGCCGCCTGCAACTGCATGAACACGTCATGGGCGGTGCGAAACAACAGGTCGCCCTGTTCGGTCGAGAATCAGGCCGCGCGCATGGCGATGGAACAGCGACACCGCCAGCTCCTGCTCCAGCGCGCTGACCTGCCTCGAAACCGCCGATTGCGACAGACCGAGCTGCTCGCCGGCATGCGTGAAGCTGCCAGCTTCCGCCGCGGCGTGAAACACCTTCAGTTTGTCCCAGTCCATATCCGTAAATCCGTCGCGGGTTCGAGCCATGATTATTCCGCCGCCGCGCGGTCGCTCGCACGCAGTGCGAGGAAGCGTTCGGCTTCGAGGGCGGCCATACAGCCGAGGCCGGCGGCCGTCACGGCCTGCCGGTAGGTTTCGTCGGCGACGTCGCCGGCGGCGAACACGCCGGGCACCGAGGTCGCGGTCGAGTTCGGCGCCACCTCGACATAGCCAGATGGTTTCAGCTTGATCTGGCCGAGGATCAGTTCGGTCGCCGGCGCGTGGCCGATCGCAATGAAGACGCCGTCCGCGGGCAACTCGGTCAGCGCGCCGTTTTTGACGTTCTTGAGCCGGACATGGGTCACCTTGCCCGGATTCTCGGTACCGCAGATCTCGTCGATGGCGCTGTCCCACACCACCTTGATCTTGGGGCTCTTGAACAGGCGCTCCTGCAGGATGCGCTCGGCGCGGAAATGATCGCGGCGATGCACGATGGTCACCTGCGAGGCGAAGTTGGTGAGAAACAGCGCTTCCTCGACCGCGGTGTTGCCGCCGCCGACCACCATCACTTCCTTGCCGCGATAGAAAAATCCGTCGCAGGTCGCGCAGGCCGACACGCCAAAGCCCTTGAATTTTTCTTCCGACGGCATGCCGAGCCAGCGCGCCTGCGCGCCGGTGGCGAGGATCACGGTTTCCGCCAGATAGACATCGCCGCTGTCGCAGGTCAGGCGGAACGGCCGCTGGGCAAGTTCAAGCTTGATGACGAGATCGGTGACGATCTTGGTGCCGACATGGGCGGCCTGCTTCTCCATCTGCTCCATCAGCCACGGGCCCTGGATCACATCGGCAAAGCCCGGATAGTTCTCCACGTCGGTGGTGATGGTAAGCTGGCCGCCGGGCTGGATGCCCTGGATCAGGACTGGTTCAAGCATCGCGCGTGCCGCGTAGATGGCGGCGGTATAACCAGCCGGGCCGGAACCGATGATGACGACCTTGGCGTGGATGGGGGCAGGCATGCAGTAGATCCCTCTCTTAAGGGAATTTCGTCGGTACTTGGGTGGGAAGCGCCCGCAAAGGCATCGCGACGGCGCTAAAGGTATCAAATCCAAGTCTAGGACATCTGGCAAGCTATGCAAGAATTGCAATCCATCTCGGCAAATTTTCCCCGCAACAGAGCAAAATGGCGCAGTGCACGCGCAATAAAATTGCGCAGGGCGCACCAGCTGCGCTAAGACTGTTGCTGAATTTGCCGCCTTGCTTTCTCAACCCAGGACCTGGACTCGCGTGTCGAAGAATCTTGACGAGATCGACCTCAAAATCCTGAACGAAATCCAGGCCGACGGCCGAATCACCAACGTTGAATTGGCCAAACGGGTCGGTATTTCGCCGCCGCCCTGCCTGCGCCGGGTGCGGACGCTGGAGGAAGCCGGCTACATCCAGGGCTATCGTGGATTGCTGGATCCGCGCCGGCTCGGCTTTGATGTCACGGTGTTCGCCTCGGTGCATCTGTCCAGTCAGGCCGACGCCGATCTGCGGGCGTTCGAGGATTTCGTGCGCGGCGAGCCGCTGGTGCGGGAGTGCTGGATGCTGTCGGGCGAGGTCGACTTCATCCTGAAATGCGTGGCGCCCGACATGGCGACGTTCCAGGATTTCGTCACGCACCTGACCGCAGCCCCCCATGTCCGCAATGTCAGAACGTCGCTGGTGCTGCACAACTCCAAATACGAAGCGGCGGTACCGCTCGAGTTGAAGCTTCCGGACTGACGGCCACGATTTGCCGCCGTCATTGCGAGCGAAGCGAAGCAATCCATAGCCATAAAGAAAGTTGGATTGCTTCGTCGCTGACGCTCCTCGCAATGACGAATGAACGTCTTCAGCTCTTCTTGCGCATCTCATCGACGCTGATCGGTCCGCCGCCCGAGGTCGCGAGATAGAGACAGGCGAAGCAAAACAGGATCGCGGCGGTGCCGCCGTTGATGAGCGGCAGGAACACCGGCTCCGCGGGATTCTTTAACATGTGCCCGAGGAAATAGGCGAACGCCATTTCGCCGGCAAGGATGAAGGCCGAGATACGCGTGAACAAGCCGATCATCAACAGCGCGCCGAGCACCAGTTCGATCGCTCCGGCGGTCATGATCAACGGCGGAGGGCTGGCGAAATAGGGCAGCGCCGGAAACTTGAAAATCTTGGCGATGCCGTATTGCAGCAGCAACAGCCCGGTGATGAACCGGAACAGGCTGAGCGCGGTCGGTTGCCATTTGGAAAACATCTGGTCCATGTCATTTACCCCTGTTTGACACGTTAAATCTGGCATTCACAAATCGGGCAGTGTGCGGCACGGTGTGTGATACCGCCGCGCGCTGTCAACACCGCTCGAACCAAATCATTGTCACCGCGCGCATGATCGTCCGGCCACAGGTCGTGCGACCGCAGCGCAACAAGATACGCCATGGTTTTCGAAACGGCGATCATGCCTCGCATCCTTGCGCGCGCATGATTTTCAATTGACGGGCAGCGCCCTGCAAAGCGTGCGCTCGATCGGCGGTCAGCCGTCCGGTATCGCCGCGGCGAGATGACAACGCGCGGAGAATTCGGATCGCGGGGAGATCGGCGGGATGCATCGGCGCGTTGTCTCATTTAGTTATAGTCAATAATAATTATGACATGTCACTTATTACGGATCCGGCCGCGGCTCCACTCACATTCCTGTCAGTGTGATGTGATCGGCGGATGCATCGAGCGGTGCGCAACAAAAAAAGCCGCGTGCGGGACGCGGCTCTTTTTCCAAGTCTGAATTGGAAGTCGGAATCGAACGACGCTAGCGCCACTCGACCTTGGTGATCTCGTAGGCCTTGGCGCCGCCGGGTGCTACGACTTCGACGGAGGCGCCCTTCTTCTTGCCGATCAGCGCCCGCGCCAGCGGCGAGGTGATGGAGATGCGGCCCTTCTTGGCATCGGCTTCCGGCTCGCCGACGATCTGCCACACCGCTTTCTTGTCGGTGTCTTCGTCGACCAGCGTCACGGTGGCGCCGAACTTGATGGTGTCGCCGGAGAGTTTGCTGATGTCGATGATATCGGCGCGCGCAAGCTTGTCCTCGAGCTCGGCGATGCGGCCTTCATTGTGCGACTGTTCTTCCTTCGCGGCGTGATACTCCGCGTTCTCCGAGAGGTCGCCATGCGAGCGCGCCTCGGCGATATGCTCGATGATGCGCGGACGCTCCACCGACTGGCGCTGCTTCAATTCGACCTCGAGGGCGGCGTAGCCGCCGGCGGTCATCGGAACCTTTTCCATCATCGCTCTTCGTCCTTCAACTTCATGCGGACCACTCCGCCGGGCCGCACAAACGCCGAAACAGAACACCCCCATGGCTGGCGAGTTCCAGCCACAAGGGCTTCAATGCCGATCAATTGCCGGGCATGGCCCGGCCAACGATTAGCTTTCGGAAAAATAACTCTGCAAGGTACGGACCTCAAGGTCCCCACCCAGATAGGCGCGGATACCCTGTGCGGCCGCCACGGCACCGGAAAGAGTGGTGTAATATGGCACTTTATGCAAGAGGGCAGCGCGCCTCAATGAGCGGCTGTCGGCCAGCGCCTGCGGCCCTTCGGTGGTATTGAAGACGAGCTGGATCTCGCCGTTCATGATGGCGTCGACGATATGCGGCCGCCCTTCCAGCACCTTGTTCACTTTTTCTGTCGGCACCCCGCTATCGGTGAGGAAGCGTTGCGTCCCGGAGGTGGCCATCACCTTGAAGCCTAGCGAGAATAGCAGCTTCACCGCATCGACGATCCGGGTCTTGTCGATTTCTCGCACCGAGACGAACACCGTGCCCTTGCGCGGCACGCGGGTGCCGCCGCCGAGCTGGCTCTTGGCGAACGCCACCTCGAACGACCGGTCGATGCCCATCACCTCGCCGGTCGAGCGCATCTCCGGGCCGAGCACGGTATCGACGCCGGGGAAGCGCGCGAACGGAAACACCGATTCCTTGACGCCGACATGGCCGAGCTTGCGCTTCTTCAGATTGAAGTCGGCGAGCTTCTCGCCGGCCATGATCCGGGCTGCGATCTTGGCCACCGGCATGCCGATCACCTTGGCGACGAACGGCACCGTGCGCGACGCCCGCGGATTGACTTCGAGCACGTAGATGTCGCCGTCCTTGATGGCGTATTGCACGTTCATCAGCCCGACCACGTCGAGGCCGAGCGCCAGTTCGCGGGTTTGCCGCTCCAGCTCGGCAATCATCTGCGCGTCGAGCGAATGCGGCGGCAGCGAGCAGGCGCTATCGCCGGAGTGAATGCCGGCTTCCTCGATATGCTCCATGATGCCGACGATGAAGGTGTCCTTGCCGTCGCACAGGCAATCGACGTCGATCTCGATGGCGTCGGACAGATAGCGATCGAACAGCAGCGGATTGGTGCCGAGCACGGTATTGATCTGCCCGGTCTTGTCGTTCGGGTAGCGCGCCTTGACGTCGCCGGGCACCAGTTCCGGCAGCGTGCCGAGCAGATAATCGCCGAGCTGGGTTTCCTCGCGGATGATCTGCATGGCGCGGCCGCCGAGCACGTAGGACGGGCGCACCACCAGCGGCAGCCCGAGATCGGCCGCCACCAGCCGCGCCTGCTCGACCGAATAGGCAATGCCGTTTTTCGGCTGCTTCAGCCGCAGCTTGTCCAGCACGCGCTTGAAGCGGTCGCGGTCCTCGGCGAGGTCGATGGCGTCGGGCGAGGTGCCGAGGATCGGCACGTCGGCCTCTTCCAGCGCATGGGCAAGCTTGAGCGGCGTCTGGCCGCCGAATTGCACGATCACGCCGTGCAAGGTGCCGTTCTGCCGTTCGGTGGCGATGATCTCCAGCACGTCCTCGGACGTCAGCGGTTCGAAATACAAGCGGTCGGCGGTGTCGTAGTCGGTCGATACCGTTTCCGGGTTGCAGTTGATCATGATGGTTTCATAGCCGACGTCGTGCAGCGCGAAGCAGGCATGACAGCAGCAATAGTCGAATTCGATGCCCTGGCCGATCCGGTTCGGGCCGCCGCCGAGGATAATGACCTTGTTGCTGTCGGACGGCGCGCTCTCGTCCGCCGGCTGGCCGGCGAACGGCGCTTCATAGGTCGAATACATATAGGCGGTGGGCGAGGCGAACTCGGCCGCGCAGGTGTCGATGCGCTTGAAAACCGGGCGAACCCCGAGCGCGTGGCGTCGCGCCTTCACCTCCGCCTCGGTGGACTCGGTCAGCACGGCGAGCCGCGCGTCGGAGAATCCCATCGCCTTCAGGGTGCGCATGCCGAATGCGTTGGCGGGCAGGCCGCTCGCCTTGATCCTCGATTCCATTTCCACGATGCCGCGCAATTCGGCGAGGAACCATGGATCGATCTTGCAGGAGGTGAAGATCTCGTCATCGCTCCAGCCGAGCCGCATCGCTTGCGCCACCTGCAGAAGCCGGTTTGGCGTCGGCGTGCCGAGGGCTGCGCGGATAGCGTTCTTGTCGTCGCTGCGGCCGAGGCCCTCGATCTCGATTTCGTCGAGGCCGGTCAGCCCGGTTTCGAGGCCGCGCAAGGCCTTTTGCAGGCTCTCCTGGAAGGTGCGGCCGATCGCCATCACTTCGCCGACCGACTTCATCGAGGTGGTCAGCGTAGTCGCGGCGCCGGGAAACTTCTCGAACGCAAAGCGCGGAATCTTGGTGACGACGTAATCGATGGTCGGCTCGAACGACGCCGGCGTCGCCCCGCCGGTGATGTCGTTGGCGATCTCGTCGAGCGTGTAGCCGACCGCCAGCTTGGCGGCGATCTTTGCAATTGGAAAACCGGTAGCCTTGGAAGCCAGCGCCGAGGAGCGCGACACCCGCGGATTCATCTCGATCACGACCATGCGGCCGTCGACCGGATTGACGCCGAACTGCACGTTGGAGCCGCCGGTCTCCACGCCGATCTCGCGCAGCACCGCCAGCGAGGCGTCGCGCATGATCTGATATTCCTTGTCGGTCAGGGTCAGCGCCGGCGCGACGGTAATGGAATCGCCGGTATGCACGCCCATCGGATCGAGGTTCTCGATCGAGCAGATGATGATGCAATTGTCTTTCTTGTCGCGCACCACCTCCATCTCGAACTCTTTCCACCCCAGCACGGATTCCTCGATCAGGACTTCGTCGGTGGGAGAGGCGTCGATGCCGCGCTCGACGATTTCGATGAACTCCGCCTTGGTGTAGGCGATGCCGCCGCCGGTGCCGCCCATGGTGAAGGACGGCCGGATGATCGCGGGCAGGCCGATGTCGTCGAGCGCGCGCAGCGCATCGGGCAAGTTCTTGGTCTGGATCGAGCGCGGCGTCTCGAGGCCGATCCGGGTCATCGCCTGGCGGAAACGGCCGCGATCCTCGGCCTTGTCGATGGCGTCCGCGGTGGCGCCGATCATCTCGACGTCGAACTTCGCCAGCGTGCCCTGCTTGCGCAGGCTCAGCGCGCAGTTCAGCGCGGTCTGCCCGCCCATGGTGGGCAGCAGCGCGAAGCCGCCGGGAATGACGTAACGTTCCTTCTCGATGATCCTGGCGACGATCTCCGGCGTGATCGGCTCGATATAGGTCGCATCAGCCAATTCCGGATCGGTCATGATCGTTGCCGGATTGGAATTGACCAGAACGATGCGGTAGCCCTCGTCCTTCAGCGTCTTCACCGCCTGGGTGCCGGAATAATCGAATTCGCAGGCCTGGCCGATCACGATCGGACCGGCGCCGATGATCAGGATGGTAGAGATGTCGGTTCTTTTAGGCATTCAGTCTCACGGACAGGGAATTGGGCACAAAAAAAGGGCGCGCATGCCGCGCGTCCCTTGAGCCAAGAGCGCGATCAGCAAAAGTGGCCATCGGTTTTGCCGGACAAACGTCTTCGTTTGTCCCGAGATCGCGCTCCCGATCTAAGGAGAGCGCATGATCTTTACGCCAAACCGCCTGCACTTTCGCGGATCATGCGCGGCGCCAGGTTGCCCTCGCGCGCGGGTGGTCTTTAGACCAGATTTCGCAACCGCGAAAGGGGCTTAAAGGCCCAATCAACCGGCATTTTCCCGCCTTCGCTCTGCGAGCTACGGCGCGGCGGGGCTAGTCTGGGGCTTATCTGCCGAAAGCCTCGGCCGGAACTGGCCTGCCGAGCCGAAGCTGCGGAGCGGCGAAGGCTGGAGGCCCGGCCTGGATTTGAACCAGGATAAAGAACGATGCACTGTTCTCGCGTCGACGCATTCCGCCACCGGGCCGCGCCGACCATCGCCGATCCAGCCCTCGTGGGCCACGGTTAGCTTTGGTTAACCTTAACCGGGCGCGCCGGAAGCTGCGCTCCCTCCTGGCATGAGCACTTTTAGAACGCGTGCCGCGCGACGAATGTCATCCGCCACGGATTGTGCCCGATATTGACATGCGCCCGCGACGCGGTGAATCCGCTCCTTGCGAGTTTGGCCACCATCTCGGCCTCGCTGTAGCGCTGCAGGCCGACGCGCGAACGCAATTGCCGGTAGTCCGACAGCGCCGTGCTGATCAGCCCGATCAACGCGTCCCCGAAAAAGCCGTGAGTCAGCGCGAAGCGCAAGAGTGCGACCACATCCCTGATCATGCCGACCTCGGGGCGCAGGATATCGCCCAGGATCAGGCGGCCGCCGGGTTTCAGCAGCCGCCGGATCACCGCAAGCGCGGAATTGAGTTCGTCCGCCGTCATGTACTGGGCCACCGAATTCATGACCGCGAGATCGATCGACTTTTCCGCCATTTTCCGCAAGTCATCCAGCGAACGCACCCTGATGCTGGTGTTTGGAGCAAAACGTGCGATCAGACGGCCGCGCACGCCCGGCGCCGGCTCCGCGAGATACAGCTTGCCGCAAGCCTCCGCCACCCATGCGGCGGACAGCGCCTCGCCGCAGGCATAATCGAGCACCACCGCGTCCGGCGAGGAGATGTAGCCGATGATATCCCGCGCGATCACCTGGAAATGCAAGTCGCGGTGCAGCTTGCTGGCGTAGATCGTGTGGGTGGAATTGTAATAATCGATCCAGTCGTCCATGGTGCCGGGATCCGGGAAAGGGCTCCGGTGACGGAACCGGTATGTCGATGATGCGTTAGATGGTCCGGCGGCCGCTGTCCATCGCCGTCAGCTTCCGGTTTCCTAGCACGCTTTCCTTCGCTTCCTCAAAACAGACGGTGAATGCGCAGGCTTCGGCCCGGGCTGCGTCCAGGGCCGCTAACGCGCCTGAGAGCGCCGGAATGACCGCAATATTCTGGCCAAGCCGGGGCTTGCCGACTGCAGTTCTTCGAAATGTATTTTCGAAAGCGTTTGCAGTTTTTGTTCGCCCTTTTTCGTCAACTTCAGGAACATTCGCCTGCTGTCGCCGTGATCTGCGATCCGTCTCAACAATCCCAGCCTGGTGATTCGATCCACCAGCTCGACGGCGGTGTGATGCCGAACGAGAAGGAATTCTGCCAAAT
Source organism: uncultured Pseudomonadota bacterium (assembly GCA_963729395.1). Lineage (GTDB taxonomy): Bacteria > Pseudomonadota > Alphaproteobacteria > Rhizobiales > Xanthobacteraceae > Bradyrhizobium. Next base: position 5,128 of record CAVSOS010000039.1, on the reverse strand, counting down.
CGCCCACGGAAATGGGCTCCGCGCCGGAGAAGCCCTTGATGGCGAGAAGCGCCTGGTGCTGTTGCGGCGTCAGGCCCGCTTGATGAGCGGCCGCTTCGCTGAATGACAGGAATTTTCGAAGTTGAAACCGAAACTGGGCGAGAGCCCTGTAGTCGACGGTGTGAAGTGTGTGGTCCCCGCTTCGCTTTCCGCCCGCGCGCACCGGCGGCTTGCGCCGGGTTTGCCGTTTCGACTGAAGCATCCAGTTCTCCGCATCCAAATCCGCTCCATGATCCGCGGATCGCCACTGCCGCGATGACGATGACGATTTATATCATCCGTGGATGCGCGCGCCTGTCTTTTATAACCTCGCGCGTTCCAGCTTAGCCTGCCGAACGAATCGTAGCATCGTAGGATGTGCAAAGCGAAGCGTGCCCACCGTTGGATTTCACTGCAAAGCGATAGCGGGCGCGGCGCGAAGAGAGCGCCTTTGCCCACCCTACGTCGTCTTCGGCATCTCGAAAATCAGGCAAGTTGTGGTGGCGTGGGCGAGCAGGCGGCCGTTGGCGTCGGCGATGCGCGCTTCGGCGGTCGCGGCGCGGCGGCCGACATTCAGGGTGCGGCCTTCGGTGCGCACCGGGCCGGTTTCCTTGCTCATGCCCTTGATGAAGCTGATCTTGAATTCGAGCGTGGTGTAGCCGGTGCCGGCCGGCAGCATGCTCTGAACGGCCAGTCCCATCGCCGAATCCAGCAGGATGGCGGCGTAGCCGCCATGCACCGAGCCGATCGGATTGTAATGCCGGAAACCGGGGATGCTGTGGATCACAACCATGCCGGGCTCCGCCGTGCAATCGAACGGCTCGACGTTCTGCATGATCGGCGGCTCCGGTAATCGGCCTTCAAAGATGGCACGGACGAAATCGATCCCCGCCATCGACGCCATGACTTCCGTCGGCGTTACGCCGAATTCGAGCTTGCGAGCGGGTTTGTCGTCCATGGGAGGCATGTCCTGTTTTGCAATGATGATTATCATACAAAACTGCGCGCAATTGCGCCAGCGTTTTGAGCACGACGTTTCTACGTCATTGCGAGCGAAGCGAAGCAATCCATAGCTGCATGAAAAAACTGGATTGCTTCGTCGCGGAGCCTGCGCTCGGACAGCGCGAAGCGCTGATCCGGGTACTCCTCGCAATGACGGTGGGTGCCGCCCTATCCGCCCTTGTGCGCCCGCATCAGATCGGCGAACCGCTTGAACAAATAATGCGAGTTCGCGCGGGCCGGGCGAGGCTTCCGGGTGATACTGCACCGAGAACACCGGCTTGCCCTCAAGCTGGATGCCGCAATTGGAGCCGTCGAACAGCGAGATGTGGGTCTGGGTCGCGCCCGCGGGCAGGGTCGCCTGATCCACCGCAAAGCCGTGGTTCATCGAGGTGATTTCCACCTTGCCGGTGGTCTCGTCCTTGACCGGATGATTGGCGCCGTGATGGCCCTGATGCATCTTCCTGGTCTTGGCGCCGACCGCCAGGCCCAGCATCTGATGGCCGAGGCAGATTCCGAATGTCGGCGTCCCCGACGAGATCACCTTTTGGATGACCGGCACCGCGTATTTGCCGGTTTCGGCGGGATCGCCGGGGCCGTTCGACAGGAACACGCCGTCCGGCTTCATCGCCAGGATATCCTCGGCGGAGGTGGTCGCCGGCACCACCGTGATGTTGCAGCCGACGCCGGCGAGCAGCCGCAGGATGTTGCGCTTGATGCCGTAATCGACCGCGACGACATTGAACTCGGGCTCGGTCTGCCGGCCGAAGCCTTTTTCCCACGCCCATGGCGTTTCGTCCCAGGTGAAGCGCTGGCCTGACGTGACCATCGGCACCAGGTCCATGCCTTCGAGGCCGGGCCATTCGCGCGCTTCTTCCTTCAGGCCATGCAGATCGAACTGGCCGTCTTGGGCGTGCGCGATCACCGCATTCGGCATGCCCTTGGTGCGGATCAGCGCCGTCAGCGCCCTTGTATCGATGCCGGAAAGGCCGATGATCCCGCGCGCCTTCAGCCACTGGTCGAGATGTCGGGTGGCGCGGTAGTTCGACGGGTCGGTGATGCCGGCGCGCAGGATCACGCCGCGCGCGCCCGGCGTCGCCGCCATGTTCACCGTCTCGATGTCTTCGTCGTTGGTGCCGACATTGCCGATATGCGGGAAGGTGAAGGTGATGAGCTGCCCGGCATAGGAGGGATCGGTGAGGATCTCCTCATAGCCGGTCATCGCGGTGTTGAAGCAGACTTCGCCGACGGCGTGGCCCTCGGCGCCGAGGCCGAAGCCTTCCAGCACGGTACCGTCGGCAAGCACCAGGAGCGCGGTCGGTTTGTGGTCCGGCCAGGCTGAGGCGTTTTCGGTTGTGTGTCATGAGCCCATTACATAGTCGTCGCGCGCGCGGGCGTCAAAGCCGGAAGCCGCGGAATTCACATGCAAAATCGCATATTTGTGGGGAGCCTCAATGCTCCTCCGGCGTTAACGGCGAAGCCGTCAGGCGGCGACGAGGCAGGAAATCCCGGCGGTACGAGCCCGCGACAGATCGACCGGAGCCTGCTCGAGTGGGCTGCGGATGCGAGTTGTCTCATTGGCGCGGACAGCCTAGATCATCTGGCTGGACAGAGGCGGCCCTGAAGGCCGCGAGAGGATAGGACGATGCTGCGCGACGATATCAACAATGCGGTCAAGGACGCGATGCGGGCCAAGGACGAGCGCAAGCTCTCCACGCTGCGCATGGTCAATTCGACCATCAAGAACGCTGACATCGATGCGCGCGGGCAGGGCAAGCCGCCGCTCGGCGACGGCGACCTGCTCGGCGTCTTGCAGAAGATGATCAAGCAGCGCCAGGAATCCGTCGAGCTCTACGACAAGGGCGGCCGCGCCGAGCTCGCCGATCAGGAGCGCGAGGAAATCGCGATCATCTCGGCCTATTTGCCGAAGCAGATGTCGGAAGCCGACGTCAAGGCGGCGATCTCGGCTGCGATCGCCGAGACCGGCGCCGCCGGCATGAAGGACATGGGCAAGGTGATCGCAGCGCTGAAGGCCAAATACGCCGGCCAGATGGATTTCGGCAAGGCCAGCGGCCTGGTGAAGTCGGCGCTGACGGGGTGATTCTTCCTTGACCTCTCCCCACCGGGGAGAGGTCGGATCGCCCTGGGCGATCCGGGTGAGGGGGCGCCGAGTTCGTTGAAAGAGCCCTCACCCGCTCACTTCGTTCGCGACCTCTCCCCGGCGGGGAGAGGTGAAAAAAGAGAACCGCTTCGCATGCTCACCGAAACCAACGACTACGACGCCCTCACCCGCGACTTCCGCTGGGACATCCCGGCGCGCTTCAATCTCGCGACCGCCTGCTGCGACCGTCACGCCGATGGCACCGGCCGGCTGGCGCTGATCTATGTCGACGAGGATGGCGGCCACGTCGCGCACCTCGTTCGACGACATCAGCGAGATGTCGCGCCGCTTCGCCAATGTGCTGAAAGCCGATGGCCTCGTGCGCGGCGACCGCGTCGCGGTGTTTCTGTCGCAATCGCTGGAACTGCCGATCGCGCATCTGGCGGCGTTTCGTTCCGGCATGGTCTCGGTTCCGTTGTTTGCGCTGTTCGGCGAGGATGCGCTGGAATTCCGGCTGTCGAATTCCGGCGCCAAAGCGATCGTCACCGATGAGACCGGATGGGACAAGCTGGCGAAAATTCGCGACCGGCTTCCGGATCTCGAACATATCTATGTCATCGGCGACAGCGCGCCGGCCGGCGCCAAGCCGTTCTGGCGTTCGCTCAAATCGGCGTCCGGCTGAATTTGCGACCGTCGATACGGCGGCCGACGATCCCGCCATGATCATCTTCACGTCAGGCACCACGGGCAATCCGAAGGGCGCGCTGCATGCGCATCGCTTCGTGCTCGGCCATCTGCCCGAATATCGAGATGGTGCCACGATTTCCTGCCCAAGCCCGGCGATCTGATGTGGACGCCGGCCGACTGGGCCTGGATCGGCGGCCTCATCAATTCGCTGTTCGCGGCCTGGTATCACGCCGTGCCGGTGGTCGGGCATCGCGCCCGCAAATTCGAGCCGCAGGCGGCGATGCAGATGATGGCGGATCTCGGCATTCGCAACGTGTTCCTGCCGCCGACGGCGCTCAAGCTGATGCGGCTCGCCGGCGTCAAGCATCCCGGCGTCAGGCTGCGCAGCATTTTCACCGGCGGCAAATCCCTCGGCGGCGAATTGCTCGACTGGGTGCGGGCGACCTTCGGCATCGACGCCCATGAAGTGTTCGGCCAGACCGAGTGCAATCTGGTGGTCGGCAGCAACTCGAAACTGTTTCCGATCCGGCCGGGCTCGATGGGCAAGGCCACTCCCGGTTTCGATGTGCGCGTCGTCAACGAGCAGGGCGAGGAATTGCCGCGGGGCAGCCGCGGCATCATCGGCGTGCGCCAGCCGAACCCGATCACCATGCTCGAATACTGGCGCAATCCGGAAGCGACGGCGAAAAAATATGCCGGCGGAATTCCTGCTGACCGGCGATCTCGGCGTTCAGGATGAAGACGGCTATTTCTGGTATGTCAGCCGCGAGGATGACGTCATTACCACCGCCGGCTATCGCGTCGGGCCGTCGGAGATCGAGCACACGCTGATGAAACATCCGGCTGTGGCGATGTCGGCGGTGGTCGGCATTCCCGATCCGGTCCGCACCAAATCGATCAAGGCCTGGATCGTGCTGCGGCCGGGCTTTGCGCCCGGCGATGCGCTGGCGCGCGAGATCCAGGACTTTGTGAAAGTGCAACTCGCCGCCCACGAATATCCGCGGCTGGTGCAGTTCACCGATACACTGCCGATGACGGCGACAGGCAAGGTGTTGCGGCGCGAGTTGCGGGCGCTGGGGTAGGGCGGGCGATAACCAACACCACCCAAGGTCGTCCCGGCGAAGGAGCCTGTGAACCTATCTGAAGGCGGGCGCCTGCGGGCGGCGGGTATGTCCGGGAGGCAATCCGGTTTCACGCTGCGGAAGCAGGCATTGCCCTCAAGCGCAGGGCAATGATGAGGTTGCGGGCGAGCGCGTGCCACAGCCCGATCGCTTGCACCTTGGCAAGTCCTCGCACCAGAAGCGTGCCGGTTCTTGAGGTTTG
>CAVSOS010000038.1:0-24818 GCA_963729395.1 uncultured Pseudomonadota bacterium | reverse complement strand
GTCGATCGACATCTTGGCGTGCATGATCTTCTTCTTCCACTCCGGCGGAACCGGCATCGTCTCCGGCGCACTCCTCATGCGTCATCATGGCTTCGATCTCGCCGCCGAGCACCTTGGCGTAGAACTTGAATGCCGCTTCGCAATTGCCGTTGTAAAACAGATAGGGATTGACCTGCATCGCTTGCTCCTTGGGTTATGGATGTTTCGAATAGTCGGCTAGTTTCTCGGTGAGCCTTCTTCAGATTGGCGAGCCCCTGTTCGAAAGTCCTTGCCGATCATGCTGTCGAAACTCATGAAGACCTGCATGAACCTTGGACAGGAACGGCGCCGGCCCGGACATCACCCAATCGACATTGGTCGCATCGCCCTGCGGCGACATTGTGAACTCGGCGGTGTTGTGGCCTTCGAACGGCTTGAAGAAATCCAGCTTGATTACGATTTTCGCAGGCGCCGAGGCCTCGAGAATTTCCATGCGCCGGAGCCGACATTGTTGTTGCCGTCCCAGCCCTAGACAGCGCCCTTGCCGCTTGCCGCGCCGCTGTAGCTCGCTTCATCGCCGGTCCCCGGATTCCCAGGGCGACCAGCCCCAGCGATGAAAGTCGTTGATCAGCGGAAAGATTTCTCCGGCAATGCCTTGAGCTGGTCGCGCGCTGGACGCTGAACGCATCCGGCTTGGTCGCGGCGAGCACCAGCACGATCGCGAGGGCGACCGCGAGCACGATCGCGACGATGGCAACGATCTCTGACATGTAGGCTCCGTAACTCAGCGAGGCAAATCAAGAAGGATGGTCAACGTCGCAGCGGCATCAGCGCATGCAAGTTCCGATCCCGTAACCACAGCCCGCCCCACACCATCAGTCCGAGATAGAACCCGAACAGGATGTGGCTGAACAGCGGACTGCCGATCCGCAGATGCGAGGCCATCGCACCACCGAGATAGCCGGTCAGCAGGATCGCACAGAGAATTGAGGTCGGCGGGATCGCATAAAGGATGGTGCAGGCCAGCGTGATGAACCCGAGGCTTCGCGCCAGTGTTTCGCTCGATCCATAGCCGACCCTGTCCATCGTTTCGGTGACCACCGGCCATGGCACCAGCTTGATGGCGCCGTCGAACAGCATGAACAGAATGACAAGACCGCTGAGAACGCGGCCGGTCCAGAGCGCGGGCTTCGAGACCGGCGGGGTCTCGGCGATCGTCGACATGGCTTGCTTCATTGAAAGTCGATGCATGCCCAAGAGACGAACGACTTTGGCGCCGTCCGACAGAGAGCGTGAAAATAATTTTCGGAATCTTCGGCTCTTCCCTCGCCCACGAGGAGGAGGGAAGAAGAATTCACTTCCGGCCTTCGCGCCGCGCGGCTGGCTGTCGCGCATCAACCGGTCGAGATGCTGGCGGATGTGGGCGGCTTCCGCCGGGGTGTTGGCGAGCGCGATGGCGTGGTCGAAGGCCACCCGGGCCTCGTCATTGCGGCCGAGCTGCATCAGGAACGCGCCGCGCACGCCGAAGAAATGGAAATAACCCGACAGCCGCTCGCCCAGCGGCTCGATCATTTCGAGCGCCGCCTCCGGCCCGCGCACCTTGGAGACCGCGACGGCGCGATTGAGCGTCACCACCGGCGACGGCTGCATGATTTCCAGCGCCGCGTAGAGCAGGTCGATCTGCGTCCAGTCGGTGTCCTCCGGCTTTGCGGCGCGGGCATGCAGCGCGGCGATCGCGGCCTGGATCTGGTAGGGCCCGCGGCGGCGATGCCGCATCGCCTTGTCGATCAGCGCCAGCCCTTCGGCGATCATCTTCCGGTTCCACAGGCGCGGTCCTGGTCGTCCAGCAGCACGAGCGCGCCGTCGGCATCGAAGCGCGCGGCCGCGCGGGCGTGCTGCAGCAGCATCAGCGCGGTCAGCCCCATGATCTCGGGCTCGCCCTGGAACAGCCGCAGCAGCAGCCGCGCCAGCCGGATCGCCTCGTCGCACAACGGCGCGCGGATCGCGGCGGTATCCCCGCCCGCGGAATAGCCCTCGTTGAAGATCAGATAGACCATCGCGGCCACCGCGGAGAGCCGCTCGGTGCGCTCCACCGCGCCCGGGCGTCTCGAACGGCACGTCGGCATTGGCGACGCGGGCCTTGGCGCGGGTGATGCGCTGCTCCATCGCCGCTTCGCTGACCAGGAAGGCGCGCGCGATCTGCTTCACGGTCAGGCCGGAGACGATGCGCAGCGCCAGCGCGATCTGCTGCGTCGCCGGCAGATCGGGATGGCAGCAGATGAACAGCAGCCGCAGCATGTCGTCGCGGTAATGCGAGCCGTCGAGCCGCTCGGCCAGCGGCTCCTCGGCGTCGTCGAGGTCGGAGATCGCCTCGTCCTCCGGCAGCGGCTGCTGCTTGCGGCTGCGCCTGACGTCGTCGATCGCGGCATTGCGGCCGACCATGATCAGCCAGGCCGCGGGATCGCGCGGCGGGCCGTTCTGCGGCCAGCTTTTCAGCGCCCGCAGGCAGGCGTTCTGGAAGGCTTCCTCGGCGGTGTCGAGATCGCGGAAATAGCGCAGCAGCGCGCCGACCGCCTGGGGACGCGCCGACGTCAGCGCGGCATCGATCCAGGCGGTGTCGGTCACGCCGGAATGCTCCCCGGATTGAGCACGCCGACGGGACGGATTTCATAGGCGCCGCCGGGATTGGCCGCGCCAAGATCGCGGGCGACGTCGAGCGCCTCGTCGAGATTCTTGCAATCGACGATATAGAAGCCGAGCAATTGCTCCTTGGTCTCGGCATAGGGGCCGTCGATCACGACCGGCGGATCGTCCTTGCGCAGCGTGGTCGCCGAGGTCGTCGGCAGCAGGCGCGCAACCGGCCCGAGCCGGCCCTGCCTGGTCAATTTGTCCTGCACGACGGCAAGCTTCTTCATGACAGCCGCGTCCTGTTCCTTGGTCCAGGAACCGACGGTATCTTCATCGTGATAGCAAAGGATGGCGTAGAGCATGCGGATCGGTTCCCGTTTGTTGCAAGGACGATCCATTATGCCCGGCGCCGACAGGATTTCCGAAATATTTTGCGCGGCAACGGTCACCGGATAAGGTTCCCCGAATCCGCATGGATGAAGCGAAATTCCAATGAATAAAGGCGCGCTCGCGTTGCTGATCCATGGCGGGACCGAAAACTGGTCGCCGGAACGCTGGAAAGGCCGGTTCGACGAGGTGTGCTGCGACCGGCGGGTCTTGCTGATGCCCGATGCGGCGTTCGATCCCGCCGAGGTCCACTACGCCGCGGTCTGGAAGCCGCGCCCCGGCGAACTCGCGGCCTTTCCGAACCTGCGCGTGATCTTCAATCTGGGCGCCGGCGTCGACGCGCTGATGGCGGATTCCAGCCTGCCCAAGGTGCCGCTGGTTCGCGTCGCGGTCGTCGATCTCACCGATCGCATGACCGAATATGTCGTGCTTCATGTGCTGATGCATCATCGGCAGGAGCTTTATCTGCGCGAATGCCAGCGCGAGCAACGCTGGGCGCCGAGATTTCAATGGCCGGCCAGCGCGATTTCCGTCGGCATCATGGGCCTTGGCACGCTGGGATCGAGCGCCGCCGAGGCGCTGCGGCGATTAGGCTTCCGCGTCTGTGGCTGGAGCAGAAGCCCCAAGCAGATCGACGGCATCGAATGCTTTCACGGCCAGTCGCAACTGCAGCCGTTTTTGCAGCGCACCGATATTCTGGTCTGTCTGCTGCCGCTCACGCCGGATACACGGCACATTCTGAATCGTGAATTGTTTGAAAAGCTCCATCGCAACAGTCCGATGGGGGCGCCGGTCCTGATCAATGCCGGCCGCGGCGGGTTGCAGAACGAAGCCGATATCCTCCAATGCCTGGAGGACGGCACGCTCGGCGCGGCCTCGCTCGATGTCTACGCGACGGAGCCGCTGCCGGCCGACAGCCCGTTCTGGTCGCATCCAAAAATCGTGCTGACGCCGCATAACGCCGCCGACACCGATCCCGACGAGATCTCGAAATATGTCGCGCGTCAGATCGAGTGCTTCGAAGCGGGCGGCGCGCTGGAAAACGTCGTCGATCCCGGCCGGGGATATTAAGGCTTCGCCGGCACCATCACGTCCAACGCGCCTTTCACGATCGCCTCCAGCTCCCTGCGCGGCACCTGGGCGCGCGCCCGGATTGCGATGGTGTGGATGGTCGCCGAGGCGAGTTGCGCGAGCACCACCGGATCGGCGCTTTCGGGCAGTTCGCCGTTCTCTTTGGCAAGGCGGAAGCAGGCCGCGAACGCCTTGTCGAGTTCGGAAAACCTTCCAGCACCATGCTTGCGGATATCCGGATCGGCCACCGCTTCGGAGGCCGCCGTCATCACCGTGAAGCAGCCGCGCGGGCCGGCCTCGCCGGAGAGATAAATGTCGAGCGCCGCCGCGTAGATGCGCTCCAGCCGTTGCCGGATCGGCAGTTGGTCCCTGAAAATGTCGGCCATCGCGGCGCGGGCATCGGCGCGATAGCGCTGATAGCTCTTGATGTAGAGTTCGCGCTTGTCGCCGAACGCGCCATAGAGACTCGGCCGGTTCATGCCGGTGGCGGCGCTGAGGTCGTCGAGCGACGTCGCGGCAAAACCATCCTTTCGGAACAGATCGAGCGCCTTGCCGAGCGCGATCTCGGGCTGATAGGCGCGCGGCCGACCGCGGCGTTTCGGCGCGGATCGCCTCGGGCTTCGCCGCGGCGGCTTCTTCTTTTTTGTACCATTTCGCAAATAATTCCTTGACGCGATCTATATTATGCGGAACAGTATAAAAATCAACCAGGCTCAGCGACATGAGCCAAACCGCCAAGGAGGCACCCATGGACCTGTATTTCTCGCCCCTCGCCTGCTCGCTGGCGACCCGCATCGCGCTGTACGAGGCCGGCGCCGAGGCCAATTATCTCGAGGTCGATCCGAAGACCAAGATCGTGCAGAACGACGGCTCGGATTTTCGTCGAGGTCAACCCGCTCGGGCTGGTGCCGACGCTGCGCACCGACGACGGGCTGGTGCTGACCGAGAACGCCGCGATCCTGCAATATGTCGCGGACCGTTTTCCGCAGGCCGGCATCGCCACCGGGCCCGGCATGGAACGCAGCCGGCTGCATCAATGGCTCTGCTTCATCGGCACCGAACTGCACAAGGGACTGTTCGTGCCGGTGCTCGACAGGAACGCGCCGCCGGAAATGAAGACCTACGTCCTCGGCAAGGGCCTGTCGCGGCTCGACTATCTCGAGAACTACCTGCAGGGCCGCGAATTCCTGCTCGACCATTTCAGCGTCGCCGACGCCTATCTCGTCACCGTCATCAACTGGACCATGGCGACGCCGCCGATCGAACTCGCGAAATGGCCCGCCGTGAAGGCCTATTACGAGCGGCTTGCGCGCGCGTCCCAGCATCGCCAGCGCGATCGCCGAGGAGTTCAAGCTGTACCAGGCCGAACTCGCGCGGCATAAGGCGGCGGCGTAAGGACGATCATTTCCATTGGTCGTCCCGGCGAACGCCGGGACCACCTCAAGGCTCAAAACGGGCTCTTGCCCAATCCCGGCACATCCGCCGGCCGCGGGCCGGGAGCTGCCCAGTGGAAGCGGCGGTCTTTTTCGGCAATCTCGATATCGTTGATGCTGGCTTCGCGGCGGCGCATCAGGCCGTGCTCGTCGAACTCCCATTGCTCGTTGCCGTAGGAGCGATGCCACTGCCCGGCGGCGTCATGCCACTCGTACTGAAACCGCACCGCGATGAGAGTTGCCGTCGAACGCCCAGAGATCCTTGATCAGGCGATACTCGTGCTCCTTCTCCCATTTGCGGGTGAGAAACTCGACGATCGCGGCGCGGCCCTCGAAAAATTCCGACCGGTTACGCCAGCGGCTGTCCTCGGTATAGGCCAGCGAAACTCTCTCCGGATCTCGGAATTCCAGGCATCCTCGGCCATGCGGGCTTTCTGGGCGGCGGTCTCTCTCGTGAACGGCGGAAGCGGGGGACGCGACATGATGACCTCGGTGATTTGCGGAAGCTTCATCTGATCCGCCCGGCGACTAGTCGATTGCCGATCGTCCGGCCCCGAATCCGATCGGCCAATTTGAAAACCCGATAACTATATCAAATCGGCCTTCATCGCGTGCCCGCAGCGCTTTCGGGATCGGCTGCGCCTGGCCCTCGCTGATAACGAACGCGCACCTTGACCTTGTCCAGCAGAACAATGTTGCCGCGCCGCACCTCCTGCGCCAGCGTGATCGACGCGCCCTTCACTTCCACCGGCCAGGTGACCACGTCGAGCACATCGTCCATCCGCGCGGGCTTCAGGTAATCGAGCTGCATCGACCGCACCACGAAAGCGAAGCCCGGCGTTTCGCCTGCGCTTCCGCGAACAGCGCATGCTGGTCGGCGCCGATCAGCCGCAGATAATTGGTGCGGCCGCGCTCCATGAAGCGCAGATAATTGGCGTGGTAGACGATGCCGGAAAAATCGGTGTCCTCGTAGTAGACACGGATCTGCATGTGATGACGGCCGTCGCGGATCGCGCCGTCGAGATGGGCGGTCAGCGGCGGGCCGGCATCGATCACGGCTCTTCCTCGCTGCCATTGCCCGAACAATCCGAACTGCGCCGGATCGCGCGCGGGCTCGGCAAGGCCGAGATGCCGGAAGGCATGCGACGTCAACAGCCGCCCGCGCGGGGTGCGCTGCAGATAACCGCACTGGATCAAAAACGGCTCGATGATGTCCTCGATCGCATCGCGCGGTTCCGACAGCGCCGCCGCCATGGTCTCCACGCCGACCGGGCCGCCGCCGTAATTCATCGCGATGGTCGTGAGATAACGCCGGTCCATGGCGTCGAGACCGGCGGCGTCGACCTCCAGCGCGCCCAGCGCGTTGTCGGCGATGGCGCGATCGATCGAGGCGGCATCCGCTGCGGAGGCAAAATCCCGCACCCGGCGCAGCAGCCGGCCGGCGATGCGCGGCGTGCCGCGGGCGCGGCGCGCGATTTCGTTAGCGCCATCCGGCGTCATGCCGATCTTGAGCACGCGGGCGCCGCGGCTGACGATCTTTTCCAGCTCTTCCTCGGTGTAGAAATTCAGCCGCACCGGAATCCCGAAGCGGTCGCGCAGCGGATTGGTCAAAAGCCCCGCCCGCGTCGTGGCACCGACCAGCGTGAATTTCGCAAGCTCGATCTTGACCGAGCGCGCTGCCGGTCCCTCGCCGATGATCAGATCGAGCTGAAAATCCTCCATTGCCGGATACAGCACTTCCTCGACCGCAGGGCTGAGGCGATGAATTTCGTCGATGAACAGAACATCGCGCTCTTCGAGATTGGTCAGCAGCGCGGCGAGATCGCCGGCCTTGGCGATCACGGGCCCCGAGGTGGCGCGGAATCCGACGCCAAGCTCGCGCGCCACGATCTGCGCCAGCGTGGTCTTGCCGAGACCGGGAGGACCGACGAACAGCACATGGTCCAGCGCCTCGCCCCGCTTGCGCGCGGCCTCGATGAAGATCGAGAGGTTGGCGCGCGCCTGGGCCTGGCCGACGAATTCCGACAGCAGCTGCGGGCGCAGCGCGGTATCGCCGACGTCATCGGCGCGGCGCTCGGGGGTCACGATGCGGGAGGGCGGGTTCACTTCGCCAATTCCTTCAGGCCGAGCCGGATGAGCTGCGCGGTCCCCGCGCCCTCGCCGGCGAGGCGCGAGGCGCCGGCGATGGCGGCAGCGGCCTGCGGTTGGCCGTAGCCCAGATTGACGAGCGCCGAGATCGCATCGGTGACCGGGCGCGGCGCGCGGTCATTGTCGATCGCGCCGGATAGATGCACCAGCGCGGGATCGACATTGGCGAAGGCCGGCGCCTTGTCCTTCAATTCGGTGACGATGCGTTCGGCCACCTTGGGGCCGACGCCCGGCGTGCGCGTCACCGCAGCCTTGTCGCGCAGCGCGATCGCGTTCGCCAGATCGGACGGCGGCAGGGTCGAGAGCACGGCGAGCGCGACCTTGGCGCCGACGCCCTGCACGGTCTGCAACAGGCGAAACCATTCGCGTTCGACGTCGCTGCGGAAACCGAACAGCTTGATCTGGTCCTCGCGCACATAGGTCTCGATCGACAGCACCGCGGCCTCGCCGGGCGCGGGCAGCGCCTGCAGCGTCCGCGCCGAACAATGCACCTGATAGCCGACGCCGCCGACGTCGAGGATCACATAGTCCTCGCCATAGCTGTCGATCAGGCCCTTCAGCTTGCCGATCATGCTCCCACCGCCTTCAGCCGCAGGGCTGCGCTGGCGCGGTGATGCGCATGCGTGATGGCGATCGCCAGCGCATCGGCGGCGTCGGGAGATTGCGGATCGGCCTTGGGCAGCAGGATTTTCAGCATCACCAGAATCTGGTTCTTGTCGGCATGACCGGCGCCGACCACGGTTTTCTTCACCTGGTTCGGGGCGTATTCGGCGACCGAGATCCCGAACATCGCCGGCGCCAGCATCGCGACCCCGCGCGCCTGGCCGAGCTTCAGCGTGGCAACGCCGTCCTTGTTCACAAAGGTCTGTTCGACCGCGGCTTCGACGGGGCGGAAATCGTCAAGCACGGCCGCAAGCCCCTCATGGATCGCGAGCAGGCGGCTCGCCAGCGGCAGGCCTTCGGCCGGTTCCACCGAGCCGCAACCGACAAAGGCCAGCCGATTGCCGTCGATTTCGACCACGCCCCAGCCGGTGCGGCGCAGGCCCGGATCGATGCCAAGAATGCGGACGGGGTGGCGAATCGGCGGCGATGTCATGGGGTATTTTATACTCCATGCCGGAGTCTTGCGCCTAGCGCGGGCTATTTCCTGTCAACGTCATACTCGGCACGGTGTCGGGACACGGAACCGATCTATCCTCCCATCTTGGCGACCAGCGCGTCGGAAACCTCGAAATTGGCGTAGACATTCTGCACGTCGTCGTGCTCGTTCAACAGGTCGATCAGCTTCAACAGCTTCTCGCCGGTCTCGTCGTCCACCGGCACGGTATTCTGCGGCTTCCAGGTCAGCGCCGCCTTGCGGGGTTCGCCGAATTTCGCCTCCAGCGCCTTGGCGACCTCGCGAAAGGTCTCCGGCGAGGCATAGACCTCGTGGCCGTTCTCGCTCGAAGACACGTCGTCGGCACCGGCCTCGATCGCCGCTTCCAGCATCGCATCGTCGGAGGCGACCCTGGCGTCATATTCGATGACGCCGGTGCGATCGAACATGAATGCCACCGAGCCGGTTTCGCCGAGATTGCCGCCGGACTTGGTGAAGTAGGAGCGGATATCGGACGCCGCGCGGTTGCGGTTGTCGGTCAAGGCCTCGACGATCACGGCGACGCCGCCCGGACCGTAGCCCTCATAGCGAATCTCGTCGTAATTCTCGCCCTCGCTGCCGATCGCCTTCTTCATCGGCGCGCTCGATCGAGTCCTTCGACATGTTTTCCTGCGCGGGCGGAGATGATCGCGGCGCGCAGCCGCGCATTCATCGCCGGGTCGGGCTGGCCCAGCTTGGCCGCGACGGTGATTTCCCGCGCCAGCTTGCTGAACAGTTTCGACTTCTGGGCGTCCTGCCGGCCCTTGCGGTGCATGATGTTCTTGAACTGGGAATGTCCGGCCATGCGATTTCTTTCAGGATTCGTCCGGGATGATTGGGTTGGAAAGCGCGGCGTTATAGGCCGCGACCCCCGATAAATCAAAGAGTTGTCGGTATTTTTGGTATTTTGGTAGTGCCCGCTGCCTGCCGATGAGGCAATTGTTAACCATGACTTCATGCCCGGATGCGAGGATGCCATCGGAATTTCATGTGCGCCAGAGAGGCCCGATGGCGTTCAACTTGTTTCGAAGACGTCTGCCGGAACCGGCTGCGCCGGCCATCGCGCCGCCGGCCGCGGTGCCGCCGGCTGCGGTGCCGACGGCTGCGGCCGAAGCCTCCGCCACGCCGGCCAGCGATTCCGCGAGCGAAATCCTCGAGCTGCTCGAACTCGAACTCGGTGCGATGATCCGGCAGCTCGAGCGCGCGGCCAATTCGGTCGCCGGCGGCGCTGAGGCGACAGCGGCGACCCTCTCCACCATCCGCCAGCGCACCGACGCCCTGACCGGGCGCACCAGCGCCGCCCAGAATACCGCAACCTCGTTCTCGCAGGCGACCGACAAGTTCACCCTTTCGGCGCAGGGTATCGGCTCCCAGGTGCGCGACGCCAGCAAGCTCGCCGACGAGGCCAGCGCCGCCGCTCGTGACGCCAGCGCTCAATGTCGATCGGTTGCGCGAGTTCGTCGGCTGCGATCGGCAACGTCGTCAACCTGATCGCGCAGATCGCCAAGCAGACCACGCTGCTTGGCGCTCAACTCCACCATCGAGGCGGCGCGGGCCGGTGCCGCCGGGCGCGGCTTTGCCGTGGTCGCCTCCGAGGTCAAGGCGCTCGCGGTGCAGACCCAGAACGCCACCGAGGAGATCACCAAGAAGATCGAGGCGCTGCAGAAGGATGCCGCGGGTTCGGTCGATGCGGTGCACCGGATCTCGCAGGCGATCGAGGCGATCCGCCCGGTATTCGAAAACGTCAACGGCGCGGTGGCCGAGCAGAACGAAACCACCAGCGAGATGTCGGACAACGCCGCCAACACATCGCGTTTCATCGTTTCGGTCGGCGACAGCGCCGCCGAAATCGACAGCGCCACAAGGGAGGCGGAAGCCCATGGCGAAAGCGTCGCCAAGGCCGGCAACGCCGTCACCATGTTCGCGCAAAAGCTCAAATCGCGCTGCGCAGTGTTGCTGCGCCAAGACGAGCGCGAGGACCAGCGCAAGCACGAGCGGCTGCCCTGTCATCTCAAGATCGAAATTCAGACCGCGCGCGGGCCCATCGCGGCCGCAGTCTACGAGATTTCCATGCAAGGCATCCTGGTCGGCGGACCGGACGCCGAACGGCTGCCGCTCAACCAAATCCTCGAGGCCACGCTGGAAAGCGTCGGCGCCTGCCGGATTCGCATCAGCGAGCACTCCAAGGCCGGCGCGCAGGCGCGGTTCGAGGCGCCGGACGCCGCGCTTACTCGAAAGATCGAAGACAGGCTGTGGGCGATCCATGACGAGAACACCGAATTCGTCACCCGCGCCATGGAGGCCGGCACCGCACTGAGCAGAATCTTCGAGCAGGCCGTCGCCAGCGGCGCCATCTCCATCGACGACATGTTCGACGAGAATTATGTCGAGATCGCCGGCACCAATCCGCTGCAGCACCGCACCCGAATTCTGGACTGGGCGGATCGCGCGCTGCCGCCGTTTCAGGAGGCGTTCCTCGCCAAGGACCCGCGCATGGTGTTCTGCGTGATGATCGACCGCAACGGCTACCTGCCCGTTCACAACAAGATCTACTCGCATCCGCAGCGTCCCGGCGATGTCGCCTGGAACACCGCCAATAGCCGCAATCGCCGGATCTTCAACGATGCCGCGGGCCTCGCCGCCGGCCGCAACCTGCGCTCCTATCTGATCCAGAGCTATGCCCGCGACATGGGCAACGGCAAGACCATCATGATGCGCGAGATCGACGTGCCGGTCCGGGTCAATGGCCGGCACTGGGGCGGATTCCGCACCGCCTACAAGTTTTGAGCCGGAGCGATCGATCATGCCCCTTTTTCGGATTTGTTCAGCAAGAGGAATGTCGTGATGCCAGTTGCGCAAACCGCAACGCTGGAGCGTGCCGCAGCCATGACGTCGGAGAGCGAACGTCTGGTCGATCAGTTGGCGAACCGGATCGGCGGCCTCGGGGTTGAGCTCGCGGACGTCGCCGGCAATTTGCGCGAAGTCGCCGGCCGCGTCTCCAGCCAGTCCGACCGGTTCGGGCAGTTGCAAAAGGCCGCCGAAACCATGGTTTCCGCCAATCATGACATCGCCGGCGCCTCGCGCGCGGTGCAGTCGGCCGCATCGGCCGCCGTCGACGACATCACGCAATCGCGCAACGCGGTGGAGACGGCGGTGCAGCACATCGCCGAATTGATCGAAGCCGTCGGCCGCATCGAGCTGCGTCTCGGTTCGGTCGGCACCGCGCTGGCGCAGGTCGCCAAGGTATCCGGATCGATCGAGGCGATCGCCAAGCAGACCAACCTGCTGGCGCTGAACGCCACCATCGAGGCCGCCCGTGCCGGTGCGGCGGGAAAAGGCTTTGCCGTCGTTGCCTCTGAGGTCAAGAGCCTCGCCGAGGCGACGCGCCAGGCGACCCAGCTGATCAACAACACCGTCCGCGATCTTGACGGCCAGGTCGGCAGCCTGATCGGCGAGAGCGGCGATGCCTCGCTTCGGGCCAAGAACGCCGGCGAAGGCGCCCAGCAGATCCAGAGCATTATCGTGCGCGTGCAGGACGGCTTCACCGGCGTCGGCCGCGAGATCGATGGCGTTGCGCAGGCGGCCACCTCCAATCTCGCGCAATGCGACATGGTGATCGACGAGCTCGGCAGCCTCGCCAAGGGCGTCGATCTGTCGTCGACCGATCTGAAGCAGGCCGATGACAGGGTCGCCAGACTGCTCGACCATTCCGAGGAGCTGATCGAGCTGATCGCCGACAGCGGCGTGGAAACCTCCGATGCGCCGTTGATCCGCGTCGTGATCGAGACCGCCAAGCGAATCTCCGACGAGTTCGAGGCCGCGCTGGAGCGCGGCGATATCCGCCTCGATCAGTTGATGGACGAGAAATACCGCGAAATTCCTGGCACCAACCCCAAGCAATATCTCACCGACTATGTCGCCTTCACCGACCGGATCCTGCCGCCGATCCAGGATCCGATTCAAAAGACCGACCCGCGAATCGTGTTCTGCGTCGCATGGGCCAAAGGCGGCTATCTCCCGACCCACAATCCGAACTACCGCAAGCCGCAGGGGCCCGACCCGGTCTGGAACAATGCCAATTGCCGAAACCGTCGGCTGTTCGACGATCGCGCGGTGCGCAAGGTGGCTGCGAATACCAAGCCGTTCCTGTTACAGACCTACCGGCGCGACATGGGGGGTGGCAATTTCGTCCTGATGAAAGATCTCTCCTCGCCGATCCGCGTTCGCGGCCGCCATTGGGGCGCCTTCCGGATGGGCTTTCGGCTGTCGTGAGCGGGCGGAGTCGAAGCCAATCACCGGAGACCTCAAGCATCCTGCCCCTCGTCATTGGCGCGCTCACCGAGCGCGGGCGCGATCCGACGGCTAGCCGCAAGACCGACAAAAGCCAGGATCGTAAACGCCGCTCCCGCGAGGAAGGTGCCCTCGGGCCCGACCCTCTCCCACAATAATCCCGCAAGCACGCTGGCAATGAGAAGCGCCAGTCCGCTGAGCAGATTGAACATTCCATAGGCCGTACCGCGCAACTCCGGCGGAGCCGCATCCGCGACAAGGGTGACGAGTAGCCCCTGAGAGAATCCCAAGTGCAATCCCCACAAGGCCACACCGACGGCGACGCCTTCGATCCCGTTCGTGAACGCCAGAACGAGATCGGCCGCCACCAGGAATCCGCAGCCCATACTGAGAATGAAGATGCGATTGACGCGATCCGATAGTGCTCCGGCGGGGTAGGCCGCGAACGCATAGACAAAATTCATCAGCACCAAAACCAAAGGCACGAGCATCACCGGAAGGCCGACAGCCTGGGCACGCAGGATCAGGAAGGCCTCGCTAAATCGTGCGAGCGAGAACACCACCGCGATGCCGACAACGAGCCAATAAGCCAGGCCAAGTCGCCCGAGTTCAACGATACTCAAAGGCGATCGTACCTTGCGAAGACCGGCAGGGCGTACAGGTTCATTGACCGCGAAGACGAGCAGCGCCACGGCCAGAAACGCCGGAACGACGGCAACCCAGAAAACCGTCCGAAAATCATTCGCCGTCAACCACATCAGCGCGATGGCGAAGGCTGGGCCAACAAAGGCCCCGACAGTATCGAGCGATTGCCGCAGTCCGAAGCTCGCGCCGCGCAACTGCGCAGGCGCAAGATCCGCGACCAGCGCATCCCGCGGGGCTCCCCGGATGCCCTTCCCGATGCGATCGAGAATGCGCGCAGCGACCAGCCAGCTTACCGACGGTGCGAGCGGGAAAATCGGCTTGCTGATAGCCGCCAGTCCGTAACCAATGACGGCAAGTAATTTGCGCTTGCCCCACCAGTCCGAGAGCGCACCGGAAAACACCTTGGTGATTGACGCCGTCGCCTCGGCGACGCCTTCGATAAAACCAACCGTAACCATCGATGCGCCGAGCGACGTGACCAGGTAGACCGGCAACAGAGCGTGAATGATCTCGGAGGAAGTGTCCATCAGCAGCGAGACGAAGCCGAGGGCCCATATCGCCGACGGAATCTCGCGGAGCCGGGAAAAACGAGATTGTGTAATGCTATTCGCCATGACTTCCGCGTGTCGGGAGTGAAAACAAAAGCAGATATGGCCGACATCGGCCAGTAGGAAAAAGCGCATTTCGAAGAGGACGACATGCGCAAGACGGTCAAGGCGGTCAAGGAGAGTACGACGACGCCGTGCGCGGGTTGTAGCGTTCGGACCCGGACTCGCTCAGTCCGATTTAAAAATTCAGGCAGCCACCACACCGACCGTCATTGCAATGACGTGGCTCCAATTCCACACGCCCGCCTTCTCGCCACGCGATGCGCCCGAGTTTTGCGTAGACGTCCCGCCCTCTGAAGGTCAGAGGGCGCAGGGAATGCCGGGCGCTTGGTGCGCCCGCAGCCGCGCGTGTAGTGTAGAAAGCACGCGCGTTAGTCACCACGGTCACACCGGAAACACCCGGCATTCCCCGCGCAATGGTTTTAACGGTTTGCTTCGCGCTCTCCTCGGTGACCGGGCTTGTTTGCCACCGTCGCCGGTGAAATTTCTTTCACCAGCTTGACGCCAGCGTCGGGGCGTCAGGACCACACGACTTCGCCGTCCGCGCGCAACGTCGTTCGTCTTTTGACATGCCGCGTCCACCGCATCCCGCGCCCAACGTCCGTGACGATCGCGATACGCCCCTAATGGGTGCGGGATGGCGATAGATGTAGAGGTGATTTGGGTGAAAAGAACACCAGAATATTTTTGCGAGAAGGGCTGGACAGGCGGATCAGTGATTTGCCCGTCGGGCCGTAGGAACGCCCGTAAGATTACTCCGGGCTCCTGAGTTCTCCGGCGGCCAATTCTGCCCACCCCTCAACGAGAAGCTGCAGTTACCGCATCGCTGCTGCGCGCTGAGCTAACAGGTCTTTAGTTGTAAGTGTTGTATGCAGGTACACGTTGTCGAGGGCGTGAATTTGACGTCATAGTATGGAAAGGTTGAGTTGTTCGTCGAACAGCGGGGGAACAGGTAATAGCTATCCTGAAGCGTGACGGTCCCGGTGATCGCGTAACCGAGATTGGGTGTGTAGGCGTAGGACGCTTCACCCAGGATAAACGACACATTGTTGTTTTGGGTTCCGGTGAGCGATGAGGGTAATGATATCACCTGGCTGACTGGCCTTCCCGTTCCAACGGTCGATCCGTTATACGATTGGCTCCATTGAACTGTGGCGTTGCCACCGCTGTCAGTGGAGACTTCGGACACCGTGACCGTGATCAGCGAGTTACCATTGCCGTCAGTGATCGGATACGGCGCCATGATTGCCGCTGAAGCGCCAAGAATGGTTGACATCTGGGCCGCGCTGATCTGGGTGTTCTGCGAAACCATATCAGCGACGGAGTGCGTAGCTTCGGTGACCTTGACGTTGATCGCCATCCCGCTGCTGAGTTCGACGCCGCCGATGAAAAGCAGCAACATGAATGGCAGCAACATGCCGAACTCCACCGCTGCCATGGCTTTGGCGTCGATCCATAGTTCCCGCGCGCGAATTGACAGGCTGGTCATAGGCAAACCTTCTAGGAGGCCGGCTCATTCTGGAAAGCGGCAGTCGCCATGATCAGACAATTGCCGTTGGGTTGAACTGAGGGACAGAAACCGAAACGCCCCATGAAGATCGGCCACAGATACATCACGCGAACGACGACAGGGTCGCCCGCGTTCCCGGGATTGAATTGCCAGCTATTCGTAACTTGCCCCTGGCCGTTGTAGGTCAACGTGGGCGAAGATGTATTTGCTGACGACCACGAAGTGGGGACCTGCACATCGACCATCAAACCACTGCAGGTGAAAAGGATGACGACCTGACTGCAGACGTTCTGTTGAAATGCGGCCTGGGTCAGCTGCTGCGACTGCACCTGCCCGGTCAGAATTTGGCGGCTCGACAGCTGCACCACCGATTTCGAGCAGTTCTTGCGCAAAGAACACGAGAAACGTCTGAACGATTGCGGCGATAAGGGCGAGAAATGGCCCGGCAATCAATGCGAACTCGACCGCCGTTGCGCCCTTTCTGTCCTTGATAAAAGAGGCGCAACGATTGCGGTGCCGTTTTCCCGATGCGATTTCAACTTCGGTCATGGCGTTTTTCTTACTGCGTGAGGCTGGCGGTACTTGACGCGACCTTGATGAACAGGTTCGTCAACGCTGCTGAGATGTCGCCGCCGGTTTGAACGTCGGCGAACAGACCGGGCGATGCGCATGATTGCAGATTCTGCTCGATCTGGCCGGTTGAGGAAGAAGGGTTGTTGAACTGCGCTATGTGGCTGTTGTACCAGCCGTCGGTCGGGAGTTGCAGATATTCCGTGTAGAGTATCGCGATGCGGATGCCGCGGTTCTTGATGGTTGTGCATATCGCTGGGTTGAGCGGCTGCTGGCACCGATATTGCGAGCCGACCGTCTGAAGGGTGGCGCTCGGGTTGCAGGCCGAACTGCTCGAGATGATCATGTCGTCGACCCCGTCGGTGACGAGGAACACCACCTCCCCTGGGGTATCTCCTGGCGTATTGCTGCCTAGGCCGGGGGTAGGCATGATGCCGTTGATGCTCGTGAGCGCGGTTTCGATGGCTGTGCCATAGTCGGTGGTGCAGTTCGATGAAACGACGCAGTTCTGGTGGTCGACCGTGAAGAGCTGAATGTTGTTAACGGACAGTCCCGCGACAGTCGGGCTTGTTAGCGACTGGAGCGTATTCAAACCTGTGTCGAAAGTGTAGAGGCCCGCATTATAGGTGGTGTTATTCAGAGCCGACATACACTGCATGACGCCGCCCGAAACCGATTGCGGGCACGCCGACCAATTGACCAGCAACTGGTTGACGGCACTGACCACGAGATCGATACGCAATGTGATTGAGTTGTTGCGCGCGACGGTGAGGTTGTCGATGCTTGAAGGGCTTGCACCGCTGTCGAGGTTGGGATGCGTTTCATGGCAGGCGAATCCGCAGTTCGCCGAGGGCGATGGCTGGTGTGCGGTGGCGCTGATCAGGTTGTTGATGTCGTTCTGGGTCGCTCCGATCGCCATCGACGGCGAGTTGTCCAGCACCAGATAGAAGTTCAAATTGGGCGCGCTCGATGCCTTCGCCGTCGACGAGCCCCTGATCGGCCAAGCCGGGCTGCCAAGCAAAATAGGAAAGTTATTGATGGATTTGGCGTTATATGAAACCGTGATCGTGCGCCCCAGTCCGGCATCGGTGATGGTGATTGTCGGCGCCGGGATCGAGGTCAGGCCGGGAAGATTGTTCGCGGTCGCTGAGAAGACGGCCAGCGCAGTCGCCTGGGCAACAGAATTGGGTTTCGTCAGCATCGCGGGCCTGATAGCCGCGATTGCGGCTGCGTCGGTAGCCGCGTCCAACTGCGATTGCTTGCGCAAGGCCTGGGTATAGTCCAGCGCCATCCCAAGCAAATAGATGCAAGGCACCATCGTGATCGCGAACATGATCGCGACGTTGGCCTTCCGGTCCCGCAGGAGGTGGAAGATGCGCGCCGTCAGAAAATTGACAAATCGAAATTTCGGCATGGTCCGTAAAATCCCTGGAGCCAATTGCTGCCTGGAACAATTCGACGGGAACCCTGACCGATGCTCTATTAAACAACGCTTACTCTGACCCCTGAAAAGGCACGGTAATTCTGATATTGGTAAAGTCGGACTTGATGCGGGTGTTAATGGCTCGTTAATCAGACACCGCGAAGTCGGCCAATGATGTCAAGGTTTTCCGCCAAGCGCGGCGCGCCCCCGATTTGCGCTGGACGATGCTTCGCATCGCCAGGCGCAAATCGACCTCGCCCCCGGCGGGGAGAGGTGAAGTGAGGCCGCCGGTCGTTCCTGCCGGCAAGGCGAGGCGTCAGCCCGCCGGGCCGGTATCGGTGATGATCGGGCCGAACAGCTCCCAGCGCTCGCCGTTGAACTTCATCATCTGCATCTGTTTGTTGATGCGATAATCGGTCGGCGACGTATTGATGGTCATGCCGGGCAGCGCCAGGCTGCCGGTGACGTTCTTCAGACTGGTCGCCTGCCGCATGATGTTTTCACGCGTGAGATCGTCGCCGCACTGGCGCAGGATCTTTACCAGCAATTCGGCGGTCGCATAGCCATAGGTGTTGACGGTATTGAGCTTGTCGCCCTCCGGATAATATTTGTCCATGAAGGCAAAATAGGCCTTCAGGCCGGGATCGTCCTTCCATTGCGGGTCGCCCGGGTCCTTGCCGTAATTCGTGCTGATGATGCCCTTTGAGATATCGAGACCCGCCGGCTTCAGCGTGGCCGACACCGGGCTCGCATTGATGTCGAGGATGTGGACCGGCTTCCAGTTGAGGTCGGCGACCTTCTTGATCGCCTGCGCGGCGAATTTCGGCGTCGAGGCATCATAGAGCAGATCGGCGCCGAGCGATTTCAGCTTGACGATTTGCGAATTGATCGTCGGATCGGACATCTCATAGGAAGCTTCGCCGACGATCATGGTCGCGGCCTTGTCGCCGAGGCCGGCCTTCAGGCCGGTAATGTAGTCGCGGCCGAGATCATCGTTCTGGTAGAGGACGCCGATCCTGGCGTCGGGGTGATTTTGCAGAATGTACTTCGCGTAGATCCGGCCTTCGGACTGGTAGTTGGGATTGAACCCGATGGTCCAGGGCGCGTTTTGCGGATCCGAGAAACGCGACGCGCCGGTTCCGGCCAGCAATTGCGGCACTTTCCTGGCGTTGAGGTACTTCTCAACGGCCGCGTTCGAGGGCGTGCCGATGATTTGGAAGGTGAAAAGAACCTCGTCGCTTTCGACGAGTTTGCGCACCTGCTCGACCGCTTTCGGCGGGCTGTAGGCGTCGTCATATTGAATGAGGTTGAGTTTGCGGCCGTTGATGCCGCCCTCATCATTGATCATCTTGAGATAGGCGGCCTGGGTCTTGCCGATACCCGCATAGGCCGATGCCGGCCCGCTCAACGGCACCGTCTGGCCGATCTTGATCTCGGTATCGGTTGCACCGGTGTCATATTTCTTTTGCGCTGACGTCTGCGATACCGACAGTGCGATGGCGACCGTGGCGACGGCGAACAGACGTAAAATGCCGTTCCTCATATCGTTGCGCTCCCTCATGCTTGTGATCGCGCCGATGATCTTGTCCGGCGGCCAATTTTCATGTGAGCCGGCGTCATCGTTCGCAAGATACTGGGGGAAAAGACAAGGCAATGCAAGACAGGGCCGGCGCCGGGCAGAAGGACGAGCGCGGACCTTGCTCAACGCAGTCGTCACGCCGTCATCGGTGTCATGAGATGACATTTGCCGGCGCAGACAGGGGCGATGTGCTATCGTGGGATCGCGAAGGAATTTTGTCACACCACGGTGCTCGGCCAGATGGGTGTTCAGATGATCACAATTCCGGAACTGGTCGCGCAGGCTTTGGGATCGTTCCTGACTTCGGAAACCAAAAGCCGGTTTGGCTCGTCACATGCCCGCCTCGCCGAAGTTCTTCCTTTCGCGGCCCGACTGACATTGGATTGCATCGGCAACAGCGACGCGCTGTATCACAACATCGAGCACTCCATGCTGGTCACCCTCGCCGGCCACGACATCCTGATGGGACGGCAGATGTCGCGGGCGACGACCGCAAGCGATTATGCGAATTTCATCCTGGCGTGCCTGACCCGTGACATCGGATATGTACGCGGAATTTTGCAGGGCGACGACCACGAGTTCCTATGTCGCGGATCTCAGCGGCCGTACGGTTCGCCTGCCGCGAGGATCGTCCGATGCAGCACTCGCACCCTATCATGTCGACCGCTCAAAGCTGTTCGTCGCCGAGCGCCTCGGCGGCGCCGATGAAGTTGACGCCGACCGGATTGCGCGGGCCATCGAATATACGCGCTTTCCCTATGCATCATCCTCGAATGACGACCTGATCGAAGAGGAGGGTTTGCTGCTGAGAGCTGCCGATCTGATCGGTCAACTCGGTGATCCCAACTACCTGAAAAAGGCCAATGCGCTGTTCTACGAGTTTGAAGAAATCGGTTTGAACAAGACGCTCGGCTACGATACGCCCGCCGACGTGGTCTACAAGTATCCGCAGTTCTATTGGAAAAACGTCGCTCCGCAAATTCAGACGGCGATCCGCTATCTCAATGTCACTTCCAGCGGGCGGCAGTGGATAGCCAATCTCTACGGCAATGTTTTCCGCGCCGAGCGTGACCTGAACCTGTCGGGCCCGCAACTGTGACCAGGCTGCCGTTCGGTCGCCGGCGAACCCGATTGCCGCGTTCTGACCGTGGGCTCGGGCGTTTCGCAATGTTTCGAACACACTACAGCCGGCGGTCGCGCTTGAGAAGCCGGGCCGTTGCGGCCTAGCATGCCGCATCGTCTTCCGATTCGGCATGCTGCTCGCGGAGATAGCTCCGACCGGGCGGCAAGAGCCGCATCGATCGAGATCCTTGAGACGCAAACCAGGGGGCGCGGGATGATCTGGACGACAACCAATCTTGTGATTCAAATTGTCACGGGCGTGCTGGGCGCGCATTTTGCGGCGAGCGCCGCCCGGGAGCACGGCTTCGGATTTCTCGGCCACACCATCGTCGGCGCGGTCGGGGGCGCCTTGAGCGGCTATTTCCTGCAAAAGCTTGCGGTCACCGTGGTGACGGCCAGCGGCAGCCTGAACGAGATCGGCGCCGCCGACAATGCCGTCCTGCAAGGCCTCACCGGGCTCGCGGCGGGCGGCTGCCTGATGCTGGTCGTGGGCTTCATCAAGCACAGCATCGAGAAGCCTAAGGCAGAGAAAGATCAGCCCGAGAAAAATTAACCCAGAAAAATTAGCCCAAGGGGCGGATTGAGCCCGACGGGTCCGTGCCAGGCAAGGTCCGATGACCGGGGCGGACGCCGCAAGCCGGCGCGAGATCGCTAGAGATCAAATCAAAACCCGCGAGCCGGTAAACCATCCGGCAACCCATAGATGCTACTGCGTCGGCCGGAAATCCGCACGGCGCCCTAAGGTAACCCATGCTTCGAAACGGCAGTTATTCCGCTTGGTACAGAACCCCGCTGAGAGAGGGAACGGGCGTTATCGTGCTTAACGACGGCAAGATCACGGGTGGTGATGCCGTGCTCGGCTACACCGGGACATACTTCCAAAACGGCGATCGATTTTCGGCTGTTGTTACGACGTGGCGGCACACGCCGGGGCAGCCGTCCGTTTTTGGCATCGACAACCTCGATTTGACGCTGACCGGGACATCCGCGCCGACGACAGCCTCGTGCACCGGGACCGCTAAACAGGCGCCGGGCGTGGCCTTTGAGGCCACCCTTGTCCGTATGTCAGATTGACCGGGATCGGCTCACGCTGCGCCCGCCCCTACCCCGCCCAAAACGGCGGCAGCGTCGGCTGCAGCCTGCCGCCGATCCGCACCGGTGCGATCCGGTACGCGAGGCCCGTCGCATCGTCGGTCTCGACCGCGACGCCTGAGAGCGTGGCGATGCCATGCGCCGCTTCGAAGCGTCCGGAGGGTATGCCCGAGGTGAAGCGCCGCAGCGGCTCTTCCTTCTGCATGCCGATGACCGAATCGTAATCGCCGGTCATGCCGGCGTCGGTCATGTAGGCGGTGCCACCGGGGAGGATCTGGTGGTCGGCGGTCGGCACATGGGTGTGGGTGCCGACAACCAGACTGGCGCGGCCGTCGCAGAAAAATCCGATCGCCTGCTTTTCGCTGGTCGCCTCGCAATGAAAGTCGACCACGATCGCGTCCGCCGCCGTCCGCAGCGGACAGGCTTCGAGCTCGCGGTTGACGGTCGCGAACGGATCGTCGAACGGCGTCATGAAGACGCGGCCGATGGCGTTGACGACCAGCGCCCGCTTGCCGTTCCTGGTGTCGATCAACGCGGTGCCGCGGCCCGGCGTGCCCTTTGGAAAATTCGCCGGGCGAACCAGCCGCGGGGCGCGCTCGATGAACACCAGCGCCTCGCGCTGGTCCCAGGCGTGGTTGCCGAGCGTGACCGCGTCGGCGCCGATGTCGAGGAATTCCTGGTAGATCGTCTCGGTGATGCCGAAGCCGCCGGCGGCGTTCTCGCCGTTGACGACGACGAGATCGAGCGCCCAGTCGCGGATGAAGCCGGGCAGATGTTCCGACAGAACGGTACGCCCGGACCTGCCGACCACGTCACCGACAAAAAGAATGCGCAAGATCATGAACTCCGGAAATCGAATGCGTCGGTTTCCGTTAGCACATAATCCAGCGCCACGTCGTGCGGCAACGCCGGCACGGCCTCGATTTCCTGCACCGCGAAGGCAAGGCCGATGGCCACGATCGGCTTCACTTTCCGCAAATGCGCCAAGGTGTAATCGTAATGTCCGGCGCCATAGCCGATGCGATGGCCGGCGCGATCGAACGCGGCCAGCGGCACCAGCATGATGTCGGGGATCAGCTCGGCGGCCGCCGGCGACGGCTCGAGAATGCCGAGCGGCCCCAGCATCAGCCGGTCGCCGGCAGACCAGGCCCGAAAGGCCAGCGATCTGCCGCGCGCCATCACCGCCGGCAGCGCCAGCCGCGCACCCTGCCCGGCGAGCGCTTGCATCAGCGGCATAGGATCGATCTCGCTGCGGATCGGCGAATAGCCGGAGACAATCGCGCCGCGCGCGATTTCAAACGGCAGGCCGCGGGCGGCGATGGCCTGTGCTGCGGCGGTACGCTGCTCGGCGCTCAACGCATCGCGTGCGGCGAGGGCTCTGGCGCGGAGCGTTGATTTTTCCCCGGAGGCAAGAAGGCTCGACATTCACCACCGTCATGCCCGGGCTTGTCCCGGCCATCCACGTCTTTCTTTCGCACGCATGCTAAAGACGTGGATGGCCGGGACAAGCCCGGCCATGACGACAATATTCGAGTTTGAAAAATAAAGTGCGAAGCCGCGATGGCCGTTGGAGCGCTCGATCCCGGAGTTCCCTACGAAAGTAGGTGGGCACCATGTGACCAAGTCCACGGACCTGGCCAGGGACAGTTCCCGGAAGGATCGATAAGGCCCCGGGGATATATGGCTCCTGACGCGCGACACAGCTTCGCAACGGCAATGTAACCACGCTTGCCGCAAACCGCCAGCGCTAACGCGAACATGGTCAACCGATCGCCACGCCGCCGCCGATGGTGCGGTTCAGCACCTGCGCGCCCAGCGTCATGTATGGACGGCCCCCCTCTCGGCAAGGGCTTTTTTGGTGTTTCGGCAAGTTGATCGGGGAGCGGTCATGTATACGGCCTCGAGAAGCGGCCATTGACCGCGGGCCCTGATGGAGATCGCGGACCGAATTCCAATCATTGCGGCGCGCTGTGACGCGCGATGACGATACGGAGTGTTTCGATCCCGGTTTCCAGACCATTTGCCATCACACCTTGGTTGCCCTTCCGATTGGATGAGCGCGAGCGCGGCGGCTGTCGCCCCTCAACAGGCAGCAGCCGGCGCGCTGGCGCGGTCGCGGTAATGTTCTCCTTTGACCAGCATGGCCCAGATGATGCGCGCGGTCTTGGCGGCGAACGCCACCATGGCGACCTTGTAGGGTCGCCGCGCGAGCAGATCGCGCAGCCATGGATCGCTGACGCCACGCGTCTTCTGCTGCCGCAGATGGGCGCTGGCTCCGCTGATCAGCAGCGTCCGCAGCATACGATCCCCCTGTTTGGAGATGCGTCCCGGGCGATGCTTGCCACCGGTGCCGTGATCGCGACCGGTCAGCCCGATCCAGGCTGCGAAGTCTCGTCCGGAGCGGAACACCTTCGCATCGGGCACTTTGGCCAACACCGTGCTGGCGATGATCGGGCCGATGCCTGGGACTTCCATCAGCCGCCGGGCGTCTTGATCGCAACGAGCGGACTTCGCGATCTGCCGCTCCAGCACCCGTTCGTCAGCATCGAGCGCCTGCCAGTGCTTGGCCAGCAGCACCAGTGCACCTCGCATCATCTCCGGGATCTCGTCGCTCGGCTCTTCGAGCCTGGCCATCAGCTCGCGCAAACCCTGATATCCCTGCGCTGCCACGATCCCAAGTTCGCTCAGCGCCGCCCGCAGCGCGTTCGCTATCATCGTGCGTTGCCGAACCAACAGTGCGCGCGTGCCATGAACGACCAGCGTCGCCTGCTGCTCCACGCTCTTCACCGGCACGAAGCGCATGTATGGACGGCCCCCCGCCTCGCAGATTCCTTCCGCATCCCGACCGTCGTTTTTGTTGCGCTTGACGTAAGGCTTCACATAGGCCGGCGGCATCAGCCGTACCTCGTGGCCGTAGCGGCCGATCACCCGCGCCCAATGATGGGCGCTGCCACAGGCCTCCATCCCCACCAGGCACGGCGCAAGCTGGGCAAAAAACCTCTCAACAGCTGCGCGCCGAAGCTGACGCCTCAGCACCACCGCTCCCGCTGCATCAACCCCGTGAACCTGAAACACGTTCTTCGCCAAATCCAAACCAATCGTGCTAATCTTCGTCATGGACGGTCTCCTTGTCTGGTCGAATCAACACCACCAGTCTGGCACATCGATGCGTCGGGGGCCGTCCACCCCATCTTTGCG
>CAVSOS010000037.1:0-25715 GCA_963729395.1 uncultured Pseudomonadota bacterium | reverse complement strand
GGAATCTTCGCGGAGCCTGTCATCGGGCGCGCATCCGCGCGACCCGTTGGCTCGCAATGACGTGGCTCTAATCCCACACATGACTTCGCGTTCTCGCCGCGCATTTCGCGCGAGTTGTGCTCTAACGTCCTGCCCTCTGCAAACAGAGGGCGCAGGGAATGCCGGGTGCCCGATGCACCCGCAGCCTCGTGTGCAGAAGTAAAAAGCACACGAGTTAGTCACCACGGTCACGCCGGAATCACCCGGCATTCCCCGCGCAATGGTTTTAACGGTTTCCTTCGCGCTCTTGTGTCCGCAAAATCTGCCAGAATGTGCGAACGGGCGGTTCTCGACCAACCGCCCGTCGCTGGATCTGAGCCCGTTCGTGCTCGAAGGCCCAAGAGCCTGCCGGGGAGCGTGGGACAGATCCGGTGTCTTCCTCAACCCGAACAGTTGCATGGGCTTCGAGCCCGGACCGAGCAAGGAAGGGAGCTGGATGATGGCACAAAATGATCTCGTTGTCGCGGGAATCGATGTCGCCAAGGACAAGGTGGATGTTTGCATTCGCGTCGTTGTCTCAACGGCAGACGTTCCCAAGCACCGCGGAGGGCCGGCGGCAGTTGATCTCGTGGCTTCGCAAGCACAAGGCGACCAAGGCGGTGATGGAGGCGAGCGGCGGCTACGAGCGCGAGTGGGCCAAGGCGCTGCGCGAGAAGCCGATATCGAGGTCCGCATCGTCGATCCGAAGCGGGTGCGCAGCTTCGCCCGATCGGCCGGGCGACTGGCCAAGAACGACGCGATCGATGCGGAGATGATCGCCTGGTTTGCCGAGACCTTCGGCGAGGCCAAGGGCCAGGCCTACGACGCAGCGCGCGAGAAGCTTCGACCAGATGGTGAATGCGCGCCAGGCGCTGCTCGACATGCAAGACCATGCTGAATAACAGAGGCGAGCAAGCGGGCCGGAACCTGGTCCAGAGAATGCATGCGCGATTGTTGAAGAAGATCGCCGCTCGAGCTTGCCGCGCTCGAGGCTGCGATCGCGGCCAGGATCAAGGCCACGCCGCATTTTGCCGAGCTTGCCGAGATCATCGAGAGCGTGCCGGGCCTTGGCGAGACCACCTCTGCCGGTCTGATCGCGGCGATGCCGGAACTGGGCCAGGTCAGCAACAAGGTCGCCGCCGCCTTGCTGGGCGTCGCGCCTTACGATGACGACAGCGGCAAACGGCGCGGCGAGCGCCAGATCAAGGGCGGACGCCGCAGGGTCCGCAATCTCTTCTACATGGCTTGTCTCGGGGCCGCGACCCGGCACAACCCTGTGCTCAAGGCCTTCTATGATCGCCTGATCGCCAAAGGTAAGGAGAAAAAGGTTGCGCTGGTGGCCTGCATGCGCAAGCTGATCGTCATCCTCAACACCATGATCGCCCGTGGCGAGAAATGGGATGCCAGTCGTTACGCGGTGAGCTAACGAGCGCCGCCATGTCGCGCTCGGTCTCCGACCGAGCGCTTGCAAAGCCAACAGACCGGTGAGCGGACGGGGTCAAGGCCATCAGCCGCCGAAGGCGGGGGCGCGGCACGCGCCAGCCTTGAGCCGGGCCGATCACTGGTCTACTTCAACAACACAGTTGCTCCTCGGTGACCGGGCTTTCTTGCCACCGTCGCCCCCGAGAAACTTGCAAGAAGCTTGCTTCTCGAGAACTTGACGCCAGCGTCGGGGCGTCAGGACCACACGACTTCGCCGTCCGCAAGGTAACGCTCTCGTCAGCAGCGCCGCCTGCGTCCACCGCATCCCGCCCCGCGTCCGTGACGATCGCGAGCCGCCCCTCTGTGGGACGAGACGCCGAGAGATATGCAGGTGATTTGGGTCGGAAGGGAACGGGAATATTTTTGCAAGGGGGGACTGGACGACCCCCCAAATCAGTAGTGCGTAGGGCAGGCGAGTACCAGCAGCGCAACCCGCCGCGGATGTTTTCCGGTCGGATTTGGCGGGATGACAGCTTTGATTACTCGACGCGAGTTATTGCGATGCTCGTTACACTCGAACAACGAGGTTGCCGTCGAATTTCGTCGAACGCCCGCGCCATCGCAAGGCCTGCATCGAAACAAGGCTTGCATCGAAAGTGGAGGCTTCGCCATTCGCGACCTTACTTCGAAGCGTTTGCGATCTTGTGCTCCAAGTGGCCCGTCTCATGATCGCGGCGGAGCTGACTCAGTGACGTCTCGTTGAGTTGAAGGAGAATCTCGCTCAGTTTCTCGGTTTCAGGATAGCCGGCGGCGAAATTCTGTCCGTAAATTTTACGCAACGTGCGGATGAGAGTATTTCCGTGCTTGTGGCTGATTTCACCGTCGTGGTTGCGGTGGCGATTGTCGAGACCTGCCTTGCTCATGCTGCTCTCCTTGTGCCGCGAACGACAGCATCCTCCGGCCGGGATCAAATGGCAATCTTGCGCCGCAACACGTCAAGGCTGGGTCTATTGAACGATCTTGTACGCCGTGGCTCGCCTCCGGCGGTGCAGAGGCCGTCTTCTCTGCATCACTGGCCAACAGGTGTTTTTCGCCGCATCGCCGGTGCCGATATTGATTTTGCCACCGCGCGGGCCGAGCCGATGAACAGCTCGGCCAGCGGACTGGTGGTACGGCGCTTGACAGTGATAATACTGACCGAAGCCCGCAAACCTGGCACTTTCACTGGCAGTACCTTCAGTCCCACACGCTTCGCGCTAAACTGCGCAACAGAACTTGGGAGAATTCCGACGAATTTCCCAGTCGCGACGAGTGTGGTTGTGAGTTGAACGGATAATGTGACGATGCTTGGAACTGGAGGCGTGAGGCCGGCGGACCGGAAAATCTCGGCAATGAGCAGTCCAGGTGCGCTCTCATAGGGCGGCAGAACCCATGACTCTTCCGCAAGTTCGGCAAATTCGATATGCCGACGCCGCGCCCAGCGACTGTGCATTCCGGCGACCGTAACAAAAGGTTCGTCGAACAACTGTTCCGCAACCAGGTCATCTTCCACAAACGGCTGCGGCATCCGTCCGATCAACAATTCAACATTGCGCTCGCGCAGTTGGTCTAGTTGCATCAGCGCTGTATCGGCATGGATTACTCGCAACTTCACGTTAGGGTATTGCTGCAGAAACCGTTCTGCGATGGCTGGCAAGATGCCGGCAATGATGATCTCCGGGCAACCGACCGCTAATTCCCCCGACGTCGGATCAGTCAGGAATTCGATTTGCTTGAGCCCCTGACGCATTTCGTCGAACACGTTTACTCCACAGTTGAGCAGCGCTCGACCGTATGCGGTAAGTTCGACACCTTGAGGGTTGCGGTCGAACAGTCTGACGCCGAGCGTAAGCTCCAGATCGGAAATCGTCTTCGAGATCACGGGATGCGAAATGGCGAGCTTCGCGGATGCCTTCGCCATGCTGCCCAACTCAGCCACTGCGAGCACGATATGAAGGTCCCGCAGCCGGATGCGGCGGCCGATGCGATCAGACCAATCCATTTTTTGGCCCTTAGTCTGGAGGCTACAGGGATGCCGCAAAATAGAACTTTGAAACTACAACGGGGGCAGGCAATAATTCAACCAGCAATTGGAGACAGATAATTTGCAAGCGTGAGCATGTTCGCGAAAGCCGCCCCGACGACGATCCAGCGGAGGATAGCTATGTTGAGCAGATGCATCGCCAGAACCATCGCAATATTAGGGATTACGGCCTCTGCCGCGGGTAGCGCCAGCGCTCAGAACATTGTCAAGGTCGGCATGGTTATGCCGATGACCGGCGCACTTGCAGCCGCGGGCCGTCAGGTCGTCGCCGGTGCTCGCCTCTATATGAAACAGCACGGCGATATGGTCGCCGGACGGCAAATCGAGCTGGTGGTCAAGGACGGCGCCTCGTCCAGTGAAACAGGAAAGCGCCTTCTGCAAGAGCTTATCGTCAATGAGAAGGTAGATATTATCGGCGGCGGCCTAACGGCAGACCTGCTGGCTGGTGCATCGCTCATTACGGAGGCCCAGAAACCTACGGTCATTATGCTCTCAAGCACGACTGCCGTGGTCGGAAAGTCGCCCTACTTTGTCCGGACCAGTTGCACTCTCGCCCAATCCTCGGGGATTATGGCCGACTGGGCGATAAAGAGCGGTCTTGGCAAGGCAGTGACTTTGGTATCGGAGTTCGCTCCCGGCCTGGAAGCAGAAGAGACCTTCGCCAACAACTATAAGGCCGCAGGCGGTCAGATCGCAGAAATGATCCGGGTGCCGTTACGCAGCCCCGACTTTGCACCGTTCTTGCAACGAGTGCGAGACGCCGCACCGCAAGTCTTGTTCGTGTTCATTCCCTCCGTTCAAGCCGCCACTTTCGCCAAACAATTTGTGGAGCGCGGGTTGGACAAGGCCGGTATCAAGCTCGTTGGACCCGGCGATCTTACCGACGACGAAGCCCTGGCCGATATGGGCGATGCCATGCTGGGCGCCGTTACCGCACATTTTTACTCAGCCGCGCATCCTTCTCCGCTGAACAAGGCATTCGCCGACGCCTATCAAAAGGAGAACAACACCCGCGCCAACTTCATGGCAGTCAGCGGATATGACGGGATGCACGTCATCTATGAAGCCCTGGAGAGGACCGGCGGCTCCGCGGACGGAAAAGCTCTGATCTCCGCTATGAAAGGCACCGCTTGGGAAAGCCCGCGCGGCCCGATGTCCATCGACCGGGAAACCGGCGAGGTGGTCCACAATATTTATATTCGCAAGGTCGAGAAGGTGGAGGGAGAACTTCGCAACGTCGAATTTGTAACCTTCAGCAACGTCAAAGATCCGCGCGTTGCGGCCAAATGAAGAACATGCAAGTCATGGTTGCCGGTGGTGGGATCGGTGGGCTCAGCCTGGCGCTCAGCCTGCATCAGGCCGGCATTGCCGTCCGCGTCTACGAGGCGGTGCGCGACCCCGCTCCACTTGGGGCAGGCATCAATCTGCAACCGACGGCGGTACGCGAACTTGTCGAGCTCGGGCTCGCCGACGCGCTGGCCGAAGCCGGCCTCGCAACGCAGCAATTGAGTTTTTTCAACAAATTCGGGCAGTTGATTTGCAGCGAGCCAAGGGGGCTATTGGCCGGATATCGATGGCCACAATACTCGATCCATCGCGGCAAGTTGCAGATGCTGTTGCTGCAAGCCTTGCGCGAACGCATCGGGCCTAAAAATTTTCGCAGCGGGTTTAAATTCACAACATTCGAGCAGTGCGGTGACCGGGTATGCGCCCGGTTCCGCGACAGCGACGGCGTCGAGTTGCTTGATGACGCCGATGTCCTGGTCGGCGCTGACGGCATCCATTCCGCCGTCCGGCGTCAGCTCTACCCGGCCGAAGGAGGGCCTCGGTTTGCCCAGCAGATATTGTGGCGCGCGGCCGTCGATGCCGAGCCTTTCCTTGGTGGCCGTACCATGATCCTTGCAGGGCATTTCCATCAGCGGATCATTGCTTATCCCGTTGGCGCGGCCGCAACCCACGGCAAACTGCTAACCAACGTGATTTGCCAGATGACCGTGCAGAATGCAGCGCCGCCCCGCGAGGACTGGAACAGGCGCGTCGCGAAAGAAAAAGTGCTCGAAGCCTTCGGTGGGTGGCGGTTTCCATGGCTCGACACGCAGGCGCTGATCGAACAATCGCCCGATTTCTACGAATTTCCTTTGTTGGATCGAGATCCCGTTTCGGCATGGACGCTTGGCCGCGTCACGCTGATCGGCGATGCCGCGCATCCGATGCATCCTGTCGGAAGCCAGGCGGGTTCACAGGCGATCGTGGACGCCCGCGCGCTGACCGGAGCGTTGACAGCAACCCCCGATCCCATGGAGGCGCTAGCGCAATACGACGCGGAACGCAGGCCCGTCATGAACGACATCACGCTACGTAACCGCGGGTTCGGCCCGGAAGCCGCCATGCAGTTGGTGGAGGAGCGCGCGCTCCACGGTTTTGTCCGGATCGGGGATGTGATTTCGCAGGAAGAGCTTGATTCCATAGCTGGTTCGTTCGCCGCAGCCGCGGGTCTTGATGTCTTAACGGTCAACAGCAGGCCGTCTTTTGTCCGGCCGACCCACTCGACGTCATTGGCTTTATGAACGCGAGACGCGCGTCGCCATCACCGCTGGCTTGAGCCCACGCATTGCGGCCGCATTGCTTTCACTGAATGGCCACATGAGAATCAGACGCTAACCAAATTTCGCGGATAGGGCTTTTCCTGGTTTTTCAAACCGGAAAGGAATGACCATGCGTATCTTTACCGCATCCGCCATCGCAGCAGCCCTCGCTCTCGGGACGCCAGCTTTCGTGCAGGCCCAGGCACAAGGAACGCCGCCGCAATCCGAGGCGCAGACACCGGCCGCTCAATCCAACAAGCTCATACAGAGTGTACGGATCGTCAACGTCAAGGACCTGAAACCGGAGATGCGCTCGAAGGTCGATGATGTCGTCGCGCGCACAAGCGAGGAAGATATGCAGTCACTTCGGAAATCCATTGACGCGACACCGGAGGCCGCATCCGCGCTTAAAGCCCAGGGCCTCAGTTCATCGCAAGTCGTTGCCATCAACATCGCTGGCGGCGTCCTGACGATGTTTGCCAAGACAGCTTGAAACAAGACAGCTTGAAACAAGACAGCCTGAGAATAGCTGTGTGCAGGAAAAGCCCGTCCCGCGAAGCGGCGGGCTTTCCTCGTCCGGCATGATCGGGATATTTCAACGCCGGTTCATTTCCCTGATGATGAACGATCTGCTGCCACCGGGAATCAGCATCGGTGCCGGTTCGGTGAGTGTAACGGCGGATTACGCTGGCGCTAATTCGCCCTGCCAAGCTACGGGCTGGGTCATATGGGCACGACGTACGGGAATTTGCTGTCCCTTAGCTGCTTGGCAATTGATGGTTTCAACCCTGAGGGAATAGCCGTCCCGGCGACCAGCGACAGCATTACTTCCGGTGCGTTGTCGGCTAGCGTGCGGCCGTTACGCGTGGCGAAGCCGTATGTCGCAGGCGTGCCTATCACATACGGCAAGACGTCAGGGAACAGTTCCCGGGCAACAGTCTCGCCGTAGCCCCGCGGATCGTCCGAGGTCCCGCTAGCCGCCACGACGGCGGCAACATGCTCAGCGATGTGCATGCCTTCCGCATCAAAAT
The DNA here is from genome assembly GCA_963729395.1 of uncultured Pseudomonadota bacterium. Taxonomy (GTDB): domain Bacteria; phylum Pseudomonadota; class Alphaproteobacteria; order Rhizobiales; family Xanthobacteraceae; genus Bradyrhizobium. The sequence continues at coordinate 18,576 of CAVSOS010000037.1, read as the reverse complement.
CTTTGGACGGGTGCCTTGTATTGGCGGGATTCGTGAAGTGGGTGTCGTCCGGCCAGAAGATCGGCCACATCATGGGGTGCCCGGCGCGGTTGATCTGTCGCCAGCCGCCCGCATCCGTGGCGAGTTTCGTGGCGCCCCACAGCCCGATGCGAGCCGAGGGCCGCAGCTGAGGATGCTCATGCGAGACTTCGAGAACGATCGTATCGACGGTCGTGTTAGCGAAGCTGTTCTTGGCCTTTTCCGGGCGCCACGCAGAGAGGTCTACCGCGGTCCCGTTTTTGATTGCACCGTTGACCATCGCGAGCAGCGATAGGTCGATGTAGAACGAGTCGGCAATGCGTCCTGTCCAGATCCGGATGCCGTTCCCGCTGGCCGACTCTCCGGTTCGTCCTTCCAGCACCAGTTGGCCGCTTGCGGTGTCGTCGCGGGCCTCGGTGCCAGTCAGAACGTGCACCTGGAGACGCTGTCGCCCGTGGGAGTCCGGTTCGCCGAAAGATATGCGGTAGGTCAGCGTTTCTAAATCGGCTCCGTCGAAGTGCACCTTAAACTCATAACGTGCCTCGGCGTGGAAGCCGGGTTTGACATGGACTCCGGTGATGTTCGAATTCACGTCCATGACGAACACGGTGCTGGCGTCGCCCTGGAAGACGTACAGGTCGTCGATATAAAGCTGACCGTTCTGGCTTGCGAGAGGGGTATCGAGGTGATGAGACATGGGAATGCATCCTTCCGGCGATACGGTGGTGCTGGTCTCCAATAGGAAAGCACGGCCGCGCTTGATCGGCCGCGAACCCCGACTGCCTGCCGTCTAGCTGCCGAGGCTCTCTTGTTGCTTACCACGTAGACGGGCGAGGCGCGGGCTCATCCTTTACGACGAGCGCGAACTATTGTTCCGACGAGAGGCGGAAGATCCCGCCATTCCTCGTCCTGAGACCGTTGGCGTATTCCTCAGGACGCATCCAGCGGACGGAAACTTTCAGTCCCGCAGGACTTGCAATGCTGCCGATGAACGAAGTGCAATTGGATGTTTCGGCGTTCCAGACCGGTGAAACAGTAGAAGTCTCTTTGCGCATCCCGATTCCGGCTTGCGAATCGACCGTGGTGCCGGTTTCAATTCGACGGACGCCTCATTGAAAACAAGCGCATTCGCGGCGGCGATGCGCTTGTTAACTTCCCGCTTTTGGGAAATGAAACGTTCCGAACCTGCGCAAATGTCGATCTCCTGCGCAGAAGCCCGCTCCCGCGCAGAAGTCGACTGGATGTTGCACGGGAGCAGAAAAGCGAGGGTGAATCCGGCAAGCAAGGACAATCCTGTGCTCTTCGGCCTGTTCGCTACGCTTCACCCTTCAACGGATAAAGGTCAAATTCAACGAAATCCAACGCTTATCAGTAAGCCCGCGTGACGACGGGCTCCTTGCCGATCGGGCCCTTCCCGATCGGGGACTTGCCAATCGGCATCTTCCCGACCACCGGAGCCGGCTCGGCCTTATAGACGGGCTGCGGGTGCGGAAGGTCGGCCGCGCCAGCGACGGTCACGAAGGCAAGCGTTGCGCCCGCTACAATCAAAGCTTTCATCATGGTAGTTCTCCCCTAGGTATCCAGTGAGCGGAAACGTTCAGTAACTTGCTGAACGTTGATATACCGCGAGCATGAACGCCGGAATACGTCTGCAGTGCGGCAGAGGGGATAGGTCGACGAATAGGTCCGCACTGTGCCAAATATAACACAAAACGGAACCTCCACCGCTCAATTGGACCGTCGCAGCGACCGCCGAACGCCGTTGTCGCCCCAATCCCCATCCGAAGGCGATGCCCAGGCGATACTGAAGACCGGCCTACTGCGCCAGATGCGCCGTCAGCGGATGGTTGGCGGCCTGGTTGAAGAAGGCGGCTTCCTCGGCGGTGGCTTCCAGAAGCTGCTCGTCCTGGTCGTAGATGTCGTTGCGGAACTGGACGGTCTGGTCCCTGGTCATCCACGCCGTGAGGTAGATCCAGGCCACCGGAACCTTCTTCGGCAGGGCGATGTCCTGGCGCTGGCCGGTGGCGATCGCCGCGTCGATCGCGGCGCGGTTCCATTTCGGCATCTCTTCCTGCAACAGCCAGGCGGCGAGGTCGCGCACATTGTCGACCCGCGAGCAGCCATGGGAGTCGAAGCGGTAATCGTCGCTGAACAGATTGCGCTGGTTGGTGTCGTGCATGTAGACCGAATAGGGATTCGGCATGTCGATCTTCACCGCGCCGAGCGCATTCCAGGCGCCGTTCTGCTGGCGTACGGTGAAATTCGGCGTGCGGGTGCCGGACCAATCCACCGATTGCGGATCGATCGGGTTGTCGTGCGCATCGAGCACCTCCATGTGCATGCGGGCGAGATAGCCGGGATCCTTGCGCATATGCGCCGAGATTTCGGTTTTCGCGATCGAGGACGGAACGGTCCAGGTCGGGTTGAGAATGACGCCGGTGATTTCGGCGGTCAGCGTCGGCGACGGTTTTTCGGTCTTGCCGACGATCACGCGATAGCGCCGCACCACATGATCGTTCTCGACCGCTTCGGCGAACGTCGCGGGCAGGTTGACGACGACGTAACGCTGCCCGAATGCGAAATTCATGTTTTCGAGGCGCTCGAGCGAGGCCTCGAGCTGCCTGATCCGCTTCTGCACGGGGACATTGAGGGCGGCGAGCGTGCGCGGGGTCACCGTTCCCGTCGGCGCCAGGCCGTGGCGCACCTGGAAACGCTTGACGGCCTCGGCGACAACCTCGTCAAACGGTCCCGACGCCTTGTCGGCGGCAAGATCGTCGCTGATCAGACAGGCGCTGGCGCAGCAGATCGTCATTGGGGTCCCGCGCACGCCGAGCTGCGAATTTGGCGTCGGCGGGAATCGCCGGCCATCCGCCGCGCACCGCCAGATCCGAATAGCTCAGCGCCGCTTCCCTGATTCGCTGCGCGGTGCCTTCGTCGAAGGTCGGCTCGTGCGATAGCGCCAAGGCCGCCGCCGAACGCGATTCGGGGGTGGAGGCTGCGGCGGCCGGCTTTGCCGGCGGCCGCATGCGCGGGATTTGCCGCGCCCGTTGGCGCCGCGGTGGCCGGCTTGGCGGCGAGCGGGGCCGCGCCGGGGCCGACGGTCCCGGCGCTTTGGCCAAACGCCGATGCGCTTCGCAAGCATCATGGCAATGGCAATGATGGTCATTCTTCGCATCGATAATGTCCTGATTCCGAAGTTCGCCTGCCGGACGGCGCCAATGAGAAATCAACACGTTTCGGCCGTGCCGGCCGAACCAATCGTGGCGACCTGATCCGCCGCTGCGCTTTTCGCAAATCTAGCGCCTGAGCGTTGCGTTCTGATTAAGTCGACTTCGCAGCTGTTGCATTGCCGCAGACCCCGGTTGGACCGTCCTGGCCGTCAATGTGTCGCGGAGGCCGCTGATATGGTTCGCGAGGGCGGGAGCCGATCCGAAAATAAATCCAACAGCCATTTGATGCGGCAGCGGGAGGTCGTTGCACGGGGAGCAGCGGGCGGCAGGCGCACAGCGATACGCCGCCGCCCGTGCCGTACACGTTGGCCGGATCATGTCCGCGGGTGCACTAAGTGAGACGAGCGAGGCCGATATCGGCCTTGCTGTCTCTTTGGCGTTTAGCCTTCGTTTGCCGCGATCAATTCCATCAGGGACACCAGTTGACGCTGCACGGTCTGGTCCTTGATCTTGCTGTAGGCCCGCAACAATCTCAGGCTGAATGAGCTATCGAGAAACAGCAGGCTTTCGACCTCTCGTGCCTTGCCGTCGCCATCGTAGAAGAACGTGACGGGCACATCGAGGGCGGTAGCGATTTGCTGAAGGCGGGCGGCTCCGACGCGGTTGACGCCCTTCTCGTATTTCTGAACCTGCTGGAAGCTGACGCCAAGCTGGTCCCCAAGCTCTGCCTGCGAGATCCGTTGCTCAACACGCCGCAGCCGGATGCGCTTGCCCAGTTCAATGTCGGGTTTTCCGGCACTGCGCTGCTTCATTTTCTTTGCCGCTGATTTGTTCATACCGATTTTACCGTCTTTCCGTGGGGAATCCCCCGCACAGAGGATCAGGGACTTACCCTTGCATATCGCTTATATACTACTTGAGGTCGCTGGAATGGATGAATTTGTATCACATTGCTGGATTTTGTGCGCTGGAGCATAGCCGCGGGCCCGGCTACCGGGCCAGCCGCACATCAAATAGCTAGCATCGTTCGATTTTCGTGGGTCCGCCAAAGCAGGCGGAACGTGTGTCGCAAACACAGCACTACCTGTGGCATTGGGTCGCTGGGGCGACGGCCGGTCCGGGCTTTTGCGGTGCCGCATTCGTGATCGATGAGATGTCCAGCCAAGGCGCGCGGACGGCCAAAGCGCGATCAGTCCCGGGATGGCCCAGGCGAAGCCGGGTGCGGAGGGCGGCCGGCCTGTTCGTCGTTGCGCATTCCTGGGTATCCCTTACATCTGGGCCGGCGCGTCAGGCCCGCGCTCCCCAATGTCGGGCCGATCAGGGCAGGGCGTGCTGGCAACCATAACGATGAGTGCATGATGCACGATGTCTCGATCCCGGCCGCGCTGATCGCCGGCCTCGTCAGCTTTCTGTCGCCCTGCGTGCTGCCGCTGGTGCCGCCCTATCTGATCTATCTGACCGGCGCCACCATCGAGCATGTCGCCAATGACGAGAGCGAGTGCGTCGTCGAAGCGCGCGGTGATGATCTCAGCCGTGATGTTCGTGCTCGGCTTTTCCACCGTGTTCGTGGCGCTCGGCGCCAGCGCGTCCCTGATCGGAAGCCTGATCCGCGCCTGGTCGGCGGAGCTTTCGATCGTCGCCGGCATCGTCATCATCATCATGGGCCTGCATTTCCTTGGGCTGACGCGGATCGGGCTGTTGATGCGCGAGGGCCGGCTGACCGATTCCGAAGCCGGTCGGGCTGTGGGGCGCCTATGTGATGGGGCTGGCGTTTGCGTTCGGCTGGACCCCGTGCATCGGCCCGATCCTGGCGGCGATCCTGTCGGTCGCCGCCGCCGAGGCGACGGTGACCAAAGGGGCGGGGCTGCTCGCGGTCTATTCCGCCGGCCTCGGGATTCCGTTCCTGGTCGCGGCCTTCATGGTCGAGCAATTCTCGTCGCTGTTTGCGCGGATGAAGCGGCATCTCGCCACTGTCGAGCGTGCGATGGGTGTACTGATGGTCATCACCGGCATCGGCTTTCTCACCGGCAGCGTCTCCGCCATCAGCATCTGGCTGCTCGACACCTTCCCCGCCTTGCAGAATTTCGGCTAGCTGGCCTAGCTCTCGTCCTCCAGCGCGCAGGTCACCGTATAGACCACGCCACGGGGCAGAAAATCGACGGTGGCTTCGCCGCCGAGCTGATCGCGCGCGCTGCGTTCGATCAGCCGCGATCCGAAACCGCGCTGCACCGGCGCGACGACGGGAGGGCCGCCGGCCTCGGCCCAGATCAATCGCAATTTCGGCCTGGCGTCTTCCTCGATGACTTCCCAGTTCAGCACCACGGTGCCGGTGTCGTTCGACAGCGCTCCGTATTTTGCGGCATTGGTTGCCATCTCGTGCACGATCATCGACAGCACCACCGCCAGCCGCGGGGACAGCGGCACGCTCGGTCCGGACATCCGCATCCGCTCCGGGTTGTTGAGCAGATAGGGCTGCAACACGCGGCTGATCACGTCCTTCAGCTCGGAGCCCTGCCATTTCTCCTTGCTGAGCAGATTATGCGCCTCCGCCAGCGCGCCGAGCCGGCCCTCGAATTTCTCGCGTTCGGCCTTGCTCGCGCTTCGGAAGGTCTGCACCGCGATCGCCTGCAGGATCGCCAGCGTGTTCTTGACGCGGTGATTGAGTTCCTCGATCAGGAGATCATGAAGCATCTCGCCGCGGGCGATCGTCGTGGCCATCCGCACCGCAAAAGCAAGCCCGGTCAGCAGCAGCACGCCGCCGATCAGGCTGGTGATCGCCAGGTTGCGCCACAACGGGCCGACCAGCGAGCTTTCCGCGATGCCGGCGGCCACCGTCCAGCCGGTGAGCGACGATCGCGCGAAAGTCGTGATCAGCGGCATGCCTTCGAGCGATACCGTCGGCAGGGTCGCCTCCGGCTTGCGAAGCATCTCGGCATACAGCAACGGCGATGCGCGCTTGCCGATCGTCTCTTCCGGGTTTGGAACGCGCGCGAAATTGATGCGGTCGCCGTCGAAAATCGAAATCGTCCAGTCCTTGCTCGGACGCTGTTTTTCGATGATGGACTGGAAAATCTCGATCGGCGGGCTGAAGGAAACGTCGTAGACGCACCTCGCCGTCGCGAAGCACCGGCACCTCGACCGTCACGATCGGTCGCTTGCTTCACCGACGCCGAAGAACAGGTTGGAATATTGCGGCGCTCTTGGTCGCAAACACCTTTTCGACGATTTCGCGGTTGTTGCGCGGCGGAAGGCTGGCGTTGTCCGGCGTGGCCGAGGAGAACAACTGGCGACCTTCGCGGTCCGCCACCAGCATGACGCCGTCCTTGCCATATTGATCGAGAAAGCCCGAAGCGATGCGGCGAAAACCTTCGAAGTCGCCGTTGCGCAGGGTATCGGTGAGCGCCAGAACCTGGAGCCCGCCGGTCATGCGCTGAATCTCGGCATCGAGCACGAGGCGGATGCTGCGTACGGTTTCGAGAACGCGCTGGGACGCTTCCTTGCGGTCTTGCTCGTAGTTATTGAAAACGATGACGGCCGCAAAAATGATCAGCGGCAGCGTGGTTCCCGCGACCAGAAGAGCAAGGCGCACTGGCAGGGAGAGTTTCGGCACGCGGATCCTGCGACAATGATCTGGCGCGATAGCGACAAATCATTGTTAGCATAGGAGAAGCGTCGGAAATTCGCCAAGGATTTTAGAACTGAAGGATTTTAGGTCCGTAAACCCCGGTTCAGCGCAGGCCGGGCGCCATGCGGAACCTGCCACGCTCCTAGAGATTGCTGTCGGTGATCGCGGCGTAAACCATGGTGCGCAGCTCGCGCCGGATCGGATAGGCGGTCGACGGCAGCACCTGGGTCATGAAGATGGCGATCAGCTCTTCCGCCGGATCGATCCAGAACGATGTCGTCGCCGCACCGCCCCAGGCATATTCGCCGGCGCTGCCGGGAATCAGCGTCTGCGCGGGATTCATCGTCACGGAGAAGCCGAGGCCGAAACCGATGCCGTTATAGGCCGCCTCGGAGAACAGCGATCGCGACATTTCCGGCAGGTCGCGTCCGCCGGGCAGATGATTTGAGGTCATCAAGGCCAGCGTCTTCGGGCCGATCAGCCTGACGCCGCCGAGTTCGCCGCCGTTCAGCAGCGCGCGGCAGAAGGTGAGATAATCGGCCGCGGTCGAGCACAGGCCGCCGCCGCCGGAAATGAACGACGGCGGTGACAGGAACGAGCTGTTGGCCGGATCGTCCTGCAAGGTCAGGCCGCCCTTGCGGTCGGTCGCGTGAAACGTCATGCGCGCCTTGCGGGCTTGCCGAGTAGCAGGCCGCGAAACGATGGGCCTTGTCGGCGGGCACGAAGAAGTCGGTGTCCGTTCATCTCGAGCGGATCGAAGATGCGTTCCTTCAGGAACTGCTCGAACGGCTTGCCGCTGATTTTTCCGATGAGATAGCCGATCACGTCGGTGGAGACCGAATAATTCCAGGCCTCGCCGGGCGAGAATTCCAGCGGAATTTTCGCAAGGTCCTCGATCATCGATTGCAGCGTTCCCGCCTTCTCGACCTCGCCGATCTTCATTTCGCGATAGGCGGCATCGACGTTGGAGCGCTGCTGGAAGCCGTAAGTCAGCCCGGAAGTATGCCGCAGCAGATCGACGATCAGCATCGGCCGCGACGGCGGCCTGGTCAGAAATGCCGGCGCGGTGCCGGCCTGGAAAACGCCGAGGTTCTTCCATTCCGGGATGTATTTGTGGACGGGCTCGTCGAGCGCGACGCGGCCTTCCTCGACCAGCATCATGAAGGCGACGCTGGTGATCGGCTTGGTCATCGAATAGATGCGAAAAATGGTGTCGTCCTTCATCGGCGCCTTGCGCTCGACGTCGGCAAAGCCCTGCACCGCGCTGTGGACGACCTTGCCGCGGCGATAGACCAGGAGCTGGGTTCCCGGAAAGCGGCCGGCATCGATGTAGCGCTGCTTCAGATGATCTTCGATGCGGTCGAAGGCGGCCTTGGACATGCCGGCGGATTCGGGCGAGGCGGGGGTGGGGGCTAACATCGGGACTGATCTCCGGAGCTGTCGAGGGGCTGCCTTGATAGCCGAAAAGCCTGCCTTGTTCCAATCGCTACATGCTTACTACTGTCGGATCGCTGGTGTAGGCTTGCCCCGCCATCGCGTAACCCAGCAGGACAGCCAAAAATGCCCCAATTCAACGACACCGAACTTACCGCCGCCGTGATCCGCAGCTTTGAGGAGACGCCGGACCCGCGGGTCAAATTCCTGCATGGAGGAACTGGTGAAGTCGCTGCACGATTTCGTCCGCAAGACCGATCTCAGCTTCGACGAATGGGGTTACGCGATCGATTTCCTGACCCGCACCGGCCAGAAATGCACCCCGAGCCGGCAGGAGTTCATCCTGCTGTCTGACGTGCTCGGGGTCTCGATGCTGGTCGATGCGGTGAACCATCGCGAGCGCGATGGCGCCACCGAGACCACCGTGCTCGGCCCGTTCTATGTCGGCGAACACAAGCCGATGCCGCACGGCGCGGACATCTCCGCCGACCTTTCGGGAGACCGGATGTTCGTGCAAAGCCGCGTCACCGACCTTAAGGGCAAGCCGCTGGCCGGTGTCCCGGTCGATGTCTGGCACGCCGACGATGACGGCTTTTACGATTCGCAAAAGCCGGCTTATGAGACGCAGGGCCCGTCATCGCGGGCGCGCTTTGTCACCGATGCCGACGGCCGGTTTTTCTTTCGCACCATCCTGCCCTGCAGCTATCCGATCCCGACCGACGGCCCGGTCGGCGAAATGATCCTGCAGACCCGGCGTCACCCGATGCGGCCGGCGCATGTGCACTTTCTCGTCGATGCGCCGGGCTATGAGCCGCTGATCACCCACGTCTTTATCGAGGGCGACAAATATCTCGATACCGATGTGGTGTTCGGAGTGAAGGACGAGCTGATTTCCAAGGTCGAGAAGCGCAGCGATCCGGTGATGCCCGACGGCAAGCCGGCGGCCGGGCCCTGGCATTTGATGACCTACGATTTTCGGATGAAGCCGGGCACAGGCATCGCGCCGAAGCCGATGATGGCGGCGACCGAGGACGCTTGAAGGTTTCTGCGCCATCGTCTGCTCATTTGTTGTGCGGCGCACAAGGATTGAGCGAATCGCAAATTTTGGCGGCGCTGAGGCTGCCGGCGCGCGACGCCGGCTTTGTCGCTAACTCATTCTGAAATAATTACTTTTTGCATAGCGGTAGCTTGGCACGAAGCTTGAATAGCTAGCGCCGACGCCATCGATGCCGTCCTTGGAAAACCAATCATCCGAATTTTGACACCGCCAGACTGGGGCCTCCCCAGAGCGCGCCTCTATGCCTCTGACACGCCTCCGGACCGATCCCGGTGCACCGCCGTTTAGAAAGGAAATCTCTGATGAGCAAAGATCCGACCTGGATTTCAGAATGGAATCCCGAGGATGAGACGTTCTGGAATTCGAAGGGCAAATTCATCGCCCGACGCAATCTCATCTGGTCGATCGTTGCCGAGCATGTCGGATTTTCGGTCTGGCTGATCTGGAGCATCGTCGCAACCAAATTGCCGCAGGCCGGCTTCCACTACACCACCGACCAGCTGTTTCAACTGGTGGCGATCCCCGGGCTGATCGGCTCGCTGATGCGATTTCCCTACACGTTTGCGGTCACGATGTTCGGCGGCCGCAACTGGACCATCTTCAGCGCGTCGGTGCTGTTGATCCCGACCTTCGGGCTCGCCTATTTCGTCAGCGAGCCGGAGACCCCGTTCTGGCTGATGCTGCTGGTGGCTTCCACCGCCGGTCTCGGCGGCGGCAATTTTGCCTCCAGCATGACCAACATCTCATTCTTCTATCCCGATCGCATGAAGGGCTGGGCGCTCGGCCTCAACGCGGCTGGCGGCAATATCGGCGTCAGCAGTGTCCAGTTGCTGACGCCCATTCTGATGGGTGTCGGCCTCATCAACCTCTATCAGGCTACACCGGTTTCAGGGGTGTACCTCCAGAACGCCGGACTGATGTGGGTGTTGCCGCTGATCGTCGCGGTGTTCGGCGCGATTTTCTTCATGAACAACCTGACCTCGGCCAAGTCCTCGTTCAGGGATCAGCTCGCCATCGTCGGGCGCAAGCATACCTGGATCATGGCCTTCATCTATGTCGGGACGTTCGGCTCCTTCATCGGCTACTCGGCGGCCTTTCCGCTGCTGATCAAGACGCAATTCCCGGCGGTGACGATCGCGATCGCGTTCCTCGGGCCGCTGGTCGGCTCGCTGGCGCGCCCGCTGGGCGGCTTGCTCGCCGACAGGGTCGGCGGCGCCATCGTGACGTTCTGGAATTTCATCGCGATGGGCGCGGCGACGATCGGCGTCCTGTACTTCGTGGGGATCAAGGACTTCACCGGCTTCCTCGTGATGTTCCTGATCCTCTTTGTCACCACCGGAATCGGCAACGGCTCGACCTACCGGATGATCCCGTCGATTTTCCGCGAGGAGAATCTTCGCAAAGCGAGAGGCACCGGCGAAGCCGGCCGGGCGCTCGCCTTGAAGACCGCCAGCATCGAGAGCGGCGCCGCGCTCGGATTCATCGGCGCGATCGGCGCCTGCGGCGGCTACCTGATCCCGAGCGGCTTCGGCAAATCGATCGCCATCACCGGCGGTCCGCAGCTCGCGCTGGAAATCTACCTTGCGTTCTACGCGGCCTGCCTGGCGCTCACCTGGTGGCATTACCTGCGCAGGAGCTCGGCGGCGTCGAGCGTATCGAGCCTCGCCGAGGCGCGCCTGTGAACAACGTGAATCGCAATCGCAACCGAGGATGATGGAGGACACCATGACACCCGATCACGTCAAACTTGTGCAGCAGAGTTTCGCCAAGGTCGCGCCGATTTCGGAAACCGCCGCGGTGTTGTTCTATGACCGGCTGTTCGAGATCGCGCCAAAGGTGAAAGCGATGTTTCCGGCCGACATGACCGAGCAGCGCCGCAAGCTGATGGCGACGCTGGCGGTGGTGGTCAACGGTCTTGGCAATCTGGAATCGGTGCTGCCGGCCGCGAGCGCGCTGGCCAAGCGTCACGTCAGCTATGGCGCCAAGGCGGAGCATTATCCGGTCGTCGGCGCGGCGTTGCTGTGGACGCTGGAGAAGGGGTTAGGAGACGGCTGGACGCCCGAAGTCGCGGAAGCCTGGACCGCGGCCTATGGGACGCTGTCCGGTTTCATGATTTCCGAAGCCTACGGCCGGCCGCAAGCCGCCGAGTAAGGGACGAAGCCAAGTGAGCGAACCACTGGTCGTCGTCGGCAACGGAATGGCCACCGCGCGCCTGGTCGATGAACTCGCCAAGGTCGCGCTGGGGCGTTACGCCATCGCAGTGATCGGCGACGAGCCGCGGCTGGCCTATAATCGCGTGCTGCTGTCGTCGGTGCTGGCGGGCGAGACGGCGTCGCATGACATCGAACTCAGGCCGGCTTCCTGGTGGCGCGACCGCGGCGTCACCCTGAAATATGGCTGCGTCGCTACCGAGATCGATGTCGGCCGCCGTGAACTGAAGATCGCGAATGAAGAGAGCGTCTCGTTCTCTAGGCTGGTGCTTGCCACCGGTTCGACGCCGCTGCGGCTGAACGTGCCCGGTTCCGATCTTGCCGGCGTGCACACCTTCCGCGACAGCCGGGACGTCGATCTGCTGCTGACGCTGGCCGCGCAGAAAAAGCGCGTCGTCGTGGTCGGGGGCGGATTGCTTGGACTGGAGGCGGCCTATGGTCTCGCCAAGGCCGGCGCGCCGGTAACATTGATTCATCTGATGGACCGCTTGATGGAGCGCCAGCTCGATGCGCCGGCGGCCGACCTGCTTGAAAACCCTGGTCGAGCGCAAGGGCATCAAGGTGCTGCTCAATGCCAATACCGCGCGCATCCACGGCGAGACGCGGGTCGAAGGCGTCGAACTTGACGGACGGACGCCGGATCGATGCCGATGCGGTGATTTTCGCGGCGGGCATTCGGCCGAATGTCGCGCTGGCAAAGGACGCCGGCATTGCCGTCAGCCGCGGCATCGTGGTGGACGATCATCTGCAGACCGCTGCGCCGGAAATCTTTGCGCTCGGCGAATGCGCCGAGCATCGCGGCATCTGCTACGGCCTGGTCGAGCCGGCCTACGAGCAGGCGCGTGTTCTGGCGCAGCATCTCGCAGGCAAAACCGCTGCCTATGGCGGCAGCGTGGTGGCGACCAATCTGAAGGTCTCCGGCGTCAGCGTGTTTTCCGCCGGCGACTTTATCGGCGCGGATGGCAGCGAAACCATCCTGCTCAGCGATGTCAGGCACGGCACCTACAAGAAGCTGGTGATCGCGGAAGGACGGCTCGCCGGCGCAGTGCTGGTCGGCGATGTCGAGAGCGCGCTCTGGTATCTCGAACTGATCCGCACCCGCGAGCCGGTCGCGCGAATTCGCCGCGACATGATGTTCGGCCGCTCGGTCGCGATCCGGTCGAAGGCGGCATGACCTGATGACTCGGTTACTCCAATGACGGTGATCGATCCCGCCTTGCGCGCCACACGCACGACCTGTCCCTATTGCGGCGTCGGCTGCGGCGTACTGGCGACAGCGGACGGCAACGGCGGAGCGGCGATATCGGGCGATCCCGAACATCCCGCCAATTTCGGACGGCTGTGCTCGAAAGGCTCGGCGCTCGGCGAAACCCTGGGCCTTGAGCAGCGCCTGCTTTATCCGATGATCCGCTGCAGCAAGGGCGTGATGGAGCGGGTGGCGTGGACCGATGCGCTCGACCATGTGGCGCATCGCTTTGCGCATATCATCGCGCGCGACGGTCCGGGCGCGGTCGCGTTCTATCTGTCCGGGCAAATGCTGACCGAGGATTATTACGTCGCCAACAAATTGATGAAGGGATTCATCGGCAGCGCCAATGTCGATACCAATTCACGGCTATGCATGGCGTCGTCGGTCGCCGGCCACCGCCGCGCGTTCGGTGCCGACACCGTGCCGGGCTGCTACGAAGATCTCGACGAGGCCGATCTCCTGGTGCTGGTCGGCTCCAATGCGGCGTGGTGCCATCCGGTCCTGTTTCAGCGCATGCTTGCCAACAAGCAGCAGCGCGGCGCACGCATCGTGGTGATCGATCCGCGCCGGACCGATACCGCTGAAGATGCCGACCTGTTTTTGGGATTGAAGCCCGGCACCGACACCGCGCTGTTCAGTGGTCTTTTGGTGCAACTGGCCGACACCGGCGCGCTGGATCATGACTACATCGAACGTTACACCGGCGGTTTCGAAGATGCATTGGCGCGGGCGCGGAGCATCGCCGGCAGCGTGGCAGCAACCGCACTGGCGACCGGCCTTTCCGAGGCGGACGTTGCCGAATTCTTCCGGATGTTCCGGAACACGCCGCGCGTGGTCACGCTATATTCGCAGGGCGTCAACCAGTCGGCGCAGGGCACCGACAAGGTCAATGCCATCGTCAATTGCCATCTCGCCACCGGCCGGATCGGCAAACCAGGCGCATCGCCGTTCTCCCTGACCGGGCAACCCAATGCGATGGGCGGCCGCGAGGTTGGCGGGCTCGCCAATCAGCTTGCCGCGCATATGGCGTTCACGCCGCCGGACATCGATCGCGTGCGCCGGTTCTGGAAGGCGCCGCGCATCGCGACCCATGAGGGCCTCAAGGCGGTCCAGATGTTCGAGGCGATCGGGCGCGGCGAGATCAAGGCATTGTGGGTGATCGGCACCAACCCGGCGGTGTCGCTGCCGGACGCCGATGCCGCGCGCGCCGCGCTGAAGAAGCTCGAACTGTTCGTGGTCTCGGAGAATGTGCGTTCCAACGACACCGTCAATGCCGGCGCGCACGTGCTGCTGCCGGCACAGGCATGGGGCGAGAAATCCGGCACGGTGACCAATTCGGAACGACGCATCTCGCGGCAGCGCGCGTTCCTGGCAGCACCCGGTGAAGCCAAACCGGATTGGTGGATCGTCGGCGAGGTCGCCAAAAGGCTGGGCTTCGGCGCGGCGTTCGATTTCAATTCGGCGGCGGAGGTGTTTCGCGAACATGCCAGCCTGTCGGCATTCGAGAATGACGGCAGCCGCGATTTCGATATCGGGGCGATGACGTCGCTGTCGGATGAGGCATTCGATTCGATGGCGCCGGTGCTGTGGCCGATACGTTCCGGTGAGGCCCAGCCGCAGCAGCGGTTCTTCGCGGACGGCGGATTTTTTTCAAACGACGGCAAGGCGCGCTTTGTCGCGCCGGCCATCCCGGCGTTGCAAACCGAGACCACCGCGGCGCGGCCGCTGCGGCTGAACACCGGTCGTGTCAGGGATCAATGGCACACCATGACCCGCACCGGCATCAGCCCGCGGTTGGGACAGCATTTGCCGGAACCGTTCGTCGAGATCCATCCCGACGATGCGACGAGGTTCGGGGTCACCGATGACAGCTTTGCGCGCATCACCACCGACTACGGCCAATGCATCCTCAAGGTCGTGGTCAGCGAGCGCGCGCAGCGCGGCATGCTGTTTGCGCCGATTCACTGGAGCGAAGAGACCGCGTCCGCCGCGCGTGTCGGCGCGCTGGTGGCGCCGTTCACCGATCCGTTTTCCGGCCAGCCCGAGAACAAGGCGACGCCGGCATCGATCGCGCCCTACGAATACGTCTTTCGCGGCTTTGCCTTGTCTCGAACGCCGCTCGAATTGCCGCCGCAGCTCTGGTGGACGCGCGTCGCCGTCACCGGCGGCTATGGCTATCTGCTCGCCGACAATGCCGATCTGGCGCGATGGCAATCATGGTTGCGCTCGATCGCCGGCGACGATCTCGCCGAATACCGGGATTCCGGCGGCGGTGTTTATCGGGCGGCGGCGTTTACGGAAAACCGCATCGAGACATGCCTGTTCGTCGGTCCCGCGCACGATGCCGGCGATTGGGAGGTGGTCAAGAACCTGTTCTCTGCCGACGCGCTCAGCGACGATCAGCGCCGGCTGTTGCTGTCGGGCAGATCGACCGACGGGCTGGCGAGCGCCGGGCCGATCGTCTGTGCCTGCTTCGGCGTCGGCCGCGGCACCATCTGCGACGCCATCGCGGCCGGTGCGAACTCGGCCGCCGCCATCGGCGCGCAACTCAAGGCCGGCACCAATTGCGGCTCGTGCATTCCGGAAATGAAGCGGCTGATCGCGCAGGCGAATGCCGATGGCGCCGCAGCCGATCCCGAACAGCGCCAATTGACGGCCACGGCCAGCTGAAATTTCCCGCCATGAAGGGCTTTTCGACAAGCGCTCAATTCAGCGAGGGCGCGGACTCATAAACGTTGCGGGCCATGCCCGCTGTCGGGGGCACGGCGGAATAGCATTGTCAGAGCGAGCTTTTCAACTTTGATCCCATTTCGGACCTCGCCGGGTAATCCAATCTGGTCCAATAGCTGCGCCTGAAAGGAAGCGAATTCGTAAGCTGAAGACTGCACCTCCCGCTTGGTCTGGCCGGCCTCTAGTCTGGAGCGAAAAAACGCCTTCCGACACCACCTGCGGTGGTATATGTTTGAAAAGTTCGAATGCGCTGAGCTGGGGCAGGGCCATGAGCGATGCGAATACGACGGGCACAAGCGGTGATCTCAAGGTCAACGATAAGCCAGCCGCGCCGCTCGAAAAAACGCGCTTCAACTCCGATCGCCTCCGTCACCGACTGAGGAATATCGGCGCGGCGATTGCTTCAGTTGCCGCAATCGGCGCAGTGATCGGCGGCCTGACGGGGTATTGGAATGCCTGGAAGGTCATCAACAATGACCTTTTGCAGATCAGGCCGCATTCAGAGACAGCAGCGGGGCTGACCATCTCCAAGGGTCCCTCGGTTGCGGCTCTGCCTATCTCGAACCCAGAGAAAGTGACGGCACTTGATCCCATTGCCGATACGATGACGCAACAACTCGTATCCTCTCTTGGCAAGTTCGGCCTATTGCGAGTGACGCCGCGCGCGACCGCCGCGAATTTTGCTAAACAGATCGATGCGATTGAGACAGCGCGAAAGGCCGGGGTCGACTATCTGGTAACCGGCGAGGTCCGCCCATTCGGTGAAGGCGCTCGTGCGAATATGGTGGTTGCGGACCTGCGCTCCGGCGCTGAAATCTGGTCGAAATCTTTCGATGCCAGCGCCGAGGGTGTACGGACGGATACTGATGCCTACGAAATTGGCGACACTGCTGCTGCTCTAGTCAGCGGCGCAATTGATCACGGAGAGTACAAGAAAATTCTGAACAAGCCGCTCGCCGAGCTCACCTCGTATGAATGTATTGTTCAGTCAAGGGTGGGGAGCTGGACGGGCTCGCAGTCTGCCGGTCTTAGGGGGATCGCGTGCTCGAAGCGACTTACCGAGAACGAGCCGAACAACGCGCTGGCATGGTTAGCGCGTGCGGACGTTCTGAATGCCCAGAGATTCCTTGGGTTCGGCTTGGCACCCGACGCCGTTCAGCATTTCGATAAACGCCTGTATCTGAACGAGGAGATGATACGTGCCGCCACACGGGCCGTTGACCTCACGCCCGACGATGCGGACGTGCGCAGAATGTTCGCCCTGGCGATTGGCACGAAGTGTCAGGTCGATCTATTCAGGCAACAGGTCCAAAAGGCTGTCGCACTCAATCCGAACGATCCATATACGCTCGGAGAATTGGGTCAAAACCTCGCCTACATGGGAGATTGGGATGACGGCTCCGCATTGGCCGAAAAGGCCATTCGCCTGGCAGGTTCCAATGCCTCGCCTCTCTGGTGGTTGGGGCCAGCCAAACGCCACTGGTGGAGAGGTGAATATCAACCGGCACTCGAAGATTTCTTGCACGCCTATTTGGAGGGTTTTTGGCTCAGTCATCTCGATCAGGCATACACGTTGCCGTTCCTCGGTCGGCTCGATGCTGCCAAGGCGCAGGTCGCAAAGCTTGTAAAACTCTGGCCAGATTTCACGATCCGCGAGGCCGATGCCCTTTATCGCATGTACTGCTTCCAGCCCGAATACATCGAGAGGATGAACGGCGCTCTGCGGCAGGCCGGACTGCCGGAATGAGGAAAGCGCAGGGGCGGCGGCGTTCGCAGAGAACCGCATCGAGACCTGCCTGTTCGTTGGTCCCGCGCACGATGCCGGCGATTGGGCGGTGGTCAAGAACCTGTTCTCTGCCGACGCGCTCAGCGACGATCAGCGCCGGCCGTTGCTGTCGGGCAGATCGACCGACGGGCTGGCCAGCGCCGGGCCGATCGTCTGTGCCTGCTTCGGCGTCGGCCGCGGCACCATCTGCGACGCCATCGCGGCCGGAGCGAACTCAGCCGCCGCCATCGGCGCGCAACTCAAGGCCGGCACCAATTGCGGCTCGTGCATTCCGGAAATGAAGCGGCTGATCGCGCAGGCGAATGCGGATGGCGCCGCAGCCGATCCCGAACAGCGCCAGTTGACGGCCACGGCCAACTGAACTTCTCGACAAGCGCACGATTTCGTCGCTGATGGAATTCGAGGGCGGCCCTTGCCCAAATTGCAAGACCCCGGGCTGTTATTATTCAGCTGCTCGAACACCGGCAAAGCCATGACGAAATAAGACATCAAGGCGGTCTTGAGCTGGATCAAAGTCTGTCAGCGCAAACAGGAACAAAATGCATCCGGTGTTTTCTTTTACCTGTGGAGAGACAAGATGAGCCTTCCGAGATTGTGGACTAGAAGCCAGGAATTGGACCCGTTCCGGACAATGCGGCGAGAAATGGAAAGCATGTTTCGTGCTTTCGATCCGAACTCCTCTTCTCCGGATATCGGCGCCGGCGCGCCGGCGATCAGTGTGGCGGAAACGAACGACGCCTTCGAAGTGACAGCCGAACTTCCGGGCGTAGACGAGAAGGATATCAAGGTCAGCCTTGACGACAACCAGTTGGTCATTTCCGGTGAGAAGAAGGCGGAGAGTACGAAAGAAGAAAAGGAGTGGCACGTCGAGGAGCGGAGCTACGGCTCATTCTACCGATCGATGTCTCTGCCTTTCGAGCCGGAAGACGGAGCCGTCGAAGCCCATTTCGACAAGGGTGTGCTGCATCTCACGATCAAGAAACCCGCCAAGGCCGTGAAGACCGCCAAGACGATCGATATCAAGACGGGTGCTCCCCCGAGCCTCAGCCCCGCACCGAACAAGACCCCCGCGCCGAGCAAAGCCGCTTAGTATTGCACGGTCGTAAAGCCTTGGGGACCCGAACTGAAGAAGCTAGTTTTGGTCCTCGGGTTTCTTGTTCTGCCGAGACGAGAGATGGCCGCCTTCGCGCGGCCTCTTTCATTTCAGATTTGACTGGAGCAATTATGTCGCCGTTTGGCACATCGCGTCAGTTATTGCGGCGCGGCGACATGTGGGTGTAAACGGGAAGTGACCGGC
>CAVSOS010000036.1:0-198439 GCA_963729395.1 uncultured Pseudomonadota bacterium | reverse complement strand
TTCCTTCAACATAGTTCTCTCAAGCGCCTTGGTATCTCTACCAGTCCACCTGTGTCGGTTTCGGGTACGGTCTAATGTGGAAGCTATTTCCTGGAACCTCTTCGAGGCCCGACCAATCCAATAAGGTCAGACAACATACGAAATTCGTCACTTTCCACTGGCTGCAGAATATTCACTGCATTCCCATCGACTACGCATTTCTGCCTCGCCTTAGGGACCGGCTAACCCTGCGAAGATTAACTTTACGCAGGAACCCTTGGACTTTCGGCGACACTGTCTTTCACAGTGTTTGTCGTTACTCATGCCAGCATTCGCACTTCTGATACCTCCAGGCGCTCTCACGAGTCGCCCTTCGCAGGCTTACAGAACGCTCCGCTACCGCGTGACCCTTGCGGATCACACCCTAAGCTTCGGCTCGTGGCTTGAGCCCCGTTACATCTTCGGCGCAGAAACCCTTATTTAGACCAGTGAGCTGTTACGCTTTCTTTAAAGGATGGCTGCTTCTAAGCCAACCTCCTGGTTGTTTTG
Source organism: uncultured Pseudomonadota bacterium (assembly GCA_963729395.1). Taxonomy (GTDB): domain Bacteria; phylum Pseudomonadota; class Alphaproteobacteria; order Rhizobiales; family Xanthobacteraceae; genus Bradyrhizobium. The sequence goes on along the minus strand of CAVSOS010000036.1, from coordinate 197,911 downwards.
GGATTTCCACATCCTTTCCCACTTAGCCACGAATTAGGGGCCTTAGCTGTAGGTCCGGGTTGTTTCCCTCTCCACGACGGACGTTAGCACCCGCCGTGTGACTCCCGCACATTGCTTTCGGGTATTCGGAGTTTGGTTGGGTTTGGTAAGACGGTAAGTCCCCCTAGCCCATCCAGTGCTCTACCCCCCGAAGCATTCATGCGAGGCGATACCTAAATATCTTTCGCGGAGAACCAGCTATTTCCCAGTTTGATTGGCCTTTCACCCCTAACCACAAGTCATCGGAGTCTTTTTCAACAGACACCCGTTCGGTCCTCCAGTGAGTGTTACCTCACCTTCAACCTGCTCATGGCTAGATCACTAGGTTTCGGGTCTAATACAACGAACTTGACGCCCTATTCAGAACTCGCTTTCGCTGCGCATACGCCTATCGGCTTAAGCTTGCTCGTTAAATTAAGTCGCTGGCCCATAATACAAAAGGTACGATGTCACCCAGAACGTATCTTGGGCTCCATCTGTTTGTAGGTGTCCGGTTTCAGGTCTATTTCACTCCCCTCGTCGGGGTGCTTTTCACCTTTCCCTCACGGTACTGGTTCACTATCGGTCGCTGAGGAGTACTTAGGCTTGGAGGGTGGTCCCCCCATGTTCAGACAGAATTGCACGTGTTCCGCCTTACTCGAGGACACATCATTGCATTACCCGTACGGGGCTATCACCCTCTGAGGCCCTGCTTTCCTGACAGGTTCCGGTTGTCTTTGATGTGTCACTGGCCTGGTCCGCGTTCGCTCGCCACTACTAACGGAGTCTCTGTTGATGTCCTTTCCTCCAGGTACTTAGATGTTTCAGTTCCCTGGGTTCGCTTAAAACCTCCTATTTAATTCAGAAGTTTCATACCTTCACTTGATAACTGGAAATCCAAAACCTCACGGCTTGGCTCGAGCATTTCTGTTCGAACCCCAAGACACAAGGTCTCTTAAACCTGAAGTCTTGGAGTTCCAGCTATCGAAGGTGGGTTTCCCCATTCGGAAATCCGTGGATCAAAGCTTCTTCGCAGCTCCCCACGGCTTATCGCAGCGTAGCACGTCCTTCATCGCCTCTCAGCGCCAAGGCATCCACCGAACACCCTTAAGGCACTTGATTGCTCTCATTATCAATGTCCACACACTCGGCAGAATGTAGTCCGCACACTTGCCTTAAGACCGAAGTCTAAAGGCGCGCACCCTCGATGAATGCTGCATGCGGCCGGACACTGATTAGAAAGACCAGCTTGCTTCGTAAGATCAACCCGATGATGAGGCGGTCAAGCTTCACCAACAAGGACATTTACAACCCGCTCATCTCGCGATGAACGAGCGCCGAAACGTCCCGGAGATAGTGATTGGTTCCTACGAATTGCTTCGCAGATCCCAAACTCGGATCAATCTCCTCTTTACGATGTCAGAAATCCCGCACGCGCGTCCCGTGCAGGACAACGCATGCGAAGTGATGTTTCGCGGACGATTTGCTCAAGGCAGCTTGTTCTGGCCAGCCAGGTCGGCCCGTCTTCGCTCGTTCGAGCTTCGACGCGGCAGCCTTCGCTACGATCGGCTTGCCGAGCCGTAGCTGGCGTAGCCAGTGAAGGCTGGTGGAGCCAGACGGGATCGAACCGACGACCTCATGCTTGCAAAGCACGCGCTCTCCCAGCTGAGCTATGGCCCCGTACCAGAAGACGAATGCCTTGCGCTGGATGAGAGACACATGCACTCGATCAAAGTGGTGGGCCTGGGAAGACTTGAACTTCCGACCTCACGCTTATCAAGCGCGCGCTCTAACCAACTGAGCTACAAGCCCCTACACGAGGAGCGCGCTCGCGCGCACCGGCTTTGCGCCAATGCATCGCACAAGCGCAGCCCCTGGCGCGTGTTCGTCCGCGAAGAAAGAGAAACGAAGACGGCGAAATCCCGCCAATGGAGCTCAACGATCTGGCGATCGTTGGCCCCTGATGTTTCTAAAACGATCCGATAGAACAGCCTAAGCTGATCTGAAGGATCATCCTTAGAAAGGAGGTGATCCAGCCGCAGGTTCCCCTACGGCTACCTTGTTACGACTTCACCCCAGTCGCTGACCCTACCGTGGCCGGCTGCCTCCTTGCGGTTAGCGCACCGTCTTCAGGTAAAACCAACTCCCATGGTGTGACGGGCGGTGTGTACAAGGCCCGGGAACGTATTCACCGTGGCATGCTGATCCACGATTACTAGCGATTCCAACTTCATGGGCTCGAGTTGCAGAGCCCAATCCGAACTGAGACGGCTTTTTGAGATTTGCGAAGGGTTGCCCCTTAGCGTCCCATTGTCACCGCCATTGTAGCACGTGTGTAGCCCAGCCCGTAAGGGCCATGAGGACTTGACGTCATCCCCACCTTCCTCGCGGCTTATCACCGGCAGTCTCCTTAGAGTGCTCAACTAAATGGTAGCAACTAAGGACGGGGGTTGCGCTCGTTGCGGGACTTAACCCAACATCTCACGACACGAGCTGACGACAGCCATGCAGCACCTGTCTCCGGTCCAGCCGAACTGAAGGACTCCGTCTCCGGAGTCCGCGACCGGGATGTCAAGGGCTGGTAAGGTTCTGCGCGTTGCGTCGAATTAAACCACATGCTCCACCGCTTGTGCGGGCCCCCGTCAATTCCTTTGAGTTTTAATCTTGCGACCGTACTCCCCAGGCGGAATGCTTAAAGCGTTAGCTGCGCCACTAGTGAGTAAACCCACTAACGGCTGGCATTCATCGTTTACGGCGTGGACTACCAGGGTATCTAATCCTGTTTGCTCCCCACGCTTTCGTGCCTCAGCGTCAGTATCGGGCCAGTGAGCCGCCTTCGCCACTGGTGTTCTTGCGAATATCTACGAATTTCACCTCTACACTCGCAGTTCCACTCACCTCTCCCGAACTCAAGATCCTCAGTATCAAAGGCAGTTCTGGAGTTGAGCTCCAGGATTTCACCCCTGACTTAAAGACCCGCCTACGCACCCTTTACGCCCAGTGATTCCGAGCAACGCTAGCCCCCTTCGTATTACCGCGGCTGCTGGCACGAAGTTAGCCGGGGCTTATTCTTGCGGTACCGTCATTATCTTCCCGCACAAAAGAGCTTTACAACCCTAGGGCCTTCATCACTCACGCGGCATGGCTGGATCAGGCTTGCGCCCATTGTCCAATATTCCCCACTGCTGCCTCCCGTAGGAGTTTGGGCCGTGTCTCAGTCCCAATGTGGCTGATCATCCTCTCAGACCAGCTACTGATCGTCGCCTTGGTGAGCCGTTACCTCACCAACTAGCTAATCAGACGCGGGCCGATCTTTCGGCGATAAATCTTTCCCCGTAAGGGCTTATCCGGTATTAGCACAAGTTTCCCTGTGTTGTTCCGAACCAAAAGGTACGTTCCCACGCGTTACTCACCCGTCTGCCGCTGACGTATTGCTACGCCCGCTCGACTTGCATGTGTTAAGCCTGCCGCCAGCGTTCGCTCTGAGCCAGGATCAAACTCTCAAGTTGGACTTGAAACTTCAAACCGGCTGATCACAACGTTTGACGAGGTCCCACCATATTTATTGAACGCGATTCACATCGCGAACAACGATGGTGTAACCTATGTAAACGTGTACCGCCGAAGTCTTTCGTCCAGTCTCAACACCTGAAAACCGAAATTCTCAAGTAATCGAGACTCGCAAGGACTCCGCCGTCCACGTTTCTCTTTCTTCATCTTCACTTGTCAAACAGCCCGGGGTTCGAAAACCCCTCTCCCATCGCTGGGAGCGCTCCATCTCTGGAACCCTTCCGAAGACCTCATTCGACGGCAAATGACAACCGATGGCTATCGGCTGTTGATTCACTCATCTTAGTGAGGAGCTTCACGGGCACGAAAACTTGCCTTGGCCAAGGGCCAAGACAGCGCCGCGCTCAATGGGCGGTTTATAAGCCCGCCCGATCGTCGTTGTCAACGGCTGTTGTCAACAAATCGTCGCATCATGCGGCAGAATCTCGAACAGCGATAAAGTCTCGATTTTTAGGGACTTCACGCCGTACTTGAGCCACAATCCTACGACGTCCTGACCAGGATGTAAGCTTTGAATCGCCGGGTGCTAGTGGGGGCTGCCGGTGGTTATCCACTTAAGGGATCGGCGATCTTCCATGAATTCATCGCCTTTTCCTTGCGGCCGAGAAACATCGAGAGATTTTACACACCGTTGTTGTTCGTGATTCCGGCCAGCCTGTTGGTCTTTGATTCCCGAACATCCATGCGGCACGCCGTACTTCCGGATCTCGCTCGAGAGGGCGAATGCCGGTACAGGATGAGCGAAGGTCTTGTCGAATGTTGAAGGCTTTTGGGGGGACGCTGGTTTGAACCACGGAACGTCACGCGGGGGCGGTTACGGACGCGAGACCGGGATCATCGATCTTGGTCACGAGCCGCCGCTTTCCGTAGATGGCTCCGAAGCCGCGGTGATCGATCGCCGCCGCGTCTCCGTGCAGTGGTTTAGCGGCACCATCCTGACCGGTCTGTGCGGCGCGGCCCTGATCGGCGGCGCCGTCTTTGCGTCGCTCGACGGCGAAATGACCTTTGCCAAGGTACCTGAACGCGTCGAGGGCGCGCTGCGCGGTGCGTTCGGCGCCAACGACAAAACTGCCACCCTGCGGAAAAGCGATCGCCTGCCGCCGCCCGGCGAATCGACCGCGTCGCGCACCGTGGTGCGCGTCTCGACGGTCACCCGCGTCGGCAGCCGTGACGTGATGCGGGTGCGGCCCCTGATCCGGATCTCCGGCAATCTGTCGATGACAACCAGCGATCTCAGCGCCAGGATCCCGCCGTTCAACGCGCAGCGCTTGCTGACCGATGTCGGCGACGCCGCGCCCGCCAACTCCGACGATGCCAACAACGCCGACGCCGCCGAACCGGATGCCGAGGTGTCGTTTGTCACCAAGGATCTCGCGCCGGTCCTGCCCAAGGCGAAGCTCGCCGCGGTGGTCGCCCTCGACGAGGTCCTGATGCGGGTTCGCGACGCCTCGAACTGGCGCGGCGGCAGCGGCGTGCGTTACACCCTTGCCAACGCGACCGCCGACGCCAGTGGCGCGCAGCCCGATCTCAAATTGGCCTATGCCACCGAGGGCACCGTCGCCGATCCCTATGCCGGCTTTGAAACCCGGGTGATTCCGGAAAACGTCACGCTGCTGCCGAAGACGAAAGAACAGGCCACCGGCGGCAATCCATCCGGCGAACGCGTTCACATGGTCAAGAAGGGCGACACCGTCACATCGATCCTGCGTGATCAGGGCGCGACGCCGGAAGAGGCGAAGGCCATCGCCACGACGCTCGGCACCCACGGCCGCGACGGCGGCCTGAAAGAAGGCGAGAAGCTGCGTATCCTGATGGCGCCCGCCGGCCCCGGAGCCGGCCAGCGGCTGCAGCCCTACCGGGTGATCGTCGCCAACGATTCCGCCGTTGAAGCCGTCGCTGCCTTGTCGGATCTCGGCAAATACGTCGCCGTCGACGTGCAGAGCATGAACAACGTCGCCGAGACCGCCGACAACAACAACAGCGATGACGATGACGACGACGATGGGACCGGAGTGCGGCTCTATCAAAGCATCTATGAGACCGCGCTGCGCAACAAGGTGCCGCCATCCGTGATCGAAGACATGGTGCGGATCTACTCCTACGACGTCGACTTCCAGCGCAAGGTGCAGCCGGGCGACTCCTTCGATGTCTTCTTCGCCGGCGAGGATGAAGGCTCCTCCATCACTGAAAAGAACGACGTGCTGTTCGCCTCGCTCACCGTCGGCGGCGAGACCAAGAAATACTACCGTTTCCAGACCTCCGACAACTCCGTCGTCGATTACTACGACGAGACCGGCAAGAGCGCGAAGAAGTTCCTGGTACGAAAACCGGTTAACAATGCCATCATGCGATCGGGCTTTGGCAGCCGCCGCCACCCCATCCTCGGCTACGTCAAGATGCATACCGGCGTAGACTGGGCCACAGCCTATGGCACGCCGATTTTCGCTTCGGGTAACGGCGTCGTCGAAGTCGCGGGCTGGGAAGGCGGCTACGGAAAATACGTCAAGCTGAAGCACAACAACGGCTACGAGACGGCCTACGGACATATGTCGGCCTTTGCCAAGGGGCTGGAGCCCGGCAAGCGGGTTCGGCAGGGCCAGGTGATCGGCTTCGTCGGCTCGACCGGACAATCGACCGGCGCCCACGTCCATTATGAAATCCTGGTCAACGGCCGCTTCGTCGATCCGATGCGTATCAAGCTGCCGCGCGGCCGCTCGCTCGACGGGCCGCTGCTGGCCAGCTTCGAAAAGGAGCGCGATCGCCTCGACGCCCAGATGAACAACCGAAGCAGCGCGCGCGTATCGGATGCCGCGGGAACCGCCGGCGTGCGGCAAGTCAGCAACCGCTGAGGTCTTCGGTATAATTCGGCGTCAGAAACTGACGTTGCGACCGCAAGCGGTCTACGAGGCCGTGCTTGCGCAGGAAGACAATTCCCAGCGACCGGCACTCTCAAAGTTGTGCGCGTCGGACTGCGCCAACTGACCTCTTTAGCAACCGGCGTAACGCTTGCCAGTTTCATTAAATTTCATCGAACACCGGCGGAACCCCGACGGTAATTCCCCGGTTGAATTATCAGGAAAGCCTTCAGTTCCAATGGAGGATGTCATGGAGAATTGGACGAATGCGAAATTGTGTGACGTTGCCAATCTGATCCTCGGCGCAGTTCTGTTTTTTTCGCCTTGGATATTCAAATTCGATGCCGGACGACCCTCTGAAAACGCCTACATCGCCGGCATCGTCATCGCGGTACTCGCGATCGCGGCGCTTGCGGCATTCGCGGTCTGGGAGGAGTGGCTGAACCTCATCGTCGGATTGTGGACGCTGATTTCGCCTTGGGTATTGGGTTTCCAGGGAACCAGGGCGATGACGGTAACTGCGATCATCGGCGCCGTCGTGGCCATCCTTGCGGCAGTTGAGCTCTGGATTCTGTCCCGGAACCCGCCACGGCTGACTGCAAGTCGTTAGCCGCCAGCTGGTGAAACGCCCCGTTCCCACCCACCCGCCATTGTGGCGGGTGGGTGGGGTTGGCGTGAGGGATCACATTATGAAGCGCCTGGCCCCTAAGGCTTAATTCAGCTTCCGTTTCGGCACCGGCGTTTCGAATTGCGCGATTTCCGCGGTCTGCGGCGCCTTGCCGTTGAAAGTCAGCACGTTGCCCTCCGCCGAGATGGCGACCCGATCGCCGTCGACAATGTCACCGGCGAGGATCATCTCCGCCAGCGGATCCTGCAAGTTGCGCTGGATCACCCGCTTCAGCGGCCGCGCGCCGTAGGCGGGATCCCAGCCCTTCGCCGCCAGCCAGTCGCGCGCCGCGGCATCGAGGGTGAGCGCGATCTTGCGGTCCTCCAGCAGCCTTTGCAGCCGCGCGAACTGGATCTCGACGATCCGGCCCATCTCGCTCTTCTGCAGGCGATGGAACAGGATGATCTCATCGACGCGGTTGAGAAATTCCGGACGGAAGTGGGCCCGCACCATGCCCATCACCTGGTCGCGGACCGCTGAAGTGTCCTCGCCTTCCGGCTGGTTGACCAGGAACTCCGAACCGAGGTTCGAGGTCATGACGATCAGCGTGTTGCGGAAATCGACGGTACGGCCCTGCCCGTCGGTCAGACGGCCGTCGTCGAGCACCTGCAACAGCACGTTGAAGACATCGGGATGCGCCTTCTCGATTTCGTCGAACAGCACCACCTGATAGGGCCGCCGCCGCACCGCTTCGGTAAGCGCCCCGCCCTCGTCATAGCCGACATAGCCCGGCGGCGCGCCGATCAGCCGCGATACCGAATGCTTCTCCATGTATTCGGACATGTCGAGACGCACCATCGCGGTCTCGTCGTTGAACAGATATTCCGCCAATGCCTTGGTCAATTCGGTCTTGCCGACGCCGGTGGGGCCCAGGAACATGAACGAGCCCATCGGGCGATTGGGATCCTGCAGGCCTGCGCGCGACCGGCGAACGGCGGTTGCGACCGCATGCACCGCCTCGGCCTGGCCGACGACGCGCTTGCCGAGCATATCCTCCATGCGCAGCAGCTTGTCCTTTTCGCCCTCCAGCATCTTGTCGACCGGCACGCCGGTCCAGCGTGATACCACCTGGGCGATGTGGTTGGCTGTGACGGCTTCCTCCATCATCTCGCCGGAGTTTTCCTTGGCCTCGATCTCGGCAAGCTTCTTCTCGATCTCCGGAATCCGGCCATAAGCCAGTTCGCCTGCGCGCTGATACTCGCCGCGGCGCTGTGCGTTGGCGAGTTCAATGCGCAAGCCATCGAGTTCGCTCTTGAGCTTCTGCGCGTTCGACAGCTTGTTCTTCTCCGCACTCCAGCGCGAGGTCAGGTCCGCCGAGCGCTTTTCCAGATCGGCGAGTTCCTTCTCCAGCGTCTGCAGGCGACTTTTCGAGCCGGCGTCGCTTTCCTTTTTCAGCGCTTCCTGTTCGATCTTCAGCCGGATGATTTCCCGATCCATCGAATCGAGTTCCTCCGGCTTGGAATCGACCTGCATCTTCAACCGAGCCGCGGCCTCGTCCATCAGGTCGATCGCCTTGTCGGGGAGAAAACGGTCGGTGATATAGCGGTTCGACAGCGTGGTCGCCGCCACCAGCGCGGAATCAGTGATACGCACGCCATGATGCTGCTCGTATTTGTCCTTCAGGCCGCGCAGGATCGAGATGGTATCCTCGACGGTCGGCTCGTTGACGAAGATCGGCTGGAACCGCCGCGCCAGCGCCGCGTCCTTTTCGACGTGCTTGCGGTACTCGTCGAGCGTGGTCGCGCCGATGCAATGCAGTTCGCCCCGCGCCAGCGCGGGCTTGAGCAGGTTGGACGCGTCCATCGCACCGTCAGCCTTGCCGGCCCCGATCAGCGTGTGCATCTCGTCGATGAACAGGATGATACTGCCTTCGGCCGAGGTCACTTCCTGCAGCACGGCTTTCAGCCGTTCCTCGAATTCGCCGCGATACTTTGCGCCTGCGATCAGCGCGCCGAGATCGAGCGACAGCAGTTTCTTGTCCTTGAGGCTTTCCGGCACGTCGCCGTTGAGAATCCGCAGCGCCAGACCTTCGACGATCGCGGTCTTGCCGACCCCGGGCTCGCCGATCAGCACCGGATTGTTCTTGGTGCGGCGAGACAGCACCTGAATGGTACGGCGAATTTCCTCGTCGCGTCCGATCACCGGATCGAGCTTGCCGTCGCGCGCCGCCTGGGTGAGGTCGCGGGAATATTTCTTCAGCGCGTCATAGGCGTTCTCGGCCGTCGCACTGTCTGCGGTGCGGCCCTTGCGCAGGGCCTCGATCGCGGAATTCAGATTTTGCGGCGTGACGCCGCCCTTTCTCAAGATACCGCCGGCGTCACCGTCTTTCTCAAGCGTCAGCGCCAGCAACAACCGCTCGACGGTGACAAAGCTGTCGCCGGCCTTCGTGGCGGCTTTTTCGGCAGCGTCGAACGCGCGCGCCAGTTCCGGCGCCAGATAGACCTGCCCGGCGCCGCTTCCGGAAACTTTCGGCAGCTTGTTGAGCGCGTCCTCGGTCGCTTTCAGGATCGCACGCGAATTGCCGCCGGCGCGGTCGATCAGACCGCCGGCGAGGCCTTCGCTGTCGTCCAGCAGCACTTTCAGCATATGCAGCGTCGAAAACTGCTGGTGGCCGTCGCGCATCGCGAGCGATTGCGCCGACTGGATAAAACCGCGCGCACGCTCGGTGTATTTTTCAATATTCATGGACTATTCCCTCAGCCTGCCGCGCCACCCGGAGCGCGATCAGCAAAAGTGGACACCGGTTTTGCGTCCGATCGCGCTCCAAATTAAAAGAAGCGCATGATCTGGTCGCTAAACCGCCTACACTTTAGCGGATCATGCGCGAAGCATGGACGCGGCATCTTCATTGGGTTTCCGCAGGCCGCATTGACATTCCTCAAGCGGCCGGCGGTCGCTTCGCCGACGCTGACGCCGGCTTGAGGCAAATGTGGGAAGAGGTTCCGGAAACGGAAGAGGCGGCTTCACAAATTCGTGTGCGGTGGCGCCGGGCCGCGGAATCTCCTAAAAGGCCGAATGTCTCCGATCCAATCCGCCCATATCGCCAGCCTTTTTCGCTACCCCGTCAAAGGCCTGACCCCGGAACCGCTGTCGCGGGTCGCGCTAGGCGTCGGCCAGACCCTTCCGGCCGACCGCCGCTACGCCATCGAAAATGGCCCCAGCGGCTTCGATCCGGCCGACCCGAAATGGATGTCGAAGGCCTATTTCCTGATGCTGATGCGGGACGAATGGCTGGCGGCGCTGCACACGCATTTCGACGATGCGAGCAATGTCCTGACCATCCGCGACGACGGCGCTATCGTCGCACAGGGCGATCTCGAAACGGTTGAAGGCCGGGCCGCCATCGAGCGGTTCTTCACGAACAGCTATGCCAGGGCGATCAAGGGGCCGCCGAAGGTCCTCTCGGGCAACGGTCACAGCTTTTCAGACGTCGCACGGAAGGTCGTCTCCATTATCAATCTCGCCAGCCTCGCCGCGATCGAGAATATGATCGGCCTCCCGGTCCATCCGCTGCGGTTCCGCGCCAACCTCTATGTCAGCGGCTGGCCGCCTTGGCACGAGTTCGATCTGCTCGACCGAACCATTGCCATCGGCGATGCGCGGCTCAGGGTCATCAAGCGGATCGTTCGCTGCGCGGCGGTCAACGTAGATCCCCAGACCGCGGCGCGCGATCTCAACATTCCGCAAGAGCTGATGCGCCGCCTCGGGCACTCCGACTGCGGTGTCTATGCCGAGGTGATCGCTGGCGGGGCCGTTGGCATCGGCGATGCGATCGTCGCCGAAGAGCCACGGCTGGTGTGACGGCGACGTTTTTGCCGTCATTGCGAGGAGCCAACGGGTCCGGTCTTTCGGCCGGCCCGATGACAGGCTCCGCGACGAAGATTCCATGGGGAGTGGATAGCGACCAAGTCTGAGGCCAGACTGAGGTTGCTGAAACCACTCAACCTGGAGACAACGATGTTGCTCGATCATCCTTCCGACGGACTGGCCGCTATCCGCACGCATATTGGCGCAATTTTTGTGTCGTTGGAACTGAGCCGTTCGAACTGGCTGGTGACGTCGCTGTCGCCGGGCAAGGGCGAGAAGATGTCCAAGCACAGCGTCGCGGCCGGCGATGTTGCCGGCTTGATGAAGCTGTTCGCAGACCTCCGGCGCAAGGCGGAGGCCAGGACCGGTGAGAGTTATCCGATCATCACGATTGAGGAGGCCGGGCTGGACGGGTTCTGGCTGCACCGTGTTCTGCAACAGAACGGCATTGAGAGCTACGTGGTCGATCCGGCCTCGATCGCGATGCCGCGACGGCGCAGGCGGGCCAAGACGGACCGGCTCGACGGTGAGACGCTGCTGCGGGCGCTTCTCGCCTACAAGCGCGGCGAGCCGCGGGTGTGCGCGATGGTGGTTGCGCCTTCGCCGGAGGAAGAAGACCGGCGAAGGCTGTGTCGCGAGCGCCAGACACTGATCGCCGAGCGGATCACCCATGTGAACCGGATCAAGGGGCTGCTGTTCGCGCAGGGGATATCCGACTACGGGCCGCTGCGGCGCGATCGGCGGGCGCGGCTTGCGGCGTTGCGCACCGGAGATGGACGGGTGCTGCCGTCGCATTTGAAGGCGCAGATCGGCCGCGAGCTTGATCGGATCGAACTGCTTCTGGAACAGATCAAGGCGGTCGAGGTCGGACGGGATGCTCTGCTGGCCGCAGCCAGGAAGCCTGCAGAGAAGCCCGCAGACGGAAAGGCCGCGCCGGAGCCGGTGGCGATGCTGCTGGCTTTGAAAGGGCTCGGCGCCAACTTCGCCGCCGTTCTCTGGTCGGAGGCGTTCTACCGGCAGTTCGCCAACCGCCGCCAGGTCGCCGCCTATGCGGGCCTTGCGGCAACGCCCTGGCAAAGCGGAGGCATCCGGCACGAGCAGGGCGTGTCGAAGGCCGGCAATCCCAGGCTGCGGACCACGATGATCCAGCTCGCCTGGCTGTGGATACGTCACCAGCCGCAGTCGGCCCTGACGCGCTGGTTCAAGGAGCGTAGCCCGCAAGGCCGCAAGCGCGCGATCGTGGCGCTGGCGCGCAAGCTTCTCGTGGCGTTGTGGAAGTATATCACCCAAGGCCTCGTCATCGAGGGGGCTGTGATGAAGCCAGCCGCCTGATCCGGGACCGGGCCCAGCGGCAAGCTCCGTCGCCCGCACGCAACGAAAGAACCATAACCTATCTGCCGAGGCCCGATCAGTCTCGGAAGATCCGGGTGGACGAACCGATGGATTGCATGGCTTCAAACGCCGCAACGAAGAATGGCCTCGTCCTCTCGAGCCTGCCCGCCGCAAGCGGAATCCTGGTGCGGTCGCCTCGCGCGACGACCTAATGTGAGTTTGATCTGGCAAGCAACCCAGATCGCCGAACCGGCTCGAACCTTGGATCGCAAATGCGAGGATTGCAGATGCCCTGACCCAACCGCCAACACGAGGAGTTCCTGTCGTGCCCGACCGACCAGGCACGATGACGTGCTCGATCAACTCAAGGCCAAGCCGCTGCGCGCCGGCCCTAAAGCGCCGGCCTTGGCTTGATCTGCGCGCGTCATCCTGCACCGCCCGTGGTCGGAACGAAGAGGTGGCCGCAGTCGAACAAAAAAGTGACTCCTCATCTTGACTCACACATTCCCCATGTGAGCAATCCATGAGGCGGCAAGTGGAGAGATGGATTGCTTCGCGGAGCCTGTCATCGGGCGCGCATTCGCGCGACCCGTTGGCTCGCAATGACGGTCGCGTCAGCTCGTCGGCATGACGTAGGCGTAAATCCGGCCGCGCGAGATCGGCGCTTCCCTGACCCGATTGCCGTTGTTGCCCGACACCACGATCGGATTGCCGTGAGCGTCGATGCCGCTGACCACGCCGACATGTCCGCCGCCACGCCGTGCCATCACGGCGATCGCGCCGACCTGCGGACCCGATACGCGCTCGCCGTAACGCCCAAATGAACTCGCCATGTCCGAGCCAGTGCCGTGAAAACCGGAATGCTGCAAAACCATGTTCATGAAGCGTGCGCACCAGAGGCTGCCTCGGCTGGTGGGATTGCCGCCAAGGTAACGGCGCGCCTCGGCGACGACATTCGATGAACCGAAGTTGCCCGACATCGCGATATCGCCGGAAGATGTGCTTGACGACAGGCTGGCACGGGTGTCGGCAAGGCCCCGCGCCTGCATTTGCGCTACGCCCCGCTCCCAGCGCGATCCGCGTGCGACGTGCCGATAATGACGATAGGCGAAGTGCCTGCCCGTGTGACGGCCGGCGTAACGCCCATGGTAACGCGCATGAGCATACCTTGCGATGCCGTGATGAGATCTTGCTGAAGCCGGGGCGGCTGATGCGATGATCGCCCCCGAACACAGGGCTAACGCAACAAGGTGAAGAGAAGCGACGCGAAGCGACTTACGAAACGCAAACAACTGAACCATACTCATTCCTTTGTGACACCCCCGTTCCCACCGAACTGGCCAAAGCCAGCATTCGGGCGTTCGTATGCGAGTTTCGGTGTGGCGAGAGCAAGACGCGATGCGGCAGTGCGGAATCGGTTTCGAGGTCATTCCGCGATCATTCCATGACGAAAAAAGAAACGATCCCGCCTCATTGCGGCCGCGAGTATTAACTGCGATTTACGGGACGGGCCTGAAGCGTTTTCAAGCGAAACGCTGGCCGCGGTCGCTGTGGGGCGGCGGCGGGTTCACTCGAAGAAAACGCGTCAAAGCAAGAACAAGGGAAGGAACAGCAAATGCCCTATGCCGTCACCAGCGACCATGTCCGCCTCTACTTCGAAGAGGCCGGCAGCGGAACGCCGGTCATTTTCCTGCACGAATTCGCGGCCGACCACACCAATTGGGAGCCGCAGATGCGTTACTTCTCGCGCCGGCACCGCTGTATTGCCTATTCCGCGCGCGGCTATACGCCATCGGATGTGCCGCCATCGGCCGAGGTCTACACCTACCAGCATTTCTACACCGATGCGCTGGCCGTCCTCGATCACCTCAAGATCGCCAAGGCCCATTTCGTCGGCCTGTCGATGGGCTCCTATTCGTCGCTGCAGATCGGGTTGAACGCGCCCGAGCGCGCTTTGTCGATGACGTTGGCCGCGGTGGGCTCCGGCTCAGACCTCGGCAATCTCGACGCCTTCCGCAAGCAATGCCGGGAAAACGCCGAACAGTTCGAGACGGTCGGATCTGCCGAGGTCGCGAAGGTCACCCGCGAGGCACCGAGCCGGATTTCGTTTCTTCTGAAAGACCCGCGCGGACACGCGGACTTCTATGCGGCGCTGGCGCGGCACGATTCCAGGGGCTCGGCCAACACCATGCGCAGCTTCCAGGGCGGCCGGCCCTCGATCTACACCCTGACCGACGCCATCCGGAAAGTCCCGACGCCAGCCTTGATCATTTGCGGCGACGAGGACGACAATTGCATCGAACCCAGCCTGTTCCTGAAGAAGCATTTGCCCGCGTCGGGGCTGGCCTTCTTCCCGAAGTCCGGCCACGTGCTCAACCTGGAAGAGCCCGCACTGTTCAGCGAAATGGTCGAACGCTTCATCGCTTTGGTCGAAGCCGGCCGCTGGCCGGCACGCGACCCGAGGTCGATGGCTTAGTACGGCGCGTTTGGCGTTTCGTCATGGCGTAAACATTTGGGCTTACCGCGCCTTGCCGGCGCGGCTCAGCAGGAACACGCCCTGCTCGCCGAACATGTTCCAGAACCACCAGGGCGCGTTGAGCCGCAGCGGGCGGCCGTAGAGATCGAGCGCCACCGCGCGCTCCATCTTGACGTTGATCTCGTCGCAGAGCTGCACGAAATCCTTGATGGTGCAGAAATGGATGTTCGGCGTGTCGTACCAGGTCGCCGGCAAATTCTCGGTGCGCGGCATATGGCCGCCGACCAACAGCTGCAGCCGCATCTTCCAGAATCCGAAATTCGGAAACGACACGATGGCGTGGCGTCCGATCCGCAGCAAATTCTCCAGCACCACGCGCGGCTGCCGCGTCGCCTGCAGGGTCTGCGACAGGATCACATAGTCGAACGCATCGTCGGGATAATTGACAAGGTCGGTGTCGGCGTCGCCCTGCACCACCGCGAGACCCTTGGCGACACAGTGGTTGACGCCCTCGCGCGACAGTTCGATGCCGCGGCCATCGATGCCCCGGCTCTCCAGCAGCTGCAACAGATCGCCCTCGCCGCACCCGACGTCGAGCACCTTGGAGCCGCGCTCGACCATCTGCGCCACCAAGAGATGATCGCCGCGATAACTTTCAGTGCCGCGCGCGGCGGTGCCGACCAACGGCATGGTCTGTTGCTGCATGGTCATGTCAGCCGCCTGTCCTGGTCAGGCCGCGCGCCGCACCGGCGGATTGGAGAAACGCGCGCGAAATGTCGAAAAATTCCGGAACGTCCAGCAGGAACGCGTCATGCCCGCGATCGGTCTCGATCTCGGCGAACGACACCCGCGCGCCGCTGGCGTTGAGCGCATGCACGATGGCGCGCGATTCGGAGGTCGGAAACAGCCAGTCGCTGGTGAACGACACCACGCAGAGTCGCGCCTGGATGCCGCGGAAGGCTTCCGCCAGCACGCCGTCATGATCGGCGGCAATGTCGAAATAATCCATCGCGCGCGTCAGATAGAGATAGCTGTTGGCATCGAACCGCTCGACAAAGGAAGAACCCTGATAACGCAGGTAGCTCTCGACCTGAAAGTCGGCATCGAACGAGAACGTCGGCAGCTCGCGGTCCTGCATCCGCCGTCCGAACTTGCGATGCAGGGCGGCGTCAGAGAGATAGGTGATATGGGCGGCCATCCGCGCGACGCCGAGGCCGCGATGCGGATAGGTGCCTTCTTCAAAATAGCGGCCATGACGCCAGTCCGGATCCGCCATCACAGCCTGCCGGCCAAGTTCGTGGAACGCGATGTTCTGCGCCGAATGCCGCGTGCTGCAGGCTACCGCCAGCGCCGAGAACACGCGTTTGGGATGGGCTGCGGTCCACTGCAGCGCCTGCATGCCGCCCATCGAACCGCCGACCACGCAGAACAGGGTCTCGATCCCGAGGCGGTCGATCAACATGGTCTGGGCGCGCACCATGTCGGGAATCGTGATGACCGGAAAATCCAGCCCCCACAATTTGCCGGTGGCGGGATTGGTCGAGGCCGGCCCGGTAGAGCCCATGCAACCGCCGATGACGTTCGAGCAAATGATGAAATACCTGTCGGTATCGAGCGGACGGCCGGGACCGACCATGGTTTCCCACCAGCCCGGCTTGCCGGTCACCGGGTGCAGGTTGGCGACATGCTGATCGCCGGTCAGCGCATGGAAGATCATAATGGCGTTGGAACGCCCGGCATTGAGCTCGCCATAGGTCTGATAGGCGATCTGGAACGGCGCGAGATCGATGCCGCAATCGAGTTTCAACGGCTGGTCCGGGCCGAACACCGCCACCCGCGAGCTTGGATGATCGGCTTCGCGCGCGCGCTCCTCCGCATGGATCGCCGGGCTGGGTACTGACTGCACGCCTACCATCTTTACCGACCTCTCGGGAGGTTGCGAAACCACCGGAAATCAGGCCATAAAAAACCCGGCCTGAACATAGGTTCGGCCGGGATCACTTCTGTCCCCGGCCTGTTTAGCGAGTTGTTTAACGTGGCTGCAAGCCGGCCGGCTCAAATGACCACGGAGTGGCCTAAAGCTAGTCCCGATGCCGCTTTTCGTCAAGATCGTCCGGCCGTTAACCCAGGGTAATCGGGTGAAGCAGATCGTGACAAAAGGCTGAAGTGCTGAATCTGTTGTGATCCACTGAGTCGCAGGGTGGAGGACGGTGATGGATTCGGACGGAACACGATTTGCAGTGATCACGGAGACGACGAGTTTCCTTCACTATTTCAGCGGGTTGCCGGATCATCGTCAGGCCGGCAAGGTGGATTACCCGCTGCCGGAGGTGCTGCTGCTGATTCTTCTGGCGGTTCTTGCGGGCGCGGAGGCGTTCACCGACATCGCGCGATTTGGCGAGCGGAAGATCGAGCTGCTGCGGCGGTTTCGGCCCTATGTGAACGGCACGCCCTCGCATGATCATCTCGGCGATATCTTCGCCACGCTCGATGCCCGCGCCTTCCAGCTTTGCTTTGTGGCCTGGGTCGCGGCGCTGACGAACACGCCCGCGGAGGTGATCGCGATCGATGGCAAGACGTCACGGCGCTCGTATCAGACGAAGGGCTCGAAAGAGGCGATCCACATGGTCTCTGCCTTCGCGGCGCGGCAACGCATCGTGCTGGGCCAGGTGAAGGTGAACGAGAAATCGAACGAGATCATCGCCATCCCGGCGCTGCTCGACATGATGTCGATCGAGGGTGCGGTCGTGACGATCGATGCGATGGGTTGTCAGCGTGACATCGCCACGAAAATCATCGAGAAAAAGGCCGATTACATTGTCGCGCTGAAGGGCAATCAGGGCACCCTGCGCGAGGATGTCGAGGTCTTCGTCGAGGAGCAGAAAGCCTTGAAATACAAGGATACCACAATCAGCACGCACGAAACCATCGATGCTGATCACGGCCGTATCGAGGCCCGAAACTACACGGTGATCCACGATGTCGACTGGCTGCAGGCGCGCCACCAATGGCCGGGCCTGAACGCCATTGTCGTGGTCGAAAGCCGGCGCGAAATCAACAGCAAGATCACCGACGAGACGCGCTTCTACATCACCTCGCTGGTGATGCTGGCCGCTGTGGTCGGCCCGATGATCCGCGCGCACTGGGCCATCGAGAACTCCTTGCACTGGGTCATGGACATGGTCTTTCGCGACGACGAATGCCGCGTCAGAACCGACAACGCCCCGGTCAATTTCGCCACCTGCCGGCACATCGCCTACAATCTCACCCGAAAGGCCCCGGGCAAGGATTCAATCCGCCTCCGGCGCAAAACAGCAGGGTGGGACGATGAGTATCTCGCAAGCCTCATCGCCGCGTGATTAAATTCACCCGATTCCCCTGGCCGTTAACCTAACCGCGCACTGAAGCGAGAATGGCTCCTCGGGGCTCATGGTGACGAGGCGCCCTTGCGCCGTCTCGAACCATGAGACAGAACGGGTCTTCATCCTTCGAGACACCGCGCAAGTGCTGCTCCTCGGGACGAGGAAAACGTCGTCAGGTCAAAAAATGTCCAAAACGCCCCCCGCTCCGCCCTCGCTCGAGGTGCTGCGCAAAGAGATCGACGCCATTGACGAGCAGGTCCACGGCCTCTTGATGGCGCGCGGCGACATCATCGATCGCCTGATCTCGGTGAAAAAGACCCAGGAGGTCGGCTCGGCGTTCCGCCCGGCGCGCGAGGCCGACATGATGCGCCGGCTGGTGCAGCGCCACCGCGGCATCCTGCCGCTCGACACCGTCGAGAGCATCTGGCGGGTCATCATCTCGACGTTCACCTATGTGCAGGCGCCGTTTTCGGTCCATGCCGATATTTCGCTGGGCAAATCCGCGATGCGGGATTCGGCGCGATTCCATTTCGGTTTCACCGTTCCCTATGTCTCGCATTTCAGCGCGACGGCCGCGGTCGAGGCGGTCGCGAACTCGAAGGGCGATCTGGCGCTGGTCTCCGCCACTTCCAGCCGCACCCCGTGGTGGATCGCGCTCGAAGCCAGCGGCGCGCCGAAGATCATTGCGCGGCTGCCGTTCGTCGAACGCGCCGACCACCCGGCGGCGCTGCCGGTATTCGTGGTGTCGCGCGTTGCCGACAGCGCCATGGTGACCGAAGTCGAGATGTGGAGCATTCGGGTTTCCGGCTGGAACGCCAAGATCGCGCGCGCCTTGTCGCCGCTAGCGGAAATCGTCGCGGTGCCGGACACCGCCTTCGACGGCGCCGCCCTGCTGGTGTCGGTGGCAGGCGCTGCCCGCCTTGAAAAGATCAGGTCGGCGCTGATCGAGGCCGGCGCGTCGGTGCGTTCGTCGGCTCTCGTCGGCAGCCACGCAACGCGCTATACGGTGCCCCCGAACGGGGCAGCCAAATCCGATAAGCCGCCTCGATAATCCGGAGCTGACGATGTCCCGCCCCATGCCGAATCCCGGCATTCTCGATATTGCGCCCTACACACCTGGCAAAAGCCCGGTGGCGGAGCCGGGCCGCAAGGTGTTCAAGCTGTCGGCCAACGAGACGCCGTTCGGGCCGTCGCCGAAGGCGATAGACGCCTACAAGAAGGCCGCGGCCCATCTGGAAGACTATCCGGAAGGCACTTCGCGCGTGCTGCGCGAGGCGATCGGCCGCGCCTTCGGGCTTGACCCCAACCGCATCATCTGCGGCGCCGGCTCCGACGAGATTCTCAACCTGCTCGCTCACACCTATCTCAGCCGCGGCGACGAGGCCATCAGCACCGCCCACGGCTTTCTGGTGTATCCGATCGCGACCAAGGCCAACGGCGCCATCAATGTCGTCGCACCCGAGACCAACTTCACCGCCGACGTCGATGCGATCCTCAAGCTGGTCTCGCCGCGCACCAAACTGGTCTGGCTCGCCAACCCGAACAACCCGACCGGGACGTATCTGCCGTTCGACGAGGTCAAGCGGCTGCGCGCCGGATTGCCGCCGCATGTGCTGCTGGTGCTCGATGCCGCCTATTCCGACTATGTGTCGCGCAACGATTACGAGATCGGCATCGAACTGGTGGCGACAACGGACAATACCGTGATGACGCACACGTTTTCCAAGATCCACGGGCTTGCCGCGCTGCGGATCGGCTGGATGTTCGGCCCGGCCGATATCGTCGATGCGGTGAACCGGATTCGCGGACCTTTCAACGTTTCGACGCCGGCGATGCTGGCGGCGGTCGCCGCGATCGAGGACACCGCACATCAAGAGATGTCAAAGGCGCACACCGAGAAATGGGGCAACTGGCTGACCGAGGAAGTCGGGAAGCTCGGCCTCAAGGTGACGCCCAGCGTGGCGAACTTCATCCTGATCCATTTCCCGCTGGAGAAGGGCAAGACCTCGGCCGACGCCGACGCCTTCCTGACCAGACGCGGCCTGGTGCTGCGCGCCTTGAACAATTACGGCCTGCCGCACGCCTTGCGCATGACCATCGGCACCGAGGAGGCCAATCGCCTGGTGCTCGACGGCTTGCGCGACTTCATGGCGCAGCCGTGAACGCCGCGCCGCTCTTCAGGAAGATCGCGCTGATCGGCTTCGGGCTGATCGGCGGCTCGATCGCGCGCGCCGCCCGGGCGCAGGGGCTCGCCGGAGAAATCGTCACCACCGCGCGTTCGGCCAGGACCCGCGCGCGGGTGTCTGAACTCGGCATTGTCGATCGCGTCGTGGACAGCAATGCGGAGGCGGCAAGAGATGCCGATCTGGTCATCCTGTGCATCCCGGTCGGCGCCTGCGGCCCGGTCGCGCAGGAAATCGCTGATTGTCTCAAGCCGGGCGCGATCGTGTCCGATGTCGGCTCGGTCAAGGGCGCGGTGGTGCGCGAGATAGCGCCGCATCTGCCGGAAGGCGTGCATTTCGTGCCGGCGCACCCCGTAGCCGGCACCGAGCATTCCGGTCCCAACTCCGGGTTCGCCGAACTCTTCATCAACCGCTGGTGCATCCTCACGCCGCCGGAAGGCACCGATCCGAAAGCGGTCGAGAGGCTGCGCGCGTTCTGGACCGCGCTGGGCGCCAAGGTCGAGATCATGACACCCGACCATCACGATTTGGTGCTCGCGATCACCAGCCATTTGCCGCATCTGATCGCCTATACAATCGTAGGCACAGCGGATGAGCTTGAAGGTGTCACGCAATCCGAGGTGCTGAAGTTCTCCGCCGGCGGCTTTCGTGACTTCACCCGCATCGCCGCCTCCGACCCGATCATGTGGCGCGACGTGTTCCTCAACAACAAGGACGCGGTGCTGGAAATGCTCGGCACCTTCAACGAGGACCTCTCCAAGCTCACCCGGGCCATCCGCCGCGGCGACGGCGAGGCGCTGTTCGAGCATTTCACCCGCACTCGCGCGATCCGCCGCGGCATCGTCGAAATCGGCCAGGATTCGGCGGTGCCGGATTTCGGCCGGCCGCACGCGCAATTGGGCAAGAAGCCGGAGTAGGCGCCTGTGCTCCATCTCGTCATTGCGAGGAGCGAAAGCGACGAAGCAATCCATTCTTGCTTTCATGTTGCTGCATGGATTGCTTCGCTCCGCTCGCAATGACGTTGTAATATGTCTCCGCATTCCCGCGGCGCGGATAGCGCCCGAGTTTTGCATTTATCTTCCGCCCAACAAAGGGCGTGGGGAATGCCGGGTGCCCGTTGCACCCGCAGCCGCGCGTGTAGTGTAGAAAGCACGCGCGTTAGTCACCACGGTCGCACCGGTTCACCCGGCATTCCCGCACGCAATGGTTTTAACGGTTTCCTTCGCGCTCTCCTCGGTGACCGGGCTTGTTTGCCACCGTCATCGGTGAAATCTCTTTCGCCAACTTGACGCCAGCGTCGGGGCGTCAGGACCACACGACTTCGCCGTCCGCGAGCCAAGCGCGTTCGTCAATGCGCTACCCGCGTCCACCGCATCCTGCCCCGCGTCCGTGACGATCTCGAGCCGCCCCTTTGTGGGACAGGACGGCGGAGGATGTAGACCTGATTTGGGTCGGAAGAGAACAGCAATATTTTCGCAAGCAGGACTGGACGACCCAAATCACATTGATCCCACGGGAGAATTTTTCCTCGAGGCGCATCCTGGAGGCTTGGGCCGTGAACTCACTTGCACGCAGCCAAATTTCGGATTGATGCGGGTTTGACGAACGCCAGAGAGTTGGCTGCGAGCTTGTCATATCGGATCGCAACCCGCCGACACTGCTTGATCTTGTTGAAGAACCGTTCGACAAGATCGCGCACGCGATATGGGTAAGGGCTAACCGGACATGCTGCGGACGTGCCAAAATCGGCGCTTATGACCTACAACGGAATTCGATCAGAACTTTCTCTGACGAAGGAGAGAATGTCTCAGTTAGCAAGCAAATTTTCTCGGAGCGTTGCGCCCGTGTATTTTGTGCGAAACCGGCCGCGTTTCTGCAGTTCCGGAACAACGAGATCGGCAAACTCCTCGAAGCATCCAGGCGTGTAGGTTGCGGCCAGCATAAAGCCGTCGGCCCCACCCTCATCCATGTAATGCTCCATCTGGTCGGCGATATCCGCCGCCGTTCCGACCGCAACCGGCATTCCCATGCCCTGGGCATAGATCATGGCGGCCTCCTTCACGGTCACGGGCGCGCCGCCCTTGGCGTAGATGATCGATTCGAACAATCCCTGGATTCCCGGCACCTCGATGTTCTGCACGATGGCATCGGAAGGGTAGGTCGAGAAGTCCAGCCCGAAATGCCCGGACATCCAGGCCAATGCGCCTTCCGGCGGAATGCAGGCCTTGATCCTTTCGTACTTTTCCTGGGCTTCGCTCCGGGTTTCCGCCACCACGGTCTGAAGACCGTAGATCAGCTTGACCGAGCCCGGTGCCCGATCGAACTTGCCGGTAAGCCGTTCGGTCAGATCGGTGCAATATTGCTTCATCCGGTCGACGTTCGGATGAACGGCAAAGATCGCTTCGGCATGTTTTGCCGCGAAGTCGCGTCCCTGCCCGGAAGAGCCTGCCTGCCAGAGCACCGGACGTCCTTGCGGCGACGGCGCGCAGAAGTGACGTCCGTCGCACTTGTAATATTTACCCTCGTGATGGACCACCTTGATCTTCGATGGATCGGCATAGATCCCGGAGGCCTTGTCAGCGATGATCGCGCCGGGTTCCCAGGAATCCCAAAGCTTGTAGCAGACCTCCATGTACTCCTCGAGCCGCTCGTAACGGCCGGTTCGTTCCGTCATCTGGTGGCCATAGGCGTCCCACTCGCTCTTCGAATAGGAGGACACGATATTCCACGCCACCCTGCCGCCGGAGAGATGGTCGAGGCTCGAAAGCCGGCGGCACATCGAATAGGGATGTTCAAAGGCCGTCGAAAGCGTCACCCCGACGCCGAGGTGCCTAGTTGCGGCGGTGATGATAGGAACAATCGTTGAAGGTTCGTGCGTGGGGCATTGCACGGCCCATTTGACGATGGCGTCGGAGCTGTTTTCGTGGGTGTTGTAGGGCGCGAGCTCGTCGGCGATGAACATCGCGTCAAACAACCCACGCTCCATGGTTCTGGCCATGTGCTGCCAATATTCCGGCGTCGAGAAGCTCCACCCCACCTTGTCCTTGGGATGGCGCCACATGCCGGTCGCATGGCTGTTCACCCCATGCTGAATAAATCCCAACAGATGAGCTTTCTTCTTGTTCTGCGTCGTCATGGATACGCTCCTTGTTCTGAAAAATCGGCGGGACCTTCGAGGTCAGAAATGACGCACGCAGCAAACGGCTCAGCCGTCATTTACGGGTTCAGGCATGAAATCCGTCAGACGCTAGGGCGCTCGACGAAGAAGGCGGTGCCGATACCCGCCGCGGTACACAGTGCCAGAAGCGGGCCGGCGTAGATCCAGCCGGGCCCGAAGCCCGCAAGTGCGATGACGACAGCGGAGGCGACAACAGAGATTGCCGCCATTCCTGCATAGTTGTAGTCCGGCACTTCTGTCGGCTCCGGCTTGCCCCGCCTATACTCCAGGATTGCGTTGCGGAGACCCCTCGCAAACCCCGAAAGGAAGAGAGCTGCGGCGCAAAGGCCGAGAACTAGAATAAGCGAATACATGTCCGGGATCCTTTTTTTCTGTTTGCTTCTGTCTGCTTCTCATCTGAAGGCAAGTACGGCATCGCCCGCCACGGGGTGGGCGATGCAGACGCCCGCATCACTCGGCCGCGCCGACGGCGGGACTGGCGATCTCGTCGGACACCCGTCGCAGCTTGGTGACGTCGAACCGCTCGCTGCCGATCAACCCGCAGACCACCACGGTGAGCCCGCCGATTGCGACGATCGAGAGTGTTCCCACCAGTTCGCCCGCTGTCTCGTAGATCGGCATGCCGATCCCGATCGCCGCGATCACCCCGCCGACAAATCCCACCGTGTTAGTCTTCGGCCAAAGAATGGCCAGCACCAGCGGCAACAGGATCGACGTCTTCAGCGCGTAAGTGGTCAACACCAGGGTTGTAAAATCGATTCCCGAAAGCACGATGACGGTGGCGATTATACCGCCCAGCAACACCGACAATTTGGTGATAGGAAACAGACGGCTTTCCGGGGTGCTCGGGAAATAGCGCTTGATGATATCGACCGCGACGATCGATGAAAGCGCAGAGCTCGCACCGTCGATGGTCGAATAACACGCCGCGAGTATCACCAGCACATAAAGGATGACGAGCGTGAGCGGCAGACCGACATGCGATACGATGTACGGTCCGATGGCGGCGATATCGCCGCCGATGTCGGCGGGGGTGAGACCCGAGGCGATACCAACGAGTCCGAGCATGCCGAGGCAAATCGGAATCGGATAGAACAGCGCGCCAGCCCAAAGGAAGGTGCGGCCGACGTCACGGCTCTTGATCGCCCATACCTTCTGCCAGAATGTCTGGTCGGAAACCGTGGCTGCGAGAAGTCCGAAAGCCAGGGTGATGCCGAACCCCGCGGCCGCATCGGGACGCAACACGGAAAGATTTTGCGCACCCGCTTTGCCGACGGCGTCATACACGGCCTGAGTGCCGCCGGGAATCTTGTCATACACCGCGGCAACTACAATGGCGGCGGGAACGGTGACCATGAGGGTGTTCAACGTTCCGGTCATCACGCTGGTCCAGAGGCCGCCGAAATACGAATAGGCCATGACGCAGATGATGCCGACGATGGTCGCCGTCTTCCAGTCGATGCCGAATACCGTGGAAACGACGACCGACGTTCCCTTAAGGTTGATCAGGATTTCGAGGATGATGCCGAAGATCATCGTCAAGGTCACGATCGCCGTCGCAACCTTCGAGCGGTTGAAGCGATACTGGATGAATTCGGAGATCGTATAGCCGTCCGGCATGTTCTTGCGCAGGATTCGCGCGAACGGGATCATGGCGATGACGGCAAATCCGTTGGGAACGACGAACCAGAACAGGCCCGACAATCCCCATTTGTAGGTCATTGCCGAACTCATCATGACGGCCATCGCCCAGGTCCAGACGGCGATGACCGATCCGACGCCGAAGCCGAAACCGACGCGACGATCCGCGATGATGAAATCATGCGTGTTCCGAACAAGCAGCATCTTGACCCCGTAGGACAGGACCAAGGAAAACAGACCTAATCCGATCATCGACGCAAACCCCAGGGTTGGCGTGAGGGTCGGCATCGCGGCAAAGATTGACTTATCCATTACGATCTCTCCCAGGGTTCAAATGCTGTGGTGCAGGCTGTGGTAGGTGCGCCTGCAGTAGAGCAACGGAGTTCCGTCGCTTTCCGCATGCGCCGAGGTGACGTCGCAAAGCACGATGGCGTGGTCGCCGGACGGGATTATTTCGCCGACGACCGCCGTGATGTGGCCGAGAGCTCCCTCCAGGAGCGGAGCCGGCTGCGCGCCTTCGGCGATCCTGACGTCGTCGTAGGCCCCGAAAGCGACCTTGCTCGCAAACCGATCCGAAAGGGCGCGCTGTCCGGCGTCCAGGATCGAAATGCCGAGAACGGATCCAGGCGAGAGGCAGGAATAGCTTTCGCTGGCCTGCGAGATACAGAACAGCACCCGCGGCGGTCTCAGGGATACCGAGATGACGGAGGTTGCCGTGAATCCGTGCAGACGTCCGCCGCGCCAGAACGTCACCACACAGACGCCAGAAGCCAGCCGGCTGAAGAACTCCTTGAACGTCCGGGTGAGATCCTCGGGCGACGGGCTCATATCGGGCTTTCTGCAGACGGCAACATCGCTGGACATTTTGGCTACTCGGCGAGTTCGATCATTCGACTCTCACGGAGCGGTCGAATGACATTCTTCATGAAGGGTCCGGCGTCCCGCATCGGGTCATCAAACTGGCAAACGATGCGGTTGAGGCCGATGGCTTGCAGCTTGGGAATGCGCTGGCGGATGTCCTCGAAGGAGCCGATCAGGCCAAGCTCAAACCCTGCGTTTGAGTCCACCATCTGCTCTTCGCCGAGCGAGGCCCACGCCGCGGCACCGGATCCGCCGATCACCTTCCGGAAAAAATCGATTGTTTGCGAATTGCGTCGCGCGATGACGGATTTCCATCGTTGCCGGGCTTGTTCGGTCGTTTCCGTCGCAATCACATAGGCATTGGCAGCGACCAGGACGGTCCTGCCCCAACCATTGGCTTCCTGGCGAACGGTCTCGATACGTCGCTTGAGTTCTTCGTCGCTCATGCCGTTGAGGAAAAGACAATGGCCCCACTCCGCCGCCATCTGCACGGCGCGGTCGGAATGTCCGGCGATCCAGACCTCGGGGAGAGCGCTTTGGTCGAGGCCGTAGCTGGGAGAGTGATCGATCTCGATGTCATTCTCCGATCCCGCTTCGGCTACGGCCGCATCCCTGACCATGGCCGGAGGCTGGAACAGCCCATAAAGCGAGCGCAGGAATTCGGCGGCCCGATCGTAACGGCCGTCATGGTCGAGCCAATCCACGCCGGAGAGATCAAATTCCTCTTTCCACCAGCCGCAGACGATGTTCATGCCCAACTTCCGTTCCGCGATTTTCGACAACGTGTCGAGCATGCGGGCAACGAGGAAGGGTGAACGGAAACCCGGCTTCACCGCCCCGCAGAGTCCGACCTTGCTTGTGACCACGGCTATGGCGGCGAGGATGGTCCATGCGTCGGCGACGCTCTCCTGGGGACCGTGTATGCAATTCAGGAGGTTCTCCGACGCATAAAGAAAGTCAAAGCCGAGTGCTTCGGCCTGCTGTGCGATAGCGAGACAGGCCGCGACGTCGGGAGCCGTCGGCGCGTCCAGGGAACGCAGCCATCCGCCGTATACAGGGAGCCAGATGCCAAACTCCATCACGCGGTCCCGCCAGTTCTGTTGCGGGCACGAGCAACCCCGATGGTGGGCCAGCATCGGTTCATCAGGATTTGTGGAGGTTGCAGTCGTCATTTCGATCCCTGTCGATCAGCAAGTTTGTTCACGACAAGGAATAGCAAGCACCGCGCCAAGATCGGCCGCAGAAGCGATTGCTTTAAATACGGCGCTGTTGATCGTTAAATCGTCAAAAGATGCCTGTATTCTGATCAGAAACCGACAACACATATATTTAATTCATGGGCATCGAAGTGTATCAATGAACTCTATCGGCTTTCGTTCGTCTCAGACGCGGGGATGAGCGAAATTCATCGGAAGAAGGACGGTTGACTGATTTCACGGCAAGGACGGCTCCGAATTGGTTCGATGTGGCCCATGCGGGCGCCGGCACCGGGCTGATGTGTTTGGATTTGGACCTTCATGCGCCGGGCCGGCGAACTGAAAATGAGGAGGTTTAATGACCTTCGAACAGATGAAGATCTTTCTCGAAGCCGCGCACTTCGGAAGCTTTACGCATGCAGCCGAGCGACTGGGCCTCACGCAATCAGCCGTCAGCGTTTCCATCAAGAAGATCGAGGAGAAACACGACGTCCTGCTGTTCGACCGATCGGGACGTCGGCTCATGCTTACCGAGGCCGGCCAGGTCTTGCTCAACGAGGCGGAGCGCATCCTGCGCGATGTAGATCTGACGATTCGACGCGTCGAAAGCCGGCGGCCGGCGGCTCCATCCTCGCTCGTTGCCTGCACCTCGAACGCTTATGATTTTTGGATGCCAGAACTTGTCGCGCGGGTCGCTGCTGCAAATCCGATAGAGGTGGACCTTGTGCGCGGAACTGTCGAGGAGGTCGCGGCGTGGGTCATGCGAGGCACCGCTGACGTCGGTGTGACCAACGTCATGCCAAGCCACCCTCAATTTCGTCAAGTCGGTGTATTTGTCGATCGCCTGATCTTGTGCGGCTCTCCGGAGCGGGCGCGGCAGGTCCCTGACGACCTCGGCTGGGCTAACTTGACGGATCAGGCACCGATACTTTGGGAGCAGAGCGAGCTAACGCAGACGCTCGTTCCGGCGCTCGCGGCGCACC
Source organism: uncultured Pseudomonadota bacterium (assembly GCA_963729395.1). Classification (GTDB taxonomy): domain Bacteria; phylum Pseudomonadota; class Alphaproteobacteria; order Rhizobiales; family Xanthobacteraceae; genus Bradyrhizobium. The sequence continues at coordinate 169,782 of CAVSOS010000036.1, read as the reverse complement.
GTGCCGATGCGAGCCGTCTTGCTCATCCAGGGTTGAGATTGTCGTCCAGCATGGCGGTCATCTCCGCTCTGCAGGGGCAACGTTATATCGGTGTTGTGCCCGAGCGAGCGGTGAGTCCGCTGTTAGCGTCCGGCATGCTCGTGCGCATCGGGCTCCTTGAGATTCCCGTGCACTATTGGATGTTTGCGCAGCGCGAACGGGACATCGATCCGCTCGCAGCTCATGTCGCGCGGGCCGCAAGCTTTGCTGCCCACAGAGATGCTCTTTTGCATCCCGTCGAACAGATGTGATCCCACAGCGAACTCAAACTTCAGGATGTTCTGCATCGCGGTGCCGCGGAACTGCGGAAGTGACCAGGGACCGAAAGTCGGCGAGTGCCATTCGGCATCGAACTGATCGAGCGTCGCCCACTCAAACCGTGTGACGCTGATCACGTTTCCCTAGCCGGCGTTCGTGCGACAAACCATTCGAACGGCAATGACGCCGCTCAACGCTTATCAGGGCGGCAATCACGCTGCTCTCTAAACAGGAGATGACGATGTTGAACCGCGAATTTGAAAATACCGCTCCGGAGGTTCTTACCGAGGAGCAACTCGAACTCGTTGCCGGTGGCGTCACCGTAGACGCCGGTGGAAATATCCCCATTTGTCCGCCGTGGTTCCCGGGCCGCCCGGGCGGTGGTCCTGGCCCGATCAGTTTTGGCCGGAGCTAAGACAATGGCCAATATCGATGTGAACGTTGGGCGTGAGCTGACCGACGCGGAGCTTGAGACGGTCGTGGCGGGTAGCCCGACGTTGCAATCCGTCCTTGCAGGCGCAGGGAACGGCGCCCATCAGGGTTCATCTTGGGGGCAATCCCACTTCGGCAACGTCGGAGGCGCCGTTGGCGGTGTAGTGGGTGCCGTTGTCGGCGCCATCGTTGCATTGTTCCAATAATCACAACATCCATCATGGTGTTGTCAATCAAGGGGCTATGCTCTTCGCATAGCCCCTCTTTCCCTGTGGAAAATGCACGACGGATTACCTACGAGGCGATGGAATAAGAAGCAATCGGCATTTCCGGGATTACCCCCCAACCGGACATGCTAAAATCGGCACCTATGACCCCGCAGCGGATATGACCCTCGACTGCCAGGTCTGCATTAAGCTGCGAAGAGCCTTGCACCCGGATTTGAATTCCCGCAGCGGAATGTCTATGGTGTGCCCATGTCGCGCCTCGTGTGTCTATCAATTGCTGCTGTTCTGTCGCTGCTGTCGGTCGTCGCGACGGCCGCGCCAATTCACAAGCGGCCGGCGCCGCGCTGGCATGGCTACGGCTTCCTGCCGGGTTACGAACAGCCGCTAAGCAACAGCCAGCCACTTTACGCCCAGAAAGATGCGATGCGGCGTTTGGCGAACCGCGAACGGCGCCCTTGGTATATTTATCCGGTTCCTCGTTATTACGGGTATGATGGCAACTGGTACTATTTCGGCCAGCCTGGCTTTTATCGCGGCCACTACAATGGCGGCAGCTTCGGACCGTGCTGGACGCAGACACCGGTCGGGCCGGTCTGGAATTGCGGCTGAGGTCGTGGGAACGAGAGCGCTCCTCAGCAGGCTACTCGAAAATCCCTTCCGAACGTTTCTCTTGCTCTCAACGCAGCGGCCGCTTGTTGCGATATATCAATTCTGAACGACTGTTCCATGGATAGCTAACTTCTCTTTGCGATCCTCAAAAGGCAGGTCGATGAGAGGTGAGATGCCGTGCAGCTACTTGAGGATGGCGTCAAGAAACCTTGGTCCGCGAATGCTTTTCACGCCCTTTGGGGCCGCCTGAAGGAACACCCGTTGTCGCGGCTCGGCCCGGGGCTCATTACCGGCGTGGCTGACGACGACCCAAGCGGCATTGCCACCTACTCCCAGGCAGGGGCTCAGTTTGGCCTAAACATGCTCTGGACGATGCCATTGGCGTACCCGCTGATGTCGGCGATCCAAGCCATGTGCGCGCAGATCGGGCGGGTCACCGGCAAAGGTCTGGCCGCAAATATCAAGACGACCTTTCCACCGATAGTCCTCAAGGGCGTCGTCTTACTACTGTTGATCGCCAACACGCTGAACATTGCCGCCGACGTCGCTGCCATGGGGGAAGTCGCGGAGCTCATCAGCGGTTTCGATCGCCACTTCATGACCGCATTTTTTGTGATTGCAACGTTGCTGCTGCAGATTTTTATCCCGTATCACCGCTACGTCTTTTTCCTGAAATGGTTGACGCTTTCGTTATTAGCGTATGCCGCAGTCCTGTTCACCGTCCATGTTCCGTGGGGAGAAGTCGCTTTCAGGACGGTGTGGCCGAAGCTGACGCTGAATTTTAGCACCGCCGCCGTGGTCGTTGGTGTCTTTGGTACGACTATCAGTCCATACCTCTTCTTCTGGCAGGCCTCGGAGGAAGTAGAAGACATGCACGCTAGGAGCGGCGCTGAGCCGCTTTTGCAGGATCCGAATGCGGCGCCCACGGAACTCCGGCGCATACAGTGGGATACCTGGAGCGGAATGTTGTACTCCGATCTCACAGCTTATTTCATTATTCTCGCCACCGCGGTTACGCTTAACGTGTCGGGAATTACCGACATTGAGACCGCTGCTCAGGCTGCGAGCGCGCTGCGGCCGCTGGCAGGCGATTTCGCCTTTCTCCTGTTCGCGCTTGGGATCCTTGGCGTCGGCCTGATCGGCGTGCCGGTGCTCGCCGGTTCTGCCGCCTATGCGCTCGCGGAAGCCATGGGCTGGCAATCGGGTCTTGAACGAAAAGCGAAGGATGCGCGCGGTTTCTATGGCGTGATAGCGGTCAGCGTGCTTGTCGGATTAGTCATCCAATATTCGCCCATCAGTCCAATGAAGGCGCTGTTCTGGAGCGCGGTGATCAATGGCGTGGTGGCGGTACCCTTAATGGTGGTGATCATCCTGATCGCCTCCAGCAAATCCGTGATGGGTGCATTTACTTCAAGCCGGTCGATCGTAATTCTCGGCTGGCTTGGGGCAGCGGTCATGGGTCTGGCGGCTGTCCTGATGCTTGTTCCCAGCTAAACTGAACGAAGCCGGGGTAGACGCTCTGTGAGCGCCAGTCGTTTCGATCCGAATCGGAGAGGGGCGGGCATGTCGACCTGTTCGGTTAAACTCCCCTTATGGGGATTGTTTACGATTTTGGCGATGGCCGCCGCTTGTTTGAACTCGCCTGAAGCTAACGCAGACGATGCCAAAACTCCCGCAACATTGGGTTTCCTGACGACATCAAGACTGAGCGACGCGTTCGCGCAATTGGGGATCCAGTTCAACGCCACCTATATTGGCGAGGTGCTTGGCAATGCTTCAGGAGGCGTAAGGCAAGGCGGTATCTTGACTGGTCGCCTTGATCTCGGTGCCGACATCGATCTGGACAGGATGATGGGATGGACGGGAGCCAGGTTCCACGCAAACATGTTTCAGATCAATGGCCAGGGATTGTCTCGAGACTACATCGGCAATCTCATGCTTGTCAGCAACATCGAAGCGCTCACGTCCACACGGCTCTACGAGTTGTGGATTGAGCAATCGCTGTTGAACAACAAAATTGCAATTCGGGTGGGTCAACAAGCGGCCGACGTCGAATTCTTTGATAGCCTGTACGATGACGTATTCATCAATTCCTCAGTCGGATGGCCTGCGATTCTCGCGATCAACCTGCCGAGCGGTGGCCCATCGCCACCGCTCGCCGTTCCTGGCATTCGCCTGAAGGCGCAGCTTTCCGATCCGATCACCGTCTATCTGGCGATCTTTGATGGCAATGCTGCAGGGCCTGGAGCCGCAGATCCCCAGATCCGTAACCCGAACGGGCTTGCTTTCCGTGTCAACGACCCGCCATTGGCCATTGGGCAGGTGAGGTATGGTTTTGATCTCGGCGAGGAAGGCATCAGGTTGCCCGCCGCAATCGAGGCTGGCGGCTGGTACCACGCCGGTCCCTTCAACGATCAGCGATTCACCGCCCAGGGTATTTCGCTGGCTAACCCACTTGGTTCCGGCGCACCGGGCCAATTGCAAGCAAATCATGGCGTGTTCATCCTCTATGAGCAGCTGCTTATGCGGGCCATCGCAGGATCGGACAAAGGAATTGGCTTTTTTGCGCGAGCGTCAGTTGCGCCTTCGGACCGCAATCTCGTTGATCTCTACCTTGACGGAGGCCTGCAATTTTCAGGCGTCACGCCTTCGCGCCCGAACGACATATTCGGAATTACGCTTGAATACATGAAAATTTCAGACGTTGCTCAGCAATATGATCGAGATGTCCAGTATTTTACCAACTTGGATGTCCCGATACGCGACTATGAGGCCGTGCTAGAGTTGACTTATCAAGCGGTGATCAGGCCGGGATGGATGCTGCAACCCACATTTCAATATGTCGTTCATCCTGCCGGCGGTGCAGCTGATCCAGACGATCCAAGCCATACAAAACGGGTCAAGGACGCCGCGGTTTTTGGGTTGCGAACCACCCTAAAATTCTGAGCTTTAATCTCGCTGTGCGGCCGAGCCGACGAGACGGTTCGATGGATATGCTGTTTGCCGCGGTTCATGAGTTCCGTTCCTGACCCATCTCGGAAGTCGTCGACGAGCGGGTTGATCTAAATCAAGCGTCGTTTCCTCGATAACCCTCATAAATTCGACAATGGACAATTCGCTACCGTGCTTCGGGGGGAAAAACCGATGAGCGTCGATGTGGTTTGGAGTTCAGAACCTCGGCAAAAAACTTCGGTCCAAACACCTGCGTTTCTTCAACAGCCGCCGGATTGCCCACTCGCATCATCTGTTGCGCTTGAGAGGGGGCAGAAAGAGCTAAAAAGGGTCAATCGCACGGAAACCCAGTTACGAGAGGCTCTCGCTCACGAACGGGCGCTGTTGGATCAAAAAGACGAGTTGATCAGGCACAAAGACCTTATGAGCCGTGAGTTTGATCATAGGCTAATGAACGGCCTTCAGATGGTGTCGAGCTTGCTTTCACTGCAAAGCCGAGAGGCGCAGAACGCCGAGGCAGCCGAGCAATTGAAGATCGCAGCCAACCGCGTCGCTACAATAGGAAGCGTGCATAAACGTCTTCACGCTCTGGATCACTCCAGAAGCGTTGAGCTTAAACAATATCTGGAGAATCTCTGCCAGGACATGAGGGGCATTTTGCCAGCCCAAGGTGGTGAGTATGATCTTGCAGTTGAAGGGATTGCGCTGGAAGTCCCAACCGCAATCGGGATACCGCTGGGTTACATTGTCAGCGAACTTGTGACGAACTCCGCCAAATATGCCAACGGCAAGATCGCGGTCAGGTTGGGTATGAATTTCGGCAAAGGTTACGAACTTTCAGTCTCTGACGATGGCCCCGGCTTTCCGAAAGGGTTTGATCCGAAGAAGTCAAAGGGTCTCGGGATGAAGATCGTTTCGTCTCTTGTCAATCAAATCGGTGGTCAGCCGCTTTTCGGTCCAAATCATTCGGGGCGAGGTGCACGATTCACAGTGCTGTTCACGTCGAACGAGCCTGCCGCTATCACTGTTTGAGTTAACCATCGTGCTTGCTCAGGTGCATTGAGTCCGGTCGTGTGAAGGTTTGCGGATGCCGGCCCCATGATGGTGGCGCCTCGCACGGCGAGGCCGGCGTACGCAAACCTCCAATGGAGGAAACCGCGGGAGGTGTGGCGAGATGGCGCGTCAGACGCTATGGGATTTGACGGCTGTCGTGCCTGAGTGCGAGTACAACTTTTGCGATATGGCACGAACTTTGCGAATGGGTGAAAACACCTTTCACCGTCCCTGTAATTTCAAAGAGTTGCGCGTTGTAAAAAGGGCACATATTACAACTTTTGCGTTATGTGCCTGTCTGGCAGCCTTTGTACCGCATCGGCCGAACAAATATTTCCACGTGACAGCGTCCAACGGAATTGTTTCGAGCTCGCCTTATATATCATGACTGCATCTCCAATCGCATCGGTTCGGGTATTCGAAACTGTCCGCGAGGCAGATGTCGTCTCGCTGCGTTCGGTGCGCTCCCAACGCCGTCGATGATAGATCGCGCGATCATCATGCTGAACGATCATCGGTTCTGGGGACATGCTTCTGGCCCAGGTAAGACGCTCCCATCGTTCCATCCATTGCTGGCACGGCCATGCCGCTCGCCGCAGCGCCTTACCGCGCGAGCGGTTTAGTCCGTTGGCACATAGTTGTTGCCGCGCCGTGGCATGTCCGGAGTTGGGGGTGTAAACTGGAAGTGACCGGCTCACAGCTGGACCGACGCGAATGACCCACTTCTGAAGTCAGCCCCCTAAAGATATTTCAAGGCTCAACGATAATGTCCGGCATGCGCCCTCGATCACTATACTGCTAGCTCGAGAGGCGTAGTGGCGCTAGGAAGTGGGTGTTGCCGGCGTTGCTAGCCATGTCGTCTCGACAGGGGCAATCCGGAATACATTTGCTCGCACCGAGTTCTTCAGTTCGACCCAAATAAGACATCGACCATCGTGTGATCCAGATCACGAACCCGGCCACGATTTAGAGCGACAAAGGAGTACGCAGCCGCACAAACCAACGCGGCATCACGATGGAGAACACCGATGCACGCGAACACTGGAATGAGCGAAACCCGCGAACTGACCGACGACGAACTGAACACGGTGAGCGGCGGTATCATATTTGTGGGCGGTTCGCCGGTCGCCGACCTTGCCAAAAACCCTGGCATGGGCGGCGGTTCCGGCGCGGGCAAAGTCACTTTCAACCCGTTCTCCATAACCCGTGAGATCGACAAGGCATCGCCGGCGATATTCTGAGTTCACCATTACGGCGAAGCGATCCAGCGTCGCGCGCGAGGCGGCGATTTTTTCTGGCGCGAAATAGCTTTCCGTTCCGATTGAATCGGAACGGAGGCTCTATCTCCATATTTTGACGCGTTTTCTTCATGCGAACCGGTATCCACCCCGGATCACGTCCGGGCAGGCTTTCGCTGGAAAACACTCTAGGGGAGCGCCGCCTGTAGATTGAACCGGTCGCGCCCTTCGAGACTTTATTGACCCCACGATGTGCGGCTTGCCGGGAGCGCGCCTCGATATCGCCGTGCGTGGTGGTTGCCATGTGACACCCTCGCGCACCGAGCAGTTCGTTCGAAAACTCAGTTGGCGCTGGTCTCGGCCGCGGCGCCGAGGCTTGGCAAGGTTCCGCTCGGCGCCGCGGCAGACGCGACCGGCCTGTATGGTCCATAAAGACTGCGCACCCGGTTGCGAAGCGGCTCCACGAATTTTCGATTCAGCCATGCGAGGGCGGCGCTTGCCACCAGTACGACCGGCGTGACCACGGCGAGCAGCGTCCAGCCCCGCCAATCGCCATTGAAAAAGATGCCCGCTACCAAAAAGCCGGCAAGCCAATGCCCCAAGAACGCGAAATAGGACCATTCGCCGAGCGTTCGGTCAACGCGCTCCGCGAGCGGACCAAATTGGGCGGCCGAAAGTCCCGACAGGCCGGAGACGACCACCGCGAAGCAGGCCGTATCGATGAGATAGCCAACTCCGAAAATGTGCGAGGCGGGCAAGATCGCGCCACCCGCGACCATGTTGACGATCCATGCCGCAAAGGCGCAGGCGCAAGCGCGCGGTGAGGCGATCCAGCCACCGCGTCGCCGAAGAAAATACAATACCGCGCCGACGGCGAAGGGAAGAACCGCGGCCGGCGCCGTAAAATACTCGATAGCCCAGTCCATAGCGTCGTAGAGGCAGGTCAGTTGATACGACAGCCCCGCCGCCAGCGCGATCAACGCCCAGTTCATCCGCCGCGATACGATCAGGAACAGCAACAGATACATGTCGATCTCGATCGCGACTGACCAGAACGGCGGAATGAAGCGGAACGAGCCATAGGGAAGTTGCAACGGCAGCACCGTGAGATTGATCAGGAGATCGCGCGCGCCGGGCGCGCTGCGCCAGAATTTCAGATAGTTGGCGGCCTGCTCCGGGGCAATCGTGATCGCGAGCAGCGTCAAGGCACAGACGAAATAATACGGCGGCAGCAGCCGCAATGCGCGGTTGGTCCAGAAGCGCACACCATCAAACCCGTACACCTCGTTCAGCGCCGCCGTCATCATCAGGCCGGAGATGACGAAGAACCCGCGTACCGCGTAGAAGCCGAAATGCGCTACGTATTCCGTGCCGATTAGATGGCTCAGGATTACCAGGAAGGCCAGTAGGAATCGCAACGAACCGAACATGGCATCGTGTCCCTAGCCAGCCAGCCGCGGCAGCGCGATCAAGACCAGCCCAAGCAGGCCGAATGCCGAACTCATCACCACGGCCGAACGACGGCGCGCCACCGGATCTTCGCGCAGCAGCGCGAAGAAGCTGCGCGGATCGCGCGGGATCAGGAACGGGACTTGCCGGCGATAGGCCGCGAATTCCGGAATGGCGCGATCGAGGACAGCCTCTTCCCAGCGGGCGCGCGCGATTTGCAGGGTTACGATTAGCGCCAGCAATCCAACCCCCGCCAGTGAGCGCACCTGCAGCACGATACCGATGACGCCGAGCAGCTCGATCAGGTACAGGGGATGCCGCACAATGCTGTAGGGGCCGGTGGTAACCAGACGCCTCGCCTCCGGCATCGCGCTGAAGGAGCGGCCGAGGAAGCTCAGCGCCAACGCGCCAAGGATGCTTGCGGATGCCCCGGCTGCCACCGCGACCAGATTGCACCAGAGATTCGGCGGCGCGCGATCGAGCAGCACGCAGAACGGAGGAATGCAAACTGTGACCAGCGCGGCGAGACGCGGCAGCAAAGCGGTCGATTTCGCGATCGGCCGGTGCCGGAACAGCGGAAGCACCGCGAGCGACGCCACGAACATCCACTGCGAGACCCGCGCCAGCGTCGCGATGATCGTTCCGACGTCGGCGTGCGCCCACACCGCGGGCTCCTGTGCGACCTGCTCGGAAAAACCGACGACGTCATGGAAGAGCGCGTAAAATGAATAAAGCACAATCGGCAATCGCATTGCCCAGTCGTAAAGGCGGCTTTGTTCAATTCGGGAAAATAGATCGCCTGACATGGATGTCCGCCAACAGCGCGAAGACGCGTGACGATTCACGGGTCCTTCCGCAGCCTTTCATAGGCGGCCGGCATTAAGAGGCAGTTTCGCCGTTATCCTATAAAACCAGGAAGCCTTAAGCATTGGTAGCGCCGACTTGCGATTGCGTTTAATTCGCAAAGAGGCCTGTCCGCGCTCTGTGCCTGACCAAAGCTGCCAAGCCCCGCCTATGGCGGGGCGAAAACTGCAAGTTTTAAAGCTGCGGGAATGAAGTCGTGAAGTTTGACTGACTGACGCAGGACCAAGAGCAAAAGCACAGTCGCCGCAACTGCGTAATCATCAAAGGACATTTAGGCAACTTCGCGCGTCTCGCAAAATTGTCTCTTTGATTTGGATCAATAAGAACGAAAGCGACGCAGTAGTTGAGGTCTCTTCGCAATTTCAACTGGAGCTTCAATCGAGTCAGTCGCGGTACGGAAGATTGCCGGGTCAGCAACGAGTTGGAACGATGTGTTTGCACTTCCGGCTGTGCCGACATGGTTCAGGCAGCGCGTAGCGCAAATCGCCCGGCGACACGCATTTCCGCGCGTCGGTCATTCGGTCATGGGCGGTTGCTTGCGTCGGCAAAAAGGATTGTAATCGGGCCAATCAGACACAAACAAAAATCCGGAGCAGGAAACGATGGAAAAGGCCAAAACCCATTACGAGGTGATTGTCGTCGGCGCCGGCGTGGCTGGCATTTACCAGATCAAGCGGCTGGTCGATCTCGGCATCGACGCCACCGTGCTCGACTCGGCCGCCGATCTCGGCGGCACCTGGTACTGGAACCGCTATCCCGGCTGCCGCTTTGATTCCGAAAGCTACACCTACGGCTTCTCGTTCTCGCGCGAACTGCTCGACGAGTGGCACTGGAAGGAGCGCTTTTCCAGCCAGCCTGAGAATTTGCGCTACCTCAACTACGTCGCCGACAAATTCGATTTGCGCAAGCATATGCAATTCAACTGCAGGGTCGAGGCGATGCGCTTCGACGAGACGCGCGATCTGTGGCGGGTGAAGATCGGCGACGGCCGCGAGCTGACCTGCCGTTTCGTGGTTCTCGCGGTCGGCCTGCTCTCGGCGCCGACCAAGCCTCGGCTGGAAGGCGTCGAGGACTTCAAGGGCCGCTCGTTCCACACCTATTACTGGCCGCATGAGCCGGTCGATCTTGCCGGCAAGAAAGTCGCCGTGGTTGGCACCGGCGCCACCGGGATTCAGCTGATCGGCGAGATCGCCGACAAGGTCGGCGAACTCACCATATTCCAGCGCCGGCCAAACTGGAGCGCGCCGCTCAACAACAGCGCGATCTCCGAGGAGGAAATGGCCGACATCCGCTCGCGCTATGACGAAATCTTTGCCGCCTGCACCCGCACGCCGGGCGCCTTCCTGCACGGGCCCGACCACCGCGGCTTCTACGAAGTGACGCGCGAGGAGCGAGTGGAATTTTGGGACAAGCTCTATGATGAGCCCGGCTTCGGCATCTGGCTCGCCAATTTCCGCGAGATCTTCATGGACGAAGCGGCCAATGCCGAGTTGTCGGAATACATTGCCGAACGCATCCGCGGCCGCGTCAGGGATCCCAAGGTGGCCGAAAAACTGATCCCCAGGGATCACGGCTTTGGCGTGCAGCGCCTGCCGCTGGAGACGAAGTATTTTGAGGCCTATAACCGCGATAACGTGCATCTCGTCGATCTCAGCGAGACGCCGCTCGTTCGCGTAACCGAGAAGGGCCTTCGTACCACCGAGCGCGACTATGAATTCGACATCATCGTCTACGCCACCGGGTTCGATGCCATCACCGGCGCCTATGATCTGATCGATATCCGCGGCATCGGCGGCGAAACGCTGGCCGGAAAATGGAAGCATGCGCCTTCCACCTTCCTCGGCATGCTTGTCCACGGCTTTCCGAATCTGTTGATGCCGACCGGCCCGCAAAGCGCGTCCGCTTCGACCAATTTCCCGCGCGGGATCGAGAACGGCGTCAACTGGTGCACGGACCTGCTGCAATACATGTGGGACCGCGGCTACACCCGCGCCGACGCCACGCGCGAGGCGCAAGAGCGCTGGACCGCCCATGTGGTCAAGATGTACGAGATCATGCTGATGCGCAAAGCCAAGTCGTGGTTCACCGGCTACAACTCCAACGTGGCCGGCCACGAAGAGGGCACCGTCCGCTACTTCGTCTACAACGGCGGCACGCCGAAATTCGTCGGCATCATCAGCGATGTCGCGGCGAAGGATTATCAGGAGATCGAGTTCAGCGCGGGCTCGCGTGCCAACGTACAAGCGGCGGCCGCCAGCGCGTCAGCCTAGCGCCCGTTCCGATAGAATTGGAACGGAGGCGCTGAGAGGCAGCGGGTCGACGCCCTTGCCGGACAAAGCTCAAGCGCGCTGGTCAGCGAGAGCAGCACGCGCAGGTCGCGGGCGGGATTGTCGGGAGCGCGATAGCTCAGCGGAACCGCGACTGCGAGATCGGCCTGCGTGTTGTTGTTCAGAAACCAGCGTACGCCGCCGCCAACAGAAACCAGCGAGATTCCGTCCGTATAGCGATAGCCGGAATTCCAGGCGACGCCGCTGTCCACGAAGCTATAGAGCTGGTAGCCGGTCATCAATGTGGAATTCAGCTTTTGATCGAAGCGCAGCTCCAGCGAGCCGGCCATGCCGTTGTCGCCGCTGGTCTCGGCCGCAGCGTAGCCTCGGCCGAAGGCCGCTCCCCCAAGATAAAATTGCTGCGACAGATAGAGCGGCCCGGACGCCGCCTGGCCAGCACCGGCGATCTTGAGCGACCATGTATCCGTCAAGGTCTGATAGCGCGTGAACCAGGCACTAAGCACCGAGAAGTCGGGGACGCACCGGCGTGCGAAACGAAGTCGTCGCCACCGGGCGAGGCACCCAGGATGTTGAGCCCCTGACGCAACGTCACGGTCAGGTAGTTGTTGCCGCCAAAACTGTCTTGCAGACGGGCGTCCGACGTCAGGCTAATGGTGCGGATGCGATCGCTGTAGATCGGCCCGAATATATCGCTTTCAGAAACATTGCTGATGTCGAGGGCCGTCGTCAGGGTTAGCGACGAGCGTTGCGACTGCAGTGGCACGATGCTGGCGCGGAGCTCGAGGGCTTCCGTCGTCGTGTTGTCGCTGTAGGCGTGGCGATAATCTCCAGGCCAGACTTCGCTGTAAATGCCGGATGCGCCAACCCTCAGCCCATCATTCCCGATCGGTGTATCATAGGACAGCCGGCCGAACGCTAGCTCACGTGGATCGCCGGGCGTTGTCGAAAGGTTGACTGCGAGCGTATCGCCTTGCACCAAATAGGAGTTGAATGCCGCGGTCGCATAGCTTTCCCATGGGCCGACGCCGGAAGCACCGAGATTATCGAGGCCGAAAGAGGTATAGACCTGCCACGTCTTGACGAAGACGGTCAGGCGGAAATGACCGCTGGCATTGCCGATCTCCTCCAGCGTGGTGTCTTCGATACGAACGCCCGGGCGGGCGTTGATCAGTAGCAGCTTCCGCTCCAGGGTGGTCAGCCGCGACGGCTGTTCGGCGAGCACCGGCGACAGCATCTGGCGCACCCCAAATTCCTCGACGCCCTCGCCCTTCAGATCGAGCGCCGTGATGCTGCCTTCGATCACCTGAAGGCGGACCGATCCCCCATTGACGTCCTGCGGGGGAACGATCGCTCGACTCAGATGGAAGCCTGCCACGCGATAGATATCGCTGATACCGGCCGCAATCGCGGCCAGGTCAGCTTGCGATACCTTCCTGCCAATGTAGGGTTGATAGGCCGTCGCCAATTGGTCACGCGGGATCGCAGTCGCGCCGACAATCGAGATGTGACGCAGCACGAACAACGGCGTCGGATCCGCCGTAGGCGTTGCCGGCCGCGCCAGCCGTGGCATTGGCAGGCGGGGTTGCCCGGCCGGGGTCCGCTCGAGCTGCTCACCGTTGAAGCGCTGGTCGAATTGCCTTGGATCGTAGGCCGGTTGACTGGCCTCCTGGGCATGCACGGCTGGTGCGGTCACCAGCATCCAGAGGACCGAAAACACCGGCGCCAAGCGCCTCGCGTGGAGATTGGCCAGCTGACTGGCGGCGCCGAAGTATTCCAGATGCGCGTTCGCAAACCACCGCGATATTGTTAGGTCCATGAATTTTCATAGAATTTTATGGTCAATGAACTGTTAACGACGGACTCGAGTATCGATCCACTCGCTCACTCAATATTGAATCTTTTGCCTTATGCCTTGGGGTCGTCGAGACCGAGGAAAAAGGATTATCGGCATGGCCCGCATGCTTCTGCGTCTGATCGCAACAGTGTTTGCCCTTGTGGCTACGTCTGGGGCATTCGCCGCTGAGGGCGGCACATGGTCGGTCAGCAAATCATCCGGCGAGGTCTGGATCACGCGCGGAGACGTGCAGCAGGCATCTCTTAAGCCTGAGGACAATCTCAAGCCCGGCGATGTCATACGCACGGGCCGCAATGGCCGCGTACTCCTGTTGCGCGGCGAGGAAAGCATTTTGATTGCGCCGAATTCGGAAATCGGGCTGCCCGCCGAGCAAAAGGAAGAGCTGTCGACCACGATCATCCAGCGGGCCGGCTCGATCCTGCTCGAGGTAGAGAAGCGCAACGTCAAACATTTCGAGGTCGAGACCCCGTATCTCGCCGCCGTGGTCAAGGGCACACAATTCCGCGTATCCGTGAACGCCACGAGCACCAGCGTCGATGTCATGCGCGGACAGGTCGAGGTCAGCGACTTCAGGTCGGGCCAGATCGCCCAGCTGGTGCCGGGCCAGCGCGCGACCGCGCTCGAACACGGCAAACCCGGCCTTTCACTGAGCGGCCCGGGGACGTTCAATCCGATCGAGCAAGGCAAGCCTCGTCCATCATCGGTTGATCGTATTCCAGTGCCGAAAGGCGGCCTGTCCGCGCCCCGCAACGCCGCGAACGGACACGCGATCCATGCACTCGCCGCGCATGGCCAATTAAGGATCTCGTCGGCGCTCGGCGAAGTGAAGTTGGACTTCCACAAGGTCACGCACGGCCTCGCCCGCGGCTCGTCCGCAACCAATACGGCCAGCCGAAACCTCGTGAACAGCACGGTCTGGAACTCGTCGCCGACGACCAGCGCAAACGCAGTCTCATCAGCGACGACTGCTGCCAGCAGCGCATTGAGCAGCGCCTCTCCCGTCGCAGCCACAGTCGCCGCCGTTACCAATTCCGGAAGCGGCAATAACAGCAGCGGAAACGGAAACAATAACGGAAATGGCGCCAACGGGAACGGCAATGGCGGGAATGGGAACGGGAACGGCAACGGCAATGGCGGCAACGGTAATGGCAACGGAAACGGCGGCGTAGGGAATGGCAGAGGGAATGGGAATGCCAAGCATTAGCTGACGGCGGGCACGGACTTGAACGTTCGTTTTGGGGGGATGGGGACGTGAAGCATATCCGGCCACATATTCTGGTCGCGGCCGTTTTGACCATTGTGCTGGCTTCAGGCTGGCACAATGGGTTGCGTAACGCGCTCGCTGACCTTCGTTTCGCCTGGTTGTCGCAGCCGGCCAGCGGCGATGTCGCCATCGTCGCCATCGATGCGCCTTCCATCGAGAAAATCGGCATCTGGCCGTGGCCGCGACGGCTCCATGCCGAGCTGCTGCGTCAACTCGAGCGCGCCGGTGCCAGCGACATCGTCTTCGACGTCGACTTCAGCACACCCTCGGACCCGGAATCCGACCGACTGTTCCTCGATGCATTGGAGCGCGCCGGGGGATCGGTAGTGCTTCCCTCGTTCAAGCAGCCAGGCCCTGGACGCACGACCTTCTTTAACCGCCCGCTGTCCTCGTTCCGCGCGCATGCCTGGACTGCGGTGGTCAATGTCGAGATCGACCCGGATGGGTTGGTGCGCCGCTATCCCTTCGGTCAGAAGCTTGACGGCGAATTCCTGCCCTCCATGGGCGCGGTCATCGCCGGGCAGTACGACGAGAAGCGCGGGCCGTTCCTCATCGACTTTTCAATCCAGCACGAGACGATCCCCAGAGTATCCTTTGTCGACGTTCTGAATGGCAGCAAGGCGGCACTGGACCAACTGAAGAACAAGAAGGTCATCGTCGGCGGCACCGCGCTCGAGCTGGGCGATCGCTTCAGCATTCCGAACGGCGGCATCGTCTCGGGACCGGCGCTGCAAGCGCTCGCGGCCGAATTGATTATCCGCGGCCGTGCCTTGCACTGGACTTCGGCAACCACGACGCTGATGGCGCTCTGTGCCGTCATGCTGGCGATGTTTTTGATCTGGCGCCGGGTGTCCGCCGCAAAGCGCGTCGGTGCGCTCGCGGTCACCGCAATTGCCGTCGAAGCCTCGGCCTATCTGCTCCAGATGTGGTTTCCACTCATCATCGACACCGCACTGCTGCAGATCGCGATCGTGGTCTACATCGCCGCCATCGGACTCGACGAGATCGATGTCCGCGATCTGCTGGGCCGTGTTGCCGAAAATCGCTTTCAGCGTATCGCGATGTCGCTCGGCGATGGTTTGGTCTGCACCGATTCGAATTACCGGATCAAGGTATGGAATCCCGGCTCGACGGCCATCTTCGGTTACGGCCCGGACGAAATGATCGGCCAGCCATTCGACAAGATCTGCGCGGCAAATATGGAAGCGGATACGCCATTCTCGATCCACAATGCGGGTGCGCTCGGCACTGGCAAGGTAATCGAATTCGACGCCCGGCGCCGCAGTGGCGAAGTATTTCCCGTCGAAGCCAGTTTCTCCGGCTGGCAAGGCGCCGACGGGCTCCAGTATGGCGCAATCCTGCGCGACATCTCGGTGCGCAAGCGCGAAGCCGAGAAAATCCGTTACCTCGCCGAACACACGCTGACAGGCCTTGCCAACCGGTACACGCTGGAAACGAGTTTGGCTTCGATGATTGCGACCGCCGAAGCTACCGGCACCCAGGTAGCACTTCTGATCGTTGGCCTCGACGGCTTCCAGCTTATCAACGATCTGCTTGGCCACGCCAATGGCGACCTCGTATTGCGCGCGATATCCGATCGCCTGACCCGCGAGGTCGGCAGCGCCGCCGTCGTCGCCCGGCTAAGCGGCGACGAGTTCGCCATCGCCGCCTTCTGCGCCGATTCGCCGGGAAGCATCGACCAACTGGCCAAACGCGTTATGGCCGGTTTTGACACGCCGGTTACGACCGGCAGCCGTTCGCACCGCGTCAAGGTATCGATTGGCGCGGCCGTCTACCGCACCAGCGGCAGCAATGCGGATGAACTGCTCTCCAACAGCCATCTTGCGCTTCGCCGAGCCAAGGCCAGCAAGAGCGGCTATATGCTGTTCGAAACCAGCATCCGACAAGAGCTCGAGACCCGACTGACGCTCGAGGCCGAGCTTGCGCTCGCCGCCGAGCGGGGCGAATTCGAGCTGTTCTACCAGCCACAAGTCCATCTCGGCAGCGGCGAACTGATCGGCGCGGAAGCCCTCATTCGCTGGCGCCATCCGGTGCGCGGACTGGTGGCTCCGGGCGAATTCATACCGGTCGTCAATACATCGTCGATTTCGGAGCGTATTGCAGCCTGGGTATTGGATACCGCTTGCTTGCAAGCGCGGGCCTGGGAGAAGGCCGGTCATGCGGTGCGCGTGGGCGTCAATTTGTCACCGTCGCAACTTTATCACGGCGATCTTGCCGAATTGGTCGCAGACGTGCTGGCCACGACCGGCCTGACGCCTTCATTGCTCGAGATCGAAGTCACTGAGGACATCGTGATACTTGACGAGAAAAAAGTGCTCGAAACCTTCCAGCGCATCCAAAAACTCGGCGTCCGCGTCGTATTTGACGATTTTGGTACTGGCTATGCGAGCCTCAGTTATCTCAAGAAATTTCCGCTCGACGGCCTGAAGATCGACCGCTCCTTTGTACTCGACCTGCTGAGTCATCCTGACGACGCCGCGATCGTGAGTTCTACCATTGTGCTAGGCAAGCAGCTCGGCTTATCGATCATTGCCGAAGGTATCGAGAACAGCGCAACCGCCGATCTTCTCGTGACCATGGGCTGTGAAGAAGGCCAGGGCTACTTCTTTGGCCGGCCAATGCCCGTAACCGAGTTCGAAAGGCAATTCCTCGCGTCCCCCGACAAGCCCATCCAGATGCTCGCGAGCTGAACCGACGAGCAGGGTCTTTTCAAAACAGCGCCGGAATTTGCGCCACCTTCAGCGGTCCCAGAAACACCGCGCCGTCGACGAAGCGCAGCGGAAACGACCGTGCCTTCTTGCCTTCCAGCATCGCTTCCTTGCCGAGTGCGTTGATGCCGGCGGCGGCGGCGACATTGGCGTTCTGCTTGACCACCTTGCCGAGACCGGGAATCGCACGGTCCAGCGCGCCGAGCAGATTATTGACATCGTCGGTTTTGACGCCGGGCGCGACGCGGTCCAGCGTCGCCTGCGGTACGCCGTCATCGAGCATTTTTTCAATGCCGAGCGCCGCAATCAGCTTGTCCAGTCCGGCTACCGTCATCTGCAATTCGCCATCAAGGCGCCCCTCGGCGCCGAGGCCGAGAGAGCCTGACGCAACCGCGATCAGGTCGCCCTGCTGAATCCTCGATTGCACGATCTCGACATGGCCGCCGGCGGCCTGGATCTCGCGGAATTGCTGCGGCCAGGGCTTTGGCGAAAAATCCTTCAGGCCGGTCAGTATCGTCCGCACGTCGGCATCGAACGGCTCGGCTAGCAGCGGATGCACCTCCTGCACGCTGCCCTGCTCGATCCGCAACACGGTTTCGATATCGGGATGATCGACGGCCGAGCCTTCGACCAGGCGGCCATGCAGCTCGATATGCTTTGCGCGCGCCAGCGGCGTCTGCGGCGATACGTCGGTACGGTCGATCGAGGGATCGTCGAAGACGAGGAGATTTGCTGCGGCACCGCCGGCAAGCCCACCACGCTGCTACGCGCCTTGCTCCAGTTCGCGATCATCGACGGCTGGCCGGGACCGGAAATCGTGGCCGGCGCGGCGAATTCCGCGATCAGCAATTTCGGATCGTAGACCTGCGACACGACCAGGATTTCGCCGAGCTTTGCCGTGATCGGCATCTGCGTCGCAACCTGCCCGGCGGTCTGCGAAACCAGCGACACGCTAACGCCGTCGCAGCGGACTTCGAGACGGAACGGGTAGCCGGCCACCGAGCGCCTGGCGCAATCATAGACGCGGCCGGATCTGGCCTCCTGGGCCCGCCAGGCATCCGCGATTTCATCGACCTTCGAGGCCGAATAGAACCAGAACGCGCTCCACGCAGCGGCGGCGATCAGAAGCAAGACGGGCATGAAGAAAAGACGCCAAAGCGGGCGCCGGCGCGGCGCGAGGGTCATATCGGACATGGGGCGACCTTTGACCAATGATTTTGTCAATTAAGCGGTCGTTTAAACCGTCGGGCCGGCCATTGGCAAGACAGCGGAATTTGAGCGAGAATGGAAATTCCGCTTCGCCTGAAAAGCTTCTTCTGATAGCCGTCGCCGCAATGCCAGCGAAAATCCTGTCCGAAGCGGAACTGTCCCAAGCCGACTTATCCAAAGGCGACTTATCCCAAGGCGACCTGTGGGTGTTCGGCTACGGTTCGCTGATGTGGCGGCCGGGCTTCGAGTTCATCGAACAGGTGCCGGCGCGGCTGATCGGCGAGCACCGCGCGCTCTGCGTCTATTCCTTCGACCATCGCGGGACGCCGGAAAAGCCCGGTCTTGTGCTCGGCCTCGACCGCGGCGGGGCCTGCCGCGGCGTTGCCTTCCGGGTCGCGGCCGCGCAACGCAACCATACCGTCGACTACCTGCGCAGCCGCGAGCAGACCACCAGCGTCTATCACGAGGTCATGCGATCGGTCTGGCTTGAAAACGAAGCCCGGCAACGGGTCAGCGCGCTCGCTTACGTGGTCGACCGCGGTCACGTGCAATATGCCGGCCGGCTGTCCTTGACCGAGCAGCTGCGCTACGTCCAGCAGGGCTTTGGGCGTTCCGGAAACAATCGCGACTACGTGCTGGCAACCGTCAAGTCGATCGAAAAGCAGGGGTTTCGCGACGATCAACTGCATCAGCTCGCGTTGATGCTGCACAACGACACGCCGCTGCATGGCGAGAGGCCATGAGCTTGAGATTCCCCGCGCTGATGGACACGCATGACATAACTCAAGGCTCCGGTTTCGGAGCTTGAATCACGTCCGTTGCGGAACAGCCAATGCTCAGAATTTACTTCCGCTTTCGGCGGCAAAGCGGATATGGCGGGACTTGGTGTTAGCTCGACCCGGTCGCGAATGACCCGTTTCAGAAGTCGAGCGCGGCATCGTGAATCATAAAGTCACCCTCGAATGGCCTATTTGCCCAGGCGTTGGCGGTGTCAATTTTTGCATTTGGCAAGCCACGGGCTGACCTTTGCAAAGTCTCCTCAAACTGATTGAATTGTGATTAGGGGCGGACATCCATGACCGAACGCATCTACGCGATCCATAGCGACGAGGAGTGCGAGCGCCTTGAGGCGCAGGCCCATCTTGTACCGCTTTCCTCCCATTTAAAAGGGAATTATATACTTGACTCCCTTAGATGCTTTTGGCATCGGTTGGGGCGACAGGGCGGCTCGGTTCTAGCAATCTTGGTAGTGACATCTCTTGGCCTTCTCATTCCTGGTTACGGACGGGGAGCCACGATCAGCCGAAATATGCCTTTTGGCATCTGCGGGTGTCCTAGCCCATGTATCTGTTCGTTCGGCAATGCAGCGCGGAGAGCATTGCAGAGAGCGCCCATTTCGGCCGACGTGAAGTCATCGCTATGGGCCGCAGCCGTTATGCCCCACGGATTGCCAAAAGCCTGTGTTTCGGGAGTCAGAAAAGAATGTGAGGACGCCGGAAGGGCGCCGTGCGCAGAAATTTCCCATCCGGCCGATTGCAGGCCCCCGCGCAGCCACGCGCTTACCCAACTACAATCCGGGCACGACGCCGAAAACAGAATTTGGACTTTGGCTGGCGGAGCGTCGGCTATGGCTTTGGCAAACGCCGCCGCATCAACCATCCGTGGAGATGAAAGCCGCCTTGTCTGCAATTCAGCTTCGGCGGCGCGCTCATTGGCGGCAGCGGCTTCTTTCGTAGCTTGGGCACCGCGTTCGGTAGCTTCGGCAAGTTTTACGTTCGATCTAGTTCGCAACTCAGTTTGGATTTGATTGTTCCACATACCGAATAGGACTTCACCAACGATTCCTATAGCAACACCCGCGTCAGGTGCGATTGAAAGCCTCAAAAACAAACCATATGGAGGCTCGATTATAGCAAGGGCAAGTTCCGCGATGATGCAGACGATGACCAGAAAACCGCACCAGATACTCCATGCTTCGCAGGAACCAGATGCGCCCTCTAGTTCATTTTCGTTCGCATATTTTGTGCCATTTGGCAGATACCATGCGGGCAAAAATCGTCTGCGCACCGCCTGCATCGCTTTTGTAGTTTGGTCACTAATAATCGCGCTCCTTCTTGGCGCGGTCTATCTGTGGGGCAATACGTGACAATTTCCGTGACAGGCGCTTTCGCTGTTTTGCAGCCTTTGTCTTCGGCTTCGGCCGATAGGCGAGGACTATATCAGCAATCGCATCTAATTCTTTTGGCGGTTTTTGCTTTGTCATTGGATCAGCCCCTTATAGGTCAGGCGCTTGCCAGCGACGCCATCAACGAAGCTATCAAGCCGCGTCATGGTATGATTCTTGACGTTGCCTTCGTTCAAGCGAAACGAAAACTCATCGACATAACGGGCGAGGTGTTTCTTGCTCGTATGGTGATAGACGCCATAGATGCCGCGCTTCATGACTGCGAAAACGCTTTCAATCCCATTTGTCGTTACATCGTCGCGGACGTATTCGCCCGCGCTGTGATTGACCGAAGCGTGTTCGAAGCCGGAACCTTCAACGCCGACATACGCGCCAGCTTCGTCAGTGTGCAGGATAGAACCAGCTTCAACGTGCTGATTGATAGCGGCTTGGATCGTCTTTTTGTCATTGTTCGCAATCGTCATGCCGATAGTGCGACCGCCGCGCTCGCGCATTCCGAGGACGGCAGTCTTGCCTACCGTTCCGCGTCCGGCCTTGAGCTTTTTGGATTCGTGTTTGTTCTTTTCGATTCCACCGACATAGGTTTCATCGATTTCAATGATGCCCTTGAGTTTAGACAGATCATCGCCGCCACAGGCTTCCCGCAGGCGGTGCAAGACGAACCACGCCGACTTTTGTGTGATCCCGATTTCCTTGGCGAGTTGCATGCTGGAGATACCCTTCCGGGCCGTCACAAGCAGGTACATCGCGTAAATCCACTTGTGGAGGGGAACGTGGCTGCGCTCGAAAATCGTGCCAGTGCGCACCGTAAAGTCTTCCTTGCACTGATTGCAGCGATAGAAGCCTTCCTTGCGAATGGTAATGCGCTCTTTCAAACCGCATACCGGGCACTTGGGGCCGTTCGGCCAAAGGCGGCTTTCAAGATAAGTCCGGGCCGATTCCTGATCCGGGAACATCTCGAAAAGCTGGAATGTCGAAATCGTGCTCTTGGACATGACCTAACCCCTGATTTATGGGCAGAATATGCTCCGGAAAATCGAGGGAGTCAAGTATATAATTCTCTTTGCTTTGAGGGACTGGTCCCTTTTGCGGTCGTGTGATCTTCGCGTGGCTCGCGTCACAGAGAGCCGTCGCGATCCGTCGTATCCCTTCGCCACGAGTTGAGGAACGGTCCTCAGCAAGAGACAAAAGAGGGGAATGGCCATGAACACGGAAATCCAAAACCTGTCGGATGACGAACTCGACGCTGTTACGGGTGGGGTGTGGAGGGAAGTCGGGGGTGAATATACCTCTGGGCAAATAGCTGCCGGAGCTAACTCAGCACTCTTACGCGTTGTAGAACAGATGAACCACGACACGGTCGCGGTCTTGAAGGCCGCCGGTATCCCGACCTAGTCGCGTGAGGTGATTGGGACATTCGAGGCCGCCTCAGTTGGCGGCCTCTTTCATATCAAACCAAGCGTGCAATGTCGCCTGTTGGCACATCGCGTCATTTCGCTGCGGCACGGAATTTGGGAGCTACCAGGCCATAGCGGACATTGGCCAAGCCCGCACCAATCAATCTCGATTGATAGGTACTCACCCTGAAGACTTCTTCGAAGCTAGAGGCTTCTTGAGCTAGAGACCTTGCCGGTCAGCCGTCGCCGACGGCGAAACCGGAACGCGGCCGAACAATTGCGCCTGCTCCTGCCGCGCCGTCGCCACCAGCCGGTTGGTCGCATCCTCGATCACGGTGCTGACGCGCGCGATGAATTCATGGCGCGACAGGCCGGGCGGCAGCGGATCGAGAAATTCGACCACCAGCGTTCCGGGATAGCGCATGAAGGTCCGGCGCGGCCAGAACAGCCCCGAATTCAGCGCCACCGGCAGACAGGCCACGTTGCTGTCGGCATAAATCAGGCCGACGCCGCTCTTGTAGCTCGGCGGCGCATCCACGGCGGTGCGCGTACCCTCCGGAAAGATGATCAACTGACGGCCGCGGCGAACCGCCTCGCCGGCACGGTGCATCGTCTGTATCAGCGCGCGGCCCCCGGCGCCGCGGTCGACCCCGATCATCTTCGACTTGATCAGGTACCAGCCGAACAGCGGAATCCATTGCAGCTCGCGCTTGAGGATATAGAGCGGCTGATCGAAGAATTGCAGCAGCGCGAAGGTTTCCCACATCGACTGATGTTTCGACGCGACGATCAGCGGCCCGTCGGGAATTTTGTCGAGCCCGCGATATTCCACCCTGGTGTTACAGATCACGCGCATCAGCCAGATGCTGCTGCGCGCCCAATATCTGGCGATCGCCATGATGGCCCAGCGCGGCATCAGGTAGGTCGGAATTCCGACAATCACCCAAAACGCCAGCAGCAGGTAGAACAGTACGTTGTAGACCAGCGAACGCAGGAAAATCGAAACCATCGAGAACCCGATCAGTTGGCTTGAGCCGTCGCCGGTCTGCGCGGCGTGACGGATCCGGTCGCCGGCTGGTCCGCGACCTCGGGCGCCAGCTCGATACCGACTTCAGCCAGCCATACCCGCACCTTGGCGGCGACGTATTTTGCGTATTCCGATAGCAGCAGCCGCACTGTCGTACCACTGGTCCACCACGGTTCATCGCGCCATTTGTCGCCGACCACCGCGAACGGAATCAGCGCAATATCAGGCATCGCGTGCGACAGTTCGATGATAGCCCGCGGCATGTGATAGTTCGATGTCACTACGATCAGCGATTTGAAGCCGCGGTCGTGGGCCCAGCGCCGCGTCTCCGCCGCGTTGCTGCGGGTGTTGACGGCCGAACGATCGAGGTCGACGCAGCAGCGCAGTAACGTCTGATTGTCGGGCGGCGAATTGTCCGGCAGCGAACGCGAAATGTCGCTGGCCGCATTGGTCGGACGCACACCGGAGATCAACAAGCGCTTGCCATAGCCGCCGGCCAGCAATTCCATCGCATCGGAAACACGCGACGAGCCGCCGGTCAGCACCACGATGCCGTCGGCATGGCGGCCAGGCCTGATTTCGGCGCCGCGCAACTGCGACAGGAATCCGACGAAGCCGATCGCGGCGCCGACGAACACCACCGCCAGCACCGCGACGATCGCCTCGCGCAGCCAGCGCCGCGGCGCAGTCGTCGGCGCTTTCGGCGATCTATCGTCGGGCTGCGGGCTCATGCGAGGCTGGTGATCCTTTCGCGTGCAAGTCTGGTTTCGCGTGCAAGTCTGGTTTCACGTACAAGTCTAGAACGTTTTAAGACGAAATGGAGTCCGCTGGATGCGGCATTAAGGCACAAAACGCGTCAGTCGATGTCGTCCAGCGTGGCGAACAGCGTTCGCCGTGAGGCCCAGGCGGTGATCGCTGCAATCAGAACGGCCTGCGCCGCCAGCGCCAGATAGCCCGACGGCCGCAGCGAAAACGTTCCCAGTAGCGCTGCAAATTGATCCCCGACCGGGGTGCCTGCGAACCAGCCGGCGATCGATTCGGAGAACCCGAACGCCAGCATCGCGACGCCGCCGCCGATCACACCGCCCTCCAATCCAAGCCGCAGGAAATGCCGCTGGAAGCGGTTGGCGATATAGCGGTCCCCGGCACCCACGAAATGCAGGACCTCGACGATCGGACGGTTCGCCGCCATCGCGCCGCGGGTCGCGAACGATACCGAAATGATGGTTGCGACGATCACCAGAGCGAGGATGCCGATGCCGGCAAGCACCGTCGCACCGCTCATCGACCGCATCCGCTCGATCCAGGCGCGGTGATCGTCGACGCTGGCGGACGGCGCGACCTGCGTCACCCGGTTGCGCAGCGCGGCGAGGTCGAGCTTGGCACCGGGCTGAACCCGCGCGACAATCACACGCGGCACCGGCAGGTCGTCGAACGAAAGGCCGCTGCCGAGCCATGGTTCCAGCAGTTTGGCGGACTCGGCCTTGGTGAAGGGTCGGATTTCGAGGATGCCGGCCTGCGCGCGCATCGCTTCGGCGACCGCCGCGGTGTCGCGGTCCAGATCGCGTCCGGCCGAGGGGCGCACCTGAACGGTGATTTCGCTGGCAACCTCCGATTGCCACTCCGCCGCCGACGCGCTCACCAGCAGCACGGCCCCGGTGGTGATCGATGCAAGGAAGGTCATGATGGCGACCACGGCGACCAGCGCACGGCCGGCGATCGAGGCGCGCGGCACGATCGGCGACAGGTTGCGCGCCCGTGCCGGCACTTGCGGGCGCTCGCGTCCGAGATCGACCAACGGGCCGTGTTCGTCGCCGGTTCTACTCATAGATATGCAGCCGTCCCTGATGCAGCACCAGCCGCCGCGCCTCATACTGGTCCATCAGCGTGATGTCGTGGGTGGCGATAATCACCGCGGTGCCGGACTTGTTGAGCTCGATGAACAGCCGCAACAGGCGTCGGCCCAGGGTCGGATCGACGTTGCCGGTCGGCTCATCCGCCAGCAACAAATGCGGCCGCGAGATCACGG
This sequence comes from uncultured Pseudomonadota bacterium, assembly GCA_963729395.1. GTDB lineage: Bacteria > Pseudomonadota > Alphaproteobacteria > Rhizobiales > Xanthobacteraceae > Bradyrhizobium. Next base: position 144,678 of record CAVSOS010000036.1, on the reverse strand, counting down.
CGCGGGCGATCGCCGCGCGCTGTTTCTCGCCGCCGGACAGGATCGGCGGCAATGCATCCATTCGCTCGCCGAGTCCGACCCATTTGAGGAGATCGATGACCTCCTTGCGATAGCTCAATTCGTCCCGGCCCATCACCCGGAACGGCAGCGCCACGTTTTCGTAGGTGGTCATGTGGTCGAGCAGGCGAAAATCCTGCAGCACGATGCCGATCCGCTTGCGCAGGTCGGCGATTTCATCCTTGCCGAGCAGCGAGACGTCATGGCCGAACAGATTGACGAGGCCGCGCGTCGGCCGCAGCGACAGGAACAGCAGCCTCAGAAGCGAGGTCTTGCCGGCGCCGGAGGGACCCGTGAGAAACTGGAAGGAGTGCGCGGGGATCTGGAAGCTGAGGTCGCGCAAAATCTCCGGGCCGAGCCCGTAACGCAATCCGACATTTTCGAACCGAACCAAGCTCAGCTCCGTTCGATGTGGGGCACGGCCGGAAACCTGCGGCCGAAGGCCCGGAATTCGCCGGTTTCGCTGCGGCTGCGAACCGAACAAAATGGTTGTGCTTCGGTTATGGTTTCCAATTCGTTAACGCTCGCCTTGTAACATCTGCGCAGCGTCATTGTGGAGATTGGCTCCATGCACATCATTTGCCCCCATTGTACAACGTCCTATGCGGTTGATTTGGCTACCCTGGGGGTGGCTGGCCGTACCGTGCGCTGTTCCCGTTGCAAGGAAGTCTGGCTGGCGCGGCCGGAGCATGCGATCGAAGCCGCCGCACCGATGGCGGCGATGGCGGAAGCCGGCGACCGGACCGCGGCCGGGCAATGGGACACCCACGCGGAGGGGGACAACAGCCAAGGGCAGGAAATCCCGGTCGTCGAGAGCCCTTCGATATCGGGCGATTGGCCGGCTTCGGCCGACGCCGACGGCGCGCCGCAGACTGCCGGCGGTGACTGGCCGCAGGATGCCCGGGACGGTCTGGCGGACTCCGCCGTGGCGCCTCCGCGACGGCCGTCACGGTTCCGGACACTTCTGAAACCGCCGGGGTTGCTTCGCGCGCCGGGCAAATCATTCGCCAGCCTTCCGACCGCTTGCGCCGCCATGGGCGCGCTGGTGCTGGCGTTGATAATCTGGCGCGTCGAGGTGGTGCGGCTGCTGCCGCAAACCGCGACATTCTACAAAATGGTCGGTTTCGACGTCAATGTGCGTGGGCTTGCGTTCAAGGACATGAAGATCACCACCGAGACCGTGGATGGCAAACCGATACTGGTGATCGAGGGCGTCATCGTCGGCGAGGGACGCCAGGCGGTCGAGTTGCCGCGGCTGCGTTTCAGCGTCAGCGACGCCCATGGCGCCGAGATCTACGCCTGGAACGCGGTGCTGGACCAGCCGGTGCTGAAGCCTGGCGAGCGCGCCTGGTTCAAGTCGCGGCTGGCTTCGCCACCGCCCGAAGGGCGCAATATCGATGTGCGCTTCTTCAGCAAGCATGATATCGCCGCCAGCAGGATTTGAAGAGGCCCAGCTCCGCTTGAAGAGGCCCGGCCCCGCTTTCGAAAGGCAATGCATCGATGCCGCGCGTACTGATCGCCGACGACGAAGCTTCCATGCGCACGCTGGTGGCGCGCGCCATCGCCATGGACGGCCACAACACCGTCACCGCCGAAGACGGCGCCGAAGCGCTGGATATCCTGAGCCGCGAAGCGGGTAAATTCGACCTGCTGCTCACCGATATCCAGATGCCTGTGATGGACGGGATCGCGCTGGCGCTGTCGGTTGCCCGCGATTTTCCGGATCTGACGATTTTATTGATGACGGGCTTTGCCGACCAGCGCGAGCGCGCGTCGGGCCTCAACGCCATCGCCCATGACGTCATCACCAAGCCGTTTTCCGTGGCCGACATCCGTGCGGCGGTGGCCGGCGCGCTGGCGGCGCGGAGGAATGCCGTCTAGTAATCCTTCAGCAGCCGCTCGATGTAATCGAGTTCGATCTGCGGGCGCTGCGGATCGGCGAGCCGGCGGCGGAGTTCTTCCAGAATCCGGCGAACCCGCTGCACATCGATTTCGCCGGGAATCTTGACCGTCAGATCGTCGCCGAATTCGCGCCCCCGCAGCGGCCGTCCCAAGGGATCGTTGCTATTGCCGCCGCTCTGCTGACGGCCCGCGCGGTCGCCCGGGCCGTTGCCCTGTCCGTCGCCATCACCCTGCTGCATCCCCTCCGCAAGCTTCTGGGCGCCCTTGCGCAAGGCGTCCAGCGCCTGGCCTTGCGAATCCACCGCGCCGTCGGCGTTGCCCTCACCGAGTTTGCCGCCGGCGTCGTCCATCGCGCTGTCGGCCTCGCCGAGGCCGTCCTCGCCGTCGCCTTGCTGCGCATCGCCGTCCTGCCCCTTTTTACCCTTCTCGCCGCGCTGGCCTTGCTGGCCCTGCTGTCCCATGCCGCGCTTGGCAAGCTCTTGCTGCAACTTCTTCAGCCGGTCGCGCAGGCCCTGCTGATCCTGCTGCAGGTCGCCCATGCTCTGCTCGCTTTGCTTGCCGTGGGCACGATCGCGCCGCGAATCCTGGCCCTGCTTGAAGGTCTTGTCGCGCAACTGCTGCTGCTTGCGAATCATGTCGCCGAGTTCGTTCAGCGCCTGCTCCATGTCGCTGTCGCCGGACTGGCCCGGCTGGGCCATCTGCAGGTTTTCCAGCATCTGCTGCAGCTGATCGAGCAATTGCTTGGCGGCATCCTTGTCGCCGGAACGCGACAGGCGCTCCATGCGCTCGATCATGTTGTTGAGGTCCTGCTGGCGCATCACCTTGGTATTGGGATCGAGCGGCCGCGCCAAGGCTTGCGGATTGTTGCGCTGCTGTTCGACAAGCTGGCGCAGGAAATTATCCAGCGCGGCACGCAGGTCCTGGGTGAGCTTCTTGATCTCCTCGTCGCTGGCGCCGCGGTCCAGCGCCTGCTTGAGCGCGTCCTGCGCCGCGCGCAATGCCTTGTCGACATCGGTGATGTCGCCATCCTCGATGCTGACGGCAAGCGCCCACAGGCTCGCCACGACCTCACGCATCGCGTCATCGGTGCGGGCGGCTTCGAGTTGCCGCGCGACGCTGTAGAGGCCGAGATACTGGCCGGTTTCGGGCATGAACAATTCGGGGGCGATCATCAGCGCATCGAGCGCGGTGTAGACCTGCGCGTTCTGGTTGGCGTCGAGCGCCAGGATGCGGCGCTGCTCGATCAGCGCCCGCGCCAGCGGTTTGGTGAACAGCCGCTCCGGAAGCCGCATGCTGAACGGCTCGCTGCGGCCCTCATTGCCGGCCTCGTCCCGCGCCGTCAGGGTCAAGGTGACGTCGGCGCCGGCATAGGGATCCTCGCTGAGATCCTTGACGGTTTGCCCGACGCCATTGCGGGTTCGCGCATTCGGAAGCACCAGCGAAAATTGCGGCGCGTCGAACAGCGGCCGCGGCTCGACGGACCCTTTCGGCGCATCTGTGGGCCGGACCGCAAAATGCGCCTGCGCTTCGGTGACGCCGTAATCATCCTCGATCTTGTAGGACATCTGCAGCGAGCCGCGGGCCCGACGCTCCGGGTCCTTTGCCAGCGCAATGGTCGGGGCGCGGTCGGGAACGGCGCTAAACTTCCATTGCGGTTGACCGGAAGGGGCGCGGACATGCGCCGTGCCATCGCCGGCGATGGTGAAATGCCGCTCATTGGTGCCTTTCGGCGCCTGTTCGGTCGGCGCGGCTTCGGTCACGCCGCCGGCCGCGACCACATCGAGGCTGCCGCCGCTGGAGCGCACGATCAGCGTGCTGCCCACTGGGACCGGCAGCGCTCCCGCGACCGGGACGCCGGCTTCCTTGTTGGCAGCGGACAGGATGATCGGAGGCTTGCCGGTATAGTTCGGCGGCGTCACCCAAGCGTCGACCCTGATATTGGCTGGTGACAGCACCCCGTTCCAGTCGAACGCCGCCGCAGTGCGCATCGTGCGCTCATCGCCGGCGGCGATATAGGCCGCGACCATCAACACCACGACCAGCGCACGCAGCGCCCAGGGATCGTGGATCGCCAGGCGCGGCGACGGCAGGCCGGCCCGGATACGCTTGATCGATGCCAGCGTGCGTTCACGCTGGGCCTGCCACAGTGCCAGCGCGACCGGATCCTTGCTGGCCAGCAAATCAGTCAGCGCGGTCGCCGGGCGATGGCGGATGCCGGAGCCACGATCCAGCCGGCTCAGGCCTTCTTCGCGGCTCGGCCAGCGAAACCAGCCCAGCGGAAACAGCGCGCCAAGCGCGAGCAGGCCGAACAGCCCGAGGCCGACGGCGCGCGCGATAAACGGCAGCACCAGCCACAATCCGACCCAGGATACCACCAGGAACAACCCGACGACGGTCAACAGCCGGGCCAGATGCGGCCAGCATCGCTCCCACGCGATCGCATATTTAGCCCGTTGCAAGGCCTGCATCAGCTGCAACCGTGAAACGGCATCAGCGTCGCGCGCTGGCTCTAACGGGTCGGGAGTGGCGCCGTTCAATAAACTCTCCGGGTTTCCGAAACAGCACCCTAGCACAACGGCGGCAATGAGGCACCCGTTCCGGAGCGGTAACCCACACCGTCAAACACGCATAACACGAAGGCGTGACCGCCGGGCGGCGACCGGTGTTCCAGCGCACGGTAGTCAATTACGGCGACAATTCAGGCGCACGCTCACAACCACGGCGCCTGTCTGTCCATCGCGATCAGGGCATCGACCTCGATGCGCGGCCGCACCACCGCATACTGATCGTCCTTGACCAGCACTTCCGGCACCAATGCGCGGGTGTTGTAGGTGCCGGATTGTACCGCGCCGTACGCGCCGGCGGTCATCACCGCCAAGAGGTCGCCGGATTTGGGCTCGGCGAGCTTGCGGTCGAGCGCGAGATAATCGCCGGTTTCGCAGACCGGCCCGACCACGTCGGCGACGATGGTGGGCGCGCCTTTCGCGGCCTGACGGACCGGCAGGATGTCGTGGTGCGCCTCATACAACGTGGGACGGATCAGGTCGTTCATCGCCGCGTCGATGATGACAAAATTCTTCGCCGCACCGGGCTTCACATAGATCACGCGGGTGACGAGGATACCGGCATTGCCGACGATCATCCGCCCCGGTTCGAACATCAGCGTGCAACCGAGGTTATGCGTCACGCGCTTGACCATGGCGGCATAGACATCGGGCGCCGGAGGCGCTGCGCGATCCATGTAATAGGGAATGCCGAGGCCGCCGCCGAAATCGATATGCGAGATGGTGTGGCCGTCGGCGCGCAGCGTCTGGACGAATTCCGCCAGAATGCGGAACGCGGTCTCCATCCGGCTCAGGTCGGTGATCTGGCTGCCGATATGCATGTCGGTACCGGTCACCTCGATCCCCGGCAGCTGTGCCGCGCGGGCATAGACCGCGCGCGCCCGGGGAAGAGGAACGCCGAACTTGTTCTCGGATTTGCCGGTGGCGATCTTGGCATGGGTGCCGGCGTCGACATCGGGATTGACCCGGACCGAGATCCGCGCCGTCTTCCCGGTCTCGGCGGCAAGCCGCGAGAGCAATTCGAGTTCGGGCTCCGATTCGACGTTGATGCACAGAATGTCCGCAGCCAGCGCCGCGCGCAGCTCGGCTTCGGTTTTGCCGACGCCGGAAAACAGGATCTTCTGCGGCGGAATGCCGGCGGCCAGCGCACGCTTCAATTCGCCGCCCGAAACCACGTCGGCGCCGGCGCCGAGCTTCGCCAGCGTGCGCAGCACCGACTGGTTGGAATTGGCCTTCATGGCGTAACAGACCACCGCCTTCTCACCGGCGAACGCTTCGCTGAACACCCGGTAATGGCGCTCCAGCGTCGCGGTCGAATAGCAATAGAACGGCGTGCCGACCGCGTCCGCCAGATCGATCAGATTCACCGCCTCGGCGTGAAGCACGCCGTTGCGATAGTCGAAGTGATTCATAACAGGCTCAATTGCCCAGAAGCGGATCGAGAAGGAATGGTTTCTTGGCGCCTTTGGAGGCGGTCGGCGCCGGTTCGGGGGTGGGGTCGAACAGACTCGGTTTCGGTGCCGGCTCGTGGTCGGCATTGGCTTGCGCCGCGGCGACGGCTTCCGGCGATGCGGACGGTGGCAGTTCGAGCGGACCCTTGCGCCCGCAGCCGCCCAGCGCCAGCGCGGCGGCGGCCAGCAGGACGACGATCCATCTCGACGATAACGGACTAGAAATGCGATTCACGGCGATATCCCCAAAGCGGCCGCACCATACAAAGATTGCCTCGCCGTGGCGAGACCCGAAAGATCAAGGAAATTGCGACGTAAATCGCGGCTCAGCCCAATTTTCGCTCTTTTTCCAGTCGCTTGAGCCAGCTCCTGGCTTGGGCGCGGACATTCTTCGGCGCGGTTCCGCCATAGCTGGCACGGCTTTTCACCGACGCCTCCACCGAAAGCACGGCCAAGACGTCTGCCGTGATCTTCGGCTCAATCGCCTGCATGTCCTGCAGCGGCAGCAAATGCAACGGCACACCCTGCTTCGACGCCTTGGCGACGATACGTCCGGTGACATGGTGGGCATCGCGGAACGGCATTTTCAGCGTCCGCACCAGCCAGTCGGCGAGATCGGTAGCGGTGGCATAGCCTTCGCCGGCGGCAGCCTTCATCCGCGCCTCGTCCGGCACGATGTCGGCGACCATTCCGGTCATCGCCCGGACGGCAAGCGAAAGCGCGCCGAATGCTTCCATCGCACCCTGCTTGTCCTCCTGCATGTCCTTTTGATAGGCCAGCGGAAGGCCCTTCATCACGATCAAGAGGGCGGTCAGCGCGCCGATCACGCGGCCGGTCTTGGCGCGAACCAGTTCGGCGGCGTCGGGATTGCGCTTCTGCGGCATGATCGAAGAGCCGGTGGTGAATTTGTCGCTCAACCGCACCAGCCCCACCAGCGGCGAGGTCCAGATCACGATTTCCTCGGCGAAGCGCGACAGGTGCACCGAGGCGATTGCCGCTGCCGACAAGGTTTCGAGCACGAAGTCGCGATCCGAAACCGCGTCGAGCGAATTGGCCATCGGCCGGTCGAAGCCGAGCGCCTTTGCGGTGGCGTCGCGATCGATCGGAAACGAGGTGCCGGCCAGCGCCGCGGCACCCAGAGGCGATTCGTTCAGGCGTTTGCGGGCATCGGCGAAGCGGCCGCGATCGCGCGCCGCCATCTCGACATAGGCCAATAGATGGTGCCCGAACGTCACCGGCTGCGCGGTCTGCAGATGCGTGAAGCCGGGCATTACCGTATCGGCATGTTCCAGCGCCCGCGTCACCAGCGCGTGCTGGAACGCGGCGAGCGCGGCATCGGTCTCGTCGACGGCGTCGCGGACATACAGCCGGAAATCGGTTGCCACCTGATCGTTGCGCGAACGGGCGGTGTGCAGCCTCCCTGCGGCAGGCCCGATCAGCTCGCCGAGCCGGCTTTCGACATTCATGTGAATGTCTTCAAGCGCGCGCTTGAAATCGAACGATCCGTTGCCGATCTCTGACAAAATCGTGTCTAGACCCCTGGCGATATTTTTCGCATCGTTCACGGTAATAATGCCTTGCGCGGCGAGCATTGCAGCGTGGGCCTTGGACGCGGCGATGTCCTGGGCATAGAGGTGACGATCGACGTCGATGGAGACGTTGATTTCCTCCATGATCGCATCGGGGCGTTCGGTAAACCGGCCACCCCACATCTTGTTGCTCATGACTTGTTGCTCATGACCTGTTGTTCATGACTGACGGCTCATGGGTTGCCGCGCATGGCCACACCGCGAACAGCCGCCCTGCGCCGTTTGCCGGTGCAACCGAAGCTCTGCATAGCCGTATCTGATACAGGATGACAAACGATATGCCTGAACAACCTTCGCCCAGCCCGTCCGCCTCGCGCCGGATCCCATTCGTTATCGGCGCGGTCCTGATCGGGGCGGTGATCGGATTTGCCGGGATATACGGGATTGGCGGCCTCAAGCGCAATGCAGCAGGCGACAAGGCCTGCGCCGCGGCGGTCGATCTTTCGCGCAAGCTCGCGCCGCTGGCGCATGGCGAGGTCGCCGCGCTGACCATGGCGACAGCCCCCCTGCGGCTGCCGGACCTCGTCCTTCGGGACGCCGACGGCAAGCCCAAAAAGCTCTCGGACTGGCGCGGACGCACGGTGCTGGTGAACCTGTGGGCGACCTGGTGTGTGCCTTGCCGCAAGGAGATGCCTGCGCTTGAGAACCTGAGACCAAGCTGGGCGGGCCGGATTTCGAGGTCGTCGCGATCAACATCGACACCCGCGACCCCGACAAGGCGAAGAATTTCCTGAAAGAGGCCAATCTGACCCGGCTCGGCCATTTTAATGATCAGAAAGCCAAGGTTTTTCAGGATCTTAAGAGCATAGGTCGGGCGCTGGGCATGCCGACCTCGATGCTCGTCGACGGTCAGGGCTGCGAAATCGCCACCATTGCCGGGCCGGCAGAGTGGGACAGCGACGACGCCGTCAAGCTGATTACTGCGGCCGTCAAGCCGGCAGCGGCCGGACTTTAGGCCGCGATGTCGAGATTGCCGCCGATGCCGGCGGCAACATTGGCCAGCGACGAGCGTTCTGCCCGCCCGCCCCCAACAGGGTCATGACCGCGGATTTCTCCGCATCGAGATTCGATTTCAGGATCGTGGCGGCGACCTGCATCTGCATGCCGCCCGACTGAGCGGCGACAATGCCGCTGACCAAACTCATATCCATGCGCAAATTCCCCAACGCCGGCAGATTATCCCGGCAGGAATTAACGAATGCTGGAGATGGTAAGCTGGAAGTGACGCCGCTATCCCCTACCGCGTCGGAACCGGCTTGTCGCCGCGATAGTCGTAGAAGCCGCGCTGGGTCTTGCGGCCGAGCCAGCCCGCCTCGACATATTTGACCAGCAGCGGACATGGCCGGTATTTGGAGTCCGCCAGGCCCTCATGCAGCACCTGCATGATCGACAGGCAGGTATCGAGGCCGATGAAATCGGCCAGTTCGAGCGGCCCCATCGGATGGTGCGCGCCGAGCTTCATCGCGGCATCGATCGCCTCGACGTTTCCGACCCCTTCATACAGCGTATAGATCGCCTCGTTGATCATCGGCAGCAGAATACGGTTGACGATGAAGGCCGGAAAATCCTCCGAAACGGCGATCTGCTTGCCGAGCCGGGTGACGAATTCCTTTGCCGCATCGAAGGTCGCGTCGTCGGTGGCGATGCCGCGGATCAGCTCGACCAGTTCCATCAGCGGTACCGGATTCATGAAATGAATGCCGATAAAGCGCTCGGGGCGGTCGGTGGATGCGGCAAGCCGGGTGATCGAAATCGACGAGGTGTTGGAGGCAACGATAGCGTCGGGCTTCAGCACCGCGCAGACATCGTGGAAAATCTTGCGCTTGACCTCTTCCTTCTCGACCGCGCTCTCGATCACCAGATCGCAGTCGGCGAGTTCATCCATCGTCTCGGTGGAAACGATCCGGGCCAACGCCTGCTTGCGCCCGTCGTCGGTGATGATTTTCTTGGCGACCTGGCGCGACAGATTGCCGTTGATGGTCGCCATCCCCGATTTCAGGCGCTCGGCGGACACGTCGTTGAGCACCACGTCGAACCCGGCAAGTGCTGCCACATGGGCGATGCCATTGCCCATCTGGCCCGAGCCGATCACGCCGACCTTCTTGATCATAACCGCCATCTTGTCATCTCACCGGAGCGACGCGCACCGCGCGTCGGCTCCATCCCTTGCATGGATGCCGGCCAAAATACGCTTTATCCAGTCGGCCGTTTCAATCGTGGTTACTTTCCGAGCTTGCCGATCGCCTCGGTCAGTTCGGGAACCGCCTGATACAGGTCCGCGACCAGACCGTAATCGGCGACCTGGAAGATCGGTGCGTCTTCATCCTTGTTGATCGCAACGATCACCTTGGAATCCTTCATGCCGGCGAGGTGCTGAATCGCGCCGGAAATGCCGATCGCGATATAAAGCTCCGGCGCCACCACCTTGCCGGTTTGGCCGACCTGCCAGTCGTTCGGCGCGTATCCGGCATCGACCGCGGCGCGCGAAGCGCCGACGCCGGCGCCGAGTTCGTCGGCGAGCGGCTCGATATATTTGGCGAAATTCTCACGGCTCTGCATGGCGCGGCCGCCGGAGACGATGATCCTGGCCGAAGTCAGTTCGGGACGATCGCTCTTGGCAACCTCCTCGCCGACAAAACTGGAGAGGCCCGGATCGGCCGCCGACGCGGCATTTTCCACCGACGCGCTGCCGCCGTCCCCGGCCGCGGCGAAGGTCGAGGTCCGCACCGTGATGACCTTCTTGGCGTCCTTGGATTTCACGGTCTGGATCGCGTTACCCGCATAGATCGGCCGCTCGAAAGTATCCGGCGAAACCACCTTGATGATTTCCGATATCTGCATCACATCGAGCAAGGCGGCCACCCTCGGCATCACATTCTTGAAGCGCGAGGTCGCGGGCGCGACAAAGGCATCATAGCCAGGGGCCAGCGCCACGATCAGCGCGGCCAGCGGCTCGGCGAGATCGTGGGCATAGGCGGCATTGTCCGCCAGCAGCACCTTCCTGACGCCGGCGAGCTTGGCCGCGGCGTCCGCGGCAGCCTTGGCGTTTTCGCCGGCGACCAGCACATCCACCTCGCCGCCGAGCGCGGTGGCGGCGGTCAGCGCCTTGTTGGTGGAATCCTTGACCGACGCATTGTCGTGTTCGGCAATCAACAGCGTGGCCATCTAGAGAACCCCGGCTTCATTCTTGAGTTTCGATACCAGTTCAGCGACGTCCTTGACCTTGACGCCTCCCTTGCGGCCCGGCGGTTCGGATGTCTTGAGGATCTCGAGATGGGGCGCGAGATCGACGCCGTAGTCGGACGCGCCCTTGTCGGCGATCGGCTTCTTCTTCGCCTTCATGATGTTGGGCAGGCTGGCGTAGCGCGGCTCGTTCAGCCGCAAATCGGTGGTGACGATCGCCGGTCCCTTCAACTTGACCGTCTGCAGGCCGCCGTCGACTTCGCGCGTCACCTTGAAATCGGACCCGTCGACTTCGAGCTTGGAAGCAAACGTCGCCTGCGACCATCCGAGCAGGGCGGCGAGCATCTGACCGGTCTGGTTCGAGTCGTCGTCGATCGCCTGCTTGCCGAGAATGACAAGACCGGGCTTCTCCTCGTCGACGATCGCCTTGAGGATCTTCGCCACCGCGAGCGGCTCGACATTGCCTTCGGCCTTGACCAGGATGCCGCGGTCGGCGCCCATGGCAAGGCCGGTCCGGATGGTTTCCGCCGCCTGCGCGGGGCCGATCGACACCACCACGACCTCGGTTGCCTTGCCGGCCTCTCGCAGGCGCAGGGCCTCCTCGACGGCGATTTCGTCGAACGGGTTCATCGACATCTTGACGTTTGACAGTTCAACGCCCGATCCATCGCTCTTGACCCGGACCTTGACGTTGTAATCGACCACCCGCTTTACCGGAACCAGAACCTTCATCGACCCTCTTTCGCTTGAATTTATCAGGTTTGATCAGCTTGGGCGCGGAACCTAAAGGTCTCGCCAACCCCGGTCAACGCGCGAACGGCAAAAATCGGCACCCCGCCTGCGCCTCTAGCGGTTCTGGCCGGGCACCCACAGCACGTCCCCGGCGCCGTTATCGTTCACGGAACGGCTGGCGACAAACAAAAAGTCCGACAGGCGGTTCATATAATGGATTGCGGCATCGCTGACCGGCTCATCGGGCTTGGCGGCGAGTTCCACCATTATCCGTTCCGCCCGGCGGCATATCGTGCGCGCCAGATGCAGGTAGGCCGCGGCCGGAGTGCCTCCGGGCAGCACAAACGAGGTCAATGGCGCCAGCCGCGCATTCAGGGTGTCGATGTCATCTTCAAGGCGCTCCACCTGGCTCGACAGCATCCTCAGGCGTTCCGCCTTCCCCTCGCGCTGCGGCACCGCAAGGTCGGCGCCAAGGTCGAACAGATCGTTCTGGATCCGGCCCAGCATCGCATCGAGATCGCGCGCATCGGCGAGGTGCAGCCGCACGATGCCAATGGCGGCGTTGGTTTCGTCGACGGTTCCATAGGCGCCGATGCGCAGATCGTATTTCGGGCGACGCTCGCCGCTGCCGAGCGCTGTGGTGCCGTCATCGCCGGTTCGCGTGTAGATACGATTGAGGATGACCATTGATAGCTCCAGAGTTCGGGTCCACCTCTCCCAGCGGGAGAGGTCGCGAGCATCTTGCGAGCGGGTGAGGGGTTACAGGCCTAACGAGAGACCGTAACCCCTCACCCTCACCCCAGCCCTCTCCCTTTGGGAGAGGGAGCACGCCAGCTTCGTTGCAACACTGAGAAATCCATTTTTCTAGTGCCCCATCGCCCAGACCGTGAGCATCGTGATGACGATGGCGACAAATTGCAGCAGCACCCGCCATTGCATCAATTTCTGCGACCGGTTCGGCGATCCGCCGCGCATCATGTTGATGAGACCCAGCAGCAGCACGAACGCCACGGCGCCAACTGCGAGGGGAAGTATGATCATGCTCAGGAATGAAGCCATCGGCGGTACATAACACCAGACCTGCTCCCGCGCCATCGCGCACATGGCAACTTCGTGCTCTCATCGATCTGGCTTTTTATCCAATAATATCAGATGGTAGCCTGGCTCGCCGATGGAACCATCTTCTGCCAGGTCAAGGTGAAATGTGAGGCAGCTCCGCTACGTCTTCGTTGTCGGCATGGATGCGTTCTACACGTTTCTCGCCGATGACGGCTGGGCGATCGCCAGCCACATCGCACTCTCGACGTTGATGGCGCTGTTTCCGTTTCTGATCGTGCTGACCTCGCTGGCCGGCTTTTTCGGCTCAAAGGAACTCGCCGATCAGGCCGCGGGATTGCTGCTGCAGGTCTGGCCGAAGCAGGTCGCCAATTCGTTGTCCGGCCAGATCCACGACGTCATGACGACCAGCCGCGGCGACATCCTGACCATCGGCGCGGTGCTCGCGGTGTATTTCGCCTCCAACGGCGTTGAAGCCCTGCGCGTTGCGCTAAACCGCGCCTATTCGATGATCGAGCAGCGGCGCTGGTACTGGCTGCGGCTGGAATCGATCGGCTACACGCTGATCGCCGCCATTACCTCGCTGGCGATGGCGTTCCTGATCGTGCTGGGTCCCCTGATCATCGAGGCGGTGCGGCGGCACATTCCGCTTGTTGTGGAATCCAACGAACAATTTCTCAATGTTTCGCGCTACGGCATCACCATTGCGGCGCTGATCGTCGCCCTGTTCATCCTGCACGCATGGCTTCCGGCCGGCCGCCGCAGCTTTGTGCAGATCCTGCCGGGCATCATCTTCACCCTGGTGGCGTCGCTGGTGTCAGGCATCGTGTTCGGACAGTATCTGGCCCGCTTCGCCAACAATTACGTCACGATGTATGCCGGCCTTGCCTCGGTGATCATCGCGCTGGTGTTCCTGTATTTCATCGCCGCGATCTTCGTGTATGGCGGCGAATTGAACGCGGCGATCATCAAGTCGCGGCTGCCGCACGGCGTCTCGCTTCAAGCAGCGCAATCGCTAAAGCCCTTGGACTCACAGGCTTGACCAGGAAGGCGTCCGCGCCGGCCGCGCGCGACGCCGCTTCGTCATCGCCGCGGCCCGACACGCCGATGATCGCAATGCGGCCAAGCGGCGAGTTCAGGCCGCGAATGCGCCTGATCGCCTCGATGCCGGTAATGCCCGGCAGCACCATGTCCATCAGCACCGCGTCAAAGTCGCCCCGCGCGATCCGCTCGGTCGCGGCCTCCCCCCGCCCGATGAATTCCGCCTGGTGACCGAGTTCGGTGAGGATCGCGTTGAGCACGACGCGGCCGAACGGATTGTCCTCGACGCTGAGAACGCGGAGCGGCGGAGCCGGATCGGACAGCAGATCGGCATCCGCGCCTAGGCTGGCTGCGTTCGCAGGCTTCGCGCGGGCCAACGTGACCGTCAGCCTGAATGTGGTCCCGCCGCCGCTCCGCGGTGCAATGACGATGTCGCCGCCCATCGCGCGTGCGAGCTGTTTGACCGACGATAATCCCAGTCCCGCGCCGCCAAAGCGCGACGCGATGCTGACATTGGCCTGCGAGAACGGGCGAAACAGGCGTTTGATCTCCTTGAGCGTGAGACCGATGCCGCTGTCGGAAACCACGAAGGCGACGCCGATCTTGCCCTTCGCGCCGCGCATCGCGGACACCGCCAGCACGACGCCACCCTGCTCGGTGAACTTCACCGCATTGTCGATCAGGTTTTCCAGCGCAGCGCGCAGCCGGACCGGATCGCCGACCACCAGCGCCGGAAGCTTTTCCGAAATATCGACCGAGGATCGCAAACCCTTCGCTGCTGCCCTGCCGGCTAGCGAATCCCCGGCACTGCGCGCCAGCGCCCGCAGATCGAACAGATCCTGCCGGACACCGACTCCGGCATTGCCGCTTCGCGCGGCGTCGACGAACAAGGTCGCGAGGCTGGCCAGATGTTCGGCGCCCGCCTTGATGGTATCGACCCAGCGCCGCTCGCGCTCGTCGAGATCGGACGTCGCCAGGAGATCGCTGATCGCGAGAATCCCGGTGAGCGGGGTGCGGACCTCGTGCGCGAACGCGGCCAGGGCCGCCTCGACGATGCTGGACCCGGCAGCGACGGCCGCGCGCTTGCGCGCTTTGCCGGCGGCAACGCCAACGCCGCGCTTTTTTGTCGGCCGCCTTTTCGGCGGCCGGGTGATGCGCTGTGAGCGCGATTTCGGCGCCATGATTCCCCCGACCCTGGCCGCCCCTACCATGACACGGCCGGGCTTGCAGAGTCACGCCGAAGCGGATTTTTCCACCTGCGATCTGTCCTCGGCAGGCCGGACCGCGATCAACCGAGGCCGACCAGCCGACGAATGTCCGCCGCGGTCGCCCCTCGGGCGCGGAGCTCGCGCAAACCGGTGGCGCCGGTCGATTTCGAGAGCTTTTGCCCGGCGCTGTCGAGAACCAGCCGATGGTGGCGGTAGGCCGGCTGCGGCAGGCCGAGCAGCGCTTGCAGCAGCCGATGCACGCTGGTCGACCAGAACAGGTCGCGGCCGCGCACCACCTCGGTCACGCCTTGCAGGGCGTCGTCGATCGCCACCGAGAGGTGGTAACTGGTCGGCGTCTCCCGGCGGGCGAGAATAACGTCGCCCCAGGCCTCGGGCCGGGCGGCGACCGTGTCGGTCTCGCCTGCCGGACCCTCGCCCCGTTCGATCCAGACAAGATCGCCCGCAACCGCGCACGCCGCCGTCATATCAAGCCGCAGCGCAAAGGGTGCACCCGATTGAAGCAGTTGCGCACGCTGGTCGTCGGAAAGCTGCTTCGCGACACCGGGATAGAGCGGCGCGCCGTCCGGGTCACGCGGCCATCGGCCGCTCGCCTCGCGCTGCTCGACCAGTCTGGCAATCCCGGCCCGGCTTTCGAAACTCGGATACAGCAGACCCCGGGCCGAAAGCTTTTCGACGGCGTCGCGGTAGTCGGCAAGATGCCGGAACTGCCGCCGCACCGGCTCCTCCCACGCGATTCCAAGCCAGCCGAGGTCCTCGTAGATCGCGGCCTCGAATTCCGGCTTGCAGCGGGTCGGGTCGATGTCCTCGATGCGCAGCAGGAATCTGCCGCCGGTCTGCCGCGCCAAATCGAAATTCAGCAACGCCGAATAGGCGTGGCCGAGATGCAGATAACCGTTCGGGCTCGGCGCAAAACGGAAGACAGGCGGCATTGATCTCTTTCACCGGACATGATGACTCTAAGTCGCAATGACCATCCACCTCAACACCCAGGCCGACCTCGACCGCGCCGTCTGCGCGCTAGTCGAGCAGGATCCGCGACTGAAACCGGTATTGAAACTTGCCGGCATGCCGGCGCTGCGGCGGCGCGACCCCGGTTATGCCGGCCTTGCGGCAATCGTCTGCGGCCAGCAGCTGTCCACCGCGAGTGCCGGGGCGATCTGGGCCCGCGTCAGCGCCGCGTTCGATCCGTTTCACCATGACAGCTTGCGCCGCGCCCGGGCCGACCGTCTCGGCCGGCTCGGATTGTCGGCCGCCAAGATCAAGACCTTGAAGAACCTGGCGCGCGAACTCGCTGCCGAACGGCTCAACCTCGAAGCACTGGCGAACGAGGACGCCGACGCCGCACACAATACGCTGACGGCGCTACATGGCATCGGTCCCTGGACCGCCGACGTCTATCTGCTGTTTTGCCTCGGCCATGGCGACGCCTGGCCGGCGGGCGATCTCGCCGTGCAGGAAGCGGTCAAGATCGGGCTTGGGCTGAAGACGCGGCCGACCGCGAAGGAAATGGCGCCGCTGGCGGAGCCGTGGCGTCCGATCCGCGGTGCGGCGGCGCATCTGTGGTGGACCTATTACAGGGCGCTGAAAAAACGCGAAGGCGTGATCGGCGCACCGGAAAAAACGAACGCTGTTTTAAACAAATCGCCCGTCGCAAAACAGACATCAGCAAGGGGAAAGATAATGGCAGGAAAAAAGCCGGGATCGAAAAAATGAACTCCACCGACTTCATCGTCGCACGTAACGATCTGCAGCAATGCAAGCTGATCGAGACGCGGCTGCCTGATGCCGCCCGATTGCCCGAAGGCGCGCTGCTGATCAGGGTCAATCGCTTTGCGTTCACCGCCAACAACATCACCTATGCCGTTCTCGGCGACCAACTGAAATACTGGCAGCTGTTTCCAGCGCCCGAAAGTTTCGGCAACATTCCGGTATGGGGATTTGGCGACGTGGTCGCCTCGCGCCATCCGGGTGTCTCCGAGGGCGAAAGCCTGTTCGGCTATTTTCCGATGGCGACGCATCTGGTGATCGAAGCCGCCGACGTCAGCAAGCGCGGCCTGCGCGACGCCGCCGCGCATCGCCAGGGCGTGGCGCCGGTCTACAACGCCTATGCACGCGTCAGCACCGATCCCGCCTACGCCGGACGCCAGGGCGATTATCAGGCGCTGCTGCGGCCGCTGTTCATGCTGTCATTCCTGGTCGACGATTTTCTTGCCGAAAATGAATTCTACGGCGCTCGCAGCGTCATGCTCTCCAGTGCCTCCAGCAAGACCGCGTTCGGTCTTGCGCATCTGTTGCACACGCTGCGCAAGGGTGTCCGGGTGATCGGACTGACCTCGGCGGCCAATGCCGATTTCGTTCAATCGCTCGGCTGCTACGACGAGGTCGTGACCTATGACCGCGTGGCGTCCATGCCGTCCGACCAACCGGTTGCGTTCGTGGACATGGCCGGCAACAGCGCGTTGCGCGAGAAGCTGCATCGGCATTTCGGCGACCAGATGAAATACTCCGGACGGATCGGGCTCACCCACCGCGGCACGTCGCCGGACGAGCCGCAATTGCCGGGGGCCAAGCCGGTCTGGTTCTTCGCCCCCGACCAGATCCGCAAACGCGCCAGGGAATGGGGACCGGGCGGGATCGAAAGCCGATTCGGCGACGCCTGGTCGGGCTTTGCCCCGATGCTCGATCGATGGCTCAACGTGATCGAGGGCAAAGGACCGGCGACAGTGAAGCAGATCTATCTCGATACGCTGAACGGCCGCGTTCCACCGGATCAGGGTCATATCCTGTCGCTGGCGCAGTGAACGAACCGCTTGGGCACGCCCTTTCTGTGCGATCACAAAGGGTATAGGTTTCTGACCGGGAAAGAAAAACGCCGCGAAGACGGCCGGTGCGGGAAGCGCAAATGCTGGACAAAACTGACGATGTTTCGACTGCCACGGAAAACTGGCTGGCGCAGTTCGAAACCGCCCTTACCAGGCCCGACGACCTCCTGCTGAAGACGTTGTTTCATCCCGACAGTTATTGGCGCGATGTGCTGGCCTTGAGCTGGAACATCCAGACCGTCAACGGCGCCGATGCGATCCTGAAGGAATTGAAAGTTCACGCTGGCCGCGCGGCCCCCGGTGGCTTTGCGATCGATCCCGACCGCGCCACGCCGCGCCGGGTGATGCGCGCCGGCACCAGCACCATCGAGGCCATTTTCAAATTCGAGACCGCACAGGGCCGCGGCGACGGAATTCTGCGGCTGATCCCCGACGCCGGCGACGGCAACAGGCTGAAAGCCTGGACGCTGCTGACGGCGCTCGAGGAATTGAAGGGTTTTGAGGAGCAGCAGGGGGTGTCGCGGCCGCGCGGCCAATCCTATTCGCGGGATTTCCGCGGGCCCAACTGGCTCGACCTGCGCAAGGCCGCCGCCGAATATGCCGACCATGATCCCACCGTGCTCGTTATCGGCGGCGGACAGTCCGGACTTTCGATCGCGGCGCGGCTGAAGCAATTGCAGGTCGATACCCTGATCGTGGACCGTGAGGCGCGCATCGGCGACAACTGGCGCCACCGCTATCACGCGCTGACGCTGCACAATCAAGTGCAGGTCAATCACCTGCCCTACATGCTGTTTCCGCCGAACTGGCCGACCTACATTCCCAAGGACAAACTCGCCAACTGGTTCGAAGCCTATGTCGAAAGCATGGAGCTCAATTTCTGGACCGGCACCGAGTTCGAGGGCGGAACATATGACGAAAAGCAGGAGCGCTGGACCGTCACGTTGCGCCGGGCCGATGGCAGCCGGCGCACCATGCATCCGCGCCATGTCGTGATCGCGACCGGCGTCAGCGGCATTCCGAACCTGCCCGACATTCCGAGCCTGAAGAACTTCACCGGCACGGTGCTGCATTCCAGCCAGTACACCGATGGCGAGGATTGGAAAGACAAGCGGGCGCTGGTGATCGGCACCGGCAATAGCGGCCACGACATCGCGCAGGATCTGCATTCGAGCGGCGCCAACGTGACCCTGGTCCAGCGCAGCTCGACGCTGATCGTCAGCATCGAGCCGTCGGCGCAACTGGTCTACTCGCCCTACAATGAAGGCACGCTGGAGGATAATGATCTGATCGCCACCTCGATGCCGCTGCCGCTGGCGCGAAAAAGCCACCAGGCCGTGACCGAGGTGTCGAAGGAGCTGGACAAGGACTTGCTCGACGGCCTGGCAGCTAAGGGTTTCAAGCTCGACTTCGGCGAGGACGGCACCGGCTGGCAGTTCAAATATCTCACCCGCGGCGGCGGTTATTATTTCAACGTCGGCTGCTCCGATCTGATCATCAGCGGCGAGATCGGGCTGAGGCAGTTCTCGGACATCGATTCCTTTGTTGCCGAAGGCGCCCGGATGAAAAGCGGCGAGACGATCTCCGCCGACCTGATCGTCTTGGCGACCGGCTACAAGCGCCAGGAGGAGCTGGTGCGCAAACTGTTCGGCGACGAGGTCGTGACGCGCATCGGCACCATCTGGGGCTATGGCGAAGCGCAGGAGCTGCGCAACATGTACACGCGCACCGCGCAACCCGGTCTCTGGTTCATCGCCGGCGGCCTGGCGCAATGCCGGATCAATTCAAAATATCTCGCACTGCAGATCAAGGCTTACGAGGAAGGGTTGTTACCCCGCGTTCCCAGGCACAACCCGGCGTAATCACTCGCCCAGTCGACTGCGCGCAGCACGGAGAAATATTCCAGGAGAGAATCACATGCCGACCATTCTCGGCTCGGGTGAGCATCGCTACCGTGTCGTGGAGAACTGGGCAAAATTGCCGCAGGGCTGGAAGCTCAGCGACGTCGCCTCGGTGGCCGTCGACGGCAAGGACCGCATCTATGTCTTCAACCGCGGCGCGCATCCGATGATCGTGCTCGACCGCGCAGGCAATTTCATCAAGAGCTGGGGCGAAGGCCTGTTCCACCGCGCCCACGGCCTGCATATCGATGCCGACGACAATCTCTATTGCACCGACGACGGCGACCACACCGTGCGCAAGTGCTCTCACGACGGCAAGGTGCTGCTGACCATCGGCATCCCGAACAAGCCGGCGCCGTTCATGAGCGGCGAGCCGTTCCACCGCTGCACCCACACCGCGCTGTCGCCGAAGGGCGACATCTACGTGTCCGACGGTTACGGCAATGCCTGCGTCCACAAATACACGCCCGATGGAAAGCTGATCAGGACCTGGGGCGAGTCCGGCACCGACCCCGGCCAGTTCAACATCGTCCATAACATCGTCGCCGACGCCGACGGCTGGGTCTATGTCGCCGACCGCGAGAACCACCGCGTGCAGGTGTTCGACGGCAACGGCAAGTACGAGGCGCAGTGGAACAATCTGCACCGGCCCTGCGCGCTGCATTGCTGCGGCGGTAAGCATCCGAATTTCATCATCGGCGAGCTCGGCCCCGGCATGCCGGTCAACCTGAATGCGCCAAATCTGGGCCCGCGCCTGACCATCGTCGACTGCAAAGGCAAACGCATTGCCCGGCTCGGTGGCGAGAACGGTCCGGGCCTTGAGGCCGGCAAATTCCTCGCGCCGCATGGCATCGCACTGGATTCGAAAGGCGACATCTATGTCGGCGAGGTCGGCGTCACCAACTGGAAGACCAGCTTCCCGGACACGCCGATGCCAGACGAAGTCAGGGCGGTTCGCTGCCTGCAGAAGCTCGAAAGAGTCTGACAGGCGAGCGACTGTCACGCCGCCCGCTTGACGAAGGTCGCGTGAGGCAGCTGGGCAAAGTTCGAGTCTTCGTGCGCAACCCACAGCATGAAGCCCGAGACGGCTAGCGCGAAGGCGACAACGGCGACTTTGAACATGGCAATCTCCTCAATGGAGATAAATCTCCTTGATCGAGATATATGTCGCATCCACGATGGTTCCAGTTCGAAGTGACCGATGTTTTCCGCCGGATGATTGCAATTTGTTCATGTGATGCGTTTGTTGCTGGCGCAGCCTTTTTCATCCGCCTTTGGACGCCTTGATCGGTTCCATCTCCTTCAGGAGCTCGAACAGCCGGGCGCTGCCGATCAAGGCTTGCGAAGAGCGGTTATTGCCGCGCGGCGCATGCAGTTCGCCTCAGCGTTCCTCATGATCCAGGATTTGCCGGACGATGAAGGATTTCGCATGGCGCCAGGCCTCGTCATTGTCGCCGCGGAAGGTGACGAGACGATTGAAGACGACATTGCGGGACTTTACCTCAACAATGTCGAATTTTGCCCATTGCACGAGCGTGCTGAGCTTATGAAAGCTGCTAATCAGCAGATAGCCGGCGCCGGCCGCCTGCGCCTTGTCGAGCAGCTGATCTGCGTCGATGTCACCAACCGAACAGGCGTTTGGCGGACAATCGAGGACGCCGTTTCGGACCTTTCCGCTGGCCGCCAAATCGGTGCGCAACGAGGCCTCGAATTCGCGCAGGCGCCGGAAATGATCGGCGCTTTGATCGATGACCTCGCCCGAGGTGTCGATATACTGGATTTCGGCGACTGCCAGCACCGGCGGCTCGCCTTGCGCCCGGCCTGGCCGAACCGGACTGCCGCAGAAAACCGCGGCGGCAAGCAAGCCGAGGCCGAGTGATCGCAGTTTTGTTGGCCTTTTCATGCGAGTCGGGCTCCTTTTCCGAATCTGGCGGTTCCGTACATCGCCTTTGGCGGCGCTAGTTCGCTTTTTCCAGCAGACGGCGCTGGATCAGCCAACGCGCGCCACGGCTCCAGGCCGAATTGGCGCCCGCACGCAGGTCGGTCTGCTCGACATCGACGAGCGCTCCGGATTGAACGTCGCGAATTTTGTAGGTCACCGCGTAGTCCGTGCGGCTGATGCGCGTCACGATCCCAATCATCGATTGGTCCGCATGAACACCAGCGGCGATTTTGACTTCGCAACCGTCGCAATCGTGCAATTTTCCCGCTTTCGCCGCTTCGTCGTCGACGGCCCCGACGTCGACCAATTTGTAGCGTCCCGATTCCGCGATCAGCCGACGCGCCTCTTCCGTTGCGAGCCGCAATTGCTCGCGGTCGATATCGTCAGGAGGATGATATGCCGCAGCCGCACTGAAATCTTCCAGCTCAAAGGGAAAGAGCGCCAGTTTGATCGGGGCCGGCGCAACCGATTCGTCCGCCGTGGCGACCGCGAACCCTGCAACCACCATGGCCGAAGCAAGCATGAAAGGAATACCGCGCATGGATGCACCCTTCGAGAAACCGGATCGTCCCATATCGTCCCATCCGCCCTCCCCGCGAAACCGGTATTTTCCCTGGATTGACCGGGTGAAATGCCCGATCTTGGCCGGCCAGGCTTTCTTCTCGACGAAATCTGCTTCTAAATGCCGGAGGGAGTGGAACCGAGCTTGCCGCAGGTCCTTAAATTGCAGGCCCTTGATTTCATCGCGGGCCTCACCTGCGCCTTCGATCTGAAGCTGCGACTGGCCTTGCGCGTCGCGGCACTTGCGGCGGTGTGCTTCCTCGCTGTCGCGGCCTACGCGCTGTTTGACAGCGATCGCGCCGCCAGGGCCAAGGTCAGCCATATCGCCGAAATCGTCGCCAGGGATATTTCATTACAGCAGGCGCAGGCGCATTGGTTTTCCTTGTCGCCCGAGCGGACTCCGGATTTGCAACGGGTCGCGGCGCCGCTGATGGAACCGGGGCTCTGCATCGCCTATCAGGACAAGGTCGGCGCCTTTCGGCAGGGCATCTGCAGCGGCGCGCTCGCCGAGGAAGTCGCCGCGCCGGAAAGTTACGCAGCACTCTATCGCGCCATTTTCCATCCCGGCGAACCGATCTCGAGACCGCTTCTCATCGAAGGCGAGACGCAGGGAGTGGCGGTCGCGACATTCGACCCCGCCATGCAGATCGGCCAGAGCTGGCGCGAGGCCAGCCGCCTGCTTTCCATCATGGCGTTCGCCCTGGCAGGGCTTTGCCTTGCGGTCTATGCCGCGCTGGCGCGCGCGCTGCGGCCGACGCATGTCATTCGTACCGGACTGAAGCAGCTTGCGGCGAACGATCTTTCCACACGACTGCCCAGTTTCGATCTCGCCGAACTTTCGGCTATTTCCGACATCTTCAACACGCTTGCGCAGAAACTGCAGGCCGCGCTCGCCGAACGCAACGCGCTGACGCGAAAGCTGATCGCCGTGCAGGACGACGAGCGGCGCCATCTTGCACGCGAGTTGCACGACGAATTCGGTCAGTCGCTCACCGCCATCGCGGCGCAAGCCGCCTCGGCAGCCCATACAGCGGAACGCGAATGCCCGCCGCTGTTGGAAGAATGCCGCGGCATCTCGCGCACCACCGCAGGGCTAATGGCAACTCTGCGCGGAGCGCTCGTGCGCCTGCGTCCGCCCGACATCGAGGAACTTGGCCTCGCTCTGAGCCTCGAAAGCCTGGTTGCGAGCTGGAACGGGTTCGAGAAGGGCCGCATGAGATTTGACATTGCCATCATGGGCCAGGTCGACGACTTGCCGCCGAGCATCTGCGCCAGTCTTTATCGCATCGCCCAGGAGGCGATCACCAATGCTGCAAAACATGCGCAGGCCGGATGCGTGCAACTGCGTCTTGAGGCAGGAGCGGGCGACATCGTCCTGAGCGTCGAAGACGACGGCAAAGCGACGGGCGACCCTCTCGCGCCAAAAGCCGGCATCGGACTTCTCGGCATGCAGGAGCGGGTTGCTTCGCTCGGTGGAACACTGTGTTTCGAACGGCCGGTGGCGGGCGGTGCCAGGCTTGTGGCGACGATTCCCAATGCGAGGCCGGAACCTTGAGCGCACCCGGCGGCAGGAGCTTCACGCGCGTCATGCTGGTGGACGATCATGCCATCGTGCGCGAGGGCTATCGCTCGCTGCTGCAGAAGCAGGATCACCTCCGCGTGGTCGCCGAGGCGGGCGACGGGGCCGAGGCCTATCGCGTCTACAAGGAAGCCAGACCCGATCTCGTCATCATGGACGTATCGATGCCCGGTATCGGCGGGGTCGAGGCGATCCGGCGCATCCGGCAATGGGACGGATCGGCGCGCATCCTCGTATTCACCATGCACCAGAGCGCCGCCTATGCCGTCCAGGCTATCAAGGCGGGCGCGCGCGGATTTGTGACGAAAAGCAACCAGCCGGACGCGCTGCTGCGCGCGATCGGCGAAGTCATGGCTGGACGCATCGCGCTCAGCCCCGACATCGACCACGAACTCGCGATGAACCGCCTCGCCGGCGAACCTTCGGCGGTCGATGCGCTGAGCCCGCGGGAATTCGAAATCCTGCAGATGTTGCTCGCCGAGAAATCCGTGGATGACATCGCCGAAACGCTGCACATCAGCGTCAAGACCGCCGCCAACACCCGCTATCTCATTCGCAGCAAGCTCGGCGTCGCCTCCGACATCGAACTCGTGCGTCTTGCGCTTCGCCAGCGGATCATCGCTGCGGATATCGAGAGCTAGCTGGCCGGATGGTGGCGTCCGCTACCCGTTCCAAGCGCGGCATATCGTCTTGCCTGCCGGTGCAACGTTCAACCTTCGCCGACCGCCTCGCGCCGACGCCGTTCGGATTCCTCGGCATAGCGCCGCATCGCATGGGCTTCGGTGAGAATACCAATCGGCCGGCGCTGGTCGCCGGGCTCGACCACCGCCAGCAATTCGGCTTCCGCGGCGTCGAATACAGCGATGGCTTCCTGGATGTTCATCGCCGGGTGCAGCACGACATCCCGATGATGGAGAATGCTGACGAGGCTGCGCGCCGCCTCGATATCCGGCGCATGGGCTTCGGCCACCAGCGCCAGCCCGACATAGTGACCGGTTGCATCGACGGCAATCACCCGGGTCTTCGAGCCGAGCGGAAATTTGACGCGGAATTCTCCGATCGGCATGTCGGCGATCACGTTGGTCACGTCCGGCCGCATCAGGCGCAGCACGGTGAGATCGCGGATCCAGCCGACATCGGCGGCGCTGCGAATGGTTTCGCCGCGCAGATGAAATCGCCACGTCGCAAATGAGTAGCCGAACAGTTCGCGGGTGATCTGGGTCGAGATGATGACCGCAACCAGCACCGCGGTGGTAAGCCAGAGGTTGCCGGTGGATTCCAGCGCGATGAACGACATCGTCAGCGGCCCGCCGATCACCGACGCCGACAGCGCGCTCATGCCGACGATCGCATAAACGTTCGGATCGAGTTCCAGTCCCGGCCAGATCCTGTCAAAGCCGGCGGCGAACAGGTGACCGCCGAGTGCGCCAAGAAGAAGCGTTGCAAAGAACAATCCGCCACGAAAGCCACTGCCCAGCGATATGATGGAAGCGACGGTCTTGAGGATGAACATGGTCGCAATGACCGTCATCGGAATTGAAATAAATCCGGCAAAATGCAACGCGCCATGCCCCGACGACATCACTTGCGGCGCCACCAAGGCGAGCAGGCCCACGCCAAGGCCGCCAAGCGCCGGGCGCAGCGGCGGCCAGATTCCGGTCTTCGCCAGCAGCGTTTCGCACAGCGCCACGCCGCGCATGATTCCGATGCCGAACAGCGCTGCAAAAATGCCGAGCAAGGCGGCAACCGCAAGATCACGCCCGAGAATATCGCCGACCGGATCGACGCCGACCCCGAACGAGAACTCCGTAAATCCCTGGGCGACAAAATAGCCGACGACCGCGGCGACGCCGACCGGGGTCAGGCTGGCCGGGGTATATCCCCCGATCACCAGTTCGAAGGCATAGAAGGCGCCGGCAAGCGGAGCGCCGAAAGCGCCCGCGATCGCGGCGGCGGCGCCGCAGCCGACCATGATTCGCTGATCGGCACGGCGCAGGTGAAACCCGCGGCCCAGCGAGGCGCCGAGCCCGCTGGCAAGCTGGGTATATCCGGCTTCAAGTCCGACCGAGGCGCCGACGCCGCTCGACCAGACCGTCTGCAGCGCCACGATCACACTGCCGCGAAACGACATCCGCCCGCCATGCAACGCATTGGCCTCGATCGGATCGATTTCAAGCGCCGGCCGCCAGCGCAACAGCAACAGAAACGCTACGCCCAGCACCAGCCCGCCGAGGCTGGGCACCAGCAATGCGCGCAACGGATCGATCTCGTACTGGCTTGAAAGACGATCCGCCAGATCGAGCTTGAACAACAGCGCATGCATCCCCTGGACCGCGGCGCTCATCGCAGCCACCACCAATCCGCCGATGGTTCCGATCAGCGCCGCCAGCACCACCAGGCTGGTTTCATGGGCGCGGACGAATGCCCGCAGCCGGCGCGGCGCCTCGATATAATGGGAGGTGGAGACCATTTTGCCGGGTCCGTCAGGGCCGAAAGATGCCGCCCACCTCCGGTTTAGCGGTCTTCACGCCGGTCATGCAATCCGGCCTCGAGCCGGAGCGGCGGCGGATAAGACCTCCAACGCTCTTCACAATCCCGTCACGCTGCCTGTAGTATGTCATCTCACGCTGCTTCGCAGCAAAAACGGGGGCCGGGAGCGTTACTTGAACGCACATGTCTCGCAAGGCGGTTGGCCGGTACTGGTGCTGAACGCGGACTTCCGGCCGCTCAGCTATTATCCGCTGTCGCTCTGGTCGTGGCAGGACGCGATCAAGGCGGTGTTCCTCGACCGCGTCAATATCGTCGAGCACTACGACCGCGCGGTGCGCAGTCCCTCGTTCGAGATTCAGCTGCCGAGCGTGGTGTCGCTGAAATCCTTCGTCAAGCCGACCACGCATCCCGCCTTCACCCGGTTCAACGTGTTCCTGCGCGACCGCTTCGTCTGCCAGTATTGCTCGGCCGATGACGATCTGACCTTCGATCACATCATCCCGCGCAGCAAGGGCGGCCAGACCACCTGGGAAAACGTGGTCGCCGCCTGTTCGCCCTGCAACCTTCGCAAGGGCAACCTGACGCCGCAACAGGCGCGGATGTTTCCGAAGCAACCGCCATTCGCGCCGACGGTGCACCAACTGCATCGCAACGGCCGGCTGTTCCCGCCGAACTATCTGCACGAGAGCTGGCTGGATTATTTATACTGGGACACCGAACTCGATCCGTAGGCTTTCGGGCGCATCGGTCTCGCCTTGCGATATCTGAACAGCGGCCCTGTCATGCTCGAAGCGAACGGATGCTGATAGTTATGAGCGCTTGGTTCTATATCCTGCTTGCCGACATCTTCGAGGTGATCTGGCCTTTCCTCCTGAAGACGTTTGGAGCGCAATCGCGGTTCGTGCCATTGGTCGTCGGCGTCGGCGTGAGCCTCCCGATTATGTATCTCCTCAACGGAGCGACGGCTCTGCTCCCAGCCTCAACCGTTTATGCTGCTTTCGTTGGAATCGGAGTGGCGGTGACGACTGTTGTAGGAATGCTATTCTTTCACGAACCGATCAGCATCGGCCGCATGCTTTCTCTAGCGATGGTGTGCACTGGTGTGGTTGGCGTTCGGCTTCTCTGAGATTGCACGAAAACGCTATCTGCACAGACTGACCCTGCAGCGCCCCGAACGGGCAGTTGTCCCGTCCATCGAACGCCGCGACGCCGCTTTGCCCGGTCCATCGGATCAGATGAGGGCAAGCGCCCGACAGCCAGGGAAATCCGTTACCGTCTTGTGCGTCCCAACAACCCGTCCGTTACGCTCTTATGTGTCGCAGGACAGGGTTCTTCGTGCGCGTCCTTCTAGACGCCGTGCTCGCATTGAGTCACAACATCCCCTCGTTGATGAAACAAGCGCGGAAGCCGGGGGCGTGCCTCGCCTTTCGCAGCAAAAACCGGCTTAAAAAGCCGGGTGACGGGAGGCCTGCATGCTGATTCCAATGGCTGACGTGCCGCGCTGGTATGCCGAACGCCGGCCGAAGGATACGGTGGCGATCAGCCATGGCGCCGACACGCTGACCTGGGAGCAGCTGGAGCGCGGCGCCAACCGCCGCGCCCGCGCCTTTGCCGCCAAGGGCGTGAAGCCAGGCGATTTCGTCGCGATCGGCCTGCCCAACGGCAACGCGTTCTTCGAGACCAGCTTTGCGGTCTGGAAGCTCGGCGCGACACCGACTTCGCTGTCCTGGCGGTTGCCGCGGGGCGAAGCCGCCGCGGTGCTCGATATTCTCAAACCCGCTCTGGTGGTCGGTGGCGAAGCCGACTGGAATGCGCCCAATTCGGTGCCCGCTAATTTTACGCCGGAAGGCGTATCGGACGAACCGATCGACAGCCCGGTGGCGCGCTACTGGAAGGCCATGACCAGCGGCGGCTCGACCGGGCGTCCAAAAGTGATCCTCGATCACGGGCCGGCTGTGATCGAGACCGACGCCGACCAGATGCTCGGAATTCCGCGCGGTGTTTCGCTGCTCAATCCCGGCCCGCTCTACCACAACGCCCCCTTTATTCTCTCCCACATGGGGCTGTTCGCCGGCGGCCGCCTTACCGGCATGGTGAAATTCGATGCCGAGGAGGCATTGCGCCTGATCGCCGCCCATCGCGTGCAATGGGTCAACTTTGTGCCGACGATGATGCACCGGATATGGGCGTTGCCTGAGGCGGTGCGCAACGGCTATGATCTCTCCAGCCTCCAGGTCGTGTTTCACATGGCCGCGCCGATGCCGCCATGGCTGAAGGAGAGGTGGATCGAGTGGCTTGGGCCCGAGAAGATCTATGAGCTTTATGGCGGTACCGAGCGGCAGGGCGCCTGTGTGATTTCAGGCGTCGAATGGCTCGCGCATAAGGGTTCGGTCGGCAAGATCGGTGATACCTCGCGCTTGAGGATCATCGGTGAGGACGGCAACGATGTTGCGCCCGGCGAGACCGGCGAAATCTACTTCCTGCCCAATGACGGCGTCGGCACCACCTATCATTATCTCGGCGCCGAGCCTAAGCGCCGTCCCGACGGCTGGGAATCGCTCGGCGACATCGGCCGGCTCGATGCCGAGGGCTATCTTTATCTCGGCGACCGGCTCGCGGATATGATCCTGCGCGGCGGCGCCAACATCTATCCGGCGGAGATCGAGGCCGCCGTCGTGGCGCATCCGCAAGTCAGCTCCTGCGTCGCCGTCGGCTTGCCTGACCCCGAATTCGGACAGCGCGTCCACGCCATCCTCGAACTCAACCGCGGCGCCGATGCCCGATCGGTCATCGACGGCATGGGCGGCTTCCTGGCCGACCAGTTGAGCCGATACAAGCATCCGGAGAGTTTCGAAATCGTCGACGTCGGCCCGCGCGACGACGCCGGCAAGGTCCGCCGCACGCTGCTGCGCGACGAGCGCGCGGCGTGGCTGAAAGAGGGCCGCGCATTTCGGATCATGCCGTCTTACGGTTCGGCCAAGCGCTCGAGCGGATGAACCGCACGCCCGACACGATACCGGCTCGACCGGTCACATTTCGCGATAACGTGTTCAAGCCGCGGCAATTTTCCGCTATCCTTGGCTTCCGGGGCTGGAATCCGGCTGCGCCGCATCCCAAATGACTGAGACATGTCGCACAGCCCCGAGTTGTGATCCAATCGGCTAAATCACGACACTTATGGAATCGGAGGACCTCCATGCCCTCTTTGACTGAATGGAAAGTACCGCCGGCGAACCAGCCCCGCCCGGGCGACTACAGTTTCGATCTCGATCGCGTGCTTGCATCGGTGGTTGGGCTGCATTCAATCATCCCCGCCGACGCTTTTCTCGCCGACACCCTCGGCACCGAGCGCGCCGGCAATGGCGTGCTGATCGACGACGGACTGGTGCTGACCATCGGCTACCTGATCACCGAAGCCGAAGCGGTCTGGCTGCACCTCGGCGATGGCCGCGTGGTCGAAGGCCACGCGCTCGGCTTTGATTCCGAAACCGGCTTCGGCCTGGTGCAAGCGCTTGGCCGCATCGATCTCGATCCGCTGGCGATCGGCTCGTCGGCCGCGGCCCAGATCGGCGACCGCGTGGTGGTGGGCGGCGCCGGCGGACGCACGCGGTCGGTCGCCAGCCACATCGTCGCCAAGCAGGAATTCGCCGGCTACTGGGAGTATTTGCTGGATGAGGCGATCTTCACCCATCCCGCGCACCCCAATTGGGGCGGCGCCGGGCTGATCTCCAATCGCGGTGAGCTGATCGGGATCGGCTCGCTCCAGCTCGAACGTGAGCGCGACGGCAAAAGCGAGCATGTCAACATGATCGTGCCGATCGATCTGCTCAAGCCGGTGCTTGATGATCTGCGCAGATTCGGCCGCGTCAACAAGCCGGCGCGCCCCTGGCTCGGCATGTATTCAACCGAGATCGACAACAAGGTCGTGGCGATCGGCATCTCCGAGAAGGGCCCCGCAGCGCGCGCCGAACTCAAGGCCGGGGACGTCATCCTGGCCGTGAAGGGCGAAAGGATCTCGAGTCAATCCGGCTTCTATCGCAAGCTCTGGGCGCTCGGACCTGCGGGCGTCGACGTGCCGCTCACGGTCCATCACGAGGGCGACACCTTCGACGTCGTGTTGACTTCAACCGATCGGACCAAGCTGCTCAAGGCACCGCGGCTGCATTGATCAGAGCATGATCCGGAAAAGTGGATACCGGTTTTCCGAAAAGATCATGCTCAAACAAAAAGATCACGCGCGATGAGCGAGGCCGTGGTGGACGACATCGTGGCCGTGCTGCCGCCTTTGCTGCAATCGTTGGAAGCGCTCGGCTTCATCGCGCGCCATCTCAATCCGCCGGATTTCGGAAGGGTCATGCAAGCCGCCGGCACGCCGGATCTCGCCTTGCACGCGGTGCGATCGCGATTGGCGGATTGGCCGGCGGAATTCGCTGATGTCCGGATCTCGCTCGAGGCGGCGAGCGACGCAGCACTCGAAGCCTTCAAGGGATTGCGTGAGGTACAGAACGGCAACGGTGATCTGATCGCCGTGTTCCGCGCCTTGCGTCACGCCCCGCGCGCGCAGGAGGCGCTGTACCCGCTGGCCGAAAGATTTCCGCCGGTGAGCGAGTTTTTTGCCGATCCCGCCTTGCGCGACGACGCCGATCTGCTGGCGCGCCTCGCCGGACCGGCGGGTCCGGATACCGGGATCATTCACGACCACAACGAACCCGGCAGCCGCGGCGGCTTCTCGCTCTACGTGCCGGAATATTATACGCCCGACCGCGCTTGGCCGCTGGTGATGGCGCTGCATGGCGGCAGCGGCAACGGCCGCGGCTTCCTGTGGAGCTGGCTGCGCGACGCGCGCAGCTTTGGTGCCATCCTGGTCGCGCCCACCGCAACCGGCAGCACTTCAAATCAAAGCACCTCTTCAAAAACTACCTGGGCATTGATGGGCGAGGATACCGACACGCCAAACCTCGCCCGCATTCTGGCTTCCGTGCGGGAACGCTGGAACGTCGATCCGGCCCGGCTGCTGCTGACCGGCATGAGCGACGGCGGCACATTCTGTTACGTCAGCGGGCTGGAGAGCGGATCGCCCTTCACCCATCTCGCGCCGGTTGCCGCTACCTTCCATCCACTGATGGCGGAGATGGCCGACGCGGAAAGATTGCGGGGCCTGCCTGTGTATCTTGTGCATGGCCGGCTCGACTGGATGTTTCCGGTGCAGGTGGCCCGGCAAACCCAGGCGGCGTTGTCGGCGGCGGGCGCTGACGTCACCTACAGGGAGCTGGGCGATCTCAGCCATTGCTATCCCCGCGAAATGAACCCGGCGATCCTCAATTGGCTGCGCGATGAACCGTGAATGATCCGGTCATGGAAATATTACCCGATGCGCGCGGACGGACCAACGGCAACCACGCGCGTGCGTTCGCAACATTCGGTGGATCTTCGCATGGTGGGCACGACGCAACGGGCGCCGCGCCCATCACAATGTTCTCATGCATTAACCCTCGGCGAGAGCAGATCCGCGATACCGATGCGCCGGAACATTTCTGCGCGGACGCGGTCGGCGACGCCGTTGACGATTTCCGCGCCGTCCTGCGACGGATCGATATGCATGCGGAACGGCCGCTTGCCGAACGGCATGCCGACCACCCGAACGATCGCTTCGGCAACATTGCCCGCGTCAGCGTCGGCGGGCTCAAGCGAGGCGAGGCCCTTCAGCGCCTGATCCGGCAGGCCCGCATAAGGCCCGTTGTCATACTCCGCGGCACGCGCCTTGTCGCGGGCGCGCCGGAATGAACGAAGTGGTTGGTGCCCCTGGTAAAGGCGCCCGGCACGATGATCGAGGTCTCGACACCCCAGCGCGTGAGTTCGCCGGCGTATGACACCGCAAGCGAATCCATCGCTGCCTTCGCTGCGAAATAGGGCGACAGATAAGGCGGTGTGCCGCCACGGGCGCTGCTTGACGACACCCACACCACCAAGCCGCGGCCCTGCTTGCGCAACTGCGGCAATGCCGCACGGTTGACGCGTTGGGTCGAAAGCACGTTGATATCGTAGAGCTGCGCAAACTGCTCCGGCGTGAACGCTTCCGCCGGACCGAACGACATGTGGCCAGCGTTGTGGATCACCACGTCGAGACGCCCGTTGTCGGCGATGACCCTCACAATGGCCGCCTTCGCGGATTCATCGGAGGCGACATCGAGTTCGACGGTTCTGAGATCGACGCCGTGCTCGGTGGCATAGCGCGCAACCTCGGCAACTTGCGAAGCGTTGCGGCCGGCGGTCTCGCGCATGCTGGCATAGACAACGTGACCAGCTTGGGCGAGCGCGCGGGCGGTGAGCGCGCCAAAGCCGCTGGAAGCGCCGGTGACGACGATAACCTGTTTCATGACACGTATCCTTTGATTGAATTTTCGGATTGATGCTGAGGGAGGATGGCGATGCCCTGTCGTTACGCCGGACATCGCGTTTTCATTCAGACCATGCCGCCATTGGCGCGCAGCACCTGGCCGTTGATCCACGAGCCGTCAGGGCCGACGAGGAAGGCGACGGCGGATGCGATATCCTCGGGCGTGCCGAGGCGCTCCAGCGGATTCATCTTGGCCATGCGCTCGATCAGCTCCGGCGATTTGCCGTTGAGGAACAGGTCGGTCGCGGTTGGTCCGGGCGCTATGGCATTCACGGTGATCGAACGACCGCGCAGCTCTTTCGACAGGATCGCCGTCAGCGTTTCAACCGCCGCCTTGGTGGCAGCATAGACGCCATAGGTTTCCAGTTTGACCCCGACCACGCTGGTCGAGAAATTCACCACCCGGCCGCCGTTCCGCAGCCGCTTCGCGGCTTCGCGCAGCGCATTGAACGTGCCCTTGAGATTGACCCCGATCTGCTGGTCAAACAGCGCATCATCGCTGTCGGCGATTGTTGCCAGTTTCATGATGCCGGCGTTGTTGACGAGAACATCGACCCCGCCGAACGCGGCTTCCGCCGCGTCGAACATGCCCCGCACCGCGTTGGGATCGCTGACATCGGCCTTGGCGGTGAGTGCGCGGCCGCCCTTGCCTTCGATCTTGC
This sequence comes from uncultured Pseudomonadota bacterium, assembly GCA_963729395.1. Taxonomy (GTDB): domain Bacteria; phylum Pseudomonadota; class Alphaproteobacteria; order Rhizobiales; family Xanthobacteraceae; genus Bradyrhizobium. Next base: position 111,520 of record CAVSOS010000036.1, on the reverse strand, counting down.
GGGCGAGCGCCTCGGCGGATTTTGTATCGCCGGAATAGTTGATGACGACGGTAAAGCCGTCACCGGCGAGGCGCACCGCCACCGCGGCACCGATGCCACGAGAGGCACCTGTTACGATTGCTACTTTGTTGGTTTCGTTGGCCATTTTCTATCCCCTCATGGTTTCGCAGAAAGTCCGCGTTCAATGGGAGAAAGCTAAACTCTTTCATTTTCCGGATAATTAGCCAATATCTGGCATCACAATCCGAAATGGACGAACAATCAGATGGACCGAATAGACGCGATGCGGGTGTTCACGCGAGTAGTAGAGCGGCGCAGCTTTACGCTGGCGGCGGAGGATCTCGGCCTGCCGCGCTCGACCGTCACCGACGCCGTGAAGCAGCTTGAAGCGCGCCTCGGCGTGCGCCTGCTGGAGCGCACAACGCGACATGTCAGCCCGACGCTGGACGGCGAGGCCCATCACCGGCGCTGCCTGTCGCTGATCGCCGATCTTGAGGACGCCGAAGGCGCCTTCGGCGGCGCCAAGCCCAAGGGGCTGGTGCGGCTGGAAGTGCAAGGCACGCTGGCGCGTCACTTCCTGCTGCCGAACTTGCCGGATTTTTTCGCCGAATATCCTGACATCGAACTCAACATAAGCGAGGGCGACCGCTGGATCGACCTGATCCGCGAGGGGGTCGATTGCGTGCTGCGCTTCGGCCATTTACCGGACAGCGACATGATCGCACGACAGGTCGTGATGCTGGAACGGCTGACCTGCGCTGCACCGAACTATTTCGAGCGCTACGGTACACCGACCGATCCTGGCGCGCTCGACGGGCACCGCATGATCGGGCTGCGTTCGCTCACGACAGGAAGATTGCGGCCGATGGAATTCATGATCAGTGACACGCTGCACGAGACGGCGCTGCCGGTAATCATGTCGGTGACGGGGACGGAAAGCTATCTCGCCGCTGCGAGGCTCGGGCTCGGTCTGGTCCAGGTACCCCGCTTTCATGCAGAAACGGACCTCGCGCGCAACACGCTGGTGCAGGTGTTGCCAAAGTATCCGCCACCTTCGGTGCCAGTGTCGCTGCTCTATCCACGCAATCGGCAGCTGTCGCCGCGCGTCCGCGTGTTCATCGACTGGCTGATGCGGGCGTTCGGTCGAGCCTGATCCGGCGGATTGCTTTCCAGCCGATCGACGCATTCACGGAACCATCCGATCCAGCCGGCGTTGTCGGCCATCATCGGAGGTTTGCCATGCGCGTCTTTCTGGGAATGATTTTGGGTGCGCAGTTGTTGGTCGCCGGCGTCTACGTCTATGATTTCAATGTCGACCTCGACCGTCGCCAGCGGCGAGGTCGCGCAGGCCAGTCACACCATCGTGAATTGGGATGTCGCGGCGACCGACTGGACCGCACTGAAACTGCGCGCGCATAACGACTGGATCAGGCTGTCGTCGAAATAGCCGCGCCGCTATTTGTTTGCCGCCGCTTTTCGCGCATCGGCAATGGCCTGACCGAATTCCGCCACGGTGAGCGCGCCGGGCACGCGGAATTTTCCGACGATAAAGGATGGCGTGCCCCTGAAGCCGAATGCCTTGGCCTGATCGTCGTTGCGCGCCAGGATCGCATCGATCGTCTTGGCGTTTGCTGCAAGGTCGCTGTTGAGCCGATCGACATCAATGCCCGCGCCGGCCAGCACCTCGCGCAGCCGCGGCTCGGTCAGCTTTGAATGGAGGCCGATCAGCGCCTCGTGCGCCTGAACGTATTTGTCCTGGTATTTGCTCGCCAGCGCCATCCGCGACGCGACCACCGAGATCGGACCGAGGATCGGCCAGTCCTTCAACACCAGCCTGACCTTGCCGTCGTCCTGCACTACTTGCCGCAGCTCGGGCGCTATCTTGCGGCAATATGGACACTGATAGTCGAAATATTCAACGATGGTAATGTCGCCATCGGCGTTTCCGGCCACCGGGATATCCGGGTCACGCAACACCAGGGCTTCTGTCAGCACATTGTCGCCGTCGCCTTGCCCTCGTGCCGTTGCAGGCACGATCTCCATGCCGAGCATAAGCGCGCCCGCGCCGAGCAGACCGAGCGTCTGGCGGCGGCTGTGGACCGGGCTCAGCCGGGTTAGAGCGTTTTCGAGCGAAGTGGACACCGGTTCGCATGAAGAAAACGCGTCAAATAAAGAAACAGAGCCTCCGTTCCGGTGCAATCGGAATGGAGGCTCTGGATGCATCGATTTGGTCATGTCTGATCTCCCGGCCGGCCTGGCGTACCCGCCAGCGCTCAAGATAGGGACAGGTTGCGTGCCAGCATATAGAGCGCCACCGCAATAATGACAGCGGCAAATACGATATTGAGCGCCCCGCCCCGCACCGACAACAGCCGCGCCGATCGGGTGCCGATCAATCCGCCGGCGACGCCGCCGGCGATGAAGGCTCCCGCGAGTTCCCATGAGATCAAGCCGGACCAGGCGTAACTGGCCGCCGTGGTCAGGCCGAACGCCGTGACGGCCACCAGCGACGAACTGACCGCATTCATGATCGGCATTCCCGTCGCCAGCATCAGCGCCGGCACGATCAGAAAGCCGCCGCCGATGCCGAAGAAGCCGGACAGCGTCCCGGTCGCCAGACCGAGGCCGACAATGGCGGGCGTATTGTCCCAGCTCATCTGCACGTCGGGCAGGCCGATCCGCGATCGTGTCTTCAGCATCAGCACGGCGATCACCAGCATCAGCAGCGCGAACAGCGCCAGCAGTTTCTGGCCGTCGAGCATCTTGCCGAAGATCGATCCGGCGAATGCCCCGATGATCCCGGCGGCGGCAAACACCAGCGCGCAGGACCACAGCACGGTGCCGCCGCGCCCATGATTCCACAAATTGACTGCCGCATTTGCGGCCACCGCGATGGCGCTGGTGCCGATCGCCACATGGGCGTCGGGGACGCCGACCACATAGACCATCAGCGGCACTGCAAGGATCGATCCGCCGCCACCCACAAGGCCCAGCGAAAAACCGACCAGCCCTCCCGATGCCAGTCCGAGGATGTCTTGCATCGTTGAGATTTGCATCGCAGAGATTGTCACGCGGCAGCCCCGCTCGCGCTGCCGCGATCCTGGAACGCGATCAGCAAAACTAGCGACACGGGCGTAGCTGCGAGGCCACGCCCGCGTCCGTCAGACGCTGATCAAGCGCCTTTCAGCCGCTTGTTGCATTCGCTGTAATAGCCGCCGCCCTTCTGGATCCATTTCAGGCCGCCATTTTCATTGCTGGCCTTGTTGGCTTTGTATTGATCGACGCAGGTATGCATCCGGGCCTTGCCGGCGGATTCCTGGGCATATTTCGGAGACACGGCGGATGGGAACACCGCATTGCCCACCTCAACCGGCGCGGCCGCGGGCTTCGGCGCACGAGCCGGCTTGGTCTCTGCGACCGGAGGCGGTGCAGCCGGCGCGGCCGCGGGTGCCGCTGCGGCATCCGCTCCGCATTGGGCCTTGCGGAAATCGTTCCACTTCTGGCCATTGAGTGTGCCAGCAGCTTTGGCTTCCTTATATTTTGCACTGCATTCCGACATGCTCAAGGCTTGCGCCGGCATGGCAGCGAACGCGGCAAAACCTGACACGGCAACCGCACACAATATTTTTGTTCGAATGGTCATCCTTAGTCTCCCTGGGGCGTAGCGAACGTAAGTACCCCTATCCTAGCGCGGCGATGGCCTGTGACAACGGCGATCGACCGAAGCGATGTAATATCTTGACCGGGAAAACGCGATCCAACCGACTTCATTCATCCAAGGTTCAGCATTGCGGCGCGACGTTGCGCCCCTCTTCAACCCGAGGTGCTTCCCATGATGACACTATCTTCCCGCGTCGCTGCGACCGCCATCGCATCCCTGTTCCTGATGGGTTCCGCCTTCGCCGAAACCCCCGCTCCGGCCACTTCGGCTCCGGCTGCGAAACCGCCGGTGGTCCACAGCGCGGCCTCGGTGGAATGCTCAAAGGAGGCCGATGCCCAGGGACTTCACGGCAAGAAGCGCAAGCAATTCCGTTCCGAATGCAAGCGGAAGGCAAAGGAAGGCGCTGCCACCAAGCAGTGATCTCGTCCTCAGCTGATCTCTCTCTTCCCCTCGCGAGGGGGAGGGACGGGGTGAGGCCGTTGCTGCTGATTTGACCCCCTTCCGGTTTACCCCGGGCGCGCGAAAGAACTCCCGGCCGAATTGGCTTGCCTGTTTCCTTGCCTTTTGCAAAGGCAGGTATTCAAGGCGAGATAACAGCCCGCATTGCTGCAATCGCGTTGGCGCATTTGTCCCCTGCGCGCGGATTTGACATAAGACGGCGTGAGCCTCCTTCCCGCATCGATGGCGTCAGCCGTTCCCGCCAAAACCCTCCACGTGCTCGAAACGCTGGTAATCGGCGCGGCCGGCGGCGCGCTGTCTTTATGGGCCCACCTGCCCGGCGGGTTGATTTCCGGCGCCATGATCGCGGTCGGCGTCGCCGCGATTGCCGGCAGGCCGCTCGCGATGTCGCCGATCGTGACCCGGACAGTGCTGGTGCTGCTCGGGATTTCGCTGGGCTCGCTGGCCTCGCGAGAACTGCTGCAGCACGTCAGCGCCTATCCGTTGACCATCGGGTTGCTGGCGCTCGCCACCTTCTGTTCGACATTGGGCAGCAGCCTTTATCTGCAACGCGTCCACGGCTGGGACCAGACCTCGGCGTTTCTGGCGGGAAGTCCCGGGGCGCTGTCGCAAATCACCATCCTCGCCGCCGAGAAGGACGCGGATGTGCCGGCCATCGCCGTGGTGCAGACCATGCGGGTGATCATTCTCACCGCGGCGCTGCCGCTGCTGCTGGCGCTGACCGGGATGGCTCCGGCGTCGCCGCCGGCCATGGCGGTTAAGATCGCTGCGCCGCTCGAACTGATCGAGCTGGTCGCCGCGTCGGTCGCGGCCGCGTTGCTGTTGCGGCTGGTCAAATTCCCGGCGAGCTGGATGTTCGGCGCGATGCTCGGGTCCAGCGTGCTGCACGGCGCGGGACTGGTCGAGGGCGGCCTGCCGCCATGGGTGCGAGGGGTGGCGCTGGTCGGCATCGGCGCGCTGATCGGGGCGCGGTTCGCCCGCATGAAGGCCAAGACCCTGCTCAGCCATGTCAATGCGGCGCTGGGGTCGTTTGCTGTCGCCATCGTCGTTTCCGCGATCTTCGTCGGCGTGATCGTGATGACCACCCATGTGCGGTTCGCCGACATCGTCGTCGCTTTCGCGCCGGGCGCGATGGACGCCATGCTGGCGCTGGCGTTGACCCTGCATATCGATCCGATTTTCGTCGGCGCGCATCATCTGTCGCGCTTCGTGTTCGTCACGATCGCAACGCCTGGCATCATCCATCTGTTCGGACGCCCGCAGGAAGATGTCGACGATTAGAGCGTTTTCGAGCGAAAGCCTGCCCCGCACTCGATGCGGGGTGGAGACCGGTTCGCGTGAAGAAAACGCGTCAAATAAAGACATAGAGCCTCCGTTCCGATTTAATCGGAACGGAAAAGGCTTTAGGCTCGTTTCCTGACGATGCCCCAGGCTGCGATCGCGGCCATCAACAGCGAGATCAGCACGTTATAGCCGGCCAGCGACAGGCCCAGAAAGCGCCACTGCACTTCGTCGCAACGGATCACCTTCACGGTATCGAGGCGCTCCAGCAGATTGCCGGCGCTGCCGAGATTTCCGATCGGCCCGGTGCATTCGGTCGGTCCCTGCCAGAGACCCCATTCGACCCCGGCATGATAGGTGCCGAGCACGGCATTGCCGAGCGCGGCGGCGGCGAGAAGCGCAAGGCCCGTGATCAGCACCGCGCGCGGCGCACCCCTGGCCGCGGCGAGCGCGATCAGCGCGCCGAGCGGGATCGCCAGATAATAGGCGTAGCGCTGCTCGAGGCAGAGCGGACAGGGGCGGATATCCAGCACCAGCTGGAAGAACCACGCGCCGGCCAGCGTCGCCGCCGCAACGGCCGTGATTGCCAGCGCCGCCGTCAGCGCGGGATTGCTGGCGTCGCGCGCGCGCGGCCCGCTGGCGGTGGCGTCAAGTGTCACGTCGGCCTCCTGGTTCGCCGAAGCGTCGTATCCCGCACGCCCGGCGCTGTCGAGACGGGCGCGATCACACTGGAGTGTTTTGCCATCCCACGCCTCGGCCGGACCTGACAACACGCGGGTTGACCGGCAGGGCGCGCCCGCTATATTCCGCCGGCTTCGCGACGTCGGCCTCTTGTCCGCTCTTGGCCGATATCCGAAAGCCCCTGTGGCGGAATTGGTAGACGCGCTCGACTCAAAATCGAGTTCCGCAAGGAGTGCTGGTTCGATTCCGGCCAGGGGCACCAGAAGCTCTTCGCATAGCGACTCATAGTTTCTCAAAAACTATTGCAGGACAGGCACTTCTGAGATTTCTCCGCGCCACTTTGACGCATCGCGACTTTAGCTTTCTCCCCCAAATGTGAGTAACTTCGTGAGTACAAAACGGGATCACGAGGAGGCGTACTCACATGAGTCTCTCTCAGTTCGCCATCAATAATGCCAAGCCGAAAGACAAGCCGTACCTCTTGTCGGATGGCGACGGTTTGCACCTGCGTATTCATCCAAATGGCGGCCTACAGTGGCGGTTACGCTTCCGGTTCGGCGGCAAGGCGAACACGATGTCGCTCGGCCCGTATCCCGCCGTATCCCTGCTCCAGGCACGACGAAAGCGGGACCGGGAAAAGGAGCAGCTCGCGGCCGGGATAAATCCGTCGCTCAGCAGGAAGCTCGAAAAGCTTGCCAACTCAGCCGCTGCTCAAAACACGTTCGGCGCGGTAGCAGACGAGTACCTAGCCAATTTGAAGAGGAACGATGCGGCCGAACAGACCCTCAATAAAAATCGCTGGATGTTGCAAGATCTGGCTGCGCCAATCCGGAACCGCCCTATCGCCGAGATAAAACCCGTCGAAGTGCTCGACATCCTCAAGAAGATCGAAACAAGCGGCCGGCGGGATACCGCCCATCGCTTGCGATCCGTCATCGGAGCCGTCTTCCGCTATGCCATCGCGACCCTCCGCGCAGAGAACGACCCCACCTACCCCCTTCGCGGCGCACTTTTGAAAGTTAAGGTAAAGCACCGCGCAGCCATCACGGACGAAAAAGACCTTGGCGCTTTTCTCGTCGGGCTCGACCAGTACGAAGGTTGGCCCGTTGTCCAAGCCGCCTTCAAGTTTCTGATCCTCACGATTACGCGGCCGGGCGACGTGCGCGGCATGAAGCGGACCGAAGTAAACTTTGAAAAACGCCTGTGGTGCATTCCGGGCGAGCGGATGAAGATGCGCGAACCGCACGATGTGCCTCTGTCGCGCCAAGCTTTGGCCGTCCTGAAGGACGTGTGGCCACTCAACGAAGAACACCCGCTTGTTTTTCCATCGCTGCGATCCCACAAGAAGCCGCTATCCGAGAATGCTTTCAATTCGGTCCTTCGGAATATGGGCTACCCACAGGACAAGGCTACGGCTCACGGCTTTCGCGCGACCGCGAGCACCATTTTGAACGGTCGTCGCTTCGACCGGGACGTAATCGAGGCCGCGCTTGCTCATCAGGATCAAAACGAAATCCGCCGCATCTATAATCGATCGCTCTACATGCCCGAGCGAACCCAACTGATGCAGAACTGGGCCGACCTTCTGGACAGCTTCAAGGGAAAGAAGCCGGCCCGGCGGGCGGCATGAGCAACCATGTTTAGGTTGCGAAGCGCCACATCTACACCTATGCTCCACGTCGCCCAGGGCTAACCGGGCGTTGCAACGTCCCTTTCACGAGGGATTTGCAATGACACGGAAGCTAGTCTCAAAGAAGGAACTCAAGTCGGTCTACGGTGTCCCCTATTGCCCCGCGCACATTGCGCGGCTCGAAGTCGCCGGCCAATTCCCCAAGCGGGTAAAGCTGGGTGCCTGTCGAGTAGCGTGGGTCGCGGAAGAAGTGGAAACTTGGATCGAGGAGAGAATTGGCAACCGCTAAAACATATTCTTCTTAGAAGGGCAAAGCCCCGGGGTCCAACCCGGGGCTCTTTCGTGAATGCCTCAGAGGCTAGTATGGATTTCCACCAGTCGATCGCTATTTTCGCGAAAGCGACCAACCCGGTGGCGGATACCAGCGTAATTTCGGAGATCTTGCGATCAGTTGCTGCACGCCATTTTCTGCACCCGCTCTCGCTTTTGCAGTAGTTGGAGCCAGAAGCGATCTTGCACTTTCAGTTGCGGCCTTTCGTCCGCGACCATTCATCCTTCGCTGCTGTGCATCCCACTCCGCGAACACGCTAATAGGCTGATCGCCTACGCTAAATCCTGGCCCGATATCCATGATGAGAAAATCGTCAACTAGCCGCGGGGGTAACAAGCCCTTGAATTGTTCGAAGAAATCGCGAGGCGAAAAATGCGTTTCAAAGGCGATTGCTGCGGCATCAGCCCCTTGTGCGTTTAACACCACTCGCGCCTCTTGCCCGAGCTTTCCCCTCAGACGCTGACCCATCCTTCCTTCCAAAAAGCGATGCTCCGGATGGCGTCCGACCAAGATGAGGAGCTTTCGCCGGAACGAAGGTACATCCTCGCGACCAACGAGACTTTCAAGTCGTTCTAGTGCACCGAGGCTCTGAAACGTCCGGCCTGCGTATGGATCTTGCGCCTCATACCCGAAGTAAAACTCGTCGTCATCTTCTTCATTGTCCTGGGCCAGAAGTTGGTCGAACTCGTCGTCCTCGCCAGCGTCACCTTGCCCGTACAAATATTTGCGACCATCAAACTCATCGATATGTCCCGTCTCGCTCGCGCTCAGTAGCTTTCTGCCGAATTCGCCAACCACGTATTCGCACAGAGGTCCGGATTTCAACGCGTCGGCATGAATGTGGCAAAAGCTTTCGGGACCAGCAATCTGCCCTCCCCTCCTGTCGCCTACAAACGGCCAGAATGCGAGGTCGCCAAGCATCATTGCATCATCCGCTGATAGCCCCAACCGCTTTTCAAAAGTAACAAGTTCTTCCTCTAGCGTAGTGATTGAGCGCGATGTCCGCCCAAGTAAAAAGAGTGGTTTCAAGTTTTTGTCCTCCTTATACCCGGACTAGCGGCTGGCTCTCCTGTCTCAGCCTGAGGCTTCGACGAGTTGCGCAAATTTCAACCGGGTCTGAATGTTGAGGCCCGCTGGCTCTGGGCACAGCGGTCAATCGAAAGGGTTATTCAACCGATCCGAGCACCCTAACTCTCAACGCTAAAATATTGAGATTAGGTTAATTCAAAAGCACGTCGTTTTGCGCGCATGGGGATAACCCCGCGAGAGGTGAGGCCTGAGCGGGTTATTATCAAAGCTATGTCCGACGCCCCAGCGCGCCCCGCCGCGCCTCTCGACGAAGCTTCATACACATTGACCATCGACGATGCCGCCGATCGCTACGATGCCGCTGGTTTCCCCCGCCCGACGCGCCGGCTGCAAAAATACTGCGCGCGCGGTGATCTTGAATGCCGCAAAATCGAAACTTCTTTCGGCGAGCGATATTTAATTACGCCAGAATCAGTCGATCGACACATCGCGTATATCAAGGAGACTGCAGACGCGGCCGGCCGCGCTCCAGCGCGCCCCGTCGCGCCCGGGCGGCCATCGGAACGGAAAGAAGAAATCGTCATAGAGGAGGACGCGCCCGAGCCCGCCCAGCCGCGCCCAGCCGCGTCCTCTACTGACCTCGCGATCTTCGAACATCCTTACGTGAAGCGGCTTGAAGCGGAGGTCGATGAGTTCAAAGGAAAGTATGAGAAGCAGGTGAGACGAACTGAGGAAATCCAAGAGGCCGCAAACTCGCGCCTTGTAGAAATGGCTCAGGCAGGTCAAATCGCGGGAAGTAAGACACTCGCCGAGTATCTCTTAGCCGCGAAGAACGTCCCGATATCTAACGATCATTCGACGAGCTAGAAGGGGATAAGCCGCAGCCTTTCCATCCCGTAGCGTATAATTGCGCATATGGAGTTCCGTTCCGAGCGCCACATCGGCGACATACTCAAGGAGCGCAACATGAAGCTCAATACGACCGATCCGGTCGCTTCGATGGGCTTCACCCAAATACCGAATTTTATTCTGCGCGATCCCAGCCTCTCCATCGGTTCCAAGACTATCTATTCCCTGCTGTTGAGCTACGCGTGGCACAACGATCTTTGCTTCCCCGGGCAAGACCGTCTCGCGAAAGACGTTGGTATGGGCCTTGCGAGCGTGAACCGCTTTATCAAGGAGTTGGAAGCTTGTTCGCTGATTGAAATCACTAGACGCGGACAGGGCAAGACCAACTTCTATACCGTGAATTTCGTGGTGAAAAAGCAGACCCGGAAGTCCTGATTTCCATATATGGAAATCAAGATTTCCACTAACGGGAAACTGGAATTCCAACAGCGGAATTCACTCAATATAAGAATACCCATCTAAGAATACCCATTATAAAAATACCCAGTAGCAAAATGCATTTTTCAAATAAGGAAAGGACTGGCTTCGTCGGATTTCATCGGTAAGGGACAGCAACCGATCAGGTACCAACCCCTCCTTATGGGCCGCCCATACGGTAAGGCGGGGTGCAATCGAGAAAAGACACGTTTTATAGGCTCGCGCGCGTCGGGCTACCCGCCCGACCCCATGTCTTTTCGGTGCTCCGTGGGCTTTGCACCGACTGCGGCCGCCTCCGCGTGGACGCTTCGGCGGCCTTGCCTTCCATCTCTCTGGTGAGAGCTGTCAGGAAAGCCATGGGGTCGGCCGGGACATGCCGACGGGCAGTGATAGGGGAGCAACAAGAGAAAGCGGGGCGCACCGTACAGCAGAGCCGACGCGCTCGACCCATGGCAAGCTCACAGCTAGGCCGCAGCGGTTCTCTTGAGGCCTAAGCACCGAAAAGCCGTCCGATCGCTGGTCGATCGGCGAACTGATCTTGAATTTTCGGATTTGAGCGACTTGAGAAAATCGCAAAACCGAAAACTCGAAAATTTGGCAAAATCGATTTTCTTGCATCGCGAATTTGGTCGATCGCCAACCGCTAGCTGCCGCCCCGGCGAAAAACACATTGAAGCGCCAGCTTGACAAATTACGGTAATATGATACCATAGCAGTAGACTTCAATCTCTGCGAGTTGTCACCGAATGGTTCGGTAACAACCTCAGCGATTGAGGAGATACGAATGCGAAGACCCAGCCTCGTGGTGATACTCTGCGTTGCGGCCTTAGCAAACACGCTGCTCGCGCAACTCGGCATCTTGTCCTGCCTTGCATATGCAGGTGCTGCCATCGCGATGATCGGACTGGCAGCAGAGCTTTGCCCAAGCAGCAACTAACATCTTTGCAGCGGTCACGAGCAAGCGCCTCCTCTTGCAGGGGAGGCGCTTCTACTTTAAGTTTTCTATCAGCAGGAGGGCGACCATGGCGATCTGGCTCTTATCCACCTATCAAAAGCTTAGTCCATTCGTCCGCGAGCACATTGCACCGGCGTCCGCCGTCATCAGCGTGTTCGTCGCTATCCTTGTCGGAGGTGTTGCGACTTTTACAAACGTCAATTCGCTCAGGATGATGACGCGCCAACAAGAACAGATTGATGCCGGACAGTATCAGCAATATCAAGGTTCGGTTGCTCTGGCATGGCGGACCATAGGGGAAGCGAACGGAAAAGCGTTTGAGGTCGGACAATCGGCCTCACTCTACTACCTGGCTCAGAGCGACGAACTTCCTGGGAACGTTACGCTAAACAGGAGCTATCTCAGTCTAACCAATACCCGAGTTCAACAACTCGACACGCAAGTGCCTCATTATTTTGATCTTACAAAGAGTAGCTTTTGCGGAACTGAGATAGTGAAACTACCCCTAAAGGACCGCACCATCGCGCGCGCAAGCTTTTCCTATTCCTTCATGCGCAATGCCACCCTTCAAGGCTGGTTTCGGAGCGACGATCTTCTGGCGGCAGACCTTCAGGAAGCAAGGTTTATCAATAGTCGCGCCGATAATGTGCGCCTGGCGGCTGCAGATCTCCGCAAGGTGGTTTTCAGCGGAGGCTTGTTCAGAGATGCCGACTTTCAAGGAGCGGACCTTCGCGGCGTCAGGACGGAACGAGGGAACGTCGGCGCCGGCAGCGAGCAGGACGATGGGAGTTATTACGATACCTACAGCTACGAAGGGGGAACGAAAATTGAATGGCCATCTCTGTTCGATCCTCAAAAAGGCCTCAACGAAGTTTTGGCGACCCTAGGCCAATCGACTTACACTGAGGGCGGCAGCTATCTCGTCGACTTTTCGAATTCGAATTTCCACGCTGCAGATTTGCGAGGAGCGCATCTGCAGAATTCGAACATTTCTCAATCCCAAGCCAATCAGGCGTGCGCAGACGAGAGCACGGAATTACCAACAGGCCGCACAGTAACACCGTGCCAATTTCCGCTCCAATTTAACGAGAAGCTAAATGCAATTCGAACGCCGCTCCGACAAAACTTGTTGGAACGAAGTTGCGCCGACGCTTTGCAAAACTAAGTGGCCACATTCTTCGCACAATATCTGTTTTACGAAACAAAACGGGGGAGTTGTCAACGTTGCACTTCAGAGCTTAATTCCCAACAAGATATGATATACTATTTCGCATGAGCAAAGTAACAGACAAGCTCGCCGCGACGCCGGTGGCGTTCACGAACGACGTCGCCGAGATGGCCGACTATGTGCGGAGCCCCGAGGGCCGCGCTGCGATCGAGAACGGATTGCTCGATATTCAGGAGGGCCGGACCATCGAAAGCAAGGGTGCACTTGCCGCCGAATTGAAGCGACGCGCGGAGGTGCGGCGTCGCGACTAACCACTTCATATGCGCCGCGTCGTCTACGCCGCAAGCTTCGTTGACGACGCCGAAGAAATCGCTGAGCAGATCGAAGCCACATTCGGCCGGCCCCGCGCCGACAGGTTCAGGGACGACCTCGATCACTTCTGCGAAGTGCTTGCGGAGCTGCCCGGACGCGGCAAGACGAACCACGACTACGCGACGCCGCTCCTCGGCGTTGTTTTTGAGACGAACTGGATATTTTTTCGCCTCAACGACGATGCTGCGCATTTCATTCACATCGTCCGAGCACGCCGCCTCAAATCCTCTATTCGATTTTGACCTAAGGCGGTTTCGCACCGCTAACCGACGACAAGCCGCTCGTACATTCCTGAGTTGCGTCAGGATCTGGATCGCCATCGACGATATACACTTCCCTACCTCAAGCTTCGCAAAAGGCGGATTGTGCGAAGTATCAAGAATGGCTCTACTGAGCCATATTCCCTACTCTGTGCTCCCAACGATTCGTGCCGCAGAAGGTGCTCATGCTCGATGATCCGGAGAAAACCGCTCGGCTTCTGGCCGCGTTGAAGGCAGCGGCACCATTCGACGTTGAACTGACGCCGACGCTGATCGATTATCTCCGTGCCGAAAATCTCGCTGCGACGAATTGGACCAAAACCGTCTGGGATTTATCCTACGCCGGCGACGAAGGCGGCATCATGTGTCATCTGTCCCGCTCCGATGAAACCGGACAAGCGCTCGTCGTATCTTTAACTCACGTTCGTGTGCCTCGCACGATGCCGCTTTCGGCGGCCGTTGCCGGCTATCAGAAGCATCGAGTGAAGAAGCTCAAGAAACAAGGGCAGAGATAGCAAATGGCGCACGCGATTATCCGAGGAAAGAACGGTCGCCGATACGAAGTTGATTTTGAAGACTCACCGATACGGGTCGAAGTTCATGCCAGCGAGGAGACGATCGAGATTTTTGTAGAAGCAGACTTCGAAACCCACGCGGAAGAACGGCGACGCTTTGCCATAATCAATATCCCCCGCCATCTATTCAGTGAGGCGACCGCTGGAGCAGCGCGACGCGCGGCAACGAGGGATCGTTGATACCGCAGACTCTGCGTCGCTTCCCTATCCGTGGCGGTGCCGCGTGCTCCTTACCGCGATAGCGGTTTAGTGCAATATCTGTTTTGCGAAACGAAATAGGGAGTTGTCAATCGCGTCCTCCAGTGCGGATTCTCGCCGATTTGGTATAATGAGCTCATATGACTAAATTGCTTGAGGACGCAATCGACCGGCTCCGCCGATTGCCTGCACAGATGCACGACAGCGCTGCGCGGGCGCTCATCTTACAGCTCGAAGAAGAACCCGAGCTGGGTGACTTCGAAGCAATCGAAGAAGGACGACGCGAGTTCGAGCGCGGCGACTTCGTAACGTTTGACCAATTGCGAAATGAGATGGGGACTTGTGATCGTTAGTCGCGCCAAGCGACAACTCCGGCGCCTTTCGGCCGACGAGCAAGAGAGGATCAGCGAAACCCTTTTGGAAATATCCCAAGACCCCTTCCACGGCGACGCGAAATTTCTCCGCGGCCTCGATACGTTGCGGCGCAGAGTTGGCGATTGGCGCATTCTCTACGAGCTGAACGAAACTAAGAAGGTCATCATTGTTACAGCGATCAAGCGCCGAGGCTCGAATACGTATTGACGCCCTTGCGGCACACAATTTCTGCTGTAAGCTCGTTCGCCTGATCTCTTCAGCGAAAGCAGCCTTTGGAACATATGTCTTGTCCGAATTGCAGCAAACAGCATCGTCCAAGTTCTTTCAACGCGCCCAATCTGAGGCGCTATCATGGTTCGGGATTGTTGGGGCAGTCCTAGCACTTGCGGATCACCTAGAGAGCGTGCTCTCGCTGGCGAAATGGACCAAGCTGCTGTTCGACGCGTGGCTACAAACCCTCGTGTTTGTCTGGAAGCATGTCCTATCTTTTCTCCCGTTTGTCGTGTCTCCGTCAGATAGCGTTCTTCTCACGTTTATGGGCTTTGTGACCCTCAATATTGTCCTATGCTCCAGACCCGGATCGAAACAACCAACGAAACCAAGGTATCGGATATCGCTCAGCATCGCTCTCTTCCTAATCCTATGCATTTTCTTCATTGGGTTCACGGTCGCTATCTTGGACGAACTAACTTCGTCGTTTATTTCCAAGCCTTATTCCCATAGCATCGGCACGTACATCAGCGAACATTTATTCGATGTGCTCCCCTCTAATTATTTCTACAGCATTATCGTGCTCTTTCTCTATGAGAGTGTCGCCTTCCTATTAGTACCCACGGTCGGCTCCTTGTTGGTTATCAAGTACGCCACCGCTCGGCATCTCAGTATCGAAATGTTATCGGCGCGTCTTTGGCGAATTATCGTCGGATTTCTCATGCTGCTGATTGTCAATTACTTGTCGCTCCGGATTGGGCATGAGAGTTGACCCAGGCTCGCTTACCCCACGCCATCCATCTAATTCTCTTCGTGGCTGCCCCCGGCCGCGGGCCGGGTCACGCTCTATCGCCCTGACGCGCGACCGAGCCCTCTCCCCTTCCGGTCTCGGCCCTTACGGGTGACGATCGTTGCCGTGGACGAAAACACGAGAATTCATCTACTTCCAAACCATTCACCGCCGAGCAACCGCAGCTCGGCGCCGCTGTCCGCGCTTTCCTCGTCGATGTTTTTGGCGGATCGCAGACGAGCGTCCACCCTTTAGCTTCTTCAGTCGGTCGAGTTCGTCCCTGATGTCAACTTGAAGATCAACGACCACGTCGAGAAGCGCTTCAATAATCCGATCGAGTTTTGCTTGGGCCACTCGCCCCTCCTGTTGCTGGATTGCGGAAGAGTAAATCATAGCCAACAAGCGGCGGAGTGCGACTGAAAAAGTAGCCGAGGGCAGCAGTATGTGCCCCTCGCCGGGGGCACTCGATCCCGTGCCCGCCGCAAGAGCGGCGCCGCGATGCTGGCGCTCCTGCGGGTGCCCGGTTAACCGGTCTCGGGACCGCAGTCGATCCCGCGTTCCGGCTTCGCCGTCGCGATGCTAACGCTCCTTCGGCTGCCACTTTTGGCAGACCTAGTTCGCGCTAGCGCGAATAGAGATTTCAAATTTGACGGACACCCACCACCCTTGGAAGCCCGCCCGTCAGCCCCGCCGCCTCTCCGGCGGGGCTGACGGGCGGGCTTCCCCCAACCACCCACCTTGGCGGTGCGGCGTGCTCGCCGCTCATTTTGGTATCCGTCAAATTTTGAAATCCGCAAAGCAAAATCGAACCCAGCATCGCTGCTCTTGCCTCTCGCCCTCAAGACCAAGCCCTCTTGGGCGCGAAGCCGCGGTCTTGACCGGAGAGTCAACCCAGCGCTCGGAGGCTTGTCGGCTCCGCGGAGAATGTCGCTTCCGTCTCACCACGGAGAATGTCCCGGTCAAAGCACAGGTATAATTGATCACAGAGGTTCCGTCTTTCGCCCCGGCGCCCATGGCGGACGCCGGCTGGAGAGACGGAGGCGTAAATGAATGTCCTTTCCAAATCCAACAGAGAGCGCATTCGAGAACTGAACGATAGTTTCCGCCAAACATTCACCGGCGGTCGCGTCGTGGTCACCGATGGTATCGATGCATTGAACGCGGAAATGAAAATGGAAGTGCTACGGAACGTACGGAATTTCAGTCGCTTCGATCGCGACAATGACCCGCATGGCGAGCACGACTTCGGCAGCTTCGAGATTGCGGACGAACGGTTCTTCTTCAAGCTCGACTATTACGACCTGGCGATGGAGAGCGGATCAGAAGATCCCGCCGACCCGGCAAAGACCACGCGCGTGCTTACGGTAATGAAAGCCGAGGAGTATTAGCCATGCTCGACAAAACACGAAGTAACAGCATCATGCTGCCCACCTACAATCTGGCGAGGCGGAAAGATGGTTGGTATTTCTGGAAGGCCCCGTTCTTTACGGCCGAGGCGGAGCCGAAAGGCCCGTATGGCTCGATCATGAGCGCGTGCATAATGATCGCTCGCGAGCTGGCGCGCGAAGCGGCTCAACGTTTCAACCGGAAGCGATCGACCTTGGCCCAATAAGCGATGAAGCGTACCATTCAGGGTACGCTTTGAGATATAGGAACCCCGCCACTGCGCGGGGTTCTCCTTTGTCCCCATCCTGCACTTAAGACATGCGGCGAATGTTATGATGCGTCTACCCCTCCAATATGAACACCCGCCGTGGCACGTCGGTCGCAGTGACCTCCTTCGTCGCGCTCCTCGCGCTCTTCTCTTTGGTACGCGCGCAAACCCTGACCCCCGCCCAGCTCCTCCTAGAGGCCCTGCAGTCTCCAGCACCTGCACCAACCTCCACCACCACTGTCTCGACCTCCTCAGCCACGAACCCACAACCGGTCGTGACAGTCCCCCTCGGCGTCTCCCTCTCGACCAGCATCCCGCTTAGCTCCAGTCTCGTCCCGCAAAATTCCATCATTCCGGCCGCTGCGGCGGCAACGTCAACAGTTGCAGCCACCGCTTCATCCACCGCCTCGCTCGTCCAATCGCTGTATGCCGAAGTGAAAGCCCTCGAAGCTCAGATCGCGGCGCTCGAAACGGCATCCTCAACACCTTCCGGAGCATCGCAATCGACCACCGCCACGACCCCAGCCTTCACGCGCAATCTCGCGCTCTATGATCAAGGTCCGGACGTCCTTGCACTCCAGCAGTTCCTCAACGCACAAGGTTTTCTTGTCGCACACACTGGTCCCGGCTCTCCCGGAGAGGAGACCTCTTTCTTTGGCATCGGCACCTACCACGCGCTCGTCAAATATCAGGCCGCCAATGATCTTCCTTCGACAGGCTACTACGGCCCGCAAACTCGCGCATTGGTCGTATCAGCGTCCGGTCCGACACATACCGAGGTCTCACCAACGACCTCATCGGCCGCTCCCGCGCCGAGTACCTCGTCATCGATAACAGGAAATATTCTTCCGATCTCCAGCACGCCGGGATTCGGTGGAGGTGGCGGAGGAGGAGGTGGTGGTGGTGGTGGAGGCGGCGGCGGATCAACTCCGGACACCACGCCACCCACGGTATCTCTCACCGCGCCCTCAAGCGGGGCGACCGTCTCCGGGTCCGTCACCCTGACCGCAACCGCCTCCGACAACGTTACGGTCGCGAGCGTGCAATTCGAGGTTGACGGTACCAATATTGGCGCCGCGATCACGTCCTCGCCATACACCACTACCTGGAACTCAAGCGGCGTCTCCGACGGCACGCATAGCCTCTACGCTGTTGCAAAGGACACTTCCGGCAACTACGCCACCTCAAGCGAGAGCGTCACGGTGGAGAACACTCCGGTCTCCATCTCATCAATCTCCTCGGGCACGCCCACGACGACAGCCGCCACCATCACGTGGACTACGAATGAGAACGCGTCCTCAACCGTCGCCTATGGCCTCACCACCGGCTACGGCTCTGCATCATCATCCACAAGCCTTGTGACGTCACACTCGATTACACTCGCAGGCCTTTCAGCTGGAACAGCGTATCACTACCAGGTCCAGGCCACCAACGCCGCGGGCAACTACGCCACCTCAAGCGACCAGACGTTTACCACCGCGAGCGGTTCTGACACGATACCTCCTACGGCCCCAACCGACCTCACCGCGGTTGCCTCTTCTTCAAGCGAGATCGATCTTTCGTGGACCGCATCGACCGACAACGTCGGCGTAGCAGGGTACAAGGTATTGCGCGGCGGAGTGTACGTCGGCACCACCACGACCGGCACTACCTATGCGGACACCGGCCTCACCGCTTCCACCACCTACACCTACACCGTTGCAGCCTATGACGCGGCGGGTAACGTATCCTCCGCTTCCAACACCGCCACCTCGACGACGGGGGTATGGGCGGATGGGTATGCGGGGGCGCCGGGCGGTACGCCGCAATATCCCACGCTTCTGCAGGGTTATGCCGCCCGCGCTCCGTGGCGCGTGGCGGGAGTCGACTATGCGGTGGGCATCACTCCCGGGACGGTACTTCAGGACCCGGCTCCCGGTGGTGTCCTTGCTGCCGGGCTAATTGCACTCGGAGGATCAGCGAACCTGTCTAATCACGTCATCAGTTTTTCTGGCGTCAATAGCGCTGTCATCAACGGATGGGATTTTTCATTGGAGGGCGGATGGACTGTTGATATTTTTAGCAACAATGCAACGATCAGCAATTGCAATTTTCAGGTGGGATCAAATCAACGACCACCGATTTTCGTCGATCCCAGCGTCGCCAACATCACAATAACGAAAAATACTATTGATGGAGCAGGCTCAACCGGAGTCGTAAATCCAGGGACGGGGCTTCTGCTTCTCAACAATTCGGGGAATGCTGTCGTTACCTACAATTGGTTCAAGAATAGCTACGGACAATTCGTTGAGGATGGCTCCTCTAGCGATACCGGCTCGACGGTGTCAGTCTCTTTCAAGTATAATGTTTTCGCAAATTCCGGCATGGGTTCGCCAGCGGGAATTCACGGTGATTGGTATTATGCAGCGGGGACGTCTGGGCAGGTGTTCGATCTTCTTGATTATGAGTTTAATACATTCATTCAGAACATTCCGTCTTCCGAGGCCGCGACGCAGGGATTATCGATTTTGTCGAATACTGGGAATGCGGCGCAGGCTCTGGCGGAGACTGTATCCTACGATACCGAGGTTGTGCCAGACGGATCGAACGTCAACTATGGAATACTTCTGCAGCAAAATTGGCTCAACGGTACGGCGGCTGTGAGTCAGAACTTTATCGATGAGACCGGAATGCTGGAGCAAGGGGGCAACTGGATTGCTCTTAATTCAGGAATTTCCGGCCCCTACAACGGTACAATAAACACCTCCGGCAACACCAACATGGTGACGGGCGGGCTATTCTCTGGCCAGTCCCCACTCTCTGTCTCTCTCACCAGTCCAACCGCAAGCTCGACAGTCGGCGGAACATCGGTCACCCTCGTGGCCACTGCGTCCGATAGCCTCACCACAATCTCTGGTGTCCAATTCAAAGTCGACGGCGCCAACATCGGCTCCGCCGTCACGTCGTCACCCTATACGACAACATGGAACAGCACCGGAGTATCGGACGGCTCCCACACACTCTACGCCGTGGCTGAGGACACGTCGGATAACTATGCAACATCGTCGATCAGCGTCACCGTCCGCAACAATCCTCCGGTGATTTCCGCGATCTCATCAGGTTCGCCGACGACGACCGCGGCCACCATCACGTGGACAACCGACGAAGCGGCAAACTCAAAGGTCGTCTACGGAACGATGACCGCCTACAGCTCGGCAACCAGTAGCGCAGGTCTCGTTACCTCGCACTCGATCGGCATCATCGGTCTCACCGCCTCATCCACTTACCACTACGCGGTTGTCTCCACGGATGCACTCGGCAATACTGCCACCTCAAGCGATCAGACATTTACGACGGCCGCCTCCAGTCCGTCGTACACCGGCCCCGGCGACATTGTCTCTGGTGCGGCGGCGTGGTTTGGCCTCAGAGCCTATAGTGCCGCGACCGCTGGCGAAAAGGCAATCAACATATGTCGAGCTTCCGATAACACGTGTGAGGACATCTATACGCTCCCCAACGGCAATCTCGACACGTCGACGGCATCGTCGTTCTGTTCATCGACGACATGTACGGTGGACGAGCTGTATGATCAAACCGGAAACGGCAACAACCTGACCCAAGCGACGGTCGGGGATCAACCGACGCTCACGTTCAACTGTATCAATTCGCTCCCTTGCCTGACCTTTTCGGGAGTTGCAGTTGCACAACTGGAAACAGCAGCATCACCTTCCATCGCCGTCCCTTGGAGCGTGTCGGCCGTAGCCGAGCGAACCGGAGCGACTACGACCTATCAGGGCATTTTCTCGGGCTACTCGGGCTCTCAGTCGGTAGGTCTGGACTTCGAGAATTCAGCAAACAGTGTCGATTGGATCACGGGCAGCGGCGATCTCCCTGCGTCAGCGTCGGATTCCGCTTTTCACGCTTTTGAAGGAGTTGGCGGATCGTCAACAATCTCTATATTCGTGGATGGAACGTCAAATTCGTCGGCGCAATCGTCAGCCGCCTGGGTGAACACGAACACGATGCAGGTGGGCAACACTCCCTTCCACAATGCCGGCATGACGGGCGAGTGGGAGGAATCGGGCGTGTGGTCCAACCTCGGGTTCAGCACTTTGACCGCTACCAGTTTGAACTCCAACCAGCACACCTATTGGGGCTTCTGAAATGACAGCCCAACGGTTCAGTGATTTAGGCTGCCTTCGAGGCTCTTAAATACCTGCTGGACGAATTCCCAATCGCCAATGACCCCTGCACAAGTACTTCGCACAATAAACCTTTTACGAAACGAAGCAGCCGAGTTGTCAATTGCACTCTTAAGTGCAGAATACAAACGTTCTGCTATAGTTCCTATGTATGACCAAATTGCTTGAAGAGGCTTTCGATCGCTTGCGCGAATTACCCGACGAAATGCAGGAAAGTGCGGCACGCACGATCATCCGAACTCTTGAAGAGGACCCGGAGCCCGACGATCACGAAGCGATTGCCGAAGGGCGTCGCGATTTCGCAAATGGAAATTACGTGACGTTAGATCAATGGCGACATGAAATGGGGATTGGTGATCGCTAATCGCGCCAAGCGACATCACCGCCGCCTCTCCATTGAAGAGCGCGAGCAAATCGACGGTGCCCTGTTGGAGATATCTGATAATCCCCTCGCCGGTGATGTGAAATTCCTTCGCGGGACCCGTGGCGTGCTTCGCCGCCGTATTGGCGATTGGCGCATTATCTTCGAGCTTGATCGGGAAAAAAGAATCGTCCTGATCGTTTCCGTCACACGCAGAGGTTCGAACACATACTGACGAATTTCGAGGTTCCCCCGCAAACGCATGCGGGGAGGGCTTAAGGTCCTTACCGGCGAGGACCTCCTTGCGATATTTCACCGCTTCGAGTTGGTCGTCGGCGGAAGCGAGCACTCAAACACCTCTACCGGCCCCGACACCCTCGTGATCCCCTGTCACTATCGTGAGGTAACGTGGGGCCGCGTTGGTGGCAATCGCCGAAGCCGCTGCCCTTACATAACTGGCTTGGCTGCGGGGATCAAGGAAACTACTATCTAAGGTGACTGGTGGACTTGAACTGCAACCGAAACCGCCGCAATATGTCCAATATTACCGACAACTGCCTTGCGGAGGAACTCTATGCATCCATCGCCCATATTGGCTCAACCTACTAGGCCGCGACCAAAGCCCAATCCGGTACCGCCGCCCCCGAACTTGCCGAGTCCCAGGCCGCCTGGACCCATTGATCCTTAGCGGGCGTTACTACCACTTCTGAGGATTGCCTTGTCGGACATTGTGAAGACCCTCTGGGGTAAGTTCTATGCGTGGGCGTTACCCAGCGCACTGACGGTGGGCGCCTTTTTGGCTGCTGATATACCCAAGTACACCAATCCTGCACGGTTGGATCCACGTTACCAGTAGCTCAGAAAAGTCAGCCGTTTTTGTAGCCCTAACAGGAGCTATTGCATTCACACTCAACGCAATTTCTGCGCATTTATACCGAATTATCGAAGGGTATCTTTTTTGGCCGAAACGGCTCCAGTCGATCGCTGTAAGTCGCCAACGGCATCAAAAAATGAAACAGGAGGGGGAATTAATCGGCACTGGTTGGGCGCGTGGTTTGGCGCTCGAAAAGTCAGCGCAATACCCTTTGCGCGATGAACAAGTAGCGCCAACTAAGTTTGGAAATGCAATCAGATCATTTGAAACCTACGGGAAAACCCGCTTCAATCTTGATTCGCAAACCCTCTGGTATGAACTGTGCGCATCAGCCCCAAAATATATTCAGACCGCAATTGATGACGCTCGGTCGTCCGTCGATTTCTTCGTCGCGATGATCTACCTAAGCCTCCTTTTTTCAATACTTACCTTGCTACTTGCAATTTACGGCGGAGGACCGAGCTTGATTTTGTCTACTCAGTCAGTGGATTCGGCCTCGCATTGGTGAATCATTGGTTTGCCGTGAGGTCGACAGTTGAGTGGGGCTATTCGGTTCAAGCACTAGTGAACATCGCTAGGATAAAGCTAGCGGAGGGATTGGGCTTACAAATCCCCGAGACCCTTGAAGATGAAAAAGAAATGTGGGGCCTAGTAACATCGTACGTATTCTCAGCAAAACCGGAAACGGGAGCAAAGATCAATCGATTTCGAAAAAAAACTACTCAGAACGGCTCTCATGGCGGCGCTAGTGCAAGCGAGCAATCCGACGGTAATAGCAACTTGACGGATGAGAGTGACGGCAATTCCGATACTGACAACTAATGGGAATAATTTGGCGGTCTATTCCTGCTCCGCAAAGAGGTGCCCTGAACGATAAATTGTCACGCATATCGAAGCGGGACTGCCCTCAGGATAGCGCTGTGGACACGTCGTTAACCCAAGGCGACCGTAGCCTCAACATCCTCGACGATAGAATATCAGGCAGCGCTTCCTCCGTTGATAAGTTGCGCAACTGCAACAATATGAATTTTCTCGCTAAACGCGATAAATTCACCCATTGCACGCTTAGGCCGATCGAGCAAGACTAAGTTAGATTTGGGTGCACAGAGGATTACGAGCCTAAAACGTAACGCGATTGCGCGGGGGGGATCACTCCAATGGCCGCGATCAATGGATTTGTGCCTGGTTTATTGGCGTGCATGTTGGCTGGATGCGGGTTACCTCCTCTTGTGCTCTGGGAGGACGCCTCGTTAGCAGTCGCACCGTCTGGGCCGTCCGTCGCGGCTCTTGTCGCAAACATAAAATGCGAACTTTGGCAGGCGGCAAACGACACCACGGAACTTCCATACTATGAGGACGTTCCCGAATTGCCGTTACATCCCCCTTCAAAGCATCCTGCAATAGATCGCGTGTTCAATCTGCAGAATTTATTCGTCGAGATAGAGTACGTTGCGGACTACAAGCTAACACTGCAGGTCACAGACACGGGCGCACTGAACCCGTCCGCTAATTTTATCAAAAATCTTCCGGCCGCAGGTACGAATTTAAGTCTAGCAGTCGGCGGCCAGGTCAGCGAGCAAGCCGACCGTTTTATCGACATTTACCAGTCGGTTGATTTTGCCCGTCTAGTGTCATCACCTGAAAACCCTCGATACACCGAGGTGAGAATGCTCCCAGGCCATAAAGATAAGCCATTTCCGCAATTGTCTGATCGCCTAGCCAAGCGGCCTGATGACGCAAACGCTTCTCCGTGTGATCACGGAGCACTGCTTGGTGGACGGCTTGGTCTGAAGGAAGCCCTCGCGACCTACGCAATATCTGCGAGAATGCAGGATGTCGCCGTATTGCTGACCCCAGGCTCAGGTTCATCCTCGGGCGGTACTCTGTTCGGACAACAAATTTCTCTTACTGGCTTCAACGGTTATGCACTTGGCCAGATGGATACCCAAATCGATTTCACCGTTCTCTTGGACGTAAACGGCGGTCCGGAATGGAGCCTAGCGACTTTCAAAGGTCCTACTGTAACCGGCGCTGGCGGTGCCAACGGCCAGGGCTTGTTGAATTTCAGCCGACAGGCGAAAGATACCGTTCTGGTGACCGTCATACCTGTTTGCATCAGACCAAAATACTTCCCCAAAGATTGGCTAAAATACGGTGCGCAACAGCTTGCGAACGGACCACAAACAAAGCCGACCGCATCCACCGTCAAAGGCACGCTGAATGGCGGCAATATCGACGCAAAAATAACTCAAGATCAAAGCGGTGGCGAAAAAAATGTGCTATCGCTTCACTATCCGATTGAATATAGCCCGGAAATGTTCTTTGGAACTCCGGTGTGGGCTAATTATTTGCCTCCTTGCCTTTCTCCCGCCGGGCAAGCGGCTCTTGCAGCTGCTCCATCAGCAGCTCGAATGAACAATCAATTGCAATCGCTAGGAATTCAGCGGCGACCCTAATCGATGACGCAGTCAGTTATCCAATCCAATAACGATTAGAATCCAATTCGGAGGCGGTGACAACGTGGTGCCGAGACACGTGCGTATGTCGATGGATTACCGTACAGATTCACGGGCAGATAGAATAATTTGAGCATGCCTGTTCGCGGCACCTTTGAGGCATGCCGACGAACTCTGATAACGTCCGTTTATCGGAGAAAACCGGTGAGTGCGCCAGGGAAAACCCCTGGACCCGGCGCGCCCTTGGTGGCGCGCGCTTCTAGCGAGGAGCCGAAATGGTAGCCAAACATCTTGTCGTCGGTGTCGATTGGTATGGCCCCTATTCCCTAACGCGGGCGCAAAAGGTTGCTCATGAATACGGAAAAGGCGGCCTTTATCTTTGCTTGGGAAAGCGCAAAGGCCAACATCAGCGCACGCTGCAATATGTGGGAAAGAGCAATACGGGGCTTCGTACGAGAACTTCCAGAAAGATCACCACAAGCTCCAACTCGTCACCCGAGAGCGGCAGTTCTGGTTGGGCGTCATTGCCACCGGCAACGTGCCAGGTAAGAAGAAGCTCTTAACGCCACAAGCGCTGCGTTTGGCCGAATGGGCCCTGGCCCATTTTCTGGGCCTGTCGCTGAACGACAAGCTGCGGAAGAAGCTGCCACCAAATCCCGTCACCGTCTTGAATCGCTGGTGGGCCGACGAGGAACAAGAGCGACCGCGCTACCGCCGTCCTCATAGCGATTGGCCGGATCTCATCGATTTCCTCGGTCAGAGCTACCGTACCCGCTTGGTTTGGTTTGGATCACCTGGTCGCCAACATGTCATTCGCGCTGCAGAACTTTAAGGGCGCTGGGTTTCGATACTCTCTCGATCGACGTGCTCGCGAGCCCGCCCTATGTTATAATGACTTGTCGGTATGAAAATCACCAGCCGCACATACACCCTATCGATCGAGCGTCACGACGACGGGTACCTCGCGTATTTCCCCGCGTTGCCGGGCTGTCATACCTGGGGCAGGACCTATGAGGAGGCCGTCAAAAACGCCGAGGAGGCTTTGACGCTGTATCTCGAAACTCTCGACGAGTTGGGCAAAACAATTCCGGAAGAGAAGAATGTCAATGAACCGGTGTCTTTAGGCGTAACCGTCCGGGTGCCCGTCATCGCTTAGTATGCTGGCACGGCTCCCGGGTGTCCGGGCGACAGAGCTCGTAAAGGCACTTGAAAAGGCGGGCTTCGAGGTGATCAGACAAAAAGGCAGCCACATCACTTTGCACAACTTCGGATCAGACAAAACAACGTTGGTTGCGATGCATCCCGGGGACTTCCCACGCTCGCTGCTCAAAAAAATCATCAAGGATGCCGGATTGACCGAAGAGCAATTCCGGCACTTTCTCTAGCTTCAATATTCCTTTGGGCGGCTCCGGCCAAAGGCCGACCACGCTCTATCCCCCGGCATACGCCGGGCGACCGAGCCCCGCGCCAAGATCGCGGGTCTCGGCCCATGCGGGTAACGATCGTTGCCGCCCGCTGCCCCAAACTTTGGCCCAGCCGAAACATTCGCGCCCATAAACTTTCGCCGGAGAGCCATCCACAATGGCGGCCAAACTTCATGGTTGGACCGCCGACCGTGGGCTACAATGTTCGCATGTCTTTCGAAGACGACGAACGTCTGGTCATCAGCGAGCAGCAGCCCCGCGAGGCTGAAGACCAGTTCGACGAGGATCTGATGCGCGATTTAGAGCGACAGCAATCCTCGCAATCACACTAACAACCCCGACATACTCCCCCACTTACGGCCCCACATACCGTATGTGGTCCCGACATGTGGTGGATCGTCCGGAATTACTCAATAATTTCAACAAATTCCGCACACACAGCCCGTCGGCCTTACGGCACGACTCCAATAGGCTTCACTTCGCCTTACGGCTTCGTGCTCCGCCCACTCGTTCATGGTTCCCCTAAGTTCGCTCCTCACTGCCTGCTCAATAAATGAGACAGGCAGATATCGTCGCTTCATTGGGGATACGCATGAACTTGGGGAATCCTATTGGAGTTGTGCCCTCGCGGGCATCGACGGGACTGTGTGGCGGTGCATTCCACAGTGAGACAAGTTCACTTGTCACAATTCACGCGGACGCAATAGTTTCGCACCGACGAAACTATTGCGTCCGACTTTCCAATTTTCCAAATTTTAACTTTTGCAATTTCGCGCTTTTCGATTTTCAACTTTTGCATTTCCCGGAAATCGCGAAATTCGCTTTTTGATTTTTTAAAACTTTTGCATTGTACAATGCGATGGGGTCACCAATGTGGTGGCCGGGGATGACCCCTGCGAGCGGGCGCCGGCCACAAGCCGGCGTGGCAAGCGTAGTGTTACCGACGCGTAGTGAAGGCGAAAGTGACACCCCGAGGGTTAAGCCGGCCCAGGGCAACCCTCTGCCCTGCACGACGCAGGGCTCCCCTCTGGCCATGACTTCCGAACATATCATCATCGGTACCGCCACGCGTGGCCTTTCGTCGAACGTCCCGGTCACCATCGACCCGGTCGCGCGCGCCCGGCATACTTTCATTTCCGG
This sequence comes from uncultured Pseudomonadota bacterium, assembly GCA_963729395.1. Lineage (GTDB taxonomy): Bacteria > Pseudomonadota > Alphaproteobacteria > Rhizobiales > Xanthobacteraceae > Bradyrhizobium. The sequence goes on along the minus strand of CAVSOS010000036.1, from coordinate 84,129 downwards.
TCAAACCGGAACCGGCAAGTCCGTGTTGCTCCGCAACATTGCCGCGCAGCTCGCCGGCAGCGGTGACGGTTTCGCGTTCATCGACCCCCACGGTGAGAACGCCGAAGCGCTCGTTTCTCTTATCCCCTCTTCTCGCGCGGCCGAGCTGGTCTACATCGACCTTTCCGACCACGCCAATTCTATCGGCCTCAACTTTCTCGCCGACGTTCCCCCGGCGAAGCGAGCCACCGCTGCCGCAAACGTAGTCGCGGCCTTCGTCCATATTTGGGGCAAGGAATCCGTCGGCGATCGGTCGCAGGAAGTCCTTCGAAACTCACTGATGGCTTTGATGGAGGCGGACGAGGCAACCTTGCTTTCCGTTCTCCGGTTGTTGCGTAGTGATACCTACCGCGCCCGGATCATTTCCAAAGTCGAAGACCCGCTGGTCAGAAGTTATTGGGTTGAAGCGTTCGGAACATGGGACGATCGCTTCCGCGATCAGGTCACCGCGCCGATCAGCAACAAGCTGGATGCCTGCCTAGCGCACCCTGCCATCCGCAACATCGTGAGCCAGCCCAAAAACACCATCGACATTCGCAGGATGATGGATGACCGGCGCATCCTGATCGCAAACTTGAACAAAGGCGGTGTCGGCGAGCAGGCCTGCCGCTTCTTCGGCGCATTGCTGGTTTCAGCAATCTCAAACGCTGCATTCTCGCGTAGTGATGTCCCCGAAGATCAAAGGGTGCCGTTCGATCTCGTCCTCGACGAATTCAGCTCGGTCATCACCACCGACATCTCCACCATTCTTTCCGAGGCCCGCAAATACCGGCTGCAACTGACGCTGGCCACGCAGTATCTCGATCAGATACCTGAGGACATCCTTTCAGCCGTCTTCGGCAACACCGGCACCTACGTTTCCCTGCGGCTTGGCGCCGACGATGCCCGCGAGATGGCAAAGCAGTTCAGCGTCGACGGCCAGGCCTTTCTTGACTTGCAAAACTTCACCGCCAGGGTCCGGCCGCTCATCAACGGCAATCCAGGTACTCCCGAATACGTCGCCCTGCCGCCGCCGCCAGCACCGCTTCACTCCCGGGCCGGCCAGCTCATTCGAAACTCCACTACCCGGTTTGCTCGCAAGCGCGAAGAGATCGAAGCCCGCATCAAACGTCTGTTCGCTATGTAGCGGGAGGTCGAGCAAAAAAGTTTCGTCGACCGGCTTGAACTCTCTGTCGCTCACGGAGGGCAGCAGGTTCGTAGAGTCCGCAACTCCTTTGAGCCTTCACATTTTCGTCCCCAGATTTTTGCCTGGGAATCAGTACGGACGCGGCCTGTAGAGAGAGCCCTTCGCGATTGAAAGACTTCAAACCTCTTTTTTCAGAGGACGAATTATGTCGGCTGGAACAGGGTTTAGTTTGATCATTGCGGTACTAGCTCTTACGATCGGGTACCTCTTGGGTACGGCGGCATCGCGTTTTGGCCAGAGCGATGCAGCAACCTCAAGATTGAGAGACGGCTTGACCTTCGGGGTAACGTTCGCACTAGCGAGTTACCTCATGCTGGTGTCTATTCTCGCAACTCAGCTTTTCGACCCGAAACTTGCCGATCTTTCTGCACCACGAGCGCGTCTTGAGCAGAGCTTATCAAGAATAATAACTAAGGATGCCCCGGCGTCGTTAAAGCAAATTGCAGGGGCACTAACGGTTGATTTCGGTGATATGACTCCCTTCAAGGAGCCGATTCCTAACAATTCCGGCCTGGCCGAATACGTGAAGCGTCTTGCGGATCAGCTAGAGCTCTATGCAGAAACTCTCAAGAACCAGCCCACCGACTTCGTCGCGAAAGCTAACGAGGAGGCTGAATTTATTGAGCAACATTTTGATATCGAGAACCATGATCATTTTGGGTTGCGGCAAGCTCAAGCTCATGTAGACGCTTTGATCGGCTACTTCGAGAAATGGCTATCGAACTGGATCGTAACCGCTAAGAAATGCCGTGACACTATTGGCGGAGAGCAATCGCTGTTCATCAATTTCACTGACAAAATCAAGACAGCGGTAAAAGCATCTGATGGCAACGGCGATTTTCCTCAATGGCCGAATCCAATCTATGGAGCGACATTAGCGCCTAATTGCGATTTCGATTCCGCACTATCCAATGTTGACGTACCGAAGAGGGACGTGATCGACCAATCCCTTGGTCCGATCGGAGAGGTTGCTGGGTGGCTTTTGAGAACAGAGTCCCGTGACATAGCCTTGATGACAGGATTGCTCGGATTCGCTCTATTTGGCGCCGTCTCCGCGTCGTTCATCCGGCCGTCCACTAACGGAATTGGAATAACTAGCACCGTTTTTATTCGCGGCATATCAGCGGCAGTCTTAGTCTACCTAGCTGTGGTTGGGGGGCTAGCAGTTTTCAGTCGAGACGCGATCCCCAACCCTTATGCCGTGTATTTTGCTTGTCTTGTCGCAGCTGTGTTCGGCGAAGACGTGTGGCAGTGGGCCAAACGATGGCAACAAGCAACTTTGGCAGACGGAAAATCAAAGGCGAGGAGCGACTAAATCGTCTGTAGATGGTCCCGCCGGGCGCGGGCCGCCGGACCATCTGCCTTCAAGACTCGGCCAGCAAGGGCAAAGCCGCGAGGAGGATTCCCCTAAGCGATAAGGTCCGGAACGCGCTGGTAGAATATCGCCGGACCGTGCCGCACGCGGGGCCGGACGTGAGGCGACCATACGAAGAAAAATCTTCATCAGAGAATATAATGCGGGAGCAATGTCTGGCCGAAGGCCACTACTCATACGACACATTGAGTATCGTCAGAGAGCATCAAAGTGTGAGTACGACTGTGAGTAGAGTAAGCGTTTTTTTAGAAATTCAAGTGATATTTCAAATGCTTGCAGAGCAGTTCGATCCCGGCCGGGCACCATTAGGTGCGCAGCGCTACCGCTAGCGGTGGTCCAGCCGGCGGCGGCGAATCTACATGAGAGCTCCCTGAGTTCGCGGACGCCCTCGGAACGATTGGCGGGCTCGCGATGGTGCGCTCGTTGCGACGCGCCTCGTAGAATTCAAGCACACGTTTTGCCGTTCGGGTTTCAAGCCGCTCGAAGTTTTCGCGCGCTTGGGCAAGATTCATCTTGGACATCCTGCGGTCCGCTGCCGTCATCAGCAAGAGAGCTCTAACCGTTGCCCAGGAGCAGCCGGCGGCTTTTGCGATGACTTGCACCACGCCAGGATTCTCATTGAGCACCGCCCGTTCAGCCATCTCGATGGGACAGCGTGCGAGAACCGACAAAGCTATCACCGTTTGTTCAAAATTTTGCGCGCAAGCGGCCGCATGAACATTAGCTTCCCCGAGTTCCCTCCAATATTTGAGCCGTCTTAGCTTTCTCTTTGCTTTAGCATGATCCGGAGACTTATTGCGGACCTCCAGATTTATGTCGTCGATCACTTCTGTTACCGCATCCTGCACGGCATCAGTAAATTGCGGATTTGCTGCGACGATTTTGCTGCGCACCGAAGCAGAGGCTGTTTCAAGAAGTTTCAAAAAGTGATGTCGAGGAATGTCACGCCGCGTTCCAACATGCAGCGCCAGCTGGGCATCATCGCCAGCTCGCACCACGAGCTCGCGGAAGCTGCCATCCGAAATGCGGGCACCAGCATTCTTGGCAACGGTATGGACAACGACAGCTTCACCGCGCTCGATGAGTATTTCGGTGATTACTTCACTGATGGTTCGACGTTGCGCGATGGCGTGAAGATGACCCTGGCTCTGGGTACTTGCGTTGGCAACAAGATCGGACTCGCTAAGTGCCGTCGACAGGCTGAGAACCGGAGCCGCCACGGCGATAGCGTCATCGAAGGCAAATGCCCGAACCAACGTCGCTGGCGCATTTGGGTTAGTTGCGAGATGCCGCGCGAGCTTAACCCGGGTTTTCAGCTCAATCACGGCAACAAGGGTTGTGAACACTCCACCGGCTAAAGCCGGTGGCTTCAGATTACGGCTTAAAGCCGGATTGGTCCGCCCGTTGGCGGACTCTGATGATGGATGCGCATCAAGTTACCTTGAAATCATCGTCCGGTTCTGGCGCTGTCTGGTTCTTGATATATTCGGCCCATACCTCATCGGTAACGTTTCCGCTGCTGGCGACCCAATATCCTCTGCCCCATAAGTGCTGGCCCCAATAACGCTTGCGCAACACGCCGAACTCGCTCAGCAATTTATGGGAGCTCCGCCCCTTCAGATACTGCACAGCACGTGACACAGACAAACTCGGAGGAATCGACAGAAGCATATGCACGTGGTCTCGATTTATCGCTCCGGCATGAATGATCATCTCGTGAGCACGTGCCGTCTCACGAAGCAATTCCCGACATCGATCCCCGACGTCACCGCCGAGAACCGCAAAACGATATTTCGTCGCCCAGACCACGTGATACTTGCAGTCCCAGACCGTGTGGCTACCGCGCTTGTACCCTTCCATCCTCCCAGTCTACGCTGCAAAATGCCGCTGTCCCAAGCCGCCTAAAGGCGTGGGATTTACTGATCCCCTATCGGGGACTTTAAATACCTCGTCGAATAGCTCAATCTGTTGATCCGAATAACGGGCGGACCCGGCGACGAACAAATCGGTGATGCGCGTAAGGGCTCTCAACTGCCTTTTGGTGAGCCCGGATACCGTTGTGTCCTGAATTTCGTTAATCAGGGAGGAGAACTTCGTCATGGCCATCATCTCGTCAGACATTTTCGCGTTTGAGGTGGGAAGATAAGAGAGTGATAATCACGTGCTAATGGCTATGCATGAAAATAACTGACTCCAGTCGCCTCATAGATAATTTAAATTGTCGTAACTTGTGAAACACCTGCAGATTGATTCGACCCGATTACCCGGTGGCATTGGCTGGCTAATCAGGCTGCCGAGCTTTGGGAACGGACCGAACAAAGTAAAACTGGCTTAAGGGCTATTTGGCGGCCTTTTTCCACCCAATCTCGCTTTTCGGCGAGGCGCACCACAGACGGCCTATTTGGGTGTACTGCAGCGCAAATTTCCCGATTCGATTTCCAGACAGCGAAGCGGGCGAGCGTCCACCACCCCGCGGCGCGGATAGCGCCCGAGCTGTGCCCGAAATTGCCCCTGCGCGCCGGCTTTCTTGAGCGCAAGCGCGCCATGCTGATCCAGACGATGTTGAATAGCGAAATGATCGGCAACCATTTCATCAATATGCACTGGTCCACCGTACGATTCGATAGCGCGGAGGGTCCGCTTCTCACGTCAGATCGGCCGTTCGTCACGTCCAACGGCATGCTGCACGCACTTGCACATTTCATTGTTCCGATCAGTCCAACGCAATGCTTCGTCGCCGTCAATACCGCCGAAGCATTAGGCCAGATCAAAGCGCTTTCGGCGGAAGAGTTTATATTTCGAATGAACGATCGGATGGTGTCCCAAGCTCGAAAGTTTGTGTATGGTTTGGACGACACTCACATTTCTTTCGTTAGCGAGCGGCTTGGCCTGATGCAATCGGCTGCTCCGGGCGACGCCGCATAAGCCTTATGCTCCGAAACCAGAACGCAAACCCAAGCTGACCGCCGCGGAACGCCACAAGCGTTTCGTCGAGGTGCCTCGCAAGCCGCAAGGGCAGTCTACCATGTTGGGCTATGAGTCGCGGTGGTTCTACTCACGAGACCAACCGACACATTTGGAAGGCCGGCGAGGATTTCCGATAGAATGAGAACCGAACCAGCCCAAATTGGGAACCAAAAATCGCGTGAGTAACGCTGTGAGTACAGGCTCGGAGGGCGTCCAGAAAGCCTTATTTTAAAGTGTTATCGGCGGTTGTTCGATTCCGGCCAGGGCACCAACCGCTTTCGCCGAGGCTTCGGCGCGGCCGACCGCCATTTCCGATTCAGTTGTCAAACGGGCAGAACGCGATCAGTCTTGCGCGTCAACCGGGGAGTTTACGCGATGATTTTGAAACTCACGACCAACGATAAGGCGAACATCTGGGTCAATCTTTCGCGTATCCTGCAGATGACGGTGATCAACGCCGAGGACGGTTATCCCAAGACCCAAATTGTGATGGACAACGGGGCCGTGATCTTCGTTTTCGAAACGCCGGACGATATCGCGGAACGAACCAAAAACCACTAACCCTCCGCCCCGCACTTGATCAAGGAGCCGGAGATCCACCCTTACTTTGGGTGCCTCCGGACGAGGAGGGATGACGGACGCCGGGTACCGATTCAGGCAAATGCGATCGCGAGCAAGCCCGAGCAAAGCAGCACAAGGCTGGCTGCGGTTACCGCGAGGAACCCATCGGATACGAAGTCATGATTACGCATGGTACGTACACCTGCCGCGTTCGGGGAGTACCAATCGGCTGGTGGAACAGAACTACCGTCACAATGCACAGTCAAAAGGATTGCGCGCGGTTGCGGAAATTGGAATCCGACTGATGCTTTAGGGCAACACCGACGCCGGCCATTCGGACGCCCCCCATTTCCGATTCAGTTGTCAAACAGCCTGCTCTGGCGTCGTCGCCCGGCTTGACCGGGCGATCCAGTATTCCAGAGACGGTTAGCGCTTATACGAGACGTCGCGACGTACTGGATGCCCCGCGTGAAGCGGGGCATGACAATTGAGGACATGACTCAGCCATCCCGCGACGCGATGCGATGCGCCCGAGTTGTGCAAAATCCTCTGCCCTCGAAAAACAGAGGGCGCAGGAAACGCCGGGTGCCGACCGCACCCGCAGCCGCGCGTGTAGTGTAGAAAGCACGCGCGTTAGTCACCACAGGTTCGGCCGGGATCACCCGGCGTTTCCTGCGCAATGGTTTTAACGGCTTACTCCGCGCTCTCCCCGGTGACCGGGCTTGTTTGCCACCGTCGCCGGCGAAAATTGCTTTTCGCCGACTTGACGCCAGCGTCGGGGCGTCAGGACCACACGACTTCACCGTCCGCGAAAGTGCCATTCGTCTGGCGCGCACTTCGCCCGCCTGACACTGCCGCGTCCATCGCATCCCGCGCCCAACGTCCGTGACGATCGCGATACGCCCCTGGCGGGTGCGGGATAGCGATAGATGTAGAAGTGATTTGGGTGAAAAGAGAACAAGAATATTTTTACGGAAGGGACTGGACGCGGATTTGCTGATTTGCCCGTCGGGGGCAAATCAGGGAGTGGCCGGCCGAGGAAATTCCCCTCACGGGTAACGCTCGGAGCCTGTCGAGTGGCGTGGGTCGCGGACGAGGTGGAAAACTGGATCGAGGAGAGAATCGCAAACCGCGCTAACACATCTCCTTCTTAGAAGGGCGGAGCCCCGGGGTCCAACCCGGGGCTCTCTTCATTCATCATAGCTGGGAAGGCTAAGTCTCGTCGTCCGTTAAAAGGCCGACCTTTCTGGTAAGTCGCCGTCCAATATATGATTGACGATGCGCCATAAACTCACCTTGTCACCACCTTCTGCCGCTGCGTGGAAGCGACAAGTACCGGCGCTCCCGCGCTTCTAGCAGGAAAAGACGCCTTACGCATTTTCACTTCAGGCCTGCCATCAATGACTGAAACAGCCCAAATCTATGTTCGCAAGGAAGCCGCCGCGCAGCGCCAACTCGACGCGGCTATTCGCATGATGTTGGCGAACGAGGACGACCTCGCGATCCATACGCTCGCCGCAGCAGCCTACCAAATCATACGTGATCTGAAGGAAAAGAAGCATGGTCGAGGTGAGTTGCGGGAGCGATTCGCCCTCGGCTTGTTCCTATTCGCCAAAGATTTGGCGTCGGGAAAGTTGCAAACATTGCCGCCCGAAATCGGTCCCGAGTCACTCCGGAAGATGATTTATGGCATTTCGGATAGGATTAAGCGTGGAGAGGTCGCGGACGGAAAGGGCGTGCTCACGCTGTTGAATATTTCAGTTGCCGAGAAAAACGCCTTCTGGTCCAAATTCAACTTGCCAGCGGGCTTTCTTAAGCATGCCGATAGACAACCCTCGGCTACTCTTGCTCTCGATGAGCTGAGCAACGACTTGCTGCTTATGCAAGCGACCACTGCATACGTTGAGCTGATGGGCACGGAAACGCCGGAGATGTTGGCGTATTTTATTTACCGGGGCGGATCTGAAGACTTACCTCCGAAGCTGCGCGACATTGTCAAGCTGCCATCGGTAAGGCGTCGACGCGCCTGTCTATTGCTATTGCGAGACCTAAAAAAGCGAGGCGATGCCGCACTGTTCGTACGATAGTCTTCTCCCACGTTCAGTTGAAACTCTTGGGCTTTGTCCCGAAGCTGTCGGCTCTGCATTGAACCAAATCCCCTTCTTGCCGCTCAGGGTCGACCTAGCCGGACCTTGATCAATCGGCAAGCGTTGCTGCAGAGTTCCGGCGTCCAAGCCGGGGGTCTTTGCGTTCTAATCGCCCGCCGACATTCAATGGCACCTAATAGGCTCCGCCAATTCGCAAATTTCGTTTGGTCCTCCAAAGAGCCCCCGTCATACTAGCGATCGAGCTAGCGATCGAGGACTTGGTGCCGGCGCTTCACTGCGATTCAGAGGGTAACCTGAGAAGAAAAATAGGTGGGTGGGTGAATACTTTCGCAATTGCACTGCTGCCGCTCGTCGGAGCGATCATCGGCGCCGTACTCCAGTTCGTCCTCGGTCGCACGGCCGATAAAGAAAAAAGGATCGAGCTGATAAGGTCTGAGGCTTATGCAGACTATCTGCGCTCGGTTGCAGCAGCCGCTCACCTGACTTCAGATGATGATCTAGTCGGCGCTTTGAAGGCCGCGGCTGATGCCAAGAGCCGTATTGTTGTGTACGGTAGCCCTCGGGTGATCGAAGCGCTCGCCCAATTCGAAGAGAGCGGCGCTGTGTTGAACACGGAGAGTTCTGTGAAGAGCTTCATTCGTCTTGTCTCGGCGATGCGTCCAGTGAAGGCTTCCATACAAGATCGCGATATCCGGCTCATCCTGCTCGGTATCGACCGCACTTAGCTTCGTGAACGAATGCCGCGCGCGCGCCAAACGTCAAGCGTGTGCCATCTGCAAGGGCAATCCTCCTAAAGGCAAAGTCTGCTAAGCGTCCGCGGAAGCAACCTTGTAATCCTGCCAGAACACAATCTTCATTGCCTCTTTCAGCTTTGTAAGCTGAATGCCCTCGATAGTACCGGGACTGATGAGCTTCCTGACGATCGACCCGTACCTCTCCGCTCTTTTGTATTCGGCTTCCGCATCTTGGAATCCGAGTGATGCTTTAGGGCAACAGGCGGCGCCGGTCATTTGGACGCCCGAGAGGTGAGACGCCGGTTTGCCGGCGGCTCTTTAATGAACCGTGGTGACAAAACGCGCTCGGTGCGGGCTCTTCGTCCAAGTCTCGAAGAAGACGCGCCCTGGTGACGTCGCGCAATGAAGCTACGCCACCTGCTTCGGCGCGAGATCGGCTGCCTGACGCAGCGCCTCGATCAGGCTGCGCTCGTCGGCGATGCCCTTGCCCGCGATATCGAACGCCGTGCCGTGATCGACCGAGGTGCGGATCACAGGCAAACCGACCGTGATGTTCACGCCGGCTTCCAGCCCCAGCACCTTGATGGGTCCATGGCCCTGATCGTGATACATCGCGACCACCATGTCGTAGTCGCCGCGGCCGGCCAGGAAGAACAGCGTGTCGGCGGGAAGCGGTCCGCGCACGTCCCAGCCCTTGCGCTGGCAGGCTTCGACGGCCGGCGTGATCTTGGTGGCTTCCTCGCCGCGGCCGAACAAGCCGTTCTCGCCGGCATGCGGATTGATGGCGCAGACGCCGATCTTCGGATTGGCGATGCCGGCGCGTACCAGCACCTCATGCCCGCGCGCGATCACGCGCTCGACGAGGCCGGGCTCGATCTTCTCGATCGCATCCAAGAGGCCGATATGGGTGGTGACATGAATGACGCGCAGTTTAGGCGAGACCAACATCATCGATACTTCCGGCGTACCCGTCAGATGCGCCAACAGCTCTGTATGGCCAGGATATTTATGGCCGGCCGCATGCAGCGCTTCCTTGGAGAGCGGCGCGGTGCAGATGCCTTGCGCGAAACCGGCCTGCACCACCTGCACGGCCTTCTCAATATAGCGATAGGCCGCCTCGCCTGCCGCAGCCGACACCTTGCCGAACGGCAAATCGTCCGGCACCAGCTTCAAGTCGAGGCACTGCACGGCCTTCGACGAGAAGTCCGCATCCCTTGCATCGTTCAGGGCGTCGACCTCGAGCGCCACGCCGGCGATCCGGCCGGCCCTGCGCAGACGGCTGGCGTCGCCGATGACCAGCGCATGGCAGATCGCCTGCGTCCCCGGTAGCGCCAGCGCCTTCATGATGACCTCGGGCCCGATGCCGGCCGGATCGCCCATGGTGATCGCAATGGTCGGACGGGTCATGTGAAGCTTCCTTTGATTCGAACGGCGCGAAGACGTTCGCTGATGCGGATCAGGCTGAGTTTGTCACCGAATGCGCCCGCTTTGGTGGCGATCGGAACCGACAGTTTGCCAAGGGTAAGGCCGAGCGATACGCCCGGCTCGATCTCGTCGGCCAGACGGATGCCGTTAACGCCGAAGCGCGACAGCAGCATGGCAGCGGTTTCACCGCCGGTCGCGGCGAAAGCGCCGATCCCGGGAGCGACGGACTGCAGCGCGTCGGCGAGGGCCAGCGAAAGCCGCGGGCCGAGCGACATGTCGGGCGCATCATCCATCATGATCTCGATCAGCGCGTCGCCGCCGCCGGAAAGTCGTTTCGTCACGTCGGCGGCGAGTGACCCTTGGCCTGTGCTGCCGTCGAGCAGCGTCTCCGGCGCGACCGGGAAATGCCTAACGGTACCGGTCGCCTCCAGTTCGCGCGCGGCGGAGCGGGATGCACCGGCAAGCGAACCTACCACGATCAAGGTGCCGGATGCGCGCGTCGTGATCCGCAGCGGTTCGGGGGCATCGCCGGCATCGAGGCCGGCCAGCGCATGCGCGAGACCGGCGCTGCCGATAAAGAACGTCGCTGAAGACGCTGTCGCTGAAGACATGGGCAGGCTCGCTTCTGCGATCAAATGCAGATCGTGGTCGGTCTCGGCATCACAGACCGCGATCACATCGCCCTTGCGAGCTAACCTTGAGAACGTGGCCCTGAGATCGCCACCGCGTACGGTCGCAAGCGGGACCTTCTCGCCGCGAATGCCCGCGCTGGCGAGAACGTCGACGAGATCGGCATTCGGATAGGTGTGGTCGCGCTGCCAGACCTCGGCCTCCTCGATCGCACGGCCTTTGACCAGGACGCGGCCGCCGACGGTGGTGCGGCCGGTCGCCGGAAAGGCGGGCGCGAAAACACCAAACGCCGAACCCGACCGTGACTTCAGATGGGCGAGCGCGGCAGCCGTCTCCGCTGCGGGTTGTCCGCGCAGCGTCGAATCGATTTTCTTGAACAGGAGACGCCCCGGCTCCGACAGGCGCTCCAGCACATCGGCGTGGCGGCCTGCGGCGGCCTCGGTCGCCAGCGCTCTGCTCGCGGCATCATAGGCCAGAACCGGCAGCTGGCGATCCGAAGCATCGCCTATTTCACCCCACGTCACGACAGCCGCTCGCCCCCTTCTGCCAAAGGCGATGGCACAATCCGCCGCACCGGTGAGATCGTCCGCGAGGATCAGCCAGCCACTAGCCATGGTCAGTGACCGGCCACGCAAGCCGCGGGCGCCAGATCGCCGGCAGCCGAATGCCGGATCGAACTGCCGTCAATGCTGTCGCGCGATTTCGTGCCCATCGGCCGAGAATGCGTCCGGAGCCCAGTCTCCGCAAGCCGTTACCGGTTGAGCGCGCGGCCATCCCGGCCACCGCGGATCGTGGATGTTGATTAGTCGACCGGGCGAAATCAGAGTGTGACCCAAAAAGCCGTGGGATTCGCTTTTCCGTCATGCCCGGCCTCGTCCTGCCTCGTCCCGGGCATCCACGTCTTACGACAGCCGTAGCAAGAAAGACGTGGATGGCCGGGACATAGGCGAGCGGAAGCGACGCCGTCCTTCAGACGGCTATGCCCGGCCATGACGAACGTCGCATGCGGTTGAAAACTCTATTGACTCTTATCAATATATTGATAACAATAAATCTATGAACAAAATAGCTTTGATTACCGGCGCGACGCGCAACCTCGGCTTCTCGCTGGCGCAAGGGTTGGCGCAGCGGCTCGATCCGACCGATACCGTGTACCTGACGGGACGCGACGCAGTTCGCGTCGCCGAATCGGCGCATCGTCTGTCCAACGCCAGGGCCGAGGTGCGGGCCGAAGTCCTCGATGTCGCCAGGCCAGAGGCGGTCGAACGCTTCGCGGACCTACTGGCCGGGCGCCATGGCGGCGTCGACATTGTCTTTTCCAATCATTACACGCGGGTGCAGCCCGACGACGATCCGCGCGCCGTGATCGATCACTATGTCGAGGCCAACAATCTGGGCACGACGCATGTTCTGCGCAGCTTCTCTCCCCTGCTCCGCGATGGCGGCCGGCTGTTCGTGGTTGCGAGCCGGGCCGGCAGCCTGCGCGCGCTGGCGCCGGCGCTGCATCCGCGGTTCGAAAACCTGCAATCGCTGGACGACGTCGACCGCGCGGTCTGCAGCTGGCGCGACGCGGTGCGCTCCGGTCGCGCGCCAGGCCAGGCCTGGCCGGCCTGGATCAACATTCCGTCCAAGATCGGCCAGGTCGCAGCAGTGCGCGTGCTCGCCGGCCAGCGTCGCGCCCAGGATCTGCCGCGCGGAATCCTGATCGCGTCGATCTCGCCGGGCCTTATCGATACCGGAGCGTCGCGCGCCTGGCTCGACCTGACGGGCGCCCCCCAGCCGGACGAGGTCGCAGGCCCGCTTTTGGACCTCGCGCTCGACCCCTCGCCGCACGAATCCTTCTATGGCGAGCTGGTGCATGTCGGCCGCGAAGAACCGGGGCCATTCGGCTCGGTGGTACGCAGCGGGTCGATCGTGCCATGGAAGTGAACCGCAAGAGCCCCAAGAGCAAACTGTCCGGGCAAAAATCTTCCGCGCGCAAACCCGCCGACCACACATCCTCACTGCAGTCGTCGTCCGAGCAGGAGCGCCTTGGCATGCTCGTCAAGCGCGCCGAGCAGGCGATGGTTCGGGCTAAAAGTGCTGCCTTGAAATCCGTGGGGTTGACCCCGTCGCAATATGTGGCGTTGTTCGAACTTGATCGGCAGCCGGGGATCACCGCGGCAACGCTGGCACGCGCCTGCCTGGTGACGCCGCAGGCGACGATGATTCTGCTCAAGACCATGGAGCAGCAGGGCCTGATCACGCGATCATCGCACCCACGGCATCCCAGCGTGCTCGAGCTGCACATGACCGAGGTCGGACACGAGGCGCTTCACAGCGGGCGTGAGCGGGTCGACCCGATCGAGCGGCGGGTGTTCGGCGCCTTCTCGCCGAAGGATATGGCCGCCTTTCGCGAGTTTCTGTCGCGCTTCATCGAGGCGTTCGAGGGGAAGTGAAGTTCGGTCCATTCCGCGACCTGCCGCGCCAGGCGACCACCTCTGCTCATTTCGGGAGCCAAAGCGTGGATCAGAATCGGTGGAATCCTTTGAGCAGGATTGCCGTTTTGCGCAGAACGACGAATGAAGATAGGGTTCCGGGAAAGCGAAAAAGGGTTCTCGGAACAATCGTCGCCGAATAAGCGCGCCGAAGGAGACGGTCATTGAAATGCTACGAGATTCACGGACCAAACGGAGTTGATGGACTTGCATTGGTCGACAAGCCGGCGCCAAAGCCGGGCGCGGGAGAAGTGCTCGTTCGGCTCAAGGCAGCAACCCTGAATTATCGTGATCTCCTTACGATCAAGGGAGGGTACGGCTCGCGTCAGAAGTTTCCCCTGGTGCCGGTTTCAGACGGCGCAGGTGTGATCGAGACGGTAGGGATCGACACGCGAGAATTCGCGCCAGGCGACCGTGTCATCGGCAGTTTCTTCCAAAACTGGATTGGCGGCGAACCGAGCGAAGCGAAAATGGGCGCAGCACTTGGTGGCTCGGTGGATGGCGTCCTCACGGAGTATCGGGTCTTTCCCGCGCGAGCGCTGGTAAAGACGCCGGAGCACCTCAGCGACATCGAGGCTGCAGCCCTTCCCTGCGCCGGCCTCACGGCCTGGAGCGCAGTCGTGAAGCTCGGGGGCGTGAAGCCGGGACAGACTGTCCTGGTACAAGGGACTGGTGGCGTCTCTCTTTTCGCACTGCAATTCGCGAAAATGTGCGGCGCACGCGTCATTCGATTGATAAACGACGGTCGAGCAGCGTAGTCTTCAACCTAAGGAAGCAGTTGGGAGATTTTGCTTAATGTCGTTTCAAGCACCAATCAGCATCTCCGATGCAATTTCGCGAATTCGTGCCCACAGGCTGTTGCTACCGGCGATACAGCGGGAATTCGTTTGGGGACCGAAAAAAGTTGAGTGGCTTTTTGACTCACTTCTCCAAGGCTATCCGGTCGGAAGCTTCCTATTTTGGCAGGTTAGAGATTCCAAGGCGAAGAGCGATTTCAAATATTACGAATTTCTGAGAGCGTTCCGGGAGCGTTACGCGACGCACAATCCCGAATTCAATACGCAAGGACACATAGATTTTGACGCGGTGTTAGATGGACAACAGCGGTTAACGGCAATTTATGTGGGGCTAACCGGGACCTACGCGTACAAGCGTCCGCGAATCTGGTGGGAGAATAGTGAGCACGTGCTGCCCACTCGCCACCTATATTTGAATGTCCTTGGACGCGCGCCGGACGACGACGAAGAGAGCGGGCGGTTGTACGAATTCAAATTTCTAACAACCGAGGAGTATGAAAGCGAACCGGCCAAATGGTATTTCATTGGAGAAATTTTGGATTTGTCAGACGCATACAACCTAAACCAAATGATGAAGACCAAGGGCTACCAAGATAACGAGTTCGCGGCGCGGGCATTGTCACGGCTGCATTCCGTGATTCATACCGAGAGGATAATCAACTACTATCTAATCGAAAATTCCGATATTGAGCGCGCGTTAAACGTATTTGTTCGCGTCAATAGTGGTGGAGAACCACTATCCTTGTCCGACATGCTGATGTCGACTGCCATCGCACATTGGACAAAAAAAGGAAGCACGCAAAGAAATACTAGGTCTTGTCGATGAGATTCGAGGGCGAGGTTTTTTTATAGACAAGGACTTACTTCTGAAGACCTGTCTCTACCTCTACAGTTCCGACATCAGATATAAAGTCTCGAACTTTTCTGCGACGCAAGTAAATGTCTTCGAAGACAACTGGGATGCAATTCGCAATTCGGTACTGGCCGTCTTCGAACTCGTGAGAGATTTCGGTTATAATGAAAGCTCCCTCACATCGAAAAATGCTCTTTTGCCTATCATCTATTGGATACATCATAAGAATTTGGCCAGTGGTATCGGGTCCAAGACGGCCTTTATAAGCGAGCGGGCGAGCATCCGAAAATGGCTACACACGATGTTGCTGAAGGGGACGTTCGGAGCGTCTGCGGACACCGTTCTTGCTGCAATTAGAAGAGCCTTTATAGGCGACGAGTTCGGGAATCCATTTGTTAAACCAGAGCTACAAAATTTTCCAGTCGATGCAATTAGCGACATCTTGAAGTCTCATGGGAAAGACCCGCAAATCACGGATGAATTCATCAACTCGCTGCTCTACACCCAATACGAAGATAGACAAGCATTTATAATTCTGTCGCTACTCGCGCCAAATCTCGACTATCGAAACGGCGACTTCAACAAAGACCACTTACACCCATCAAGCCTTTTCAAACGAAAGGCAAAGCTGGTTGCGGCCGGGATTCCGGAAGGTGACATCGATTTTTATCGAGACGCGAAGAATTGGAATAGCATTCTAAATTTGAGGCATCTCGACGCAAGCGAGAATAAATCCAAACAGGACAGAGAACTCGCTGCATGGGTTGCGCAGGAAGCATCCCGGCAAAAGGTTACTGAGGTTAAATTCTGTTTGGACCATGAGTTACCAGAACCAAGCCTACTTACGCTTTCCGATTTTCGAAAGTTTATTGAGGAGAGGCGGCGTATTCTTTCGCACTTTTTGAGGACGATACTCGGCTAGCATAGTGAGCGGCTGCTGACCCTACGCGCCCGGCAGCTTATTCACACCGCGTGCGATGGCAAGCTTGCAGTTCTCGACGCAGAAGACGGTCTTTCGATCGCGTTGAGCCGGATCGGCGCTCTTTGGGCAAGATTGTCATTTTGCGCCTAAGGACGAATGAAGATAGGGTCTCAGCGGAACTGAAGAGGCCATCGGAACAATCGTCACCGTAAAAGTGCGTCGAAGGAGACGATCATTGAAATGCTACGAGATTCACGGACCAACCGGAGTTGATGGACTTGCGTTGGTCGACAAGCCGGTGCCAAAGCCGGGCGCGGGAGAAGTGCTGGTTCGGCTCAAGGCAGCAACGCTGAATTATCGCGATCTGCTCACGATCAAGGGAGGGTACGGCTCGCGTCAGAAGTTTCCCTTGGTGCCGGTTTCAGACGGCGCAGGTGTGATCGAGACGGTAGGGATCGACACGCGGGAATTCTCAGCGGGCGACCGTGTCATCGGCAGTTTCTTCCAAAACTGGATTGGCGGCGAACCAAGCGAAGCGAAAATGAGCGCCGCACTTGGTGGCTCGGTGGATGGCGTCCTCACGGAGTATCGGGTCTTTCCCGCGCGGGCGCTGGTAAAGACGCCGGAGCACCTCAGCGACATCGAGGCTGCAGCCCTTCCCTGCGCCGGCCTCACGGCCTGGAGCGCAGTCGTGAAGCTCGGGGGCGTGAAGCCGGGACAGACTGTCCTGGTACAAGGGACTGGTGGCGTCTCTCTTTTCGCACTGCAATTCGCGAAAATGTGCGGCGCACGCGTGATCGCGACCTCGTCGAGCGACGCAAAGATCGATCAGCTCAAGATGCTCGGTGCTGACCTGACGCTGAACTACAGGAACACGCCCGACTGGGGAAAGAAAGCCCGTGAATGGACCCGGCACGGCGTCGATCTTGTCGTGGAAGTCGGCGGGGTCGGCACGCTTAACGAGTCGATCCGGGCAACCAGGATCGGCGGTACGATCGCATTTATCGGGGTGCTTGCCGGACCGCCGCCGTCCGAACTTCGGCTTCCGCTGATCGTGATGCAACAGCAACGCCTGCAAGGCGTCACTGTCGGATCCGTCGAGGATCTCCAAACCCTGGTCGACGCGATCACCGTCAATCGAATGAAGCCAATGATCGACAAGACATTTTCCTTCGATCAGGCCAGGGAGGCCTTTACCTACATGGCGAGCGGAGCGCACTTTGGGAAAGTGGCGATCACGATCGGGTAGACGGGGTCGCCGCGGCGCAGCATAGGCTATGAAAGCCTGAAGCCAGTGCCCTTGCCGGTGGAAAGCTGGTTTGATGGGGCTCGCGGGAACCGAAGCGTGGATGCAGGATTAGAGCGTTTTCCAGCGAAGTGGATACCGGTTCGCGTAAAGAAAACGCGTCAAATAAAGACATAGAGCCTCCGTTCCGATTCTATCGGAACGGAAAAGGCTCCAGCCAGGGAATAAGACAGGAGGCCTCATGTGGCGCTTCGCTGTTTTGATCGCTGCGGTTTCTGTTGTGGTCTCCTGTTCTCCCGGAGATACGGAAGCCACCCACAAGTGCGCGACCAACATCTATCCCTCCTACAATCCAAAAGTGCTTGAACAGTGCATGGCCGTCTGCATCAAGTGTGACCGTGGGGTCATCACGACTTGCTCGACGTCATGCAGCTTGAAGGGTGCGCGCTGAGAATCCAATGCCCGCATAGGAGCCCCGACCATGCTGATGCGAGTATCCCGAGCGGCGCTTTGCGCGTCAGCGATATTTACCGTCATCTCGCCCGCTTATGGCCTGACCGGTCAGGAGGTTGTCGCCAAGCTCGAGGCAGCCGGATATTCGCAAATCCGCGAAATGAAATCCGGAAAGATCATGGCCTACAAGGCGGTCAGAGCCGGGAAGGAAGTTTCCCTCGTCATCGACAGCTTCGGCAAGGTCAAAGAGCTGCCGTAGAAAGCAATTTTATCGTCGATTCATTTTCGCTCCCGGCCGTTCATGTCGGCCGGTTTTCTGTTGCGGTCTCGTGATTTCTTCACTCTAATTGCCGGAGAATGTCGCTGGGGGAGGGTCAAATGAAAAAGATCGTGACGGTCTTCATTATTGGCACGGCGATGATGCTCGCCGGCTGCGGCAGGAATCCGGGGCCCGCTGGTCCCAAGGGAGAACCCGGGGCTCAAGGTCCGGCCGGCGCGCTAGGCGTCCAAGGCGTGCCGGGCGCCCAGGGGCAGCCGGGGGCCCAGGGGCAGCCCGGGGCTCAGGGGCAGTCTGGCCCCCAAGGGCCGCAAGGACCGGAGGGGCCACAGGGAGCGCAAGGTGCTCCCGGACCAAAGGGTGACACCGGGCCAAAGGGTGACGCTGGACCAAGGGGTGACGCCGGACCAAAGGGCGACGCTGGACCAAGGGGTGACGCCGGACCAAAGGGCGACGCCGGACAACCTGGCGCTTCCATCCGATCGGTACGGTCCGACGGCACCGTAAACTGCGAGGCGAACGAAACCCTGGTGTCAGTATTTTGCCCCGGTGGTGGCTCACCCGATGGAGCAAAGTGCGGAACGACTCCCGCGATCGGCCTGTGTCTGGGCAAGCCTTAGGTCTTGAGGGCACCAGGTCTCAAGACACCGGCGGCCTTGGCTCGCGCTCAATCCCGATTTTGACAGACGCCGCGATATTCGCCGCCGGTGCACATGATCGCGCTCGCGAAAGCGCGGGATATCGACCCGTGCTTGTCGGTGCATCCGGACGATGAGGCGAGGCGCCGGCTCTCTCTCACGGTAAAGTTCGAGTGAAATCCATCCATCAACTTCGATCGTCGGCGTACACGCCGCGGAAGAGAATTCGGACCTAGCCTGTCGATCTTCGCATTTCACGAGCGGTGCGGAGCGACAGAAAAACCGTCGCCTGGTTTTCCCGGTGACGGTTTTTTTCTGTCAACGTCGCGAAACGTCAGGACTGACCGCGATCGAACCGCCTTCACGTGATTGAGCAAGGTGGCTTCGACAATGGTGCCGTTGCGGTTGCCGTCCGAGACCACAGAAGGTATCGCGCTATGAAACAGCACCGTACTTCTTGCCGAGCAGCGCGACCAAAACGCCAGACAGCAGCATTGGAACGGCGGCCGCATAAAACAGATTTGCGACACTAAGCTGATAGGCCAGCAGTGCGCCGACCAGCAGCGGGCCGCCAATGCCGCCTAGCCTGCCGATACCCAGAGCCCAGCCCACGCCGGTCGATCGGATTGGCGCGGGGTAGAAAATGGCGGCCAGCGCAATGACACACTTCTGACCGCCGCTGATGCAAAACCCGGCGCAAAAAGCCGATATCAGCAGCATCCCGGACGGTGCGGAAACAGCCTGACCGAGCAGCCCGACGAACACCACGCCCGCAAAATAGACCATCGCAAGCGACCCGTATGGACCAAGCCTGT
Source organism: uncultured Pseudomonadota bacterium (assembly GCA_963729395.1). Lineage (GTDB taxonomy): Bacteria > Pseudomonadota > Alphaproteobacteria > Rhizobiales > Xanthobacteraceae > Bradyrhizobium. The sequence goes on along the minus strand of CAVSOS010000036.1, from coordinate 64,626 downwards.
CCATCGCCGGTCCAATGACAAAAGCCGCGACGATACCGCCGATCGTCGTCAGCGATGTAGCGAGCGCGACCGTGTTAAGCGAATGGCCCAGACTGGTCAGAATCGTCGGCAGCCAGCTTTGCAGCGCGTAGAACTCCGCCAGGTTAAGGCCGAACACCAGCCACAGCACCAGCGTTCCGAGCGTTCGCTCGGATTGAAACAGGCTCCCGACCGCGCTTCGCTTGGCTTCGACCTCGGTCGTAAATGCGCGAGGTCCCCGGTCCGGAAGCGTCTTGTCGACGTGGCGGATCACCCGCCAGATGCGTTCGGGTTCGGCCCTGGTGCGGATCAGAAAATCGAGCGACTCGGGCAGGAAGACGAATACGAAGATGGCGAGCGTGAGTGGAGCGATCGCGCCGATCCACAGGAGCGCACGCCAGCCGTGCAGCGGGATGATCCAGGCGGCCATTGCGCCAGCCGCGACAAAACCGAGCGAGAAGCCGCAATAGATGGCGAGCACGAATGTCGCCCGCAAACGCTTTGGGCTGTATTCGGTGGTCAGGGCCACCGCACTGGGAATGGCCGCGCCGAGCGCGATGCCGGTGACGAAACGCAGGCCGATCAGCTGGGTGACGCTGGCCGCCAGCACGGTGATCAGCGTCAGCAGCGCAAACGTCACCGTACTGATCATGATCAGACGCCTATGCCCGAACCGATCGGACAGCGGCGACAACACCAGATAGCCCACCATCAGCCCGGTCAGCGCCGACGAGAAGATCGGCCCCAGGACCTCTCGCGACAGTCCCCACTCCTTCGCAATCAGCGGCACCATATAGCTGATGGCCTGGGTGTCGAACCCGTCGAGAAACATCACGAGGCCGCACAGAATGATGATGCCGTACTGCACGGCACCGACGTGACGGGCATTGATGAACGCCGGCACATCGAAAACATCTGGGGTCGCAATTGCCTCGGTACGCATGGCTTCGATCCCAATGACTGCTTTTATATCTTGAGCGAGCGGCAATTCAGCTTCCGGACGGCACGAACGGATCGGCGAAAAACTGGTCAGCGGGAAGCCCGGCGGAGGTTTGGAAATCGCGCCGCGCATGGCGGATCATCAGCGGATTGCCGCAGGCATAGACCTGTGCGCCGGAGAGATCGTCGTGATCTTTCAGCACCGCGTGATGGACCAGCCCGGTGGCGCCTTGCCAATCGGCATCCGGCTCCGACAGTACCGGCGTCACCGCGAACCACGCCACCCGCGTGGCCCACTTTGCCGCCAGGTCCGCCAGATATAAATCCCGCCGGCGCCGGCCGCCCCAATAAAGCTGCACCGGACGCTTGTTGCCGCGCTTGATCAAGTCCTCGATCATCGATTTGAGCGGTGCAAAACCGGTTCCGGTCGCCAGACAGACGATCGGTTTGTCGGACCCGGTTCGCAGATAAAAATCACCGTAAGGCAGTTCGAACTCCGAGCTTGTCGCCCGGCTGCAGCGCCGTCAGCATGCCCTCGGAAAAGCGTCCGCCCGGCACATGACGGATGTGTAGTTGCGCGCCATCGCTTTCGTGCGGCGGGTTCGCCATCGAGAAGTTGCGCGTATCGCCATCCGGCATAGCGATGCGAAGATATTGGCCGGCCTTGAACCTGGCGCGGACGCCGGCGGGAAAACGAAGCTGCAGGATCGCGACATCGTCGACCGGCCGCGTGACGCGGTAGACGCTCGCGGTTATGGTCTTGCGTGCGTCCGGATCGTTCCGTTCGATCCGCTTCGGATGAATCCGAACGTCCGACAGCGGCCTGGCCTGGCAGAACAGGACATCGGCTTTCGGGGCAGCGACCTGTCCGGCGCCGACGCTGACGGTTCCGTCGCACAGGCCGCCCTCGCAACTGGAGCAGACGCCCTTCCTGCACGAATAGGGCAACGAATAGCCCGCGCGTTCGGCGGCATCGAGCAGCGTTTCACCTGTTTCGCAGCCGAACGAGATGTCGTTTTGGTCAATCGAGACCTTGAACGTCATGACGCAGCCGCATCCCCGAAATGCGATGCGCCGCCCAGCAGCTGGATCGACCGCAGCACCGCTTCGGGTTCGGCAACACCGCGGCCGGCGATGTCGAACGCACTGCCATGGCCGACGCTGGAGAACAGCAGCCCGGATCCGATCGACATCGCGGCGGAGTTCCTGCCGGCCAGCAGCTTGACGGGAATGTGACCCTGGTCGTGATACATCGCGACAAAGGCATCGAAATCGCGCCGCCCCAGCATCAGATCGGCGCCGAGAGGACCCTCGACGTTCAGGCCCGAGGCTTGCAATCGCCGCACCGCGGGAACGGTGATCTCGTCGTCGTCACCCCCGAACAGTCCGCCCTCGCCCGCATGAGGGTTGATTCCGAACAGCCCGATGCGCGGCTGCTTGATATTCAGCCTCCGTAACGCCGCGTCCGCCGTCCGCGCTGCGCGCTCGACCAGTTCGGGCGTGATCCGGCCGAGCGCTGTGCGCAGCCGTTCGTGCAAGGTAACGTGAACGATGCGCAGCCCGCCGCCGACCAGCATCAGGAACACCTCGTCCTCGGGTAGATCTTGGAGCCGCGCCAGCAGGCTCGGATAGCCCGAAAACCGGATGCCGGCGGCGTTGACATTGGTTTCGGAATGCGGGCATGCGACGATCGCGCCGGCATGCCCCTCGTTGACGAAGCGGATGGCCGCGGCGACATAGTCGACGGTGGCGCGGCCGCCCGCCGCCGCGGGCGTCCCCGGGCTGAACGCGCCGCCTGGCAGGGCATTGACGGCGAGCAATTGCAAACGCCCGGGCTCGGTAACCGCGCCGTCGAACGGATGAACCACAAAGTCTCTGGCGCAGAACTCCACATAGTGCCGAACGACGAACTCATCGCCCACCAGCACGATCGCCGGACCGCCCTCGCGGGCCAGCTTTGCCGCGGCCTTGACCGCGATTTCGGGGCCGATGCCGTTGGGATCGCCAATGGTCAATGCGATGGCCGGCTTTGTCACAGCGGCAGCGCCAGCAGCGTATCGATGCGCGAGCTGTCGCACACCACCGTGCGCTCGTTCAGCTTCACCTCGCCATCCTCAAGCTTGAAGAGATCGAGATAACGCCCGGTGGCAAAAATATCGGTATCGCCATCCTGCAGGATACGTACGACCAGAAACGGCGTCTCGCTGCGCACCTCATGTGTGTCTTCGGACACGATCGAGGGCTGCCCGATGATGTGGCGATAGGATTGGCGCTCATAGATATTGGCTTCGCGCAGCGCCGACACCCGATCGGTCAGCATGCCGCGCGAATTCGCAAAGACAATTCCCGCCTCGAGCCCGTCCCGGTAATTGGCGGCCGTCGTGATCTTGTAGACGCAGGCGCCGTGGAAATGACTGGGCCACTCTTCGAGCCGGTCATCGTCGATGCACCGCGCATATTCGGCCTGAACGCGGGCGATCTTTTGATACACGTCAGTCATGTGCTGTCCGCCCTGCTCTCACACACCCATATTGCTGCGATAGGCCTTCCAGAACCCGCGGACGGATGCCTCGGTGACGCGGCTTTCGCTGCTCTGGGCCTCGCTGCCGCCCATTTCGAGCACGGCTTGCTGCCCGGAGGCGCCGGCAATGCCGCGCTGGACGAAACCGCCGACGCAGCCATCCTCCATGGAGATGTAGCCGGCGGGCCCCACCAGATTGCCCTGCTTGATGCGGGTCAGGCGCTGCGCAGGCGTATCGTCGGCGAAGCCGAGATAAGTCCAGTTCAGGTCGGTCTTGCCGACGCCGCGCGGCACGATCTGGCGGATTGCGATCGCGTTCTGGATCTGCTGCAGCACGAACGTTGGGAACACCGACAGGATCTGCAGCGTGATACCGTCATCATATTCATCGAAACCCTGCAGCAGCGATGGATCGGCCAGCTTGTATTGGCTGTCGGAGCGAAGCTGTTGCTTGGAATATTCCTGATCCTTCTGGGCTTCGCGGTCGATCGCCGAATAGCTGACATGATGTCCGCCGCTTTCGTCGACGATGATGGCGCCCTTCTGCGACAGCCTGTTCAGTTCGAAGGTTGTGAAGAACAGATGCAGGATGCTGGCATGATAGCTATCCTTGACGTTCTCCATGTAGAGTTTCCAGTTGTTTGGCAACACCTGGGTGAATCGTCCGAGCACGACCGGCGTTCGGCCGCCCAGCACGCGCTCGATCCGCGATGAGATCTCTTCGCCGAGATAGTCCTCGATCGGCGGCACGTCTTCTGAAAACGATCCGAAAATCAGGCCGTGCAATAGCGCGATCCGCAGCTTGCGCGGACCGTGGTCCTGCATGCGGAAGGTATCGGGCATGCCGCCCTTGCCTTTCACGCCGTCCTTGAACGCGACCCCGGTGAGGTTGCCCTGCCGGTCGTAGGTCCATGCGTGATAGACGCAGCTGAAATCCTTTTTGCCCTTGCCCTGCGTATCCAGGCAGATCAGCGCGCCGCGATGGGCGCAGCGGTTCTCGAAGGCATAGATCTCGCCGTCCGAATCCCGCGTCACGATCACCGGGGTGTCACCGATTTTCGTGGTGCGAAAGTCGCCGGGTTCGGGAAGCTCCACTTCGAGCGCCAGATAGTGCCAGCTCGGTCCGTGAAAGATCCGCTGCTGCTCCGCCTGGTAGGAGGCCTCGGTCTGAAACACGCGGTAAGGCACCCGCGTCAGCCCCTCGGCGGGCCACGCCTGCCCGTCACTGCGATCCTGCTTCGACATTGTGGACTGTTCCGGCATGACGGGTGTCGGTTCCCTGTTTGACTTGGGTTGACATGGGCGGGGTGATTTGTTCGAATAACGAACATATACTCGGATAACGAACATGCTGGATGTGTTCTAAAAGCGAGTCAAGGTCGCCGGCAATGCATCAGACGACGGGCAGCGATGATGGATCACGCGCCGAACCGATGGCCGAGGGACGGCGCGAGGGAATGGGCGGCCTTGCCAAGGGGCTTGCGATCATCGAAGCGTTCGCGATCCACGACGTCATGAACGTGGCGGATGCTGCGCGCGCGTCAGGCGCAACCCGCGCCGCCGCCCGGCGCTGCCTGCTGACGCTCAATGAACTCGGTTATGTGGAACGCTACGGCCGCGAATTTCGCCCGCTGGAACGGCTGCGCAGACTGGGCAGTGCGACGACCAAGCGGGATCGGCTGGCACGGCTGGCGCAGCCGCTGCTGGAACGGGCGCGCGACGACTTGAAGGAATCTGTTTCGCTGGCGGTGCTGGAAGGCAATACCACGTTGTTCATCGCGCGCGCCGAAGCGGAACACATCGTATCGACCGGCGTTGGCATTGGCGCGCATCTGCCCGCCTATTGCTCGGCGACCGGGCGTGTGCTGCTCAGCCAATTCGCCGACAAGGAGATCCTTGACCGGATCGGCAGAAAGCCGTTGCCTGCCCGCGCGCCGCGCACGCTGACGAAGCCCAACGACATCGTCACGGAAATCCGATCCGTGCGCGAAAAAGGCTACGCGATCAGCGACGAAGAGCTGGAGCTGGGACTCCGGTCGTTGGCGGTTCCGGTAGCCGGTCCAAACGGTGAGATCGTGGCCGCCGTGAGCGTCAGCGCATCATCCGCGCGCGTTCGATCTGCCGATATGAGCAAGCGTTTTCTCGCCGCGCTCAGTACGTGTGCCGGAATGCTTGTCGAAGCGACGGGCGGCACCAACTGATTTCGTGAACACCTCCGGGGGCGAAGCGCGGCGGCCGCGCCGGGCGGCGCATTTCTCGCGCATCGGCGGGACTTGTCGGAAGGCGTATCTGGACGTCATGACAGCCACATTTTCCCAAAGCCGGGACGGCCGGTTATCTTGCCAAGACACCCTGACGGCTGATGGCGGAAATGAAGCTCGCAGCACTTGCGGTCCGAAGCGGAACGAATGGCTTGTGTCCATCGCGGCAGTATTTCTTGATCTGCCCCACCGCGGCATGGCTGATGCAATCGATCGGAAAGAAAACGGCGGCGGCCCGGCTCACCAAGCCCGGCAGCGCGGCCAGGTTTTCTTCAATGCCGCCGTCATGCGAAAGTAACATGCCCCCTCGCCTGCCAGCGACCGCTTTCAATTGATCGATCAATCCGGGGCGTCCGCCGACATACAGCACCGTGAGCCCGTCCAGATCGTGTTCGATATCCGGGCCGGGCTGGTCCGCTTCATCCATCTTCAGTTCGGCTTCGAGCGCGGTGACTTCGCGCTGAAGCTGGTCATTCCGCTTGTTCAGGGTGGCTGCGAATTTCTGCGCCTTCTTCACCTGGTCTTCAAGTTCCGCGACACGCGAAGCCAGTTTGCTTGAATGCGCCTTTTCCGCATCCAGCCGCTGCAGCAGCGTGGACTCTGAGAGCATACCCGTCGTCAATTCGGCAGCCGTCCGCGCGGCGATTTCCCGCCGCCGAACCTCCATTTCGAGGCCTTCGACCTTGCGCAAAAGCTCCGCGCGCTCACGCGAGCTTTCCGACAGACGAGCCTCCTGCCGGGCAATCTTGTCGTCGCGTTCACCGAGTTCGCGCTCGAGCGTCCGCAGTCGCGTGATGTCGATCCGGCTGGACGAGCCGACCATATGCGACAGCATGTGCACCTGGCCGAAGACCTCTTCGACAAGGGGACGATCCGTTGCGGGGTGAGTGAGGACCGCCCAATAGCCGCCAGGAATGCCGCCTTGTTCGAACGCCTCCAGCCAAAGAGCTCTCACCTGCGTCGCACTCGAGGCTTTCGCAAAACGCCTGATCGCCGCCTCATGGCGGTTATCCAGTGCCTTGTTCAGCAACTTTCCGACCAGGTCGTGTTTTCCCGCGGCGCGAACACCGGAGCTGTGCAGCGTATGATCCGACGCGGTTCGGGCGTCGGCATCTCCAAGCTTGATAAAAAACTGGCGTAACTCGGCAGCCGAAAGACACGTCCCGATGATCGAACAATGCAGCGAAGGCGCGATGTCCCAGATCTTGGACCTGCGGCCCTTTGCGTCGGCCATCACCAGCGGCGGCGGGCCGTTCCGCCCGCGAAGCAGAAGGGCGCTGGCCCCCGGACGGTGATTGAGGTTGACGACGGACAGGTCAGACACCGAATCTTCCATACGTTATAGTTCTTATGATATAACGCTATCGTCCATTCGGCCTGCTGGCAATACGCCGGGCGGCATTTCCGCCGCAAGCGACCGGGCAACCGCGCAACATCTTTACGTTTTTGTGAAAATCGATATATTTATGCCAATATAACGACTGAAGGGGCGCGATTTTTCGTGTTCCATCGGTTCCACATGTCGTTTGGCGATCTGGAACCGATTGCTCGCAGGCGTCTTGCATCGCAACGCGACATGCTCTCGTGTATCCGATCGACCGGCATTGCCGTCTGGATTTTCCGAAAGTCACGATCGCCGGCAACCTGCTCGCTCCGGCGAACGTCACGCTTTCAAGTTTTCAATCGGTGGCCTAGGATTAGACTATCGGATTAGTCCCGGGCTGCCATCGTCGGACGGTAGCTCTTTCCCGGCGCCATGGCGCCGCGGCGAACCGATGGCTGATGATGATCGGCCCCTGAGGCACTGCCTCGTCCATCTCATCTCGATTCAGGAATCTCAATCATGAACCAAGAACGCAGCGTCATTCTAAATTCGCTTGCACAGGGAGGTTTGCTCAAGAGCCGTAGCGCACGTGCGCTCGGCAAAACCGGACTGGCACTCATGCTCGGCGTCGCGCTCGGCGGCCTGGCCTATGCCCAGTCCGCACCGGTCAGCGTTCCGGACAAGAGCTTTCCGGAGAGCGTAACGTCGACCAAGGACGGCACCCTCTATGCAGGCAGCTTCAACCTCGGCGGCGTGGTGAAGGCCTCGCCCGGCGGGAAAACAGAGCAGTTCATCCAGCCCGGCGCCGCTGGCAGCCGTTCGGTGCTCGGTGTGCTGGCCGACGAAAAGAGCGGCATGTTGTATGTCTGTTCCAATGACATCACCGGCTTTGGCGTTCCCGGCCCGAGTGACACCAAGGGCGCCTGGCTGAAAATCTTCGATCTCGCCAGCGGCGCATCGAAAGGCAGCTTTCAGCTTCCGGATCCGAAATCCCTGTGCAACGATATTGCCGTCGGCAGCGACGGCACCGCCTATGTCTCCGACTCGTTCACGCCCAATGTGTACAGCCTGAAGCCGGGCGGCACCGCGCTTGAGGTCTGGGCGACGGATCCCTTGTTGGCGCCGGCGAAGGACGGCGTCGGCCTCGACGGCATCGCGGTCGGAGCGGACGGCAATCTCTACGTCACGACGTTCATTCCGGCCAAGTTGTTCAAGATCGCGGTCAAGGATGGCAAGGCCGGCGCGGTTACCGAGCTGAAAACGTCTCGCGCCATCGACCATGCGGACGCGATGCGCGCATTCGGCGACAGCTTCCTGCTGATCGAAGGCGCCGGCCGTCTCGACAAGGTCACGGTGAAGGGCGACGAGGCCCAGGTCGAAACCATCAAGGACGGCTTCGCCGAGCCGGTCTCGGTGACCCAGGTCGGCAATACCGGATGGGTCGCGGAAGGCAAGTTGTCCTACATCATCGGGGACAACAAGGGGAAGGATCCAGGCCCGTTCACGCTCAAGCCGGTCAGCTTGACGAAGTAAGGGACTGGTCGCAGAGCTAAACCGTCGCGGCTTCGGCCGGCGGATGTGGTCCATTCGGAAAGGCCGTCTCTTGGTCCATCAGAGAGAAGCCAACTCCGAAACCGCGTCCGCCGGTGCCCGCACCGCTACGCAGCCAATGGAGCGGTCCAGGCGTCGTAGGCGTAGACCCAATCGGTGTCTGTCTTGTCCTTCAGCCAGGTGTTGGTCCGCGATGTTTGCTGAACCCGCGTCGTTCGTGGTTTCCTGCTCGCCTCAAACCGCCGGAATGCGTTTGCGACGCCGTCGCGCTCGACGCCGTCGAGACAGCGCGAAAGCACGGCGGCGTCTTCCATCGCCATCGCAGCGCCCTGCGCCATGTAAGGCGTCATCGGATGGCAGGCGTCGCCGAGCAAGGTCATGTTGCCTTGCGCCCAGCGATCGAGCGAATCGCGATCGACCAGCGCCCATTTGTGCACGTCCGGACAGGCGGCCAGCACTTTTCCTACCTGGCGGTCGAAGCCTTCGAAGGCCGCGCGCAATTGCTTGACGTCTCCCTTGGCCGACCATGATTTGATTTTGAATTCCGGCTCCGGCTGGCTGGTGACGAAATATACTTCGCTTCGATCCGGCTTGACGTAATAGATGACGATATGCCGGTCTTCTCCCCACCACTTGGTGCAATCGTCTATCTTGTTGCCGTTGAGCAGGGCGGCGGGAAACGTCGTTCGATAGGCAATGCGCCCGGTAAAGTTCAGCGGTGCGGCGCCAAACAGCATGTTCCTGACGGCCGAATGAACGCCGTCGGCGCCAATGACGGCATCCGCGACCGCCGCTGCGCCATTGGCAAACGTGAGGCGAACGCCGTCCTTGGCCTCATCGAGACCGACCAGCCTGTGGCTCAACCTGATGCATTGGTCGGGAACCGCGCTGGCCAGAGCGGCGTGCAGATCTCCACGATGTGCCAGCAAATAAGGGGCGCCAAATTTCTGTTCGGCGACCTCGCCGAAAACCATGTCGAATTTGACTTCGCCTGTCCGCCAATCCCTGTTGTTCCAGGAGCGCGGGTAGAACGACTGCTGGCGCAATCTTTGCTCGAGTCCAAGCTCACGCAGAACCTTCATGGCATTGCAGCCAATCTGAATTCCGGCGCCGAGCCTGCTGAACTGCGTGGCCTGCTCGTACACGGTGACGTCGATGCCGACACGCCTCAAGGCTGCCGCCGAGGCAAGGCCGCCCATGCCAGCACCGACAATTGCAACCGACAAGGATCTCGTCATCGCATTACGCCCGCCAACTCCGCTGCGCTGTGACAATCACGTTCTTCATTACCGTCCTTTGTTGCATTCGCTCAAGCGGAAGCGTCGATGATCAGAAACCCGATATGCTGTGCGGCACGTAAGGCCGCTCCAGAGCGGCAACCTCTTCGGCCGCCAGTTTCAGCGAAAGGGCCGCAACCGCATCCTTCAAATGCTCCGGTTTCGACGCGCCGACGATAGGAGACGTCACGCCCTTCTTTTGCAGAAGCCAGGCCAGCGCGACCTGCGCACGGGGTACGCCCCGGGCGCTCGCAATGGCACTTACCTGATCGACAATCAGGCGATCGGAGTCGGGAAACTGCGTATAGAGCTTCTTGCCGAATTCATCGGTTTCCTGACGTGAGCTGGTTTCATTCCAGGCGCGTGTCAGACGCCCCCGCGCCAGCGGGCTCCACGGCATCACCGCGATACGCTGGTCGGCGCAAAGCGGCAGCATTTCGCGCTCCTCTTCGCGGTTCAGCAGGTTGAGGTGATTTTGCATGCTCACGAACTCGGTCCAGCCGCGCAGCCGGGACGTATAGAGGGCCTTGGAAAACTGCCACGCATACATACTGGAAGCCCCGATATACCGGACCTTGCCGGCCTTCACGACGTCGTGAAGCGCTTCCATCGTCTCCTCGATCGGGACGGTCGGGTCCCAGCGATGAATTTGATAGAGATCGACAAAGTCGGTCCCGAGACGGCGCAGGCTGTTGTCCAATTCGCCGAAGATCGCCTTGCGCGACAACCCCGCCCCGTTCGGACCGGGCCGAACCCGGCCGTTGACCTTGGTCGCGATCACGACGTCCTCCCGGCGCGTGAACTCCTTCAACGCGCGGCCCAGAATTTCCTCCGATGTGCCGTCCGAATAGACGTTGGCGGTATCGAAGAAATTGATCCCGAGCTCGACGGCTTGCTTGATCAGCGGCCGGCTCTTTTCCTCATCGAGCGTCCATGGATGCGGTCCGCGATCGGGAACGCCGTAGGTCATACAGCCGATACACAACCGCGACACGCCGAGACCAGTGTTGCCGAATTTCACATATTCCATGGTTCCACTCTTCATCCGAGGTTTTTGCCGCCGCCGACACTGGCATTTACTGCAACACGAATTGCGCGGCTATCGCTTTCCGGCGCGGCCACAGCATCATATTCGAATTTTCAGAAGAGGATGGATGGCGGTCGATGATCCTGGCGTGCTGCGCTCAAATCTGCGACGCCACCTGTTCCAGGCCGATCAGGCGGGCCAGCGAGCGCACTTCGCGCTTTTGGTCCTCGCGCAGCTGAAACAACAACGGCATGGCGGCCGATTTGAGCTGCTGCACTTCGGCTGAATCCGGATCGATCGGTGCGCCGGTCGCGTGCGGATCGGCGTGCCGCGTCTCGTGAATCTTCCGGGCCACGGCACGCAGTGCGCTTTCCACCGCCGGCCAATACGACTCCTGCGAACTCGAAAGCTTGAGGCGCTCCTTGATGCCGGCGATCTGCGCGTCGCTGAGCAGCGCGTAGGATTTCTGCGGCGGCGGCTTGGCGGCAAGCTTCGGCTTTGACGGCGCAAGCGGTAGCTGCGCCCCCGGTGGCGTCGCGATGTTGGGCGCGTCGGTGTCGGCAGGCGTGCTGGATGCAAAAGCCAGCCGCAGCGGTTCGTTCACCGGAGCCACCGCTTGCGGCGGCGCGACCGGCGCCACCCAGGCGACCGCCAGCTTGTCGGTCTTGCCTTCCCGGTTCGCGACCGGGCCCTGCACCACGGGCGAAGCGGGTTCCGGCCGGGGCGCCGATAGGTCGACGCGCCCCAGAATGCTGGTGGCGGCCGCACCGATGACCAGGAAACCCATCAGCGCCATGATCGTCAGGGCTCGCGTCAAGCCGTTCTCCGTTTGTGTCTGCGACCACGGTGACTCTGCCCAGAACTGGGCAGTAATTAAGGCTTAACCGTGCCGCCGCCGCGGCATCGGCGGATCCGTCGGCGCGGCACCAGCGGCGAGGCAGCCCGAAAAGTCAGGCGGCGACGGCCAGATCGTAGGCTTCTTGGATGTCCGCGACAATATCGGACGCCTCCCACAGCGCGTCGGGCGCGACCGACCGCAGGCTGATGGTCCAGTTGCCCTTGCTGGTGCGGGGCATGCTGATGATGTCGAATTGCACGCTGCGGCACAGCGGATGCCGCTCGAGCGCGTAAGCGACACGGGTCCGGATCTCGTCGAGGGTGGCCGGGGTCTTTGCAAAGAATGTCTCGAAATCCATATCGCATCCCCTTCAGCAGCGGTTCCGGGTGCAACCTTCCGCAGGCGTGCGGCGGCGACCTCGGACCTCATTGTTGGGGCGAGATTGGTTAACGGCGCGTTAAGGCCGGAATGGCGGCCGCGCGTCGGCGGCACGGTATTCGGCGGCAGTGCGGGCGACGAGATCGTCGACCGCCAGCACCTCTGTGACGCCGGAGGTGGAATGCCCCGCGCTCCAGATATCGCGCCAACGTGTGGGGCGCGCCTCGCGCGCGCCGATGTCGATGTCCTGGCCGATGTCGATGGCGCCGCGCTGCGGCAGGTCGTCGGGATCAAGGCCCGCGGCGGCGATGGACGGCCGCAGCATGTTGGTCTGCAGGCCGGTGAAGGCGGTCGTCAGCAGGATATCGTCGGCGCTGCTCGCAACCAGCATCTCCTTGTACCTGGCGTCGGCCATGCTTTCGCGGGTGGCGATGAATTTGGTGCCCATATAGGCCAGATCGCAGCCGAGCGCCTGCGCCGCGCGTAACGCGTGGCCGTCGCTGATCCCTCCCGCCAGCACGATCGGCCCGTCGAAGAACGTTCGCACCGCGCGGACAAACACGAACGGATTGAGCCAGCCGGTCTGGCCGCCGGCCCCCGCGGTCAGCAGCACCAGCCCATCGGCACCCGCAGCCATGGCGCGCTCGGCGTGGCGAATGCTGGCGACGTCCGCGAACACCAGCGCGCCGGCATCGTGCAGGGCTGCGAGCACCGGCGCGGGCGATCCGACCGAGGTGATGACGATCTCAGGCTTGTGCCGCAGCAACACCTGCAGATCCTGCGCAAGCCGCGCGTTGGAACGATGCACGATCAGGTTCGGGCAGATCGGCGCCGAAGGCTTTCCACCCTGATCGGAATGGCGGCGCAACCGCTCTTCGATGTCGGAAAGCCAGCTGTCGAGTTGTTCGGGGCTACGGCAGTTCACGGTCGGGAACGCGCCGATCACCCCGTTGCGGCATGCGGCCTCCACGAGGTCGGGACCGGAGACGAGAAACATCGGCGCCGCGATCAGCGGCAGGCTCAGGCGGTCGCGAAAGCGCACCAATGGGTCGGCGGAATTCAAAATGCGGTTTCCCTGATCTGATGGCGTTTGTCGTTCCGCGCCCGGGCCTCGCCGTGCTAGCGTTTGACGACATTGGCACGATCGAAGGCTGATGACAAAATCGATTGGAGGAAACATGTCCGATCCGCTCTATGCCTTTCCGACCGCCTGCGGGCAGACGTTGCGGGCGCTGGCGCGCTATCCGTCGCGGGTCGCGTTCAGCTGGCCGGGCGGATCGATCAGCTATGCGGGCGCCACCGAACTGATCGGCCGGATCCAGAAGGTGTTCATGCAATTGGGCCTCGAGCCGGGCGCGCGCGTGGCGTTCCTCACCGCCAACCGCGCCGACACCTGGTGCGCCGGCGTCGCCGCGCAATTGTCCAGGCTCGCGATCACCTGGCTGCATCCCTTGGGCTCGCTCGACGATCAACTGTTCCAGATCGAGGATTCGGAATCCCGGGTTCTGGTGATTGACGCCGATGCGTTCAGAGATCGCGGAGGTGATCTTTCCACCAAGGCATCCAACCTGCGAGCGATCTTCACGCTCGGGGCCGCCGGCTACGGCATCGATTTGCTGGCCGGGATCGTGGCCATGGGCACCGCGACGCCGCGTTGTCTGGCCGGTCCCGACGATATCGCGACGCTGAATTACACCGGCGGCACGACAGGGAAATCCAAGGGCGCGCTGCGCACCCATCGGAGGTTGGGCGGTTTCGCCAATGCAATCCTGTCCGACTTCGAGATTCCCGATACGCCGAGCTATCTCGCGGTCGCGCCGATCAGCCATGTTGCCGGCACCAAGGTGCTGCCGACATTGATGCTCGGCGGCACCGTGCACATGCTCAAGGGTTTCGATCCGGACGCGGTATTGAAGACCATCGCGCGCGAGCGCATCAATTTCACGCTGTTCGTGCCGACCATGATCTATGTGCTGCTGGACCATCCGGCGCTCGACAAGACCGATCTCTCCTCGCTTGAGCTGTTGCTGTACGGCGCCTCGGCGATGTCGCCGAGCCGGCTGGTCGAGGGCATCGAGCGGATCGGTCCGGTATTCTCGCAGCTTTACGGGCAGACCGAATGCTATCCGGTTTCGGTGCTGCGCAAGGCGGATCATGATCCGAAGGCCCCGGAATTATTCCTGTCCTGCGGATTTCCCATCGCCGCCTGCGAAGTCAAAATTCTCGGCGATGACGACCAGCCGGTCGAAACCGGCGAAGCCGGCGAGATTTGCGTGCGGGCGCCGCATGTGATGTCGGAATACTGGAAGCGGCCCGAGCAGAACGCCGAAACCCTCAAGAACGGCTGGCTGCATACCGGCGATATCGCGCGTGCCGACGAACGCGGCTACATGTTCATCCTCGACCGCAAGAAGGACATGATCGTCAGCGGCGGCTTCAATATCTTTCCGCGCGAGGTCGAGGACGTGCTGTCGCAACATGCCGACGTCGCGATGGTCGCCGTGGTCGGCGTACCCGACGACAAATGGGGCGAGGCGGTCACCGCGGTAGTGGTCCCGCGCGAAGGCACGAAGCCGAACGCCGAGGAGCTGATCGCTCTGGTCAAGGCGCGCAAGGGCTCGGCGCATGCGCCCAAGCATGTGAAGTTCGTCAGCGAGCTTCCGATGACCGGTGTCGGCAAGGTCGACAAGAAGGTGCTGAAGGCAGGCTTCTGGGTCGGACGCGAGCGGATGGTCGGCTAGCCTGCGTTGACTGGCAGCTTATCGCTTCTCGATCACCAGGCTCTGGACGGCGCGGCCGAAATAGCCGCGTTCGTCCGCGAGCCGCGCCGCGGCGAGACCCGCGCCATCCGGTCCGATCCATGATTCCGCATCGAGCAAAATCCATGTGCCAACCGGCTGCCGGGCAAAGCTGACGGTGAGGTCGGCATTGATGAACGTCCATTGCCGAAAATCCAGCGCCGCGGAGGTGCCGTTGCATAAATCCGCAGCGACTACGGCCCGCATGGCCTGCGAAACCGGCGACGCCTGCACCAGCGACCGGTCCACCCGGTACCAGATGGCACCGGGACCCGGCACGCCGAACCGGCCATGGACGGCGCGCATCGAGATGCCCCTCACAAAAGGGCTGCCGGAAAAGTCCGGCAACTCCTCGCGCGCCTGATCCGGCCCGGGAAGCGTGACGGCCACGTCCTTGACATCCGGTGGCAGGGTCAATGCCTGGGCCTTGATCTTGAGGACGGTCGCCGTGACAACGACGACATTCCCGGCGCGCAGCTTGACGGCGCACAACTGGATCTTGCGCCCCTCCCGCAGCACTTCGGTCTCGAACGTCAACGGCGCCACCGGTACCGGACGCATCAGATCGATGGTCACGCGCGCGATCCGCATCGGCTCTCGCGTCGGTATAGCTTCGGCGGCCCATACCGCCAAAGCCGCCGGCGCCGAGCCGTGCTGCATCTGGGCATCCCAGGGGCCGGCCGCGTCGGGACTCGTGACGACGCGATTGCCCTCGACGCGATAGATGGCGTCCATCACAGCGGCGGATCGACCGCTTCGTCGTATTCTCGTTTGAACCGTGCGATCAGCTCCGCCACCGGCACGATCTTTCCAACACTGCCGACGCCCTGGCCGCTGCCCCAGATTTCCTTCCAGGCTTTCGGCTTGGCGCGCTCGCCGGATTTATCGGTGCCGAAACTCATTTTCGACGGGTCCGATTCGGGAAGATTATCCGGATCCATTCCGGCGGCGACGATCGATGGCTTCAGATAGTTGCCGTGCACGCCGGTGAACAGATTCGAATAGACGATATCCTCCGCCGATGAGGTGGTGATCATCTGCTTGTAACCCTCCACCGCATTGGCTTCGGTGGTGGCGATGAAGGCCGAGCCGATATAGGCAAAGTCGGCGCCGAGCATCCGCACCGCCCGGATCGCCCGGCCGTTGGCGATCGCGCCCGACAGCGCGATCGGCCCATCGAACCATTGCCGGGTCTCCGCCACGAACGCGAATGGCGATATCTCGCCGGCATGGCCGCCCGCGCCGGCGGACACCAGGATCAGGCCATCGGCGCCCTTCTCGATCGCCTTGTGCGCGAATTTCTGGTTGATGACGTCGTGAAAAACGATGCCGCCCCAGCCATGCGCGGCCTGGTTAAGCTCCTCGCGCGCGCCGAGCGATGTGATGATCATCGGCACCTTGTGCTTCTCGCAAAGCGCGAGATCATGGTCGAGCCGGTTGTTCGACCGATGCACGATCTGGTTCACCGCGAACGGCGCCGAGAGTTGGTCGGGATTGGCCTTGTCGTGCGCGGCCAGTTCTTCCTTGATCCGTGCCAGCCACTCATCGAGCAGCGCCGGCGGCCGCGCGTTCAGCGCCGGAAACGATCCCACGATTCCCGCTTTGCATTGCGCGATCACCAGATCGGGCACGGAGATGATGAACAGCGGCGCTCCGATCACCGGTATCGACAGACGGCCCTTGAACAAGGCAGGCATGGACATTCAAAAAATCCTCTTCGTCACTCAGGGGAAACGCGATGGGAAGACGTGATGCATTGGGCTGAAAGATGCCAGACATCATGCAAACAACGCAATCGCGCCTTTGGCAAGCGGGACATCGCAATAAATCCCGGCGTCACCGGATATCCCGGTGTCACTGGCACAGTGCGCGGGTGACATAGTGATCGGTCCGGCAATCGTCCGGCTTCCGGGTGCGGCCAGGGATCAGGACTTTCGCAGAGCAGGTCTCCGCCGACTCGCTGTTCAGGCTCTTGCCTTCCTTGAAGCCCTTGGCCCGGCACAATGTGTCCGACGCTGTCTTGCAGTCCGGCGCGCCATTGGCCGAGACCGGACATATCACGCGTCCCGTCACCATCGAGGCTGGCCTCGCCATGCGCGACAGGGCTTCGCCTGCATCCTTCGCGCGTGCGTTCAAATCGTCGATGGTCTCATTCGGGCTTTTCATCGGTGGCAGGATCGACAGGGATTTCTCCAACAGTTTGCCGATTTCGTTGAGCAGGCCTTGATCCTCCCGGCGCGCCGGCGCTGGAGATGATGGCACCGGCTCGCGCTGCGGCGACGCAGGATCCGGCGCCGCCGGCTGGGCCGGCGCCTGGACGAGGGAGGATGGCGGCGCGGACGGCGGCGAAGCCGCTTGCGGCCAGGCGACATCCGTCGCGAGCATCAACATCGCCGCGCCCAGAGCCACGACCTGCATGCTGGACAGCGCGAAGAGGTCGCCGGATCGGTCAGGCATGGCATCGAGCGTAACCTGAGGCAGCGAACCGGCAAGGTAATTCACGACTGCTTTCAAAGCATTCTATAGGCGACGATAAAGCCGAACAGCAGCAGTGCGGCACCCAGCGAAACCCAGAGTCCGAGACGCTTCTCGAGTTCGGCGCGGATGACGTCTCCATAGCGGTTGAAGAGGATTGCACCGATGAAGAAGCGCATCCCGCGACCGATCATCGAGCAAAGAATGAACAACCAGATATTGTACCCGGCAAAACCCGAGGTGATGGTCACGAGCTTGTACGGGATCGGCGTCAGGCCCTTGCCGATGATGATCACCGCTCCCCATTGGGCATAGGACTCACGGAATGTCTCGACCTTGCTGCCAAGGCCGTACAGATTGATCAGCCATTGCCCAACTGAGTTCGTAGAGCAGCGCACCGATGGCGTAACCGAGCACTCCCCCCGCCACCGATGCAACCGTGCATACCGTGGCAAAGAGCCATGCTCGACGCGGCCGGGCCACCGACATCGGAAGCAACATCACATCGGGCGGTACCGGGAAGAACGAGCTCTCCGCGAACGCCACAGCTCCCAGAATCCAGAGCGCATATGGCTTGTGCGCGGCGTCGATACACCAGTCGTAAATTCGTCTCAGCATGGCGCGATGAACCACCATGGGACGGATTTGTCCATGCCGGGAATTTGCGGAAATTTGCAGGAATTTGAAAAAATCCGGGAGACCTTAGCCGCGCTTGTGCAAATTGCGGCTGGCAAGCGCGACAATTGGTCGCCGTCCGATCCGGGGCTGCGCCGCCTTGTGCATCTCCTTGGACATTTTGACGGCGGATTTCGGCAGCTTCTCGGCAATTCCGAGCATATGCTCGCGCCGGTCCATTTCGCGCCAGACATCCTCGGGCTGCACACCGGCTGACGCCCACAACACGGTGAGATTATAGAGCAGGTCGGCGCTCTCGCGGACCACGGCGTCGGAATCGCCGCTGACGGCGTCGATCACGACCTCGATGGCTTCTTCGGCCAGTTTCTTGGCCATCTTGGCCGGGCCGCGCTGAAACAGCCGCGCGGTTCGCGACGTTGCCGGATTGAGATCCTTGGCCGCGATCACCGCCAGATAGAGCCGCTCGAGCAAATCACTCATCCCCCAAAATTAGCCGAAACCCATCGCCAGCGTGTTAACGGGCTCGCTCTCTTTGCTGCCATCTCAAAGAATTCACCGGCCAGCTCCCGTGCCGACAGCCGTTGCGCAACCCCCGCTGGTCTCTGGCCCGGAACATCATGAACGCCAGATGACAAAATCGAGGCGGTCATCGCCCATTCAGGTTCGATCCGGCAGAATGCACGCCAGCGGCGCCGGGGCGTCACGAAACAAACATACCCGGCGCGGCAACTGGTGTCCGGCCTTCCGGTGTCATCCATGCGCGTAAATCCGGCGATTGCAGCCCGCTCGCTTTCGGCTTTGCTGACAGGCTTGGTGGTTTTTGCGTGCTTCGGCGCAGCAGACGGCCTGACCGCGGATCCGGTTCAGCAACCGACCGCGATCCAGTTTTCCTTCGACCGTCCGATCGACGCGAGTGCCGCCCCCTTCGTGCTGGCGGCGGCCGACGGTTTGTTCGGTTCGGAAGGTCTTGCGGTCACCACCCATATCGCCAACGGATCGCCGGACGCCATCACGCGTGTCGCCGCCGGCACCAGCGATTTGGCGCTGGTCGACATCAACGCGCTGATCCGCTTTCACGACAGGTCGGACGCGCCGCACGTCAAGGCGGTGTTCGTGCTGTTCAACACGTCACCCTACGCCCTCATTGCCCGCAAGAGCCGGGGCATCCACGCGCTGTCCGATATCGAAGGCAAAACGCTCGGCGTCGCCGACGGTGACCTGTCGATCTGGCTATGGCCGGCACTGGCACGGCAAAACGGAATCAAGATCGCAAGCGTCAAGCAGGAACACTTCGGTGCCGCGGTGCGGGAGCCGATGCTGTCGGCAGGTCAGGTCGACGCCGTGAGCGGGTTCTCTTATCTGGCCGCAATCAATCTCAGGGATCGCGGCGTTCCTGCCGACGACCTTGCGGTGTTTCGATATGCCGACTATGGCTGCGAGGCCTACGGGTTCGCGGTGATCGTCAATCCGGCATTCGCTGCAGCCCACCCGGAGGCGGTGAAAGGCTTCCTGCGCGCGGTGGTGGCCGGCACCCAACTTGCCATCCGGCAGCCGAAGCGCGCGGCGGACGAAGTGGTCAGCCGGATGGACGGCGGATCGCCCGAGCTGGAGCTGGAACGCCTGCGCACTTTGATTTACGACAACATCCTCACCAGCGAAGTGCAGCGCAACGGCATCGGCGGCATCGATCCGGTCCGCCTCGACCACTCGATCGACCAGATTGCCGAGGGCTTCAAATTCAAGAAACGGCCCTCCGCGGCGGATATTTTCGACGAGAGTTTCCTGCCCCCGCTCGGCGGCCGCCTGATCAATTGAGTAAAATGCCGGCGGACGCTGTATCTCCGTGACAATCCCTGATTAGAATGGCGGTTCAGACGATCGTTTGTCCCGCCGACCCGGAGCCCATGGCATGTCCATGCTTCGCCTCTATACCCGCGTCCTTGAGTTGCTCGGCAAGGAGGCGCGGCTGGGCTGGATTCTCGCTGGCGCCAATCTGCTGCTGGCCGGCGCCCAATTCGCCGAACCCGTGCTGTTCGGCCGAATCGTTGACGTCCTTTCCGGCAAACCGTCCACGGCTCCGGGCGCGTCATCGTCGGCGTGGCCGCTATTGGCGACCTGGGCGGCGTTCGGCCTGTTTACCATCGGCTGCAGCGCCGCGGTCGCGCTGCACGCGGATCGGCTGGCGCACCGCCAACGCCAGGCAGTGCTGACGAGCTATTTCGAGCACATCATGCAATTGCCGCTGACCTTCCACACCGGCACCCATTCCGGTCGCCTGATGAAGGTGATGTTGAACGGCACTGACTCGCTGTGGCGACTGTGGCTCGGATTTTTCCGCGAGCATTTCGCCGCGATCATGTCGCTGGTGGTGCTGCTGCCGCTGGCGTTCTACATCAACTGGCGGCTGGCGATCCTACTGTTCGTGCTGTGCGTGGTGTTCACGGTGCTGACCACGATGGTGGTGCGCAAGACCTACGGCATGCAGAGCGAAGTCGAGTCGCATTACAGCGACCTCTCCGCACGCGCCTCCGATGCGCTCGGCAATGTGGCGCTGGTGCAAAGCTTCGTGCGTATCGATGCCGAGGTACAGGGGCTGCGTTTCGTCGCCGACAAGCTGCTGGCGGTGCAGATGCCGGTGCTGTCGTGGTGGGCGCTGGTTACCGTCATCACCAGGGCGTCGACCACCATCACCGTGCTGGCGATCTTCACCGTCGGCATCGCGCTGCACGAGCAGGGTCTCACCACGGTCGGCGAGATCGTGATGTTCGTGAGTTTCGCCACCATGCTGATCCAGAAGCTCGAACAGGTGGTCAGCTTCATCAACAACGTCTTCATGGAGGCGCCGCGGCTGCAGGAATTCTTCAACGTGCTGGATGCCGTGCCCGCGGTTCGCGACCGGCCCGACGCGATCGATCCCGGGCGGCTCTCGGGCCTGGTCGAATTCAACGACGTCTCGTTTTCCTATGACGGCAAGCGGCCGGCGGTCGAGGATGTCTCCCTCACCGCGCTGCCCGGCCATACCATCGCGCTGGTCGGCCCGACCGGCGCCGGCAAATCGACCGCGATCGCGCTGCTGCACCGCGCCTTCGATCCGCAGTCGGGCTTCATCAAGATCGACGGCATGGATGTCCGCGGCCTGAAGCTGACGGCGCTGCGGCGGAATATCGGCGTGGTGTTCCAGGAAGCGCTGCTGTTCAACCGCTCGATCGCCGACAATCTGCGGGTCGGCAAACCGGATGCCACCGTGGAGGAAATGCGGGTCGCCGCGGCGCGCGCGCAGGCGCTGGAGTTCATCGAACGCAGCGAGCAGAAATTCGACACCAATGCCGGCGAGCGCGGGCGCATGCTGTCCGGCGGCGAGCGGCAGCGGCTGTCGATCGCGCGCGCCATGCTGAAAGACCCGCCGATCCTGATCCTCGACGAGGCGACCAGCGCGCTCGATGCCGTCACCGAGGCCAAGGTCAACGCCGCACTCGACGAAGTGATGAAGGGACGCACCACCTTCGTGATCGCGCACCGGCTCTCGACCATACGCAACGCCACGCGCATCCTGGTGTTCGACAACGGACGGGTGATCGAAAGCGGAACTTTCGATGAACTGGTGGCGAAAGGCGGCCGTTTTGCGGAACTCGCAAGGGCCCAGTTCATGGTCCAGGAGAATGCGCGGGCCGGCCTTGCCCGAAAGGAGGTCAGCAACGACGCTGTCAAGATTTAGGCATTGCCGAACTTCGGCCTATTTTCTCTCCACGATTTAATCTCGCAGCCTCTGTTCCGGGCCGGCAAGCCGGTATAGGTTCGCTCCGCCTCAAGCCACGGCGCCGGACACGCTTGAAACCCGAACGTCACACGCCAGGACCGCCGTTCGCAGGCGGGTCGCAAAGGACCGGAATCGGATAGTGCACTTTCTTCGCCCCTTGCTTCGCAAGTCATGGTTGAACTGGATTGTCCTTGTCGCGGCGCTCGTCCTTGCCACGCCGCGCCTTGCGCACGCCGAAGCGCTGCTGGTGGTCGAGGCCGATACCGGAAAGGTGCTGCAGGCCGAAAACGCGACCTATCCCTGGTATCCGGCTTCGGTGACCAAGCTGATGACGGCCTATGTCACGCTCAAAGCGGTCAAGGAAGGACGGATTTCGCTCGATACCCTGTTTACGGTGTCGCCGGTCGCGGCCTCGCAGTCGCCATCGAAGATGGGGTTCCAGCCGGGGACGCAGGTCACCGTCGATAACGCGCTCAAGATGATGCTGGTGAAGTCGGCCAACGACATGGCCGTGGTGCTCGCCGAAGGCGTCGGTGGTTCGATCGACGGCTTTTCGGCATTGATGAATCAGGCCGCGCAGAGGCTCGGCATGACCCAGACGAGCTACGTCAATCCGAACGGGCTGCCCGCCGACGGTCAGATCACTTCGGCCCGCGATCTGGCAATCCTCGCCCGCGCGATTATCCGCGATCTGCCGGAATACGAATATTTCGTCCACATTCCCGCGATCCGGTACGGCCGCAGGGTCACCCAGAATTTCAACAAGCTGATCGGACGCTATCCCGGCGCCGACGGCTTCAAGACCGGCTTCATCTGCGCGTCCGGCTACAACCTGGTTGCCTCCGCCACCCGCAACGGCAGGCGGCTGATCGCGGTGGTGCTCGGCGCCTCATCCGGCCAGATGCGCGCGGTACGAGCCGCGCAATTGCTGGAGCGCGGCTTCGCCAACAACTCGCTGTCATGGCTGCGCCCTTCGCTCGGCATGGTCGACAACCTGGTGCCGATCGACGCCTCGCCGCCGAACCTGCACGATGAGATGTGCGGCCCCCGGCACAAGCGGCCGGCCAATGACGAGGATGAGGACAACATCGCCATCGGCTCAAGCACCGGCGAATCTGCCCTTACATTTTTTGCCGCCGGCCTGCAGCCGCCGATGACGAAGCCGTCGGAATTGCTAGCGGGCCCGGCTGCGGCTGCCGAACCGATCCCGGTTTACACCGGCCCGACCAGAACCGGCGCCGCGTTGATTGCCGCCGTCGCAGCCGACGCCGAAAAGCAGACGCCGCAGCATCACGGAAAGAAGTCCCGGGTCGCGGCGAAAAAGCCGGACGCCGCGGCCGAGCCGAGCGCCGAGGTCAAGGATGCCGGCAAGAACGCCAAGCCCGGCAAACATGCCAATGCCAAGCCGGATGCGGCGCCAAAGGCCGACGAAAAGCCGGTGGTCACGGCCGACAAGCCTGCCGCGAAGCCGACCAAACCGAAGACCACCGCCAAGCGCTCGACCAAGCCCGCACCCAAGGCCGGCGAGGCCAAGCCCGCGGGCTAAAACGCCGACGCCGCACCCCATAGCTGAGCCGTTTCCGGGCCGGTGGGACCGGCTTCTTCAGCCAGCTATGCGTCCGCCCGGCGCAGCCGCTTGCCATGGGGCGGCGCCTTGCTCAATACTGCCGAAAACCAAGACAGCCCGAAACGAGGCGGCCCGTCCCGGCAAACGGGAAATAAACCAGAGGGGAATGAGCATGGAGCGCATCTGGCTCAAGCAATATCCGGCCGGCGTGCCCGCCGATATCGATGTGACCCAATACGCATCGCTCGTCGAGTTGCTGGAAGAGAGCTTTGCGAAGTTTCGCGACCGCAAGGCCTTCATCTGCATGGACAAGTCGATCAGCTATCGCGACCTCGACGAGATGTCGCTGGCGCTCGGCGGCCTATCTGCAGAGCAAGGGCCTGCAGAAGGGCGCCCGCGTCGCGCTGATGATGCCGAACGTGCTGCAGTATCCGATGGCGACCGCGGCCGTGCTGCGCGCGGGCTATGCGGTGGTCAACGTCAATCCGCTCTACACGCCGCGCGAGCTCGAGCACCAGCTCAAGGATTCCGGCGCCGAGGCGATCATCGTGCTGGAGAACTTCGCCACCACCGTGCAGCAGGTGATGGCGAAGACCGCGGTGAAGCACGTCATCGTCGGCAGCATGGGCGACCTGCTCGGCTTCAAGGGCGTGATCGTCAACCTCGTGGTGCGCCGGGTGAAGAAGATGGTGCCGGCCTATTCGATTCCGGGCGCGGTCGCGCTTCAACGACGCGCGTGGCGGCCGGCCGCAGCATGAAGTTCAGCAAGCCGAAGATCGCGCCCGACGACGTCGCCTTCCTGCAATATACCGGCGGCACCACCGGCGTCTCCAAGGGCGCGACGCTGCTGCACCGCAACATCGTCGCCAACGTGCTGCAGAACGATGCCTGGCTGCAGCCGGCGCTGACGGCAAGCCGCCGCATGTCGACCAGCTGTTCATCGTCTGCGCGCTGCCGCTCTATCACATCTTCGCGCTGACGGCGTGCTTCCTGCTGGCGATGCGCGCCGGCGGCGTCAATCTGCTGATCCCCAATCCGCGCGACATGCCGGGCTTCATCAAGGAGCTGATGAAATACCAGGTCAACAGCTTCCCGGCGGTCAACACGCTCTACAACGCGCTGTTGCACCACGCCCGATTTCGACAAGGTCGACTTCTCCAAGCTGAAGATCTCGGTCGGCGGCGGCATGGCCGTGCAGCAAGCCGGTGCGCCGAGCCTGGCTGAAGACCACCGGCTGCCCGCATCGTCGAAGGCTACGGCCTGTCGGAGACCTCGCCGACGCTGACCTGCAACCCCGCCGACGTCGACCGAGTTCACCGGCACGATCGGCCTGCCGGTGCCCTCGACCGATCTGTCGATCCGCGACGACGACGGCAACGAGGTGCCGCTCGGCGCAGCCCGGCGAGATCTGCGCCAAGGGCCCGCAGGTGATGGCCGGCTACTGGAACCGGCCCGACGAGACCGCCAAGGTGATGACCGCCGACGGCTATTTCCGCACCGGCGACATCGGCGTGATGACGACGGACGGCTATACCAAGATCGTCGACCGCAAGAAGGACATGATCCTGGTGTCGGGCTTCAACGTCTATCCCAACGAGATCGAGGAAGTGATCGCGAGCCATCCCGGCGTGCTGGAATGCGCCGTGATCGGCGTCCCCGACGCGCAGTCCGGCGAAGCCGTCAAGGCCTTCGTCGTCAAGAAGGATCCGAACCTGACCGCCGAGGACATCATCAAGTTCTGCCACACGCAACTGACCAACTACAAGGTCCCGAAGCAGATCGAGTTCCGGACCGAGCTGCCGAAGACCAATGTCGGCAAGATCCTGCGCCGCCAATTGCGCGATGAGAAGAAGGCCGCGGCCTGAGCCACGCGTGGGGCGAATGCCCGTTCCATGACTGACATTCGCGATGATGTTTCTCCGGCCGTGATCCTCGCCTTCTGGCGCGCGGCCGGGAGCGATCGCTGGTACAAGCGCGACCACGCCTTCGATGCCGACCTGCGCCGCCGCTTTTTAGGGCTGTGGCGGAAGGCGGCGGCCGGCGAACGATCATGCTGGGAAACCACCGATGACGGCGCGCTGGCGCTGGTGATCGTGCTCGACCAGTTCCCCCGCAACATGTTTCGCGGCGATGTCAGGACCTATTCCAGCGATGCGCTCGCCCTCGAGGTCGCAAACCGTGCCATCGCGCGCGGCGTCGACCGGCGCATTGCGGCCGATTTGCTGGAGTTTCTCTATTTGCCGTTGATGCATTCGGAGCATCTGGCCGACCAGCAGCGCTGCGTCGAACTCTTCCGCAACACCGCCAATGCCGACAACCTGAAATATGCCGAGGATCATGCCGATATCATCCGCCGGTTCGGGCGCTTTCCCCACCGCAACTCTGTTCTGGAACGCACTACGACGCCGGAAGAACAGGCCTTTCTCGACCGCGGCGGATTTTCCGGCTGATGACGGAACGGTGAACACCGCCGGCCATTGCCGTTTCCGCGCGACCCAATATTGTGCCCGCGGCCCGCCCGGTCTAAGAAACGTCGGCACACTCCAGGGAGAATTGACGATGACCATCAAAGTTGGCGACAAGCTGCCGGAAGCCAAGTTTCGCGTGATGACGGCGGAAGGTCCGCAGGTCAAGACCACCGACGACATCTTCAAGGGCAAGAAGGTCGCGCTGTTCGCGGTGCCCGGCGCCTATACCGGCACCTGCCACAAGATGCATGTGCCGAGCATTTTCCTGAACGCCTATGCCATCAAGGGAAAGGGCGTCGACACCATCGCGATCGTTTCGGTCAATGACGTCTTCGTCATGAACGCCTGGAAGCGCGATACCGACCAGCGCGACGAAGCGGTATTCCTCGCCGACGGCAACGCCGAATTCGCCAAGGCGATCGGCATGGAGCTCGACGCGTCCGGCAACGGCCTCGGCATCCGCTCGCACCGCTACTCGATGCTGGTCGATGACGGCGTGGTCAAGAAGCTCAACCTCGAGCCGAACCCCGGCAAGGTCGAAGTCTCCGGCGGCGACACGCTGCTCGGGCAGCTCTGATATTTTCGTCATTGCGAGCCAACGGGTCGCGCGAATGCGCGCCCGATGACAGGCTCCGCGAAGCAATCCAGAGCGCGACAACGCGGAAAGCTGGATTGCTTCGTCGCTTCGCTCCTCGCAATGACGGCCGCTAACGTTCAAGAACCGGCGCATCAGTCTCCCAGCCTCGTCTTCAACCGCGCCATCGCAACGCCCTCCCGCGCCAGTTGATCGGCGCGCTCGTTTTCGTCATGGCCGGCGTGACCCTTGACCCAATGCCAGCGCACTTGGTGCTGCTGCAAGGCCGCATCCAGCCGCTGCCACAGATCGACATTCTTGACCGGCTTCTTGTCCGAGGTGCGCCAGCCATTCTTCTTCCAGCCATGGATCCAGCCGGTGATGCCCTGACGGACATACTGGCTGTCGGTATAGAGATCGACCGTGCACGGCTTCTTCAGGGTTTCCAGCGCCGAGATCGCCGCCATCAGCTCCATGCGGTTGTTGGTGGTGTGCGCCTCGCCGCCCTTCAGTTCCTTTTCGACCGTGCCGAATTTCAGGATCGCGCCCCAGCCGCCCGGACCGGGATTGCCCGAGCAGGCGCCATCGGTGTGAATGGTGACCGACGGAAGCGAATTCACGCCACCAGCCCCGAGGCGGTGACGCCGTAATCGCGCATGCTGGCCACGCTTTGCTGGAATCGCAGCTTGCGGACGTATTCGAGCGGATCCTTCGGCCGCACCAGCGCGCCCGGCGGCACGTTGAGACAATCGACCAGCCGCGTCAGCAAAAACCGCAACGCCGCGCCGCGCGCCAGCAGCGGCAGCGCATGCTGCTCGGCCTCGGACAATTCACGCTCGCGGCTGTAGGCGTTGAGAAAGGCCCGCGCCTTGGTGACGTTGAACGAATAATCGCTCTCGAAACACCAGGCGTTGAGGCAGATCGCGACGTCATAGGCGAGCATGTCGTTGCAGGCGAAGGTGAAATCGATGATGCCGGACAGCCGGTCGCCGAGAAAGAAAACATTGTCGGGAAACAGATCGGCGTGGATCACGCCCTGCGGCAGGTCCTTCGGCCAGACATCGGCCTCCAGATGATCGAGCTCGGCGCCGATGAAGGCGCGCAAGCCATGCTGCACTTCGTCGGCGCGCGGGGCGGCCTGCTCGAACAGCGGACGCCAGCCCGATACCGACAGCGCGTTGGCGCGCGACATCGGAAAATCACGCCCCGCCAGATGCATTTTCGCCAGCGCCTTGCCGACGCCGGCGCAATGCACGGCATTCGGCTTGCGCGGCCAGACGCCTTCCAGAAAATTGATGATCGCCGCGGGCCGGCCGGCCAGCATGCTCAGCGCTTCGCCGTTTTTGTTCTGCACCGGTTGCGGGCAATTGATGCCATGCGCGGCCAGATGCGTCATCAGGCCGAGGAAGAACGGCAGATCGCTTTTGGCGACGCGCTTCTCGTACAGCGTCAGGATGAAATAGCCCGCACTGGTGTGCAGCAGGAAGTTGGAATTCTCGACGCCCTCGGCAATGCCCTTGTAGGACAGCAATTCGCCGATGTCGTAATGCGTCAGAAACTCCGCAAGTTCGTCGGCGGCGACGTCGGTATAGACCGCCATCGCCTCTACGCCGCGTCGGGCCGCAGCGAACGCGGCAGCGGAAAGAACTCGTTTTCTTCCGCGGCCGAGACCGTCTCCACATGTAGCTCAAAGCGTTCGGCGAACGCACCCATGATCTCCTCGACGATCACTTCCGGCGCCGATGCGCCGGCGGTGATGCCGAGGCTCTTGATGCCGTCGAACCTGCGCCAGTCGAGATCGCTGGCGCGCTGCGCCAGCACCGACACCGGGCAGCCCTCGCGTTCGGCGACTTCGCGCAGCCGCTGCGAATTCGACGAGTTCGGCGCGCCGACCACGATCAAGGCGTCGACCACCGGCGCCACCTTCTTGACCGCAAGCTGGCGGTTGGTGGTGGCGTAGCAGATGTCTTCCTTGTGCGGGCCGGAGATGTTCGGAAACCGCTCCTTCAGCATCGCCACGATCTCGGCGGTGTCGTCGATCGACAGCGTGGTCTGGGTCACGAAGGCAAGATTGTCGGGGTCCTGCGGCGTGAAGGTCGCCGCATCGTGCGCGGTCTCGATCAGCGTCACCGCGCCCGGCGGCAATTGCCCGAGCGTGCCGACGACTTCCGGATGGTGGGAATGCCCGATCAACAGGATTTCACGGCCGCGCTTGAAATGGATTGCCGCCTCGCGGTGCACCTTGGTGACCAGCGGACAGGTGGCGTCGAGCGAAAAGAAATTGCGGGCGCGGGCGTCCGCGGGCACCGATTTGGGCACCCCGTGGGCCGAAAACACCACCGGTGCATTGGTATTGTCGGGGATCTCGGCCAGCTCCTCGACAAAAATCGCGCCCTTGGTCCGCAGGCTGTCGACGACATAGCGGTTGTGGACGATCTCGTGGCGGACATAAACCGGGGCGCCATAGATGGCGAGCGCCCGCTCCACGGTGTCGATGGCCCGGACCACCCCGGCGCAGAAGCCCCGCGGCGAGCAAAGCACGATTTTCAGCGGTGGTTTGGCCTGCATGGGACGATCTCGGACCGATGAACCCCCGGCGGGCAGGGAGCGGTCGATTCTAACAAGGACTTTCCAGATGAGGACTTGGGACTGCTTTCGGGCGCTGTCAAGGCCGTTCACCAAACCATTGCGCCGCAGGCCCCGGACGGCTTATATAGGCCGTAATTCCCGTCATCGCTGATGACCACGGCTTCGCCTCCAAAAGAGGTGGGCGAAGCGCAAAGGAGATTTGCCATGAGCAATGCACCGCTGATGCCAAAGGCGACTGCCGTGTGGCTGGTCGACAATACCGCCCTCACCTTCGATCAGGTGGCGGATTTCACCAAGATGCACCCGCTCGAGGTCCGCGCTATTGCCGACGGCGACGCCGCCCAAGGCATCAAGGGCATGGACCCGATTTCGACCGGCCAGCTCACCCGCGACGAGATCGAAAAGGGCGAGAAGGACCCCAACTACCGTCTCAAGCTCGGCGAGAGCAAGGTGACGCTGCCGCCGCAGGCCAAGAAGAAGGGCCCGCGCTATACGCCGGTGTCGCGCCGCCACGAGCGGCCGAGCGCGATCCTGTGGCTGGTGCGCAACCACCCGGAATTGAAGGACGCCCAGATCATGCGGCTGGTCGGCACCACCAAGACCACCATCGCCAGCGTGCGCGACCGCACCCACTGGAACGCCTCGACCCTGACGCCGATGGACCCGGTGACGCTCGGCCTGTGCTCGCAGATCGAGCTCGATTTCGAGGTGCAGCGGGCGGCCAAGGAGAAGCCGACCGATACCACCTATGGCGGCGCGACCTTGCTGCCGGCTTCCGAGACGACCCGCAAGGAACCGGAATTCGAGCCGTCCGAGAAACAGCGCGACGATCTCAACGTCGACGCGGTATTCGCCAAGCTGAAAACCATCGGCGGCAAGAAGCCGGAGGACGAATAGGGTTCCCGCAAACTCCGTCGTCATCGAGGGTTACTTTCTGTCGCTGAAGGCGCATGATTCGCGCCGAATCAGGGAGGACTTGAGATGGCAGGAATCTGCTTTCTGATCGCGCTGCTGCTCGGCGGGGCAGCCTTCCTCTTCAGGGAAGCGGCGGCCCAGATTTCGATCGGCACATCCTGGGCGGCCGATGTCTGCACGACGTCGCAACTGTTTTGCCACCATCCGGAATATCTCGCCTATGCCGGCGGCGTGATGCTGATCGTCGCCATCGGCGCCAAGCTCGGCAGCCTCGCGCATTAGGCGAAAGGCCGTAAGCCGTCATTGCACCACTTGCATTTTCGTAGCCCGGATGAGCGAAGCGATATCCGGGAACGAACACATCGCCGGCCCCGGATTTCGCGTTCGCTCATCCGGGCTACGGCTACTGACCGTCATTGCGAGCGCAGCGAAGCAATCCATGAGGCAACAAGGAAGCAAGAGTGGATTGCTTCGCTGCGCTCGCAATGACGGCGTTCTAATTGCAAACACACCTCCGCGATCTCGCCGCGCGATGCGCCCGAGTTTTGATCAAAAGTCCCGCCTTCTGAAGATCAGAGGGCGCAGTGCTACCCCAAGAGGGGAGCAGGGAATGCCGGGCGCCCAACGCGCCCGCAGCCTCGCGTGTAGAAAAAAACACGCGAGTTAGTCACCACGGTCACGCCGGAATCACCCGGCATTCCCCGCGCAATGGTTTTAACGGTTTCCTCCGCGCTCTCCTCGGTGACCGGGCTTGTTTGCCACCGTCGCCCCCAAGAAGCTTGCTTCTCGAGAACTTGACGCCAGCGTCGGGGCGTCAGGACCACACGACTTCGCCGTCCGCATCATGCGCCGTTCGTCTTTCGGCGCCATCCGCGTCCACCGCATCCCGTCCCGCGTTCGTGACGATCGCGAGCCGCCCCTCTCTGGGACGGGACGGCGAAAGATATGCAGGTGATTTGGGTCAGAAGGAAACGGAAGAATTTTTGCAAGGGGGACTGGACATACCCCCGATCTGCAAACGGCGTGATTTGCCCGTCGGGCCAGGGGTACTGGCTCTCTTTTGAAGTTAGGAGCGTCCTAATTTGCGGAAACTCTCTTGATGAGCGCTGACACGCACCTCTGCAGTGGGAACCTCTTGCCGCTCGAAGTTTGTAACACTTCGCGAAGCCAGCGGAGCCGAGCTCCGATGCCTTTCAACCTCTATCACGCCTTCTTCAAGAACTCCGTCCGCAGCACCAGGCCCTTGACCTTGTCAGTGCGGCCTTCGATCTCGGCAGGGTCGTCGGTGAGGTGGATGTTCCTGATCACGGTGCCGCGCTTGAGCACCGTGGAGGAGCCTTTCAGCTTGAGGTCCTTGATCAGCGTGACGCTGTCGCCCTCGGCGAGAAGCGCGCCGTTCGAAGTCCCTGACCTTGATGTCCATGTGGTGATATCCTTGCGAAGGAGAGAAAGTGGAGAACCGTTGCTTCCTTCTCCCCTTGTGGGAGAAGGTGGCCATAGGCGGCCTTCGGCCGCCGTTCTGTAATAGGACGCCGATGCATTGCATCGGCTATGCGAAGTCCGTGCCGGATGAGGGGTCTTTCACCGCGGAGACAACCCCTCACCCGCCCTCGCTACGCGAGGGCACCCTCTCCCACAAGGTTATCGAAAGTGGGTTTCCCAGAGATGGACGTTGATATCCCTTGGTTCATAGCACATTGATTTTGCTTGTGCCTATGCGGATGTAAGGTCACCGTTGTTCCCGTCATTTCATTCCGCGTGCTACCTATATGAGTTGCAGGTAGCACCACATGACAGGAGTTTTGTTTATGCCGCGCGTCAAGTTGACCAAGAACTCGATCGACTCGCTGCCAACACCTGCATCGGACACAATCCACCGGGATGCCGGTTGCCCGGGCTTTGGCGTGAAGGTTACGCCAAAGGGACGCGACGCTTGATCGGCCCGTTCGCTAAGGCTTTTGGGCGCGGCTCTCGTGCCAGTGCCACCAGAGCACAACGCCAATTCCGAGCGCCGCTATCGAGACCAACACGACAATCAGAGCCGAAGCTTCGATCCACGCCGCCGCCGGCACGCAGAGCGCCATGATGATCCCGAGAAGACAGACCTGCCAAGAGAGGACATGAACACCTGCGGTAAAGGTGCCGAGCGCCAATAACATGAGAACGGCGAGCCCGGTCGCGCTGGCGTTGAGAATCCTCTGGACGCTAGGTAGCATTATCATATTCATTACGAGCAGAAACGCGGCCCAGTGCAGCACCTGCGTCCATATCAATTGTAATCGCGCGTTTTTATCGTTGGCGCTGGACCATCCGGAGCCGACACAGACTAACCCGATCACCGGCGCCAGAAGCTCCCAATAGCCCATGATCGGTTGTTTCAAGAAGCTGGTATAGGCAACGCCGAGCAAGGTCAGGGTCAACACCAGGCTAAAGGGTAACTCTCTGATCCAGAAACTTACGTGTGGCCCGTTGCGAACGGCGGTTTGCGGCTCGCCTGATCGCGCTTCCCGGGGATCTGCATCCATGCTGCTCATCGCGGCTGCTCCGCCCCGGCCGTTCTCAGAGTCGAAATCGTTCTTGCCCTATGGGGGGAGAAACCGCCTCCCGGCGGCTTCTCCGACTGACAGACTGTTTGCATCAGGCAGCTCGCTTGAACGCCTCGCGCGCTGCCTGATTGGCGCGATCGAACGCAGCGCGGGTTTCCGTCAAAGCCGCCATCAGCGCGGACCATGATTGTGTCCCCATCTGGTCCAGGTGCTTCTGGAGTTTTTTCTCTGCTGCTGCGGCGTCGGTCTGCATGCGCTTTACGACAGCCTCGATTTCAGCCTGACGCTCGGTAGTGAATTGCTTGGTATCGCCGGCAAGCTTGTCGGCGGCTTCTCGCCACGCCCTCAGTTGGGCCGCCGACTGAAGCTTGAATGTTGCCTGCTGCTGCTCGACTTGCTTGCTGAAGCTCTCGACGTATTTCTTGACCTCGGCCTCGAACGAATTCCACTCTGGCTCCAGTCTTGCCTTTGCGCTGGTCCATGCGGCCTCGTTGGCTTCCGCCTGCTTTTTGACGGTGTCCCGGAAGATATCACGGCGTTTGCGCAAGTCAGCGAGTGCTTTGTTGGCCTTGTCGCGGGCATCGACCTGCACCTCGCCAACTTTGCTTTCAAGCGATGTCAGTACGGCTTCCATTTCATTGAGTCGTTCCCTGGCCCAATTTACATAGAAGTGGATATTGCTTTGCATTTGCGTAGGCATTTGCTCATCTCCATTGGTTACCAAAGATATGCGCGACGATTTATATCCGAGAAGATCAAACCCTGAAGCAGCAAAGTCGTCCTTGCCGCTCCAGGAATTGACCACCCTTGCTACATCGGTAGCATGGGCTCATGCAGCGAGTGCTTCCTTGATCAACGCGCCCGCCTGCTTCAGTTTGGCAGCTCGCCGATCATGATCGGCACGCACTTCGGCAAGGCGTTCCTTGATCCGAGCCTTGTTTTCTGCGTTGGCCTTCGCAATCTGATCATTCAGCGCGCTGATTTTGGCGGCGACGTCCTTCTCCAGCTTTTGCAACTTCGTCTGCGCTAGGCTGGACAATTCATCGAGCTTCGCTCTAACCTCGCTGATTCGTTTCTGCAGCTTTGCTTTTGCCTCCGCACGCTGACTGAGCCATTTCAGCCTTCAATTGCGCGAGTTCTGCCTTGTTCGCAGCAGAAGCCTTTGCAATTTCAGCTTCCTCGAAATCGGAGCGCCACTCGCGCACGACGGAGCCGCCAATCGCCTCCATGCGTGTGTTGAGGGGCGTAACCCAATCCTCATCGACCTCAGCGATCACCGCCGCCTTGCCCGGAGCCAACCCGCGCGAGACCTTGTCGAGAAAATCCGCGCCGACGCCGACGTTGAGAAGGTCGCTAATGCTCCCGAGCAGCATGCCGGTGGTCAGGCCGACAACAACGCCAGCCGGCCCGCCGAGGACCCCGACCAGTCGCCGACCAGACCGCCGACCGCCGTGCCAGGCAGCTCCTCCGGCCCCTCCTTTACCGACAGCTTGCCACCGGCATCTTTGGTGATCACGGCCAATCCATAGAGCGTGAGATCGCCCGCCGCGTGAAGCTCCCTCAAAGCGCGCGTTCCTTCATACGCGTTCGCCTCGCCACTGAATGTGGTCACGATAAATTTGCTCATGATTTCCAGCCTTTCGGTTAAGTGGACTTCACTGAATTCAGCTTCCAACTTCCCAGAGGCGTAACTTCACCATTTCTTCGAAACACTCCTTGATAAGCGTGCCGATTATCAGTCGATGGAATCTCCACAAAATAAAACTAGACAGCAAAATATCGCGCGGACATTGATCTAGATTAAAGTCGATTGTGCCGGCTCGTAATAAATAAGCTCGTTTGGTAATTGGGTTTAAGGATCAAAGCCACGCACAGGAGATATGGCGATGGGTAACGTCCAGGCTCTCGAAATCCAAATTCCTCACGAAATCGTCCAATATTGGGGATGGTTCCTGGCGTTCGGGATCGGATTGGTGGTCCTAGGCGTTGCCGCCGCTGCCCGGGCTATCACAGCTACCGTCGTCTCGATGCTGTTCTTCGGATGGCTGCTGCTGATCGCTTCCAGTATCGAAGTCGTCCAAGCCGTCATGGTCGGACATTGGGCGGGCTTCTTTCACCATTTGCTGGCGGCGATCCTCTTCGGGGTAACGGGCGCCTTGCTTGTAACCAGGCCGCTGGTTAGCGCCGAAGTCGCGACCGTGTTCATGGCAATGTTCTTCATCATCGGGGGGCTCTTTCAGGTCATCGGCTCGTTCGTTCTCACCTTGCCAGGCTGGGGCTGGCAGGCACTGGATGGCGCCATCACACTTCTGCTCGGCCTCCTCGTTCTCGCGCAATGGCCTGTCTCGGGGCTTTGGGTGATCGGTCTTTTCGTAGGCATCGACCTGATATTTTACGGTTGCGCATGGATCGCGCTGGCGCTCGCTTTGCGCGCCGCCTGAGAGCGCCAAACGTCCACTACTGGCACCTTAGCCGAAGACGGTAAGCAGTCATGAACGAAGTGCTACGCAGCCGCCTCCAGAGCCTCTCTTCAGCCTATGTCGCCCGCAGTTCCATGCCAGAGGAAAAAAGCCCCTGCGTTACGGCCGAACCGGATTGTTCAGCATGTATTCGGCGAGACCGCGCTGCTTCTGGTCGGCGCGCGCCGCGGCGTTGCTGCGTTGGACATCGCGGTCCTTGCGGCAGGCGACATATTCGGGCGAGCCGGCCTGAACGTTGTTGGCGCGGCAGAACGCGTCGTCGTCGCCCATCGAGACCGATGTGTCGCCGCGGTGCGCGCAGGCGGCGAGCACCAGGGCAGCCAGTGTCAAGGCGATGGGCAACTTGAATTTCATGCGTTTATGTTCCGCGCCTCAAAACAATCCGTGAAGCCATTATTCTTCGCGATGAGCGTAAGCCTCATAGTCTGACTCGAAATGCAGTCTATGAAACTAGGCGTCATTGCGAGCCAACGGGTCGGCGCAAAGCGCCGCCCGATGACAGGCTCCGCGAAAGCAATCCATCTTTGTGAACCGAGAAGTGGATTGCTTCGTCGCTTCGCTCCTCGCAATGACGAACTTGACGGCGTTTTCAATCACGCTCTCAAGACAAAATCCAGAACAATGCGGCCTATTCAAGAACACGGGCTCACACCCTCCCCTTCAGCGCCTCGCCGATTTCGTCCAGCACCTTGGGGTCCTCGATGGTCGCGGGCATCGTCCAGGGCTCGCCGTCGGCGATCTTCTTGATGGTGCCGCGCAGGATCTTGCCCGACCGGGTCTTCGGCAGCCGGCCCACCGTGATCGCCAGCTTGAACGCCGCGACGGGACCGAGCTTGTCGCGCACCAGCGCCACGATCTCCTTTTCGATCTCGGCATGGCTGCGCGTGACGCCGGCCTTCAGCACCAGGAAGCCGCAGGGCACCTCGCCCTTGATCGCGTCGCTGACACCGAGCACGGCGCATTCGGCGACGTCCGGGTGCGAGGCGAGAATCTCCTCCATGCCGCCGGTGGAGAGCCGGTGGCCGGCGACGTTGATGATGTCGTCGGTGCGGCCCATCACATAGACATAGCCGTCCTCATCCTTGTAGCCGGCGTCGGAGGTTTTGTAGTAGCCGGGAAACTCGCTGAAGTAGGCTTCCCTGCAGCGCTCGTCCTGCTGCCACAGGGTCGGCAGGCAGCCCGGCGGCATCGGCAGCTTGATCACGATCGACCCCATGGCGCCCGCCGGCAGCGGGTTGAGCGGCCTCGTCGACCACGTCGACCTGATAGCCCGGCATCGGCACCGTCGGCGAGCCATGCTTCACCGGCAGCATGCCGAGCCCCACCGGATTGCCGGCGATGCACCAGCCGGTTTCGGTCTGCCACCAGTGATCGATCACCGGGACCTTCAATTGCGCCTCCGCCCACTCCACCGTCGGCGGATCGGCGCGCTCGCCGGCGAGAAACAGCGTGCGGAATTTCGACAGATCGTACTGGCGGATGAATTTGCCGTCCGGGTCTTCCTTGCGGATGGCGCGGAACGCGGTCGGCGCGGTGAACAGCGCGACCGCCTTGTGTTCCGAAATCACCCGCCAGAAGGCGCCGGCGTCCGGCGTGCCGACCGGCTTGCCCTCATACATGATCGAGGTCGCGCCGTGGATCAGCGGCCCATAGATGATGTAGCTGTGGCCGACCACCCAGCCGATGTCGGAGCCGCACCACCAGACCTCGCCGGGCTTGACGCCGTAGAGATTGAACATCGACCATTTCAGCGCGACCAGATGCCCGCCATTGTCGCGCACCACGCCCTTGGGCTTGCCGGTCGTGCCCGAGGTGTAGAGGATATAGAGCGGATCGGTCGCCTAGCACCGGCACGCAAGGCGCGGACTTTTTCGCAGCCATGGCCTTGGCGCGCAGTTCGGCCCAATCGTGATCGCGGCCCGGCTGTGAGTTCGCAGCGCCTGCTGCGGCCGCTGCAGGATGATGCAGGCCTGCGGCTTGGCGCTGGACAGCCGGATCGCCTCGTCGAGCAGCGGCTTGTATTGCACGATGCGGCCGGGCTCGAGCCCGCAGCTTGCCGAGAAGATCAGTTTCGGCTTCGCGTCCTCGATCCGGGTCGCCAGTTCCTTGGCCGCGAAGCCGCCGAACACCACGCTGTGCACCGCGCCGATCCGCGCGCAGGCCAGCATCGCGACCATGGCTTCCGGCACCATCGGCATATAGAGGATGACGCGGTCGCCCTTGGCGACGCCGAAATCCTGCATGATGGCGGCGAGCGTCTTCACCTCATGCAGCATCTCGCGCATAGGTGAATCGGGTGACGCTGCCCGCCAGCGGCGAATCGTGGATCAGCGCCAGCTGATCGGCGCGGCCGCCCGCGACATGGCGGTCGAGCGCGTTGTAGCAGGTGTTGACCACGGCGCCGGCGAACCAGCGGCCGTACAGCCCCATGGCGGGATCGAAGACTTTTTTGCGCGGGCTCGATCCAGTCGATTTCGCGCGCCGCCTCGCCCCAGAAGCCTTCGCGGATCGGCCAGCGAGCGGGCATGGACCTCGTGATAGCGGCTGTTGTCCTGGATGTTCATGGCGTCACTCCCCGGCGATTCACTCACCCCTGTCATGCCCGGGCATGATGATGCGGGCGACAATCGGCGTTACTCGTTCGCCATTGTCACGGGAAGCGGCCGCAGTTCAAGCCGAAAACACCGGGTATTTCGGCTAACGCAGCCTAACCGGGGGCGCGAACCGATAAGACCAGCGGCGTTGGCGAACGCCCGTTCTGGCGGGGAAAACGGGCTCGAGCCGGACATCGAGCTGCGTCCGAAAGGTGCCCATTACTCGACATCCCGATGCTACCGTCCAGGCCGGAGGGTCGTGCGTTCGGCCTGGGTCCATACCCACGCCAATTCAACCAAAAGGAGAAAATAATTATTAGGAAAATTTCCGTCTAATGGATCATTGCCGTCCCCGAGAGAAACCCATGAGATCATTTAGCCGAATTGCAGCGATGGTAGTCGTTTCGCTCCTGACGCTCGCGATCTGCGGAGGCGGATACACAGACAGAAATGCTTTTGGATTCGTTGGGCTTCTCTTGGTTATGTTTTGGGGCCTTCCGCTCATCGGACTCATCACGTTGTTCCACTTCCTCGACAGGCGTTTTGGACCCTATGCGCGGTATCCCATCGCATTGATCGGGCTCCTCCCTTTGCTTCTGGTCATATATTTCAGGGGACAAGGTGACACGATTTACATGAGAGTCATCGTTCTTTCCGGCCTGACATGGTCCGCTGCCTGGCTCGCAACGTCTCATATTTTCTCCAGAGTGCCGCGCACAGAAATTATGGAAGCAAGTTGATGCTTAATCGACATGCAACTCCGAACATGAGAAACACTGCGTCGAGTTCAAATGAACGGGCACAAATGAACGGATGATCGGTTGAAGCCCGCTGGTTGTTTGACGTCGCCTTCGGGTCAACCGCATCACATTGGCTGCGAGCCGGTCACTTCCCGTTTACACCCAACTCCGGACGTGTCGCGGCGCTGCAATAACTGACGCTATGTGCCAGTGGACTAAACCGCTCGCGCGGTAAGGCGCTGCGGCGAGCGGCATGGCCGTGCCAGCAATGGATGGAACGATGGGAGCGTCTTACCTGGGCCAGAAGCATGTCCCCAGAACCGATGATCGTTCAGCATGATGATCGCGCGATCTATCATCGACGGCGTTGGGAGCGCACCGACGCAGCGAGACGACATCTGCCTCGCGGACAGTTTCGAATACCCGAACCGATGCGATTGGAGATGCAGTCATGATATATAAGGCGAGCTCGAAACAATTCCGTTGGACGCTGTCACGTGGAAATATTTGTTCGGCCGATGCGGTACAAAGGCTGCCAGACAGGCACATAACGCAAAAGTTGTAATATGTGCCCTTTTTACAACGCGCAACTCTTTGAAATTACAGGGACGGTGAAAGGTGTTTTCACCCATTCGCAAAGTTCGTGCCATATCGCAAAAGTTGTACTCGCACTCAGGCACGACAGCCGTCAAATCCCATAGCGTCTGACGCGCCATCTCGCCACACCTCCCGCGGTTTCCTCCATTGGAGGTTTGCGTACGCCGGCCTCGCCGTGCGAGGCGCCACCATCATGGGGCCGGCATCCGCAAACCTTCACAACAAGCGACATGCGACCTGCTCAACCGAAATGAACTCGGTCGCGCCCTTCGATTATCTCAGTGCCACGACCGAGCATGAAAGCATGAAACCGATCACGCAAATAGATGAAAGTCACTCGCGTGTAGGGCAGACGCATGCACGCCTACCAGCGTGATTGTGTCCCCGCTCGTGTCGAGGGTGACCACCGCCGATCCTGCGACATTAGAAATGTGTTGGGAAAGACTAGCGAAGCTCGTATCCCAACTCCCCAACGCGCTGGCGATCTGGACCACGTCATGGGCCGTGTCGAAATGATTGATCGTGACTTGGCCAATCGTACCCGGCGTTGTCTGGTTGAATATGAAGGAATCGCTACCCTTGCCGACCGTTACGGTGTCACCCGTTCCCACGTAAACGGTGTCATTGCCATTGCCGAGGGTTATCGTGCTTTCGCCGCCGGAGTACACGGCGTCGTTATTGCCGTTGCCGAGGGTGATCGTGTCATTCGTTCCCCCGTAGACTGTATCTTGGCTGCCATTGCCGAGGGTTATCGTGCCTTCGCCGCCGGCGTACATGTCCACTGTGTCATTGTGACCGTTGCCCAGCGTAGTTATGTCGCCATTGTCGGCGTACACCGTGTCACTACCGTTACCAAGATTTATTATGGCATTTATATTCGCATATATCGTGTCATTGCCGTTACCAGCAATTACAGTGCTATCTGGCGCGATATACAGCGTGTCATTGCCATTGCCGGCGAAAATGTTGTCATCAGAATTACCAGCACCTCCGCCTTGTTGATAAATCTCCGTAACATTGCCATTGCCGAAGATTGTCGTGTCACCCACGTTATCGGCGTTGGTGCTGAGAATGGTATACGTAATATTGCCATTGCCGTATGTTCCCGTGTCATCGGTGTTGTTGATCGCGCCGTCGATAATCGTTTCATTGCCATTGCCGTATGTTCCCGTGCGTCTGGCTTTGTCGGGCGCATCCGCCCATTCGCGATTGGGGCTTCTATAAAAAAATTCGGTTTGTCGATCTTGTCTGCTCTGACGCTGGGAGCCGTGATGGCCGGGACGGCGGCACCCGCAGTTGCGGATACGCTTTTACCTAGCGTCGGATAAACGGCCCGGTAGAGCAACGCCCAGTAAAAAGGCGGAGCGTTCATTATCCTCGCCCGAATTGAAACGGCGCGAGCAAAAATTGCATTCGGTTTTGAATGTTCGATCTAGCTCACCCTTACTGGCAGAATCTCCGCAGAAAGCTGCATTTCGTCCCCGAGGTGATAACCGTAGTACGCCGGCCGGGAAATCAGACGCAGGAACAAGAAAAGGCGAAACCGCAGCCGCCGCAGCAATCCCATATCCCTGGCTGGTAGCAGATTCTCATGCGAGACATGCACGATCCATTGCCGGGGGTTGGCGGGCAGGTCGATCTCGTGATGGCGCGCCATGTCCTCGAGGTATCGCTCGACGTTCGGCTCTTCCATAAAGCCGAAACGCAATTTGACGCTGATGACGCTGCCGCGATCCTTGTCGCGGTCGAACGCGATCACGCGAACGCGATCGTCGTGGATGTAAGGCACCTTCGGGTGGATCACCTCGACGAGAATAAGGTTACGCGGAAGGACGCCGTAGCGATCCCACAGCAAGCTGACCAGGGTAGGTGCTCTATCGGTCAGATGGCGCACCTCTGTCGGCGCGAGCACGAGCGCGTTCCGTTCGATGAAAGCGG
This sequence comes from uncultured Pseudomonadota bacterium, assembly GCA_963729395.1. Taxonomy (GTDB): domain Bacteria; phylum Pseudomonadota; class Alphaproteobacteria; order Rhizobiales; family Xanthobacteraceae; genus Bradyrhizobium. The sequence continues at coordinate 23,818 of CAVSOS010000036.1, read as the reverse complement.
TGCCCTTGCGGTGCAACTCGACAATGTCGGCCATGGTGTGCGTCGACCGGGCGTTATAGGCCGCGAACGTCGCCTTGCGCCCCCAGCGCCAAGTCGCCATTACGAGGAAGCTCACAATGCCAATTCCCAGCGGTATGAAACCTCCCTCCAGGAACTTCAGCGAGCTTGCAACCAGAAAGGCGCCGTTCACCCCAACCAAGGCGCCCCAGATCAAAGCGGTTGGCGTGGCGCCCCATCCCCAATAGCGCCGGGCGATGCTGAACATTGCAGCGGAAGTGATCACCATGACGCCCGATACCGCAAGCCCGTAGGCTGCCGCGAGATCAGCGGACGAACGAAATACCAGCACTAACGTGACGCAGCCGGCATAGAGCGTCCAATTGACGAGGGGAATGTAGACTTGTCCGGAATGTGCCTGATGCGTGTGGCGCACGTTTAGCCGGGGGAAAAGCCCGAGGCCGACAGCCTGCGAGACCAGCGAAAACGCGGCTGAAATCAAGGCCTGAGAGGCAACAATGGTCGCTAGCGTCGCAAGCACGACGAGTGGCACGAGCAAAGCATGGGGCACCAGATTGTAGAAGAGCTTCCCGCCTTCAACCGGAGCGCCGGTCAGCAGATAGGCGCCCTGGCCGAGATAGTTCAAAAGGAGCGCCGGAAAGACAATCGCGAACCAGCTGATGCGGATCGGCCGCGCACCGAAGTGGCCGAGATCCGCATACATCGCCTCGCCGCCAGTGACGACCAGCATCATTGCGCCCAGGATCAGAAGTGAGCCGCGCGTCCCGGCCCGAAGCAGGAAGGCGGCGCCGTAGCTGGGATCGAACGCAGCGAGGATATCCGGCTGTCGAATTATCGCGGCAAGGCCGAGCATCGCGATCACGACAAACCACACCAGCAGCAGCGGACCGAAGACCACCCCGATGCCAGCCGTCCCCTTGAATTGAACAGCGAACAGTCCGGTCAGCAGGACGACTGTTATCGGCACGATCAAAGTCGAGAATGCAGGGGTGGCGACCTCCAGCCCCTCGACTGCCGACAACACGCTGATGGCTGGCGTGATTATGCCGTCGCCCAGCAGGAGTCCGGCACCGAGCATCAGCGACCACAGCAAAGCCCTTCTGCCTTCATTCCTGAACCGATGCAGCAGGCCATAGAGGGCGAAGACGCCACCTTCGCCGTCATTGTCGGCGCGCAGCACCAGCAGCGCGTACTTGATCGCGACGATGATCGTGAGGGTCCAGATCGCGAGCGATATGGCGCCGAGGACATTTTCCGGTGTTCTGCCAATGTGAGCCGAGCCGAAGAATATCTGATCGATCGCATACAGCGGAGAGGTACCGATGTCTCCGAAAACGACACCCAGCGCGCTGATGGCGAGCGCTGTGGTATTTCCGCCGGATGTATGGCCTTGTACCCTTTCAGCGCACGCGTCAGTGTCAGGCTTGCTTTGGCTTCGGCCTCGATTGTTCATGCGCGCGGAGATTCCTGCTTCTTACCTAGGTTAGCTCAGCTGCTTGGCCTGATATTGATCGGTGTCAAAATTCCCTCAGCGGGCCTGCAGCAAGGGTCCCATCGCCGCGGCCTCGGTGATCCGCGCCCAAGGCTAGGCGATCGCGCCATGGCGCGCTACTCTTCTTCCACTTTGCGTTGTCTCGGCTGCAACTGACCGGTGATCCATGGACAGCGATCCCTCACAGATTCCAGTTCTGCCAATCCCGTTCGAGCACGGTCTCAGTCGCTTTGCGCAGAGCCTCGCCAGAGGGCAGGCCAGGATCGTCGCGATCGGTTCGTCGACGACGGCGGGCGAAGGCAACATCAAGGCCTATCCGGGGCGGCTGCTGTCGTTTCTGCAGAACGAATATCCGAACGCCAGGATCACCATGCTCAACAAGGGTATCGGCGGGCAGGAAGCGCCGGTCGAGCTGCAGCGGTTCGATACCGACATCATCGCCGAGAAGCCCGATCTGGTGATCTGGCAGGTCGGAACGAACGCAGTCTGGCAAGGCCCGGACCGGAATCCTCCACCTCCCTCCTTCGACGAAACCACCACGGCCATCCGCGATGGACTCGTCAAGCTGCGCGACGAAACGCAGGCCGACGTCATCCTGATGGACCTGCAATATGTGCCGGCCGTGCTGACGCCGGCCAAGAAGGACAAGGCGATCGCGATGGTCGAGGTGATCAGCGAACTGGCGCGGGACGCCGGCGTCAATGTGTTCCGCCGCTTCGCATTCATGAAGGGCTTGTATCAGGTCGAGCAGGTCTCGTTCGACCGGATGGTCGACCCAACGGATGACAGCAGGCTGCACGACAGCGACTGGGCCACGGAGCGTGTGGCGTGGGCGGTAAAGCTCGCGATCGTCGGCGGCGTCGACAAGGCACGGTCGTCGGGAGCCGCGAATATCAGCTAGAGCATGATGCGATTGGATCGGTCCGCGAAGACAACGAAAGCGCGCTCCCTCTCCCGCCCAACCCGGGTTTACCCGAGTTGGGCGTCCAACATCATCGCAGTCGGATATATCCGACTTCGATCGGGCCGGGACGAGCGAAGCTCGCTCTTGGAGGGTTGGGGCGCGAGTGACATCCATTCACGGATAATGGCGCGTCGCACTTTCGCCTCGGCCATTTTGCATTTGCTTTCAAGCAGGGCGCGGCGGGCGTTCCCCACCGTGCCGCCAACCGCGCGCTACGCCGCCTTTTGAAGCGGATGGATCTGCGATCTCCGCGCCGAAAGCGCGCAACCGCATTCGTGCACCATGCCCTGGTCAATAACGAAGCCACGCTTTTCCAACAACGCGCGAAGAGCCTGGTTCGCTGCCGGCTTCTGAGCATCGACCCAAACCACCAGCACCGCGCGGGTGCCAAGGAAATTCACCAGCCAGTCCAGCGTCGCCTCGAGCGTCGCAAGCGTGCGTCGTCGCCAATCGACCAGCGCGACGTCGTACTGGCCAGCCGGACGGCCGCAGTTGCCCGTCGCCGCCGCGCGCGGATAACCGCGCCGATGCAACTCCAGCATCAACTCCATGCTCTTGGAACCGGCTACGATGATGCGGTGCTGCGTCGAGCAGCCCGCAAGCGCGATCATCGGTTCAATAATTCTGTCGCCAGTGGTACCCTGAAGAGAGGACATAACTGCACCTATTCTTGTTCTTTCTCACCTGTTCCGCCGACCACGTCTTGGGAAGAATTGTCCGCCGAGCGGCGGAATTTCCGAGAGCGCTTGAATCGGGATGAATATCTAGCGTGCCGGATATTTAGTTTCGAGGGGGCTGCCAGTTCCGCCGTATATGAGCCGCATAAGCTACGCGATGCATCACGAAGTTGACCGTGTTGCCGTTAAACCGGTCGCCGTGGCGAACGCTGACGTCGCCGCAAGGCTAGCGCGTTTTCCAGCGAAGTGGATACCGGTTCGCGTCAAGAAAACGCGTCAAATAAAGACATAGAGCCTTCGGAACGGAGGCTCTATGCGCGGGACGGCATTTATTCCGCTCTTAGAACAGGCCACCGCGATCCCCCTCGAATTTATACGCTTTGCCGTTCACCTTCCCGGCACGCGTTCGGTCCTTTGACGATGGAGATAGAAGGTCCAATTCAGCTTCTTCAAAATTCGCTAACGAGCGTTCGCGCTACCTGGAGGCCAGGATGCCCGTCTATCATGCATATATCGTTGGGTCACACAGCCGCTTCATTGGAGCGGTTCGGATGGATTGTGCCGACGATGACACCGCCATCAAATCCGCCAGTCGTCTCGTCGACAGGCACGATGTGGAGCTTTGGCACATGGATCGACCCGTAGTCAGGTTCGATGCCGCGTCAAAGCAGATGTTCAAAAAACGAGCGGAGGCACCGGGCCCAACCGCATCGCGGAGGCTAGATAAGTCCGCTAGAGCGTTTTCCAGCGAAGTGGGTACCGGTTCGCGTAAAGAAAGCGCGTCAAATAAAGACATAGAGCCTCCGTTCCGATTCCATCGGAGCGGAAAAGGCTCTAGTGCCGCTCCATCGCCAGCAGATGGTCCAGCCGTTCCGTCATGGCCTTCTGCAGGTCGTAGTCGGGCCGGCCGAACGCGGCATTGCGGCGGGCGATGAAATCATCCTGCTCGCGCTGCAGGGCGCGGCCGGCGCCGGGATTGCCGCTGCCGGCGTCGCGGACCGCCGTGGCGTTCGCCACACTGATCTGGCGGTCGAGATTGGCCAGATCAGGGTTGGCGCAGATCGCCTTCTCGACCGCGCGCCGGGCGCTGGCGCAATCAAAGCTCGGCCGGTTGTTGACCGCCATCTGGGCGCCGATGCGCTCCAGCTCCAGCGCCAGCGATTTGTAATTGCCCTTGGCCGCGGGGTGATCCGGGTTCAGCTTGATCGCCGCGGCGAAATCGGCCAGCGCACGCGGCCGGTCGCCCTTCTTGCGCCAGAGCTCACCGCGGGCGTTGAAGATGTCGGCCAGCGTCGGATCGAACCGCAGCGCGGCGTCGTCATCGCCGATGGCGCGGTCGATCTGGTCCTTGCGATCATAGGCGCCGGCGCGCGCGATCAGCGCCTTGATGCGGTCGGCCTTCAAGGTTTTTTCGCCGTCAATCAGCGGGCCGCAAATGGCGATGATCTTGTCATCGTCATGGGCCTCGGCGGCGGCAAAGCAGGGCGTCGGGTCGATCGGCGGCGCCGTGACGGGCTCCGTGCCTTCTTTGGCCGCGCCGTGCGACAACGCAATCCACAGCACGGCAGCGACCGCCAGGTGCTGGATCGGGGATGTGAAACGTCGCTGCATCGATCAAGCCGCTTGGAATCTTTCTCACGTCGTCCCGGCGTTCGCCGGGACGACGCGAGAGGATTAACTCAACTCGTCTTCAGCGTAATCCCGCCATCCACCACCAGCTCGATGCCGGTGATGTATCTCGACTCGTCGGAGGCGAGAAACAGCGCCGCGTTGGCGACGTCCCAGGCCTCCCCCATATGTCCCATCGGCACCTGCGCGTCGCGCGCGCGCCACATCGCCTCGACGTCGCCGTTGGCATAACTTGCCGCCAGCCCAGCGGAGTGTTCGACCATCGGCGTTTTCATCAGGCCCGGAAGAATGGCGTTGACCCGGACATTGTTCGGCGCGAATTCGACCGCGGTGGTGCGCGTCATCTGGTTCATCGCGGCCTTGGTCGTGGCATAGGTGACGTAGGACACCCCGAGATGACGAATTGAGGCGATCGACGAAATATTGATGATCGAGCCGCCACCCTGCCGCACCATCACCGGAATGACGTGCTTCATCGCAAGATAGGCGCTTTTGAGATTGACCGCGAAGACGCGGTCCCAATCCGCCTCCGACACCTCGACAACACTTCCCACCTCGGCGATGCCGACATTGTTGTCGAGCACGTCGATGCGGCCAAAGGCTATCAGGCAGGCCGCCACCATGGCCTCGACATCGCCGGCGCGCGACACGTCGGCGGTGAACGCGGCCGCGTTGCCGCCTTCGGCGGCGATGATCCTGACGGTCTCTTCCGCGGCGGCCGCGTTGCGATCGACGCAGAACACCCGGGCGCCCTCGCGCGCGAAGGTGACGGCGGTCGCCTTGCCGTTGCCCCAGCCTGGCCCGATCGAGCCCGCTCCGACCACCAGCGCCGTCTTTCCCTTGAGCCGTTCCATCGACTTCTCCCACTTATGATGTGTTATCGTAGCCCGGATCGGGCGAAGCGCAATCCGGCAACGCCTGTCGTGCGATAGCTGCAATCCCGTCTTGCAATCCGCGGGATGGCTTGGCGCTGGCAGCGCGGGGTTTGAGCGCCTACGATGGGACGGCAACAACCGGCCCGCGAGAGGCCGGTCCATCCGGGAGAACGCTAATGCCTGCCCATCGCGCCGCTGGATCATCCGTCAGCTTGTGCTTCCTTAGGTTATCCTCTGTTGGACTGTTCTTGGGAGCGGCGATCCTGCTGGCAGGCTTCAGCGTCCATCCCGTCGGCGCCAAGCCGTTCATGATCGTCGGTCTCGATGAAAAGGTCCTATGGGACGCCGATGGCAAGCCCGTTATCGCGCCCGACGGCAAGGACGCGGTGCTGATCGTCGATCTCGCCAATCCCGAAAGTCCCAAAATCGCAGCTTCGCTGCCGCTGAAGAACTCAGTGATCGGCCCACCGGTCAATGTCGACATCGACCCGACCGGATCGATTGCTTTGGTCGCCGACTCGGTCGATATCGTCAAGGACGGCGACGCGCTGAAACAGGTGCCGGACAACAAGATCTACGTGATCGATCTCAAGGCGAGCCCGCCCAGGCTGGCGGCGACCCTCACCGGCGGCAAGCAGCCGTCGGGACTGAACATCAGCCCGTCCGGCAAGATGGCGCTGGTGGCCAACCGCGGCGATAATTCGATCAGCGTGCTTTCGATCGACGGCACCAACGTCAAGATCACCGATACCATCGCGATGCCCGACAGCGTCGCGCATGTGATGTTCACGCCGGACGGCAAGCGGGCGCTGGCGGTGAGATTTCCGGCGCATAAGGTGTCGGTGCTCGACATCGTCGGCGACAAGGTGACCTACAACAAGGTCGACCTGCCGACCGGCCTGTGGCCCTACAATGTCGTGGTGACGCCCAACAGCGGATTAGCGCTCACCTCGGACAATGGCGGCGCCGGCTCGTCCGACGGCAGTGTCGATACCTCCAGCGTGATCGATCTCGACGCCAAGCCGCCGCGCATCATCGATCGGGTGGTGGTCGGCGACGGCCCCGAGGGCCTGGCGATGTCGCCGAAGGGCGATCTCGCGGTCGCCATCATCCTGCGCGGCTCCAACAACAGGAACGCGTTTTACTATCACAAGAACGGCAGCGTTTCGGTGCTGAAGATCGACGGCAAGAAGGTGACCAAGACCCAGGACATCGAGGTCGGCGGCCTACCCGAGGCCGCGCAGTTCACGCCCGACGGCAAATACATTCTGGTCGGAAACTACTTGGACCAGGATTTCTCGATCCTGAAGGTCAACGGCACCAAGGTCACCGACACCGGCAAGCGCTTCAAGGTGCCGGGACATCCGGCCTCGGCGCGCATGAGCCGCTAGGGCGCCATCGGCGCCCCTACTGAAACGTCATGTCGAGGCATTTCGAAATGTCGGAGCCGAGGCCGGAACTGATGGTGATGCAGCCGCGGGCCTTTTGCGCGGTGGTGTCGGCGGCCCACACCGCATAGCCGCCGGGGCCGAAAAAGGAATTGGTGTTGACCGCCTCGGTTTCGGTCGCGTCGAACGAATAATGCGAGTCGGTCTCGAAGATGCGCGGCTTTTTGGTGCAACCGCCATCGGTCTGGACGTTGATCACTTCCCTGTTGTCCCGCGTCAGCGCCAGGCTGACCGAGCATCTGAAATATTCCGAGGTCTTGACGTTGAAAATGTAGGCGTAGGATTTGCAGGTCGCAGTGTTGAGCTTTCCGGCGCTGAGGCCGCGGCTGCAGGAAATTCGCTGGTTGTGGCTGAGCTGGAAATCATCGGCACGGGCAACGGCGACCAGTGTCGCCAACAGCGATGCTGCGCCCAGGCAAATCTTCATGACGTGGTGCATCCGAATCATCCCCATGACTTATTTCGCGACAGCGTTTCTAGACTTAAACTGCAACATAGTCGCGAAGTCGGGCGCGGGAAATCACGGAAAATCACAAAGTCGCAGCCAAACATCCGGCGACGAACGCAACGCACTATGTTGACGGGCGAATGGTGTTCGTGGTTTGTTCAAGAAACGCGAGCCGTCGCCGGGAGAATGCATCATGACCCAATTTTCGACACTGAGGCTTTTTTCGACGCCGGTGCTTTTTTCAGTCAGGACGCTTTTGATCGCAGCCGCGCTGACGGCGATGACGACATCGGCATTTGCGCAAGCCGCCGCGCCGACACCCTGGGTGCTGGCGCCGGACATGGGCTACGGCTACGGCAAGGACGGCAAGACGTTTTCCTACAAGATGGGCACCGACAACGCCAATCTGCTGCTCAAAGGTGCGAAGAAGGTCCCCAAGGGCACGCTGTTTTTCATCGGCGCGAACGGACAACTCTACATGCGGACCGGCCCGTATCTTGAAGGCGACGGCAAGTTCATGTTCGGGCCGGGCTGAGAGAACCGATACGAGTTGTCCCGGCTGAGCGGTCCGCGACAACGATGAACTAAAACGCCGCCGCGAGTTCTCTGGCGCCCGGCAAATTGCTGTTGCTGTCCATCCGCGCATCGGTGACATCGAGCAGTTTCGCCACCGTGTTATGGCGGATCGCCACCGGGTTGCGTTCGTAGCCGCCGCGCTGGAAAAAATTCGAGGTCGGGACCTGCTCGCGCATCGCCTGCGGCATCGTCACCATGTCGAGACCGGTGCCGTCGCCGGTGAGGTTCATCATCTCGAGCTCGGCGGCGCTGAGCGGACGGGAGTATCCCTTGGCGCGGGCGAAGATGACGGAGGTCAGGAGCTTGTGGGTCTGCAGCAGCGGACCGACGTCGACATCCAGCACCATGGCATGCATCGCCCAGCCCTGCGGTGAATCGCCGATCTTCTCGTGCTGCGACCACTGGTCCGGCACCGAGCGCGCCATGGCCACCATCTGCTTCAACACCGCAATCTTGCGCTCCATCGCCTGGCGCGGCGCGCCGAACAATGGCGCGGCCTTTTGCGTCAGCGCCCTGACGAATTCGGGTCCCTGCTCGGCCAGGAGTTCGACGGTGTTGGTCGTGAGCAACTGGTTGTAGCCGATCGCGGTGGAAATGGCGCGCCTGCCGCCGTGCTCGATGCCCGATTGCACATCGTAATTGCCGGTGCCGCCGGTCTCGAAAGAATAGACCCGCACTGCCTGCTCGCGGGTGAGCCCGGCCGCTGCCGCGACGCGGGCATAGGCGCGCTTGAATTCGAGCTCGCTTGTGGGCCGTTGCGGCTTGAACTGGTATTGCTGGCCGGCGGCCTGCAATAGGTCGGCGACGACCGGAATGGCCTTGTGCTCACGCGGCGGACGTTCCGGCTGGGGCTCCGGCGCCGGATTTACCGGCCGCCTCGGCCCGGTATAGACCGGCGGCTGCGTCAGCACATAATCATCGAGCGTAATGGGCTGATGATCGCGCCGCTTGGCATTGCGGCCACGCCGTTTCTCGGAAATCGCGCTCCAATAGGCGCCGGCTTCCTGCTCGAACGCTTCCCGCGCTTCGAGATATCGCTTCAGCAGGCGACGGTATTCGGCGATCGCCGGCTCCGAGGCGATCTGCGCCATCGCGTCGGCCGCAGCGGCTGGCAGCCGGCGCGTTTCCACGGCGCTGCCCCGCGGCGCGGCCACCAGCAGCGCGAGCGCGAGGTATCCAAGGCTGTGACGAATCGCTTGAGGGCGCATGGTGTCGTTGTAGCAAGCGCGCCGCGCAAGTCAGCCCCGAAACCGCGCGAATGTTTCGCGCCGATCGGAGGGCTAGTGCCCCGCATCCGAAGTTCGTGATACGTTGCAGCATGCTCTTGCACGAACTTCGGATGCAGAAGGGGCACTAGCAAATCTATGATTCTAGTACCGCTTTTCGATCTGAAGTTCCTGGGATGAGTTTGCGGCAAGTGGTGCGGGAACTTCAGATCGGCGGTACTAGCTACTTCCAGGCAAATACCGGCTGTTCCAGTTCGGCGACACGGGTCTCGCGACCGGCGAGCACTTCGCTGAACTGGTAGATCAGCGCCGCGGTCGGCGCGTGGATCAGCTGGCCGGCCAGATGGAAGCGGATCACGCGGCGATCGCTTTCCGGAATCGCGGTGAAGTCGAACGCGCCGGCCCGTTCAATATCGGAAAGCGCGATGCGATGCACCGAGGCCACCTCCGCCGGGTTGGGCGACAGTGCCGCGGTGTCGGCCGCCCACACCACGACCGGGGTAATCAGGTAGCCGGACCGGGTCGGATAATCGTCGAGCAGGCCCAGCACCGCATCGGGCGCAAGCCCGAGGCCAACCTCTTCGTGAAGTTCGCGCAGCGCCGCTTCCGCCGATGTCTCGCCCGCGTCGCAGCGCCCGCCCGGCAATGCCCATTGGCTGCCGTGGGCGCGCAGGTCCGCCGCGCGCCGGGTCAATAGCAGCGCCGTCGCGCCAGAAGCGTCGCCGCCGCGCGCATCGCCGGTCGCGACGAGCGCGATGGCGACCGCGGCCCGCTTCAGCGCGGGCGCCGGCTCGCCGGCTCGCCGGCGGACAGGCGCGCGAATGCCGCGCAATGCCCTGCAATATTCCGTCTTGTGGCATCATCGAATGGCCGGATCATCCCGCTTGACTACAACACGTCAGCAATTGATGAAATGACCGGAAATCGCAAAATACCTCACCGAATGACGGGAAAGACCTGACATGAGCGACATGGCCGCGGAGAAACTCAAAGCCTCCGGCTGGACCATTGTCGAGACCACCGGGTTCCTCAGCCTGGTCGGTCCGCTGTGGCAGCGGGTCGTGAACGGCGAGAACGAATATGCGCTGGTCGCGCAGGACAAGCACCATAACCGCAGCGGCCTGGTGCAGGGCGGGCTCCTGATGACGTTCGCGGACCGCACCTGCGGCATGACGGCGCGCTTCGTATCGGGCCGGCCGAGCCTCGCCACGGTGCAGATGGACACCCATTTCGTCGACAGCGCGAAAATCGGCGAGATCCTGCTGTCGAAGCCGCGCGTGGTCCGCAACACCCGCAGCCTGATCTTCCTGACCACCGAGGTGACTGCCGTCACCGAGGTGACCGCCGATAAACGCTGCATCGCGATGGCCAACGGGGTGTTCAAGGTCTTGAAGAGCCATTGAGCGCGCTGGCGCCTTGGCGAGACGCTGAAAGGCCCCGCCGAAAGAAAATCATGGCTATTCGGGCTTAAAAGGCGCACCATTAATCGGTGTTCGCCTCAAGCGCCGGATGCTGGCGTCTTTCAGAAAGCTGCGAACAGACGATTTACAACAGAGCTGGCGAAGCAGCGCGAAAGCGGTTCAATTTTCATTGAACAGCCCGGACCGCGCGCAGATGCAGGAAGCTGATCTTGATAAGGTCGCGACGCGAAACGGTGACATTCAGGCATCCATTCCGGATCAAGGGCATCGACCGCCAGTTGCAGGCCGGAGCTTACGAAGTCGTGACCGATGAAGAGATGATCGAAGGCCTGTCATTTCCGTGCTATCGCCGCGTCGCCACCATGATCATGGTTCCGGGCGCGCCCCCGCAACATTCCTCGATCGAGATGATTTCCATCAGTTCGGTCGATCTTGCCGATGCGCAGCAGGCCGACGCGGTCGCATCGCAATGAACAGGCATCGCAGCATCGTTGAAACCAGTCCGCAGCGTTCGGCAGCACCGCCCACGCCTTACAGTTAAGGAAGCCACATGCAAATTCTTTCCGCGCGTCACGTCAAAACCGAAGAATCGCTGCGTCTCGGCGTGGTGTCCGGCTGGTACAGCACCAAGGTGAGCGGCACCTTCGTCACCGGTCCTCACGCCACGCAGGAAGATTGCCTTTCGAAGATCGCCGAGCTCAATCCGCCGCCGGCCAGAAAGAAATTCTGACGGCCGGGGTTTGGCAATCTGTTCCATCGAGGAGACTTCGACATGGCGCTCACCCAAGGCAATTTTCAGGAGTACGACTTCAACCGGATGGTGGTGCGTTTCACCATGAAGAACGACCAGGCCGACATCGCCTGCGCCATCTCCACCGACGCGATGGATCAGCTTGAAGGCTCGTCGCGGACGCCGCCGGCCCAGCGCGAGCAGCAATTCCTGCGGCTGCGCGACCGCATCGAGGAACGCGCCGCGCGAAAATTCAGCGATGTCGAACTGGAGGGCAATCCTCCGGGCGTGATCCTGCGCGCCATCGATTTTCGTCCGCCGCGTACTTGAACGGGCACCGCGATTTTCGGGTTACACGCCGAAGGTCCGTCCGTTTCGAACATCTGGTGCTGAAACCGGAGAAAGCCCGACGTGAACCGGCGATGGATGCCGGAGGCTATTAAATATATATTTTAAACCACTCCTTCCCATCCCGAAATTCTATCTCGTCATTGCTACACCGGCCACTGCGCAAAGGCAGACGCCATGGCGCAAAGGCAGACGCCATGGCGCTGCCGCTTGTCGTCGCGGGCATGAATTTTGCTTGAAACAAGCGCAGTGACGCTGCGCGACGCAGCAGCTTCCCCGCGGGGAAAACCGGATGAACTGTCACAGGCTTGCAACCATGCTGGTTCCGTTGCCGCGAGTTCGCGCGTTGCGATCGATGCTAGGTCCATCCGTCGATCGCGGATGGCTCCGCCGCAAACCGATGTTGATGGGCTTCGCCTTGATCGCGATAGTGGCTGCCGGATTCGGTATCGGTCCCGCCGCTGCGGAAAATCCCGACATCAGCAGCCGGCGCGCATCCGAGCGAACGGATTTTACCAACGAGGAGATCAAGGACGGCTTCTTCAAGATCGCGTTCCGCGCCGAATGGCAGATCGGCGCGCCGGCGGAACGCGTGCGCAAATATGATGAGCCGGTCAGGATTTTTGTGGTCAGCAAGGGTGAGCCCGACCGCCGCCCGGAGATCGCCGCGATCGTTGACGACATTCGGGCCCGCGTGAGCCATCTCGACATGGCCATCACCAACGATCGCGCGGCCGCCAATTTCATCGTCACGCTGGTCAAAGAGCGCGATCTGACGCAGACCATTCGCTTGCTCTACGGCAACGACCGGGCGAAGCAAATTCAAAAATCGCTCAATCCGCAATGCCTGTCCGGCATCGGCAAGGATAGCCGTTACCGTATCCGCCGGGCCGAGGTGATCCTGCCGGTCGATGCCGGAGAATTCGCGTTCTACGACTGTGCCTATGAAGAGCTGCTGCAGGCACTCGGGGCCATCAATGACGACCGCTCGGTGCCATGGACCATGTTCAACGACGATGTCCAGATGGGCTTCTTCGATGTCTACGACCAGTATCTGCTCAACATTCTCTATGATCCGCGCGTTCGCGCGGGCATGACCAAGCAAGAGGTCAACGCACTCTTGCCCGACGTCCTGTCGACGACGCGGGGATGGGTAACCAAGGCGAGGTTGCCGCGACGCGCGGACGTCGAACATCAATAGATGCGAGGCGACTAGCCAATCTGCCGCCGGATGCGGTGGCCCGCCGGTTTAATGGGCTAGATCGCGCGCACTAATGCCTATGGTTTTTCGCCGACGACGAAGAATATTCCGTGATCGCGTAGTGCTCGTGGGTAATGGCACGGACCTGATGCATCGACGCGGCCTGGTTAGAATATTTCGAGGGTGCGCTGGCTGACGCCCCCGCCTCGGCGCGGTTGGCTACCAGCAGTGACCCGGAAATAATGGCGAGCGACACTATCGCGGGAACAAGCAATCTGCGCATTGCAGCCTCCATTTGATCGAGACAACTCAAACGGAACAGGCTTGGAACAGAACAGGCTTGGAACAGAACAGGCTTGGAAGGGCGCTTCCTATCGACGGCTCTGTTCGGCGTCTTGTTGTCCCATCAGATGATGATCCCGGGTTTCGGGACGCGCAAGAAACAATGAGCAAATGCTCTAAAAATGAGCAGCAAGAGCGTCGGCTAAAAAGACGGCAACTGGTCAGGAAAGGTTCCGAGAACGCTGCTTTACGCGGCCAGCAGGGCGGTCGAAAGGATGGTGACCGTGCCCCATCGCCATCGGGCTGCCGCCGATCCGTATCTTGGGACCTTGCGAAGCTGGGCGGCTGAAGTGGCGATTGCCGAGTAAAGGTGTCGCGCCGCGAACAGCCGGGTTGGCGGCGCAGATGACACCATCCGGTCTCCCTCCGGACGCGACGACGGTTAATCGCCGCTAAAAGAGCGACCCCAGCAATCCGCGGCCGCTGGGGCCGTCCGGTCTAACAGGGCCCAACCCTGGGGGTTTGCGGGGAGGTTGGAGCCGCTAGACAACGCGCTATATTGCCATTTGTATCCGGACCTCTCCGAGGCCGGAAATAAAGTTCACCCGTGCCGCCCGGTGCGATGGGACGGCAAAGTCGCTTCAGCGACCCTGCTGCTTCCGAAGCCAATCGAGCATTTCCGGCGGAATGTCGGCCGCATTTGTGCTCTGCGTCACAACCGCCGTGTTCCCGCCACTGCGGCGATAAACGGTCGTTCGGCCTGGCTCCTTCTCGACGCGAACCTCGGCCTTGGCGGGGTCACCACTCTGCGTGATGACCGTCGTGCCGTTGTCATCCTGGACGACGGTCGTGTGGCCATCTCCCGAATCGCCGGATGCGGCCGGCCCTGTTCCACTACCCATCATGATGGCTATTCCTGCGGCGAATAAGATGACCCTTCATGTCGAACCTGCCTTTCTGGATCACCGGCCGAACTGGAATATCGCAGACCAGTTGACATGCCCGAACTGCCTGACGGATCCCGAATTCATGTCTCCGATCTGCAACATCAGAGAATTGGTGACATTGCCGATCTGCATGACGTTGGCGGTGTTGCTCATGCCGGATTGACCGATCAAGGCATTGGTGGTGGCGCCCGCCTGGAAGACATCCACGATATTGCGGGTGCCATTCTGGATGATCGTGGCGTCGACCGGTCCTGTTCCGCCAACCTCGATCACCCTTGCAATATTGATCTGGCTGTTCTCATTGATGACGACCGGTTGCACATTATTCCCAAACTCGAAAATTGTCTCGATACTGACCTTACCGTTCGACCTTTCGCTCTGAAACGTACCGGCCGAAGCTTCCGGGCTGACACTCATCGCAGCAAGCAATGCGGTGGCAGCCCAAACCTGAATAACCCCTCTCATGATAACCCCCTTTTGGTCGGAACAATTTCTGCAAGCTGAAGCGTTCCGGCGCGACTTCTGACTTGGGGCTTATGGACTGCCCTGAACGACATGCAACGAATTCGTGAAGCCGAACTGCGTGATCACTCCGGAATTGATGTTACCGAACTGGGAAACCACACTGCTGGTCGACTGACCGGATTGGCCCACGAAGGTGAAATTGTTGATGCCAACCTGACCGACTGACGCCGAGCTCGTTCCTGCCAAACTGCAGGATGCCTGTGGCATTGTTTTTTCCATTCTGGACGACGGTGGCAGTGGAGTGCCACCGACCATGAACACGCCAGCCATGTTGAGCTGGCTATTCTGGTTCAAGACGACCGGGGCACCGCCGACCGATACGATCGTCTTGATGCTCGGCGCTCTGCGCTCGCGCAAAGCCGCTTGCCGCGCAACAGACAATAAGAACCGACATACTCGCGACGGTCAGAAAATCGCGATTTCATGACATGCCTCCACGACTGTTGCGGAACTTGCACGGACACCCGCCGGATTCAAGGAGATGACTGCAAAACCGTAGAGCCATTTTCAATATACCCAGTTGAAATATCCCGGCCGTATTGCTCGCGCCGATCTGGCCGATCAAGCTCGAATTCGATCCGCCGACCTGCCCCGCCGTCGCGGAATTGGTCGCCGTACTTGTGGTGCCGCCCTGCCCAATCGTCAGCGTATTGACCGACGAGATCGACCCCAACTGCAAGCTCGTCGCCTTGTTGGTCGCGCCGAACTGCAGGGTGATGGCGGTATTGCTATTGGTCGGGCCGCTCTGCGAGGTGAAGGAGAGATTTGTCCCACCGAACTGCAGCACGCTGACCGAGTTGCCTGCTTGGGCATCGACGGCAATCAACGCGTTGAGCGAGACGACTGCCACAAACAGATAATTTACACGCATGTTATTCCTCCGCGAGAGTGAGCCGGTCGATCCGCCGTTTCGTCAACAAGCCTGATTGCGGTATTTTCGAGTATGGACCGGACGCGCCGCGCTGTGGCGCGCCCGGTCCATACGGGCTAACTACGTCAGTGCGCCGTCTGCGAGACGGTGCTCGTGTTTGCTAATCCGAAAAGACTGAGTTGCCCAGTGCTTGCGGAATTATTCTGAAGGACCAAGGGCCCGAACGAATTCTGGGTGATCGTGCTGCTGTTGTTAAACACGGCTGCCTGCCCGGTGGCGGCCGTGTTCTGGATGCCGATCTGGTTCACTGTGCTCGCGTTGTTGAGTGAAATAGAGGACGTGCCCTGCATGGTGGTCGCGTGATTGACGAGGCCCACCTGGGTGGTGGACGAACTGTCGTTCATCAAGCCGTTCTGGGTCGTGCTGGCGGTATTAAAGACGGAACCGATTTGCACGGTAGTTGACGTGTTGGCGGCCTGAGCCGCGGACGACAGAGCGACGGCTGCGACGGAAGCGAGAAGTAATTTGCGCATGGAGTATTCCTTTCGTGCCAAGGTTTGCGATGTCGTTTTGAAATGTCGGCGACACCATGGCACTACTCTGAACTCGCTTTACTCCAAGCGACAGACTGCAATTGATGCTAATCTGGAGAGACTAGACGTCACGTGAAATGTCCGCATCCGACGGTGTGAAAGCGATTGCCTCGGACCTTCGCCGCATCGTCACGAGGTCCGGCACAGGCTGTCGACCAACCTCGCCACCTCGATCGGCGAACGCAGCTCCAGTTTCCTCATCATGCGCGCGCGATGCACCTTTACCGTGACTTCACTGAGATGAAGTTTGGCCGCGATCTGCTTGGCGACGAGGCCTTCCGCTATCAGCAGCATGATCTCGCGCTCGCGCGCCGTGAGCGATTCCGCGCGCAGCCTTGCCGGCTGCACACTGTCATCATGCTCGAGTCGCCGGCGATCGCGCTCAATTCCGTGCCTAATGGCGTCAAGGAGCTCCTGTTCCCGAAACGGCTTTGGCAGGAATTCAACCGCACCGAGCTTCATTGCTTCAACCGAAATACGAATATCTGCGTGGCCACTGATAAACACAATCGGAATGGGAACGCCGGACTCAGCGAGGGTGCGCTGAAGCTCTAGCCCGGTCGGCGATGTGCCGGGAAAGCGGACGTCGAGCACAAGACAAGATGCTCCGCTGGCAAGCTCTTCCTCGAGGAACTCCTCTGTGGAGGCAAACAACCTTACCTGGTATCCGGCCTCCTCGCAGAGATTTCCGATCGCATTCCTAATCTGCGCTTCGTCGTCGACGACATAAACTATGGCTTGGTTCGTACTTTTGGCCTGACTTCGCGCTTATGGCTTGGTTCGTGCTGATGGCTTGGTTCGTGCTCATGACAACGCACCCCGATCTCCCGGAACTCTCACTCTCTTACTTACTTACTTCGGTGATCCGGCACCCAGCAGTTCTTCAAATAATCCAAATTCTTGCCAAGGCCATGATCTACCGCAATGCATCATCGAGTACCTCGATTCTGATTTCGCTGCCGTGTCTGGCCTTTTCACGTCGTCTTTACACTCGTGCAAATCTCAAGGCGGCTTTTTGGCGATCCTGTGATCCCGCGATCCCGCGCTAATCCGATCGTTCAATCAACGATTAAAATTGGCGCCGGGCACCCATTCACGAATACGCCGCGTATAGCGAACATGCAGGCCACGAATATTATCGGCCAGATTTTTTACTTTTGGATCATGGAGAATTTACGTCCGTTGTCATGAGAACAAAAGACATATAATCGGCCGTCGAGCGCAGTTCCTCCGCCTGAGGAGCAGCTTGAACAGCCCGTTTCCTCGCCCGACATGGCCTTACCTGTGGTGCGAGTATTGGCATCCTGGACAGCATCCCAAGCGTATTCGATCTGCGTGATTATCACGCTCGGTGAGTGTATCCGCTACTCAAGCCAACCTTATGTGCGATACCCCACACTGCGACAAAAAAGCGCTCTTCAGCTGCAATGCAACAGGCTATCTTTGTGTCCTGGATTGCAGTCACGGACAGCATCCGATGCCGATCCGAAGGTCGGCTGCGGCGCTTAGTCGATTTCCCGCCGTCGAGACGCACGATCCCGAAACCATGCGAAACACACTGTTGATGCGTTACGCGGGAACTGCTGCTAACGCCAGCCTGGACGCGCAAGACACGACAAGCTGAAGCGGATGCCGAGGACCTCGCTTCACGCGCGCCGTGTCTAATCTTTCACGTCACCGTCACATTCGTGCAGATCTCAAGGCGCCTTTTTGGCGATCCCGTGATCCCGCGCTACTCCGATCATTCAATCAACGATAAAAATTGGTAACCACACGCGCATTCCCGAATACGCCGCGTATAGCGACCATGCCGACCACGAATAGTTATCGGGCGAAAATTTTTACTTTTGGATCATGGAGCATCCACGCCTGTCGTCATAAGAACAACGACATATTATCGGCCGTCGCGCGCAGTCCCGCGAATTTGCAAACCAGGCGAAGGCTCCATTGCGCAGCGGTCTTATTTTGACGAAGTCAGGATTTGAATATGCGATTTGCGCCCGTCATTGCTGCGTTTGCCGGCGTGTGTGGACTTGTTGCAACCTACAGCATCGACCCCATCACGGGTCCCACCGCATGGGCTACAAGCACGGCAATCCGCGCATATCAAGCCGCCATCCAATCAACACAGCCTGCTGAACATGAAGCACCGCTGTTTGGATCGGATGAACCCGTATTCCGGTACGCGTCGATCCAACGTGGCAGCATCGAGCAAACGGTGACCGTCACGGGTGCCTTGCAGCCCGTGAAGACAATCGAGGTAGGCTCGCAACTGTCAGGGCAGCTGTCCAAAGTTTACGTCGACTTCAATGACCCCGTCCGGAAAGACCAACCGCTGGCGCAAATCGATCCCCGGACGTTCGCCGCAAAGGTCGACGAAGCCAAAGCGGTGCTGCAGACGGCCCTCGCCGATGTGGATCTCGAGAAAGCCAAGCTCGATCGCGCCAAGGTTGACCTGGAAACTGCAAAGGGCAGCAAGGCTGTCCTAGCTGCCAAGCTGGAAAGCGCGCAAGCCGTCAAGACTTCGGCGCAGAAGACCCTGCAACGGAAGCTGACGCTGCAATCGCAAAATGTCGTGGCGACCACGACCGTCGAGGACGCGCAGACGGATTTCACCGCGAGGCTGGCGCAGGAGCACGAAGCGGAGATCCTCATGTCCCTGAACGCCTACTCGGTCGAGGGCGCGCAAGCGGATGTACGCAGGATCGAGGCCGAATTGCAGCAGGCGAGGACGGCGGTCCCGGAGAAGGAGGCCATCCTCAGGGCGGCCGAGGCGGATCTCGACCGCACGGTCATCCGTTCTCCGATTGATGGCGTCGTCGTCGGCAGATTTGTAAACGAAGGGCAGACGCTCGCGGTCGGCCTTGAATCTCGTCCGACCTTCCTGGTGGCGCACCGGCTCGAAGACATGGAGATCCACGCGCAGGTCGATGAAGCGGACATCGGACGCATTTCAAGCGGCCAGCGAGCCCATTTTACCGTGGATTCCTATCCCGATCGTCGCTTCGAGGCGGTGGTTCGGCAAGTACGCAAGGCACCGCAAAACCAGCAAAACGTGGTCACCTACACGGTCGTCCTCTCGACCGCCAATCTCGATGGCGCGCTGCTGCCTGGAATGACCGCGCTGGTGAAGATCGTGATCGAGCACCAGGAAGACGTCCTGAAGGTGCCGCTGGCTGCGTTGCGCTTCCAGCCACGCGGCGCCAAGCCGGCCGAAGATCCGGGAAGACATGCCGTATGGGTGCGGACCGCGAGTGGCGCACTGCAGCGCGTTCCAGTGATTGTCGGCGCGGCAGGAACAGAACAGGTCGCCCTCAAGGATGGGGAACTGGTCGAAGGCAGTGAGGTCGTGATCGGACAGGCGATCCGGCCTGCGGGCATGGAATTACTTGGAATCAGGTTCGGATCATGACGACGGTCCCTCCACTTCTCAGCCTCCGGTCCGTGTACCGAACGTACCGCACGGACGGTCTCGCCGTCACGGCGGTCCGCAATGTCAGCTTCGACATACAAAGCGGCGAAATTCTCGCCGTCATGGGACCGTCCGGCTCCGGAAAATCGACCCTTATGAACATGATCGGATTGCTCGATCTGCCGACCGAGGGGTCGATCTGTCTGGAAGGGACAGACATCGCAGATCTGTCGGAGAATCGGAGGTCCGAACTGCGCGCGCGCAGCATCGGATTCGTATTCCAGTCCTACAATCTGCTCGCGCGGCACAACGCCATCGAGAACGTCGCCCTTCCGCTCGTCTATTGCGGCGTCGGTCGCAAGGAGCGCATGCTACTTGCCGAGCAAAGCCTGGAGGCAGTCGGGATGCTGCACCGGGCGCGGCATTATCCCAGGCAGCTATCGGGCGGCGAACAACAGAGAATTGCGATCGCGCGGGCGCTGATCGCATCCCCGCTGATTGTGCTTGCCGATGAGCCGACCGGCGCTCTCGACAGCCGCACGGGCGCCGAGATCGTAGCCCTGCTTTGTTCATTGAACGGAGCCGGCCAGACGGTCGTGATGATCACGCACGACCCCGGCGTGGCCGCGCAATGCAGGCGAACGATTCGGCTGCATGACGGCCAGGTCGTGGCCGACGAAATGCCAATTTCGGCTCCGCCGAGGAAGGCAGCGGCGCGATGACGATATTTCAGAGCTTCCAGATCGCTTTGCACGCGTTGCGCCTCAATCCGCTGCGCAGCTTCCTGACCATCCTGGGGATCGTGATCGGCGTCGCGTCGATCGTGACGGTCTTTGCGATTGGCGCAGGCGCACAAGTCCGGCTGCAGGAGCAGATCCGCTCGATCGGGGCCAATGTCCTCATGATCACGCCGGGCGCGATCCACCAGGGCGGCGTTCGCCTCAAGGAAGGTACCAAGCTGACGATGACCGAAGGCGATGTGCAGGCCATTCTTGAGCAGATTCCGGAGGTGCAGGCCGCCGCGGGCTCGATTGCGGGTACGGCGCAGATCATCCATGAGAGCAAGAACTGGAACACGACGATCAACGGAACGACGATCGCGCATTTCATGGTTCGTGACTGGGAGTTGTCTTCCGGGCGGTTCTTCTCTGCCACTGAGGAGGCGGGAGCCGGAAAGGTGGTAATCCTCGGGAGCACGGTTGCACAGGAATTGTTTGCGCCGGGAGACGATCCGATCGGCGCCCAAATCAGGATCATGAAAGTTCCGCTGGAGGTGGTCGGCGTTCTTGATCGCAAAGGACCGGCGCAGGACGACGTCGCCTTCGTCCCACTGACGACAGCCAAGTTGCGCTTTCTCGGCAGCGCGAGCGGGATCAACAGGGACTCTATTGCCTATATCCTTGCCAAGGTGGCTGCCGACAGCCAGATGTCGGGGGCGAGATCCGAAATCGAGGGCTTGTTGCGGCAACGACACCGGATTCCCTCTGGCCAGGAAGACGATTTCAAGGTCCAGGATCCCGCCGCGGCCATGGAGGCGCAGCAGGGCGCGATCCGGACTGTGGCGCTGCTGCTGGTCGCGATCGCCTCCGTCTCACTGCTCGTCGGCGGCATCAGTATCATGAACGTCATGATCGTATCGGTCACGGAGCGCACCCGCGAGATCGGGATTCGCCGCGCGCTCGGAGGCCGAATGCGGGATATTCAACTTCAATTCCTTTGTGAAGCGCTTGTCCTTTGTCTCGTCGGAGGCGCCATAGGAATTGTCGGCGGTATCACGCTTTCGATGACGGTGGCCCGGATGGCCGGGTGGATCACGGCGATCGACATGGAGGCGATCGGCCTGGCCGTGGCTTTTTCAGTCGCGACCGGTTTGGTCTTCGGATTTTATCCGGCGCACAAGGCTTCCAAACTTAGTCCTATCGAGGCGCTCAGGGCGGAGTGACGGCATGGGGTGGCCACATCAATTTTTAGGCCAGGGAGGAATTGGTCATGAGTTCGGATCTAAAAGACTTCGATCACACCCACGCCGCGTGAGCGTGAATTGATGGTGCTTCTCGCTCGCGGGATGCAGAACAAGAACATTGCATACGAACTCAAAATTTCTGAAAACACCGTTCGTGCGCATATCGGCAACATCATGCGCAAATACCACCTTCAGAACAGAACTCAGATCGCCGTCTTTGCGCTTGAAGCGGCCACGCCGTTGCCGCGACGCGCTATCTTCGATGCTGGTGGTTATTCAGAACCTCCGCTGGAGCCGACACCGATACCCCTGCGGAACTCACGCGTGCACACCGCGTCGAAGTAAATGCGTCGAGACCCGAAGGTCGCGCCGCGGCCGGCGTCGAAGATTTTTCCGGATCAGCCGGCGAATGCCGCTTTACGCGGCCAGGCGACACAATATTGATTGATGGCGAAACCGGCGCCGTCTATTTTGGACCGATCGCCGCAACGGCCGCCGACGATCCATATCTTGAGACGTTGTTGGGCCGCCGAGGTGGCGACAGCCGAGCGAAATCGCCGCGCCGGCACCATTCGTCCCTCGCCGATTCACAACTCAAGGTTTGAGAGCCGCCACGACGCTTTCAACCATGCCGATATACCCGCTCGCCTCCCATGCCGACCGTCCGATGAACAGGCCGTCAATGTTTTTCCGGGCGGCGAGGTCGCAGCAGTTGCCGGGATTCACGCTGCCGCCATAGATGACATCAATGGGCTCCGCGAAGTGCCGCAGCAATTCTTCCTTGATAACAGCATGTTGACGGTCGGCGAAATCGGGATCGGCGGGAATGCCGCCCTCGCCGATGGACCAGACCGGCTCGTAGGCGATCACGATGCGGTCGCGATCCTGCGCCGTGGTGGCCAGGAGCGCGCTGCGGACCTGCCTGGCCAACGCGGCCGATGTTTGGCCCGCTTCATATTCCTGCCTGGTGTCGCCTACGCAAACCAGCGCCAGGAGATTATGGGCGAGGGCTGCCTTTATCTTGAGCGCAACTGTTTCATCGGTCTCGCCGAAATGCGTCCGCCGTTCACTATGGCCGATCTCTACCAGCGTTGCGCCGACATCCCTGATCATCACCGGTGAAATTTCGCCGGTCCAGGCGCCCGCATTCGCCCAATGCACGTTTTGCGCGCCAATCCGCACCGCAGTCCCTGCGAGGATGGAGGCTACATCGGCGATCGACGTGAACGCTGGAATGACGAAGGCGCGCGCGCGCGTGGACGCAGCGCTCGACGCCTTGAGCGCCTCGGCGTAAGCGCGCGCTTCCGCTCTGGTCTTGTTCATCTTCCAGCTTGTTCCGATCCAGGGGGGCTTCACCACTGTGACCTCAAGCGCGCTTACCGTATTTCTCGTCGATTTTGCCGATCGCATCGACATTGCCGGCGGATGGGCCGCTCGGATCGAACTGGGCTGCCAGCCAGACGTCAACGATCGCCTTGGCCAGTTCCGGTCCGATGACGCGAGCGCCCATCGTGATGATCTGTGCGTTGTTCGATTTGGCGGCGCGGTCGGCGGAATAGGTGTCGTGGGTGAGCGCCGCGCGAATTCCGGGAACCTTGTTCGCGGAAATGCAAACGCCTATGCCTGTTCCGCAAAAGAGAATTGCGCGCTCATGTTGACCCGCATTGATCGACGACGCGACACGATCGGCAGTGTCGGCGTAATAGCCGGGCTCGCTGAGATCGGTGACGACGAGATCCTTCTTCGTCTTCAAATGGGCGGCGATCACGTCAAGCAACGGCTTGCCGGCGCTGTCAGCGCCCAGGGCGATTTTCATGCTTTCTCTCCTTAGCCAGGCATCGTTGCTTGAGGGTGTCGATCCGGCACTCTCCAGGCCTATCGCAGTGCTGCTGCAATGTTCCCACCGTCGACAGTGGTCACATCGGCGGTGGTGCGTTCGGCGAGCGCTTGGTGCAAAAAAGCCTGGGCGACGTGTTCGGCGGTCACTTCGAGGCCGAGCAGATTGCCGGACAAATATTCCTTGTCGGTGACGCCACGGGCCTTCGCGCGGTTTGCAATCATCTCGTCACTGAGCAGGCCGGATCGGATACGATCAGCGTTGACCGCATTGGAACGAATGCCGATCGGTCCGTATTCCAGCGCGTATTGTCGTGACAGGAACAGGGTAGCTGC